>NZ_JAVAJH010000002.1:0-1022890 GCF_030718165.1 Pseudomonas sp. LPH60
ATTGCTCTTATTCGCAAACAAAATTGCACAGTTATTTTCGAATTGGAACACTAGAATAGCCGCTACTTTTTCCACTTCCAGAGCCCTCTATGCCAGATCCGGTTGACGCCCCCGGGTTGTCAGAACTACCACTGGACGACCTGGTTGCCTGCCATGAGTGCGACCTGCTGATGCGCAAGCCAACGCTCGCCCTTGGCGAGAAAGCACAGTGCCCGCGTTGTGGCTATGAGCTGTATGCCCATCGGCATAATGTGGTCGAACGCAGCCTGGCTCTGGTAATAGCCGCCTTATTGCTCTACGTGCCGGCGAACTTTCTACCCATCATGCAGCTCAATCTATTGGGACAGTCTTCCGAAGATACGGTCTGGAGTGGGGTACAAGGCCTGTTCGATACCGGCATGGAAGGCGTAGCGCTGGTGGTATTCCTGTGCAGCATGGGCATTCCATTACTCAAGCTTATTTGCCAACTTCTGGTGCTTCTAAGTATCCGCTGGAACATCGGCCGTAGTTACGGTTTGCTGCTCTATCGCATTTATCACCATTTGCGCGATTGGGGCATGCTCGAGGTCTACTTGATGGGCGTACTGGTGGCCATCGTCAAGTTGGCCGACATGGCCTCCATCACCGTAGGCCTGGGGCTGGTGTGTTTCATCAGTCTGTTGTTGGTGCAGGTCTGGCTGGAAGTGGTGATGTCGCCTCATCAGGTCTGGCAGGCGCTATCGGGAGAAGACATACATGCGGGCGATTGATGCAGGCATTCTGATTTGCACCGAATGCCATGAATTGAACCGGCAGGAGGCCGACAGCGACGGGCAGACCTGCACTCGTTGCGGAGCTTTGGTACACCCACGGCGTCCCAACAGCATCCTGCGTACCTGGGCCCTGCTGCTTACCGCCGCCATTCTCTATATACCCGCCAATGTCCTGCCGATCATGACCGTCAGCTCGCTGGGCCAGGGCGACCCGAGCACCATCATGTCCGGGGTCATCCAACTGGTGCAACATGGAATGTTCCCCATCGCCGCCGTGGTGTTTGTCGCCAGTATTCTGGTGCCTACCTTCAAACTGGTGGGCATTGCCCTGTTGCTGTTCTCGGTGCAGCGTCACCAGCCACTGTCAGCGCGGCAACGGATTATCATGTACCGCTTTATCGAGTTCATCGGTCGCTGGTCGATGCTGGATATTTTCGTCATCGCCATTCTGGTTGCGGTGGTCAACTTTGGCCGGCTGGCCAGTATCGAGGCCAATCTCGGTGCGGTCGCCTTTGCCAGCGTGGTGATCCTGACCATGCTGGCCGCAGTAACTTTTGATCCCCGACTGATCTGGGATAACACGGAGTCGGACGACGACCATGAGTGATTTGCCTACCGCCAAAACCCGCCCGGCCTCCAACTGGTCGGCCATCTGGGTGCTGCCCCTGATTGCCTTGATCATCGGTGGCTGGCTGGGTTGGCGTGCCTACAGCCAGACCGGTATCGAGATCCAGTTGCGCTTTGAAAGCGGCGAAGGAATACAGGCCAACAAGACCGAAGTAGTCTACAAAGGCATGCCTGTGGGTAAGGTCAAGACTCTGGCTCTGGACGATGAGGGCAACTCCAAGGGGGTGATTGCCACGGTCGAAATGAACAAGGATGTCGAACAGTACCTGAAGACCAACACCCGCTTCTGGCTGGTCAAGCCTAGTGTCAGCCTGGCCGGGATCACCGGTCTGGAAACCCTGGTCTCAGGCAATTACATCGCGGTCAATCCCGGAGAAGGAGAGCCCACGCGCAAGTTCAAGGCCCTGGCCGAAGAGCCACCGTTATCGGATGCCAAGCCTGGCCTGCACCTGACCATCAAGGCCGAACGCCTGGGGTCGTTGAGCCGCGGCAGTCCGGTCTTCTACAAACAAATCCAGGTCGGACAGATCAAGAGCTTCCTGCTTTCCGAGGATCAGAACACCGTCGAGCTCAAGGTCTACATTGAACCGACCTACGCCAATCTGGTGCGCAAACACACACGCTTCTGGAACGCCAGCGGCATCAGCATCGACGCCAATCTGTCCGGGGTAAAAGTACGCAGTGAGTCCCTGTCCAGCATAGTGGCCGGCGGTATCGCGTTCGCCACTCCGGAAAATCGCAAGGACAGCCCGCCCACCGATCCTAGCCTGCCGTTCCGCCTGTACGAAGATTTCGATGCTGCCCAGGCGGGCATCCGGGTCAAGGTCAAACTCACCGATTTCGAAGGCCTGCAGGCAGGGCGCACGCCCGTGATGTACAAAGGCATCCAGGTGGGCAGCCTGAAAGCCCTGAAGGTCGACTCCGACCTGACGAGTGCCACCGCCGAGCTGACCCTCGACCCACTGGCCGAGGATTATCTGGTCCAGGGTACCCAGTTCTGGACTGTCAAACCCTCGATCTCCCTGGCGGGTATCACGGGGCTCGAGGCCTTGGTGAAAGGCAACTACATCGCCATTCGCCCCGGTGACAAGGGCGCCGCCCCCCAGCGGGAGTTCGAGGCGCGGGCCAAGGCCCCACCCCTGGACCTGCGGGCACCCGGCTTGCACATGGTGCTGTTTACCGACAATCTCGGCTCCCTGGAGGTGGGCAGCCCGATTCTTTACAAACAGGTCAAGGTCGGTTCGGTGCAGAGCTATCAGTTCTCCCACACCCGCAAGCAAGTGGTGATCGGTGTTCATATCGAGAAAGAATACGAGGGACTGGTCAACGGCTCGACGCGCTTCTGGAACGTCAGCGGCATCACCCTCACGGGCGGCCTCACTGGCGGTATCCAGATCAAGAGTGAGTCGCTGCAAAGCCTGATGGCCGGCGGCATCGCTTTCGAGACGCCGCTGCCCAACGTGCCGCTGAAAAAGCGCATTCCGCGGTTCCGTCTGTTCGCCAACCAGGAAGAGGCGGCGCAGCGTGGCACCCTGATCAACATCAAGGTTGATCGCGCCGATGGGCTGCGTGCCGGAACGCCGGTGCGCTTCAAGGGCCTGGATGTGGGCAAACTGGAAGAAGTGACCCTCAGCGCCGACCTGCAATCGGTAATGCTCAAGGCGAGGATCACCGAAGTGCCGGAACGTATTGCCCGGGTCGGCAGCCAGTTCTGGGTGGTCAAGCCGGAACTGGGACTGATGAAGACCTCGAACCTGGAAACCCTGGTGACCGGTCAATACATCGAGGTTCAGCCCGCGGCGAAGAACCAAGGCGTGCAAACCAGCTTTGTCGCCTTGCCGCAGCCACCGGAAGCCAGCTCCCAGGAAGCGGGTCTGAGCCTGGTGCTGAGTGCTGCTCGCCGTGGTTCGCTGAAGGTGGGTGTCCCAGTGACTTACCGGGAAGTGACCGTGGGCAAGGTCACCGGCTACGAACTGGGACAGACCGCCGACCGGGTACTGATCCATATCCTCATCGAACCCAAGTACGCGCCGTTGATTCGTGGTGGCACGCGCTTCTGGAACAGCAGCGGATTCGGTGTGGACTTTGGCCTGTTCAAGGGCGCCACAGTGCGCACCGAATCCCTGGAAACCTTGATCCAGGGCGGCATTGCCTTCGCCACCCCGGATGGCGAACGCATGGGCAACCCGGCCCGTCCCCAGCAGACCTTCCCGCTGTTCGACAAGTTCGAGGATGAATGGCTGACCTGGGCTCCCAAGATCCCCCTGGGCAAGTAACCCTGTTGTAGGAGCGAAGCAGCCCTCAAGCCCAGAGCACGCTTTTGTTGGCAAGCCAGTTCCTACAAAAGTGATCCAATAAAAAAGGCCGCGCTCCCAAGAGCGCGGCCTTTTACGTTGCAGCGTTACCCAGTCAGACTTCGTCCAGTTCCGCTTCTGCTTCGGGTTCCACGTTCAGAGTCGCCTTGACCTGATCGTGACGACGGATGAACTTCCAGTCCGCCTCATCGATGTAGATGCCGTTCGGTCCGCTGCCGCCTTCCAGGTCGATGGCGACCTGGGCCGACACCTGCGGCTTCACACTGGCCAGGATCGGCACGAAGCCCAGCTGCAGGCTGGTTTCCAGCAGCGCCGCCTGGTTGCGTTCGTCGATGTCCGCCGCTTCGTCGAGGTAGTAAGGCAGACGAATGCGCCCGGCCTGGTCGCGGTCCATCAAGTGCAGCAACAGGTACATGTTGGTCAGCGCCTTGATGGTCATGGTGGTGCCGTTGGACGCTGCGCCATCGATGTCGGTGTGGATCACCGGCTGGCCGTTGACCTTGGTGATCTCGAACGCCAGCTCGAACAAGTCCTTCAGGCCCAACTGGTTGTGGTTGGCTGCCACCAGCCGCGCCAGGTACTCCTTGGCCTCTTCGTTCTTGTTGTCCTGCTCGGCGCTCTGGCTCAGGTCGAACACCGACAGGGTCTCGCCTTCCTCGTACTGGCCGGCGCTGTGGATGATCTGGTCGATGTGCTTGAGGGCTTCCTTGTTCGGCGCCAGGACGATGCGGAAGCTCTGCAGGTTGGACACCTGGCGCTTGTTGATCTCGCGGTTGAACAGCGCCAGCTGGTGTTCCAGGCTGTCGTAGTCACTGCGGATATTGCGCAGGGTCCGGGCGATGTCGGTCACCGCCGCGCGGCGCGCCTTGCCCAGGGTCAGGGCTTCGTCGGTGCGGTGGGCATAGGCGTTGATCAGCAGTTGCAGGCGGCGCTCGACGTCATCCTCGCTGTCGAACTTGGCCACGCCCTTGAGGCGTACCTGGGCATACAGCGCCTCGATCTGCCCGTCGACCCGTTGCAGGCCCTGCCAGCTGTCCTGGTAGTCGTTGAGCAGTGGCAGCAGGTTGTCCATGGAGTCGTCCACGGGGTCCATGAACGGCGTGCCGAACGGCAGGTCCGCCGGCAGCAGCTGACGGCGACGCAGGGCGTCATCCAGAGTGCGCTGCTTGGCTTCCATGTCGGCGATCTGCCGGCCCACCAGTTGCAACTTGGCGGACAGTTGCTGGACGCGTTCGGTGAAGGCATCGCTGGAGCGCTTGAGTTCGTCCTGGGCGGCTTCCATCTGCGCCAGCTGTTCCAGCTTCTCGCCTTCCTCGGCGCTCAGGGTCTGGGCACGGCGGAAGTCTTCCAGGGCCTTCTGCGCATCCAGTACCTGCTGGTACAGGGCCTCGGTCTGGGTCTTGCTCGCGGCGCGGTCGGCGGCCACGGCGGCCTGGGTCTTGAGCTGCTTGAGTTCTTTTTCCAGACGCTCTTTCTGATCCCGCAGGGCGGCGCGGTCGGCCAGGGCCTGCAAGGCTGGCGGCTCGATGTGGGAGAGGTCGATGGTCAACCCCGGCACTTCGAAACGCTCGCCCTTGAAGCCGTCGAGGATCAGCTCCACCGACTTCACCCACTCGCCGTTGTCGTCCAGGGCGATGCCATGCTCGCCCAGGGGCAGGCTGAACAGCGCGCTGTTGAACAGGCGCATCAGGCGCTCCACGTCCTGCTGGGAGAACTCCTCGCGCAGGCGGGCATAGCTGTTGTTGTCAGCGTGATCGAGTTGCTGCTTGACCGACTTCAGGCGCTTTTCCAGATCCCGCAGGCGTTCTTCCAGGTCTTCGGCGGAGAACTGCCGGGACTGGGCCAGGGCGCCGGCCAGTTCATCGTGGGCATCCTTGGCCGCCAGCAGTTGCTGTTCCAGGACCTTGACGTCATCCACCAGGGCGAAGCGGTGCTTGAGCACCGACAGCTCGCCGAGCCAGCGCTGGGTGCCGGTGATTTCCCGTTCCAGGCGCATCATTTCCTGGGTGCTGCTGCGCTGGTCGTTTTGCAGCGCGTCCTGCTCATTACGGTAGTGCTCGGCCTGGATGGTCAGCTCTTCCTTGCGCGCGCCGGCGTAGTCCGACCAAGTGCCCAGCAGCGAATCCAGCAGCGGCGACAGGCGATGCAGCTTGCCCCGCAGAATGTCCCGCTGCTTCACGCCGTTGGCCAGGGCTTCCACCAGAGGGCCGGCGGCCACCAGGGAGTTGTAGTCCTGCTCCATACGCCGCACATCGCGGAAGGCTTCGTCGCAGGCGGCGATGTAGTCGACGCTGCCGGAGCGCAGGCTGTGCTCGAAGGCATCGAGGAACAGCTGCTTGAGCTTGGCCGCGGTGATCTCGCGCATGTGCAGCAGGTTGATGAACAGCGCGCGGAAGGTCTTCAGGCTCTGCTCGCTGGTCGAGCGCAGCGGGATCAGGGTCAGGTCCAGTGGAATTGAGGTATGACCGCCCACCAGCAGGCGCCGCAGTTCATCGGGCTTGAGCTCATAGGCCTTCAGACCCTGGCGCTCCAGGTTGGTGAACAGCTCTTTCTGCCGCAGGCAGGTGTCGTCCTTCTGGTAATGCGCCAGGTCCAGCTGGCCGGCGTAGGCGAAGAACTGGTGGCCGAAGCCGCCGCCCGGGCCGCGCCCGACCACGCCAATCACATGAGGGCCGTGGGGCAGCGAGACTTCCACCAGGATGTAGCTGGTGTCGGAGGCGAAGTAGAAGCGCCGGGACTGTTCCAGGCTGTACTTGCCGAAGCTCATGTCCGACATGCGCGCCAGGATCGGGAATTGCAGGGCGTTGATCGACGCCGACTTGCCCAGGTTGTTGGCCCCGTAGACCGACAGCGGCTCTTCCAGGGGGAACAGGCCGAGGCTGTAACCAGCGGTGTTTAGTAGGGCAAAGCGGCGGATGCCGTAGCGTTCCTTGCTCATGCGTCGAGCTCCTGTTCTTCGGCGATGGCCCGGGCCAGCGCGTCTTCTTCACTTTCTTCGGACTCGTCGAATTCGCTCAGGTCCAGCGGGTCATCGGTCTGCAGCAGTTTCTCGTCGCTGTCGTCGTCCACCAGCACCGGGGTCGGCAACGGCAGCACGCTGTGCAGGCTGGCGGCCAGGTCGCGGTCCTGTTGCACCGACAGGCAAACGTCGAGGAAGCGGTGCATTGGCGGCAGGAAGCGGTAGATCCCCGGTTCCTCGGCGGCAAAACCCAGCTGGGTCATGCGGCGCATGATTTTCTCTTCCAGCTCTTCCTGGGTCTGCACTTCAGCCTGGATGAACAGGTCGCGGTATTTCTCCAGCAAGGACGGCAGTTCGTCACGGCCGAGGCTGCCGCCATCAAGCACGGCAATCGGGTCGCGGCCCTGGTCGGCCAGATGCTCCACCAGGATGAAAGTGAACAGCGCCAGGCGCTGGGCGGTCTTGTTCACCTGGGCGGCGGCGTTGTCGGGGACAAAGTAGTAGAAGCCGCGGGTATCGCACACCAGCTCGAAGCCCAGGGCCTTGAACAGAGTGCGGTACTGGTCCTGGAAGTTCGACAATTGCGCGTACAGCTCCGGGTCGCGGCGGCTGACGTGGTAACCCTTGAACAGCTCGCGGAAGATCGGCGCCAGCTGGGACAGTTCGGAAAGATCAAGATGCATTGGCGTTGCTCGCAGAATGCTCGGCGGTGTCATCGCGGGCCGAGAGCAGGGCGAAGGAGCGCAGGCTGACCTGGTGCTCCTGGGTGTGGTAGTCGCGGCGTTCTAGGCGCTCGCGCTTGAAACGTTTTTCCCGCGACAGGCGCGAGAACCAGTACAGCAGTTCGTCGGTGGCGCCATCCGGCTCCTGGTCCAGCAGCCAGCTCATCAGGTCCGGCATCGGCAGGGCGTCTTCGCAGCGTTCGAGCATTTCCCGAACCGTGCGCGGCGCCTTGGGAGCCAGGCCCTTGTGGGTCTTGTGGGCCTTGGGGAAACGCGCCGGCTTGGGCTCGAAGCGGGCCAGGGCGTAGACATAGGCTTCCACCTGGCCGGAGCTGCCGAGGAAGGTGCTCTGTGGACGGGTGAACATCGGCATCGCCGCCTGGGGCACCGCGTCGATGCCCTTGCGCCGGATGGCCGCCAGGGCCAGGGCCGCGCCACGGGTCACGGCGTTGTGGCGGCGGGCTTCCTCACGCAGCGGCAACAGCAGTTCCCGGGCGTGGCGCAGGGTCAGCTGGGCGCTGGTCTGCATTTCCAGGATCCGCGCGTGGGTGCGCAGCAGCATGTCGTCGTCCACCAGGTGGCCCAGGCGCTGCTGCTCGGTGAGCAGGCGCAGCAGGACGTTTTCCACCTTGCGCACGCCTTGTTCGAAGGCGCCGTCGGCGTTCACCAGCTGGATCATCGGCTCGACGTATTCGTCCCAGGTGGCCAGCACCTCAGCGTAGCGCTGGCGCAGGGGAATCTGCCGGTCGCTGGTCTTGGCCCGTTCGGCCACGGCCACCAGGGCCTGTTCGTCGTTGGCAAGCTTCTTCAGGACATCGCGCACGCGCATGTCCAGCAGCCGCAACTGGCGCGCCAGGTCGTTGCCGTCGCGCACGTCGAAGGCGTCCTGGATGTAACCTGCCAGGCGCTCCAGGTGACGCAGGTAGGCTTCGATTTCCAGGCACAGGCCCAGGCGGTGTTCACGGCGCAGGTAGGCGAGGAAGTCGTGGATCTGTGCATTGAGCTCGAAACGGTTCGGGCTTTTCGCCACCGGGACCAGGATGTCCAGGCGTATCCATACATCCAGCAGGTGGGTGATGTCCTGGGGCGTACTGTCCAGTTGTTGGGCAGACAGCTGTGAACGCAGTTCGGCAAGACTCAGGGTGCCTTGGTCGAAGTGCTCGCACAGCGGCTCCAGAAGTGCCCAGTGTTCGGCGAGGGCGCGCAAGACGCGCTTGGGTTCGATCATCGGAATGGCCGGCTGGTTGGCAATGAAAAGCGGCGATTGTACTGCATCAGGGGGCCGACGATTCACCCCCGGACCCAGGTATGAGACGGACTGTCGCTTTTGCGCGCAATCAACAGCAGGCGATCTTTGGCGAAGGACGGTAGAATCCCCCACCTCAGTTATCCACAAGTGGCCGACCTTTGCTTATCGAGTCCCGTCGTCGCGCTTATCTGTCCGCCATGCAGGTGGTCAGTTGGCTGCCGCGCAGCGCATTGCCCTTTGCCGCCCCTTCGCGTCCTGAATTGCTGGCCTTGCCGGAACCCGAGGTGCAGGCCCCGCCTGCCCCTGTGGTCGAGGCCAAGGCCCCGGCGGCGGCTGCAAGGACCGTCGAACGGCCGAAAATCGAGGTGCCGCGTCCGTCCACCGCGCCTGCAAAGACAGCCAGCAAGCCAGTGGCCGAGGGCGAAGAAGCCCCGGCCCCGGTGGTCAAGGCGCCGGTGGTACCGCCGCCGCGTTTTGCCTTGCAGTTGCTGCGGGCCGGCCGTTGCCTGCTGCTGGTGGAGTTACCCACAGGCGAAGCCTTCCAGAGCCGCGACCCGGCCTACTTGCTGCTCAAGGACATGCTGCGCGCCGCCGGCCTGCCGGACAGCCCGCAGATCCTCGCCGAGCCGGTGCGCTGGCCGATGCTGACCCGGGGCAACCTCGATCAAGGTCCGGAAGCCGCCCGGGACTTCGTCCAGGCCTTTGTCGGCGTGCGAATCGAAGAAGAGCCCTGCGTCTGCCTGTGGCTGATCGGTCTGCCGGCCGTACGTTTCGCCGGCGAAGCCAACGCTGAATCCTACAACCGTGAACTGCAGGTCGAAGGCCTGGGTTCGGCCTGGGCCTTGCCCGGCCTGGAACTATTAATGGAAGAGCCACAGCGTAAGGCTGATGTCTGGCAAGCCATGCGTCGATTGATGACGCGCTGGAAAAGCACTGATGAGCACAATGACCAATGAGTGACGCGTTGACCTTCCGCCTGGCCACCGAGGCGGACCTGGATGCCATCCTGAAAATCGAATATGCCGCGTTCAGCCACCCCTGGACCCGGGGCATTTTCATGGATGCCTTCAAGTCCTACGAAGTCTGGCTGATGTTCGAAGGCAGCCAGCAGGTGGGCCACGGAGTGATCCAGGTGATCATTGACGAGGCGCATCTGCTGAACATCACCGTCAAGCCGGAAAGCCAGGGCCGCGGCCTGGGCCTGCGGCTGCTGGAGGAACTGATGAAGCGCGCCTACCAAAAGGACGCGCGCGAATGTTTCCTCGAAGTGCGTTCCAGCAACCAGACCGCTTATCGGCTTTACGAGCGTTATGGCTTCAATGAAGTCGGGCGCCGCCGCGACTATTACCCGGCGGTGGGCGGTCGCGAAGACGCCCTGGTGATGGCCTGCACCCTGGTCGACTGAGCCTTCAACCAGCACGCAGGCAGCTGCAGGAGCTGGCTTGCCAGCGAAGACGCCATTCGCGGCGATGTATGGCTTGAGGGCCTCTTCGCCGGCAAGCCGGCTCTGCGGGAGAGGGCGTCATTAAATGTGGCGCCGAGCTCAGGGTTTGCCGTCCAGCGGGTCGCGACGTGCCAGTTCGGCTTCATCCAGACCACTGCCACCCCCAATGTCCGTGGCATCGACAATACTCAGATCCCAGTCCGCCGGTTTATCGGCGCCGATTTCCCGGGCAGAACGGGCCCCATCCTCGCGGATCAGGGTTTCCAGGCTCAGGTCGTCGTCGCTGGAGCCGTCGCTGGTGAGGCCGGTGCTGCTGAGGGCGCCGGGTTCGTCGTCATCGAAATGCAGTTCCTCCATGGACCCCATGCGATCCTGATCATCGTCGATCGGCTCGGGCTGGGGCGCGTTGAAGGGGCGTCGTGATTCGGTCATGGCGATTGCTAATACTTTTAGGGGCTTACAGGGTGGACCCACAGCCCCGGTGAAGATTCCCCGGCAGGGATAACCGGTATCTGCCGTTATTGGCGTGACCTCGACAGGCACTCGTCTGTCAAAGCTGCGCATCATTCTTGAGGCTTCACAGCATGAACGAACTACAAGATCTGATTGATAACAACGCGCGTTGGGCCGAAGCGATCAAGCAGGAAGATCCGGAATTCTTCTCCAAGCTGGCCCGCCAGCAGACTCCGGAGTACCTGTGGATCGGCTGCTCGGACGCCCGGGTGCCAGCCAACGAGATCGTCGGCATGTTGCCGGGCGACCTGTTTGTGCACCGTAACGTGGCCAACGTCGTGCTGCACACCGACCTCAATTGCCTGTCGGTGATCCAGTACGCGGTGGATGTACTCAAGGTCAAACACATCCTGGTCACCGGCCACTATGGTTGCGGCGGCGTGCGCGCCTCGATGCAGGATCGCCAGTTTGGCCTGATCGATGGCTGGCTGCGTTCGATTCGTGACCTGTACTACGAGCACCGCGAGGCGCTGGCACAACTGGCCACGGAAGAAGAACAAGTCGACCGCCTGTGCGAACTGAACGTGATCCAGCAAGTGGCCAACGTCGGCCATACCAGCATCGTGCAGAACGCTTGGCATCGCGGGCAGAGCCTGTCGATCCACGGCTGCATCTACGGGATCAAGGACGGTCGCTGGAAGAGCCTGGACACGACCATCAGCGGTTTCGAACAACTGCCACCGCAATATCGCCTGCGTCCCCTCGGCGCCGTCTGAATGCGGGCTGGCCGCTGCGTGAAGGCGCAGCGGCCAGCGGCGGACTTCAGAGGTGCGGCACCTCGGTGCTTGGCGCCGGTGCCGGTGCCTTGAGCTGCTTGAGCTGGGTCGTGACCGGTGCGCTGCTGCACTTGGCCGCGGCCTGTTGCTCGGTCAGCTTGCGTACCGAGGTGTAGAACAACTCGCAGGTCTGCTCTTTTTGCGTCACCTGCCAGGTCTGGGTGCAACTGCTGAGCAGGGTGCTCGGGTCCGTCCCCGGCTTGCTGCCCATACCGGCCTGCCAGCAGGCCGCACTCAAATCCTGTCCCATGACTTTCAGCCCTGCGGCGTCGGCCTTGGCCTCGTCGTTGTCATAGTTGTCCGGGTCCGCCGCGTACCAGATGTAGCTCGGGTGGTTGGAGCCCAGTACCGGCACCTTCACGCCTTCGCTGGGGCTGATCTGCGCCAGGCCCAGCACATTCACCGTGACCCCATATTGCTGCTTGAGCCAGTTACGCACGGGCGCACCGAAAGCCACCATCGGCAAGGCCGCGCCGCTGGCGTTCTGGCTGACCTGCTTGACCATGGTGGTCTGGTAGTTGTTGAAGTAGCTGTAGACCCCTTCCAGGTCCTTGCCGGCACTCGATGGCGCGGCGATCGGTGCGATGTCGACAATGGTCTGGTACGCCGGCGTTTGCTCTGCGGCAATGCCGTTGACGGTGAGCAGGGTAGCCCAGCGGTCGGTGGTGGCCGACTCCAGGTAGTCCTGGGCCTGGGTCAATGAATAGTCCGGCGGGAAGTGCAGCAGCTCGACGCTCTTGCGGTTTTCCAGGGCCATGCCCAGAGGCAGGAACAGGTACCAGCTGTAGGCCCATTTGCCATCGGCATTGAGCTGGCTGGCGCCTTTATAGGCCAGGTCGCCGGCATCGAGCAGGGCGCTCAACGGTTTGTCGTAGCCCTCGGGCACGCCGCTGATGGAGGCGACAACCTTGTCGTTGGCGGTTTTCACGCTGACCTTGGCCGCGCTGTAGCCATCGCGCTGCACGCTTTGGGTCAGGTAGTGCTCCACCGTCTGCTCCAGGGTCCAGTTGCGATAGCAGATCACGTTGCAGTTGTTGGGGTAGGCGAAGAGTTGGGTGACACGTTGCGGACTGCCCAGATCGACCTCGACATCGGCCATGACGCTGGTGCTCAACGCGGCGGCCGCCAGGGCCAGGGAGATTCCTGCGAATTTGAACATGCTCAGATCCTTTTCAGCGTGAACCCCATGCAGGGGGGAAGGGCATTGTGTAAATGAACGTTCGGCCCGTACCTGTTCAACCAGGCAGCAAGCGTGTCAGAGGATAGGCGGGATAATGGATTCGGCACGCCAGGATGATGCCGCTCATGAGCAGCAGGAAAATAACTTGCAGTGGGCTCCAGTGGCTCCAGTGCAACGCAGTCAGGTAAGGGTGTCTTTCACTGAAACCTGGGTCCAGATGCCCGATCCGTTTGTCATGCAACAGGCCGATCAGGATGAAACCCGAGTATCCGGCCATCCCCAGCGGTCCCAGCAAGGCCGCGAAAACTGCAAGCATCGCCAACTGGGGGACTGCGTGGCGCAATATCAACCACTCGCCATGGGGATTCAGACGTCTGGGCAGCAGGCGTTCGCTGAGCCACAGATCAAGGGCAATCATCTGATGAGATGTGGGCACCCAGAGCAGGAGCATGATCAAGCGTGCCACCGCCGTGGGAATCAACGCGATCGTTCCCCCGAATAACAAGGCAGGCATTGCTGAATGATCCTCCTGATTAAGGAAGAACAGGGTCAAGGCCAGAGCCAGGGCAGCCCAGACCCTGATCCAGGTCTGCGCCGCTGGGGGCCGAGGCATGAACTTGCGCCAGAAGAAAACGTCGCTACAGGGCAGACGCTCGATCAGTTGCGGGTAACGCCCGCTCAGGGTTTGCGCAAGATCCTGGCAGGCGACCCAGTGGTCTACGCCGAAGTCCAGGATCAGGTTCTGCTGTTGCCGGCGTGACAAGGGATTGAGCAGCAGTTGCGCCGCCTGAACTTCAGGTGCCCAGGTCTTGTGGTCTTGCGCCTTGGCTTGCAGGGCGTGGAAGAAGGCTTCCTGCTCACAGCGTTGGATCAGGCTATGCCAGATCCAGGCGGGTTCCGGATGGACCCCGCAGGCATCGTCCCAGCCCAGGAGTTGGCAGACTCGGTCGAGCAACGGCAGGCTCCACTGAGTGTCGTACAGCAATTGCATGACGATTCGTTGCCATTCCTGTCGACGGTCGAACACCTGCATCCAGGGCTGTTTACTGTAGGTTTCGAGGGAATGGAGGAATTCCGGTTCCTGCCGGGTTTCCAGAAGCTCTTGCAGGGTCTGCCGGTATTGCTGCAACAACCCGCTGGTCAGCGCCTCTTCTTCCCAGGGTGTCATGTGCACCTGCTGCCAGGGTGTCAGCCATTGCAGGTGCTGCACCGCCCAGGTGGTGATGGCAGTGCGAAGCCCTGGCTGTTCGAAGCAAAGACGCAGCAAACCGGCTTCAAAAGCTGGCGCACAATCCAGGTCCAGGGCCTGTTGCCAGCGCTGTGGCAGTGTGTGCCGACTCAGGTTCAGCAGCAGAGGCTGTGCCGGGTCGTCGGTTTGCCGGGTGATTGGCAGCGCTTGAGCCGCGGGTTGGATCTCCAGCAGTTGCGACCAATGTCGAAGGTTGGCGTCATTCGCCGGTGTCATGGTCGGGAGCGTGCTGGCTAGCGTCGTGTGGGAAGTCGGTCGTTCTTGTTCCTCTTCGCGCCAGCGTGCCAGTTGCAGCGCCCGCTCGTAGGCCTCGCGCAGACGCTGGAAGCCTTCGGCATCCTCATCGGGACGGGTGGTTTTCAGGCGTTTGGCGTAGCTGCGCTTGATGCTGCGCTCATCGGCATCGTCCGGCAGTTCCAGCAGGGCCCAACAATCCATGTCGCCGCTCCTCAGTGCCAGTGGCCGTTTTCCAGTCTCTGCAGCTGTTCACTGAGTTGGTTGCGCACTTCGCGGATCTTGCGCTCGTCCTGGGTGTCCAGCACTTGCTGGAATTGCCCGGCCCAATAGCCGATCTGTTCGCGCAATTCCCCAAGGTTTTCCTGATACAGACGTTCCAGGCGGGCGCTGAGCAAGGTGTTGACCTGCTGGTCGCGGGGATGGACCTTCAGTTGCTCCAGGGCCTTGAGCCGCTCCTGGATTTCTTCCGGGGTCAGCACGCCGGGGTTGTTCTCGATCACCAGGGAACGGCTCTCACCGGTCAGGGGAATGCTCACCTGGGCTTCCAGCAGGCCGTTGATGTCGTAGGTGAAGCGCACGTCCAGCGAGACTTCACCGGCCGGGCGCTTGGGCACCTGCATTTCCAGCTGGCCGAGGGCGACGTTGTCGCGCACCAGGCGGCTCTCGCCCTGGAAAATCTTCAGCAGCACCTGTTCCTGGTTGTCGTGCAGGGTTTGCACGGTCTTGACCCGGCTCACCGGCACCACGCTGTTGCGCTCGATGATCGGCAGGTAATGCCCGCCCTCGATCTGGTTGCCGTACTGCTGGGAGGTTTCGATGCCCAGGGTGTAGGAGCAGACGTCGGTCAGGACCACTTCTTCCAGGGCCGCGGAGCGTGCCTTGAGGGCGGCCTGGACCGCCGCGCCCTGGGCCACCACTTCGTCGGGGTCGAGGCTGATGGAAGGAAAGCGCCCGAACAGCCCCGCCGCCAGCTTGCGTACCAGGGGCATGCGGGTGGCGCCGCCCACCAGGAGGATTTCATCCAGGTCGCTGACGCGGATCCGCGCATCGCGCAGGGCCCGCTCGATGGGAGCCCGCAGGCGTTCCAGCAGGGGCGTGTAGAGGGTCGCCAGCTGCGCCTGGGTGATGGTCTGGGTCCATTGCCGGCCATCGACGCGCAGGCTGAACTCGGCGCTGGGCTCCTGGCCCAGGGCACGGCGTACCCGTTCGGCTTCGCGGCGCAGGGCCTGGAGCACGCTCTGGCGCTCGGGAAAGTCCGCCGCCCGGCCTTGCTGTTCGATGAAGTGCTCCAGCAGCAGGCTGTCGAAATCCTCGCCGCCGAGGAAGTTGTCGCCGGCGCTGGCGCGGACTTCCATGACCCCGTCGAACAGCTCCAGGATCGACACGTCGAAGGTGCCGCCACCGAGGTCGAAGACCAGGAACGAGGTTTCCTTGTCGCGCTGGTGCAGGCCGTAGGCCAGGGCCGCGGCAGTGGGTTCGTTGATCAGCTTTTCCACCTTGAGCCCGGCCAGCTCACCGGCGATCCGCGTGGCCTTGCGCTGGGCGTCGCTGAAGTAGGCCGGCACGCTGATCACCGCCTCTTCCACCGGCTCGCCGTAGGTGCGCTCGACATCCTCCTTGAGGCTCTTGAGCACCAGGGCCGAGAGTTCTTCCGGGCGAAACAGACGATCCCCCAGACGCACTTCGGTGGCGCTGCCCATGTAGCGCTTGAACAGTGCGGTGGTCAGTTGCGGATGGGTGTGCAGGCGTTCCCGGGCGGCCTGGCCCACCAGCACCCGGCCTTCATCATCCAGGCCCACCACGCTGGGGGTCAGGAGCTGGCCCAGGGCGTTGGGCACCAGCTCACTGGCGGTGTCGCGCCAGACCGCCACCAGGCTGTTGGTGGTCCCCAGGTCGATGCCTACGATCATGACGACGAACTCCCTTTCCAATCGGAAAACTGATGAAACAAATAGGTGGCGCGCAGGATATTACCCGTCGGGTGGATGGGTAAAGTGCGTGATGTCACATGGCTATTATTGGCGCCGATGCCGCAGAGCCGAAGCGGATCTTGAGCTTCGGTTCTGCGGTGGCTGGCGGGCCTGTTGCGGGCCCCGCCGGGGTCAGACGCTGAAGTGCAGGGCGTTGGTCAGATCGCCCATGGGCGTCTGGCCCCGGGCAATCATGGCCTCATCACGTTCCTTGATGCCGTCCAGGGTTTCCAGCTGGAACACCCGGGTGATCAGCCGCAGGATCGAGGCCGTGTCATACACCGTGTGATCCACCGTGCCCTTGCGGGCGAACGGCGACACCACCAGCGCTGGAATCCGCGTGCCCGGGCCCCAGCGATCACCCTGGGGCGGCGCCACGTGGTCCCACCAGCCGCCGTTTTCGTCGACGGTGACGATCACCACCATGTTTTTCCATTGCGGGCTTTCCCGCAGCACTTTCAGGGCCCGGTCGATATGCCGGTCGCCGGCGGCTACGTCGGCATAGCCGGCGTGCAGGTTGAGGTTGCCCTGGGGTTTGTAGAAGGTCACCGCTGGTAGCTTGCCGGCCTCGGCGTCGGCGAAGAACTTGTTGGTGCTCGACTCGTCTCCCAGGCCGCCGTCGCGCAGGCGCTTGGCACGCTCGGCCGGATTCTCCGGACCCTGGCGCACAAAGTAGTTGAACGGCTGGTGGTGGTACTGGAAGTTGGGGATCTTGGGAATCCCGCCGGAATCCTTGAACTGCTCCAGGGTCGCCTGCCAGGCACCGCCGTACCAGGCCCAGTCGACGTTCTTCTTCGACAGCTTGTCGCCGATGTGCTCGTGGGTCTGGGGCACCAGCACGCTGGGCAGGTCGGGTTTGGCGTAGTCCGGGCGCTCCGGGTCGCGGATCCAGGTCGGCCAGTAGGGCGGGGCCATGGTGTTGACCGCGTAACCGTCAGGGGTCAGGGCGCTGGGACCGAACTGCGGCGCACCGTCCATGGCACTGGCCGGGGACTTGTCCAGAGGCTTGAGGCGCGTGCCCTTGGGGTCGTCGCCCTGCAAGGTGGCGATCTGCGACTTGGCCACCGAGTTGGCCGCGTCGGGGTAGAACGGCACCTTGGCGCTGATCAGGTACTGGTGGTTGAGGAAGGAGCCGCCAAAGGCGCCCTGGAAGAAGTTGTCACAAAGCACGAACTCTCGCGCCACATCCCACAGGCGCAGGGAGTAACGGGTCTGGGCGTAGTGCCCCATGGTCAGGGCACCGGAGTCGGCCCAGGCCACGAAGCCATCGTTCTTGCCGCCGTTGATCTGCATCTGGTTCTGGTAGAACACATGCCACAGGTCGCGGGTCACCAGGCCCAGGGGCAGGTCCTCGCCGCTGGGGCCTTTGAGGGCGAACGGCGCATTGGGCAGGTTTTCCTGGAACTGGGTTTCCACCGGGTAGGTGATGCCGTCCAGGGTCTGTGGCCCCACTTGCAGGATGCCGCCCCAGATGGGCGGCAGTTTCGACAGCAGGCTGCCATCGCGGTCCCGTTGCTGGAACGCTTCGGGCTTGAGGGCCGAAAGCGGTTTTTCCACGCCGGGGAAGTTGGCGAACAGGTTGTTGAAGCTGCGGTTCTCGGCGAACAGCACCACCACGTTCTTCACCTGATCGCGCAGCGCCTTGTCCAGCTCAGTAGGGGAGAGTGGACGTGCATCCGGTTTGCCAGCGGGGTCGCCGGGCTTGCTGCAGGCGCTCAGGGTGGCGCCGACCCCAAGAACGGCAACGCCGCCAAGGAAGCGGCGGCGGCTGGTGTCGGTGGGTTGGTCGGCGTTGGTTTCGGGGGTGTCGCGCTGGTCGGTATCGTCGCTCATGTCGGCTCCTTGCACGTCGATCTGGAAATTCGTTACAAACTATTTCGGTGGCACGGTAACAACCGAATATGACGCAAAGACTACAGGAATGCTTCAGGAGTCCACTGCGATGGCCTCTGAAAAGTCTGAAATCCGCGTCGAGAAAGACTTGTCCACAGGCCCGCTCCGTCTTGGCGGAGCGGGCTCGGCGAGCCTTCAGGGGATCACGGGCGGCAAGTAGGCCAAGGTGGTGCCCAGGGCCCAGAGCAGGACCAGCACCAGCGGGGTGTGCACCAGCAACTGGACGAAGGAGAAACCGATCAGGTCCCGGGCCTTCAAGCCCAGTACTCCCAGCAGCGGCAGCATGTAGAAGGGGTTGATCAGGTTCGGCAAGGCCTCGGCGGCGTTGTAGATCTGCACCGCCCAACCCAGGTGGTATTGCAGGTCATTGGCCACCTGCATCAGATAAGGCGCTTCGATGATCCACTTGCCGCCGCCCGACGGAATGAAGAAGCCCAGCACCGCCGAGTACAGGCCCATCAGCAGGGCATAGGTGTCGTGGGAAGCGATCTGCACGAAGAAGGTCGAGATGTGGTGGGCCAGGGTCTGGCCGTCCACGCCCTTGACCACCGTCATCAGCGCGGCGATCGAGCCATACAGCGGAAACTGGATCAGCACCCCGGTGGTGGTGGGCACCGCCCGGGCCACGGCATCGAGGAAGCTGCGCGGGCGCCAGTGCAGCAGGGCGCCGGCCATCAGGAACAGGAAGTTGTAAGTGTTGAGCCCAGAGATCGCGGTGATCGCCGGTTTGGTGGCGAACTCGTGATACAGCCAGCCGGCGGCCAGCAGCGCCAGGAGAATGGTCAGCAACGGGCTGTACTCCAGCCACTCGCCGGGGCGGGTCCGCGGTTGCGGCTTGGGCATGCTGAAGCTCGGGTCGACCCCGCAGGCCTGGGCATCCCGGGCACTGTTGGGCCCCGGGGCGGTGGCGTAGGCGACGATCAGCGAGACGACGATCAGGGCCAGCAACAACACCCCCGACTGCCAGAGAAAGATGGTTTGGGTGAAAGGAATCACCCCGGTGATGGCCAGGATCGACGGCGGCAGGCTGCCGGGGTTGGCCTGCAACTGCGCGGCCGAGGACGACAGCCCCAGGGCCCAGACAGCGCCCAGGCCCAGGTAGGCGGCGGCCCCGGCGGCGCGGTAGTCCATGCGCAGTTCGGTGCGTCGGGCCAGGGCCCGTACCAGCAGGCCGCCGAACACCAGGGACAGGCCCCAGTTGAGCAAGGAGGCGACCATGGAAATCAGCGCCACCCAGGCCACCGCCGAGCGGCCGTTCTTGGGAATGCGCGCCAGCTTGTCGATCAGTTTCACCGCCGGCGGCGAGCTGGCCACCACATATCCGCCGATGACCACGAAGGCCATTTGCATGGTGAAGGGAATCAGGCTCCAGAAGCCGTCACCGAAGGCCATGGCGGCATCGGTGGGCTTGGCGCCCATGGCCAGGGTGGCCAGGGTGACGATGATCACCGCCAGTGCGGCGAACACCCAGGAATCGGGAAACCAGCGTTCGGCCCAGTTCGAACAGCGCAGGGCAAAGCGGGCGGAGCGGCTATCTTGAATATCAGCGGCCACGTCAGTACCTCGGATTTCTTATGTTTATAAGGAAGACGGCCGCCCCAGGCTGAGGCGGCCGAGAACTGTGCAAGAATGCGGCAATTGCCACGGACTGCAAAGGACTCAAAGCCGATGTCATTTTCCCCCGAAGAACGCGCCGCACTGCTCAAAGTCAAGGGTGTCGGGCCCACAGTGGTGGGGCGCCTGGAGCAATTGGGGATCATTTCCCTGAGCCAGTTGGCCGCCGCCGATGCCCTGGACATCGTCACCCAGGCCTCGGCCCTGGTGGGCTCCAGTTGCTGGAAAAACAGCCCACAGGCCCGCGCCGCGATCCAGGCGGCCATTGCCATGGCCAAGGCTCGTCTATAGCCCGGATCGCCAACGACTGAAGGTTGTTCCTCGGGACGATTGCATAGACCATGTGCAGCCTTGCTGATTGCCACCCTCCGAGTTGCTTTTATGACCCCTTCCACTGAGTCGTCGCCGGCGCGCTTTTCCCGCGCCGACTACAAGACCCTGGGCCTGGCCGCCCTGGGCGGCGCCCTGGAAATCTACGATTTCATCATCTTCGTATTTTTCGCCCTGACCCTGAGCCAGCTGTTCTTCCCTCCGGAAATGCCCGAATGGCTGCGCCTGCTGCAAAGCTTCGGGATCTTTGTCACCGGCTACCTGGCCCGGCCCCTGGGGGGCATTCTCATGGCCCACTTCGCCGACCGGTTGGGGCGCAAGAAGGTCTTCAGCCTGAGCATCCTGATGATGGCGCTGCCTTGCCTGCTGATCGGCATCATGCCCACCTATGCCCAGATCGGTTACTTCGCGCCCTTGCTGCTGTTGGCGCTGCGCGTGCTGCAAGGCGCCGCCGTGGGGGGCGAAGTGCCCAGTGCCTGGGTATTTGTCGCCGAGCACGCGCCACGGGCCCATCGCGGCTATGCCCTGGGCTTCCTCCAGGCCGGCCTGACCTTCGGCTACCTGTTGGGCGCGCTGACCGCGACCCTGCTGGCGCGGGTCTTCAGCCCCGAGGAAATCCTCGATCATGCCTGGCGCTACCCCTTCCTGCTGGGCGGGGTGTTTGGCGTGATCGGCGTTTGGCTGCGCCGTTGGCTGAGTGAAACCCCGGTGTTCGTGGCCCTGCAGAACCAACGCGACAGCGCCGGCGAATTGCCCCTGCGCACCGTGCTGCGCGAGCACCGGCTGGCGATCCTGCCGGCGCTGATCCTCACCTGCGTGCTGACCTCGGCGGTGGTGGTGTTCGTGGTCATCACCCCGACCATGATGCAAAAGAGCTTCGGCATGAGCGCCAGCCATACCTTTGCCCTGAGTAGCCTGGGCATCGTTTTCCTCAACATCGGCTGCATCCTGGCCGGGCTGATCGTCGACCGCCTCGGCGCCTGGCGCACGGTGATGCTCTACAGCCTGCTGCTGCCCCTGGGCATCGCCGTGCTCTATGGCTGCCTGATCAGCGGCGGCGAGTGGATCGGCCTGGCCTACGCCATCGCCGGCCTGGGCTGCGGGGTGGTGGGGGCGGTGCCATCGGTGATGGTCAGCCTGTTTCCACCGCGGATTCGCGTCTCGGGCATTTCCTTCACCTACAACATCGCCTATGCCCTCTGGGCCAGCACCACGCCGTTATTGCTGATTGCCCTGATGCCCTGGAGCCCATGGATCTGCGTGATCTATTGCGCGGTGATGGGGGCGGTGGGGGTGGCCAGTGCCAGCTACTTTGGTGGGCGCGTGGGCGAGGCTCGGCACGCATCGGCGCAACCTGATGGGGGCTACTGATCAGCTTCGCGAATTTTCTTCAGCGGGTGCGATTATTTGGGTAGCAGTTGGTCCAGGTAGCGGGTGCGCTCGTTGCTCAGGCGGGTCACGCAGCGGTTGATCAGGGTGACGTGGGCCGGCTTGCCCGGTTCCACTTCGAAGGCTTCCAGCACGCAGCTGCTGTCGCGGTATTTGATCCAGGCACGCTGGGCATTCTTCAATTTGCCGAGGTATTCCTGTTCTTGCAGCAGGTTGCTGGGATACAGGTTGTGGACCCGCACCAGCAGTGCCTGATAGCTCTGGTTGAGCGCAGCGTCGGCGCGATCCTTGTCCTGCCGGGCGCAGCGATCGATCTGTTCGCTGACGCTGATGTGCTCGCAGTCCAGTGCTGCGGCCTGGGCAGGCGCCCAGCCAGCGGCACTGGCGAGTACGGCGATGACAAGGCCAAAGATCCAAGGCTGATGAGGCATGTCGGTCCCTTGCGCTGAGAATGGAGCAGGCATTCTACAGAGCTGTTGTCAGGGAGAGCATGTGCCTGCTCCTGCAAGGCGTGTCGGACGGGATCGAGATCGGGCAACTGGAGCCGGTGGGGCATCAGCAGATGCATGAGCAAAAAGGTGGTCTGGCCGGCGAGGCGATCGTGCGGCTCAGTCGCGCTCTTCGAGGACGTAGCCCACGCCCCGCAGGGTGTGGATCAGTTTGCGCTCGAAAGGGTCGTCGATCTTCGCTCGCAAGCGGCGGATCGAGACTTCCACCACGTTGGTGTCGCAATCGAAGTTCATGTCCCAGACAAAGGAGATGATCTGGGTCCGGGACAGCACTACGCCGCTCTGACGCATCAGCAGGTGCAGCAGGGCGAATTCCTTGGTGGTCAGATCGATGCGTTGTTTACCGCGAAAGGCCCGGTGCCGGCCCTGGTCCAGTTCCAGGTCGGCGACCCTGAGCACGTCGGGCACCGCTGCCTGTTCGCTGCGGCGCATCAGGGTGCGGACCCGGGCCAGCAGTTCGGGGAACTCGAACGGCTTGACCAGGTAGTCATCGGCCCCCAGGTCCAGCCCCCGGATCTTGTCCGCCAGCCGTCCCTGGGCTGTGAGCATCATCACCCGGGTGTTGCTGTCCTGGCGGATCTGGCACAGCACGCCCCAGCCGTCGATCTGCGGCAGGTTGACGTCCAGGATCACCAGGTCGTAGGCGTGCTGGCGGGTCAGGTGCAGGCCATCCGCGCCGGTATTGGCACAATCCACCACATATCCACTTTCAGTCAGTCCCTGATGCAGGTAGTCGGCAGTTTTAAGTTCGTCTTCGATAACCAGGATACGCATGCTGATGAGGTTCTCGGCGATAAGGGGCAGTAAAAGAAAGTTGCTGTAAATGACTGGATTAATAATTTAAAAGTGCACTTTCATGCAGGTAGCTTGAGACGCACTTAACTTTGTGTGGAGCGTTTTAAAGTGCGTCTGGCATTGTCTTTGGATGGCGGAATGTTAATACAGAACGTTGATGCAGAGCCTTTGCTAACGGATTTGTAATCTTTGCGCCACCCTGCTGATAAGCAGCGAAAGTTACCCTTGGTCGATATTGAAACTCTCCCAGTCAATGGGCGAACTGTTGCAGTTCCATATCGGCCAGGGCGCTGTTGAATAACCACCGATATGTTCCGCTGCACTTTCGCAGAAACTTCGCCTCTATAGGGGCCGGAACCTGTTATGCCGACTTTCCCGAGAACACTTCCCCGGGCAGCCTGGCGCTGCTCTGCGGCGCTGCTGCTGGCGCTGCTGGCGCAGTCCCCGAGTGCTGCCGAGCCATCCGCGCTGAGCCTGGATAGCGCCTTGGCCAATGCCTTTGCCAACAACCCCGAACTGGCTGCCGCACGCTGGGAGATCGAGATCGCCCGGGGCGCTCGCCAACAGGCCGGGCTGATGCCCAACCCGGTGCTGTCGGTGGATGCCGAGGACACCCGCAGGGATACCCGCACCACCTCGGTCAAACTCAGCCAGGCGCTGGAACTGGGAGGCAAGCGCGGCGCTCGGGTGGAGCTGGCCAGTCGCGGACAGGCGCTGGCGGCCCTGGAACTGGAGCGACGGGGCAACCAGCTGCGGGCCGATGTCCTGGAGGCTTTCTACGCCGCCCTGCGGGCCCAGGAGCGCACGCAACTGGCCGGGCGTTCCCTGGCCCTGGCCGAGCGCGGTGTCACGGTGGCCCAGGGGCGGGTCAATGCCGGCAAGGCCTCGCCGGTGGAGGCCACCCGGGCCCAGGTGCAGTTGGCGGAAGTTCGCCTGGAACTCAATCGTGGCCAGATGGAGCAGGACAATGCCTATCGGCAGTTGGCCAGGGTCACGGGCGCTGCCACCACGGACTTTGCCGCCGTGCAGGAGCCCTCGCTGTCGGTGGTCACTCCGCCGGCTTCGGCGCAATTGCTGAATCGGTTGCAGGAGACCGCGGAGCTGCGTTTGGCGGAGCAGGAGATTGTCCAGCGCGAGGCGTCCCTGGGCCTGGAAAAAGCCCAGCGCATTCCCGACCTCGACGTCAGCGTTGGCAGTCAGTACGACGCCAGTGCCCGCGAGCGGGTGAACCTGGTGGGCCTGTCGATGCCGCTGCCGCTGTTCAACCGCAACCAGGGCAATGTGCTGTCCGCCGCCCGGCGCGCCGATCAGGCCCGGGACCTGCGCAACGCCACCGAGCTGCGCCTGCGCAGCGAAACCCGCCAGGCCCTGGAGCAATGGAGCACCGCCAGGGGCGAGGTGCAGTCGTTCAACCAGATCATCCTGCCCGCAGCCCAGCGCGCGGTGGACAGTGCCACCCGGGGCTTCGAGATGGGCAAGTTCAGCTTCCTCGAAGTACTGGATGCCCAGCGCACCTTGATCAGCGCTCGCAGCCAGTACCTTGCCGCCGTGGCGCAAACCACCGATGCCTGGGTGCGGATCGAACGCATCTACGGCGACCTCAGCCGTTGGTGAAAGCCTGGTTGAGGGGCCTCGCGTGCCTGGCCGCCCTGCTGGTCAGCGATTGCAGCGGTGCACCGCTGGCGCCGCCGGATGAGCCGCCCCGGCACTGGTGCGTCCATGAATGGCACCGGGCTCTCGACGAACTTTTCTTTCCGCCTACCTCGTAAGGCGCTTTTCGCGCTGCCGAACATCGATTGTCAGGAGCACCCATGGATAAAAAACGCAGCCTTGTCATGGCCATTTCAGCGGTGGTCGGCCTGGGAGCGGCAGCCTTGCTGCTGCCGGACCTGTTCGCGACCCCCGCCCGCACCCAGGCACCTGCAGTGGCAGAGCCGGCCGGGCATGGCGAAGACGAACCTGAAGGGCATCTGGAGCTCAGCCCCGAGCAGATCCAGGCGGCCGGTATCGAGCTGGCCGAGGCCGGGCCCCGGCGCCTCAACCGCCTGCTCAGCCTGCCGGGGGAAATCCGCTTTGACGAGGATCGCACCTCCCACATCGTGCCCCGGGCTGCCGGTGTGGTGGAGTCGGTGCAGGTCAATCTCGGTCAGGTGGTCAAGCGTGGCGAGTTGCTCGCGGTCATCGCCAGCCAGCAGGTGTCTGACCTGCGCAGTGAATTGGCGGCTGCCGGGCGGCGGGTGGAACTGGCCCGTACCACTTTCGAGCGTGAACGCCAGTTGTGGGTCGACCAGATCTCCGCCGAGCAGGATTACCTGCTGGCGCGGCAGACCCTGCAAGAAGCGCAAATCGCCCTCGACAACGCCCGGCAGAAGATGAATGCCCTGAGTGGCAGCGCGCAGTTGGTGGGGGGCAATCGCTATGAAATGCGCGCGCCGTTCGATGGTGTGGTGGTGGAGAAACACCTCAGCGTCGGTGAAGTGGTAGACGAAACCAGCGCCGCTTTCACCCTGTCGGACCTGTCCCGGGTCTGGGCCACCTTTGGGGTGTTTCCCAAAGACCTGGACAAAGTCCGGGTCGGTCAGGCGGTGCATGTCAGCTCCAGTGAGCTGGGGACCCAGGTCCAGGGCCAGGTGGCCTACGTCGGCAACTTGCTGGGGGAGCAGACCCGGACCGCCACCGTGCGGGTGACCCTGGCCAACCCCGATGACGCCTGGCGTCCGGGGCTGTTCGTCTCGGTGCAAGTGGCCACCGAGGCCTTCGAAGCGCCGGTCAGCGTGCCGCAGACGGCGATCCAGACCGTGGAAGACCGGCCTTCGGTGTTTGTCCGGGTTGCCGAGGGCTTCCAGGCCACGCCGGTGGTCACCGGGGCCACTCAGGACGGTTTCGTCGAGATCCGCGAAGGCCTGGCCGCCGGTGCCCAGGTCGCCACCCGTGGCAGCTTCACCCTCAAGTCCGAGCTGGGCAAAGGCTCGGCCGACCATGGCCATTGATCGGTCACAGCACAGAGTGATTTCCCATGTTTGAGCGCCTCATTCAATTCGCCATCGAGCAGCGCATCATCGTCCTGTTGGCGGTGCTGCTGATGGCCGGGGTCGGCATCGCCAGCTACCAGAAGCTGCCGATCGACGCGGTCCCCGACATCACCAACGTCCAGGTGCAGATCAACTCCGCAGCGCCAGGGTTTTCGCCCCTGGAAACCGAGCAGCGCATCACCTTTCCCATCGAGACCGCCATGGCCGGCTTGCCGGGCTTGCAACAGACCCGCTCGCTGTCGCGCTCGGGCCTGTCCCAGGTGACGGTGATCTTCAAGGACGGCACCGACCTGTTCTTCGCCCGGCAACTGGTCAACGAGCGCCTGCAAGTGGCTCGTGAGCAATTGCCTGAAGGCGTGGAGGCGGTGATGGGGCCGATCTCCACCGGGCTGGGGGAAATCTTCCTCTGGACCGTGGAGGCCGAGGACGGTGCGCGCAAGGAAGATGGCACGCCCTACACCCCCACCGACTTGCGGGTGATCCAGGACTGGATCATCAAGCCGCAGCTGCGCAACGTGCAGGGCGTGGCGGAGATCAACACCATCGGCGGCTTCGCCAAGGAGTACCAGATCGCTCCGGACCCCAAGCGCCTGGCGGCCTACCAGCTGACCCTCAATGATCTGGTGACGGCTCTGGAGCGCAACAACGCCAACGTCGGCGCCGGCTACATCGAACGCAGCGGCGAGCAGTTGCTGATCCGTGCGCCGGGGCAACTGGCGTCCATCGAGGACATCGCCAACATCGTCATCAGCAGCAGCGACGGCACGCCGATCCGCGTGCGCAATGTCGCCCAGGTGCAGATCGGTCGCGAACTGCGTACGGGCGCGGCCACCGAGAACGGCCGGGAAGTGGTGCTGGGGACGGTGTTCATGCTGATCGGCGAGAACAGCCGCAGTGTGTCCCAGGCCGTGGCGAAAAAGCTCGAAGAGATCAACCGCTCGCTGCCCGCAGGGGTGGTGGCGGTCACGGTATACGACCGCACCAACCTGGTGGAAAAAGCCATCGCCACGGTGAAGAAGAACCTCTTCGAAGGCGCGTTGCTGGTGATCGTGATTCTGTTCCTGTTCCTGGGCAATATTCGCGCCGCGCTGATCACCGCCCTGGTGATTCCGCTGTCGATGCTGTTCACCTTCACCGGCATGTTCAGCAACAAGGTCAGCGCCAACCTGATGAGCCTCGGCGCCCTGGACTTCGGCATCATCGTCGACGGCGCGGTGGTGATTGTGGAGAACGCCATCCGCCGCCTGGCCCATGCCCAGCAGCACCATGGCCGCATGCTGACTCGCTCCGAACGCCTGCACGAAGTCTTTGCCGCGGCCAAGGAAGCGCGGCGGGCGCTGATCTTCGGCCAGTTGATCATCATGGTGGTGTACCTGCCGATCTTTGCCCTCACCGGGGTGGCCGGGAAGATGTTCCACCCCATGGCCTTCACCGTGGTCATGGCCCTGCTGGGGGCGATGATCCTCTCGGTGACCTTCGTCCCGGCGGCCATTGCGCTGTTCGTCACCGGCAAGGTCAAGGAAGAGGAAAACCTGCTGGTGCGTAGCGCCAAGCGTGGCTACGCCCCGGTGCTGGACTGGGTCATGGGCCATCGTGCGACGACCTTCGCGGCGGCCGCGGCGATCCTGCTGGGCAGCGGTGTGCTGGCCAGCCGCATGGGCAGTGAATTCATTCCCAGCCTCAGCGAAGGCGACTTCGCCCAACAGGCCCTGCGGGTACCTGGCACCAGCCTCACGCAGTCGGTGGACATGCAGCAGCGTCTGGAGAAAACCCTGCTGGCGCAGGTGCCGGAGATCGAGCGGGTGTTTGCCCGCACCGGCACCGCGGAGATCGCCTCGGACCCGATGCCGCCGAATATTTCCGACAGTTACCTGATGCTCAAGCCCAAGGCGCAATGGCCGGACCCGGGCAAGTCCCGGGAGGCGTTGATTGCCGATATCCAGCGCGCCAGCGCCCTGGTCCCGGGCAGCGCCTATGAACTGTCGCAGCCGATCCAACTGCGTTTCAACGAGCTGATTTCCGGGGTGCGCAGCGATGTGGCGGTCAAGGTGTTCGGTGACGACATGACCGTGCTGAACAAGACCGCCAATGAAATCGCCACGGCCCTGCAGGGCTTGCCCGGTGCCTCGGAAGTCAAGGTCGAGCAGACCTCCGGCCTGCCAGTGCTGACCATCAATATCGACCGCGACAAGGCGGCGCGATTCGGCCTGAATGTGGGCGATGTGCAAGACACCATTGCGGTGGCGGTGGGCGGGCGCCAGGCCGGCACCCTGTATGAAGGCGACCGGCGCTTCGACATGGTGGTGCGTCTCTCGGACCAACTGCGTACCGACATTGACGGCCTTTCGCGGCTGCTGATCCCGATCCCGGCGACCGCGGGCACGGCCAACGGGCAGATCGGCTTTATCGCCCTGTCGGAAGTGGCCAGCCTCGATCTGGTGTTGGGCCCCAATCAGGTCAGCCGCGAGAATGGCAAGCGCCTGGTGATCGTCAGCGCCAACGTTCGCGGGCGGGATATCGGCTCCTTTGTCGAGGAAGCCACGGCGTTGATTGCCGGCAAGGTCAAGGTGCCCGCGGGGTACTGGACCACCTGGGGCGGCCAGTTCGAGCAATTGCAGGAAGCATCCCAGCGCCTGCAAGTGGTGGTGCCGGTGGCACTGCTGCTGGTGTTCGGGTTGTTGTTCATGATGTTCAACAACCTCAAGGACGGCCTGCTGGTGTTCACCGGCATTCCCTTTGCCCTGACCGGCGGGATCATGGCCCTGTGGTTGCGGGGTATTCCGCTGTCGATCTCGGCGGGGGTGGGTTTTATCGCCTTGTCGGGGGTGGCGGTGCTCAATGGGCTGGTGATGATCGCCTTTATCCGCAACCTGCGCGAGGAAGGGCGTTCGCTGTCCGTGGCGATTCATGAAGGCGCCCTGACCCGTTTGCGTCCGGTGCTGATGACCGCCCTGGTGGCGTCCCTGGGGTTTGTTCCTATGGCCCTGGCCACCGGCACCGGCGCCGAAGTGCAACGGCCCCTGGCGACGGTAGTGATTGGCGGCATCCTGTCGTCCACCATCCTCACCTTGCTGGTTCTGCCAGCGCTGTACCAATGGGCGCACCGCAAGGAAGAGGACTAGCGCCTGTCGCCGCTGCCGCAGGCTGTGAGCGGACTGGGCGGCATTCCGTCGAAGGGACGCGGCGGTCTTGAGGTCGCTGCGGGGTTGGCGGGAGATCGTCAGGCAAGGTCCTGCGGACCTTTGCGCAGCTTCGCCGTGGCTCAGCAGCGGCTACAGGGCCAATGCCGATCGGGGATTTGTGTAGCCGCTGCCGCAGGCTGCGAACGGCACGAGGGCCGCGGCGGTCTTGAGGCCGCTGCGAGTTCGGCTGGAGATTGTTAAGCAAGGTCCTGCGGACCTTTGCGCAGCTTCGCGGGCTCAGCAACGGCTACAGGGCGGGTGGGTTAGAGCCAGGCGGCATCCCAGAGGGGATAATCGCCTACGCGCTGGACCAGTCCCGCTCGAACCGGGTTGTAGATGATGTAGCGGGCAAGCGCCTTGAGGTCTGCTTCGCGACGGATGGCCCGTTCGTAATACCCTTTTTGCCACAGTCGACCACGCTGGTTCAGGCGCTGGTTGATGTTGCGCCCGCTTCGTGACTTGAGTCGGCACAAGGACTCTTCCAGCGAGCATTTCTGCAGTTGGAACAACCAGTGAATGTGATCAGGCATGACCACCCAGGCCAGGGAGTGGATGAGTCCCGCTTCGTGTTGTGCCCTGATTTGTTCGACCACCAGCCGCCCCAGGTAGAAGTCGCTGAACATCGGGCGTCGCTGTTCGGTCACGGCGGTTATCGCGTAGATTCTACCGATCTGTGTGTGTCGTCCTTTGAGCAGGCGATAACCATTGGATCGGAATTGCATTACCCGGCCCTCCCTGTGCTGGAATGATCCCTTCACGCTAGTCCTGGCTCGGCCTGTTAACAGATGTATCTCGTTAACATCTATGTCTCTCTTGCATCCCTGTAGCCGCTGCTGAGCCCAGGCGAAGCTGCGCAAAGGTCCGCAGGACCTTCAGCGATCCTCAGATGCAGCACCTGCTTCGCGGTCGTTCGCAGCCTGCGGCAGCGGCTACAGGTGCCAGTCCTGCGGCAGTTTTCGGGCAAAAAAAAAGCGCCCCATGCGGGACGCTAAAAATTCATCTCTTTCCAAAGGAGCATCAAAAAAACGCTTCAAGAGATGAATGTGCTCGGTAGGCCATCGCCGTTAAATATCTTCCTCGGTCGTAGCGGATGCGCCCGCGTCGCGAGGGGAAGTGCCGGTGCCAGCCGCGGCTGTTTGCTGACTGGCGTTGCCGTGAATCTGTTCCTGGCTGGCGAGGAAGGTGTCGCGGACCTGCTGTGGGCGTTCGCTGCCATCAGATGCCCAGACGGCGGAGCCGCTAGTGGCCAGAAGGCCGATCAACAATAGTCGGGTGGGACCCATGGTGTTTCTCCTGACAAGCTCGCCGGCCGGGGGAATCACGGCGGATTCGAGTGTGTTCAGGAGTATATGGAGGCCAACCTAACGAGAAGGTGAGGCCGATATTACAGTTCTGAAAGCCATGCGTCTGTGAAGAAGTTTTAACACCGGGCAGGCCGCAACCTGCCCGGCCAGACGCTTTAGAGCAGGGCCAGCGGGTACTCGACGATCAGTCGGAATTCTTCCAGGTCGGACTCGAACTGACTGGAGCGGATGGTCGCCTGGCGGATGCGCAGGGACAGGTCCTTGAGCGTGCCGCCCTGGAACACGTACTTGGCTTCGATGTCCCGCTCCCAGCGACGCTGATCGGTCAGCGGATCACCCGCCGCGTCGCGGCGCATGTACACCGAGTTGGCGTGGCTGTAGTCGGCGTCGCTGCCGCGCGCGTAGCGGGTCATGAACGACAGACCGGGAATGCCGAAGGTCTGCATGTCGAGGTCGTAGCGGACCATCCACGAACGCTCCTTGGGCGAGTTGAAGTCGCTGTACTGGATCGAGTTGTCGAGAAAGATCGAGTCCGACTGGCGCAGGTAGTCGAAGTCGTCGTTACCGTTGTTGCGCTGGTGCGACAGGGCCAGTGTGTGGGCGCCGTAGGTGGCGCCGACCTTGGCGCTCCAGATGTTGTTGTCGAACTCGCCCAGCAGTTTCTTGCCCTCGTCCACAGCCTTGTAATAGTTGAAGCCGCTGAACAGGGTCAGGTCGTCGGACACCGGGTAGTTCATCGCCGTGCCGAAGTAGTACTGATCCCAGGCGTCTTTCAGGCGGCTGCTGTAGAGGCTGAAACTCAGGTTGGGGTTGAACTTGTAGTCGCCACCGAAGTAGCCGACCCAGGGCGAGTCGACCTTGCCCGCGTAGAAGGTGGCGAAGCCGTCGCGCATGCCGCTGCTGTCGGGCTGGCTCATGGCGTGCAGGCGCCCGCCCTGCAGGTTGAGACCGTCGAGGCTGGTGTTTTCCAGGGTCATGCCGCGAAAGCTTTCCGGCAGCAGGCGCGAGTCGCCGTAGTGCACCACCGGCGTCTTGGGGAACACGTCGCCGACTTTCAGCACGGTGTCCAGGGCTCGCAGTTTCACCGCGCCGCCGGCCTTGCCATAGCCGTCGGCGGGCTCGTTGTCGTGGTTCACCGGCAGCATGCCGAAGGAGCCACGGCCGCCGCTGCGCCCGCTGCCGGAGTCGAGCTTGAGGCCGTACATGGCAAAGGCGTCGATGCCGAATCCGACCGTGCCCTGGGTGAAGCCGGACTCGAACTGGCCGATCAGGCCCTGGGCCCAGGCTTCGGAGTAACCGTTGCCGGTGGGGCTGGACTGGCCCTTGCGATCATCGCGGTTGAAGTAGTAGTTGCGCAGCAACAGGTCGAGGCGGCTGCCTTCGACAAAGCCTTCGGGTCGTTCCTCGGCGGTTACCGCCGCCACGGGACACAGCCCCAGTACCGCGGCAAGCACGGACAGGGACAGAGGGGGATTGATTCGCATGGGGTCGCTCCTGAGTGTTGGCAGCTATCAACTTTTATATCGCCAGAGGCGTTCTTATTGGGCGGACTGACCGGCGCAGAAGCGCCCTGAAAGTCGCTGTCGATAGTTGCAAACAGTCGATAACGGCGAGGTGACCCGGTGATTACAATTGTGCAAGAAAGGACGCTGGTAACGCTCGGCCAAAGCCTCTGAAACCCCCATGAACAGGGGCGATGGCAATGGGTGGGGAAGTTGCCTGAAGGGGCATTACAGATAAGTAATGTGCCCGCGATCATTCTGACAGGGTCGGTTCCTTATCCTCGCTGGAGTCAACTGGACGAGGAAACTGTCATGAAGCTTTTCAACTTGAGTATCGCCGCGTTGCTGCTGTCCATTTCTGCCCTGGCCCTGGCCGAGGGCGGTGGTGATCGCACCTTTACCCGCGCCATGCTGGAGAACCAGAAGGCCATGGAGCGCTATGCCGCGAGCCAGGGCAAACCGGCACCGGTGGTGCAGAGCTACCGCTATGGCATGGCGCTGGATATCGCCAGGGTGGTCAATGTGACGCCTGCGGCCAAGTCCTGCGAGGTGGTGCCCTCGCGCATGACGTATGAAGACTCCGCCGGTCAGCTCAAGACCATCGAATATCAGGTGGTGGGTCAGTGCCGCAACAACGGCAGCTGACTCTGGTGTCGTGCCCTCAGGCGTCGCCTGGTTCGGGGTGCAGGGCAACGATCATGTCGACTTCCACCGAGGCGTTTTTCGGCAGCTGATAGACCCCCAGCGAAGTGCGTGTGTGCACGCCGGCCTCGGTAAACACCGAATACAGGATCTCTGAGGCGCCATCCGCCACTTCGCTCTGCTGGGTGAAGTCCGCCGCGCTCTGCACATAGACGTTGATTCGCAGAATGCGCTTGATCCGCTGCAGGTCGCCGAGCATCTGTTCCAGGATCGCCAGGGCTCGCAGGGTACAAATCTGTGCCCCGTGCCGGGCCTGCTCCAGGGACGTCTCGGCGCCCACCCGGCCGACCACCATCACCGTGTTGTCGATGCGCGGTATCTGCCCGCTGACATAGACCTCGTCACCGTTACGCACCGCCGGCACATAGTTGCCGCCAATGCGCATTTCGCCTTCGAAACTGTGGCCGATCCGGGCTGCCGCCTGCTGGAAAAGTGCCTTGCGTGTTGCGTCCATAGTCCAACTCCGTCGATCGCCGTGGAATTTCCAGAAGCCGACTATACGCGCTCCAACGCGGCGATGAATCTTCGGCGAAAGCCCCGTATCGACGGGCTTTGCCTGCCGTTGAAATTTTTTGGCCGGACAAGTCGCAGTTGCTATTAAGAAAATTCTTTCAGGGCCGATGTTAGGCCCAAAGCAGCCCATTTTTTCAGTCCCCCGTCCCCGGTGCATCCTCATGTTCAATAAACGCTTGAAGCAAGAGTTGTCGGCGCTTCGTGAAGAACTCTCGAGCCTTCAGCAAGTGAAGGAAAGTCTTGAAAGCGAGATGCTCGTGATCAATTTGAGCGCCGATGGACGGATTCAATCGGTCAACCACAACTTCGCCCAGGAAATGCTCTACAAGGGAGGCGATCTGGTGGGCCGTGCCCTGGAGGACATCGTCCCGGAACACGTCAAGCACGACGAGTTCCATCAGCGCTTCAAGGCGACCCTGGCCCGGGGCGAGCATTTTGCCGGGGCGGTGCGCTTGCTGCGGGGCAACGGTGAGGAGGCCTGGCTGCGCGCCATTTCCCAGCCGATTCGCGACTCAGAGGGCCGGATCAAGTACTTCGCGATCTTTTCCAGCGACCTGACCCGCACCATCGAGGCCTCCCGCGAGCACGAGAACCTGATCGGCGCGCTGATGCGTTCCACCGCGCTGATCGAGTTCGATCTCAATGGCCATGTGCTGACCGCCAATGACCGTTTCCTGGCCGGGATGGGTTACAGCCTGGCGCAGATCAAGGGCAAGCATCACCGCATGTTCTGTGAGCCGGAGGAGTACAACAGCGCGGCCTACCAGGCGTTCTGGAGACGCCTGAATGCCGGGGAATTCATCGCTGAACGCTTCAAGCGGATCGATGCCCATGGCCGGGTGGTCTGGCTGGAGGCCTCCTACAACCCGGTGCTGGACGCCAACAACAAGCTCTACAAGGTGGTGAAGTTCGCCACGGTGATCACCGATCAGGTGAATCAGGAAATGGCCGTGGCCGAAGCGGCCAACATTGCCTACAGCACCTCGTTGCAGACCGACAACAGCGCCCAGCGCGGCACCACGGTGGTCACCGAGGCGGTGAACGTCATGCGTGATCTGGCCAAACACATGCAGGAGGCCGGCGAGGGTATCGGCGCTCTGAACGAGCAATCCCTGGTGATTGGCAGCATCGTCAAGACCATCAGCGGAATTGCCGAGCAGACCAACCTGCTGGCGCTCAATGCGGCGATCGAGGCAGCCCGTGCCGGTGAGCAGGGACGGGGTTTTGCCGTGGTCGCCGATGAGGTCCGGCAACTGGCCTCGCGTACCAGCAAGGCCACCGAAGAAATCGTCGGCGTGGTCCGGCAGAACCAGGACATGGCCCGTGAAGCCGTGGAGTTGATGGCCGAAGGCAAGCTGCAGGCCGAGCAGGGCCTGGCCCTGGCCGCAGAAGCCGGCACGGTGATCGTCGAGATCCAGGACGGCGCACAGAAAGTGGTGAGCGCGGTGGGTCAGTTCGCCAATCAACTGTCGACCTGAGTCATGGGGCCCCGGTGACGGGGCACCGCTCATCCTCTGGGCACGGCGTTCGCCGGCTCCGATGGCCTTGAGGAAATTTCCGAAGAGGTCTTAAGAATATTCTGAAACGCTGGGCATGGCTTGGAGAAAGGTCAGGCAGCGCCGATGGCAAGAGGGTCGCTGTATCCACTCTTAGTCTGTCGGTGTATCCATGTTCAACAAACGTTTGAAGCAACAGCTTGCCACCTTGAGCGACGAGCTGAATGCTCTGCAGCAATTCAAGGCCTGTCTGGAAACCCAGGTGCTCAGCATCGAACTGGACGGCGAGGGGGTGATCCGTCGGGTCAACCAGAACTTCACACGCACCCTGGGCCTTGATGGCCAACAGCTCTGTGGGCAGCCCCTGGAGCAGATTGTGTCGCGCCACACCCAGGCGACGCAGTTGTATCGCACTTTCCAGGCGGCCCAGGGGCGCAACGAAGGCTACATCGGCCAGTTGCGTCTGCAGCGGGGCGACGGCCGCGACGCCTGGTTGCATACCTGCGTGCAGCTGGTCCATGACAGCGCCGGACGCCTGGACCACTACTCGCTGATCTGCAGCGACCAGACGGCGTCGGTGGAAAGCGCCTGCGAGCATGAAAACCTGATGGCGGCGTTGCTGCGTTCCACTGCGGTGATCGAGTTCGATCTGCAAGGCCGGGTGCTGACCGCCAACCCGCGTTTTCTGGCCTGCATGGGTTACCGCCTTGATGAAGTCCAGGGCCAGAACCACCGTCTGTTTTGCGAACCCCAGGAATATGAGGGGCCGTCTTACCAGGAGTTCTGGGCGCGCCTGAACGCTGGCGAGTATGTCGCCGACCGCTTCAAGCGTATCGACAGCCAGGGGCGTGTCGTGTGGCTCGACGCCTCTTACAACCCGGTGCTGGATGCCAACGGCCAGCTGTACAAAGTGGTGAAGTTCGCCACCGTGATCACCGAGCAGGTGAACCAGGAACGCTCGGTGGCCGAGGCTGCCGACATCGCCTACAGCATCTCCCGCCAAACCGATACCAGCGCCCAGCGCGGCTCGGCGGTGGTCACTCAAACCCTGGACGTGATGCGTGACCTGGCCAAGTGCATGCAAGACGCCGGTGACGGTATTGAAGCCCTGAACGAGCAGTCCCTGGTGATTGGCAGCATCGTCAAGACCATCAGCGGGATTGCCGAGCAGACCAACCTGCTGGCCCTCAATGCGGCGATCGAGGCCGCTCGGGCCGGTGAACAGGGGCGCGGTTTCGCCGTGGTCGCCGACGAGGTCCGGCAACTGGCCTCGCGTACCAGCAACGCCACCGACGAAATCGTCGGTGTGGTCCGGCACAACCAGGACATGGCCCGCTCGGCGGTGGAACTGATGGCCGAAGGTCGCCAGCAAGCCGAGCAGGGCCTGACCCTGGCGGCGGAGGCCGGCGCGGTGATTGTCGAGATCCAGGACGGTGCGCAGAAAGTGGTGGGCGCGGTGGGGCAGTTCGCCAGTCAGCTGTCCAGCTGAGTGTCACGCTGAGGGTTCAAGTTTCGCGTCCGCCTGGCCCGGCGGACGCGGAGGGTTTCAGTGTTGCAACGGCCCATGGCATTCGTAATGCAAACGGTCGAACCACTGCCCGTGCAGCAGGAAGCTGCGGCGTGAATGGCCGTAGCAGGAGAACCCTGATGCCTCCAGTACCCGCACCGAGCCGAGGTTCTCCGGGCGGGCGTTGGCTTCGATGCGGCTCAGTTGCAATTCCCCGAAGGCCCGTTGCCGGACTTGCTCCACCGCCGCCTTGGCGATGCCGCGGCCGTTGAAGCGGGCGCCCACTCGATAGCCCAGTTCGGCGCAATTGAAGTAGGCGCGCTGCACCCGGTGCAGGTTGATGCGTCCCACCAGCTGTGAGTTTTCACGGATCAGGAATTGATAGCCGCGATCCGCTTCGGCGTCCTGTCGAGCCTGGGCGATGGCTTCGGCGACGCCTTCGACACAGTAGTACGCGGCGGGTCGGGCGTTGATCGAGGTCTCGAAAAAAGCGCGGTTCTCTTGTTCAAAAGCTAGCAGTTCATGCACGTCGTCAGGCTGCGGGGCGGTGATGTACAGGTGCGTCATGGTCCGGTGGCCTCAATCCGTTGGAGGCGCTTTCATCTCACGTTCTGCAGGTCGGCTTCAAGTCTCCAGGTGCGGTTTGATCAGTTCGGCAAACCATTCGATGAACACATTGAGACGGCGCGAGCGATGGCGGCGGTCGGGGTACAGTGCGCTGATTTCCATGGGCGCCACCGGCAGGTCATGAAGCACCTGCACCAGTTCGCCGCGCTCCAGTAGATGCTGCACATCGAAGCGCGGCACCTGGATCAGCCCCAGGCCCTGGCGACAGCAGGCAATGTAGTTCTCGACGTTGTTGACGATCACCCGACTGGGCAGGCCCAGCAGGTGCTCGCGACCTTCCTGCAGGTATTCCCAGGGCAGCTCTCGACCCGTGTCCGGGCAGGCGTAGCCCACCATCCACTGGCCGTTCTGCAGGTCCTGATGGCTGTGAGGCTCGCCATGTTCGGCGAGGTAGGCGGGGCTGGCGCAGTTGATCAGCGCCAGGCGTCCCAGGGGACGGGCGATCAGGCTGCTGTCCGCCAGGCTGCCGACGCGGATCGCGCAGTCGATGCCTTCCTGGACCAGGTCGATGCTGCGATCGCAGGCCCCCAGCGCCAGTTGCAGGCCGGGGTATTGCGCCAGCCATTGGGGCAGGGCGGGCACGATCAGGCGCCGGGCGATGCGGCTGGGTACGTCGATGTTCAAACGTCCACTGACATCCACCTGGCGATGCTGGAACAGTTGGCTGAGTTCGGATGCATCCGCCAGCAGACGCCGGGCTCGCTCCAGAAGGATGGCGCCGTCGGCGGTCAATTGCACATGCCGGGTCGTGCGGTGCAGCAGGCGCGTGCCGAGGCCGGTTTCCAGTTGCTGCACGGCGGAGGAGACGGTGGCCCGTGGCAGTTCCAGGACATGGGCGGCCTTGATGAAGCTGCCCATGTCGGCCACCTGGATGAACACGCGGTATTGTTCAAGCTTATCCATCGTATGAACGATCCTGGTCCGGGGGACGCCGAGCGGCAATGGATCGCGGCATCGTCCGAGGCGATCGATGCAGCGGCTCGGCAGGCCAATTTACCCCTTGGGCGCCAGGATTACTTGGTGGTGTAGCCGCCGTTGATCAGTAAGGTCTGACCGGTGATCCACCAACCCTCGGTCACCAGGTGACGAATGAAGGGCACCACATCCTCGATATCAGTGAGTCCGGTCTTGCTCGAAGGCGACAGGGCCGCAGCGCTCTTGTGGTAGGCCACCGCGTCGTCCCCTTCGGCAGGGTAGAAGAACGGTGTATCCATGGGGCCTGGCCCGACAGCGGTGACCGAGATGCCGCGGGCGCCGAACTCCTTGGCGGCGGCCCGGGTGAAGTGTTCCACCGGGGCCTTGGAACCGCCATAGGCGGCATAGAACGGGGTGAAGGCTCCCAGCAGCGACGTCACCAGGGTCACCAGCTTGCCGTTGTCCTCCAGGTGTTTGCCGGCTTCCTTGATAAAGAAGAACGCGCTCTTGGCATTGACCGCAAACATCTGGTCGTACTCGTCTTCGCTGATGTCGACTATGGGTTTTTTCAGCACCTTGCCCACGGTGTTGATGGCGATGTCGATCTTACCGAAACGCGCCTTGACCTCGCTGAACAGACGCTCCACGGCACTGGCGCTGGTGAGGTCGGCCTGCCAGGCGTGGGCCTCGACCCCCAGGTCCTTGAGCGCCGCCAGGGTACGCTCGGCGTCGGCCTGGCTGGCGCTGCTGTTGTAGTGCACGGCCACGGCTTTGGCCCCGTGACTGGCAAGATCACGGGCAATCAGGCCGCCGAGGTTTTTCACCCCTCCGGCAATCAGCACGACTTTGTTGTTCAGGGAATGATCGGCCATGGTGCGGCTCCTTCGACGGTTGGTGAAGGCTGAGTCTAGTCTTTGGAAGGGCGCGGATAAGCCGTCGGCGGCTGGACGGATTATCCAGAAAATCCATCCAATGCCGCGGTCTGCCCGAGGGCTGGATAGGGCTACAATCGGATTTTTTTCAGGAGCCTGCCATGCCTGCATTTCGTCGTTCGGTCCCTCTGGAAAAGGCCTACCGCCTGCTCAATCACGGTCCTACGGTGCTGGTCAGCGCGGCCCATGGCGGCCAGCGCAATATCATGGCCGCGGCCTGGGCGATGCCCCTGGATTTCGAGCCGCCGAAAGTTGCCGTGGTGCTCGACAAGTCCACCTGGACCCGGCAACTGCTGGAGGCTTCGGGCACCTTCGTCCTCAACGTGCCCTGCGCCGCTCAAGTGGACATTGTGCAGAGCCTGGGCAACAGCTCCGGACTGGAGTTGCACCACGCCGGGCGCGACAAGTTTTGCGCCTATGGTTTGTCGACCTTTGCCGGCCAGGCCCTTGAGGCTCCGCTGCTGGAAGGTTGCGTGGCCTGGCTGGAATGCCGGCTGTTGCCCGAGCCCCACAATCACCAGCAGTACGACCTGTTCCTCGGTGAGGTGATTGCGGCCCAGGCCGATGCCCGAGTGTTCAGCGAAGGGCGTTGGCACTTCGAGGGCCAGGACTCGCTGCGCACCCTGCACCATGTAGCGGGTGGGCATTTCCTGACCATTGGCGACGCCGTTGATGGTCGTCAGTTGCCCCAGGCCGGTGAGGTTTGAGTCAACGTCTGCTGGACGTGATCCAGCACCTGCAAGTCCAGCGCTCTGCCGCCGACCGGGTCTTGGCTACCAGCTCACCTGGCCCAGGGCGTCGGCGAAGGCGTTGAGTTTCGGCGAGCATTGGCGTGAGGGCGGGTAGACCAGGGACAGTTCCCGGCAGCGCCCGTCATGGGCCTGGAGAATCGGCACCAGATGGCCTGCGTCGAGGGCATCGCGCACGGCGAACTCCATCAACTGGGCGATGCCGAAGCCGCCCAGCACCGCGTCCACCAGGGCATCGCCGATGTCGAAGATCAGCCGCCCCTGCACCGCCAGGTCCAGAGGCTTGCCCTGGTCCATGAACTGCCAGTCCACCAGGCGGCCGCTGCGCAGGTTGCGCACGGTGAGGCAGTTGTGCTGCTGCAAGTCCGCCAGTTGCCGGGGCGTGCCATGGCGCTGCAGATAAGCCGGCGCCGCCACCGTTACCCAGCGCAGGGGCGCCAGGGGGCGGGCGATCAGGCGCTGGTCGTTGATCACCCCGGTACGCAGCACTGCGTCGAAGCCTTCGTCGATGATGTCCACCACCCGATCGGTCATGACCGCCTCGATGCTCAATTCGCGATAGCGGGTGGTCAGCTCGCCAATGACCGGCATCACCACCTTGCGCCCGAACAGTGAAGGGGTGCTGATCTTCAGCGCTCCGGTGGGAGAGTCCCGGCGGTCCAGCAGCAAGTGCTCGGTATGGGCCAGTTCTGCCAGCAGCGGTCCTGCCCGGTCCACCAGAACCTGGCCGTCCGGGGTCAGGCTGACACTGCGGGTATTGCGTTGCAGCAGGCGCACGCCCAGTTGCTGTTCCAGGCGGGAAATGGCCCTGGACAGGCCGGATTGGGTCAGCCCCAGGTCGCCGGCGGCCCGGGTGAAACTGCGGGTCTCGGCCACCCGGACCAGCAGGCGAAGGGCGTTCAGATCCATGATTAAAGTCATTACTGAAAGAGGAAGTGGCGTATTTATCATTTAAACGGCATCGATGACACTGGGCGCCGCCTATTTCAGACAAGGATTTTCGCAATGTCCGCGACCCCGTTAGCCAAGCCGTCGGGCTGGATGCTGTTACTGCTGGCCACCGCGCAGTTGATCATCGCCCTGGACGCCACCATCGTCTTTGTTGCCCTGCCGGACATTGGCCAGCGTCTGGGGTTCTCCGCCCAGCAATTGCAGTGGGTGGTCAGCGCCTACAGTGTGGCCTTTGGCGGCTTCCTGCTGCTGGGCGGGCGTGCGGCGGACCTGTTGGGCAAGCGGCGTTTCTACATCATTGGCCAGTCCCTGTACGCCCTGGCGTCCCTGGCCGGCGGCCTGGGCGGCAGCGCCCTGTTGCTGGTGCTGGCCCGGGCCGTGCAGGGCGTGGGCGGGGCGATGCTGTTCCCGGCCACCCTGGCCCTGATCAACACCTGGTACGCCGAAGGCCCGGCCCGTAACCGCGCCTTTGCGGTGTGGAGCGCGGCCTCGGCGGCGGGGCTGGCCCTGGGGGCCTTGCTGGGCGGGGTGTTGACCCAGTACTGGGGCTGGGAAGCGGTGTTCCTGGTCAACGTGCCCCTGGCCGGTGCCTGCGCACTGATGGCCCGACGCTGGATTCCCGCCGACCCGGCGCGCCCGCGTGGCCGTCAGTTCGATCTGCGCGGTGCCCTGACCGTGACCCTGGGGGGCACCTTGCTGGTGTTTTCCATTGTTCAGGGGCCGGAGTGGGGCTGGACCGCGCCGGCGACCCTGGCTTGTCTGATGCTGTCCCTGGCGTTGCTCTGGCTGTTTGTCCGACTCGAACAGTGCAGCCCGGACCCGCTGATGCCGCTGCGTTTGCTGGGTTATCCACAACTGCGCATGGCCATGGTGATTACTGCATTGTTCATGAGCAGCTTCGGCGTGCAGTACTACTTTCTCAGCCTGTATTTCCAACAGGTCTACCAGTTCAGCGTGTTGCAGAGCGGCTTGGCGTTCCTGCCTTCGACCCTGCTGTGCACAGCCGGGATCTGGGTGGCGGAGCGGGCGCTGCTGCGCATCGGCTTGCGGGCGACCCTGGTCAGCGGCTTGCTGCTCGGGGCGCTGGGCATCGGCATGATGTACCTGGCCTTGCCCGGCAGCAGCGGTTTTGTCGGCCTGTTGCCGGGAATCGTGGTCATGAGCATCGGCCAGGGTATGACCTGGACCTCGATGTGGGTCTCGGCCGGGCAGGGTATCGCAGCGTCCGAGCAAGGGGTGGCAGCGGGGGTGGCCTCCACCAGTCAGCAAATCGGCGGGGCCCTGGGGCTGGCGCTGCTGGTGTCCCTGGCCAATACCTTGAGCCCTGAGGGCAATCAGGCTCATGGCATTGAAATGGCCACTGCGGCCAGCGCCCTGCTGGCCTTGCTCGGGGCCCTGCTGGCGCTGCGCTTGCCCCGGGTCTCACCGGCATTGCCGGCCTGTTCCGTGGCCCAGGGCTGAGGCGCGTTCAGTGGGGCTGGGGCAAGTGGCGGCGCACGGCCCACAGCACCCCGGCCAGCAACAGCAGGGCCGCCGAGCTTTGCAGCAGGCTCGGCAGGTGTTGCAGGCAGATAAAACCGTACAGCAGGGCAAACAGGGTCTCGAACACGATCAACTGGCCGCTGAGCGTCAGCGGCAAGCGCCGGGTCGAGGCGTTCCACATGCGATTGCCGAACCAGGAACCCAGCACGGCACTGGACAGGCTCAGGCCCCAGAACAGCATCCAGCGTTGCTCGCTGGCCTCGACCTGGGTGCCCGGCAGGGAGAAAGCCTCCGCCAGCAGCCAGATCAGAGCGCTCATCAGCCCGGTGGTGATGCCCCACAGGGTCGACCACTGGCTGCTGTTGAAACGGCTGCCCTTGAGGTAGCGGGCGTTGTCGGTGGCGAACCAGGTCCAGCACAGCAGGGCGCCAAAGGCGCAGAGCAGACCCAGGGCGCGCTGGCCCAGCTCGGGTGAATCGCCAGGCGCGGTCAGCAGGGTGTCGAGGTTGATGCAGCAGATGCCGGCGAACACCAGCAGTAGGGGCCAGCGCAGGCGGCGCAAGGGCACGGCGTCGGCGTCGCCGCGTCCGGCCAGGGTAATGGTCAGCGGCAACAGGCCGACGATCAGCGCGGTGCTGGCTACCCCGGCCCACTGGATGGCGCTGGCCAGGAGCATGAAATAGATCAGGTTGCCGGTCAGCGCGAGCTTCACCAGCAACCCGGCATCGCTCCAGGTCAGGCGTTGCAGCAGCTCCCGGGCCTGGGGCGCAGCCAGGAGCAGGGAGAATGCACCATACAGGGTGAAGCGGGCACAGCTGAGCATCAGCGGACTGAACTCCGGCAACAGGCTGGGCACCACAATGGCCAGGCCCCAGACCGCACCGGCCAGGGCGGCGTAAGCAACTCCGCGTTTCATGCACACACTCGCAGCGATTCAGCAAAGCGCGCAGCCTAGTCATTGCTGACCGAGTGGACAAAGGATATATAGGCACCTACCTATTCTTCTGGGGAATGCCTGATGAGCCGCTTTGCCCGTCATTTGCCACCATTGGAAACCCTGGTGACCTTCGAGGCGGTGGGGCGCAACGCCAGTTTCACCCGCGCCGCCACCGAGCTGTGCCTGACCCAGAGCGCAGTGAGCAAGCAGATCCGTGCCTTGGAGCTGTCGCTCAAGACCGAGCTGTTCGAGCGTCAGGCCCGGGGGGTGAAACTCACCGCCAGCGGTGCCTCGCTGTTCGCCGAGGTCAGCACTCAGTTGGAGGCGTTACTGCGCAGCGTCAGTCGCCTGCGGGCCGGGCGCGATGCCAACACCGTCACCGTGCAATGCACCCATGCAGTGGCGCAGTTCTGGCTGTTTCCGCGCTTGCTGGCGTTCAACAAACAGCACCCGGACATCACCGTGAGCATCCACGCCAACAATGACATGGACGAGTCCAGCGTGGCCGAACACGACTTCGCCATTCTCTACGGCGCCGGGCATTGGTCGTCCCTGACCGCCACGCCGTTGTTCGCCGAGATGGTCTATCCCATCGCCAGCCGGCGCCTGGAGTTGCCGGCCATTGACGCGCTGGCGCAACTGGCCGAGCTGCCCTTGATCCAGCTGGATGCCTCGGCCTGGAACTGCATCGACTGGCGCGACTGGTTCCGGCATTTCGGCCTGGACTACAGCGCGCCGCCAGGGGCCATGGGTTTCAATCAATTGACGCTGATGTTCAGCGCCGTGCAGCAGGGCATGGGGGTGGGCCTGGGCTGGGATTTCATGGCCAGCGAGTTGGTGGCGCAAGGTGAGTTGCAGCGCGTCGGCCAGTGGGCGTTTCGCACCGGGCAGGCGGACTTTCTGGTGCATGTGCGGCACAAGCGCCTGTCTGCCAGCGGCCAGTTGTTTCGCGACTGGCTGGTGGCGCAGGCGAGTGAATGAGCGCCCGGGGCGGTGTGCCAGCCCCGGTGCCTGGATCAGAGGCTGGCGCGGGGCACACTGAAGCGGAACTCGCTGCCCTTGCCCGGTTCGCTGTGGGCCTCGATCTTGCCGCCGTGGGCCTGGATGATGCCCTGGGTGATGTACAACCCCAGGCCGGTGCCGTTGGGGTTGCCTTCCTTCAGGGTCCAGTAGCGGTCGAAGATGAACGGCAGTTGGTCGGCGGGAATGCCTTCCCCGGTGTCGCGGACGCTGAAGACGATCTGCTCGCCGTCGGACATCGCCACCACCCCGACCTTGCCTTGCTTGGGGGTGAACTTGATGGCGTTGCCCACCAGGTTCGACAACACCTGGAACAACCGCTCGGGATCGGCATGGATGGTCAGCTCGGGCTCGGCGTGGAAGCTGATGTCGATGGCCTTGTCCAGGGCCAGGGGGGCCAGCAGCGAATAGGCCTCTTCAAAGATCTGGCTCACCTCCAGCGGCTGTGGCGCGATGCTGTAGCGCCCGGCTTCGATCTTCGAGGTGTCCAGCAAGTCCTCCAGCAGGTTGTTCATACGGCTGGCGGCCTGTTGCATGGTGTCGATGGCCGAGGAAATGCGTCGTGACGTATGCGGGCCGTCAGAGCTGAAGGCCTTTTGCATCATGCCGCAGAGCATGGAAATCACCGTCATCGGGTTGCGCAGGTCGTGGGACACCACCGCCACCAGCTCGTCCCGGGCGCGCACCGCCTGTTGTTCACGCAGGACCTGGCGCGCCAGGTCGTGTTCCAGGGCCGAGCGCCGCAGATCGTTGGCGGCGAAGCGGTCGCCGTGGCTCCACTTGCTGGAGATCCCGGCCATTTCCACCTTCCAGATCTCGAACGAGGTGCGCGGTCGCAGGCGCAGGCCAGCGTCGGAGTTTTCCAGGTCCAGGGGCTTTTGCGGGTTGCCGCTCCAGTGGATGTTTTCCTTCACTTCGGGGCGGAACCACAGCACGCCGTTATCCACAGGTTTGGGCAGGCTCATGGCCAGGACACCGCTGGCGACCTGTTGATAACTCGCCGCCGGCGGGTACACGCTGGCCAGGTGATGGCTGGCAAACACCGCTTCCCCCGTGCCTTGCAGCCAGCGATGCAGCGCGCGGATTTCGTCCTGTGGCGGGCACTGGCCGAAGCAGTGCAACTGTTTGTCCTCGATGATCGCCACACCGCCGGCTTGCGTCAGGTCCAGCAGCACCTGCGGCGCCTGGGTCAAGCCGTCGAAGACGCTGCCGCTGGCGTCGCGCATGGCCTGGTCGAGGCTGGCCAGGGCGGCGACTTTCTCTTCCCGCTGCCGGCTCAGGTCCAGGGCTTGCATGGCGCTGATCTGCAACGACAGCACCTGGCCAATGGTCTGGCAGGCTATGCGCAGTTCGTGGGGCACCAGCAGCGGCTGGCGGTTGCCGCAGCTGATCAGGCCCCAGAGCTGATCGTCCTTGAGCAGGGAAATGCTCATGGACGACAGCACGCCCATGTTCTTCATGTACTGGCAGTGAATTGGCGACACGCTGCGCAGGGTGGCGAAACTCAGGTCCAGGGGCTGCTGGGTGTCCGGGCGCAGGGTCGGCAGCAGCGGCACCGGCTGGTAGTCGGCATTGGGAATGATCCGCAGCCAGTTGCTGCGGTACAGCTCGCGGGCCTGTTGGGGAATGTCCGAGGCGGGGAAGAACAGGCCGTTGAACACCTCCATGTCGGGGCGGGTGGCTTCGGCGATCACCTGGCCGTGGCCTTCCTCCTCGAAGCGGTAGATCAGCACCCGGTCGTAGCCGGTCATGGCCTGGATCTCGCTGACGCTGATGGCGTACAGCTCGTGCAGGGTCCTGGCCGCTTGCAGGCGCCGCAGCAGGCGCCCGAGATTCTCGGTCTGTTGCTTGAGGTGCTGGTGCTGTGGGTGATCGGGCTGGATTTCCAGCTCCAGCATCAGCACCCCTTGATGGCGATGCAGCAGGGCTTCGAAAGGTGTTCCGTTGAGTGACAGGTGCAGCGGCGGAGCATCGAACAACTGATCCTGTTGCAGCACTTCACGGATGCGTTGAGCGTCTGTTTCTCCCAGCAACTGCTCCAGGGGGTGACCCAGCAGCGAATCGGCGGGCTGGCCCAGTAGGGTCTCGACGTTGGCGCTGATCTGCTGGATGCGCAGTTGCGGTTCGCACAGGGTCAGCAACACACCGTGGGGCTGGATCGCTCCCGGAGAGTGGATGGGTTCGTTGGCGCAATTGGCCAGCAACTGTTCGAAGGTTTGGGATTCTTGGGGGGTCATAGCAGCACCTCGCGGCGGTCGAGCCAGCGTTCGAAACAGGCAAATGTGGATTGCGCGGCACTGACCAGGTGTCGGCGTGTGCTCGGGTCTTCGGGCATGCGCCCCAGGTAGTCGAGAAAGTCCTTCCAGCGCCGCCCGGTGGCAGTGCCATAGACGTCGAGAAAGGCGCCGCCGTTGTCGGCATCGAGATCCAGGCGCCGGGCCATTTCCCGGCGCAGAATCTGTCCGCCCAGGGTCGCGCCTTCCAGTACGTAGAGCACGCCCAGGCAGGCCCCGGCGCTGGCCAGAGGCGGCAGCTGTTCACAGCGGGGCAGGGCCTCGATGCTGGCGACATCCAAGCCCAGGGCGCGCAGATCCCCGAACAGGGTCGGGGTCTTCAGGCGTTGGCTCAGGTCATAGCCCGCAGGGATCAGGCCGCTGTTCTGCAGGGTCGCTTCCAAGGGGTGATAGAAGCCGTAATAGGCCTGGATCAGGCGTCGATACCAGGGCGCATCAAGCCGCTCACAGAAGAACGGCAGGCGTTTCTCCAGGGCAACGTGCAAGGTCGCGGTGCCGGTGCGCAGGTCTTGAAGCAGGGTGGGCGTGGTGCTGGCTTGGTGCGGTGTCGGCATGCAGGGATCAGGGGTCGCAACAGGTAGTGGACGCGCCATGGGCGTCATCAAAAGCCGGGGCCAGGCTGGCATCCCCGCGATAGAGCCATCGCACAGAAAAAATCGGAGCGTCACTTTACCCGTGCTTTTTCCCTCGACGTAGGGGTTTTGTCACACCGTCGGTCGGTCAGCAGCGTTGATTGAGTGGCGTGTCAAAGCGTCTGACCTCGCCGGTGCGGTGGAAATTCCCTTTTCCACCTTGCAGATTCGGGCCGGGGTCAGATCCAGACGTCGTTCTGTGCCGTACGTTCGCCGCCTTGATCGCCGGTGTTGAGCACGCCCTTGGGCTCGATCAACAGCAGTTTGACCTCCTGCTCGGCCCAGGGCTTGTGTTCGACGCCCTTGGGCACCACGAACATCTCGCCGCTGCCGATGGACACCTGGCCGTCACGAAAGTCGATGTGCAGCAGGCCGTCGAGCACGATGAAGGTTTCGTCGGTGTCGGCGTGGCTGTGCCAGACGAACTCCCCTTGCAGCTTGGAGATCTTGAACTGGTAGTCATTCATCTCGGCGATCACCTTGGGGGTCCAGTGTTCGCTGAACAGGCCGAGTTTGTTGGCGAAGTTGATGCTTTGGTAGGCGTCTTGCGGGGCAGGGTTTTGCATGTTGCGGTCCACCTCAGTGATGAATGAGCACTGAGGGTAAACAGCTAGGGGCGCCGGCTTCTTGAACGATCGTGTGTGGCTCAGCGGCCGAGCATCTTCAGCCAGCGAGCGGGAGGCAGGCCGTAGGTCTGGCGAAACTGTCGGGTCATGTGGCTCTGGTCGGAGAAACCCGCCATCAGCGCCGCATCGGCCAGGGACTGGCCCTGCACCAGCAGGGCGCGGACCAGGTCCAGGCGGCGCATGCTCAGGTAGCGATAGGGGCTGGTGCCGAACAGCAGGCGAAAGTCCCGGGACAGGCTCCAGCGGTCGCGTTCGCTATGGGCTGCCAACTCGTCCAGGGTGAGGGTCCGGTCCAGGGCGCTGTGGATGTACTCTCGGGCGCGTTCTGCCGCTACGTAGTCGAAGCGCTGGCGGGACCGCGGGACTCCGGACACGCTGTTCAAGGCGTGGGCCAGGTCGAACAGCGCGTCTTCCTGTTCCAGCGGATCGAGGGGGCCGTCGACGCTGCGCAGCAGGGTCTCGGTGGCGGCGAACAGCCGCGGGTCATTGGACAGGCCGCCGGCAATGAAGGGCAGTGGCTGGCCGCCGAGGATCTGCTGGATCAGCGCCGGCTCGACGTACAGCATGCGGTAGTGAAAACCGTCGTGGGTGCCGGCCTCGCCGTCGTGGGGCTCGTCGGGGTGCAGGACCATGGTGGCCCCAGGCAAGCTGTGGCGCCAGCCGCCGCGGTACTGGAAACTCTGCACCCCGCGCAGGGTGCGGCCGATGGCGTAGGTGTCGTGGCGGTGCATGTCATAACCATGGCCGGCGAAATACGCCTCGATGCGCTCCAGGCCCCGGGCGGGCGGCGCGCGGTGAACCCAGTCGGTGACAGCGGTGGGTTTGGCCATGGAACGGTCCTGATGGATGAAGCCGAGGGCGGTACGTTAACTCAGGGGCGCGCTGGCTGTCTTGCCCCTCGGCTCACGCCGTGGCAGTTCTACCGGAAGAAGGGGGGCCTTGCAGGATGGATCAGGCGCAGCGCGGCGGCCGACGGCTTGAGCAGGATTGCGAGGACAATCGGCGGTTGCCTGGGCAGGCGCGAGTGGAGTAGCGTCGTTCACCCGGATCCCCTTCATGGCCACCTGCGCTCATGCACGTCTCATACCTGGTTTACCTCGCCCCGCTGTTGTCGCTGGCCCTGCTCTGGAGCGTGGCGGTGATCACCCCAGGACCGAACTTTTTCACCACAGCACAACTGGCGGCGAGCTGCTCGCGGCGCCATGGCCTGTTTGCCTCCCTGGGGGTGGCCAGCGGCACCGTGCTCTGGGGGCTGGCGGGAGGCTTGGGCATCAAGTCGCTGTTCAGCGCGGCGCCGGCGCTGTTCGTGTTGTTCAAGGTCGCCGGTGGCTGTTACCTGATCTACCTGGGACTCAAGCAGTTCAAGCGCAAACCGGCCCTGGATAATCCAACCGCCAATGGCGCGGTCCATGCTGAGCGCAGCCTGTTCTCGGCCTACCGGCTGGGCTTTCTCGGCAACATGACCAACCCCAAGTCGGCGCTGTTCGTGGCCACCATCTTTGCTACGTCGATGCCGGCCTCCCCGCCACCTCTGCTGCTGGGACTGGCGGTGCTGACCATGGCCGGCCTGTCGCTGTCCTGGTACTGCTGCGTGGCGCTGTTTTTCGCCAGCAGCCGGGTGGCCGGGTTCTACGCCCGGGCCCGTCGCTGGCTGGACCGTCTGGCTGGTGGTTGCTATGTGCTGTTTGGCGGGCATCTGCTGGCCAACCGTTGAGCGGCCGGCGCCTTGCGCTGGCCAGGATACGCCCCCCAACAAGGACGACCCGTCCCCGTATCAGGAGACTGAACATGGCTGTTGTTTTTCGCCCGGTAGCAGAGGCGGACATTGCGCGGATCTGCAGTTTCGTGGGCAATCCCCAGGAGTTGTATTTCTTCTTTCCTGCCGCCACCTGGCCGCTGACCCACGACCAGTTGCGTGACTCCATCGCCCAGCGCAGCGACTCGACGGTGATCGAGTTGGATGGGCAGGTGGTGGGCTTTGCCAACTTCTATCGCTGGGCCAGTGGCGGCACCTGCACCATCGGCAATGTCATCGTCGACCCAGAGGTGCGCGGCGCGGGCCTGGGAGCGCAACTGATCGGGCAGATGATCCATATCGCTCGCAGCAAGCACCAGGCCAGCGAGGTGACGCTGTCCTGCTTCAACAGCAATGTGGCGGGCTTGCTGTTCTATCCGAAGCTGGGTTTTGTGCCGTTCGCCATCGAAGAGCGCAAGAACAAGGAGCAGGAGCGGGTGGCGTTGATCCATTTGCGCTACAGCCCCAGCTGAAACCAAGAGAACCGTCAGCGATCATTTTTTTAACGGAAACCATTCATGAGCAAATTGCGGGTCGGAATTATTTTTGGTGGCCGTTCGGCCGAACACGAAGTGTCGTTGCAGTCGGCGCGCAATATCGTCGATGCCCTGGATCGCACGCGCTTTGAGCCGGTGCTGATCGGCATCGACAAGCAGGGGCACTGGCACCTCAACGACACCTCGAACTTTCTGATCAACCAGGAAAACCCGGCGCTGATTGCCCTCAACCAGTCCAACCGCGAACTGGCGGTGGTGCCGGGCAAGGCCAGCCAGCAATTGGTGGAAACCAGCAGCCAGGAGCTGTTGGGGCATGTGGATGTGATCTTCCCGATCGTCCACGGCACCCTGGGTGAGGACGGTTGCCTGCAGGGTCTGCTGCGCATGGCCGACCTGCCTTTTGTCGGCTCCGATGTGCTGGGTTCGGCGGTGTGCATGGACAAGGACATCAGCAAGCGCCTGCTGCGCGATGCCGGGCTGGCGGTGACGCCGTTTATCACCCTGACCCGTGCCACTCGTGGTCGCTACGGCTTTGCTCAGGCCCGGGACCAGCTCGGCCTGCCGCTGTTCGTCAAGCCGGCGAACCAAGGCTCCTCGGTGGGGGTGAGCAAGGTCGAAAGCGAAGCCGATTATATGGCTGCTGTGGAGCTGGCCCTGGGGTTCGATCACAAGGTGCTGGTGGAGTCCGCGGTGCGCGGGCGGGAAATCGAATGCGCGGTGCTGGGCAATGACCAACCGATCGCCAGTGGCTGCGGCGAGATCGTGGTCGGCAACGGTTTCTATTCCTACGACAGCAAGTACATCGACGCAGACGCGGCCCAGGTGCTGGTGCCGGCGGACATCAGCGTCGAGCACAGCGAACGCATCCGCGCCCTGGCCATCGAGGCGTTCCAGGTACTGGGCTGCTCCGGGCTGGCCCGGGTCGATGTGTTTCTCACCGACGACGGTGAAGTGCTGATCAACGAAATCAACTCGCTGCCCGGGTTCACCCGCATCAGCATGTACCCCAAGCTATGGCAGGCCGCCGGCATGCGTTACAGCGAGCTGGTGAGCCGCCTGATCGAGCTGGCGCTGGAGCGCCATGCCGAGCGGCAAGGTCTGAAAATCAACCGCTGAAGCGGATCATCGTGTTTAAGGACGTGACGAATGAGTTCGGCAACAGAAGCTTCGGTCTACCTTTTTTCCTACGGCACCCTGCAAGACAAGGCGGTGCAGCTGGCCAACTTCGGCCGTGAGTTGAGTGGCAGCACCGATGCCATGCTCGGCTATGAACAGAGCTGGGTGGAAATCACCGATCCCGAGGTATTGGCCGCCAGTGGCAAGACCCATCACCCGATCCTGCGCCCGGGGGCGGCGGACAGCACGCCGATTGCCGGCACGGTGTTTCAGATTACCCCCGAGGAACTGGCAGCGGCAGACCGCTATGAAGTCGCCGACTACAAGCGGGTCAGCGTGACCCTGGCCTCGGGGATCCAGGCCTGGGTCTACGTCAGCGCCTGAGTTCCTGACTCACTCCGGCGGCAGCATCACCCCGAGACAGGCCAACACCAGCACCACGGCCCCGAGCGCGCAGAGCACATAGTTGAGCGGGGTGAAACGGGCGTTGCTGCGGCCTTCGGGGTCGCCGGCGGCGGCATTCAGGCCGCGCTGGCCCAGCCAGGTGACCCACGCCAGCACCGGTAGCAGCGCCAGGCTGGCGATGTCGGTTACCGGGTAGCCGATGTTCTTGCGTGACAGCGCATCCACCACGTTGTTGACGATCAGCCCCACCACAAACAGGGTCGCCAGTTCACCGGGGCGCCAGTCGTGGCTGCGGCCGTCGCGCTTGAGCTGTGCATCGGCTTCGCGGTACAGCGCATGGGTAAAGAAAATCGCGAAGAACGCCCGGGCCACCGGCCACAACTCCTGGCCGCTGGCGTGCCTGAACTGATGCCAGTTCTTATAGGCCCAGTACAGCTGGTAGATACCGAAGGTGAGGATGTACAGGGTCAGGAACTTGACCTTGGACACCACATAGAAGGGTTGTGGCGCCGTGTGCGCCGAAGGGGCGACCAGATCCGCCTGGGGCGGGGCATAGAGATTGTCAGACACGGGCACTCCTTGGGTTGGGTCTGAGGCGGGAGGCAACGTTAGCTCAGGTAGCTGGCCAAGCACCAGTACGGTCTCGATGGCCGACGAGGGCCGGGTTCAGGCCAGGGGGGGATCTGCGGGCCGAACGTAGTGAATATCCCATTCACTTTCGCCTACCTGAACAAAACCCAGGCGTCGATAAAAACGATTTGAGTCACTGCCGCGCAACGCATCCAGGTGGATGGGCAATTGTTCTCTGGTGGAACGCTGTAAAAGCGGCTCCAGGGCCTGGGCACCGATACCCCGCCCCTGGAATTGCGGCATGACGTACAGGTGCTGCAGTCGCAGATGATCCTCGTGTGATTCGCTCTGGATAAAGCCCACGGGCTGTCCGTCACTGAGGATGAAGTGGCAGCGCTCGGCCGCGAAGCTTGCGGCAAAACGCTCCCGGGCCCGCTGTGGGTCGAAGCGACCCAGGCGCTCAAGGCTGTCGCGCATGGCCGCGATGCGCATCTGGACCAGGGTTTCCAGGTCGGTCAGAGAGGTCGGGAGTAGCGCAAAGCCGAGGCTCATGTCCGGCCGATCCAGGAGTACTGGAAGGCCTTGGCTTCACCCCGATGCACGCGTCGGCGATAGCTGGCCAGGGTCGGGGTCGAGCAGTAGGTGCACAGCTCGCTGATTTCGATCTGCTCGTCCTCGATGCCGGCGGCCTGCAGCAGGTACACGGCATAGCGGCTCAGGTCGAACCACAGGGAGTCGGCCTGGGTCGGCTGTGGCGGGGGAATTTGCGGGGGCAGCCGCGGGGGCGGCTGCTGGCGACTCCAGGGCGCTTGCGCAGCGGGCCACAGCGGATCCTGAGTGGCGGACAGGGTGTCGATGAAGTCGGCACTGACTTCATAGCAGCAGGGTTTGATCGACGGGCCGATGGCCACTCGCAATTGCCGTGGGGCGATGCCCTTGTTGGCGAAGTGTTGCAGCACATTGGCGATGATCCCGCCGTGCAGGCCTTTCCAGCCGCCATGCACCGCTGCTACCCAGGCGCCGTCGTGGCTGCTGATCAACATCGGCAGGCAATCGGCGGAGACCACCGCGATGGGCCGGCTGGAATGGGTGAGGACCGCATCGCCGCGAATGATCCCGCTGGGCAGGGTGGTGCTGGCGTGCACCACCTCGCCACTGTGGACCTGCGAGCAGAAGAACAGGTTGGCCGGCAGGGCAGCGCCCAGGGTCGAAAACTCATGACGGATGCCGGGTATCTGGTTCAACACAGCTGCCTGGAAACTCATCGGGCCTTCGCTCGGTAACCTGGGAATGGCTGCAGAGCATAGCGGTATCCGAGGCACTTTTGCTGACAGACCGCGCTGCAAAGGCAGCGCCAGACCAGCGGTTGCCTGTGGGGGCGGCCCGCCTTGCGGATGTTTCAGGCCTTGAGCGGGATGTACAGCTCCACCACGCTGTCCGGGTGCATGGGCCCCAGGAAACGCTCGCCGGTGTATTCGAACTCCACCGCTTCGATCGGCATCAGCCCGGCGGCGGGCAGCCATTCGCTGTAGGCGGCGCGAAAGGTTTCCGGCAGGGTGGCCACGGTGCCGTGATGCTCGACCCGGGCGTAGTGGCGGGCGGGGATGTCCAGCTCGACCATGCCCGGCACCAGGGGCGCATCGGCGGCCACCGGCAAGCCGGCCACGTAGCGCCACTGGCCGTCTTCCAGGGGCTGGCAGATGCCGTAGGTGCCCACCGGCTCGGCCAGGCGCTGGATTTCCTGCTCCCGAGGTTCGAAGCGTTGCCAGAGCTCGGCGATGGAACCCGGGTCATCCTGCTGCCAGGCCATGCCGATGATCCGTTGCCGGGCCACGAACACCTTTTGCGGTGTCTGCGGGGCAGGGATCTGGCGCTGTGGCTGGGCCAGGTAGCGTTGCAGGTGACCGAGCACCTTCTGGCTGCGGGCAATCTCGCTTTCCAGCTGCCGGGCATGCTCCTGCAACGACTGCTGCATGTGCAGCACGCTGTCCAGGCCGCCCTGGTCCGCCAGCGTGCGGATGTCTTCCAGGGACATGCCCAGTTGCCGCAGCCAGACGATGCGGCCCAGGGTCACGATCTGTTCCGGGCTGTAGTAGCGGTAGCCGTTGTCGCGGCCAGTGAGGGCCGGGGTGAACAGGCCGATGCTGTCGTAATGGCGCAGGGTCTTGGTGGTGAGGCCGTGGCAGCGGGCCATTTGTCCGATGGTGAGCATGGAGCGTCCTTGGTGGTGTTGGGTTGCCAGGCAGGTTGGGCCTTTACCCAAGGGCAAGCTCAAGCCCGGCAGTGATGCTCAGGACGACTTGTTCGGCTTGATCAGGCTTTCGGCCGGGATGCCGAACAGTTGGTGCAGTTTCCAGATCATCGGCAGGGTCAGCGCGCGCTTGCCGTTGAGCACCTCGTAGACGCGGTTGGTGCGGCCGATGGCGGGTGCCAGGTCGGCGGCGGACAAGCCGGATTGCTCCATGCGGAACTTGATCGCCTCGATCGGGTTGGGCAGGTCCAGGGGAAACTGCTTGGCTTCGTACGCCTCGATCAGGGTGATCATCACGTCGAAGTAATCGCCTTCAGGCGTCCCGGGTTGCGGTTCGTTGTCGAACAGGGGCGAGACGCTTTGCAGCGCGGCGCGGTAGTCCTGGTCGGTGTGGATAGGGCGGATGTTCATCTGGGTTACTCCATGTCTACGCTGTCGGCATCAATGGCGTCGTACTGCCGGTGGGTGCCTACGAACTTGATGTACAGCGCGCCGAAACGATAGGCCACGGCAACGACCAGTCGATACTCGTTGCCCTTGATGTTGAAGACCACCCTGCGGCTTTTGAGAATGCTTGCGTTGCGATACTGGTCCTTGATTTGCGCAGGGTTGGACCACTCGGCATTCCTTGCTTCATCGACCCAAGCCAGTAAAGGCTGCTCTGCATCCGGGTACTTCTCCCAGAAGGCCTTCAACTGACTGACTGCAATAATTCTCATGGCGCGATCCTAGTCCCGTGCTGGGACTTAAACAAGTCGCTGAGTGCGTCAGGCGACGTACGGGCAGATCGCTGGATCTGCCCGCGCAGGCGACGTCGGCTCAGGGACGATCAGGTCATGCAGAGAGCGTGGCGTGCACGTCGTCCATCAGTGCCTTGCCCATCTCTGCCAGGTAGTGTGCCGCCCAAGCATAGCGGTCGCACCGGGGCTCCATGGCGGCCTCCAGGGTGAATTGCTTTGCCAGATGCAACAGCGCCGAGGCGTGTTCCAGGGCATCGCTGATCGGCACGTCGGCATTCACGCGAAACAGCGGATGCGGGTGTTCGCCGCACTGGGAAAAGCGGATTTCACCGAGGGTGGTCAGGGGCGATTGAGTGGTCATCGGGCACCTCCGGTTTTGTGTGACGGGAGGTGTGGGGATGACGGATTTCGAGTGTGATGCATGGTGACGACTCCTTTCGTATTGGGAACCACCACCGTCCGCCGCCAAGCAGATTTGGGTGGCGGATTGCACAAGGTTGGCGGACCGGCACGAAAGGAACCGGCACCCCCGAAGGGGTCCCTGCGCAATCCGCCATGACACAGAAATGCGTGCACAAAAAAAGCGCCTGCATTCGTGTTTTGGCGCTATTGCGCCTTTCGTGGTTCGGGCCGCCAAGCCCGTTCGCTGATGTTGCAGCGACGGGCGAAGGATAGCGAGGTGGGGAGGGTGTCGCAACGGCATTGCTGCGACTTTATGTGAACCGACCTGTAGCCGCTGCCGCAGGCTGCGAACGACCGGAACGGTCGCTGCGATCTCCCTGACGCCGAAGGCCCTTCGGTCCTTGTCGCAGCCTGCGGCAGCGGCTACAGAGGTTGTGCCAGCACCTCACGAAATACATCGGGCCTGAGCATCGCGATATGCAGCAATGAACGGGCCGCTCCGGAAGGCGAGCGCCGACCTTGCTCCCACTCTTGAAGGGTCCTTACCGACACGCCAAGCAGTTGGGCAAACTTGGGTTGTGACAACCCGGTTTTACCGCGGGCTTCGGCGGCCTTGGTGAGCGGAATGCTGTGGGTATTGCCGTGACGGCCGGCTTTGACATCGATGATCGCGTCCAGAAGCTCCTGGCCGATATTGCGCTTGGCATCACGTGCCAATAGTTCTTCTTCAGTAAGGGGCATGATTCATCTCCTTCGCGATTCTGCGCAGAACAGGCGCTGGAATGTTTTCGGTAGCGCCTTTGCCATAGATCACCAACGCAACCAGGGCTCCGCATGCGAGCTGGGTGGTATAGATGACCCGCACCGAGCCACTTTTCCACGTCCATCAATGCTCCATCTGATTTTCCTGCAACCGCCAGAACCCGGAATGACAACGCCGGACTCCGGGTCGTTGGCAAGAAACGTCATGAACGCTCCACGCTCTTCTTCGGACCAGTAATCGGGCCAGAGTCTGGAAAACAGCGGAGATTCTATGATCGTCAGCATGCGGGAGGGTTCTACGTCTTTGACGTACCTTGCGGCAATGGTGGGTGCTAGGAGATGACTCCTGAAAGATTAAGAACGTGGAGTTGCAACGCCAATGAGCGGAGTCCTGATTTCCAGTCAGCCCATTCGCTTTCTTGTGTGTGATCCATGCCTTCGATGTCACCTTTTGCATGACCTGAAACTCGGGCAACTCTGCTCAGTGCGGCTCTATGATCCAGAGCAGCTAACTCAAGCTTCCAACACCTTCGCCATCTCACTGGTCGCGGCCCAACCCAGCCCCTGATACAGCGGCTTGCCGGCCTCGGTCGCATGCAGTACGGCAAAGCCCAGCCCGCGCTGGCGGAACTCGGCCTGTGCCAGTTTCATCAGCGCCGACGCCAGGCCGCGGCGCCGGTAGGCCGGTTCGACGTAGACGTTGAGCACATAGCCGCGCTGATCCTGGGTTGGATGGGAAGGGTGGGGCGGCCAGTCGATGCTCATCAGGCCGATGCTGGCCACGCTCTGCTCGGCGTCCATCAGGGCGAAGCCGTAGTAGCGGCCGTCCTCCAGGCGTTCGCGCAACCAGGGGCGAAAGTGCTCGGTCATCACCTGCAAGGTGGAGAGGTCATTGCCCGCATCGAGAAACATCGCCTGGCGATGGCGGCAGATCAGTTCAAGGTCCTGGGGCGTTAGGCGTCGTGGGCTCAGGCCCGGAATATCAAGGTCGGCTGCAATTTTGTTCATCGTCGGTTCCTCGGTTGACAGGGAAGATGCTAGGGCAGATCCCCAGGCCGGGTCAGACACAGACCACCGCAAAATCTTGCATACAGCGCCCGTGTTCCCCGCCCACAAAAAAGGGCCAGCCTCACGGCCAGCCCTCGGGTTCATCCGATAACCCTCAATCCCCCAGCGCTTCCCCTTCGCGCCGAGGATCGGCGCCGCCGGCCCAGGAGGCCTTGCCCTGTGCATCACGCACGCGAACGATGGCCTGGGTGCCGCTGGTCATGTCGATTTCGTTCACTTCATGGCCCTGGGCTTTCAGCGCCTGTTTCAGCGCCGGGCTGAACTGGCCCTTCTCCAGTTCGGTCGGGCCGTTGCGGCAGCCAAAGTTGGGCAGGCCGACGGCGGCTTGCGGGTCGAGGTTCCAGTCGAGCATGCCCACCAGCGACTTGGCCACGTACTCGATGATCTGCGAGCCGCCCGGGGAGCCGACGCTGGCCAGCAGTTCGCCGCTGGCGCGGTCGAAGACCAGGGTCGGGGCCATGGACGAGCGCGGGCGCTTGCCCGGTTCGACGCGGTTGGCCACCTTCTGGCCGTTTTCCTCGGGGATGAAGGAGAAGTCGGTCAACTGGTTGTTGAGCATGAAGCCCTGGACCATCAGGTGCGAACCAAAGGCCGCTTCCACCGTGGTGGTCATGGACACCGCGCCGCCTAAGTCATCCACCGCCACCACTTGCGAGGTGGAGATGCGCATCGGCGAGCGATCCGGTGCATAGGCCACCTGGATGCCCTGGGGCTTGCCCGGTTCGGCCTTGCCCAGGCTGCGTTCGCCGATCAGCGCGGCGCGCCGGGCCAGGTAGTCCGGGGCGATCAGGCCGGCCACCGGCACGGGCACAAAGTCGCTATCGGCCACGTACAGGCCGCGGTCGGCGTAGGCCAGGCGCTCGGCTTCGGCGATCAGGTGCACCGCTTGCGGCGCAGGCTCAAGGCCGGCCGGCAGGTTGGTTTGCTGCGGCTTGAGGTTGGCCAGGGCATAGCGCGGGTCGCGTTGTTCCAGGGCTTGCAGGGTGCCGAGGATCTGCGCCACCGCCACGCCGCCGGAAGAGGGCGGCGGCATGCCGCACACCTGCCAGCGCTTGTAGTCGCTGCACAGCGGCGCGCGTTCCTTGGCGCGGTAGCCTTGCAGGTCGTTGAGCGACAGGCTGCCGGGGTTGGCGTGGCCCTGGACCTTGGCGACGATTTCCGCGGCCACCGGGCCTGTGTACAGGGCGTCCGGGCCTTCCTGGGCGATGCGCTTGAGCACCGCGGCCAGCTGTGGATTTTTCAGCAAGGTGCCCACGGCTTTCGGCGTGCCGTCGGCATTGAGGAAGTACGCGGCCATGTCCGGCGAGCGCGCCAGGAACGGGTCGGCGCTGATCATGGTGTGCAGCCGTGGCGAGATAGCGAAGCCTTGCTCGGCTAGGTGGATCGCCGGCTCGAACAGCTGCGCCCAGGGCAGGCGCCCGTGTTTCCGGTGGGCCATTTCCAGGGCCCGCAGTACGCCTGGGGTGCCGACCGAGCGGCCGCCGATCTGCGCCTGGGGGAAGGGCATCGGCTTGCCGTCCGCCTGTAGGAAGAGTGTCTCGGTGGCGCCTGCGGGTGCGGTTTCCCGGCCGTCATAGGTGCGCACGGCCTTGCCGTCCCAGAGCACGATCATCGCGCCGCCGCCAATCCCCGAGGACTGCGGCTCCACCAGGGTCAGCACCGCTTGCATGGCAATCGCCGCGTCGATGGCCGAGCCGCCTTGGCGCAGCATCTCGCGCCCGGCCTCGGCGGCCAGCGGGTTGGCGGCGGCCGCCATGTGTTTGTCGGCGTGCCGGGTCTGCATGTCGGTGCGGTAGCCGGAGGCGATTTCCGGAGCGGCAGGCAGGGCAGTGGAAGAGGGCGGGTTGTTACAGGCGCTGAGGCTGAGGGCGGCGGCCAGCAGGCCGAGGCTGAGGAGTCGGGGGTGACGGGGAGGGAAGATCGAGAACACGCGTTGAGCTCCGTTCACTGGGAAATGAGGTGTCGTCCATGGAGGGGAATGTACAGCAGTGGCGCCGACAGCAGGGCCGGCAGGTGGCCATGACCGTGCGCTGGGCCAGTGGCAAGGCGCTGCTCAGCGGCCCTGTACATAGGGTCGCAGGCAGGCGTGCACCCGGCCACCGATTGATCTGAGTCAGGGCGGCTGGGGGAGGTTGGGCACATGGTGCAGCAAACCATAAGCCTGATGAGAGGACGCCATGCACCGTTGTAAGTGGTTACTTGTGTTCGGATTGCTGTTGGGGGGCGAGGTGCGGGGCGAGGCACCGAGCGAGCCGATCCTGCCGGTACAACCGGCGAAGATCACCGATGTGGCCAAGGTGGAGTTGGGCAAGCAGCTGTTCTTCGACCCGCGCCTGTCCAAATCCGGTTTCATCTCCTGCAACTCCTGCCACAACCTGAGCATGGGCGGCAGCGACAACCTGCCCACCTCCATCGGCCACAACTGGCACCAGGGGCCGATCAACTCGCCCACGGTGCTCAACTCCGGCCTGAGCTTTGCGCAGTACTGGGATGGCCGCGCGGCCACGCTCCAAGAGCAGGCCAGCGGTCCGATCACCAACCCGGGGGAAATGGGCTTTACCCATGAACTGGCGGTGGAGGTGCTGCGCTCCATTCCCCAGTACCGGGCATCGTTCAAGCGCGTGTATGGCAACGATGAGATCAGCTTCGACGACGCCACCAACGCCATTGCCGCCTTCGAAGCCACCCTGGTGACGCCCAATGCGCCGTTCGACCGCTGGCTCAAGGGCGACAAGGCGGCCATCAGCTCCACCGCGCTCAAGGGCTACCAACTGTTCAAGTCCATCGGCTGCGTGGCCTGCCACAACGGCGAAGCGGTGGGCGGCGGCTCGTTCCAGAAAATGGGCATGATCGAGCCCTACGTCACCCAGAACCCGGCCCAGGGCGTGGCCGGGCTGACCGGCAAGGACGCCGACCGCATGCTGTTCAAGGTGCCGACCTTGCGCAACGTGGCGCTGACCTACCCTTACTTCCATGACGGCGCCTACTGGACGCTGGAAGAGGCGGTGGACGTGATGGCCCGGCTGCAATTGGGGCGTAAGCTGGGCACCGAGGAGGTCGGCCAGATCGTGGCCTTCCTGGAAACCCTGACCGGCGATCAACCGGACTTCAAGCTGCCGATCCTGCCGCCGTCCTCGGCGCAGACACCGCGTCCACAACCCTTCAACTGACCTGGGTGGAAAAACCGCAGCGTGCTGCGGTTTTTCATCGCTACGTCCTGCTCCTTGGCGGTATCAGTCCTGCTTGTCCCCGGTTGTGCAATTGAACCGTTGATCGATGGGGCTTTGCGAGCAGGTTTGAAATGACCGGGGGTGACAGCCGTTGGCGTTTTTATCCATCTAAAAAGGCCACTCCCTGTTCCTGCTTGAATGCAAAGGTGCCGCGTAATCTCCGGCACTTTTCTGAGCGCATAAAAAAACGGCTTACCTTGCGGTAAGCCGTTTTTAGTACTTGGTGGCTACACAGGGACTTGAACCCCGGACCCCAGCATTATGAATGCTATGCTCTAACCAACTGAGCTATGTAGCCAAGTGGCGCGCATTATTCGCTCGGAACGACGATGCGTCAAGCGTTTTTATAAAAAAATTATCTACGCTATCAACCGTTTATCCCTTCCCCCCCGAAATCAGCGGCGATGGGCAGCGCTGGAACCAGCGGCTGGCCTGTTCGTAGGCGTGTGCCAGTTGCAGGACGGCGAAGTCGGCCTGGTGCTTGCCGATTATCTGCAGGCCCATGGGCAGGCCGTCGGCGTTGAAGCCGGCCTGCACGCTGGCCACCGGGCAGCCGGACAAGGTGCCGGGAATCACCACCTCCATCCAGCGGTGATAGGTGTCCATGGCCGCGCCTTCGATGCTGCACGGCCAAGGGGTGTTCTTGTCGAAGGGGAAGACCTGGGCGCTGGGCAGCAGCAGGTAGTCGAAGCGTTCGAACAGCTTTGAAATGGCGCGGTACCAGTCGCTGCGAATCACCGAGGCGTCGAAGACCTGGCTGGCGGACAGCTTGAGGCCGTTCTCCACTTCCCAGATGGCTTCTGCCTTGAGCCGTGTGCGTTTCTGTGGGTCGGCATAGGTGCTGCCCAGGGAACCGGCGACCATCCAGTGGCGCAAGGTGCGCCAGCTGTTCCACAGGCGCTCGGGGGCGAAGTCCGGGCTGGCCGGTTCGACGCTGCAGCCCAGGCTGCGGAAATCGTCCAAGGCCTGTTCGCAGAGTGGCAGCAGGCCCTTTTCCATCGGCAGGTAACCGTTGAAGTCCCCCAGCCAACCCAGGCGCGTGCCCTTGAAGTCGCGCTCCAGTGGCGCGGCGAAGCCCTGGCCGGATTCGGCGATGGACAGCGGCGCCCGCGCATCGCCGCCGGCCTGTACTGACAGCAGCAGGGCCGCGTCGCGCACGCTGCGGGCCATGGGGCCTTCGTAGCCGAGCTGGTCGATGAACAGGTCGCTGCTGTCGTCGAACGGCACCCGGCCCTGGGACGGGCGGAAACCGAAGATGTTGTTGAAGGCCGCCGGGTTGCGCAGCGAGCCCATCATGTCGCTGCCGTCGGCCACCGGCACCAGGTGCAGGGCCAGCGCCGCGGCGGCGCCGCCACTGCTGCCGCCGGCGGTCTTGCTTGGGTCATAGGCACAGCCGGTGGCGCCGAACAGCGGGTTGTAGGTCTGCGAGCCGAGGCCGAATTCCGGGGTGTTGCTCTTGCCGATAATGATCGCCCCGGCAGCCTTTATCCGTTCCACCATGATGCCGTCGCGCTCGGGGATGAAATCCCGGTACAGCGGCGAGCCCAGGGTGGTGCGGATGCCCTGGGTCAGGGACAGGTCCTTGATCGCGTGGGGCAGGCCGTGCATCCAGCCACGGTACTGGCCGCGGGCCAGTTCGGCGTCGCGCTGCTCGGCCTGGGCCAGCAGGCTGTCGGCCGGTTGCAGGCTGACCAGGGCATTGACCAGGGGGTTGTAGCGCTCGATGTGGGCAAGGTAGGTCTGCATCACTTCCCGGCAGGAAACCTGACGCAGGCGGATACGCTCGGCGAGTTCATGGGCCTGGAGCAGGACCAGTTCGCTGGGGGGATTGGCGGTCATGGCAGGGGGCCTTTCAAACGGCTTTAGAAACGCCCCGGCATCCAGGCCGGGGCGGCAGAAGTCAACGCAGCTCAGCGCATCAGGTTGGTCCACAGGCGGTCGGCGAGGCGGATCGCGCCTTCGCCGCAGGTCTGGCTGAAGACCACCTTGGTGCCCTCGGGAATGTGCAGTTCGGGGGCATCCTTCAGCCCGGCATCGAGGAAGGGTTCGACGCCCTTGATCGGGCTCTGGTGCTTGAGGAAGTTCTGGGTCATGGCGGCGTTCTCAGGCTGGCTGAGGAAGGCGATGAAGGCCTTGGCGTTCGCCGGGTGCTTGCTGCCCTTGGGGATGACCATATTGTCCACCCAGGCCAGCACGCCTTCTTTCGGGTAGAGGTACTTCAGGCTGGGCTTCATCTCCCGGGCACGCATCGACGAACCGCCCCAGAACATCGACATGTCGATTTCCCCGGCCGCCAGGTTCTCGCGGATCGCCCCGGCCTTGGAGCTGTAGGTCTTGACGTAGGGCTTCTGCGCCTTGAGCAGGCCCAGGATCTGCTGCATCTGCTTGGGGTCTTCGCTGCACAGCGGAATGTTCAGGTACAGGCTGGCCATGTCGATCACTTCGCTCACCGAGTCGAACATGTTGATCCGCCCCTGCAGCTCCGCTGGCGGTTCGTAGAGCACCTTGTAGCTGTCGCTCGGGCCTTTGTAGCGTTCGCTGTTGAGCACCACGCTGGTGGTGCCCCAGATGAAGGGCACCGAGTAGGCGCCTTCAGGGTCCCAGGTGGGCTTTTTCAGGTTGTCGACCACGCCGGCGTAGTAGGGCTGCTGGGCCGGATCGAAGCGCTCCAGCAACTGCTCCTGGATCAGGATCGGAATGAACTGGTGGGACGGGATTGCCACGTCATAACCGGTGCCGCCCTGTTTCAGCTTGGCCAGCAGGGTTTCGTTGGAATCGTAGGAGTCCACCGTGACCTCGATGCCGGTCTGCTTCTGGAACTTGGCGAGAATCTCCGGCGAAAAGTAGCCGCTCCAGCTCACGACGTTGAGTTTCTCGGCGGCCTGCACCGCCAGTGGCAGGCTCAGCAGCAGCGAGGTTCCCAGACTTGCGATCAACTTGCTCATGGCATTTCCCCAAGGTCAGTGGACGGTTCAAGGGCGTTTCTTGCTCAACAGGTAAGAGAGGCTGACGAACAGCACCGAGACGCCGAGGATCAGCGTCGACACGGCGTTGACGTCGGGTGTCACGCCCATGCGCAACAGGCCGAAGATGAAGATCGGCAGGGTGGTGGTGCCCGCCTGGGACACCATCATCGAGATCACGAAGTTATCCAGGGAGACGATGAAAGCCAGCATCAGCCCGGAGACGATCCCCGGCATCAGCAGCGGCAGGGTCACCTTGCGAAAGGTGCGCCAGGGGCCGGCGTACAGGTCCGCGGCGGCGTGCTCCAGGGACAGGTCCATGTCGTTGAGGCGGGCGCGGATCGGCAAGTAGGCGAAGGGGATGCAGAACACCGTGTGGGCGATGATCAGGTTGCCGTAGCCCAGGGACAGCCCCAGCGTCGAGAACAGCGCCAGGGTGGCCACGCCGACGACGATTTCCGGCAGCACCAGGGGCAGCATGATGGCGCCCATGGACAGTTGCAGGCCCTTGAACTTGGCCCCGCGTGAAGTGCCCAGGGCGGCCAGGGTGGCGATGGCGGTGGCTGCCATGCTGGCGCACACGGCAATCAGCAGGCTGTTGCCCGCCGCCTGGCGCAGGGCCTGGTTGGCAAACGCCGCGCGGTACCAGTCAAGGCTGAAACCGCTCCACACCGTGGCCGACTGGTTGGCGTTGAAGGAGAACACCACCAGCACCAGGATCGGCGCATACAGGTATAGGTAGAACAGGAAACTGAAGCCGCCGAAGCCGGGAAAGTCCTGAACACCGAGGCCGTTGCGTTTGAACAGGCGGATCATCATGCACCCTCCTGAAGGGTTCGCTGGCGCTGGGCGCGCAAGGCGTAGACGGTCAGTACCAGCATCACCGCGGCCATCAGCACCAGGGACAGGGCGGCGCCGAAGGGCCAGTTACGGGCGTCGCTGAACTGCCGGAAAATCAGGTTGCCGAGCATCATCCGGGTGCCGCCCCCCAGCAGTTCCGGAGCGATCATCGCGCCCAGGCAGGGCACGAAAGTCAGGATCGCCCCGGCGAAAATCCCCGGCTTGGCGATTGGCAGCACCACTTTGCGCAAGGTGCGCCAGCGTCCGGCGTAGAGGTCCTGGGCCGCCTCCAACAGGCGGATGTCCATCTTTTCCAGGGTGGCGTAGATCGGCAGCACCACGAAGGGCGCGTAGGTGTAGACCAGCCCCAGCAGCACCGCGCCGTCGGTGTACAGCAACTGCAACGGCTCGTGGATGACCCCCAGGCCCATCAGGCTGTTGTTGATCACCCCGGTGTTGCGCAGCAGCAGAATCCAGGCGTAGGTGCGGATCAGCAGGTTGGCCCAGAACGGCACGGTGATCAGGAAGATCAGCAAGCCCCGGCGCTGCACCGGTTGCATGGCCAGCCACACCGCCACCGGAAAACCGATCAGCAGGGTGATGAGGGTGGTCAGCCCGGCGATGCCGATGGAGCGCAGGGCGATCAGCAGGTAGGAGTCGGCGAAGGCCAGGCTGTCATCCAGTTGCCGTTCGAACAGCAGGGAGGTGTAGGCGTCGCTGCTGAAGACCTGGTTCACCCCGCCGTAGGGGTTGGCTTCCATCAGCGAGTAGCCGATGACGATCAGGATCGGCACGATCAGGAACAGGCCGATGGCAATCAGCGCCGGGCTGACTCCGAGAACGCTGCGCAAGGCCTTGCGCCGTTCCAGGTGCTGGGAAATCGATGAGGCGTGCATGGCGAATCCTCGTGGTCAATCCAGCAGGACGCTGGCGCTGCCGCGTTCGAACACCAGCCCGGCGTGGCTGCCCACGTTCAGACGCGGATGGTGTTCGAGGCTGTTGGGCGCACGCACGGTGAGGCGCATGCCGTCGCCAAGGCTGACCTGGTATTGCAGGTCGGTACCCAGGTAGATCTGCGCCTCGATGCGGCACGCCAGGGCGCCTTCCACGGCGTCGCTACGCAGGTGCAGGCGCTCCGGGCGCACGGACAGGGTGACCTGCTGGCCGACTTTGACCGTGTTGCAGGGTTGCGCCGGCAGCGCCTCTCCGGCGGGACCGCCAAACCAGGCCAGGCCGGCTTCGACGCGGCTGACGGTGGCCTGGATGAAGTTGGTTTCACCGATAAAGTCGGCGACGAAGCGATTACGCGGTTGCTCGTAGATCTCCTCCGGGCGACCCACTTGCTGCACTTCGCCTTCGGAGAGCACGGCGATGCGGTCGGACAGGGTCAGGGCTTCTTCCTGGTCATGGGTGACGAAGATGAAGGTGATGCCGGTCTTGGCCTGGATCGCCTTGAGTTCTTCGCGCATGGCCTGGCGCAGCTTGAGGTCCAGGGCCGACAGCGGTTCGTCCAGCAACAGCACCTTGGGGTGGGGCGCCAGGGCCCGGGCCAGGGCGATGCGTTGCTGCTGGCCGCCGGAGAGTTGGTTGGGCTTGCGCCCGGCGAAGCGTTCCATCTGCACCAGGGCCAGCATCTCGCGCACCCGCTCGGCGATCTGCGCCTTGCTCAGCACCTGGCCCATGGGCCGCGATTCCAGGCCGAAGGCCAGGTTCTCGGCCAGGGTCATGTGGGGGAACAGCGCATAGTGCTGGAACACGGTGTTCACCGGGCGCTCGAAGGGCGGCCGCTCGGCGATGTTCTCGCCGTAGAGGAGGATCTCGCCCTGGGTCGGAAATTCGAACCCGGCGATCATCCGCAACAGGGTGGTCTTGCCGCAGCCAGAGGGGCCGAGGAGGGTGAAGAATTCGTTGTCGCGGATGTCCAGGTCGATGTGCTTCAGGGCCACCGGGCCGCTGTGTGGATCGCCGTAGACCTTGCGCACCGAGCGGATGGACACCGCCAGTGTTTGCAGCGCATGCAGGGCATTCATGCCTTACCTCCGATTCCCCCATGGGCTGTCGCGCAGGCCATGGATATTGTTTTTCTTAGGGCAGGATCGAGATGTGTTCGGATGCGTGCAAAGCCTGTTTTTACGGGCTTTGCGCGGGTTCTTATTGTTCTGCTGGGGCTGATTATCAGTGAGGGGTTGCGGGGGCGAAACATCAATTTTAACATACAAGATGTTAAATAATTTAATAGCAGAGAGCGTGCAAAACCATGGCCGAACAGCGTTTGCCACCGTTGAATGCGGTGCGGGCTTTTGATGCCGCGGCCCGCCTGGGCAGCTATGTCGAAGCCTCCAAGTCGCTGCATGTCACCCAGCCGGCCATCGGCCGCCACGTGAAGCTGCTGGAGGACTGGCTCGGGGTGCAGTTGTTCGAACGCACCTCGCGCGGGGTGGTCCTGACCCCGGCGGGGGAGAAGTACCACCGCAAGATCGCCGCTGCCCTGCAACTGATCATCGAGGCCGGGCGCGAAGCCCAGCCCAAGGCCGCCGAGCGCTGGCTGCGGATCATGGTGGTGCCGGGTTTTGCCAAGCGCTGGCTGACCCCGCGCCTGGAGGCGCTGCGCCATGTGCGGCCGGGTTTGAAGTTCGCCATCGAGCCGAACTCCACCTTCACCGAAGTCGACGCCAAGAGCGCCGACCTGGGGATCGCCTATGGCCTGGATGGGCAGTACCCCGAGTCACGGATCAGCCTGATCTGCCCTCGGGTGTTCCCGATTTGCACCCCGGCTTACCTGGCCGGCATCGAGCCGATCAAGGGCCCGGCGGATCTGGCCCGTCACGAGTTGATCCATTTCGATGACGGTGAGTGGTGGAACCTGTGGTTTGCCGCCAATGGCCTGGATATCCAGCTCAGCTCCGACCTGATCTATGTGAACAACGACCACGCCCTGTCGGTGGCCGAAAGCGGCGGCGGCATTGCCCTGGCCAATGAAGTGCTGGTGCGCGAGGAGCTCAAGGTCGGCACCCTGGTGCGGGTGCTGGAGGATCAGGTGAAGCTGGAAAGCTACCGGGTGCTGACCCCGGCCACTGAATGGTCGCAGGACGTGGAGTGGTTCATCCAATGGCTCAAGGCCGAGCTTGAAGCGGACTTCCCCGAGGCGCGGATAGTGGGGTCGTTAGCAAGCTAATGGGATGGCGTGTGCGCAGCAAAAAATGGCACATTGGCGCACCTGCCCCTGTGCACCCACCCGTTGTACGGAAAATCCTATGGCTAGCAGCAACCCTCAGACCGTCGCAACGACGGCATCTCCCGCTTCGCAAAGCAGTCCACTGGTCTTGCGCATCATCGGTGCGGTGGCCCTGGCCCACTTGATCAACGACCTGATCCAGGCGGTGCTGCCGGCGATCTACCCGATGCTCAAGGACAACTACGGCCTGACCTTCACCCAGGTCGGCCTGATCACCCTGACCTTTCAGCTCACCGCTTCCCTGCTGCAACCCTGGGTTGGTTTTTACACCGATCGACGGCCTCTGCCATTCCTGTTGCCAGCGGGCATGATCTGCACCCTGATCGGCATCTTGATGATGTCCCAGGTCGGCAGCTTTGCCCTGATCCTGCTGGCGGCTGCATTGATCGGCATTGGCTCTTCGACCTTCCACCCGGAAGCGTCGCGGGTCGCCCGGCTGGCTTCCGGCGGGCGCTATGGCCTGGCGCAGTCGAGCTTCCAGGTGGGCGGCAACGCCGGCACCGCGTTCGGCCCCTTGCTGGCCGCGGCGATCATCATTCCCTACGGCCAGGGCAATGTGGCCTGGTTCGGTCTGTTCGCGCTGTTTGCCCTGGTGGTGCTCTACGCCATCAGCCGCTGGTACGCCAACCATCTGCGCCTGCACAAGCTCAAGCAGGGCCAGGCGGCGACCCATGGTCTGTCGAGGAACCGGGTGATCAGCGCCCTGGTGGTCCTCGGGCTGCTGGTGTTCTCCAAGTATTTCTACATGGCCAGCTTCACCAGCTATTTCACCTTCTACCTGATCGAGAAATTCGACCTGTCGGTGGCCAGCTCGCAACTGCACCTGTTCCTGTTTCTCGGCGCGGTGGCGGCGGGGACCTTCTTCGGCGGGCCGATCGGCGACAAGATCGGGCGCAAGGCGGTGATCTGGTTCTCGATCCTCGGGGTGGCGCCGTTCACCCTGCTGCTGCCCCATGTCGACCTGTTCTGGACCAGCGTCCTCAGTGTGGTGATCGGCTTTATCCTGGCCTCGGCGTTCTCCGCCATCGTGGTCTACGCCCAGGAACTGGTGCCGGGCAACGTCGGCATGATCGCCGGGGTGTTCTTCGGTTTGATGTTCGGTTTCGGCGGGATCGGCGCGGCGCTGCTGGGGCACCTGGCGGACATCCATGGCATCGAGTACGTGTACTTCCTGTGCTCGTTCCTGCCGCTGTTCGGAGTGCTGGCGATCTTCCTGCCGCGCACCCGCAAAGCCTGACGCGCGGTGGTTCGACGCGTAAAAAAACGCCCGGGGCCATGCTCCGGGCGTTTTCGTTTCAGCGTAGTGCTAGTTGAGGCGTCGCTGCCTGCGGCCTCAGTGCAGGCTTTTCAGGTAGGCAATCAGGTGTTGCCGGCTCTGCGGGTCGGCCTGGCCGGGAAACATCATCTTGTTGCCCGGTACCAGGGTCGCCGGGTTGCTCAACCAGCGCTCCAGCGTGGCGTCGTTCCATTGCAGGCCTGCCTCTTGCAGGGCACTGGAATAGCTGAAGCCCTGGGCCTGGCCGCTGGCCCGGCCGAACACGCCTTGCAGGCTGGGGCCCATCAGGTGCTTGCCGTTCTCGACGCTGTGGCAGAAGCCGCATTGAGCGCTGAACAGAGTCTTGCCGAGGACCGCATCGCCGTTGGCCAGGGCCAGGGGGGCGGCCAGCAACAGGGCGTGAGCTGCGAGCAGTGGGGTGTACTTCATGGATTTTCCTGTGCTTCAAAGGGCCCCGTGGCGCCAGGCCGACGGGGCGTGTGTGCGATTTAGAAGGGGTTGGCCAGATCGATCCCGGACTTGCCCGGGGCGAGGATGTTGTTCGGGTCCAGGGCGCGCTTGATGGCGTGCTCGACCTTGCGCTTGACCGGGCCGTAGCTCTGCGCCACCCGCTCCTGGAAGGCGGTGTTGACCCGGTACACGGCATAACCGTGCTGCTCGAACACATCCAGCAGTTCGGCGAAGCAGGCGTTGGCGCGCAGGGTTTCTTCCGGGTTGCTGCGGTCGTACAGCACGTCGATAACGTGGTGCATGTCGCGCCAGCCGACGATGAATTCGCCGACATAGTCCAGGCCGTGCTTGTTGAGGACCTGCTTGGCCAGGGCCTGCTGTTTGTTGCACTCGCTGCCGCGGGCCTGGCTTACCGGGGCGAACCACATCGAGCCACCGCCGCCGCGCCAGTTGTACAGGCCGAACTCCTGCAGGTTGGGCACCCCGGACATCAGTTGCGAGCGGTACAGGAACGGTTGTGTGTTGCCCGCTTCTTCCTGGGTGACGATGCGTCCCTTGCCCAGGGCCTTGAGGGCCTGGTTGACGATCTTCCAGTTGACGTCCACTTGCTCCTGGGTGCCGTACAGCGCGGCGTAGACGTTCCAGGCACCGAGGTTCTTGTCCTTCTGGATCTGCTTGAGGATGGCCTCGGAGGTGGCCCCCGGCTCGCTGGTGTAGTCGGAGCGGCGGGTGTTGCAGGTGGCCGCTTCCCACAGCACGCCGGCGATCACCACCGAGTTGGGAATCACCTGGGCGATGCGCAGCGGGCGGATGAATTCGACGATCTCGGCAATGTCCGACTCGTTCTCGAACTTGATCTCGAACGGTTTGAACACCGGCGGCTTGGGCATCAGCCAGAAGCCCATCTTGGTGCAGATGCCGTAGTTGGCCTGGGTGAACATGCCATCCAGGGTCGGGCCGTAGCCCCACTTGAACACTTGCCAGGCGTTGTCGCCTTTGACCCCGCCCATGCCGCTGCGATAGACGTCGCCGTTGGCCAGCACCACTTCCATGCCGCACTGCATGAGGAAGTGTTCGCCGTAGGGGGTGTAGCCGACGCCGCGGTCCATGGTGTTGCCCAGGGGACCGGCGATGGCCGAGGGCGCCGAGAAGGACAGCATCAGCGGCAGGTTGTGTTCCTGGATGTAGTCGTAGAGCTGCTGGTAGGTGACCCCGGGCTCCACCAGCGCGGTGCACAATTGCGGGTCGACGTGGAGGATCTTGTTCATTTTCTTCAGGTCGAGAATCACCTGGCCGCGTTGGCCGGGGGCGGCCGAACCGTAGCCGAAGTTGCGCCCGGTGGAGATGGTCCAGACCGGGATCTTGTGTTCGTTGCAGATCTTCACCACCCCCTGCACCTGCTCGACGCTGGTGGCGGTGACCGCGGCCGAAGGCATGTGCTCGGCGGTGTCCACCGCCATCATGATCTTGCTGTAGGGCACCAGTTGGTCGTCCTTGACCAGGACGTTCTCGTCCCCCAGCAATGCTCGGAACTGGGCGATGGCTTTAGTGAAGTGGGCCGCATTCACGCCCCGGGGCAGCAGTGGCTTCTGGGTTTGCTCAGTCATGGGATCAGCTCCTTCAAGCCTCGATCGAAAACGAAACGAAATGGCCGCTCAGCGGCGTGGCCCGTGGGCTGGCCAAAGGCGCCTGGCCGAGGCGGCCGCGGGTCAGTTCGGCCAGGCTGTAGCCGAGGATGGCGGCCCATTGTTCGGCGCTGCGCGGATCGCGGGCGCGAGCGCCGGCCTGGAACGCCGGCTGTGCCAGCAGGCGTTGTTCGCTGAGGCTGAAACCGGCGCCACAGGCGTTCAGTTGCAGACCCAGTTGCAAGGCGCAGCCATGGGTGGCGGCGGTGCCCAGCAGTTGGTGGCGCGAGCTCCGGGCATCGCTGTGGTGCTGGCCGAGCCATTGCACCCGGGCCCCGGCGCTACGGGCCTGGTCCAGCACCAGGGCGGCGCTGGCGTCGTCCAGCAGGCCGATCAGGCGTTGTGGCCGGCCGCTGCCCAGGCGTTGCTGCAGCGCCTGGAGCGACGCCAGGTTGCCCTCCCAGCGCTGCACGCTGACCTGGCCAGCTACCGAGCTGGCGTTGATCCCCTGGACGAAAGCCGAGTCGGCGACGGCGGGGCTGACCAGGGCCAGGGTCGGTAGCCGTGGGCCGCTGGACGGGCCCAGCACGCTGTTGGCCAGGCCCAGGCCGGGGCCGGTCACCGCGACGCTGGCCAGGCCGCCCAGGGCCATGCCCTTGAGCAGTGAGCGACGTTCAATGTTCATGGGCGTCTCCTCAAGGTTGGGCGGCCGGGGCCGGGGCGTTGGAGATGTACTCGGCGACCTGCTGCAAGGCGTTGTCGTCGATGAACGATGCCGGGAAGGCCGGCATCGCGCGAAAGCCGTTGCGCACCACCGCGGTGATGTAGGGCGGCGGCAGTTGGCGCCCCTTGATCGGCGGGCCGACCTGCTTTTCGTGGCAGTGGCCGCAGACCTTGGCATAGACGTTTTCACCGTTTTTCCAGACGCCGTCGCCATCGGCGGCGGCCGGACCGGCCAGCACCATCAGGGGCAGGGCCAGGCACAAGGCAAGGGTCCGCTGTGCAGCGGGGCTGTTGAGGAGCGAGGACATGGCGTACTCCGTATTGTTATGGGGTGACTCGGTTGATAAGCGCCCAGCTCAGAAGGGATAGGGACGTGGTGTGTGTTGCAGGGTGATCCAGTGGTCGGTGGTGAATTCGTCGATTGCCCAGTCGCCGTTGAAACGGCCCAGACCCGAGTTCTTCTCGCCGCCAAAGGGCGCGTTGGGCTCATCGTTGACCGGCATGTCGTTGACGTGGCTCATCCCCGCATGAAGGCGCTGGGCGAACTGCACGCCACGCTCCGGGTTGGCGCTGAACACCGCGCTGGACAGGCCGTATTCACTGGCATTGGCCAGCTCCAGGGCGTGCTCGGCATCCCGCGCGCTCTGGATGCCCACCAGTGGGCCGAAGATTTCTTCGCGGGCGATTTCCATGTCGGCGTGCACGTCGCCGAACACGTGGGGCGGCAGCACATTGCCCGAAGCCGGGCCACCCACTAGCAAGGTCGCGCCTTCGGCCAGGGCCAGGCGGATCTTGTCCTGCAGGCCGGCCAGCTGTTTGCTGTTGATCACCGGGCCGACCACCGTGGCCGCCAGACTCGGGTCGCCGTAGGGCAGGGCCTTGACCCGTTCGACAAAGCGCTGGGTAAAGGCCTGCAAAACCGGCTGCTCGACGATGATGCGGTTGATCGCCATGCAGATCTGCCCCTGATGCAGGAACTTGCCCACCACCGCGGCGTTCACCGCCTGCTCCAGGTCGGCATCGGCCAGGACCACGAACGGGCTGTTGCCCCCCAGCTCCAGGGCCACGTGCTTGAGGTGCTCACCGCCACTGGCGATACGCCCGATGTTGCGACCGACCTGGGTCGAGCCGGTAAAGGAAATGAACGCCGGGACCGGGTGCTCGACAAAGGCATCGCCGATTTCCGCCCCGGCGCCGACCACCACGCTGAGCACCCCGGCGGGCAGCCCGGCTTCCTCGAAGATCCGCGCCAGCAGCAGGCCGCCGGTCACCGGGGTGTCGCTGGCCGGCTTGACCACCACCGCGTTGCCCAGGGCCAGCGCCGGGGCCAGGGAGCGGGCGCTCAGGTGCAGGGGGAAGTTCCACGGGCTGATCACCCCGATCACCCCCAGCGGCTTGCGGTAGACGCGGCTTTCCTTGCCGGGAATGTTGGAGGCGACGATCCGCCCGTGCACCCGGCTGGGCAGGCTGGCGGCCTCGACGATGATGGCGCGGGCCGCGCCCCATTCGATCTGCGCCTTGATCCGCGTGCTGCCGGATTCGCGGATCAGCCAACCGATGATTTCTTCACGGCGTTCATCGAAGATCCGCGCGGCGTTGAGCAATACCTCGCTGCGTTGCGCCGGGCTGCTGGCGGCCCATTGGCCCTGGGTCTGGCGGGCCTTGGCATAGGCCTGATCCAGGTCCTGGCGGTTGGCCAGGCTGATCTGCAGCAGGCATTGCCCGGTGAACGGGTCGTAGACGGGTAGCTCCCGGCCGCTGCTGCCGGCTCGCCAGTCTGCGGCGATGGGTTGCAGTTCCAGGTGTTGATAGGCAGGTCGAGTCGCAGTCATGGGGTTCTCTCTGGTTCGTGGCCATGGCTCGGCTGTCAGCAATCAAGCCGATGGCGCGTGAGGGTAGGGATGGGGGCCCGCTACGGCGGCGTTTCAGCCGAGGCGGGCAAGGTTGCGCAAGGAGCGCTCGTCCAGGGCAGAGGGGTAGGGCAGAGGAGGCGCAAGGCGGGCGGAAGGCATGGCAAGGTCACCTGTTGTGTTGTTATGGATGAGCATCTGCCTGTGCATAACAACTATCGTGCCACGCGCTTTTTTTTGAAAAATATCTTTTAAAAACAATTGGTTATTTGTTTGTTTCGGATTCTTGAGCGAGCCCGCCACGCGGCATCAGGCGCGGGCTGCGGAAATTTATGCAGAGAAGTCGCGAGGTTGTCGAAAGCTCGGCACTCTGTGGGCGCTCGTGGAAACTGTGCGGTTATCGGCCAGAACTTGCGCAGCACCGACGGCGACGGGGGATGGCGATTGACCCGGAAAAGCGCCGGGGCATACTGCAAGGCCCCTGAACTGCCTGTTGATTGCCCATGACCCGTTCTCCTTCCAGCCAGCCCGGCCGTCCTGCGGATGAAGATTTCCTCAAGCAGATGCTGGGGCGGCACAAGCGCTTGATCGTCGATCGCGCCAGCCAGTTCGAGGCCAGCGGCCTGCCTTCGGCCGAGCAACTGGCCGAGACCGTGGCCTTTGCGCCCCAGGACGGCAGCATCTGGCTGTGCGGGCAGCGGATGATGCTGATGCAGGGTTCGGCGTTCGGCTCCATCCGGCGCGAATTGATCGAAGCCCTGGGCTTGGACAAAGCCCGTGGCCTGATCACCCGCATCGGCTGGCAGGCCGGCGCCCGGGACGCGGCCCAGGTCAGCGAGCAGTGGCCGGACGGCGACCACGCCAGCCTTTACAGCGCCGGGCCGCGTCTGCACATGCTCGAAGGCATGGTCAATGTCGAGGTGGTGCGCTTCGAGATCGACTCCAGCATCGGGCATTTCTATTCGGAGTTTCTGTGGCACAACTCGCTGGAGGATGACGAGCATATCGCCGCCTATGGCCTGGGCGGCGAGCCGGCATGCTGGATGGAGATCGGCTATGCCAGCGGCTACGCTTCGTCGCTGTTGGGGCGGCTGGTGGTGTTTCGCGAGCTGGAGTGCCGCTCGATGGGCCAGCCGGCCTGCCGGATTGTCGGCAAACCGGCCCAGCAGTGGGACGACATCGATATCGACCTGATGTACCTCGACCCCGGGGATTTTCTCAGCCGCAGTGCCTATGCCACAGGCCAGGAGACTCAGGTCGCCGAGCTGCCGGTACCGTTGGGCGAGGGGCAACGAGTGGGCATCTCGGCGGCGTTCGTGGCCGCCAGCCAGTTGTTGCAGCGGGTGGCGCCGACCCAGGCCACGGTGTTGCTGACCGGGGAGTCGGGGGTAGGCAAGGAGTTGTTCGCGCGCCATCTGCACCAGGCCAGCGCCCGCCGGCACAAGCCTCTGGTGGCGCTGAACTGCGCGACCCTGCCGGAAAACCTGGTGGAGGCCGAACTGTTCGGGGTGGAGCGGGGGGCCTTTACCGGTGCCGATCGTTCGCGGCCCGGACGTTTTGAGCGGGCCCATGGCGGCACCCTGTTCCTCGATGAGATCGCCACCCTCAGCCTCTCGGCCCAGAGCAAGATCCTGCGTGCCTTGCAGGAAGGCGAGATCGAGCGGGTGGGCGGTACTGAGCCGATGCAGGTGGATGTGCGGGTCATTGCCGCGACCAACCTCGACCTGCGGCGCGAGGTGGAAGCCGGACGCTTTCGTGAGGACCTGTTCTATCGGCTGAATGTGTTTCCCATTCACCTGCCGCCCCTGCGTGAGCGACGCGAAGACATTCCGCTGTTGATGAGTTACTTCCTGCACCGCTTCAGCCAGCGTCACGGCCGTCAGTTGGCGGGTTTCAGCACGCGGCTGGTGAATGCGCTGCTGACCTACCGCTTCCCGGGCAATATCCGCGAGTTGCAGAACCTGATCGAGCGTGGCGTGATCGCCGCCAGCGACGGTGAAGTCATGGACGTGGTGCATCTGAGCGAGGCGGGGACGTCGCTGGCGGGCGCCGCCATCGGCCTCAACGCCGACGGCCGTCTGTCGCCAGCGGCGCTACGGGAGGCGGCCCAGCCCGAGGCCCCGGCCCGGGCAGATGAAGCCCCGGTCGACGAGCCGGAACTGGCCAGCCTGCACGCGTTTCTCACCGGGCGGGCGCCGGCCCTGGGCACTTCGCTGGAAGAGATCGAACGGCGCCTGGTGCGTCTGGCCCTGGAGCGCTCCGGGGGCAATATCACCGCGGCGGCGCAGATGCTCGGCATGAGCCGGGCCCAGGTCAGCTATCGCCTCAAGGGCCGTTGAGCGGGCCCTCTCCTGCGCTTGGGCACGAGTGGGCCCGCCCCTCGGCGGTTCAGAGTGCGCTGGTGAATTTCAGCCAGTAGGTCTGGCCTTCAGCGCGATTGCGCACCGCCGATTCATCCTGCCATTTGGCGCTCAGCGACCAGCCCTGTTTGCTGCTGAACTGCACTGCCGGACCGATGGAGAACGAGCGGCCGCGATGGCCGTCGCTGGCCTGCACCTGGGCCGCGGCGGCGCAATCGGTGACGTTGCACTTGTCGTCGCTGATCTGCTGATAGGCGTGCCCGCCGACGCCGATCACCCAGCCATTGCCCACGCCCCAGCCGAGGCTGTAGTCGGCGTGCAGCTCGCGCCCGGACTGATAGTGGGTGGCGCGGTTTTCGAAGTTGTAGTCGTGCATCAGGCGCACGTCGGCGTTGAACCCCTGCGGGTCGGTGTAGGTCATGGCATACACCGCCTGCACGGTGTAGTAGTGGTTACCCAGGTTGATCAGGTCGTTCTTGTCGTATTCGCCGCCGCTGGGCAGGACGAAATCGATCCCGAGGGCACTGTGGAATTTGTCGCTGTGATGAAAGCCCAGTACCGGGCCGAGGTGGGCGTCGCCGATGCCGCGCTTGTGATCGTGGGGGCCGTTCTGGATGTTCAGGCGCATGTCGTTCAGCGGCAGCAGGGCGTGGAAACCGAGTTGCGCCCCCAGCAGCTGTTGCTCGGTGACCCAGACAAAGCGTGGCACCACGCTGGTGACCCGCAAATCGATGCGGGCGCTACGGCGGCCGGCATCGTCCCGCAGGCTGTCGGCCAGGTAGTTGCCGACGAAGACCTGGGCGTAGGTGCCGGGCGGCGGCAGGATGCCCATGCCGTAGAGTTCGATGCCCATGGGCCAGGAGGAAACGCCGCCCTCGCTGGCCTGGAGCCAGGGGGCGTGGGCGGTCAGCAGCAGGCTTGAAGTGAGTGCAAGGGCGCGCAGGCGCGAGGAGGTCGGGTGCATGAGAAGGTCTGCCTTATTGTTATGGGGGGCGCTGGCAGGAGGTGGCTCCTGGCGCGCCGGCTGAGCTTCTCAACTAGCGTGCCAAACCTTTTATTCGAAAATTTTCTTTTTGAATCAATAAGATGGATATGTGACGTGGCCCGCAAGACCGCCGCTCCGGGCAGCGCGTGGCGAGATTTGTTAAGAGAAATCGGCTACCTGCACAAAACTCGTGGCGCCTCAGGGGCTGTTGGCGTCTTGCCCGGCACTCTGGCGGAAGGCGTTGGGCGACTGGCCGCTGAGGCGCTTGAAGAAGCGTGAGAAGTAGGTGGGGTCGCTGAACCCCAGGTTGTCCGACAGCTGGCTGATGCTGATGTTGGTGTAGATCAGGCCGCGCTTGGCTTCCAGCATCAGGCGCTGGTGCAGGATCTGCAGTGCGCTCTGCCCGGCCAGCTCCCGGCACAGGGTGTTGAGGTGCACGCTGGACAGGCCGATGCGGTGGGCCAGGGATTCCACCGTGGGGTGTTGCTGATAGTGGCGCTCCACCAGCTTGATGAAGTGCCCCAACAGTTGCTGATTGCGCTCGCCGCGATTGCTCGGCGGGGTGTTCTGCTGGCCGCGGCGACTGATCCACACCACCAGCACGTTGACCAGCGAGTGCAGCAACAAATCGCGAGCGGCGGCGCTGCCTTCGTATTCATCCATCAGCGCCTTGAACAGGGTGTTGAGGCTGTGGCGGTCGCGGCCCACGGGGTAGCAGCCGGCGCTGGCCAGCACCGCCAGCGGCGCACCCAGTTGCGCTTCCAGCTGGGCTACCAGGGGCGCGCCCAGGGTCAGCACGTAACCCTGAATGTTTTCCGAGAACTGAAAGCCGTGGACCATCAGCGGCGGCACCACCTGGATCGTCGCCTCGCGCACGTCCTGGCGCCGTCCCTCGACCTCCACCAGGGCCTGGCCGCGTTGCACGTAGAGCAGTTGGTAGAGGTCGGCATGACGGTGTGGCTTGATCTCCCAGTGGTGCAGGCTGCTGCGCTTGGGGATGGATTCGCAGTGCAGCAGGTCCGGAGTCGGCCAGGCCTGGTTTTCCCCATAGAGCTTGAATACCGGGATGCTGGAGCGGCTGGCTTTCATCGGACGCGACCTTGGCAAGGGCTTGGCTGGAATGCTCGATAATCGAACGTTGTTTTCAAAAGTGCATTTTTAGCGTGGCTTATCACCATTTTTCCGCGTTTCTGTCGGCAAAAATGCAGGGGTACAACAATAACCATAAATTCCAGTCTGCGCCTGTCGGCCCACTGGAATGCCCTAATGAGACGACAATAATGAAAACTCAGGTTGCGATTATCGGTGCCGGACCTTCCGGCCTGCTGCTGGGCCAACTGCTGCACAAGGCCGGCATCGACACAGTGATTGTCGAGCGCCAGACCCCGGAATACGTACTCGGCCGCATCCGCGCCGGGGTGCTGGAACAGGGCACGGTGGACATGTTGCGCGAGGCTGGAGTGGCGCAGCGCATGGACGCCGAAGGCCTGGTCCACGAAGGGGTGGAACTGTTGATGGGCGGCAAGCGCGTGCGCATCGACCTCAAGGCCCTGACCGGGGGCAAGACGGTGATGGTCTACGGCCAGACCGAAGTCACCCGTGACCTGATGCAAGCCCGCGCGGCCAGCGGGGCACCGATCATCTACTCGGCGGACCAGGTGCAGCCCCACGACATGAAGGGCGCACAGCCCTACCTCACCTATGAAAAGGACGGCCAGCAGCACCGCATCGATTGCGACTACATCGCCGGTTGCGACGGTTTTCATGGCGTGGCGCGCAAGAGCATTCCCGAGGCGGTGCTGACCCACTACGAGCGCGAGTACCCCTTCGGCTGGCTGGGCCTGCTGTCCGATACCCCGCCGGTCAACCACGAACTGATCTATGGCCAGCATGAGCGTGGTTTTGTGCTGTGCAGCCAGCGCTCCCTGACTCGCAGCCGCTACTACCTGCAAGTGCCGCTGAGCGACCAGGTCGAGGACTGGCCCGACGAGCGCTTCTGGAACGAGCTCAAGGCCCGTCTGCCGGCGCAGGTGGCGGCGGATCTGGTCACCGGGCCGGCGCTGGAGAAAAGCATCGCGCCGCTGCGCAGCTATGTGGTCGAGCCCATGCAGTACGGCAAGCTGTTCCTGGTGGGGGACGCTGCGCACATTGTGCCGCCCACCGGGGCCAAGGGCCTGAATCTTGCGGCTTCAGACGTATGTTACCTGTACCGGATCCTGGTCAAGGTGTACCGCGAGGGGCGCAGCGATCTGTTGGAAAAATACTCCGAGCTAGCCTTGCGCCGGGTGTGGAAGGGCGAGCGTTTCAGCTGGTTCATGACCAACCTGCTGCACGATTTCGGCGAGCACCAGGACGCCTGGGAGCACAAGATGCAGCAGGCCGACCGCGAGTATTTCCTCAACTCCCACGCGGGACTGGTGAACATTGCCGAGAACTATGTGGGCCTGCCTTACGAAGACATCTGCTGAGCCTTCGGCATTGGAAGCATTGGCCCTGGAACCGCTCGCGAACGGGGGTGGTTACGGGGCCGTGTTTGCACATGGCATGGGCCGAAAGGTGTCTTTCGAGAAATATTCCTATTTATAAATGATATTTATTAGCATTACACTTCGATCCCCTCTCCCTTGATGCACCACCAAGGTGCATTGAATCGACAAGGATCGTTTGTCATGAAAGTCAGCTCCTGCCTGTTCCATTCGCTTCTGCTCAGCGCCGGTGTCGGCCTGCTGCCACCGCTGGCGCAGGCCGGCGCGACGCCAGAAGAGACCAAGCCGGCGCCGTTGGAACTGGACACCGCGTTTGTCACCGCTACCGGCGGCGCCACGGACCTCAAGGATGCCCCAGCCAGCGTCAGCGTCATCACCCGTGAGGAAATCGAGCGCCAGCCGGTCTACGACCTCAACACCCTGTTGCGTCGGGTGCCGGGGGTGACCGGTGGTTTCGGCCCGGTGGGCGAGCAGTCGAAGATCAAGCTGCGGGGCCTGGACGACAAGTACACGCTGATTCTGGTGGACGGCAAGCGCGTCGGTAGCTCCGCGGACCTGAGTTATCGTCGTGACCTGGCGCGTCAGGACTTGAACTGGATCTCGCCGAACATGATCGAGCGCATCGAGATCGTCCGTGGACCGATGTCGTCGCTCTACGGCTCGGACGCCATGGGCGGGGTGATCAACATTATCACCCGCAAGGTCTCACGGACCTGGACCGGTTCGGCCAGCACCCACATCACCGTGCCCAAGGACTCCGATCGCGGCCAGACCACTCAGTACAGCGCGAATGCCTCGGGGCCGTTGACCGAGTCCCTGGGATTGCGCCTGGGGGCCAACGTCACGCGTCGGGCAGCGGATGAAGTCGAGGCGCGGCGCGATGCCCAAGGTGATTTCATGTACGACGACGGTGCAGGCGGTTCCAAGAATCAGAGCGTAAATGCGCTGCTGGACTGGCAGATCAACGAAGAACAGAGCTTGTCCTTCGAGGCGGTGCATGGCGTTGAGCGTTCCTGGGCATCAAAGAAAACCTTTGGTGATTGGGGCGATACCGTTGGTGTTTCCTTTGGTCCCAGCCGACTGACTCGCGATAGCTACATCCTGTCCCACACCGGTGACTGGAGCTTTGGTACCACGAAGCTCGATGCCTACCTGAACAAGTACCGCAACGACCTTGATACAGGCAAAGCCAACTCCGAAGAGAAGATCGTCGAGGGCAGTCTCAATCTGCCCTTCGAACTGCTGGTGGATCAGCGCCTGACGCTGGGTGGGCAATGGAAGCGCGAGGAGCTGACCAACACCAATACCCTCGGCACCGTACCGGTGGATTACCAAGGTACGCCGGTTAGCGGCTCGACCTTGAAGGGCGATTATTCGGCGGCCTTTATCGAGGATGAACTGTTCCTGCTGGACAACCTGTCCCTGACCCTGGGCAACCGTTTCGACCACAGCGACAAGTACGGCAACCACAACAGTCCACGGGCTTATGTGGTCTATCACCCGCACCCGGACTGGACCGTGCGTGGGGGTGTTTCCAAGGGCTTTCGTGCGCCGAGCCTGAAGGAAGGCAGTGCGGGTGCGGCGACCGAGTCCGGAGGCCGTGGTTGTGGTTCGTTGCGTCCGTTGGGTTATGTCACCGGCAGTTGCTGGATGGCCGGCAATCCGAACCTGATGCCGGAAACCAGCACCAACAAGGAAATCGGCCTGTCCTTCGATCATGACGGCTGGGAAGCGGGCCTGACCTACTTCCACACCGACTTCACCGACAAGATCGAATACGGCCCGCTGGGCCAGTACCAGGGCCGCTGGTGGACCATGCTGGAAAACGTCGACAAGGCCCGCACCCGTGGTTGGGAAGGCACCGCCCGGGTGCCGCTGGGTGATTCGCTGACGTGGCGCACCAACGCCACCTACATGCTGGAAAGCCGGAACCTGAGCACGGGTGAAGATCTGATCAGCTCACCCAAACTGTCGGCATTCAGCGCGTTGGACTGGCAGATCAATGACCGTTTGAGCACCGAACTGTCGGCGCAGCACGTCGGCAAGCAGCGGGGCCTGGGCAATGATTTCGTGCAGTCCTACACCACCTATGACCTGACGGCGAACCTGGCGTTGACCAAATGGCTGACGTTGAACGGTGGGGTACAGAACCTGATGGACAAGGACCTGCGGGACGGATCGACCAACTTCTATGTGCCCGGACGGGCATTCTTCGCGGGGGCGACCACCTATTTCTAGGGGCGCTGGATAGAGCGGGGGAGGTCAGCCCCATTGCGCGGCAATGGGGCTGAAGGGGTTACACGTTGAAGCGGAAGTGCATCACGTCGCCGTCCTTGACGATGTATTCCTTGCCTTCCAGGCGCCATTTACCGGCTTCCTTGGCACCGGCTTCACCCTTGAACTGAATGAAGTCGTTGTAGGCGATGACCTCGGCACGGATGAAGCCTTTTTCGAAGTCGGTGTGGATCACGGCGGCCGCTTGAGGCGCGGTGGCGCCGACACGCACGGTCCAGGCGCGAACCTCCTTCACACCCGCAGTGAAGTAGGTCTGCAGGTTGAGCATTTCGTAGCCGGCGCGGATCACCCGGTTCAGGCCAGGTTCTTCCAGGCCCAGGGCCTCGAGGAACATGTCCTTTTCTTCGCCGTCTTCGAGCTCGGCGATTTCCGCTTCGATCTTGTTGCACACCGGCACCACGATCGCGCCTTCTTCTTCGGCGATGGCCTTGACCACGTCCAGCAGCGGGTTGTTCTCGAAGCCGTCTTCGGCAACGTTGGCGATGTACATCACCGGCTTGGTGGTCAGCAGGTGGAAGCCGCGGATGATCAGCTTCTCATCGCTGCTCATGTCCTTCATCAGGCTACGGGCCGGCTTGCCTTCGGTGAAGTGGGCGATCAACTGCTCCAGCAGGGCTTTCTGGGCCACGGCATCCTTGTCACCGCCCTTGGCGTTGCGGGCGACTTTCTGCAGCTGTTTTTCGCAGCTGTCGAGGTCGGCAAAGATCAGTTCCAGATCGATGATTTCGATGTCGCGCTTGGGGTCGACGCTGTTGGACACGTGGATCACGTTGTCGTCTTCGAAGCAGCGGACCACGTGGGCAATGGCATCGGTTTCGCGGATGTTGGCCAGGAACTTGTTACCCAGGCCTTCACCTTTCGAGGCACCGGCCACCAGGCCGGCGATGTCGACGAACTCCATGGTGGTCGGCAGCACGCGCTCCGGCACGACGATCGCCGCCAGGGCGTCCAGGCGCGGGTCGGGCATCGGCACGATACCGCTGTTGGGCTCGATGGTGCAGAAGGGGAAGTTCTCGGCCGCGATCCCGGACTTGGTCAGGGCGTTGAACAGGGTGGACTTGCCGACGTTAGGCAGGCCGACGATGCCGCAATTGAATCCCATGGTGTATTCCCCGAGGAGTAGAGTCAGGCCTTCTGGCTGTGCAGGTTTTTCATCGCGCGGTTCCATTCACCGGCGAAGATATCCGGCAGCACGCCGAGGGCAAAATCGATGCTGGCATCGAGTTTTTCCTGTTCGGCGCGTGGCGCACGACCCAGGACAAAGTTTGAAACCATACTGGCAACACCTGGGTGGCCGATGCCGAGCCGCAGGCGGTGAAAGGTATTCTGATTGCCGAGCTGCGCGATGATGTCCCGCAGTCCGTTGTGCCCGCCATGCCCGCCGCCGGTCTTGAGCTTGGCGACGCCGGGAGGCAAGTCGAGTTCGTCGTGGGCCACCAGGATTTCTTCCGGCTTGATGCGGAAGAAGCCGGCAAGCGCCGCCACGGCCTGGCCGCTGCGGTTCATGTAGGTGGTGGGAATCAACAGACGAATGTCCTGACCCTGGTGACTGAAGCGCCCGGTCAGGCCGAAATATTTGCGATCGGCGACAAGGTTGACACCTTGTTTCTCGGCGATGCGCTCAACAAAAAGGGCCCCTGCGTTATGCCGGGTCTGTTCGTATTCGGCGCCTGGATTACCCAGGCCAACGATCAGTTTGATGGCAGTCACGATAGGGGCCCTTCTTTGGAGTGGTGGATAACATCGCCGCAACCGGTGCTACGGCGAAAGGGGACGACAAAAGCTTGGTTGCCTTGCGGCAAACTTCGCGTTCTCGCCCGCTTTCTCGCTACGTTCCAGTCCGCGATGTGTTCCGCTCAACTCCGGCGTCAGAGTGAATTACTCTGCTGCGCCTTCTTCTTTCTCAGAAGCAACACGTGGTGCGTAGACGTTGGCTACTGCCAGGTCGTTGCCGTGTGCCAGAGCAACAAACTCAACGCCTTTAGGAGCGGTGAGGTTGGACAGGTGGATCACGGTGCCGATGTCGGTCTCGGTCATGTCGACTTCGATGAACTCAGGCAGGTCTTTTGGCAGGCAGGAAACTTCGATCTCGGTGGTAGCGCGGAAGATCTCGCCGCCTTTCTTGATCGGTGCAGCTTCGTTGATCAGGTGCACTGGAACCATGGCGGTCAGTTTCTGACCAGCAACTACGCGAACGAAGTCAGCGTGCAGCACGTGGCCTTTGGCCGGGTGACGTTGCAGGGCCTTGATCACGACGTTCTGCTTGGTGCCACCCACGTTCAGTTCGATGATGTGGCTGTAGGCAGCTTCGTTTTCCAGCAGCTTGGCCACTTCTTTGGCCAGCATGCTGATGGATTCAGGGGCTTTGTCGCCACCGTAAACTACAGCTGGAACCAGGCTTGCGAGACGACGCAGGCGGCGGCTCGCACCTTTCCCCAGGTCGGAACGCAGTTCAGCATTCAGAGTAAAATCGTTCATGTTGTATCTCCAAAATAACCACACTCGCCCCAGCGTTTGCGACCAGCGCTAAAGGCGATATGGGCAAAAAAGCCCCGTCCCAACAGAGGTTGGGACGGGGCGCTTTTCGTCATCGGGATGTTTTGCCAGGGACTAGCCCTTAGCGGAACATCGCGCTGATCGATTCTTCATTGCTGATGCGGCGGACCGCCTCGGCAACTACCGGTGCGATATCCAGTTGGCGGATACGCGCACAGGCTTGTGCTGCAGCGGACAGCGGGATGGTGTTGGTCACCACCAGTTCGTCCAGCACGGAATTTTCAATGTTTTCGATGGCTCGACCCGACAGCACAGGGTGTGTGCAGTAGGCAAAGACCTTGGCTGCGCCATGCTCTTTCAGGGCCTTGGCCGCGTGGCACAGAGTGCCGGCGGTATCGACCATGTCATCGACCAGAATGCAGGTGCGTCCTTCGACGTCGCCGATGATATGCATCACTTCGGAGTGATTGGCTTTCTCACGACGCTTGTCGATGATCCCGAGATCCACGCCCAGGGACTTGGCCACGGCACGTGCACGCACGACGCCGCCAATGTCCGGGGACACGATCATCAGGTTTTCGAAACGCTGGTCTTCGATGTCATCCACCAGAACCGGGGAGCCGTAGATGTTATCTACCGGGATATCGAAGAAACCCTGAATCTGGTCAGCATGCAGATCAACCGTGAGGACACGGTCGATGCCGACTACGGTGAGCATGTCAGCCACGACTTTCGCGCTGATAGCCACACGTGCGGAACGCGGACGGCGATCCTGACGGGCATAACCAAAATAAGGAATAACAGCAGTGATACGAGTCGCTGAGGAGCGGCGGAAGGCATCAGCCATCACGACGAGTTCCATCAGGTTGTCGTTGGTCGGAGCGCAAGTCGGCTGAATAATGAAGACGTCTTTACCGCGGACATTTTCATTGATCTCGGCAGTAATTTCGCCGTCGGAGAATTTTCCAACAGAGATGTCACCGAGAGGGATATGCAGCTGACGTACTACACGCCGAGCCAGATCGGGGTTAGCGTTCCCCGTAAAGACCATCATCTTGGACACGCGCAGTACCTGAAGGCTGAGGGTATACCTGGATGAGTATAAGGAAAATGGCAGGGGCGGCTGGATTCGAACCAACGCATGGCAGGATCAAAACCTGCTGCCTTACCGCTTGGCGACGCCCCTGTATCTGTTGCTTCGAGTACCTGATACTCGATTCCTTTAGAGCAGACCTTGCAGCTTGCGATGCAACATCGAAACGTTGCTTCCTTTTGCCACAAACCCTGTAAGGGTCTCTGTAAGAAGGGCCGAGACTTTATCAGCTTCAGCTTTGCTTGGGAAGCCCCCAAACACACAACTTCCAGTTCCAGTCAGTTTTGCTTCGGTAAATTTACCTAGCAAATTCAATGCGTTACGTACTTCTGGATAACGCCTTGCGACTACCGGAAGGCAGTCATTTCTGCTGTTTCCCTTGGGAACGGGGCGCACTTTAATGGGCGGAGTGTCACGTGTCAACAGCGGATCGGAAAAAATTTCTGCTGTACTTACAGACACTTGCGGAACCAGCACCAGGTACCAGGGTTCTTCGGGGTATTCGGGGGTGAGTTTTTCACCCACGCCCTCAGCGAACGCAGCGTGCCCGCGTACGAAAACTGGAACGTCAGCCCCCAGGGTCAGCCCCAATGCAGCCAGTCGATCTTCATCCCAGCCCAGTTGCCAGAGATGATTGAGGCCCAGCAGGGTAGTGGCGGCATTGGAACTGCCGCCGCCGATGCCGCCGCCCATGGGCAGGATCTTGTCGATCCAGATATCGATGCCCTGGGTGCAGCCGGACTGTTCCTGGAGTTTTTTCGCCGCCTTGACGATCAGATTGCTGTCGTGAGGCACGCCGTCGAACTCGGTGTGCAGGCGAATCTCTGCGTCATCGCGGAGAGCGAAGGTGATTTCATCGCCATAGTCGAGAAATTGAAACAGCGTCTGCAACTCGTGGTAGCCGTCTTCACGGCGACCCAGAATGTGCAGCATCAGATTAAGTTTGGCTGGGGAGGGCAGGGTCAGCTTTTCCATGGACATGTCATTGCCCCAGCTTGCGTGGCAGCCATTCCTTGATCACCAGGGTGACGTCAAGGTTGCTGCCATGCAGTTTGATGCGCTCGGGAAGCCAGTAGCCGTTCTGTTCGGAGTAATTGCTGTATTCCACTTGCCAGCCATCCTGTTCCAGGCTCGCCAGGTGGCTGTCGCCATCCAGGGTCAGGCGGCTTTTGCTGTCTGGGGCAGGCAGACCGCGAACCCACCAGGCCAGGTGGGAGACCGGCAGTTTCCAGCCCATTTGCTCTTCGAGCAGAGTTTCCGGGCTGGCCGCTTCGTAACGACCCTGATTGGCCACTTCCAGGCTGACCTGGCCGGGGCGGCCGGTCAGGCGTGCAGCACCACGACCCAGCGGACCGGACAGGCGAATGTCGTAATAGTCCTGGCGTTGCAGCCAGAACAGCGTGCCGCTGCCGGAGTCCTTGGGCGCGCGAATACCGATTTTGCCGTTGATCTGCCAGCCATCGAGGCCGGTCAACTGGTCCTTGTGCTGACGCCATTGGGCAGGGTTGCCCTGGCCCTGGACTGACTCGCGGGCGCCAAAACCGGCACAGCCGGCAAGCAGGGCGATAAGGCTGAAAACAATTACGTGGCGCAAAAACATAGTCTTAAAGAGTCTCTGATCCGGTCAGGCGTTTGATGGTGTCGCGCAATACGGGGCTATCGGGCTGATCCTTGATGAACTTGCTCCAGATCTGTTTGGCCTCGCGCTGCTTGCCGTTGTTCCACAGCACTTCGCCCAGATGCGCCGCAACTTCCTGGTCGGGGAAGCGCTCAAGGGCCTGGCGCAGCAGGCGCTCGGCCTCGTCGAGGTTGCCCAGGCGGAAGTTTACCCAGCCCAGGCTGTCCAGCACCGCCGGGTCTTCCGGGGTCAGTTGGTGGGCTTGCTCGATCAGTGCCTTGGCCTCGGTGTAGCGGGTCGTGCGGTCCGACAAGGTGTAGCCCAGGGCATTCAAGGCCATGGCGTTATCCGGCTCGCGCTGGATGATCAGGCGCAGGTCTTTTTCCAGCTGTGCCAGGTCATTGCGTTTTTCCGCCTGCATGGCACGGGTATAGAGCAGGTTCACGTCATCGGGATACTGTTGCAGCGCCTGCTGAATAACGTTCCAGGCGCGATCGCCCTGATTGTTTGCCGACAGGGTTTCGACTTCGACCAGATACAGCTGGATGGCGTAGTCGGGCTGGGCATCACGGGCTGCCACCAGGCGCTTTTGCGCCTCGTCGGTACGGCCGTTGTTCATCAGGATATCGGCCTGACGCAGTTGCGCTGGCAGGTAATCGTTACCCGGTCCGACTTGGGCGTATTCGATCAGGGCCCCTTGCGGATCATTGAGTTCTTCGGCGATTCGTCCCAGGTTCAGGTGTGCGGAGTCTTCGTGGCTTTCCCGGGCGATCAGGTCTTCCAGGTAACCCTTGGCCTCTTCCCAGGCCTTGGCCTCCAGGCACACCAGCGCCAGTGAATAGCGCAGTTCATCGTCTTCCGGGTACTGCTGGACCAGGCTGGAGAACTGGGTCTTGGCGTCCTCCATGCGGTCCTGTTCCACCAACATGCGGGCGTAGGTCAGGCGCAGACGCTTGTCGTCCGGGTATTTGCGGATGCTTTTTTCCAGCAGCGGCAGGGCTTCCTTGCCGCGGTTCAGGCTCTGCAGCAGACGGGCGCGCAACAGCAGCGGCGCCACCTCGCCGTCTTCCGGCGGATTCTGCTCCAGCAAGCTCAGGGCATCCTTGGCGTCGCCATCCTGCTGCATCAACAGGGCCTTGCCGAAGATCAGTTGACTGTTGTGCGGGTGCTTTTGCAGCAGGCTATCGAAGCTTTTCATCAGGCCATTGCGGGTGTCCTGGTCGGTATCGGCAGCCGACAGCGCAAGAAAGTCGAAATGGGTGTCGCCCTTGCCCTGCAGAACTTTCTCCATATAGAGCATGGAGTCGTCATAACGACCGGCGCGGGCCAGTTGGATAGCGGCAGCCCGTTGTGCTTCCAGATCGTCTGGAGCGTTCTTGGCCCAGATCAGCGAAGTGTCCAGGGCTGCCTGGTCGGCTCCCAGGTACTCGGCAATGCGAAAGGCGCGCTCGGAGATGCCCGGATCCTGGGTGTTGATGGCCTGGGTCACGTAGTTGTCCAGGGCAATGTCGAAACGATTGCGCTGGCCCGCCAGTTCAGCGCTCAGCAGGCTGAAGATGGTGTCTTCGCTGAACGATGAATAGACCTTGGGCTTTTCAGGGGCTGGGGTGCTGTCTTCCACCGGCGACGTAGCGTCCGATGAAACGGGGGCCAATGACTGGCAACCACTGAGGAAGACAAAGGCGAGGAGCAACGCGGAAGATCTATTCATATAGGAAGAGGGCGACTAACCTGCGGTCGGATCATCATGACACAAGCCTTCGGTCAAACATAACCGAGACTCAACGGGATGCCAGAACAGAGGCAGTCTATTAGTTTCTGCGCGAAAACTGCCTGCGCTTCGATCATGCTGCGTTGAAAACAGGCTCGGAATGCTCATTTAGGCCCCTAAACTCCGCTTCCTCGCCTGTTTTCGCCTTGCCTGATCTTCGCTCGGCGAGTTTTGGCACAAAACTAGGACAATAGTCGGCGGTAGTTGTTCTGCGTCGGTCGAAGTAGGACAATTGCCGGCTTCTCGACATCATCAGCGACCTTGAATGGCCTTCCTTGCACTCGGTATTAACCACAAGACTGCTTCTGTAGACGTCCGCGAGCGCGTGGCCTTTACCCCTGAGCAGTTGGTTGAGGCCTTGCAGCAGCTCTGCCGACTCACCGACAGCCGCGAAGCTGCGATCCTCTCCACCTGCAATCGCAGTGAGCTCTATGTAGAACAGGATCATCTTTCTGCGGATGTGGTGCTGCGCTGGCTGGCGGAATATCACCACCTGAGCCTAGACGAGCTTCGTGCCAGTGCCTATGTGCATGAAGATGATGCGGCAGTTCGTCACATGATGCGGGTGGCGTCGGGGCTGGATTCGCTGGTGCTGGGCGAGCCGCAGATTCTCGGGCAGATGAAGTCCGCCTACGCTGTGGCCCGTGAGGCCGGCACTGTCGGCCCGCTGCTGGGTCGGCTGTTCCAGGCTACCTTCAGCGCCGCCAAGCAAGTACGCACCGATACCGCCATTGGCGAGAACCCGGTGTCCGTGGCCTTTGCTGCGGTGAGCCTGGCGAAACAGATTTTCAGCGATCTGCAGCGCAGTCAGGCGTTGCTGATCGGTGCCGGCGAGACCATTACCCTGGTGGCCCGCCATCTGCACGACCTTGGGGTCAAGCGCATCGTCGTGGCCAACCGCACCCTGGAGCGGGCCAGCCTCCTGGCCGAGCAGTTCGGCGCCCACGCCGTGCTGTTGTCGGATATTCCCCAGGAACTGGTGCACAGCGATATCGTTATCAGTTCCACCGCCAGCCAGTTGCCGATCCTTGGCAAGGGGGCGGTGGAAAGCGCGCTGAAGCTGCGCAAGCACAAGCCGATTTTCATGGTGGATATCGCTGTTCCCCGGGATATCGAACCTGAAGTCGGCGAATTGGACGACGTTTACCTCTATACCGTCGATGACCTGCACGAAGTGGTCGCGGAAAACCTCAAGAGCCGTCAGGGCGCGGCCCAGGCAGCCGAGGAGCTGGTGAACATCGGCGCCGAGGATTTCATGGTGCGCCTGCGTGAGTTGGCGGCGGTGGACGTGCTCAAGGCCTATCGTCAGCAGAGCGAGCGCCTGCGTGATGAAGAACTGCAGAAGGCTCTGCGCCTGCTGAGCAATGGCTCCAGCGCCGAGGATGTACTGGCCCAACTGGCCCGTGGCCTGACCAACAAACTGCTGCACGCGCCGAGCGTACAGCTGAAAAAGCTGTCCGCCGAAGGCCGCCTCGATGCGTTGGCCATGGCTCAAGAACTCTTTGCCCTCGGTGAGGGCTCATCGGATAAAACCCCGTAATGAAAGCGTCACTGCTCAGTAAGCTGGACATTCTCCAGGATCGTTTCGAGGAACTGACCGCCTTGCTCGGCGATGCTGAGGTCATTTCCGATCAGGCCAAGTTCCGCGCCTATTCCAAGGAATACGCGGAAGTCGAGCCGATCGTCGCCTCCTACAAACAGGTGCTCAAGGTCCAGGCCGATCTCGAAGGTGCCCAGGCGCTGCTCAAGGACAATGACCCGGACCTGCGGGAAATGGCCGCCGAGGAAGTGCGCGAGGCCAAGGAGCAATTGGCCGAGCTGGAAAGCGCCTTGCAACGCATGTTGCTGCCCAAGGACCCCAACGACGGGCGCAACGTGTTCCTGGAAATCCGCGCCGGCACCGGCGGTGACGAAGCGGCGATCTTTTCCGGCGACCTGTTCCGCATGTATTCGCGCTACGCCGAGCGGCGTGGCTGGCGGCTGGAGATCCTCTCGGAAAACGAGGGTGAGCACGGCGGCTATAAAGAAGTCATTGCCCGGGTCGAAGGCGAGAACGTCTACGGCAAGCTCAAGTTCGAGTCCGGCGCGCACCGTGTGCAGCGCGTGCCGGCCACCGAATCACAGGGTCGCATCCACACCTCTGCGTGCACCGTGGCGGTGCTGCCCGAGCCGGACGAACAGGAAGCCATCGAGATCAACCCGGCGGATCTGCGCATCGATACCTACCGCTCTTCGGGCGCCGGCGGCCAGCACGTGAACAAGACCGACTCGGCGATCCGCATCACCCACATTCCCTCGGGCATCGTGGTGGAGTGCCAGGAAGAGCGTTCCCAGCACAAGAACCGGGCCCGGGCCATGTCCTGGCTGTCGGCCAAGCTCAACGACCAGCAGACCAGCGCCGCGGCCAATGCCATCGCCAGCGAGCGCAAGCTGCTGGTGGGCTCGGGGGATCGCTCCGAGCGCATCCGCACCTACAACTTCCCCCAGGGCCGGGTCACCGATCACCGGATCAACCTGACCCTGTATTCCCTGGACGAAATCCTCGCCGGAGGCGTCGAGGCCGTGATTGAACCGCTGCTGGCTGAGTATCAGGCCGATCAACTTGCGGCATTGGGTGAGTAAATGACCATCATCGCCAGCCTGCTGCGCGCAGCTCAATTACCCGATTCGCCGACGCCGCGCCTGGATGCCGAACTGCTCCTGGCAGCGGCCCTGGGCAAGCCGCGGAGTTTTCTCCATACCTGGCCAGAGCGCATCGTGCCCAGCGAGGCGGTGTTGCTGTTCACTGAATACCTGCAACGGCGCCGTTCCGGCGAGCCGGTGGCCTACATCCTCGGGCAACAGGGCTTCTGGAAGCTGGATCTGGAAGTGGCACCGCACACCCTGATTCCGCGCCCCGACACGGAGCTGCTGGTGGAGGCGGCGTTGGAACTGTTGCCAGCGACCCCGGCCAAGGTCCTCGACCTAGGCACCGGTAGCGGCGCGATCGCCCTGGCCCTGGCCAGCGAGCGTCCGGCCTGGAAGGTCACTGCCGTGGATCGGGTGCTGGAAGCCGTGGCCCTGGCCGAGCGCAACCGCCAGCGCCTGCAACTGGACAACGTCACCGTGCTCAGCAGCCACTGGTTCAGCGCGGTCGAGTCCCAGCGCTTCCACTTGATCGTCAGTAATCCCCCCTACATCGCCGAGGCCGATCCTCATCTGGCGGCCGGCGATGTGCGTTTCGAACCCGAAAGCGCCCTGGTGGCGGGCAAGGACGGTCTGGACGACCTGCGCCTGATCGTCGACCAGGCCCCGCAGCACCTGGAAGCCGGTGGCTGGCTGATGCTCGAGCATGGCTACGATCAGGCTGGCGCGGTGCGCGAATTGTTGACAGCCCGGGGGTTCATCGAAGTCCACAGCCGCATCGACCTGGGTGGTCATGAACGCATCAGCCTCGGGTGCCTGCCGTGCTGACCGATCAGGAGCTGTTGCGCTATAGCCGGCAGATTCTGTTGCAGCACGTCGACATCGATGGCCAGTTGCGCCTCAAGCAGAGCCGGGTACTGATTGTCGGCCTCGGTGGCCTTGGTGCCCCGGCGGCGCTGTACCTGGCGGCGGCCGGGGTCGGCGAGCTGCACCTGGCCGACTTCGACAGCGTGGACCTGACCAACCTGCAGCGCCAGATCATCCACGACAGCCAGAGTGTCGGGGTCAGCAAGGTGGATTCGGCCATCAGCCGGCTGTCCGCCCTCAACCCGGAAATCCGCCTGGTGCCCCATCGCCAGGCGCTGGACGTCGACAGCCTGGCCGCCGCCGTGGCCGCGGTGGACCTGGTGCTTGATTGCTCCGACAACTTCAGTACCCGCGAGGCGGTGAACGCCGCGTGCGTGGCGGCTGGCAAGCCCCTGGTCAGTGGCGCGGCGATTCGCTTGGAAGGGCAGTTGTCGGTGTTCGACCCGCGCCGTCCGGAAAGCCCTTGCTACCACTGCCTGTACGGACATGGCAGCGAAGCCGAGCTGACCTGCAGTGAAGCCGGGGTACTTGGCCCGCTGGTGGGCACCGTGGGCAGCCTGCAGGCGCTGGAAGCCCTGAAGCTGCTGGCCGGGTTTGGCGAGCCTCTGGTGGGTCGACTGTTATTGATCGATGCCCTGGGTACGCGCTTTCGTGAGCTGCGGGTCAAGCGTGATCCCGGTTGCAGCGTTTGCGGAGTTCAGCATGAGTGAAGCGCCCGTTGCGGTGTTCGATTCCGGTGTTGGCGGTCTGTCGGTACTGGCGGAAATACAGCGCCTGCTGCCCAACGAATCACTGCTGTACTTTGGCGATTGCGGGCATATTCCCTACGGCGAAAAGACCCCGGAGTTCATTCGCCAGCGTTGTGCCCTGATGGCGCGCTACTTCCGCGAACAGGGCGCCAAGGCCCTGGTCCTGGCCTGCAACACCGCCACCGTGGCCGGAGTGGCCGATCTGCGCCGCGATTACCCGGACTGGCCCATCGTCGGCATGGAGCCTGCGGTCAAGCCCGCCGCGGCGGCGACACGCAGCGGGGTGGTCGGGGTGCTGGCCACCACCGGCACCTTGCAGAGTGCCAAGTTCGCTGCCCTGCTCGATCGCTTCGCCGCGGATGTGAAGGTGGTCACCCAGCCCTGTCCCGGCCTGGTGGAAATGATCGAAAACGGCGACCTCGACAGCAGCGCCCTACGGCAACTGTTGCAGGGTTATGTCGAACCGCTGCTGGTGGCCGGCTGCGACACCATCATCCTGGGGTGCACCCACTATCCGTTTCTCAAGCCGGTGCTGCTGCAGATGCTGCCGGCCCACATCAGCCTGATCGACACGGGCGGCGCCGTTGCCCGGCAGTTGCAACGCCTCTTGGACGAGGGCGAGCTACGGGCCCGGGGCCCGGCCCGGGAGACTCGTTTCTGGACCAGCGGCGACGTCCCGCACTTTGTCCAGGTGTTGCCGCTTTTGTGGAAAGGTCCTGCGAGCGTTCAGCGTTTCGAGTTGTGAAAAAACCTGAAAAACCCTCGACCGTAGCTGAACTTCCGAGCGCGCGCGGGCTTCTATAACTTTTCCAGAAGGTTGTACAAGACCATAGGTAACCGTTGAAAAAGGACGTTCCTGATGAAGCGACTGTTGTGTTTGGCCGCGCTGGCGGCCGGGTTGTTGGGGCACAGTTTTTCCGCGCAGGCAGCCGGAGTCGAGTTCTCCGTGGGACAAACCGGCGATTCGACCCAGACCTACCGCCTGGGTATGCAATGGGATTGGGACAAGAGCTGGCTGCAGAGTGATGTCGGTCGCCTGACCGGGTACTGGAGCGGCGCCTACACCTATTGGGATGGCGACAAGAAATCGAGCAATCACAGCCTGTCGTTCTCGCCGGTGCTGGTCTATGAGTTCGCCGGGGCCAGCGTCAAGCCTTACATCGAGGCGGGGATCGGGGTGGCGGCCTTTGCCCACACCGAGGTCGAAGACAACAAGCTCGGCTCATCCTTCCAGTTCGAAGACCGCATCGGTTTCGGCCTGCGTTTCGCCGGCGGGCATGAAGTCGGGATCCGCGCCACCCATTACTCCAACGCCGGGATTCAAACCCCCAACGACGGTATCGAAAGCTACGCGCTGCATTACACGATGCCGCTCTGAGACCGGTATCAGCGATACGCCGTGGCGATTCCCCGGCGTTCGCTCAGGCAATCGGCCTCTCCCAGCTCGAACTCGCGACAGATCAGTGGCCGCAGCTCATAGATGCTGCAGCGCATGCTGTCGCGGTCCAGGGCCGCGCACCAGCCGTCGTCCAGACGGCGCATGACCTCGCCGCCCCAGTCGTCGGTGTCGATGAAGCGTTCGGGCACCCCGGTGTCGGTGATCAGCATCACTTCCAGCTGGCAGCAGCAGGCGGCGCAGGTCGAGCAACTGATGGCCGGTTCGGGGATGGGGGTAACGGGGATGTTAGTCATAGGCGCGCAGTGTAAGGCAGTGGGCCAGGGCTGTGTGAGAGCCCTGACGGACGCTCAGTCCTGAGGGGCCGGTTGCGGTGCTTCTTCAGTAGGACGCGCAAGCACGTGAAACAGCGGTAGCAGTACTCCCCAGAGCAGGCCCAGCCCCAGCATGGTCGGCCACAGGCCATAGGCAAAGGTCACTCCGGCCAAGCGGCCGCCGGCGTAATAGGACAGTGGTCCGCACAGCGCCCCGAGCACACTGGCCAACCACCAGGGACGTGCCGTCCATGCCAGGCAGTGGCGCAGGGTGGTGCCCAGCAAGATCCAGAGCAGCATCAGCCATAGGGGAATCAGCAGGCTTACTTGCTGGAACTGAAACACCCCCAGCCAGTGCAGGAAGCTGTCCAGCGTGATGCCGATCAGGGCGACGCCGACAATCATCCGACTTTCTCCGGCCCAACTGCCGATCCAGCGAAAATGCGCCAGCAGGATCGCCACCCCCAGCAGCAGCCAGGCGCTGTCGCCAGACAGCACGCAGATGAACCAGCCCAGCTGGAACAGCAGGGCGTTGGCCAGTTGCTTACGCATCGAAACGGCCCAGCAAAGGTTGTGGCACTGCCGAGGGTTTGGCCAGGAGCATCTGCGCGGTGCCGATGCTGCGCTCCAGGAAGCCGCCTTCGCAGTAGCACAGGTAGAACTCCCACAGGCGCAGGAAGTACGCGTCATAGCCCAGCTCGCTCAGGCGGCCGTGGGCGCGGCGGAAGTTCTCGTGCCACAGGCGCAGGGTGCGGGCGTAGTGCAGGCCGAAATCCTCCATGTGCAGCAGGTTCATGTCGGTGTCGCGGCTGACCACTTCGAGCATCTTGTGCACGCTGGGCAGGGCGCCGCCGGGGAAGATGTAGCGCTGGATGAAGTCCACGCCGTTCTTCGCCTGTTCATAGCGCTGGTCACGGATGGTGATGGCTTGCAGCAGCATCAGGCCGTTGCTTTTGAGCAACTTCGCGCACTGCTGGAAGTAGGTGGGCAGGAAGCGGTGGCCCACGGCTTCGATCATTTCGATGGACACCAGCTTGTCGTAATGCCCGTCCAGGTCGCGATAGTCCTCCAGCAACAGGGTCACCCGGTCCTGCAGGCCGGCGGCGTCGATGCGCTGGCGGGTATAGGCGAACTGTTCCTTGGACAAGGTGGTGGTGGTCACGCGGCACCCGTAGTTCTGCGCCGCATACAGCGCCATGCTGCCCCAGCCGGTGCCGATCTCCAGCAGGTGATCCTCGGGCTTGAGCGCGAGTTTCTGGCAGATGCGCTCCAGTTTGTTCAACTGGGCCTGCTCCAGGCTGTCGTCCTCGCTGCGAAATTGCGCGGCCGAATACATCATCGTGGGGTCGAGAAACTGCTCGAACAGCTCATTGCCGAGGTCGTAATGGGCGGCGATGTTCTTCTGCGAGCCCTTGCGCGTGTTGCGATTGAGCCAGTGCAGGCCGCGTACCAACGGCCGGCCGAGTCGCGCCAGGCCGCCTTCCATGGCATCCAGCACGTCCAGGTTGCTGACGAAGACGCGGATCACCGCCGTCAGGTCCGGGGTGCTCCAGTAGCCGTGGATGAACGCTTCGCCGGCACCTATCGAGCCGCTGCTGGCCACCAGGCCCCAGGCGCTGCTGTCGTGGATATGGATCTCACCCACCAAGGCTGCCGTGCGGTCGCCGAAGACCAGGCGCTCGGCGTTTTCGATGACCAGCAGTTGGCCGTGCTTGAGGTGCGCCAATTGCCGCAGCACGCCGCGACGCAACAGGTTGGCGGTCAGGCTGTGGGTGCTGAACAGGGTAGTTCTGGCCGATACGCTAGAGGATTTCATGGCGGCGATCCTTGGGTTGTACAGCGGCTGTGCGATAGGCGCCGTCGGCGGCCTCATGGGGAAAGAAGGTGATGCCCTTGGCGGTCAGGCGCAGGGCCTGCCAGTAGATGGCCAGGCAGGTCTTGGCGGTCATCCATGGAAAACTGCGCAGGTACTGGTGCAGGCTGCGGCGATCCAGGGCTTGGCGCTGCAGGCTGAGGGTGGCGTCGAATACCTTCAGATCGCCCTGCCAGTCGGCCATGTGCACCCCGAGCCGCTCGGCTGGTGGGCTGAAGCTCATGCGGTACTCAAGGTCCCGGGGCAGGAACGGTGACACGTGAAAGGCCTTGGCCACGGCGAAGTGCTGGTGCTCGGGCGCCGAGGCACTGTCTGGGCGGGCTGGCAGTACATAGTGGTAGCGCTCGCGCCAGGGGGTGTTGGTGACCTCGCAGAGAATCGCCGCCAGTTGCCCGTCGGCCTCGAAGCAGTAGAAGAAACTCACCGGATTGAACGCCAGGCCCCAGCTGCGCACCTGGGTCAACAGGCGCACCGCGCCGCCCGGCACATGGCCGATGGCCGCGGCCACTTGCTGGCGTACCGCGTCGATCAGGCGCATGCCCTGGCCGGTGAAGTCTTTCAGGTAATCGCTTTCGCGGAAGGCGAAGGGGGCGAAACGGCTGCGGCCCGCCAGGGGCGAGAGTCCCAGCACCGATTCCTGCTCGTCCAGGTCCAGGTACAAGAGGCCGATCCGATAGCGGAAGGCATGGCCCTTGGGGGCAAAGCGCCGGTGGCTGATCCAGCCGCTGTAAAGGGCACTGTTCACAGTTGTTCACCAAAGGCCTGGGCCACGCGCAAGGCGCTGACCACGCCGTCTTCGTGGAAGCCGTTGGCCCAGTAGGCGCCGCAGTAGAAGCTGTGCTGGGCGCCTTGCAGTTCATTCCAGCGGCCCTGGGCCGCCACCGCATCGAGGCTGTATTGCGGGTGGGCGTAAGTGAAGCGGGCCAGGATCTGCGTCGGATCGATGGCTGCGGTCTGGTTGAGGCTGACGCAGAAGGTGGTGTCGCTCTTCAGGCCTTGCAGGATGTTCATGTCGTAGGTCACGGCGGCGGCTTTCTCGCCGCTGGCGTCCAGGCGGTAGTTCCAGCTGGCCCAGGCCAGGCGCCGGCGGGGCAGCAGCCGGGTGTCGGTGTGCAGCACCACGTCGTTGTCGGCGTAGGGCAGGGCCTGGAGAATCTCTCGCTCGGCCTGGCTGGGGCTGGCCAGCAGTTGCAGGGCCTGGTCGCTGTGGCAGGCGAACACCACCTTGTCGAAGCGCTCGCTGCCGGCGGCGCTGTGGATCAGCACGCCAGCCTCGTCGCGCTCGACTCGTTGCACCGGGCAGTTGAGGCGGATGTGCTGGCGGAACGGGGCGGTCAGCGGTTCGATGTAGCGGCTTGAGCCACCTTCGATCACGCACCACTGCGGACGGTTATTCACCGACAGCAAGCCATGGTTCTTGAAGAAGCGCACAAAGAACTGCAGGGGAAAGCCCAACATCTGCACCCGTGACATCGACCAGATCGCCGAGCCCATGGGCACGATGTAGTGCTGGATGAAACGCTCGCCGTAGCCCTGGCTTTTCAGGTAGTCGCCGAGTGTGGTGTCGGCGGCGATCCGCTGTTGCTGCAAATCGAGCAGCGACGCTTTGTTAAAGCGCAGGATGTCCCGCAGCATGCCCCAGAACCCGGGCGATAGCAGATTGCGTCGCTGGGCGAACAGACTGTTGAGGTTGTTGCCGTTGTATTCCAGGCCCGAGGCGGGATCGCACACCGAGAAACTCATCTCGGTGGGTTTGAACTTGACCCCGATCTGTCCCAGCAGGCGGATGAAGTTGGGGTAAGTCCAGTCGTTGAAGACGATGAAACCGGTGTCCACAGACTGGGTCTCGCCGTTCAGGCTGACATCCACGGTGTGGGTGTGGCCGCCGATCCAGCTGCCGGCCTCATAAACCCGAATGTCATGGCGACGGTTCAGGACGTAGGCGCAGGTCAGGCCGGCAATGCCGCTACCGATAATGGCGATTTTCACGATGCACTCCCTGTGCGGGCCAGGCGTTTGGCGATGGCCAGTTGCAGGCGGCCGGGCAGCCAGGACAGCAGCTTGAGGCCAAAGATGAACGGGGCGGGGAAAGCGATCTCCAGATCCCGGTGTGACAGGCGTTTGTGGATATGCCGCGCAGCCTTGGCGGCGGGCCAGCTCATGGGCATGGCAAAGTCATTGCGCGCGGTGAGCGGGGTATCGACGAAGCCGGGACTGACCACGGTGACGTCAATGCCCTCGGCGGCCAGGTCGATGCGCAAGGATTGCAGCAGATAACGCAAGGCTGCCTTGGAAGCGCCATAGGCGCCGGCCCGAGGCAGCGGCAGGTAGGTCACGGAGCTGGCCACCCCTACCAGATGCGGGCGATTGCCGGCGCGCAACAGCGGTAGAGCAGCCTCGATGCAATAGCTGGCGGACAGCAGGTTGCTGCTCAGCACGCGCTCGATCAGCGTCGCGTCAAATTGCTGCACCTCGATGTATTCACAGGTCCCGGCATTGAGGATCGCGGTGTCCAGTGCGCCCCAGGCCTGGGCGATACGCTTGCCGATCTCGCGCACCTGCAGGGCGTCGGTAAGATCGCCGGGCACCACCAGCACCCGGCCCGGATAACGCAGGGCCAGCGCTTCCAGGGGCTCGCGCGAGCGAGCGCTGACGGCCACTTGGGCGCCAGTCTTGAGCAGTTCTTCGGCCAGCGCCGCACCGATGCCGCTGCTGGCGCCGGTGAGCCAGATCCGCCGTGGCATTACAGGGTTCATCCGAGCCTCCTTTTCAACCAGGCAATCACCGCACCTAGTAGCGGCAGATGTTCATAGAGCAAGGCACCGGCGTCGAAATAGTCCCGATGACGGTAGACCTTGCCGTCGCGCCAGTGCAGGTGCGAGCAGCCGGGGACCCGGATCATCTGGCCGCCCTTGAGGCGCGGGTGGCGGTAGCTCATGGTCCAGCGCAGATAGCCTTGGCCTTCGGTGCAGGTGTCGACACCGTGGAATTCGAAACGCAGTTCGCTGACGTTGGCGTACAGCTCTGCAAAGTAATGCCGCAAGCGTGGCAGACCATTGACCTCGTGCAGCGGGTCGGTGAACTGGATGTCCTCGCTGTAGAGCTGGTCCAGGCGTTGCAGGCTGTGCTTGTCGAGGCTGGCGAAATCCCGGGCGAAGCGATCGAGGAAGTCACTCATGGGCGCCTCCCGCATCCTGGCGCGAAGGCAGCGCCTTGAACGCCGCCAATGCCCGGTCCCGGGACATCGACAGGTTGACCATAGGCGCCGGGTAATCGGCGACAGCGAACAGGCCGCCCATGGCTCCGGGGTTGTGGATATCTTTTTTGTTCAACCCCGCCAGTTGTGGCAGCCAGTGCTTGATGAAGCGTCCTTCGGCGTCGAAGCGTTCCGACTGGCTTACAGGGTTGAAGATGCGGAAGTAGGGCGCGGCGTCGGTGCCGGTGGAGGAGCTCCACTGCCAGCCGCCATTGTTCGCTGCCAGGTCGCCGTCGATCAGGTGGCGCATGAAGAAACGCTCGCCCTCGCGCCAGTCGATCAACAGATTCTTGGTCAGGAACATGGCCACCACCATCCGCAGGCGATTGTGCATCCAGCCGGTTTCCAGCAGTTGGCGCATGGCGGCGTCGATGATCGGCAGGCCGGTGCGGCCTTCCTGCCAGGCGGCGAGTTCCTCTGGGGCGTCGCGCCAGGCCACCGCTTCGGTTTCCGGGCGAAAGGCACGGTGCCGGGAAACCCGTGGGTAGCCCACCAGGATGTGTTTGTAGAACTCGCGCCACAGCAGTTCGTTGATCCAGGTGACGGCCCCGGGATTACCGCTTTCGAACTCTCCCTGGTTACAGCGCAAGGCAGCGTGCAGGCACTGGCGGGGCGAGATCACCCCGGCGGCGAGGTAGGGTGAAAGCTGACTGGTGCCGGGCTTGGCCGGGAAGTCGCGTTCGCTCTGGTAGTAGTCGATCTGCTCGTCGGTGAACTGTTGTAGACGGCCCAGGGCTTGATCTTCACCTGCCGGCCACAGGTCACGCAGTGACTGGCTGGGGCGTGGGAAGCCATCGATATGGCGGGGTACAGGATCGGCTTGGATCGACAGCGGCGATTGTGCCTTGGGGCTGGCGACCAGGGCTGGCAGCGCGCTGTGTAAGCGGCTGTAGCAGACCTTGCGGAACTGGCTGAACACCTGGAAGTAGCCGCCGCTCTGGGTCAGCACGCTGCCGGGCTGGAACAGTAACTGATCGAGGTAACCCTGGACGCTGATGTCGGCTTCTTCCAGGACCCTGGTCACGGCGGCATCGCGGCGGCTCTCGTGAATGCCGTACTCCTGGTTGAAGTGCAGCATGCGTACCTGCAGTTGCCGGCACAGTTGCAGCAGGACGTGGGGCGCCTGGTCCCAGGTGGCTGCGCTGCGAATCAGCAGAGGAATGTTCAGCCGGCCCAGGGCAGTGCTCAGGTGCTGCAGGTTGCGCAGCCAGAAGTCGACCTTGCAGGGGGCATCGTCATGGACTTGCCATTGTTCCGGGCTCAGCAGGTACACGGCCACGGTGGGGCCACGCTGGGTGGCGGCGCAGAGGGCGGTGTTGTCATGTAGGCGCAGGTCGCTGCGCAGCCAGATCAATTGCATGCTGATTCCCGGTTCAAAAGAGTCCTCGCTCAAGCAGCGCCTGGCAGGCCGAGATCGGGTCCTGGGCCAGGTACAGATCAGCGATTTCAGTGATACATACGGACCAGTCGTCGGGGTGGATGCACACCGCGGGTCCGGCGATGATTTTTTTGCAGGCAATGCCGTTGAGCAGCCTGGGCAACAGCGCAGGATTGAGCGCCTTGCTGGAATACAGCAGCAGGCCGCGGGCTTGCAGGCGTTCGATGGCCAGGGCCAGTTCGGCGCCGGGCAGCGGCCAGTCGAAGACCTCCACCGGGCAATCGGCGCTGCTGGCCAGCCAGGCGGTCAGCCACAGATGGGGTTCCAGGGCCAGGTCCGACTGGTTGACCAGCAGCAGCGGTGGGCCCTGCAGTTGTCGGTTGTTGTGGTAGATCCGCGCGCCCAGCTTGCTGCGCAGCCAGGAGTAGAAAAACACCTGTTCCATCTGGCTGCCGAACTGGCCCTGCCAGTGTTGCTCCAGCTCCGCCAGCAGCGGCATCAGCAGGTGTTCGCACAGCGTGCGGGGTGGGTACAGCGCCATGGCCTGGTTGAAAGTGTCGTCGACCTTGCGCTCGGCCAATTGGCTGATGGCCAGGCTCAGGGTCTGACGCAGGCGCTGCCAGTCATTCTCGGCCGGTGCGCTGGCGGTGGGGGCACTGTCCAGCAGGTGCTTGACCTGGCTGACCGCGACCCCGCGATTGAGCCAGGTAAGGATGGTCTGGATCTCTAGCACCTGATCCTGGGAATACAGGCGATGACCCTTGGGCGTACGCAAGGGCACGATCAATCCGTAGCGGCGCTCCCAGGCCCGCAGGGTGACGGCGTTGACCCCGGTCTGGCGCGCCACTTCGCGAATCGGCAGCCAACCCTGGTCCAGGGCGCGGCGGTACTGGGCGCTGTTGTCGGCTTCTTGAGCGGGTTTTTTCATGGCTCAGATCGCGTTGCGCAGGCTGAGGTTTTCCGGGTGTGGCTGCAGGTACAGCTGCTGGGCGATGTAGGGATCGGGGTGCTGGCGAAAGTGGTGCTTGAGCAGGGTCAGCGGCACGACTAGAGGCACGATGCCGTGGCGGTACTGGCCGATCACGTGTTGCACTTCCTGCTTGTCTTCGGCGCTGATGGACTGCTTGAGATAGCCGCTCAGGTGCTGCAGCACATTGCTGTGGGTGCCCCGGGTCGCGCATTTGCTCAAGGCCGCCATCAGTTCGCTGAAATAGCGCGGGCCGATCAGGTTCGGATCGCCCTTGCCCATGCTGCCCAGCAGATTGCCCAGGGTCTTGTACTGCACGGGATGGTGAGCCATCAGCAGGTATTTGCAGCGCGAGTGGAAGTCGGTGAGGGCGCGGCGGGTCAGGCCTTGCTTGAGCAGTGCCTGCCAGTCGCGATAGACGTAGACCCGGGTCAGGAAGTTTTCCCGCAGGACCGGGTCGTTCAGGCGTCCGGCTTCTTCCACCGGCAGATCGGGGTGCTGTGCGCAGAATGCCTGGGCGTAGATGCCCCGGCCGCCGTTTCTATGGGGAATGCCATTGGCCTGGTACACCTTGACCCGCTCCAGACCACAGGATGGCGAGTTCTGCATGAAGATGTAGCCACAGATGTCATCTACCTGGGCCGCCATGCGCTCGCCGTATTCCGCCAGGGGCAAGGTGACATCCAGGCTGGCGTCCACGGTGCCTACGGCCCGAGGTTGCTCAGGGTCCCCGACCAGCCGAATAGGTTCGCGGGGGGTGCCCATGCCGATCGCGACTTCCGGGCACAGGGGCACGAAGTCAAAGTATTCGCTGAGTACTCGGCTGCACAGGCGAGACTCCTTGTGCCCACCGTTGTAGCGGACCTCGACGCCCATCAGGCAGGCGCTGATGGCAATTTTCGGCTTGGCGGACATGATGCAACCTCCGGGGTTTACCTGTACAAAAACGAAGCGTTGTACAACTTGTCTTCATCATAGAATTAAAGTTGTACAAGTCAATTTATTTGTACAGGTATTGCCCGGCAGGTTGTCGAATTACTGCCAGCCCATTCGCCAGTCGCTGTCGTTGAGCAGGGTTTGCCAGCTCAGGCGCTGGCTGCGTCGGGTGAGTACGGCTTGCAGTTCGATGTCCAGCACGGTGCCTTCTTCGTCGCAGAAAAGCTCAGTGACCAGAAAGTGTTTCTCGCGGTGTTGCGGGTGGGCTGCTGTCCATTTCGACAGCAGCAGTTTGCGCGGGTTGAGTCGATTCACTGCAGGCTCTCGTGCAAACGGCGTGCGGCTTCCTGGCCACTGAGCCAAGCGCCTTCGACCCGGCCGGACAGGCACCAGTCGCCACATACGTACAGCCCCAGGTCGGCATCGGCCAGGGCACCCCATTCATGGCTGGCGGCCGGTCTGGCGTAGAGCCAGCGATGGGCCAGGCTAAAGGTTGGGGCGGGCATGACGCTGTGCAGCAATTCGGCGAAGGCCCCATGCAATTGCTCGATCACGGCCTCTTTGCTGAGGTCGATGTGTTGCCGGCTCCAGGCACTGGTGGCGTGCAGTATCCAGGTGTCGAGATGGCTGTCGCGTCCGGGCTTGCTGCGGTTGCGGGCCAGCCAGTCCAGCGGGCTGTCCTGGACGAAGCAGCCTTCCATGGGGGTTTCCAGGGGCGTATCGAAGGCCAGTGCGACAGCCCAGGTCGGGTCCATTTTCACCCCGGCGGCGACTCCGGCGAGCTTCGGTGCGGCGGCCAGCAAAGCGGTGGCTTGCGGTGCCGGCGTGGCGATCACTACGTGGCTGAAGGGGCCGTGGGTAAAGCCTTCGGCGTCCTGCAGGTGCCAGTGTTGTTCGCCACGGAAGACTTCAGTGATGCGGCAGGCGAAGTGCACTTCGAGGTCGCCGATCAGGGCGCGGGTGATGGCGCTCATGCGTGGCGTGCCGACCCAGCGGGTCTGTTCATCGGGAGAAGGGCTGAGCTGTCCGCCGTGGGAGTTGTAGAGTTGCGGCGCCCATTCGGCGACCCAGCCCTTGGCTTGCCAGCGCTGGACTTCGGTAACGAAACGGCGGTCGCGAGCGGTAAAATACTGGGCCCCCAGATCCAGGCTGCCGGCATCGCTGCGTTTGCTCGACATGCGCCCACCGCTGCCGCGGCTCTTGTCGAAGAGTTGGACGCTGTGCCCGGCATCTCGAAGTGCCTGGGCGGCGGAGAGTCCGGCGATGCCGGTACCAATGATTGCGATGGGTACTGTCATAGGGGCCTCGTTTACCAGTCTGTACAGATTACGCCGCTACTAAAACCTGTACAATATTGTTTTTTGGTATAGCTTTCGGCGTCATCGGTTGTGCAAGTTGTCTATCGTTAAGTCACAGCCTGTCCGATTGAAAAGATCCCTGCCTATAAAAATAGACTAGTGATTCGGGTAAAACGCCACGCGAGGAAGATGTCATGCATATATTGCTGACCGGCGGTACTGGTTTGATCGGGCGTGCGCTGTGTCGTTACTGGCAGGCCCAGGGTCACCAATTGAGTGTATGGACGCGCCATCCCGAAAAAGTGGCCGCTCTGTGCGGTCCCCAAGTGCGGGCCATCAGAACTTTGCAAGAGCTGGACCAGGCGCCGCTGGATGCGGTAATCAATCTGGCCGGAGCCCCGATTGCCGATCGGCCCTGGACCCACAAGCGCAAGGCGCTGCTGTGGAGCAGCCGTATTGCCCTCACCGAAACCCTGCTGGCCTGGCTCGAAACTCGCGAGCATAAACCGCGGGTGTTGGTTTCTGGCTCGGCAGTAGGTTGGTATGGCGACGGTGGCGAGCGGGAGCTGAGCGAGGATTCACCTCCGGTCAGCGAGGATTTTGCCAGCCAGTTGTGCATTGCCTGGGAAGAAACCGCTCAGCGGGCCGAGGCCTTGGGCGTGCGCGTCGTGCTGGTGCGCACCGGTTTGGTGCTGTCGTCCGAGGGCGGCTTTTTGTCGCGCCTGCTGCTGCCGTTCAAGCTGGGGCTGGGCGGGCCGATCGGTAACGGTCGGCAATGGATGCCGTGGATTCATATCGATGACCAAATCGCCCTGATTGATTTTCTTGTGCATCAGGATGAGGCACGGGGTCCTTATAATGCCTGCGCGCCGAAGCCGGTGCGCAACCGCGAGTTCGCCAAGAGCCTGGGGCGGGTACTGCGCCGGCCGGCGTTGATACCGCTGCCGGCCTTTGTCTTGCGCCTGGCGCTGGGTGAGCTGTCGTTGCTGTTACTGGGCGGCCAGCGTGCCGTTCCCGCGCGTTTGCTGGAGACGGGATTCACTTTCCAGTTCACTGATTTGTCCGCGGCCCTGGACGATGTGTCCAGCCGCCTTTGAAATAGGACGTTGCATGACCGATCACGCGTTGCTCCTGGTCAATCTCGGTTCGCCGGCCTCCACTTCGGTGGCGGATGTGCGCAGCTACCTCAACCAATTTCTCATGGACCCTTATGTCATCGACCTGCCATGGCCGGTGCGGCGCTTGCTGGTGTCGCTGATCCTGATCAAGCGCCCGGAGCAGTCCGCCCACGCCTATGCATCGATCTGGTGGGAGGACGGTTCGCCGTTGGTGGTGCTCAGCCGTCGCTTGCAACAGGTGATGAGCGAGCAGTGGAAACAGGGGCCGGTGGAGCTGGCAATGCGTTATGGCCAGCCTTCGATCGAGTCGGCGCTGCTCAAGTTGGTGGCCCAGGGGCAGAAGAAAATCACCCTGGCACCGCTCTATCCACAGTTCGCCGACAGTACCGTGACCACGGTGATCGAAGAGGCCAAGCGTGTGGTGCGCGAGCACAAGCTGGATGTGCAGTTCAGCGTGCTGCAACCCTTCTACGATCAGCCGGAGTACATCGAGGCCCTGGCGGCCAGCGCCAGACCCTACCTGGCCCAGGAGCATGATCATCTGCTACTGAGCTTTCACGGTCTGCCGGAGCGGCACCTGACCAAACTGGACCCGACCGGCCAGCATTGTTTCAAGGATGCCGACTGTTGCCGCAACGCCTCTGCGCAGGTGCTGGCCACCTGTTACCGCGCTCAGTGCATGCGGACAGCCTCGGCCCTGGCCGAGCATCTGGGGTTGGCGCAAGGCTCCTGGTCGGTGTCGTTCCAGTCGCGTCTGGGACGGGCCAAATGGATCGAGCCCTACACCGAGGCACGGCTTGATGAGTTGGCCAAGCAGGGGGTGAAGAAGGTCATGGTGATGTGCCCGGCTTTTGTTGCCGATTGCATCGAGACCCTGGAGGAAATTGGTGATCGCGGCCGTGAGCAGTTCCGCGAAGCCGGAGGTGAGGATCTAGTGTTGATCCCGTGCCTGAATGACGACCCGCAATGGGCGCAGGCCTTGAACACCTTGTGCGCCAGGGCGCCGTTGGCGTTGTAAACAGCTTCGCCGGCAAGCCAGCTCCTGCGGAGCGGACTTGCCGGCGAACGCGTCTTCAGATCAGAGGCTCGTCGGCCTTCTTGTTCTTCCAGCCGTCATTACCCGGCAGCACCAGATTCAGCACGATGGCGACGATGGCGCACAGGGCGATGCCCTTGAGGCCGAAGTCGTCCGGACCGGTACCGGTTCCTACCAGTACGCCGCCGATGCCGAACACCAGGGTCACCGAAACGATCACCAGGTTACGGGCTTCACCCAGATCGATCTTGTGACGGATCAGGGTGTTCATACCCACCGCTGCAATCGAACCGAACAGCAGGCAGAGAATCCCGCCCATGACTGGTACCGGGATGCTTTGCAGCAGCGCGCCGAACTTGCCGATAAAGGCCAGGGTGATGGCGAAGACCGCCGCCCAGGTCATGATTTTCGGGTTGTAGTTCTTGGTCAGCATCACCGCGCCAGTCACTTCGGCATAGGTGGTGTTGGGCGGACCGCCGAACAGGCCGGCAGCAGTGGTGGCGATGCCGTCACCGAACAGGGTGCGATGCAGGCCGGGCTTCTTCAGGTAGTCGCGACCGGTCACGCTGCCGACGGCAATCACCCCGCCGATGTGTTCAATGGCCGGCGCCAGGGCCACCGGGACAATGAACAGGATCGCTTGCCAGTTGAACTCCGGGGCGGTGAAGTGCGGCAGTGCCAGCCAGGGCGCGGCGGCGATCTTCGCGGTGTCCACCACGCCGAAGTAGAAGGACAGGGCAAAGCCCACCAGCACCCCGGAAATAATCGGCACCAGGCGGAAGATGCCTTTGCCGAACACCGCGACAATCAGCGTGGTGAGCAGCGCCGGCATCGAGATCATCATCGCCGTCTGGTAATGAATCAGCTCACTGCCGTCGCCAGCCTTGCCCATGGCCATGTTGGCGGCGATCGGGGCCATGGCCAGGCCGATGGAGATGATCACCGGGCCGATGACCACGGGTGGCAGCAGGCGGTCGATGAAACCGGTGCCCTTGATCTTCACCGCCAGGCCCAGAAAGGTGTAGACGAAGCCTGCCGCCATCACCCCGCCCATGGTCGCCGCAAGGCCGAACTGGCCCTTGGCGAGAATGATCGGAGTGATGAAGGCAAAGCTTGACGCCAGGAAGACCGGCACCTGGCGGCCGGTCACTACCTGGAACAACAGAGTCCCGAGACCCGCCGTGAACAGCGCCACGTTCGGGTCAAGACCGGTAATCAGCGGCATCAACACCAGGGCGCCAAAGGCCACGAAGAGCATCTGCGCGCCAGACAGTACCTGGCGCCAGAGCGGATCGTTGAACTCATCCTGCATGATCAGGAGTCCTTCTGCTTGGTGCCGAAGATCTTGTCACCGGCATCACCCAGGCCTGGAATGATGTAGCCATGCTCGTTGAGCTTCTGATCGATGGAAGCGGTGTAGATGGTCACATCCGGGTGCGCCTGCTCGACGGCGGCGATGCCTTCGGGGGCGGCCACCAGGACCATGGCTCGGATGTCACGGCAGCCGGCTTTTTTCAGCAGGTCGATGGTGGCAACCATGGAACTGCCGGTGGCCAGCATCGGGTCAATGATCATCGCCAGACGTTCGTCGATTTCCGGAACCAGTTTTTCCAGGTAGGTGTGGGCCTGCAGGGTTTCTTCGTTGCGGGCCACGCCCACGGCGCTGACCTTGGCGCCCGGAATCAGGCTCAGCACGCCTTCGAGCATGCCGATACCGGCGCGCAAGATCGGCACCACGGTAATCTTCTTGCCGGCGATTTTCTCGACCTGGACAGGGCCGCACCAGCCTGGAATTTCATAGCTTTCCAGGGGCAGGTCTTTGGTGGCTTCGTACGTCAGCAGGGCACCGACTTCCTGAGCGAGCTCGCGAAAGTTCTTCGTGCTAATGTCTGCGCGGCGCATAAGGCCAAGTTTGTGTCGGATCAGCGGATGGCGGATCTCACGGATGGGCATAGGGAAAGGCTCCGGCGGCGGGCAAAAAAAACGGCCTAGATTAATCTATCCGGGGTTGTTGTCCTATAGACATAAAGTACGTTAGTCCAGAAACGCTTGATCTGATCGGGCCGGATGCGTACCTTTGCCCGCTTTTCCGAAACTGCCACCCCCTTGGAGAGCGCCATGTCCGCTGATCTCGAGCATATCCGTCAAATCATGCGCGAGGCTGACTGCCTGTACACCGAAGCTGAAGTCGAGGCGGCCATCGCCCGGGTCGGTGCACAAATCACTGAAGAACTGGCTGAGCGCAATCCGGTGGTGTTCTGCGTCATGAACGGCGGCCTGATCTTCGCTGGCAAGCTGCTGACCCACCTGCAGTTCCCCCTGGAAGCCTCCTACCTGCACGCCACGCGCTATCGCAACGAAACCAGCGGCGGTGAGCTGTTCTGGAAGTCCAAGCCGGAAGTCTCCTTTATCGACCGTGACGTGCTGATCATCGACGACATTCTCGATGAGGGGCACACCCTGGGCGCCATCATCGACTTCTGCAAACATGCCGGTGCCCGTGCGGTGCACACCGCGGTGCTGATCGACAAGGAGCACGATCGCAAGGCCCGTCCGGACCTGAAGGCCGATTACATGGGCCTGCCTTGCGTCGACCGTTACGTTTTCGGCTACGGCATGGACTACAAGGGCTACTGGCGTAACGCCGCCGGCATCTATGCCGTGAAGGGGATGTAAGACATGAGCGTGCCGAGCTTTCTCGATCAAGCCTTGTTCAGCGACCTGGCTGAGAAGGCGGCGGCCAATCCCCGTGGTCGTCAGCACCACAACTTCCACGCCATGGAAGAGCCTTGCCATCGCATGGCGGTGGCGCTGCAACCCTCGACCTATGTTCCCCCGCACCGGCACCTGAGCGCCGACAAGGCCGAGACCCTGTTGGTGCTCAAGGGGCGGTTGGGCGTGCTGATCTTCGATGAGGCGGGCCAGGTCCAGGGCAAGCGCGTCTTGCAGGCCGGTGGTGACTGCATCGGTGTCGATCTGCCGGCCGGGGTGTTCCATGGCTTGGTGGTGCTTGAAGCCGACAGCCTGATGTTCGAATGCAAGGCCGGTCCTTATCGTCCGGTGAGTGACGGCGAGCTGGCCGCTTGGGCGCCCCGGGAAGGTGAGCCCGGGGTCGCCGAATACCAGGCCTGGATGCGTGCGCAATTCGACTGATTGTGTTCCCCCGTTTGTCGTATCCGCAGCCTGCGGCAGGCGCCTCAGACTGCGGTGCAGGATTTGCGGCAAAAACCCATGCTAGAGTGCTCAGCCCTTGATTGGAGCCTGTCATGAGCATGTTGATTCGCACTAGCGCGGCCCTTCTTCTGAGCTTGAGCCTGCCCCTGGCAGCCGCTCCGGCGCCTCTGCACGGGCAATTCTTGCCGCCTGACGACCTGACCCTGCGCGACTCGGTCCCTGAACAGCAGCAGCTGTTGCAGGTGACCGAGTATTCCGTGGTGATCGGCAGCCAGCGCCAATCCAATCAGCAGCCGATTCCGGTGACATCGCCGGTGTGGGTGCGCCTCAAGGGCAAGCCGCTGAACAAGGGGGCCACCATCAGCCAGGTACTGGTGAATTTCGACGGTGAAAGCAAAAGCCTGAAAAAGCCCCAGTACGACGCCAAGTCCAGGACCTTGACCCTGTATTACCCCCTGGCCCAGTACCGGGCAGTGATGGACCTGCTGCGTAACGACACGGTGTATTGCCAGTTTCTCAGTTATGCCAATGGTCATATCTGGGCTGACTTGCACACCGGCAGCGTGCGTCCGCGTTGAGGCCCGAGGCGGGCTGAGGGTAAACTGCCCGCCCCGTGAAATGTCTGCGAGCTGGAGTCGGCGATGCGTAAAGATAAGAAACAAGTGATTGGTGACGAGATTAGCGACGAGCAGATCAAGTTGTTCCTCGATTTCGAGCCGGTCGACGCCACTTCGCCGTCCCTGCACAAACTGATCAAGGCCTACCGTGGCCTGCGCATCGACGATTTCGAGCGCTTCCTGACCTTCTTCGTAGCAGCCGGTCTGGATCTGGATGGCAAGGATGAGCACGGCCAGACCTTCGTTGATCTGATCAAGGATCAGCGCAACGCCGCCGACTACATCGAGCTGATGGACAACGCCCGCGGCTGACCCGTTCGGAAGGCATAAAAAAACGCCCCGTCCTTTGCAGGCCGGGGCGTTTTTTATGGGCGTCAGATCAGGCGCAGCTTTCGGTTTCCTTGCTGGGCTCGACCAGTTCCAGGCTCAGGTTATTTTCGCTGTTGATCTTGTGATACAGCGCTGCGTCGGTTTCCAGGGCCTTCTCCCGCGCCGGGAAAATTTCCTTGAGCTTGGTAGCCCATTCGCCGCTGGCCTTGGCCGGGAAGCAGCGTTCGATCAGTTCCAGCATGATCGACACGGTCACCGATGCACCTGGCGAAGCGCCGAGCAGGGCGGCCAGAGAACCGTCCTTGGCCGCCACCAGCTCGGTACCGAACTGCAGGATGCCGCCTTTCTTCGGGTCTTTCTTGATGATCTGCACCCGTTGCCCAGCCACTTCCAGGCGCCAGTCTTCCGCCTTGGCTTGTGGATAGAAGCGGCGCAGGGACTCCAGGCGCTGCTCCATGGACTGCATGACTTCGCTGACCAGGTATTTGGTCAGGTCCATGTTGTCCCGGGCTACGGCCAGCATTGGACCGATGTTGCCGGCGCGAACCGACATTGGCAGGTCGAGGAACGAGCCGTGCTTGAGGAACTTGGTGGTGAAGCCGGCATAAGGTCCGAACAGCAGGGATTTCTTGCCGTCGACCACGCGGGTGTCCAGGTGCGGCACCGACATCGGTGGCGAACCCACGGCGGCCTGGCTGTAGACCTTGGCCTGGTGCTGCTTGACCACTTCCGGGTTGTCGCAACGCAGCCATTGGCCGCTCACCGGGAAGCCGCCAAAGCCTTTGCTTTCTTCAATGCCGGAAGCCTGCAGCAGCGGCAGGGCCGCGCCACCGGCGCCGAGGAACACGAACTTGGCGTCGACTTCGCGGCTGTTGCCGCTGTTGACGTCCTTGATGCTCACGGTCCAGCCGTTGTCCTTGTTGCGCTTGAGACCGGTCACGCGCTTGCAGTACTTGACCTGGGCATCGGGTGCGCTGGTCAGGTGCTTGAGCAACTGGTTGGTCAGGGCGCCGAAGTTGACGTCGGTGCCGTTGATCACTCGGGTCGCGGCGATGGTTTCATCTGCCGGACGGCCCGGCATCATCAGCGGCATCCACTCGGCCATCTTGGCCTTGTCTTCGGTGTATTCCATGTCCGCGAAGGCATGGTGCTGGCTCAGCACTTCAAAACGCTTCTTGAGGAAGGACACACCCTTGTCGCCCTGCACGAAGCTCAGGTGCGGCACTGGGCTGATGAAGGACTTGGACGAGCCGAACGTGCCTTTCTTGGTCAGGTAGGACCAGAACTGTTTCGACACTTCGAACTGGGTATTGATGTGTACGGCTTTCTTGATGTCGATGCTGCCATCGGCGGCCTGTGGCGTGTAGTTCAGCTCACAGAGGCCAGCGTGGCCGGTACCGGCGTTGTTCCACGGGTTGGAACTCTCCGCGGCACCCGAATCCATCAGCTCGACGACTTCCAGCTTGATTGCGGGGTCGAGCTCCTTGAGCAGTACAGCGAGGGTGGCACTCATGATGCCGGCCCCAACCAATACGACGTCTACTGCTTCGTTATGCGCCATTAACGCGTCTCCAAAATCTGCAGCACCAAATTGACGGCATGGCTGCCAGGAGTGACGGGGCGGTTCACGTAATGCCCCAGGTTACCCATGGCCAGGATCGCCATGTCCGAATCTTCGCAATTCTTTGCAACTACTGCGGACGCTGCCAACCGGGCCTCAAGGTGCATATGAACGCATCTCGGGGCGCCTCAGGCAATTCGACTTATGGTCGATACATCCGCTCGTGCAACCAAATCCGTCAGCGGACAGGCTTCAAGCACCAGTTCTTGAGGAGTGCTCGGTCCTGTGTAATCGGGCTGTTGTAGAGGCCAATGGTGCCAGTTCAGACGCAAAACTATTCATTTGCTCGCCACACTCTTGTGAAGTTGTGAAAACCCGTTTTTTCACGCTCTTTTGAAGACGTGAACCTCAAAAAAGGGCTGCCTCGGCCTGGCACCTGGCCCGAGCGGTGTTGCCGGCATGCAAGGCACGCGGGCACAACGGGCAAAATTCAGTGGCCGAGCAATGGCAGCTCTGCAGATTCGCGAAAAGTGGAGGTTTGCAAGGTGGTACAGCAAGCACGCCAGCTTCACTCGATCTGTGTGGGCGGCTCTCTGTGGGCGGTGCGGGGTGCCAATGCAGTGGCGTTGGCGGTACTGCGAGGCCCGATCAGGAGACGTCCTTATAATCGGGGGGAGATTGTAACGAAGAAATGCGCAGAAATGATCCTGTTTCGTGACTTTTATTAGGCTGTTGGTCAGGTGGCCAGTATCGGTCGCACCAAGGAGCTGGCGCAGCGTGGGCTGATCCGGGCGCTGGCGGGTAATACCTGGTGCAACCAGTTCAGGCGAATCTCCTGGATTTCCACCCAACCGTCACCCACGGGAGCCGCCGGGCAGTGTTTGAAGGCGCGGCAACGGCCTTGGCCATCGAGCAGGGCAAAGCTGCGGAACTGCTGACGCGGGGCGAACAGGGAGCGAAGGAAGTTCATAACCGAACACCTGTGAGTGGGTCATTGACGATAAGAGTGCCCTTGAGCCGTTACATCATGATGTATTGCGAGTGAACGGCAGGTTACAGGAACCTGGTTGTACGGCACCTGTCTGAGACTTGACTAACTCTTGCCTGACGCTGGTTCGTCGCGGTTATGCACCGCTATACTGCGGCCCTGTTTGTGCCTGATTCCTGGAGAGATGAGCATGTTGCAACGCCTGTTGTTCGGTTTGATCACTGTGACCAGCCTGTCGCTGGTGGGTTGCGCCCACAGCCCGCAACAACTGAGCCCGGAGCCGAAGCTCACGACCCAGTTGGCCCCCGTCGGCCATGGCCAGCCGGTGGTGGTGAAAGTGGTTGATGGACGTCCATCGCCGACCCTGGGTACCCGTGGCGGTCTGTACCCGGAAACCAGCGCCATTACTGTGCAGAGCGCGCAGATCCTGCCGAAACTGCAGGCCCAGGCCGAAGCCGCGGTACGTCTGTTGGGCTTCACCCCGACCGCTGGCGGCAGCAATGCTCCGCAGTTGACCGTGACCCTGGCCGAGCTCAAGTACCAGTCGCCCAAAGAGGGCCTGTACGTGACCGAGGCCACCATTGGCGCCACTTTCCGTTCCGATGTGCAGAACGCCAACCGTCGCTACAGCGGTCGCTATGGCGCCTCCCTTGACCAGCGTTTCGGCATGGCGCCGAACCAGGACACCAATACCAAGCTGGTGAGCGACGTACTGAGCGATGCGCTGACCCGTCTGTTCAAGGACCCGACCGTCGGCCAGATCCTCGGCGAGTAAGGCGCCGCTGCGGCTTCATGCCCGCTACTGGCTCCGTCACTAAAAAGCCCGGCTGCCCATCAGGCAGCCGGGCTTTTTGCTGTTCGCGTGTCAGGCCGCCTCGACGTAGAAGTCCAGCATGCTGACGCCGGTCAGCAGATCGGTTTCCGGCAAGTCCGCATGCTGATGTCCGCCCAGGGCGCAATACACCAGCCAATGCCGGTCCTGAACGTTGAAGGCCAGGGCGCCCACTAGCGCTTGCTGTTCTTCACTGGGGGCTATCAGGTAAAGGCGATCCTGGTTTTCTGCGTGCAGCATGACAAGCTCCGTGGGGCATCGAGGGGCAACAGACTGGCTTGTTTAGATGACGAAAAGATGACGTTTCAAATTAATGGGTCGACACCTCGTTACTGGTCGGAAAGCCCCCGCGTTTATCCGGGGATTGAGTAGAATCCGCGCCGCGGGTGCACTCGACGACCCGAATACAGGTTTCATTCGAGGTTCATGATGTCGCTGCAACTGATCTGGTCGATGTTCAACGCCCACCCTGCCAAATTGATCAACCTGCTGGCCCTGCTGTTTGCTTGCCCGGGCAGTTGGCTGCTGCACGCCACTCGTTGCCGTGAACGGCGGGCCCTGGCCAACCTGGCCGTCCAGAGTGAAGACCGGGGGCTGGGTCAACCCATGCTGGACCCCGCTACTTTACGAATGAACCGATTCTTCTACCGCTTCGGTTTCGCTTGCCTGGGGCTGGCATTGCTGGTGTCCTGGATCAGTACGCGTTTCTGACCGATCCTTGAACCGCAGACATGACAACGGCGCCCGCGGGCGCCGTTGTGCGTTGCAGTGCCGCGATTACAGCGCCAGGCCTGCCTTGACCCGGTACTGATTGCGCACCGGATTGGCATATTGCAGCACCAGGTAAGGGCGGTGCTCCGGTGGGCAGGCGTCCAGCCGGCGCTGCCATTCTTCCTCGGCCTTGGCCAGTTCCTGTGGCGCGAAGACCTCGGCGGCGCTCGGTACCTGCAGTTGCGGGTCGGCATCGCTCCACTGGGCATACGCCAGGTAATGCACCGGGAACAGGCGGTAGCCGCCGAGAATCTGCCGGTCCATTTCCATGGCCAATTGCTTGGTGTCTTCGAACAGTTCGCTGATGGGGGCGGCGAAGTTCACGTGGACCCGGCCCTTATAGCCAGTGATGCCTTTGGCGATGCTCACGTCATCCTCCCCTGGCGCTTTGGTGTAGCTGCCGGTGGTGGCGCGGATGTACAGCTCCCGGGCCTTGGCCTGGTCGCAGGGGTCATATTCGTAGCTGATGGACACCGGGGTCAGGTTCAGCGATTGGATGACCTCGCCAAACGGCTCGTCCTTGCGGCTCATGTGGAACATCTTGAGGATCGCTGACTCGGTGCGGTCGTCGCCATCCTTGGCCCGGCCTTCGGCCTGGGCGATCCAGATCGACTGGACGTCGTTGCGGATCGAATGGTTGATATAGGCCGAGAGCAGTTGATAGGCCGCGAGTTTTTCCCGGCGCCCGCTGATGGAGCGATGGACGATGAAACTCTTGTTCAGGCGCATCAGGTCGCTGACGAACGGCTTCTGCAGCAGGTTGTCGCCAATGGCGATGCGCGGTGTCGGCAGTCCGGCGTGATACACCGCGTAATTGACGAAGGCCGGGTCCATGACGATGTCGCGATGGTTGGCCAGGAAGACATAGGCGGTGCCGGATTTGAACTGCTCGACGCCGGTATAGGTCACGCCGTCGGTGGCACGTTCAATGGTGTGGTCGACGTAGAACTCGACCTTGTCCTGCAGGGTCGCCACCGAAGTGACCCCGGCGAATTCGCGGCGCAGGCGATGGGCAATCAGGGGTTTGAGCAGCCAGCCGAACGTATTGGCAAAACGCGGGAAGCGGAAGTGGGTGAGGATATCTAGAAACGCCTTGTCGCTGAGCAGCCGGGCCAGCACCGCTGGTACTTCGCTGTCGTGGTAAGGTCGGATGGCATCGAATTCGCCCATCATGCTCTCTTGTTAGAAACGGCTAGGGTAAGAAAAGGTCTGTATCGAAAAAAGCCGGGCATGGTCTGAAAGTTCAGCTCAAACAAAAAAAGCCCTGCAAATAGACCGGCGATTATACGCATAAGTCACTCTGGAGACGGCGATGCTGGAAACCGACCATTATCAATGCCCTTACTGTGGCGAACAGGCAGAAGCTGTATTGGACCTGTCCGCCGGCGACCAGACCTATATCGAAGACTGCCCGGTGTGCTGCCGGCCCATTGTCTTCACGCTGCAAACCGATGGTCGGGAGTGGATGCTCGATGTCCACAGTGAAAATGACTGAGTGGGGCGTGGTTCTTATGCAGCGCATCTATGAGCCGGAAAATCTGATGGAAGGCGAGTTGCTCCAGTGCATGCTGGCGAGCGAGGGTATCGAGGCACACCTGCAAGGGCGCGATTTGTTGGGCGGGGCGGGGGAATTACCGCTGTTCGGACTGCTGGGGCTGACGGTGGAGAATGATCAGGCGCAGCAGGCGCTGGAACTGATCGCTGCGTACAATGCGGCCCAGCCATTGCCCTTTGAAGAGCCGGATAGTTTTACCGGGGTGCTGGTCTGTTAGGCTGAGCGCCGATTTGCCGAGAGTTGTATTGCCCCATGTGTGGACGTTATGCCCTGTTTCGTTGGAACCCCGCTTTTGCCGCCTTGCCGGGATTTCCCGAGGATCAGCGCGCGCAGTGGAATATATCGCCCAATGATTCGGTGCTGATCCAGCGGGTCGAAAACGGCCAGCGCATGCTGGCCCGGGCCCGTTGGGGGCTGACCCCGCCCTGGCTGACGGACCTGTCGCGTACCCCGGCTCATGCCCGGGCGGAAACCCTGGCGGAGCAGCCGATGTTTCGTCAGGCGTTCCGTGAACGCCGCTGTCTGTTACCGGCCAACGGCTTCTATGAATGGCGCGGCGGAAGTCGTAAACGGCCTTATTGGCTGACGCCGGGTGAGGGTTCGTCGATATTCTTTGCCGCGATCTGGGAGGCCTATCCGGTACAGGAACAGGTCTGGTTGAGTACTGCGGTGGTGACTCAGGCGGCTGCCAATCTGCGTCGTCCGTTGATCCTGGATGCCGCTGCCCAGGAAGTCTGGCTCGATCCCGAGACGCCGCTACCTGCCTTGCAAGCTTTGCTCGCTCAACCGCCCGCCGTGTTGCGCGAGCGGGTCCTGGCCAACCTGGTCAACGACCCCAAGCTCAACGGCCCCGAGTGCCTGACCCCCGCCTGATTGGCTGGCAATAGAAGCTGGCTTGCCGGCGCAAGGGCCTTGAGCCACCTTCGCCGAAAAGCCGGCTTCCAAGAGGGATGGAGCGGCGGCGTGCTGCCGGATTAAACCTTGAACTGATTGATCAGGCGCCGTTGCTGTTCGGCAAGCTTGGTCAGCCCGGCGCTGGCGGCGCTGGACTCATCGGCACCGCTTGCTACCTCGTTGGCCACCTGGCCGATGTTGATCACGTTGCGGTTGATGTCCTCGGCCACTGCGCTCTGCTCCTCGGCGGCGCTGGCGATCTGGGTGTTCATGTCGTTGATCACCGATACCGCCTGAGTGATGGTTTCCAGAGCCTGGGCTGCCTTGGCCGCATGCTCCACGCTTTGGTCGGTCTTGTGCTGGCTGTCTTCCATGACCCGCACCACTTCCCGGGTGCCCTGCTGCAGCTGCTGGATCATCGACTGGATTTCTTCCGTGGCCTGCTGGGTCTTCTGGGCCAGATTGCGCACTTCGTCGGCGACCACGGCAAAGCCGCGGCCCTGTTCGCCTGCTCGTGCTGCCTCGATCGCTGCGTTAAGGGCCAGAAGATTGGTCTGCTCGGCAATCCCACGGATGGCAATAAGAATCGCGTTGATGTTCTCGCTGTCCTTGGCCAGGGTCTGCACCACGCCCACTGCGCGGCCGATTTCCTCGGCCAGGGCGCCAATCGAGCTGGAGGTGTCGCGCACGATCTGCATGCCCTGGCTGGCGGCCTGATCGGCATGACTGGCCGCTTGCGCAGCCTGGGTCGCATTGCGGGCCACGTCCTGGGCGGTGGCGGTCATTTCATGCACTGCCGTGGCCACTTGGTCGATTTCCACCATCTGTTTATGTACGCCCTGGTTGGTGCGAATGGCGATATCGGCGGTATGTTCCGAGGAATCGCTGACGCTCTGTACCGAGGTCACCACTTGGCTGATCATTGCCTGCAGCTTGGCCAGGAAGGTGTTGAACCCTTTGGCGATGGAGCCCAGCTCGTCGGCCCGGTCGCTGGTCAGGCGCCGAGTCAGGTCACCTTCGCCCTGGGCGATATCATCGAGCATGGCCACCATCTGCCGCAGTGGACGTGCGATGCCGTGCCCCACCAACCAGATCACCAGCAGGCCGAGGCCAGCAATCACCAAGCCGACCATGGCCATGCCGAAGGTGTCGGCCTTGCGCTGTTCGGCCAGGTCGCCTTGCAGCTTGTCCAGATCGGCCATCACCGCCCCCAGGGGCAGTTGCAGCATCAGCGTCCAGTTGGCATCGGTCTGACCGATACCGAACGGCAGGTACAGGGCAATCTGGCCGTTGGCCTGGTCGACGTTGTAGGTCACTTCGCCGCGCTTGAGGTTGGACAGTCTGGCCACGGTGTCTTGGCGCAGCACGTCGCTGACTTTCTCGCCGAACTTGCTCGAATCCTTGGTGTAGGCCACCAGACGGCCGTTGCCGCCGATCAGGGCCATTTCCCCGGCACCGTTGTAGAGCTTCTGATTGGCAGCGACCAGCATGTCCTGAATGAAGTTCACCGACAGGTCAGCGCCGACGATGCCCTGGAATTTGCCGTTGAGCAGGATGGGCTGAATAAAGGAGGCGAGCATCACCACCTTGTCGCCGACCTTGTACGGAGCGGGGTCGATGACGCAGGACTTGAGGCTGTCCTGGGAGCACAGGTAGTACTCGCTGGTACGCACGCCGGTGGAGAGCAGGGTCCGGTCGTTGACGTCGGCCAGCTTGTCCAGGCCCAGGCTGCCGTCTTCGTTGCGGAACCACCAGGGCAGGAAGCGCCCGTTGGCGGCGTCCATGCCTACCACCGAGGTGCCGATGTAAGCCGCGTCGTTGTGGTCGATGGCACCCGGCTCCCAGGCGATGTAGGCGCCGAGGATCTTCGGATTCTGGGTGACGTTCTCCTTGATCAGGGCGATCAGCTGTTCACGGTTCAGGCTGAGTCCGGCATGGCCTTGGGAGTCCTGGGTGCCCATCAGGGCATTGACCCGCACCAGGCCGCCGGCAATCAGCAGTGGCGCTTCCAGTTCCCGTTGGATCTGGCTGACCTGAGTCTGCGCCAGGCCGCTCAGGCGCTGTTCGATGACTTGCTCGAATTGGGCCTGGGTCCGCTCTTGCACCATTTGCTGGGTCTTGGCCCCGGAGAACAGGGCGTACAGCACCAGGGCTACAACCACGCTGAGGACAATGGCACCGGCCAGGGTGGCGACGGAAAACTGGATCGACTTGAACTTCATAGAGGCTCCGGGCGCAGGAATTTAGGTCTGCCGTGCTGTATCGGCCGCAGCCTCGCCGGTCATTAGCCTGGAGAGGAGAAATGACTGTTTCAGATGGTTAAAGGTCGTTATTGGCGGGGGCGTGTTGCAGGCCGTTGGCGGCCTCGGGCGAAATGTGAAGATTTTTCGTCTGGATCTGGATGTATCTGAATTGCGACTGAATGCGTGTTTTGCATCTGGCGCGGACACAGTTCCGCCCTTAGGATACGCGCCATGTTTTCAGGGAGGTTTCATGATGAAGAAGTCGTTACTCGTATGTGCGTTGAGCGCTGCTGTGCTGCTGACCGGCTGTGAAACGGTCAATACCACCAGCGGTGGCGTGGTGGGTGTGGATCGCAAGCAGTCGATGTTCAGCATGCTATCCAGTGCTGAAGTCAACCAGTCCTACGCCCAGTCTTATCAACAGACTCTGGGTGAGGCCAGCAGCCAAGGCGTACTGGACAAGACCAGTGCCAATGCCAAGCGCCTGCAGGTCATTGCCAATCGCCTGATTGCCCAGGCACCGACCTTCCGTCCCGACTGCGCGCAGTGGAAATGGGAAGTCAACCTGATCAAGAGCGACGAGCTCAACGCCAACTGCGGTCCTGGCGGCAAGATCATTTTCTACTCCGGGCTGATCGAAAAGCTGAAACTGACCGACGATGAAATCGCTGCGGTCATGGGTCATGAAATTGCCCACGCCCTGCGCGAGCATGGTCGTGAAGCGATGTCCAAGCAGTACGCGGTCGGTGCAGGCAAGCAGATCGCTACCCTGTTCGGTGTCTCGCAGGAAACCGTAGCCCTGGGCGACAACGGGGTGAGCCTGCTGATGACTCTGCCCAACAGCCGCGAGAATGAAAACGAAGCGGACCTGATTGGTCTGGAGCTGGCTGCCCGCGCCGGTTACAACCCGAACGCGGCCATCAGCTTGTGGAACAAGATGGGCCAGGCTGCCGGTGGTTCTGCGCCGCCCGAGTTCATGAGTACTCACCCGGCTTCCACCAGCCGTATCGCCTCCTTGCAGGCGGCGATTCCAAAGGTGATGCCGTTGTATGAGCAGGCCAAGAAGTCCTGATCCATTGCTTCATTTGCGCTGAGGCTTTCGCCGGCAAGCCGGCTCCTGCAGGTTGTGTAGGAGTCGACTTGCCGGCGATTTCATTTACAGCCAGCCACTGATCTGCATGGCCTTGTACACCGCCACTACGGCGAGGATGAAGAAGGCCGTCGCCGCCAGGCGACGAATCAGGGTCAGGGGCAGCTTGTCCGCGGCGAAGTTACCCGCCAGAACCACCGGCACGTTGGCAATCAGCATGCCCAGGGTGGTGCCGATGATCACCAGCCACAGATCCGGATATTGCGCCGCCAGCATGACGGTAGCGACTTGGGTCTTGTCGCCGATTTCAGCCAGGAAGAACGCGATCAGGGTCGTGAGGAAAGGCCCGAACTTGCGTGCGGTAGTGGCTTCATCGTCATCCATCTTGTCTGGAACCAGGGTCCACAGGGCGGTGGCGGTGAAGCTGGCGGCGAGAATCCAGTGCAGGGTCGCGTCCGAGAAGAAGCTGCCGAACCAGGCACCTACCGCGCCGGCGGCCGCATGGTTGGCCAGGGTCGCGGCGACGATGCCGGCGATGATGGGCCAGGGTTTGCGAAAGCGCGCGGCAAGAATCAGGGCGAGCAGTTGCGTCTTGTCGCCGATTTCGGCCAAGGCAACGATTGCGGTGGGAACGAGGAGAGAATCCAGCATCATCAGGGTTTTCCTAAGGGGCGGGTCGACACGGCTATGACACGTACAGCCTTCCCGCCCCGGGTAAGGTGTGCGTGTCATAGGTCTTGTCAAACCCTGCGGTCCGTCTGTGCGGACTCTTGGGTCGCATGCGCCATGGTCTGAGGACCAAGTATGTTGACGCATGCCGGACGAGCGTGGCGCTCGTGGGAGACTACTCCCCTAGGACGGAGCGGATTCTGCCTAGGCAAACTCCATTCGGCAAGCCTTGTTTGCGAAAAGAAGGTCAGCCGCGTTTGGCCCGATAAATCCGAAATCCCTGGCCTTCGGCCTTGATTGCGCAGGGTCCGAGGTGCTCTTCGATCAGGGGTTGGTAGCGCAGGAAGCTGTTGGCCACTACCCGTAGTTCGCCGCCTTTTTGCAGATGTTTGGCCGCTTTTCGCAGCAGGTTTTCTGTGGCTTGGTAATCGGTGTGGACCCCGGTATGGAAGGGGGGGTTGGTCAGAATGCAGTTCAATTCCATGGGCGCGGCATCAATTCCGTCGCCGGTCAGCACCTCGGCTTCAAGACCGTTGGCGGCCAGGGTCAGGCGACTGCTGGCGGCGGCAAAGGCGTCCACATCCAGCAAGGTCACGCTGTTGTCCGGGTAGCGGCGCTTCACTGTGGCCCCCAGCACCCCGGCGCCACAGCCGAAGTCCAGCAGGTGGCCGGCGGGCAAGTGATCCAGATGCTCCAGCAACAGCGCGGTGCCGCGGTCCAGGCGCCCGTGGCTGAACACGCCCGGCAGGCTGACGACCGTCAATGGACCTTCGGCCAGGGGCAGTTCGTATTCCTGGGCCAGACTCTCCAGCGCCACCGGTTCGGGAGCGTTGGCGACCGTGACCTGCCACAGCTGGCAGTGGCGCGCGCTGTCGAGCTTGCGCGGTTTGCCGAAAGGGTTGAGTTGCTTGGCGGCGCTCTCCACGCCGCTGCGCTTCTCGCCCACCAGATACAGCTCGCGTCCGGCCAGGCGTGAGGCCAGGGCGTTGAGCAGGTAGTCGGTGAGGTCCTTGGACTTGGGCAGGAACAGCACGGCGCTGTCGAAGGGTTCTGCCGGTGCTTCTACGCCAAAGTGGCTGCGGCCTGGAAAGCGTGCCTCCAGGGCCGCGTGGTCACCGGCGTGCCAGCTCCAGCCACGGGCATTGGGCAGACGCCCGAGCAGGTCATCCGCGGTCAGGCCGGCCAGCAGCAGTGAGCCTTGAAACAATTGAGCCTGGCGTAACAGTACTTCACTGCGTGTGTCCATGATCCGCACCCGAAAAAAGTGGCGAAGTTTATCAACTCACGACACGCAGTGGGGCGCCACTGAAGAAGGCTTGGGCATTTTCCGTCAGTTGCCCGACGATTCGCTGGCGAGCTTCGCGGCTGCCCCAGGCATTGTGCGGCGTGACGATCAGGCGTGGGATATCACCGGCCAGCAGTGGATTGCCGTTCACCGGCGGCTCGACGCTCAGGACGTCGGTGGCCGCCCCACCCAGATGACCACTGCGCAGCGCATCGGCCAGGGCCTGTTCATCAATCAGGCCGCCGCGGGCGGTGTTGACCACCAGGGCGCCGGGCTTGAGCAGGGCCAGTTCCCGGGCACCGATGAAGTTTCGGGTGTGTTCGTTGAGTGGGCAGTGCAGGGTCAGGGCATCCACTTGTGGCAGCAGTTCCTCCAGCGGCAGGCGATCGGCTCGAGCCGGGCGTCCGGGGATCTGCCCCAATACCACGCGCATGCCAAAGGCTTCGGCCAGGCGTGCCACGGCGCTGCCCAGCTCGCCATTGCCCAGCAGACCCAGGGTCTTGCCCGCCAGTTCGATGATGGGGAAGTCCAGCAGGCAGAACTGCTTGGCCTGTTGCCAGCGGCCGGCGGCCACGGCTTGTTGGTAGTCGGCAACCCGAGTGGCGAGATTGAGCAGCAGCATCAGGGTGTGCTGGGCCACCGACGGAGTGCCATAACCCTGGCAGTTGCTGACGCTGATGCCTTGTTGGCGGGCAGCGGCCAGATCGACATTGTTGGTGCCGGTGGCGGCCACCAGGATCAGTTGCAGATCAGGGCAGGCCGCCAGGGTCTCGGCGCTCAGGGCCACCTTGTTGCTGATGGCGACCTGGGCACCCTGCAAGCGCTCGGTCACTTGCTCCGCGGGGGTGTGGGCATGCACTTGCAGGGGGCTGAAGCACTCATGCAGCGCACTCAGATCCAGGTCGCCCAGGTCCAGTGAGCTGTGATCGAGGAAGACGGCGCGGCGATTGTTGATCATGAACTGTACCTTTTGCACGAGGGATCTAAGGCGTAATCTGCCGAGCCTAACAGATGAAATAATTAGACATACACAGGAGCCTGCATGTACCTCACCGAGTTCTTGACCGTTGCCCTGATCCACTTGCTGGCGGTGGCCAGCCCCGGCCCGGACTTTGCCGTGGTGGTGCGCGAAAGCGTCACCCACGGCCGTCGCGCCGGTACCTGGACTGCCCTGGGAGTGGGCTGTGCGATCTTCCTGCACGTGGGTTACTCGCTGCTGGGGATCGGCCTGATCGTTTCCCAGTCCATCGTGCTGTTCAACGCCCTGAAGTGGTTGGCGGCGGCGTATCTGCTGTATATCGGCTACAAGGCCCTGCGTGCTCAGCCGGCCAAGCCGGCGGCGGACGACCTGCACAAGGAAGCCGGAGAGCGTACCGCGCGCGGTGCCTTTACTTCCGGTTTTGTCACCAATGGCTTGAACCCCAAGGCGACCCTGTTCTTCCTCTCGCTGTTCACCGTGGTGATCAACCCGCACACGCCCCTGGCGATCCAGGCCGGTTATGGCGTGTATCTGGCGGCGGCCACAGCAGTCTGGTTCTGCCTGGTAGCCATGCTCTTCAGCCAGCAACGGGTGCGTGCCGGCTTCGCCCGCATGGGCCACTGGTTCGACCGCACCATGGGCGCGGTGCTGATCGCCATCGGCGTGAAACTGGCCTTCACCGAGATGCATTGAACGCTCTCCCCGGACAGGGCACGCAGGATCTCCTGAACCGCGCGAATACTGGCCTGGAGCTAGTATTGGTGCGGCCCTGCAAATCATCCCTTTGGCTGATTTAGCCGGCGCACGGGAACTTTAGAGTGGTCATCCTCCAGTCACGACCGAGCCGTCAGAAAAGGGATTCTTATGTTGCAGACTCGTGTTATTCCCCCCGCCGAAGGCGCTTATCAATACCCGCTTCTGATCAAGCGGTTGCTGATGTCCGGCGCGCGCTACGAGAAAACCCGCGAAATCATCTATCGCGACCAGTTGCGCTACACCTATCCGACCCTGATCGAGCGGGTGGCGCGTCTGGCCAATGTGTTGACTGCGGCCGGGGTCAAGGCCGGAGATACCGTGGCGGTGATGGACTGGGACAGCCATCGCTACCTGGAGTGCATGTTCGCTATCCCGATGATCGGTGCGGTGATCCACACCATCAACGTGCGCCTGTCACCGGAGCAGATCCTCTACACCATGAACCACGCCGAGGACCGCTTCGTGCTGGTCAACAGCGAGTTCGTCGGTCTGTACCAGGCCATCGCCGGGCACTTGACCACGGTGGAGAAAACCCTGCTGCTCACCGACGCACCGCAGAAGACTGCCGAACTGCCGAATCTGGTGGGCGAGTATGAGACCTTGCTGGCCGCCGCCAGCCCCCAGTATCAGTTCGAGGACTTTGACGAGAATTCGGTGGCCACCACCTTTTACACCACCGGCACCACCGGCAATCCCAAGGGGGTGTATTTCACCCATCGGCAACTGGTGCTGCACACCATGGGCGTCTCCACCATCATGGGCTCCATCGACAGTGTGCGCCTGCTAGGCACCAACGATGTGTACATGCCCATTACGCCGATGTTCCATGTGCATGCCTGGGGGCTGCCTTATGTGGCCACCATGCTTGGGCTCAAGCAGGTCTATCCCGGGCGTTACGACCCGGAGTACCTGGTGGAGCTGTGGCGCCGGGAGAAGGTCACCTTCTCCCACTGTGTGCCGACCATCCTGCAGATGGTGCTCAATGCCAAGGCGGCCCAGAACACCGATTTCGGTGGCTGGAAGATCGTCATCGGCGGCAGTGCGCTGAACCGTGCGCTGTACGAGGCGGCCAAGGCCAAGGGGATTCAACTGACGGCCGCCTATGGCATGTCGGAGACTGGTCCGCTGGTGTCTTGTGCTCACCTCAACGATGAACTGATGGCGGGCAGCGAAGACGAGCGCACCACTTACCGGATCAAGGCCGGGGTGCCAGGGCCCTTGGTGGAGGCAGCGATCATCGATGCCGAGGGCAACTTCCTGCCGGCGGACGGTGAGTCCCTGGGCGAGCTGGTGCTGCGTGCGCCCTGGCTGACTGAAGGCTATTTCAACGAACCGCAGAAGGGAGCCGAGCTCTGGGACGGCGGCTGGTTGCACACCGGCGACGTGGCGACCCTGGACAGCATGGGGGTGATCGACATCCGTGACCGGATCAAGGACGTGATCAAGACCGGTGGCGAGTGGATCTCCTCCCTGGACCTGGAAGACCTCATCAGTCGCCATGCGGCGGTACGTGAAGTAGCAGTGGTGGGCATCGCCGATCCACAGTGGGGCGAGCGCCCGTTTGCCTTGCTGGTGATCCGCGAAGGCCATGAGATTGGTGCCCGTGAGCTCAAGGAACACCTCAAGCCGTTCGTGGAGCTGGGGCACCTGAGCAAGTGGGCGATTCCCAGTCAGATCGCCCTTGTTACTGAAATTCCCAAGACCAGCGTTGGCAAGCTCGACAAGAAGCGCATCCGCGTCGACATCAGCGAATGGCAAGCCAGTAACAGCACCTTCCTCTCCACGCTTTGAGCGTCCTCTGCCGTGCCCGTCCGGGCACGGCATGCCCATCCGACAAGCCTTTGCCTTGTGCTCACGAGATTTTCAGCCATCCTTACCGCGCCGTCTTTCAACGGTTGTGGCAAAGGACTGTTCCAATGCGGTGGTCGGCTGCAAATCACACTTTAGAGGGATCAAGCAGTAATCCCTGCTGGATATAGTCCGCCTACGGATTTTTCTGAACAACGGAGCACTGTGGGGTGCTCGCGCCATGCAACTTCGGAATCGGGCAAGTGTTCATCCAACCGGTATTCGAAGCGTTTTCAGAAGAGCGTACTGCCATAAAAATAATGCACATGGAGTAGCGTCGATGACATCAGCAAACCAGTTCTGGCGCCGGGCGAAACTGCCCCTGGCCGTCGGTCTCGCCTCCACGCTCGCCGGGCCTGCATTCGGCGTCAGCTTCAATATCGGTGAAATCGAAGGCAGCTTCGATTCGTCCCTGTCGGTGGGGGCCAGTTGGTCGACCGCCGGACGCAACAAGGACCTGATCGGGGTCAACAATGGCGGCAAGGGTCTGTCCCAGACCACCGATGACGGCCACTTGAACTTCAACAAGGGGCAGACCTTCTCGAAGATCTTCAAGGGCATTCATGACCTGGAATTGAAGTACGGCGATACCGGTGTGTTTGTGCGGGGCAAGTACTGGTATGACTTCAAGCTCAAAGACGAAGACATGGACTTCAAGAACATCAGTGACAACAACCGCAAGGAAGGCGCCAAGTCCTCCGGCGGTCAGATCCTCGATGCCTTTGTCTATCACAACTACTCCATCGCCGATGAACCGGGCTCGGTGCGTTTGGGCAAGCAGGTAGTGAGTTGGGGTGAAAGTACCTTCATTGGCGGCGGTATCAACTCGATCAACCCGATCGACGTGTCGGCGTTCCGCCGTCCCGGTGCCGAGGTCAAGGAAGGTCTGATCCCGGTCAACATGTTCTACATTTCCCAGAACCTGACCGAGAACCTGTCGGCCGAAGCTTTCTATCAATTGGAATGGGACCAGACCGTTACCGACAACTGCGGGACCTTCTTCTCGCAGCCGGACAACATTTCCGATGGCTGTGACGACAATCTGCGTCTGCTCGCCAAGCGTTCGACCATCACCGCCACGGCCCCGGGCCGGGCGGCCCTGGCGGCGATGCAGGCGCGTGGCGTCGATGTCAATGAAGAGGGTGCGCTGGTGCGTCGCAGTGGCGACCGCGATGCCCGTGACAGCGGCCAGTTCGGTGTGGCTTTCCGTTACAACTTCGAGCCGCTGGACACCGAATTCGGCGCCTACTTCATGAACTATCACAGCCGTGCGCCGATCTTCAGCGCCACCGGTGCACCTCAGTCGGCCTATACCATCGCCCCGGGCTTTGGCACGTTGGCGCCGGTGTGGATTGCCGGTAACTCGAAGTACTTTGTCGAGTATCCGGAAGACATCCGCCTGTACGGGCTGAGCTTCTCCACCACCTTGCCTACAGGGACCGCCTGGAGCGGCGAACTGAGTTATCGGCCGAATGCGCCGGTTCAGTTGAACAGCACCGATATCCTCTACTCCGCTGTCCGGCCTCTGGGAGGCAACTTCACCAATGCTTCCTTGCTCGATGGGATTCCTGGACAAGACCTTCATGGCTATCGCCGTAAAGAGATTACCCAGTTCCAGACCACCTTCACGCACTTCTTCGACCAGGTCATGGGTGCCAGCCGCCTGACCCTGGTAGGCGAACTCGGGATCACTCGTGTGGGTGGCCTGGAGAGCAAATCGGATGTGCGTTATGGCCGTGATCCCGTGTTCGGTCCTGGTGCCCTGCCTGCCACTCCCGGTGGACAGAACAGTTGCCGGGTGCTCAATGCCGCCACCATTGCCGGCGCAGGCCCAGGAGCCGATGCCAGTAACCTCACTTCCAACTGCAACAACGACGGCTTCACCACCGCCACCTCCTGGGGTTACCGCGGCCGGGCGATCTGGGAATACCCGGATGTATTCGCCGGTGTGAACCTCAAGCCGAACGTGGCCTGGTCCCATGACGTCAAGGGCTACTCGCCAGGTCCTGGCGCCAACTTCGAGGAAGGCCGCAAGGCCATCAGCCTGGGGCTGGATGCCGAGTACCAGAACACCTACACCGCGAGCCTGGCCTACACCAACTTCTTTGGTGGCGACTACAGCACCGTGGATGACCGGGACTTCCTCGCCTTGAGCGTTGGCGTGAACTTCTAAGCACACTGCATTTTCAGGAAGAACAACAATATGAACATCACCAAGAGTCTGTTGCACATCGGTGTGCTGGGACTGTCACTGCTGGCCACCGGGGTCATGGCCGCGGTCTCGGCCGATGAAGCGGCCAAGCTGGGCACCAGCCTGACGCCGATGGGCGCGGAGATGGCCGGTAACGCTGCCGGTACCATTCCCGCCTGGAAACCCCTGGCAACCAACGCCGGTACCGTGGACAGCAAGGGTTTCCTGTCCAACCCATACGGCAGCGAGCAGCCGCTGTTCACGATCACTGCGCAGAACGTCGAGCAGTACAAGGACAAGTTGGCCCCCGGGCAGTACGCGATGTTCAAGCGCTACCCGGAAACCTTCAAGATGCCGGTTTACCCGTCTCATCGCGGGGCCACGGTGCCTGCTGAGGTGTTCGCCGCCATCAAACGCAATGCCACCAGCACCAACCTGGTGTCCGGCGGCAACGGCCTGGAGAACTTCGAAACCGCGATTCCGTTCCCGATCCCGAAAAGCGGTGTGGAAGTCATCTGGAACCACATCACCCGCTATCGCGGTGGCAGCGTGACCCGTCTGGTGACCCAGGCCACGCCACAGGCCAACGGCTCCTACAGCCTGGTGTACTTCCAGGACCAGTTCGTGTTCCGCGACAAGATGAAGGACTACGACCCGAAAAACCCGGGCAACATCCTGTTCTACTTCAAGCAGAAGGTGACGGCCCCGGCGCGTCTGGCCGGTGGCGTGCTGCTGGTCCACGAGACCCTCGACCAAGTGAAGGAGCCGCGTTCGGCCTGGGTCTACAACGCTGGCCAGCGTCGTGTGCGCCGTGCCCCGCAAGTCTCCTATGACGGCCCGGGTACCGCCGCCGATGGCCTGCGGACGTCCGACAACCTGGACATGTACAACGGTGCGCCGGATCGCTACGACTGGAAACTGGAAGGCAAGAAGGAGATGTACATCGCCTCCGACAGCTACAAGCTCGACTCGCCGAGCCTGAAGTACGCCGACATCATCAAGGCCGGGCACATCAACCAGGACCTGGCTCGCTACGAGCTGCGTCGGGTCTGGCATGTGGTCGCCACCTTGAAGGAAGGTCAGCGGCACATCTATGCCAAACGTGACTTCTATATCGACGAAGACACCTGGCAGGCCGCGGTGATCGACCACTATGACGGTCGTGGTCAACTGTGGCGTGTGGCCGAAGCCCACGCCGAGAACTACTACGACAAGCAAGTGCCGTGGTATGCCCTGGAAACCCTCTACGACCTGCAGTCCGGCCGCTACCTGGCACTGGGCATGAAGAACGAAGAGAAGCAGGCGTATGACTTCGGCTTCACCGCGACCACCAGCGACTTCACTCCAGCCGCCTTGCGTCAGGACGGGGTTCGCTGATCCGCTGCAAATAGAGGCCGCATCCTCGGAAATTGCCCCGACTGGCTCGGGGCTTTTTTTTGCCTGGACGATTGTGGATTCGCAGATATGCACAACAATCTAGGCTGTTCCGGCAGGCTTTCTCCAGATGAATTAGTAGGTTGCCGGATAAACAACCGAAATAACGACTGATCAATCAGCTGTATCTGACCCATTTGGTCATAGTCTTTTTCACTCGAATGGTCGCAAAAATCTTCAACAGGTCGCTTTTTACCGCTAGTCTGCGGGCATCTGCTACGCCGACAACCCTACATCAATAAGAGTTGGCCATGACTGAGCTGTCCCCCCTTCAACGGTCTGCCAGCGCGGTGATTCCTGCGTTGGAAGGGCGTTTCTATCGACCCCCTCTGCCCGACGGATACGTGCAGCGGCCGCGTCTTTGCGAACGCTTGAGTGCCGGGTTGAAGGGCAGGCTGTTGCTGGTCAGTGCGCCGGCCGGGTTTGGTAAGAGCTCGTTGGCGGTGGAGTTTTGCCAGGGCTTGCCGGGCAACTGGCAGAGCCTATGGCTGGGGTTGAGCCGCCGGGACAGCGATCCCGGGCGTTTCCTCGAACGCTTGCTGGCCGGTTTGCAGCAGTACTTTCCCCAATTGGGCCGGCAGTCTCTCGGTCTGTTGAAAATGCGCCAGCGCCATCAGCCTTTCGCCTTTGAAGAGTGGCTGGATGGCTTGCTGGACGAACTGGCGCTTCACCTGTCTAGCAGCAGGCCGTTGTTGCTGGTCCTGGACGACTATCACCTGGCCCAGGGGCCGGTGCTTGATCGTTGCTTGCAGTTTTTCCTCAATCACCTGCCCGACGGCCTGCTGGTGCTGGTCACCAGCCGCCAGCGTCCGGATTGGCATCTGGCGCGGCTGCGGCTTTCACGACAGTTGCTGGAGCTGCATGAGCAGGATTTGCGCCTGACCCATGACGAGTCCCTGAGCTTGTTGGACCGCCACAGCAGTTCCTTGCGCGGCGAGGCTCTGGAAAGCCTGATCCAGCGCAGCGAGGGCTGGGTTGCCGGGCTGCGTTTCTGGCTGTTGGCAGCGTCCGAGGCTGGTGCGCTGGGCACCTTGCCTCAGGGACTGCATGGGGGCGAAGGGCTGATCCGCGACTACCTGCTGGAAGAGGTCATCGACTGCCTGCCCGCCGAGGTCCAGGCTTTCCTCTATGACACGGCGCCCCAGGAGCGCTTCTGCGCCGAGCTCTGCGACGCCCTGCGCGAAGCGCATGACAGTGCCGAGATCCTGGGTTTCCTGCAGGCTCACCAAGTGTTCCTGGTGCCATTGGACGAACACGGGCACTGGTATCGCTATCACCATCTGTTTTCCGATCTGCTGCGTACCCGACCCACGGCCAATACCCTGGTGCCGGCCGCCAGCCTGCATTTGCGTGCCTGTCGTTGGTTCAACGCTCAGGGGCTGCTGGATGAAGCCGTGGAGCAGGCGCTGCGTGCCGGACACCTGGATGTGGCGGCCAACCTGGTGCAGAACCTGTCGGAGGAGCAACTGCTGGCGGAGCAGAATGTCGGCATGCTGCTGCGCTGGAAGATGGACCTGCCCGACAGCCTGCTGATCAGCACACCGCGGCTGATCGTGCTCTACAGCTGGGCCCTGGGCCTGGCCTGCCAGTTGGACGCGGCAGAGGAACTGGCGGATCACCTGAGTCGTTTCCTGCCGGCGCCTTCGGCTACTGCGCAAAAGTCGATGCTGGCGCAATGGCTGGCCTTGAGCGGGATCATCGCTCGTGGGCGGGGCCAGCGGGAACGGACCCTGGCCTACTGCGGCGAGGCTCTGGAAAGCCTGCCGCACAAGCGTTACGGACAGCGCCTGATGTGTCTGTCGACCTTGTCCAACCTGGCGATCACCGACGCCGACCTGTGGCGCGCCCGCAGTCTCAATCGCGAATCCCTGGAGTTGGCGCAGCGGGTCGGCAATCCGTTGTTCGAGGCCCTGGCCCATTACGATCGGGCCCGGGTTCTGCAGGCGCGGGGCGAGGTGCTCAGAGCGCTGGAGGAGGTGCACCAAGGGCTGCGACGGCTGCAGGGACTGTCGGCTCAGCGGCTGTACGCGGTGCGGGCCCGGCTGACCCTGTATGAAGGTTATCTGTTGACGCTGCGTGCCCAGCCTGAGGCCGGCCTGGTGCGTTTACAGGCCGGGTTGCTGGAGGCGCGGGCCTGTCGCGACATAAGCGTGTTGATCGCCCATTGCGTGATCGCCAAGCAGGAAGGCCTGCGGAGCGAGTTTTCCCGGGCCTTTGCCGAGTTGGCCGAGGCCGAGCGCCTGATGCATATCTGGGACGTGCCGCCGATCTACTACTTGGCGATGATCACTCTGGTGAAGTGCGAGCTCTGGCTGGCCCAGGGCCGCATCGACCTGGCCGAGGCCTGGCTGGCGCGTCTGGGCCAGACCTACACTGGAGAACAGGCTGCGGCGCCGCCGGAGTTCCATCCGCAGTTGCCCTTGCACATCGAATTGCAGCAAGCCCAACTGGAAACCATCAAGGGCGACTCCGCCCGGGCCGAACAGCGCTTGAGTCGATTGGTGGAGCATGGCCAGCAAAGCGGTCGGCAGTTGTTGAGCGTTATGGCCCTGACCCAGAAAACCCTGCTGTTGCTGGCGTCCGGGCGCGGCGCAGAGGCACGACGGGACTTTGCCCAGGCCCTGGAAGCAGCGGTGGGGGGCGCAGTGCAACCTTTCGAGAGCTTGATCCGCAGTCACCCCTGCTGGATGCGCGAGCAATTGCAGCACTGTGTGTCGACCGCTTTGACTCAGGCTCTGTTGCAGCGTTTGCCTGCTGCTCCCCGTGAGCTTCCCGAGGCGGCTCATAGTGAGTCGTTGAGTTCCCGGGAGCTGTCGGTGCTGCAATTGATTGCTCAGGGGTGTTCCAATCAGGAAATCAGCGAGCGCTTGTTCATTTCGCTGCATACGGTGAAAACCCACGCCAGCCATATCAACAGCAAGCTGGGGGTTGAGCGACGTACACAGGCAGTGGCACGGGCCCAGGAGTTGGGGTTGCTGGGGTAGGCGCTACTCCGCCGGCCAGGGCTTTTGGCGGCCGCGTCGAGGTCGGCCGACCGGCTGCAGCTGCGCCGTGATACAGCGCCGGGCCCGGGGTTATCGGGCCAGGTGCTGTTTGCAGTAATCGGCGAACAGGCGCGCCGGCTTGGTCAACTGGCCACGCTTGAGCCAGGCCGCCACCAGGCCGGAGCCGGTCACGTCCTCGACAATATCCACGCACACCACCGGCTTGCCGTCGTAGGAGCACTGGGAGTGGGGGCGGGTTACCAGAATCGAAAAGCCGAAGCCCTGGCCCACCATGCCCCGCACCATCTCGATGGAGGGCGAGCTGAAGGCGATCTGTGGCGTCAATCCCAGTTCCTCGAACAGGCTGACGAAGTAGGTCCGGCTCGGTTGCACATCCAGCAGGATCATTGGTTCCAGGCTCAGGTCACGCAGTGAAACCTGGGCCTGCTGGGCGTAGCGGTGGTCGGCGGGAAGCAACGCATAGGGCCGTTGCGGTGGCATCAGTGGTTCGGTTTCGATGGTGCCGTCCAGTTCGTGCTCGTACAGGATCACCAAGTCGAACGCACCGCCGGTCAAGCCCTGTACCAGTTCCTGCTGTTCGCCATCGCGGATGCGGATTTCCACCCCGGGATACAGGGCACTGAAGCCGGCGATCAACTGCGGCAGGTACAGCGGTGCCACGGTTTCAAAGCAACCGATGTCGATCTGTCCGGCCACCACGTCGTTGTCCGCCAGGGCGTTCTGCTCGAACTCCTTGGCCATGCGCAGCAGTTCCTGAGCCTTGCGGTAGAAGCGTGCACCACTTGGGGTCAGGGACACCCCCAGGGCGTGGTGGCGGATCAGCAATTGCACGCCGAAGCTGTCCTCCAGGCCCTTGATGGCGGTGGAGATCGACGGCTGGGCGATATACAGCTTGCGTGACGCTTCAGCGACGCTGCCGCATTCGACGGTGGTGATGAAGTACTTGAGTTGACGCAGATTGTAGGCGGCCACAGCGAACCTCGTTCTGATTCGGCTCTAGAGTGCACTGCGAAAGATGCAGCCCGCTTCCTGCAAGCAAGTTATGCACCGACAAGCCTCCCGGGCTTGGTTTCTTGTCCGTCAACGATACTCACAAACGCTGTCGGAAAGGGCGGGGTCTAGGCAGTTTTTTCATCGCTTGTGAACAGGTATTTCCTGGCCTTGAACGATCTCGACCAGGACGATGCTTTTCAACTTTACGCCTCTGGAGCGCTCTGCGGTGCAGGCAGCTCCTCGGCGGGCGGGGCGGCATTGAAGTCCAGGGTGACCGTGAAGAGTTGCTGTTCCATCAGCACCTCAATGCGCCAGCCGAGCCGGGCGCTGAGTTGCCGCATCAGTTCCAGGCCCAGGCCATAGCCAAAGTCGTTGGATGGCTCCAACTGCTTGGCTTCCCGGATGCGGTTGACGATGCGCAGTTGTGGGTAGTCGAAATTGATCTCGACACTGCCCTCATCGGCGTATTGCAAGGCATTGCGCAGGAAGTTGCCCACCACGATGCGGCAGGCGGTCAGAGGCAAGCGGCAAGGGGTGCTGCTGATGTCCAGCAGCAGTTCGATATCCCGTGTACCGATCAGGTAGCGGTGTTCCTCGATCAGTTCAGTGACCAGGCCGCTCATGTCGATGGGTTCCTCGGGCAAGGGTTCTGGCAGTTCCCGGCTCATCCACAGCAAGGTTTCGGCGATGCGCTGCATGTTCAATACCGAGCGCTCGATACGTTGCAGGGGCGGCGGCAGGACGCCGCCGGATTGCAAGGTCAGCAGTTCGATATTGGCCTTGAGCACCGCCAATGGGGTGCGCAGCTCATGGCTGGTGTAGCGCAGCAGGCGGCCTTCTCGCAGGCTGGCGGCCTGCACCTGCTGCACGCTTTGGGCCAGGGCATCGGCGAGCACGTTGAACTCCTTGAAACCAAAATTAGGTCGCTGGCCGGACACCGCGTCCGCATCCTTGAGGGTCGAGGACCACTGGGCCAGGCGCTCCAGGGGCCTTACCAGCCACCAGACCAGCAGGACAATGATGATCAGCGCCGGGACGAACACCGCCAGGCTGATGAGGTTGACGCCGCGCAACTGGCGCTCGATGTAGGCGTCGGACAGTGGCGTCTCCACTTCGCCGCCTTCTTCCTTGTCGTGGTCGACGTCGAACATGTACAGGGTCTTGCCGTCGCTAAGGGGCTGGGCCAGGACCGCCCGCCCTTCATCCTCGTCATCGGAGTCCAGGTCGCCGAAGGCCTGCAGCGCGCCGAAGGACAGGCTGGGCGGAGTGTCCAGCAGCTGACGGATTTTCTCCGGCAGCGCCTCTTTGCCTATGACGCTGGTATAGAAGTAGTTGTGCGGCGGTGGGGTGTTTGGATCTTTCTTGTAATGCCTGGCGAAGTACTGGGCTTCCTCCTCCATCATGGCGCTGGCGGTATAGAGCAGGCCACGGATACTGTACTCGGGCAACAGCAGGCTGTAGATCAGCAACACCACGGCAATCAGCAGCAGGAAGCTGCCGCTGATCACCCATTTCAGACCCAGACCGTTACGCATGTGACCTCATCTGAATGCCAATACCAGGGAGGGTGTGGATCAACGGTTGGCCGAAGGACTTGTCCACGGTCTTGCGCAATCGGTGCATGTGCACCTTGAGGGTATTGCTGTCCGGTGGCTCGTCGCCCCAGATCATGGTCTCCAGGCGTTCCCGGGTTACCGGTTCCGGACTGGCACGCATCAGGCATTCCAGCAGGGTCCAGCAAATGGGTGACAGATGCAGTTCTTGCCCGGCGCGGCTGACCTTGCGGGTAGACAGCTCCATCACCAGGTCGGCCACTTGCAGGCGGCTTGCCTGGCCGCTGCGGCGCATGCTCAGGGCTCGGATACGGGCCACCAGTTCCGCCATTTCAAAGGGCTTGACCAGATAGTCGTCAGCCCCGGCGGCGAAGCTGGCGAGTTTGTCGGAAAGGGCATCCAGCGAGGTGAGCATCAGGATCGGCGTCTGGCTGCCTTGCTGGCGCAACTGTTGGCACAGCTGTTGGCCGTCCAGTCGCGGCAACATGATGTCCAGCAGGATGACGTCGTAGTGCTGGCTTAAAGCCAGGTTAAGGCCGGTCTGGCCATTGCTGGCGTGGTCGCAGACGATGCCGCTGATTTCCAAGTACTCGATGACGGTGTTGGCCAGGTCGAGGTTGTCCTCGACCAATAGCAGTTGAATATGCACGGAAACGTCCCCTTGGACCCTTGGCGCTTGATGGGCCGAAGGATAGCGGAGTCAGGCCGGTTTCTGCCGATGTTTACCCGGTGTTAACCCGGCCGTCTCTAAGCTCGGGCTCTTCTTAACTCCAGAGCGTGGCACAGCCATGAACCTGATTTCGGTAGTCAAAGGAATCTTGCTGGTCCTGATACTTCTCGTCCTGATGGCCTGCGTCCTGCCTTCCCAGGCACCTTTGGGGCGCCTGGGAGGGGGCGGCCCCCTGAGTTGGTTACTGATTGGCCACAGTGTTGAGCGGGCGGGATCCGGGCATGTCATCAGTGCATGCTGATAAGACCGGCGCCAGCTACACCGATCAGTTGGTGCTGTGCCTGGTGCTGATTCTCTGTGTATCGATCTCCCTGGGGATCTACATCATGCGCTTCAATGCGCAGATCGACCGGCAGCGCGAATTGTCCCCGGTGCACTTGCTCGAATGCGGCCAGGGGCGCGGGGCCTTCATTGTCGACCCTCATGGACAGCGCAGTAGCAGTGACAACTGTTTCCTGGTGGATGAGGACAACTAGTTTCGGGTCTGCTCGGCACTCAGAACGATTCGCCGTCGAATTCAAGCACAAGAAACGTGGTTCTTGCGCTTGAATCTCGTTTTACAGTGTCGGCGTACTGAGAAGACGGCCATGGACCACTGGGTTCCGGGTCCGATTCCACTGGCGGATTGAAGGAGACCTGAGATGTCCTGCGTATTCAAACTGATGCCGTCCCCCGTTGGCCAACTGACCCTGGTGGCCAGAGGGACCAAGCTGGCGGCGATTCTCTGGGAGCACGAACGGCAGAACCGGGTACGTCTCGGGCCGTTGCAGGAGTCGGTTGATCATCCCCTGCTGCTGGAAGCCGAGCGCCAGCTTCGGGAATACTTTGCAGGCAGCCGTGAGCGCTTCGAGCTTGAGCTGGATTTCGTCGGTACCGAGTTTCAGTGCAAGGTCTGGCAGGCCTTGCTGACCATCCCTTTCGGTGAGACCCGCAGCTACAGCCAGATCGCCCAGCAGATTGGCAGTCCCAAGGCGGTGCGGGCGGTGGGTGCAGCCAATGGCCGGAACCCGATCTCGATTGTGGCCCCCTGTCATCGAGTGATCGGTGCGTCGGGGAGCCTGACCGGCTTTGCCGGAGGGCTTGAAGCCAAGCAGTTCCTGCTGGCACTGGAGGGGGAGGAGACGCTGCAACTGGCGTTCTGAGTGAGTGTTGGCGGTGAGCTGTGCCAGAATGCGCCATCGATTTTTCTGGAACGCTTCCATGGACGCCGCCAAACCCAGCCTTATCCGCGAAACCTTCCCCGTCGGGCCTTTGCAGTGCAACTGCACCATCATTGGCGACCCGCTGACCAAGAAAGCCATAGTTGTCGATCCGGGAGGCAATCCCGATTTGATCATGGCTCGCCTCGATGCCCTGGGGTTGAAGGTGGTGAGCATCATTCATACCCATGCGCACCTGGATCATTTTCTCGCCTCCGGGCAGATGAAGGAAAAGACCGGCGCCACTTTGCATCTGCATAAGGACGACCAGTTCCTGTGGGACAACCTTGAGATGCAGTGCAGCATGTTCGGCGTGCCCTACACCCCGGTCCCGTCCCCGGACCGCTGGCTGGGCGACGATGAGGAACTGGCCTGCGGTTGCGGCGTTGCCCTGCATACTCCCGGGCACACTCCGGGTTCCATGAGTTTTTGGTTTTCCGAGGCTAAGCTTCTGATTGCCGGCGACACGCTGTTCAAGCGCGGGGTCGGGCGCACGGACTTGTGGGGCGGGGATCAGGCCACCCTGGTGCGTTCGATCAAGCAGCGTCTGTATACCCTTGATGAAGATGCCACAGTGGTTGCCGGGCACGGTCCAGACACTCGATTGGGCGATGAGATGCGCCAGAATCCGTTTGTGAGGGCCTGACTTTTAGCCAGGCTGCTGACGGAATTTTTGCCACTCTGTGTGTTCCAACGCTAGCTAAGGTCTGTTGCCAACGTCCGCTGCACCACAGAATGCAAAATGTAGGAGTTTTCCATGTTCACCTCGCGTCGTTTGATTGTTGTCGCTACTGCTGTGGCCTTGTTGTCCGGCTGCGCTTCGCCTAACCCCTATGACAATCAGGGGCAGGCCGACGGCGGCTCGTCGGGCATGAGCAAAACTGCCAAATACGGTGGCCTGGGTGCCCTGGCTGGTGCATTGGCCGGTGCTGCCATTGACCACAATAACCGTGGCAAGGGCGCGTTGATCGGTGCCGCGGTGGTGGGGGCATCCGCTGCCGGTTACGGTTACTACGCCGACCAGCAGGAGAAAAAACTGCGCGCCAGCATGGCCAATACCGGGGTTGAAGTGCAGCGTCAGGGTGATCAGATCAAGCTGATCATGCCGGGCAACATCACGTTTGCCACTGATTCGGCAAATATCGCCCCAAGCTTCTACCAACCGCTGAACAACCTGGCCAACTCCCTGCGCGAGTTCAACCAGAACCAGATCGAGATCGTCGGCTACACCGACAGCACTGGCAGCCGTCAGCACAACATGGATCTTTCCCAGCGTCGTGCCCAGAGCGTGGCGACCTACCTCACGTCCCAGGGGGTGAGCAGTGCCAACCTGTCCGCTCGCGGTGCTGGTCCGGACAATCCGATTGCCAGCAACGCCGACGTCAATGGCCGTGCGCAGAACCGTCGTGTAGAGGTCAACCTCAAGGCGATTCCGGGCCAGCAGTATCAGCAGCAAGGTCAGCAGTACCAGCAGCCCTACCAGCAGTACTGATCGACTCGACTGCAATCCCAGGTACAAAAAAGCCCGCCCGATGCAAATCGGGCGGGCTTTTTAATGACTGAAGCGGTTACTTCTTCAGGCCGTAGTGCTCGTCGAGCATACCCGGAGCGTTTGGCGTCTTCGGCGCGTAGTCCCGTGGTGGCTCCTGATCCCGCGGTGGAGTCAGGCGCTCCCGTGGAGTTTGTGCCGACTCGGAATGCAGTGCAGCCAGCAGGCGTTGCCGGGTCAGTTCGTCCAGGGCCAGGCGGTTGGCACCCTCGGCGAGATGGTCCTGCACTTCCTGATAGCTCTGGGTGAGCTTTTTCACCAGGGTGGCAGTGCTGTTGAAATGGGTGACCACTTCATTTTGATAATTGTCGAAACGTTCCTGAATATCGTCCAACTGACGCTGCGTGCGGTTAGGCGCGGCATTGGGCAGCAGGCGAGCAACCAGGAATCCAATGGCGACACCCGCGACCAGGGCAAGAGTCGGCAACAACCAAACTAAGAGCGAGTGTTCCACGAGTCCTTCCTCTATAAACGGCTTTGCTTTACGTTAACGGCTCGAACCTGCGCTGTATACCGCGATTCACTCGCAATAGATTGGCACAGACCATTTGCTAGACGAGTCGACCCCCTTCGAGGTCACGGAGTTCCTTCCTTGCTAATGCGTGAAACCCCTGTAGTGATTGCCGGCCCGGTGGGCCAATTGGAAGCCCTGTATCTGGAGGTGCCCGATCCTCGTGGCGTGGCACTGATCTGCCACCCCAACCCGGTGCAGGGCGGCACCATGCTCAACAAGGTGGTGTCCACCTTGCAGCGCACCGCGCGGGATGCCGGCCTGATCACCTTGCGCTTCAACTACCGGGGCGTTGGTGCCAGTGAAGGCAGTCACGACATGGGCAGTGGCGAAGTCGATGACGCCCAGGCTGCCGCCCAGTGGTTGCAGGCCAAACATCCTGAACTGCCATTGACCCTGCTGGGGTTCTCCTTCGGCGGTTTTGTCGCCGCCAGCCTTGGCGGGCGCCTGGAGGCCCAGGGCGTGCAGCTCAAGCACCTGTTCATGGTGGCGGCGGCGGTGACCCGTCTGCGGGATACCGACCAGTTGCCGGAAAACTGCCCGCTGACCCTGATCCAGCCGGAAACCGATGAAGTCATTGACCCTCAAGCGGTCTATGACTGGTCCGACGCGCTTGTTCGCCCCCATGAGCTGCTGAAAGTGGCAGAATGCGGGCACTTTTTTCATGGCAAGCTCACTGATCTCAAGGATCTGGTGCTGCCGCGACTTTCGAATTGATAGCAGTCTGATAAGCGATTACCCATGACTACTCGTACGCGTATCCTCACCGGCATCACCACCACCGGTACCCCGCACCTGGGCAACTACGCTGGCGCGATTCGCCCGGCGATCCTTGCCAGCCGTGACAGTAATGCCGATTCCTTCTACTTCCTGGCCGACTATCACGCGCTGATCAAGTGCGATGACCCGTTGCGCATTCAGCGTTCGCGCCAGGAAATCGCGGCGACCTGGCTGGCGGGCGGCCTGGATGTGGAACGTGTGACCTTCTATCGTCAGTCGGACATTCCGGAGATTCCGGAACTGACCTGGCTGCTGACCTGCGTAGCCGCCAAGGGCCTGCTCAATCGTGCCCATGCGTACAAAGCATCGGTGGACAAGAACCTCGAGGCCGGTGAAGACCCGGATGCCGGCATCACCATGGGGCTCTACAGCTACCCGGTGCTGATGGCCGCAGACATCCTGATGTTCAACGCGCACAAGGTGCCGGTGGGCCGTGATCAGATCCAGCACGTGGAAATGGCTCGGGACATCGGCCAGCGTTTCAACCATCTGTTTGGCCAGGGCAAGGAGTTCTTCACCATGCCCGAGGCACTGATCGAGGAGAGTGTCGCGACCCTGCCTGGCCTGGACGGTCGCAAGATGTCCAAGAGCTACGACAACACCATCCCTTTGTTCACCAGTGCCAAGGACATGAAGGACGCGATCTCGCGGATCGTCACTGACTCCAAGGCGCCGGGTGAGGCCAAGGACCCGGACAACTCCCATCTGTTCACTCTGTTCCAGGCGTTTTCTACCCCGGCACAGGCCGCCGAGTTCCGTACTGAGCTGTTGCAGGGGCTGGGCTGGGGCGAAGCCAAGAACCGCCTGTTCCAGTTGCTGGATGGTGAATTGGGCGAGGCTCGTGAGCGTTACCATCAGTTGATCGCCCGTCCCGGGGATCTTGAAGACATTTTGCGTGCCGGCGCCGCCAAAGCTCGGGCTGTGGCCACGCCGTTCCTTGCCGAGCTGCGTGAGGCCGTGGGCCTGCGCTCCTTTGCCAGTCAGGTGCAAGTTGCCGCCACGACCAAGAAAAAGGCCGCCAAGGCCGCGCGCTTCATCAGCTTCCGTGAAGACGATGGTAGTTTCCGTTTCCGCTTGCTGTCCGCCGATGGCGAGCAGTTGCTGCTGTCGCGTCACTTCGCCGATGGCAAGGCTGCTGGTGCGGTGACCAAACGACTGCAATCGGGGCAGGAGCTGGATCTGCGTAGCGAAGCCGGCAGTTTCAGCGTTTGGCTGGATGGCGCCTGCGTGGCTGACAGCCCAGCCTTCGCTGACGCTGCCGCGCGTGACGCAGCCATTGAAGCGCTGCGGATTGCGCTGACCCCAGCGCAGGACTAATCGGAATCTTCCCGACCAAGGGCTGATTGCCATTCCCCAGGGCCGTCGCTAAAGTGACGGCCCGTTTTTGTTGCCTTGCTAACGAATTATGACGCCCCTAGAACGATACCAAGCAGATCTGAAACGCCCGGACTTCTTTCATGACGCGGCACAGGAAACCGCTGTGCGTCATCTGCAGCGCCTGTATGAGGATCTGATTGCAGCCGAGCAAAACAAGCCGGGCTTGCTCGGCAAGCTCTTTGGCAAGAAGGATCAGGCGCCGGTCAAGGGGCTGTACTTCTGGGGCGGAGTAGGGCGTGGAAAGACTTATCTGGTAGACACCTTCTTCGAAGCCTTGCCGTTCAAGGAAAAGGTTCGTACGCACTTTCACCGCTTTATGAAGCGCGTACACGAAGAAATGAAAACCCTGGGTGGCGAAAAGAATCCGCTGACCATCATTGCCAAGCGTTTCTCACAAGAGGCGCGGGTGATCTGCTTCGATGAATTCTTCGTGTCTGATATTACCGATGCGATGATTCTCGGCACCCTGATGGAAGAGTTGTTCAAGAACGGTGTGACCCTGGTGGCGACGTCGAACATCGTTCCGGATGGCTTGTACAAGGACGGTCTGCAGCGTGCGCGCTTCTTGCCGGCCATTGCCCTGATCAAGCAGAACACCGAGATCGTCAACGTCGACAGCGGCGTCGACTACCGTCTGCGGCATCTGGAGCAGGCGGAGCTGTTTCACTATCCATTGGATGAAGCTGCCCATGAAAGTCTGCGCAAGAGCTTCCGTGCGCTGACGCCAGAGTGCACTCAGGCGGTGGAAAACGATGTATTGATCATCGAGAACCGAGAAATTCGTGCGCTGCGCACCTGTGATGATGTGGCCTGGTTCGACTTCCGTGAGCTGTGCGATGGTCCTCGTAGCCAGAACGACTACATCGAACTGGGCAAGATCTTTCATGCCGTGCTGCTCAGTGGCGTGGAGCAGATGAGTGTCACCACGGATGATATTGCTCGGCGTTTCATCAACATGGTCGACGAATTCTATGACCGCAACGTCAAGCTGATCATCTCCGCCGAGGTCGAGCTCAAGGATCTCTATACCGGAGGGCGCTTGACGTTCGAGTTCCAGCGCACTCTCAGCCGGTTGCTGGAGATGCAGTCCCACGAGTTTCTGTCGCGGGCGCACAAGCCATAATCTCGAGTCGATGAAAAAGGGCCTGCATTGCAGGCCCTTTTTTTATGCCGCCTGCTGCTGGAACTGCTGGCGGTACTGATTGGGTGAGAGTTCGGTGTGTTGGCGGAACAGGCGGGCGAAGAAGCTGGCGTCGTCGTAGCCGACTTCATAGCTGATGGTCTTGATGCTCTTGCGCGTTCCCGAAAGCAGGCCCTTGGCGGTTTCGATGCGTAGACGCTGCAGGTAGTGCAGGGGCTTGTCGCCGGTAGCCGTCTGAAAGCGGCGCATGAAATTGCGAATGCTCATGCCATGTTCGCGAGCCACGTCCTCGAAGCGGAACTTGTCGGCGAAGTGCTCTTCAAGCCAATGCTGGATCTGCAGGATGATTACATCCTGATGCAGTTTCTGGCCGCCGAAGCCGATGCGTCCGGGGGCGTAGCTGCGCTGCACTTCATAGAGGATGTCCCGAGCCACGGCCTGGGCCACGTTGGCTCCACAGAAGCGTTCGATCAGGTAAATGTACAGGTCGCAGGCCGAGGTGGTGCCGCCGGCGCAATAGAGATTGTCGGCGTCTGTCAGGTGCTTGTCCTGGTTGAGCTGGACCTTGGGAAAGCGCTCGCTGAAGGCGTTGAAGAAGCGCCAGTAAGTGGTGGCTTCCTTGCCGTCGAGCAGTCCGGCTTCAGCCAGCCAGAAAACCCCGGTGGCTTCACCGCAAAGCACTGCACCGCGGGCGTGCTGGGCGCGCAGCCAGGGCAGTATCTGTGGATAACGCTGGCACAGGGTGTCGAAGTCATCCCAGAAGGCCGGGAGAATGATCACATCGGTATCTTCCAGCGCACCGTCCACCGGCATGATCACATTGCTGAAGCTGCAGACTGGCTGGCCGTCGGGGCTGACCAGGCGAGTTTCGAATGCCGGAGTCAGGCCTTGGCCCAGTTGTTTGCCGTAGCGCAGGCTGGCCAGATGAAAAAAATCCTTGGCCTGCATGAGGGTGGAAGCGAAAACCCGGTCGATAGCCAGGATGCTGACGCGCCGCAAGGGCGTGGAGGTTTGGTTAGACATAATTCAATTGTTCTTATAGGGGAAAGTGGTCACCAGACGGCTGGATCGTCTTATTTTTTGTCGGATGTGTCCAGTGTCCCGTGCAGGTGCCTGGGCTTAGGCTCTGGCAGCCAACCCATGATCAATCAACATCACAGGTGCCTGCATGATCCCTAGAACCTTGTTCAGTTCCGAGCATGAACTCTTTCGTGACAGCGTGCGTACGTTCCTTGAAAAAGAGGCTGTGCCTTTCCATGGTGAGTGGGAAAAACAGGGCTTCATCGACCGTCAGTTGTGGAGCAAGGCCGGGGAGGCGGGGATGCTGTGTTCGCACATTCCCGAGGAGTACGGCGGTCTGGGGGCGGATTTTCTCTACAGTGCGGTGGTGATTGAGGAGATCGGCCGTCTGGGGCTGACCGGCATTGGTTTTTCTCTGCATTCAGACATTGTTGCGCCCTACATCCTGCACTACGGCAGTGAGGCGCTGAAGCGCAAATACCTGCCCCGTCTGGTGTCGGGGGATATGGTCACGGCCATTGCCATGACCGAGCCGGGTGCGGGCTCTGACTTGCAAGGGGTGAAGACCACGGCAGTGCTCGACGGCGACGAGTATGTGATCAATGGGTCCAAGACCTTTATTACCAACGGCTATCTGGCGGACCTGGTGATAGTCGTGGCCAAGACCGATCCCAAGGCTGGAGCTAAGGGCACCAGCCTGTTTCTGGTTGAGGCCGATACTCCCGGGTTCTACAAGGGCAAGCGCCTGGAAAAGGTTGGAATGAAGGCTCAGGACACCTCCGAGCTGTTCTTCCAGGATGTGCGAGTGCCCAAGGAAAATCTGCTGGGGCAAGCTGGGGCAGGCTTTGCCTACTTGATGCAGGAGTTGCCCCAGGAGCGCCTGACCGTGGCGATTGGTGGCCTGGCCAGTGCCGAGGCCGCGTTGCAGTGGACCCTGGAATACACCCGCGAACGCAAGGCCTTTGGCAAGGCAATTGCCGATTTCCAGAATAGCCGCTTCAAGCTGGCTGAAATGGCCACGGAAATTCAGATCGGCCGGGTCTTTGTCGATCGCTGCCTGGAGCTGCATTTGCAGGGCAAACTCGATGTGCCGACGGCGGCCATGGCCAAGTACTGGGGCACCGATCTGCAGTGCAAGGTACTCGATGAGTGCGTGCAACTGCACGGCGGCTACGGCTTCATGTGGGAGTACCCGGTGGCCCGGGCCTGGGCCGATGCGCGGGTGCAGCGCATTTATGCCGGGACCAACGAGATCATGAAGGAAATTATCGCCCGTTCACTGTAGGAACCGGCTTGCAGACAAATGGTGCGACGTGTCCATTCGTTGGCAAGCCAGCTCCTGTAGACCAGTTAAGGCGCAGGGTTGGGGTGATCCTTGTGGATTGCCTCGATCCCGGCGAGGACTTCTTCCGACAACTTCAAGGTGGCGCTGGCGATGTTGCTGTCCAGCTGTTCCAGTGTGGTGGCGCCGATGATGTTGCTGGTCACGAACGGCTGTTGAGTGACGAAGGCCAAGGCCATCTGTGCCGGGTCCAGACCATGCTCGCGGGCCAGCGCCACATAACGGCTGCAGGCCGCTTCCGACTGAGGGTTGAAGTAGCGGCTGAAGCGGCTGTAGAGGCTCAGTCGAGCCTTGGCTGGTCGGGCGCCTCCCTCGTACTTGCCGGACAGGTAGCCAAAGGCTAATGGAGAGTAAGCCAGCAGGCCGCATTGTTCGCGAATGGCGATTTCCGCCAGGCCCACCTCAAAGCTGCGGTTGAGCAGGTTGTAGGGGTTCTGGATCGAAACTGCGCGAGGCCAGCCACGACTTTCGGCCAGGGCGAGGAACTTCATGGTGCCCCAGGGCGTTTCGTTGGACAGGCCGATATGGCGGATCTTGCCGGCCTTGACCTGTTCGTCCAGCGCTTCGAGGGTTTCTTCCAGCGGTGTGAAGTCTTCGTCGGCCTGGTGCCTGTAACCCAGTTGACCGAAGAAGTTGGTGCTGCGCTCGGGCCAGTGCAATTGATAAAGGTCGATCCAGTCGGTCTGCAGGCGCTTGAGGCTGGCATCCACGGCTTCGACTATGTGTTTGCGGTTGTGCTTGAGTTGTTTGTCGCGGATGTAATCGATGGTGTTGCCTGGGCCGGCGATCTTGCTAGCCAGGATCCAGTCGGCGCGATCGCCGTGTTGCTTGAACCAGTTGCCTATGTAGCGTTCGGTGGTGGCATAGGTTTCGGCCTTGGGTGGCACCGGGTACATTTCGGCGGTGTCGATAAAGTTGATTCCGGCGTTCTTGGCTCGCTCGATTTGAGCGAAGGCTTCAGCCTCGGTGTTCTGCTCGCCCCAAGTCATGGTACCCAGGCAAATCGCACTCACATTCAGATCGGTTCGGCCCAGCTGGCGGTAGTCCATCGGGTACTCCCTTGGCAAAACAATCATAAAAGCAGGTTGAATTTTTTTTCGCAATCTGCATAATTCGGCAGCTCTTTCTGCAGTGGAAGTGATGCGCCGCCTGCCGAAGAATCTTGCCGTATATCAGACGCGCTGACCCGAGCCCCCGATAGCGTCTGTGTCCGGCTGCCTTTGACCTTGTCAAAGTACGCACTATTCAGTAAGATCCGCCGTCTATTTTGCTGGGCGGCCCCTGAGGCTATAAAGAATGAAAACTTTTACTGCTAAACCGGAAACAGTAAAGCGCGACTGGTTCGTCGTCGACGCTGCTGGTCAGACCCTGGGTCGTCTGGCCACCGAAATCGCGAGCCGTCTGCGTGGCAAGCACAAGCCTGAGTACACTCCTCACGTTGATACCGGCGACTACATCGTCGTAATCAATGCCGAGCAGGTACGTGTTACTGGCGCTAAAACCACTGACAAAATGTACTACTCCCACTCCGGTTTCCCGGGCGGCATCAAGTCGATCAACTTCGAAAAGCTGATCGCTAAAGCCCCTGAGCGCGTGATCGAGACCGCGGTAAAAGGCATGCTGCCTAAGAACCCGCTGGGTCGCGACATGTACCGTAAGCTGAAAGTCTATGCGGGCGCTGCTCACCCTCATACTGCTCAGCAGCCCCAAGAACTGAAGATTTAACGGAATAGTTCATTATGTCGGCGACTCAAAATTACGGCACTGGCCGTCGCAAGACTGCAACCGCACGCGTTTTCCTGCGTCCGGGCACTGGCAACATCTCGATCAACAACCGCTCCCTGGATAACTTCTTCGGTCGCGAAACTGCCCGCATGGTAGTTCGTCAGCCGCTGGAGCTGACCGAGACTGTTGAGAAGTTCGATATCTACGTTACCGTTATCGGCGGCGGTGTAAGTGGTCAAGCTGGCGCAATCCGCCACGGTATCACTCGCGCTCTGATGGATTACGACGAAACTCTGCGCAGCGCTCTGCGTAAAGCTGGCTTCGTAACCCGTGACGCACGTGAAGTTGAGCGTAAGAAAGTGGGTCTGCGTAAAGCGCGTAAGCGTCCGCAATACTCCAAGCGTTAATTCGCTACTGCGTTCAAAAGCGCCCAGTCTCCTCGCGGAGCTGGGCGTTTTTTATTGTCTGAAATTTGCGCTGTGACAACTTGCCACATCCGCGCAGGCCCTATACTACAAGGCTTCGGGCTGGGTCGGCTTGGTAATTACCTTGTCAGAATAGGGGCTTTTCATTACCATTCGGCAAAATTTTTATAAGTTCAGATTTTTACTTAGTAGATGCCTGATTTAACAGGCCACAAAGCTGATGGGAGAGGACTGAATGAGCAATGACGGCGTGAATGCAGGCCGGCGTCGCTTCCTAGTAGCAGCCACATCCGTGGTGGGTGCTGCTGGAGCGGTGGGGGCTGCGGTCCCGTTCGTGGGGTCATGGTTTCCCAGTGCCAAGGCGAAAGCCGCAGGTGCACCGGTGAAAGTGAATATCAGCAAGATCGAACCAGGTCAGCAGATGATTGCTGAGTGGCGTGGTCAACCGGTATTCATCGTCCGCCGTACAGAGGAAATCCTGGGGAATCTTAAAAAGATCGAGGGCCAGCTATCTGACCCTGACTCCAAGAACTCGGTACAACCAACCTACGTCGATCCGGAAGTGCGTTCGATCAAGCCAGAGATTTTGCTGCTGATCGGGATCTGTACTCACCTGGGTTGTTCTCCGACCTTCCGTCCTGAAGTGGCGCCCGCTGATTTGGGCAAGGACTGGGTAGGTGGCTATTTCTGCCCTTGCCACGGCTCCCACTACGACCTGGCTGGTCGCGTCTATAAAGCGCAGCCTGCGCCCCTGAACCTGCCAGTACCCCCGCATTCCTATGAGTCGGATGACATTATCGTCATTGGCGTCGACACGGAGAAAGCGTGATGAGCAAGTTCATGGATTGGGTTGATGCGCGCTTCCCCGCGACCAAGATGTGGGAAGACCATCTCAGCAAGTATTACGCTCCGAAGAACTTCAACTTCTTCTATTTCTTTGGCTCCCTGGCACTGCTGGTTCTGGTTAACCAGATCGTTACTGGTGTCTGGTTGACCATGAGCTACACCCCTTCGGCGGAAGAAGCCTTTGCTTCCGTTGAATACATCATGCGCGACGTCGAGTACGGCGCGATCCTGCGTTTGCTTCACTCCACCGGCGCTTCGGCGTTCTTCATTGTGGTCTATCTGCACATGTTCCGTGGCTTGCTCTACGGTTCCTACCAGAAGCCTCGTGAGCTGGTGTGGCTGTTCGGCATGCTGATCTACCTGGCGCTGATGGCCGAGGCCTTCATGGGCTACCTGCTGCCTTGGGGGCAGATGTCCTACTGGGGTGCCCAGGTGATCATCTCGCTGTTCGGTGCGATCCCCGTTATTGGTGACGACCTGACTCAGTGGATCCGTGGTGATTACCTGATTTCCGGGATTACCCTGAACCGCTTCTTCGCTCTGCACGTGGTAGCCCTGCCGATCGTGATTCTCGGTCTGGTGGTGCTGCACATTCTGGCGTTGCACGAGGTGGGTTCGAATAACCCGGATGGCGTAGACATCAAGAAGAACAAGGATGAGAACGGTATCCCGCTGGATGGCATTCCTTTCCACCCTTACTACACCGTGAAGGATATCGTCGGTGTAGTTGTGTTCCTGTTCATCTTCTGCTCGATCGTGTTTTTCTTCCCTGAGATGGGTGGTTACTTCCTCGAGAAGCCGAACTTCGAACCGGCCAACCCATTCAAGACACCTGAGCATATTGCTCCTGTTTGGTACTTCACTCCGTTCTACGCGATTCTGCGTGCGGTGCCGGACAAGCTCTTGGGTGTTATCGCCATGGGCGCTGCAATTGCGGTCCTGTTCGTGCTGCCTTGGCTCGACCGTAGTCCGGTCAAGTCCATGCGCTATAAAGGCTGGCTGAGCAAGATCTGGCTGCTGGTGTTCTGCGTCTCGTTCGTGATCCTGGGTGTGTTGGGTGTGTTGGCGCCGACTCCAGGCCGTACGCTGTTGTCGCAGGTGTGTACCTTCCTGTACTTCGCCTACTTCATTCTGATGCCGTTCTATACCAGGCTCGAGAAGACCAAACCGGTTCCGGAAAGGGTGACTGGCTGATGAAAAAGCTATTTGCTGTACTGATTCTTGCTGCTATGCCTGTGTTGTCTTTCGCGAATACCGCGGGTCCTGAGTTGGAGAAGGTTGATATCGACCTGTCCGACAAGGCTGCCCTGCAAGATGGTGCGCGTACTTTCGCCAACTACTGCATGGGTTGCCACAGCGCCAAGTTCCAGCGTTATGAGCGGGTCGCCGATGACCTGGGCATTCCTCACGACTTGATGTTGAGCAAGCTGGTTTTCACCGGTGCCAAGATCGGTGATCACATGAACATCGGCATGCAGCCGGCTGATGCCAAGACCTGGTTCGGCGCTGCGCCGCCAGACTTGACCCTGGTGGCTCGCGTTCGTGGTACCGATTGGCTTTATGGCTACCTCAAGTCCTTCTATGAAGATCCTGCTCGCCCTTGGGGCGTGAACAACAAGGTCTTCCCGAACGTTGGTATGCCTAACGTCCTGGTCGGTCTGCAAGGGCGTCAAGTTGTCGGTTGCAAGCAGGTGCAAATCGTTGAAGGCGGTAAGAAACAATACGATCCGCTGACTGGTACGCCCCTGACTCACGAGGCGTGCGACCAGCTGACAGTCAAAGAGGGTACCGGTACTCTCAATGAGGCTCAGTTCGACGAGAAGGTCAAGAATCTGGTGACCTTCCTGGCTTACTCGGCCAACCCTGTCAAACTGCAGCACCAGCGCATCGGTACTTACGTGCTCTTGTATCTGGCCTTCTTCTTCGTGTTCGCCTATCTGCTCAAGCGCGAATACTGGAAGGATGTGCATTAATAGCGTTTTAAGCATCAGTTGTTGAACATGCGCGCCTAGGGGCGTCTCTGAAACTGTAACAACCCTGTATCATTCGGGGGTTACCAGAGGCGCCCTGAGGGCGCGCTTGTTTTTTCTGCTTCCGATAATTTCAACAAGCGAGGAGGATCGCCATGGGCGTGACCAATCGGTTGGCCTGTTACTCCGACCCCGCCGACCACTATTCCCACCGGGTGCGCATTGTGCTTGCGGAGAAGGGTGTCAGCGCCGAGATCATCAGTGTGGAGGCGGGGCGTCAGCCGCCGAAACTGATCGAAGTGAACCCTTACGGGAGCTTGCCGACGCTGGTCGATCGGGACCTGGCGTTGTGGGAATCGACAGTGGTGATGGAATACCTGGATGAGCGTTACCCTCATCCTCCATTGCTGCCGGTTTACCCTGTTGCGCGTGCCAACAGTCGCTTGCTCATCCATCGGATCCAGCGTGATTGGTGCGGGCAGGTGGATCTGATTCTGGATTCGCGGACCAAGGAGGCGGTCCGGGTGCAGGCGCGTAAGGAGTTACGCGAAAGTCTGACAGGGGTTTCCCCGCTGTTCGCCGATAAGCCATTTTTCCTCAGTGAGGAACAAAGCCTGGTGGACTGCTGCCTACTGCCCATACTCTGGAGGTTGCCAATCCTGGGTATCGAACTGCCGCGGCAGGCCAAGCCGCTGCTTGATTATATGGACCGCCAATTTGCGCGTGAGGCTTTCCAGGCAAGTTTGTCTGGTGTCGAACGTGATATGCGCTGAGGCTTAAGGAGCCGCTATGAACTCCAGTCGACCTTATCTGGTCCGCGCGCTCTATGAGTGGATTGTGGACAACGATTGCACCCCGCACATGCTGGTCAACTCCGATTACCCGGCTGTACAGGTGCCTCAGGGTTTCGCCAGTGATGGGCAAATTGTTCTGAATATTTCTCCCAGTGCCGTGCGCCATCTGCATATGGATAACGATGCAGTAACTTTCGAGGGGCGCTTCGGCGGTGTGCCTCACAGCCTGCACGTACCGGTTGCTGCGATCCTTGGGATCTATGCGCGCGAGAATGGGCAGGGCATGGTTTTTGATCTGGAATCGCCTCTGGATGAGGAGGACGATATTGAGCCGGATGATGACCTGCCTCCACCGGGCAGTGAGCCGCCGCGACCTAGCGGCCGGCCGAGCCTGAAAGTGGTCAAGTAATAAAAAAGGCGATCCGGATGGATCGCCTTTTTTGTATCTGCTGCAGTGCTTTTTCAGTCGATGTATTCGAACAGCTTAACGATTTTCTGTACGCCGGAGACGCCCTGTACCAAATTGGTGGCTTGGGCGGCTTCCTGTTGGGTCAGCAAGCCCAGCAAGTAGACAATGCCGTTCTCGGTCACCACCTTGATCCGTGAAGCGGGAATGCTGGCGTCGGTGAGCATCTGTGTCTTGATCTTGGTGGTCAGCCAGCCATCGTTCTGCCGTGCCAGGAATCCTGATGGTGGCAGCACCTGCAGTTCGTTATGCACCTTCTTGACTCGCTGTACCTCGCTGGCGGCCTGTTCGGCTGTCGCCTTGAGGTCGGGGCGCGGTGTCTGGCCGGCCAACAGGACGATACCGTTGAAGCTGGTGACGACAATGTGCGAGTTGTTTTCCAGGTCCGGGTTGGCCTTGGCAACGTTGACGGCGACTTTGGTCTCTATCAGCGAATCGTCGATCTTGCTGCCGAAGGTGCGGGTGCCGCGATCGTCATCGATTGGTTTGTCGCGGGTGGCGGTAATCACCGAGCTGCAACCAGTGATGCCGAGGCACAAGGTCAAGGCCAGAAGGCCAAGGCGATTAAGGGTCATTCTTCACTCCCGAACAATTGGCTGTCGATCAAGTCGCAAAGGCAATGGATCGCCAGCAGGTGGACTTCTTGAATACGTGCAGTGACGGTGGCTGGTACGCGAATTTCCACGTCTTCAGGCAGTAGCAGTGAGGCCATGCCGCCGCCGTCGCGACCAGTCAATGCTACGACAATCATTTCACGATCATGTGCGGCCTGGATGGCTTGAATAATGTTCGCCGAGTTGCCGCTGGTGGAAATTGCCAGCAACACATCGCCAGGTTGGCCTAGAGCGCGAATCTGCTTGGAGAAGACTTCGTTGTAGCTGTAGTCGTTGGCAATCGACGTGATGGTCGAGCTGTCGGTGGTCAGGGCGATGGCGGGCAAGCTGGGGCGTTCACGCTCGAAGCGGTTGAGCAACTCGGAGGAGAAGTGCTGGGCGTCGCCGGCGGAGCCACCGTTGCCACAGGAGAGCATTTTGCCCTCATTGAGCAAGGCGTTGACCATGATCTGGCTGGCTTGCTCGATGTGCGGTGCAAGTACGTCCATCGCCTGTTGCTTGGTGTCGATGCTGGCCTGAAAAAGCTGGCGAATTCGGGATTGCATGTCCATCTGTGTGACCTTAAGTGGCGCGGCTTAGTGGCACGTGAATGTGCAGCCCGCAAAGCAAAGAGCAAAAAAGTTGAGTGAAAATGGGTGCGGCCTGAAGGCGTCTTTCAGCTATCAAAGGCATTGCGTAGCCAGTTCAAACGGGCTTCTGCACCCGGGGCGCCTTCAATGGCGACCACGTCGAAACGGCAGGGGTGGTTGGACCAGCATGATTCGCGTTGCAGGAAAATCTGCGCGGCAAGAATCAGTTTTTGACGCTTGCGTCCATCGATACTGCCCAGAGCTCCACCCCATTGCGTGTGTTGTCTGTAGCGGACTTCGACGAATACTACTGTATCGCCGTCAAGCATGACCAGATCAAGCTCGCCGCGTTTGCACAGCCAGTTCTGCGCCAATAGGCGCAGCCCGTGCTGTTGGAGATGCCGGAGTGCTTGGCTCTCGGCATCTCTTCCGCTTTGCTGGCGTGCTCCTTGAGTCATTAGCGCGGTGTGTCGGGCAGGCGGGTAACCTGGCCGTTGACGAACTTGGCCCAGGGCAGTTGACGCTCAATGCGCTGACCGGCGGCCATGCCCAGGCTTCCGGATTCGCCTTCGATACGGCTGTCGGGCAGAGCCTTGAGCTGACCCAGGCGTGGCGCCAGGCGATAGGCGTCGACACCCATTGCGTACAGGCGACCGAGGCTGCCTCCAGCTTGTGGCCATTGTGCAGTGACCTGGCGACGCAGAAGGCCGTTGGCATCCAGCAGCCAAGGCGTTTCGCAGAACATTACACCGTTCATGTCGTTGTATTGATTCTGATCGCCGCTGGCGCTGAACACGTTGGAAGTTGCGTACACCGGAACATCGCCAGCGTACTGGAAGTTCAGGGTCGGCTTGATCTGCTGTGCTTGCTGTGGAGTGGAGGCGAGAAAAATGAACTCGATATCCTGGCGGCGCGACGGTTGTGCGGCGACTTGAGTACCTACAGTGCTCTGCAGGCTCTTGGCGCGGCTCTCGCTTTGGCGCAGTCGGAAAAGGTCGGCAATTTGCTGAGCTAAGGCGACAGGCTGGTCAACGCGTTCGATGCCGATCACGCTGCCACCGTTGGCTTCCCAATCCTGGCGGAACGCCTTGAGCACGCGATCGCCCCACTCGCCCTTGGGGACCAGTACCGCGGCGCGATGCAGGCCATCGGCGCGGGCACGACGAGAGACTTCACGGGCTTCGTCCTCGGCAGCCAGGCCAAACTGGAACAGTTGCGCCGGGCCTTGTTCGCCTTCGCTGTAGTTCAGTGCGAGGGTGGTAATCGGCAGTTGCGAGCGTGTGGCCAGTTGCTTGACCAATGGTTTTTCTAGGGGGCCGACTACCAGTTGCACGCCTGCGGCCTGGGCTTTGCGGTAGAAGTCGTCCAGGGAGCTCAAGCGCGAGCTGTCGTAAAACTCAATGCTGGGCGGCTTTTGTCCTGCTTGCTGAGCCTGGTAGTGAGCGGCCATGAAGCCTTCACGCAGGGCCTTGGAAACCGAAGCCAAGGGACCATCTTGTGGCAGAAGCAGGGCGATTTTCGAAACGGGTTGGCTAGCCAGCTCTTTGAGCTGGGTCAGCGGTTGTGGCAGTTGAATGGCCGCAGGATGCTTTGGGTTCTGCGCGCGCCAGTTATCAATGGCCGACTGTTGCTGCTCCAGAGTGCCGGCGGTCTTGACTGCCAGGGCCAGGCTCAACCATCCGGCCAGGTCATCGTTGCCTGCAGGTTGCAGTTGGTCGGTGGGCAGGGCAGCAATCAGTGCCCAGATGGCCTCATGGTTTTTTGCCGCGGCATCATCTTTCAGCAGGGGGGCGATAAGAATTCGCTGCTTGGCGGCAGAGAGCGTTTGGCCGTCTGCTTCCAGGGCGCGAGCATAAACGGTGCCGGTGCGGATCTGCTGAGTTGCAGGTAGTTCGCTGAGATGCTGCAGGCTCTGATGGCTCAGCGCAGTCAGCGCGGCTTTCGGCTGATTGCGGATCATGGCCAGCTCTGCGGCCAGGGTGCTGGCGAAGATCTGCTGGGCAGGTTTGAGTTGATCCAGCGACACTTGCTGAAGGATTTGTCCGGCGCGTCCTGCGTTGCCCTGGCGATATGCCAGGTCTGCAGCGCTCAAGCGCAGCAGGGCTGCCTTGTCCGGGCTTTTGCTGGTGGCGGCCTGTTCGAGCAATTGCTCGATGCTGGCATCCGGTGTCCGTGGAAGTTCGCCAAGGCTGGAAGAGGGCGAGCTGGCGCAAGCCACCAAAAGGGTAGCCAGGCAGAGGGCAAGAAACAGCCGCAGGCAAGCGATCATGTAAGTGTTCCTGATACTCGATCAAATGAGCGTGGAATTGTACCCAAGCGCTGGCCGGGGCGCGATGTTGCTGGTGATAAACCGTCTATTTAGCTGGTGCAAATGTTGCCGTGGTGCCTAAAAGGCCCCAAAGGGCTGGGTTGTTGAGTGATCGTCAGGCGTATTGATAGGGCTTCAACGCGTTACAATGGTGCTTTTGTCGATCTAGAGGTGTGCCCTTTGACTGCTCCAGGTGCTTTGAATACCGCTGCTGGTTCGCTTTATGTGGTGGCGACGCCCATCGGCAACCTGGACGACATCAGTGCCCGGGCCCTTAAGTTGTTGCGCGAAGTGTCTTTGATCGCTGCCGAGGATACCCGGCACTCTCAGCGCCTCATGCAGCACTTTGGCATTTCCACGCCCTTGGCGGCTTGCCATGAGCATAACGAGCGTGATGAAGGCTCTCGTTTCATTACTCGTTTATTGGCGGGTGATGATGTCGCCTTGATTTCCGATGCCGGCACGCCGCTGATTTCCGACCCGGGTTATCACTTGGTACGGCAGGCTCGAGCTGCAGGCATCAATGTGGTTCCTGTGCCGGGGGCTTGTGCATTGATCGCGGCACTGTCGGCGGCAGGTTTGCCGTCGGATCGGTTTATCTTCGAGGGGTTTCTGCCGGCCAAGGCCGTTGGGCGGCGTGGGCGCCTGGAGTTGGTCAAGGAAGAGCCCCGCACGTTGATTTTTTATGAGGCGCCGCATCGCATTCTTGAGTGTCTGCAAGACATGGAAGCGGTATTCGGTGGTGAGCGGCCGGCACTGTTGGCTCGAGAACTGACCAAGACCTTTGAGACCCTCAAGGGGCTGCCTCTTTCCGAATTGCGCCAGTTCGTAGAGGCTGACAGCAACCAGCAGCGTGGTGAGTGCGTGGTGCTGGTGGCGGGATGGACTGCACCGGAAAGTGATGAAGCGATCAGTAGTGAGTCGATGCGCATTCTTGATCTGTTGCTTAAGGAGATGCCTCTCAAAAGGGCGGCGGCGCTGGCAGCCGAGATCACGGGTGAGCGCAAGAATGTCCTGTATCAGGTAGCACTGAATAAGCAGAAAGAACAATAAATTGCGTGGCAGGGTGGCCAAAGGCTTTTAGCGCTTGTTCTTGGGGCGCTCTGCCGTTAACCTGCGCGGCGGAGAGTCGATTGGACAGTCGCTGCCCTCTATGAAAATTAGAGGGGGGAGGAAAGTCCGGGCTCCATAGGGCGGAGTGCCAGGTAATGCCTGGGGGGCGTGAGCCTACGGAAAGTGCCACAGAAAATAACCGCCTAAGCACTTCGGTGCCGGTAAGGGTGAAAAGGTGCGGTAAGAGCGCACCGCACGTCTGGTAACAGTTCGTGGCTAGGTAAACCCCACTCGGAGCAAGACCAAATAGGGTTCCAAGGCGTGGCCCGCGCTGGAACCGGGTAGGTTGCTAAAGATGTCCAGTGATGGCCATCGTAGAGGAATGACTGTCCTCGACAGAACCCGGCTTACAGATCGACTCTCCACCTTTTCCCTCCCTGCTTGAATCAATAGCAGAAGCGTTTCTGTAATACCGAAAAAATCTTACTCTTAATAAATTACTTTAACTTCATGCTGCAGCTTATTGAGCTGTTTGAAGTTGATGCCCTGGAATGCCCTCCGAATTCTCGTTATCTCTCCTCTTAGTCTCCTAAATCTCCGTTCTATAAGGCTTTTCCGTCGCTGCGCGCCTTGACGGTGGTGTGGGCGCATTCCTATAGTGTGCGCAAGTGGCAGAAAGTGGCATGAAGTGGGTTTTTTGAGCGCAAAACGCTAAAATTTGGAGAAACGCTGACGTGTTTCGCGGAGCTAACGCTATCAGTCTCGATGCGAAGGGCCGTCTCGCCATGCCGAGCCGGTATCGTGACGAGCTCGTTTCGCGAAGTTCCGGGCAATTAATCGTCACTATCGACGCTGTTGATCCTTGTTTGTGTGTTTACCCCCTCGATGAGTGGGAGCTGATAGAAACCAAACTGCGCGCATTGCCTTCGCTTCGCGAAGAAAACCGTCGTTTGCAGCGTTTGCTGATTGGTAATGCCGTCGATCTTGAACTCGATGGCAGTGGTCGTTTTCTGGTGCCGCCGCGCCTGCGTGAATATGCCAAGTTGGATAAGCGCGCGATGCTGGTGGGCCAACTGAACAAGTTCCAATTGTGGGACGAGGATGCCTGGGATGCTGTTTCGGCGGCTGACCTGGCGGCTATTCAACAACCGGGCGCGATGCCTGATGAACTGCGTGATTTGATCCTGTGACTATTGATAGCGGCTTTAACCACATCACCGTGCTGCTTGACGAAGCCGTCGAGGCTCTCGCCGTGCGCCCTGATGGCTGCTATCTGGATGGCACCTTCGGCCGTGGCGGGCATAGCCGCTTGATTCTCAGCAAGCTCGGAACGGAGGGCCGGCTCCTCGGATTTGATAAGGACCCCCAAGCGATTGCCACCGGGCAAGCGCTAGCGGCCGAAGACGGCCGCTTTGTCGTTGTACAGCGCAGTTTTGCCGAGTTGGGTTCGGAGGTCGCGGAGCGCGGCCTGGCAGGCAAGGTCAGTGGTGTTCTGCTGGATCTTGGCGTGTCTTCGCCACAGCTGGACGATCCTGAGCGCGGCTTCAGCTTTCTCAATGATGGCCCTCTGGACATGCGCATGGACCCGACTCGTGGCATCAGCGCTGCGCAGTTCATCGCCACCGCGCCCGTCGAGGAAATTGCCCGTGTGTTCAAGGAGTACGGCGAAGAGCGCTTCTCCGGGCGCATGGCGCGGGCCGTGGTCGAGCGTCGTGAAATCCAGCCCTTCGAACGCACCGCCGATCTGGCCGAAGTGTTGAAAGTCGCCAATCCTGCCTGGGAGAAGGGCAAGAATCCTGCTACCCGGGCTTTCCAGGGATTGCGCATCCATGTGAATAACGAACTGGGCGATCTCGAGGCCGGCCTTGAAGCGGCGCTGGAGTCGCTGGAAGTGGGTGGTCGCCTGGTGGTGATCAGCTTCCACTCCCTGGAAGATCGCATCGTCAAATTGTTCATGCGACGCCTGGTGAAGGGCGAGTCCGATAATCTGCCGCGCAACCTGCCGGTACGTTTCGAAGCCTTTGTGCCGAAAATCAAGATTCATGGCAAAGCGCAGTTCGCCTCCGAGGCCGAGCTCAAAGCCAATCCCCGTTCCCGTAGTGCGGTCATGCGTGTTGCGGAGAAGCTTCGGTGAGCAAGCTCTTCGCCAAGCCTCTTCCAGGCGGAAGCTTTTTCATGCTTCTGCTATTCGTTGGCGTTTTGGTCTCCGCGATTGCGGTTACCTACAGCGCCCACTGGAATCGTCAGTTACTCAATACGCTGTATGGCGAGTTGAGCGTACGCGACAAGGCCCAGGCCGAATGGGGACGGTTGATTCTCGAGCAAAGCACCTGGACCGCTCATAGCCGGATCGAAGTGCTGGCCACCGAACAGCTGAAGATGCATATCCCTGGCGCGGCTGAAGTCCGCATGGTGGCGCCATGAAACTTGAAGGCGCTCTCTACCCCTGGCGTTTCCGTGTGGTGCTGGGTCTGCTGGCGATCATGGTGTCGGCGATTGGCTGGCGCATTATCGATCTGCAGGTGGTCGACCGTGACTTCCTTAAGGGGCAGGGCGATGCGCGCAGTGTCCGGCACATCCCTATTCCAGCTCATCGTGGCCTGATCACCGACCGCAATGGCGAGCCTCTGGCCGTGAGTACGCCAGTGACCACGCTTTGGGCCAATGCCAAGGAAATGCAGTTGGCCAAGGACCGCTGGCCAGCATTGGCCATGGCTCTTGGTCAGGACCCCAAGGCGTTGGCCGAGCGTCTTGAAGCTCAGGCCAATAAAGAATTCATCTATCTGGTCCGGGGCCTGACTCCGGAGCAGGGCCAGGCGGTGCTCGATCTGAAGGTGCCGGGCGTCTATGGCATTGAGGAGTTCCGGCGCTTCTATCCGGCCGGCGAAGTGACCGCGCACATGGTTGGTTTTACCGACATTGACGACCGTGGCCGCGAAGGGGTCGAGCTGGCCTATGACGAATGGCTCGCCGGTGTTCCCGGCAAGCGCCAGGTGATCAAGGACCGGCGCGGCAGATTGATCAAGGATGTCCAGGTCACCAAGAACGCCAAGGCCGGCAAGCCCTTGGCGTTGTCGATTGATCTGCGCCTGCAGTACCTGGCCAACCGTGAGCTGCGCAATGCCATTGTCGAAAACGGCGCCAAGGCCGGCAGCCTGGTGATCATGGACGTGAAGACCGGCGAGATCCTGGCCATGGTCAACCAGCCGACCTACAACCCGAACAACCGCCGCAACTTGCAGCCGGCGATGATGCGTAACCGCGCGATGATCGACGTGTTCGAGCCTGGCTCGACCATGAAGGCGATCTCCATGAGTGCCGCTCTGGAAACCGGGCGCTGGAAGCCCAGCGATACTGTCGAGGTCTATCCGGGCACCCTGCAATTGGGTAAATACACCATTCGTGACGTGTCGAAGACCGAAGGGCCGGTGCTCGATCTGACCGGCATCCTGATCAACTCCAGTAACGTCGGCATGAGCAAGATCGCCTTCGATATCGGTGGTGAAGCCATTTTTCGTCTGGCGCAGAAGATTGGCCTGGGTCAGGACACCGGCCTGGGCTTCCCTGGCGAGCGAGTCGGCAACCTGCCGAACTACCGTGAGTGGCGCAAGGCTGAAACCGCGACCCTGTCTTATGGCTACGGCCTCTCGGTGACCGCGATCCAGCTGGTCCACGCGTTTTCCGCGTTGGCCAACAATGGTCGGATCGCTCCACTGACGCTGATCAAATCCGACAAGACCCCGCAAACCGCCCAGGTGATTCCGGAAAACGTCGCCAAGACCATGCAGGGCATGCTGCAGCAGGTGATCGAGGCGCCCCGTGGCGTGTTCCGTGCCCAGGTTCCGGCCTATCACGTGGCTGGCAAGAGCGGTACCGCGCGCAAGACTTCGGTCGGCACCAAAGGCTATGCCGAGAATTCCTATCGTTCGCTGTTTGCCGGTTTCGGTCCGATGAGCGATCCGCGTTATGCCATCGTGGTGGTGATCGACGAGCCGAGCAAGGCCGGTTACTTCGGTGGTCTGGTATCGGCTCCGGTGTTCAGCAAAGTGATGTCCGGCACCCTGCGCCTGATGAACATCACTCCGGATAATCTGCCGGCCACGCAACAGGCCAATGCGGTGCCCGGTACCCCAGTACGAGCTAATGGAGGGCGCGGCTAATGTCTCTTAGCCTGAACAAGATTTTCGCCCACGCTGGTCGCGATCTGCTGATCCGCGAGTTGACGCTGGACAGCCGCAATGTACGTGCCGGTGATTTGTTCCTGGCGGTACCCGGCGCCAAGTTTGACGGTCGTGCGCATATTGCCGACGCCTTGCAGCGCGGTGCTGCTGCAGTGGCCTATGAGGTGGAAGGCGCAACCGTATTGCCGCTGACTGATGTGCCGCTGATTCCAGTCAAGGGCCTGGCGGCGCAGCTGTCGGATATTGCCGGACGCTTTTATGGTGATCCAAGCCGCCAACTGAATCTGCTGGGCGTGACCGGTACCAACGGCAAGACCAGTGTTACCCAGTTGGTCGCCCAAGCGCTGGATCTGTTGGGCCAGCGTTGTGGTTTGGTGGGCACGCTGGGCACTGGTTTCTATGGCGCGCTGGAAAGTGGCCTGCACACCACGCCTAACCCTATCGCTGTGCAGGCGAGCCTGGCTGACCTGAAAAACGCCGGCGCCAAGGCGGTGGCCATGGAGGTCTCGTCCCATGGCCTGGATCAGGGGCGCGTGGCGGCCCTGGCATTCGATGTTGCGGTGCTGACCAATCTGTCCCGTGACCATCTGGATTACCACGGAACCATGCAAGCCTATGGCGCAGCCAAGGCGAAGCTCTTCAACTGGACTGACCTGCGTTGCCGGGTGATCAATCTCGATGATGAGTTCGGCCGGCAGCTGGCAGCGGACAAGCACGAGTCACGGCTGATTACCTACAGTCTCGAGGATGCCTCTGCTTATCTGTATTGCCGTGAGGCGACCTTCGACGACGACGGCGTTCGCGCAACCCTGGTGACTCCGCAGGGCGAGCACCATCTGCGCAGCGCTCTGCTCGGGCGCTTCAACCTGAGCAATGTGCTGGCTGCGGTCGGTGCTTTGCTGGGCCTGGAGTATGCACTGGACGAAATTCTCGCCGTGCTGCCCAAGCTCGAAGGTCCTGCCGGACGCATGCAACGCCTGGGTGGTGGTACTCAGCCCCTGGTGGTCGTGGATTACGCCCACACTCCGGATGCCCTGGAAAAAGTATTGCTGGCCCTGCGCCCTCACGCCAAGGGGCGTCTGCTCTGTCTGTTCGGCTGCGGCGGTGACCGCGATCGTGGCAAGCGTCCGCTGATGGCCGAGGTGGTCGAGCGCCTGGCAGATGGTGTGCTGGTCACCGATGACAACCCACGCAGCGAAGACCCTGCGCAGATCTTCGACGACATCCGTGCTGGTTTCAGCGCGGTAGACAAGGTCGATTTTGTTGCCGGTCGTGGCCTCGCCATTGCTCGATTGATCGCCGCCGCATCGGCAGACGATGTGGTGGTTCTGGCGGGTAAGGGCCATGAGGATTATCAGGAGATCAATGGCCAGCGCCATGACTTCTCCGACCTTGCTGAAGCCGACAAGGCCTTGACCGCATGGGAGGTGGCACATGCTTAAAGCCTTGCTGCTCAGTGAAGTATTGGCCCCATTGGATGCCCGCTTGATCGCGGGCGACGTGCGTTTCAGTGGTGTCAGTATCGATAGTCGGGCGATTCAGGCAGGCCAGTTGTTCGTTGCCTTGACGGGCCCCCGTTTTGACGGCCATGACTACTTGAACGAAGTGGCAGGCAAAGGTGCCGTAGCCGCGTTGGTTGAACGTGAAGTTCCCGACAGCACCCTGCCTCAGTTGCTGGTCAAGGATACCCGTCTGGCCCTCGGCCAATTGGGCGCTCTGAATCGTGGCGCCTTTACCCAGCCGGTGGCTGCGGTGACGGGTTCCAGCGGCAAGACCACGGTCAAGGAGATGCTGGCCAGCATCCTGCGTACCCGTGGTCCAGTGCTGGCAACCCGGGGCAACCTGAACAATGATCTGGGCGCGCCGCTGACACTGCTGGAGCTGGCCCCCGAACATACCGCTGCGGTGATCGAGCTGGGTGCGTCACGCATCGGCGAAATCGCCTACACCGTAGCCATGACTCGCCCCCATGTGGCGATCATCAATAATGCAGGTACCGCTCACGTTGGTGAGTTCGGCGGCCCGGAGAAAATCGTCGAAGCCAAGGGCGAGATTCTCGAGGGGCTCGATAGCGCCGGGATCGCGGTGCTCAATCTGGACGACAAGGCCTTCCCAATCTGGAAGACCCGAGCCGCCGGTCGCCAGGTGCTGAGCTTTGCCCTGGACAACAGCGCAGCAGATTTCCATGCCTCGGATATCGGTCGTGATGCCCGTGGTTGCCCGTCCTTCACATTGCACAGCCCAAAGGGCGTGGATAGGGTGCAACTGAACCTGCTTGGCACCCATAACGTGGCCAACGCCCTGGCTGCTGCCGCCGCAGCCCATGCCATGGGCGTCTCGCTGTTCGGCATCGTCACTGGCCTGAACGCTGTGCAGCCGGTCAAGGGCCGCACCGTTGCCCAACTGGCCAAGAACGGCCTGCGGGTGATCGATGACACTTACAACGCAAACCCCACCTCAATGTGTGCCGCCGTTGATATACTCGCCGGCTTTTCCGGCCGCACCGTCCTGGTGCTCGGAGACATTGGCGAGTTGGGCGAGTGGGCGGAGCAGGGGCACCGCGAAGTAGGTGCATATGCCGCTGGCAAGGTTTCGGCCCTCTACGCCGTAGGCCCGATGATGGCTCATGCCGTTGCCGCCTTCGGCGAACACGCGCGCCACTTCGTCAGCCAGGCTGATCTGATTGCCGCCCTGGACGTCGAGCAAGACCCAAATACCACCATTTTGATCAAGGGATCGCGCAGCGCGGTGATGGAAAACATCGTCGCGGCTTTGTGCGGCTCGAGCACGGAGAAACATTGATGCTGCTGCTGCTAGCGGAGTACCTGCAACAGTTCTACAAAGGCTTCGCGGTCTTTCAGTACCTGACCCTGCGCGGGATTCTCGGGGTACTGACTGCGTTGTCTTTGGCGCTGTGCCTGGGTCCGTGGATGATCCGTACTCTGCAAAACCGGCAGATCGGCCAGGCCGTGCGTAATGACGGTCCGCAGTCCCACCTTTCCAAGTCCGGTACACCGACCATGGGGGGCGCGCTGATTCTTTCCGCCATCGGTATCAGCACCCTGCTCTGGGCCGACCTGCGCAACCACTATGTGTGGGTAGTGCTGGTGGTCACCCTGGCGTTTGGCGCCATCGGTTGGGTCGATGACTACCGCAAGGTGATCGAGAAGAACTCCCGTGGTCTGCCGAGTCGCTGGAAGTATTTCTGGCAGTCGGTGTTCGGCCTGGGCGCTGCGATCTTCCTTTATATGACCGCACAGAGTCCGGTGGAAACCACCCTGCTGATTCCGATGCTCAAGGACGTGAGTATTCCTCTGGGCATCGGTTTCGTGGTCCTGACCTACTTCGTCATCGTCGGTTCGAGTAACGCGGTCAACCTGACCGACGGCCTCGATGGCCTGGCGATCATGCCGACCGTGATGGTTGGCGGCGCGTTGGGGATCTTCTGCTACCTGTCGGGTAACGTGAAGTTCGCCGAATACCTGCTGATTCCTTACGTACCGGGAGCGGGCGAGCTGATCGTCTTCTGCGGTGCGCTGATCGGTGCCGGCCTGGGTTTCTTGTGGTTCAACACCTATCCGGCACAAGTCTTCATGGGCGACGTCGGCGCACTGGCGCTGGGCGCGGCCCTGGGCACCATTGCGGTGATCGTCCGTCAGGAAATCGTCCTGTTCATCATGGGCGGCGTGTTCGTGATGGAGACCCTGTCGGTGGTGATCCAGGTCGCTTCCTTCAAATTGACCGGTCGCCGTGTGTTCCGCATGGCACCGATCCACCACCACTTTGAACTCAAGGGCTGGCCCGAGCCTCGCGTGATTGTCCGCTTCTGGATCATCACCGTGATCCTCGTGTTGATCGGCCTTGCCACCCTGAAGCTGAGGTAGAACGAGTGTCTCTGATCGCTTCTGACCACTTCCGCATCGTTGTCGGCCTCGGCAAGAGCGGCATGTCCCTGGTTCGCTTCCTGGCGAACCGGGGCGTGGCTTTTGCGGTGGCCGATACGCGGGAGAACCCACCTGAGCTGGCCACGTTGCGTCGTGACTACCCGCAGGTGGAGGTGCGTTGTGGCGAGCTGGACGTCGAATTCCTGTGCCGTGCCGACGAGCTCTACGTGAGCCCCGGCCTGGCCCTGGCGACTCCGGCCCTGCAGGCCGCTGCTGCCCGTGGCGTGAAATTGTCCGGTGACATCGAGCTGTTCGCGCGTAACGCGAAGGCGCCGATTGTCGCCATCAGCGGTTCCAACGCGAAAAGCACCGTGACCACCCTGGTGGGCGAGATGGCCGCTGCGGCGGGCAAGCGGGTCGCCGTGGGCGGCAACCTGGGCACTCCGGCCCTGGATCTGCTCAGCGACGATGTCGAGCTGTACGTGATGGAACTGTCCAGCTTCCAGCTGGAAACCACCGACCAACTGGGCGCTGAAGTGGCCACTGTGCTCAACATCAGCGAAGACCACATGGACCGTTACAGCGGTCTGCCGGCCTATCACCTGGCCAAGCACCGGATCTTCCGGGGCGCGCGGCAAGTGGTGGTCAATCGCCAGGATGCGCTGTCCCGGCCGTTGTTGAGCGAGAACCTGCCGTGCTGGACCTTTGGCCTGGGCAAGCCCGATTTCAAGGGCTTTGGCCTGCGGGAAGAGAACGGCGAGAAGTACCTGGCCTTCGAGTTCCAGAACCTGATGCCGGTGCGCGAACTGAAGATCCGCGGTGCCCATAACCAGTCCAACGCCCTGGCGGCATTGGCCCTGGGGCATGCAGTCGGCTTGCCGTTCGACGCGATGCTCTCGGCCCTGCGCACCTTCGCCGGCCTCGAGCACCGTTGCCAATGGGTTCGCGACGTGGATGGCGTGGGCTATTACAACGATTCCAAAGCCACCAACGTCGGCGCCGCACTGGCTGCCATCGAAGGCCTGGGTGCGGACATCGCTGGCAAGATCGTGCTGATCGCCGGTGGCGACGGCAAGGGCGCCGAGTTCAAGGATCTGCGGGACCCGGTGGCGGCCAACTGCCGCGCGGTGATCTTGATGGGCCGTGACTCCGACAAGATCGGTGAGGCCATCGGCGATGCCGTGCCGCTGATTCGTGCCGATTCGCTGGCCGACGCTGTGGCTCAATGCCGCGCAGCCGCGCAGCCTGGCGACGTGGTGTTGTTATCTCCCGCCTGTGCCAGTTTCGACATGTTCAAGAATTACGAAGACCGGGGTCACCAGTTCGTCCGCGTCGTGGAGGAACTGGCATGAATCTGAGAAACATCATCAAGCCATATCCGTCACCGCTCATCACTGGGCGTGGCATCGATCTTGATTTCCCGATGCTCGCCGGCTGCCTGACGCTGCTCGGCCTGGGGCTGGTCATGATTGCATCGGCCTCTACCGAAGTGGCAGCGGCGCAGTCGGGCAGTGCCCTGTATTACATGATTCGCCACCTTATCTACATCGTGCTGGGCCTGGGGGCCTGCATTGTCACCATGATGATTCCCATCGCCACTTGGCAGCGCCTGGGCTGGATGATGTTGATTGGTGCCTTCGGCTTGCTGGTGATGGTGATCATTCCGGGGATTGGCCGTGAAGTGAACGGTTCGATGCGCTGGATCGGTTTCAGCTTCTTTAACGTTCAGCCCTCCGAGATTGCCAAGGTGTTCGTGGTGATTTACCTCGCCGGCTACCTGGTGCGGCGGCAGAAGGAAGTGCGTGAAAGCTGGATGGGCTTCTTCAAGCCGTTCATCGTTCTGCTGCCAATGGCGGGCCTGCTACTGATGGAGCCGGACTTCGGTGCCACCGTGGTGATGATGGGCGCCGCGGCGGCGATGCTGTTCCTCGGCGGTGTCGGGCTGTTCCGGTTTTCCCTGATGGTGCTCCTGGCGGTGGCGGCGGTGGTCTTGCTGATTCAGATGCAGCCCTATCGAATGGCCCGTCTGACCAACTTTGCCGACCCCTGGGCGGACCAGTTCGGTGCCGGTTACCAGCTGTCCCAGGCCTTGATCGCCTTCGGTCGTGGCGAGTGGCTGGGCGTGGGCCTGGGCAACAGTGTGCAGAAACAGTTCTATCTGCCGGAGGCTCACACCGACTTCGTGTTCTCGGTGCTGGCCGAAGAGCTGGGTGCCGTGGGCTCCTTGTGCACAGTGGCGCTGTTCGTATTCGTCTGTATACGCGGCATGTACATCGGCCTGTGGGCCGAGAAAGCCAAGCAGTATTTTGCCGCTTATGTGGCTTATGGCTTGTCGTTCCTGTGGATTGGTCAGTTCTTGATCAATATCGGGGTGAACGTCGGTCTGCTGCCAACCAAGGGGCTGACCCTGCCGTTCCTCAGTTATGGCGGTAGTTCGTTGGTGATCTGCTGCGCCTGCCTCGGATTGTTGCTGCGTATCGAATGGGAGAGCAGGACCCACCTGGGCAGTGAAGAGATGGAGTTCAGTGAGAGTGACTTTGCCGAGGAGCCGATCCATGGGCGCTAACGTGCTGATCATGGCGGGCGGCACCGGTGGCCACGTGTTCCCGGCGCTGGCTTGTGCCCGCGAGTTCCAGGCCCGTGGCTACAGCGTGCACTGGCTGGGTACTCCCCGCGGGATCGAGAACGAATTGGTACCGGCGGCTGGCCTGCCGCTGCATTTGATCAACGTCACCGGGCTGCGGGGCAAGGGCAAGCTGTCCCTGCTCAAGGCGCCGTTCGTCCTGATCAAGGCGGTGCTCCAGGCCCGGCGGATCATTCGGCAACTCAAGCCGGTGTGTGTGCTCGGTTTTGGTGGTTATGTGACCGGCCCTGGTGGTGTTGCCGCCAAGTTGTCGGGGGTGCCGGTGATCGTTCACGAGCAGAATGCTGTGGCCGGTACCGCCAATCGGCTGCTGGTGCCGTTGGCCGCCCGAGTCTGCGAAGCTTTCCCGGACACCTTCGGAGCCTCCGACAGCCGCCGCACCACGGGCAATCCGGTGCGCACCGAACTGTTCCTCGACACACCGCGCGAGGCCCTGGCCGGACGCAAGGCGCGTTTACTGATCCTGGGCGGAAGCCTGGGGGCAGAGCCGTTGAACAAGTTATTGCCGGAAGCCCTGGCACAGGTCGCCCCCGAGCTGCGTCCGGAGGTGTTCCATCAGGCTGGTAAAAACCACGATGAAGTCACTGCAGAGCGCTATCGCGCCGCCGGCGTCGAGGCGCAGGTGCAGCCCTTTATCAAAGACATGGCTCAAGCCTATGGCTGGGCCGACCTGGTGGTCTGTCGCGCAGGCGCGTTGACCGTCAGCGAACTGGCTGCTGCCGGTCTGCCTTCGATGCTGGTGCCTTTGCCCCATGCGATCGACGATCACCAGACCCGCAATGCCGAATATTTGGCTCGTGAAGGTGCTGCCTTCCTGATGCCGCAAAGAACGACTGGTGCAGCGGACCTTGCCGCTCGCCTGACAGAGGTTTTGATGCAACCAGAACGACTCGACAACATGGCCCAGGCTGCGCGCCGCCTGGCCAAACCCGATGCCACCCGCGATGTGGTGAATATCTGCCTGGAGGTGGCCCATGGTTGAGAATCAAAAAGCCATGCCGCAACCGGAAATGCGCCGTATCCGTCGTATCCATTTCGTTGGTATTGGCGGCGTGGGCATGTGCGGGATTGCCGAGGTGCTGCTGAACCTGGGTTACCAGGTCTCCGGTTCCGATCTCAAGGCGTCGCCGGTCACCGAGCGCCTGGAGTCGTTCGGTGCACAGATTTTTATCGGCCACCGCGCCGAGAACGCTGCGAACGCCGATGTACTGGTGGTTTCCAGCGCCGTGAACACCTCCAACCCGGAAGTCGCCACTGCACTGGAACGGCGCATTCCGGTGGTGCCGCGGGCGGAAATGCTCGCCGAGCTGATGCGCTACCGTCACGGCGTTGCCGTGGCTGGTACGCACGGCAAGACCACCACTACCAGCCTGCTGGCTTCGGTGTTCGCCGCGGGCGGTCTGGACCCGACCTTTGTCATCGGTGGTCGGCTCAATGCAGCGGGCACCAATGCCCAGCTGGGCACCAGCCGTTACCTGATTGCTGAAGCCGACGAAAGCGACGCCAGCTTCCTGCATCTGCAGCCGCTGGTGGCCGTGGTCACCAACATCGACGCCGACCATATGGCGACCTACGACGGTGACTTCAACAAACTGAAGAAAACCTTCGTCGACTTCCTGCATAACCTGCCGTTCTACGGGCTGGCGGTGATGTGCCTGGACGATCCGGTGGTGCGCGATATCCTGCCGCAGGTCAAGCGTCCGACCGTGACCTACGGCTTCAGCGAAGAAGCCGACGTGCGTGCCATCAATGTACGCCAGCAAGGCATGCAGACCTTCTTCACCGTACTGCGTCGTGACCGCGAGCCGCTGGACGTGTCGGTGAACATGCCGGGCAACCACAACGTGCTGAACTCCCTGGCGACCATCTGCATCGCCACCGACGAAGGCATCAGCGACGAAGCCATTGTCCAGGGGCTGTCGGGCTTCCAGGGTGTGGGCCGGCGCTTCCAGGTCTACGGCGAACTGCCGGTGGAAGGCGGCAACGTCATGCTGGTGGACGACTACGGGCACCACCCGACCGAGGTCGCGGCAGTGATCAAGGCCGTGCGTGGCGGTTGGCCGGAGCGCCGCCTGGTGATGGTCTACCAGCCGCACCGTTTCAGCCGTACCCGCGATCTGTACGACGACTTCGTGCAGGTGCTGGCCGATGCCAACGTGCTGCTGTTGATGGAGGTCTACCCGGCCGGTGAAGAGCCGATTCCGGGCGCTGACAGCCGCCAGTTGTGCCACAGCATTCGGCAGCGGGGCCAGTTGGACCCGATCTACATCGAGCGAGGCGTCGACCTGGCACCGCTGGTCAAGCCACTGCTGCGTGCCGGTGACATCCTGTTGTGCCAAGGCGCCGGTGATATCGGTGGCCTGGCGCCAAAACTGCTCAACAGCCCGCTGTTCGCCGGTGCTGTGGCCGCTGGCAAGGGGGCGAAATGACGGCTGCCTACGCCAACCTGTTCTCCACCGTAAAGCCGAGCGATTTCGGTCGCGTTGCCGTGCTCTACGGCGGCAAGAGCGCCGAGCGCGAAGTGTCGCTGAAGTCCGGCAAGGCCGTGCTTGAAGCCTTGCAGAGTGGCGGTGTGAACGCCTTCGGCATTGATGTCGGTGACGACCTGCTGCAGCGCCTCTTGAGCGAGAAGATCGATCGCGCCTTCATCATTCTCCACGGCCGTGGCGGTGAAGACGGCAGCATGCAAGGCCTGCTGGAATGCCTGGGGATTCCCTACACCGGTAGCGGCATCCTCGCTTCGGCCTTGGCCATGGACAAGCTGCGCACCAAGCAGGTCTGGCACAGCCTGGGTATTCCGACGCCGCGTCACGCGGTCCTGAGTTCGGAAGCCGACTGTATTTCCGCGGTGGCGGAACTGGGCCTGCCTTTGATCGTCAAACCGGCTCATGAAGGCTCCAGTATCGGTATGGCCAAGGTGACTTCCGCGCCCGAATTGATCGAGGCATGGAAGGCGGCCAGTACCTACGATTCGCAAGTGTTGGTCGAGCAATGGATCCAGGGTCCGGAGTTCACCATCGCAACCCTGCGTGGTCAGGTGCTGCCACCGATCGCGTTGGGCACTCCCCACACGTTTTACGACTACGACGCCAAGTACCTGGCTTCCGATACCCAGTACCGGATTCCATGCGGCCTCGATAGCGCCAAGGAACAGGAACTCATGGATCTCACGGCGAAAGCCTGTGAGGCGCTCGGTATCGCCGGTTGGGCGCGTGCCGATGTGATGCAGGATGCCCAGGGGCAGTTCTGGTTCCTGGAAGTGAACACCGCTCCCGGGATGACCGACCACAGCCTGGTGCCGATGGCCGCTCGTGCGGCCGGTCTGGATTTCCAGCAGTTGGTCCTGGCCATCCTGGCAGCCAGTCTTGAGGCGAGAGGTTAAGTCCATGCAAGGCGCGTCGCTTCGTCATCAGCAACCTGCACCCGGCCGCAAGCCGGTGCCGCGGGGTGCCAGCCGTATGGTGGCCAAAGAGCCGATGTCGGTGCGCCTGCCGAAAGCCAACTTTGGTTTTCTGAAAAGCCTGTTCTGGCCGGTGCTGCTGGTGGCGTTGGGCTTTGGCACCTATGAAGGTGCCCAGCGCTTGCTGCCATACGCCGACCGTCCGATCACCAAGATCGCGGTGCAGGGGGACTTGAGCTACATCAGCCAGCAGGCGGTGCAGCAGCGGATCGCGCCATATGTCGCGGCGAGCTTCTTCACCATCGACCTGGCGAGCATGCGCACCGAGCTGGAAAAGATGCCCTGGATCGCCCACGCCGAAGTTCGTCGGGTGTGGCCGGACCAAGTGGTGATTCGCCTGGAAGAACAACTGCCAGTGGCCCGCTGGGGCGACGAGGCACTGTTGAACAACCAGGGCCAGGCCTTCACTCCGCGTGAACTGGCGAACTATGAACACTTGCCGCAGTTGTTCGGGCCGCAGCGGGCCCAGCAGCAAGTGATGCAGCAGTATCAGGTGTTGAGCCAGATGCTGCGGCCGCTGGGCTTTTCGATAGCCCGTCTGGAGCTGCGTGAGCGCGGCAGCTGGTTCCTGACCACCGGTGCCGGCAGTGCCGGTCCCGGTATCGAGTTGCTCCTGGGTCGCGATCATCTGGTGGAGAAGATGCGCCGCTTCATTGCCATTTATGAAAAAACGCTGAAAGAACAGATCACGAATATCGCGCGCATCGATCTGCGCTACGCCAACGGCCTGGCCGTGGGCTGGCGCGATCCGGCGGCACCCACGACGGCGCAACCTGCCGTCGCGAAGAATTAAGAAGAGGCAGGACCATGGCAAATGTGCAAAGCGGCAAAATGATCGTCGGCCTGGATATCGGCACCTCCAAGGTGGTGGCGCTGGTGGGCGAAGTCGCGGCCGATGGCTCGCTGGAAATCGTCGGCATCGGCACCCATCCTTCCCGCGGCCTGAAGAAGGGCGTGGTGGTGAACATCGAGTCCACCGTGCAGTCGATCCAGCGCGCGGTGGAAGAGGCGCAACTGATGGCGGGTTGCCGTATTCACTCGGCCTTCGTCGGTGTGGCGGGCAATCACATCCGCAGCCTGAACTCCCACGGCATCGTGGCGATCCGCGACCGTGAAGTCAGCTCGGCGGACCTGGAGCGGGTATTGGATGCGGCCCAGGCAGTGGCAATCCCGGCTGACCAGCGGGTCCTGCACACCCTGCCACAGGATTACGTGATCGATAACCAGGAAGGCGTGCGTGAGCCTTTGGGCATGTCGGGCGTGCGTCTGGAAGCCAAGGTGCACGTAGTGACCTGTGCGGTGAATGCCGCTCAGAACATCGAGAAGTGCGTGCGTCGCTGCGGCCTGGAAATCGACGACATCATCCTCGAGCAACTGGCCTCGGCCTATTCGGTACTCACCGACGACGAGAAAGAGCTGGGCGTGTGCCTGGTGGACATCGGCGGCGGCACCACCGACATGGCGATCTTCACCGAAGGCGCGATCCGTCACACCGCGGTGATCCCGATTGCCGGCGATCAGGTGACCAACGACATCGCCATGGCCCTGCGCACGCCGACCCAGTACGCCGAAGAGATCAAGATCCGTTACGCCTGCGCCCTGGCCAAGCTGGCCGGTGCCGGCGAGACCATCAAGGTGCCGAGCGTCGGCGATCGTCCGCCGCGCGAGCTGTCGCGTCAGGCCCTGGCCGAAGTGGTCGAACCGCGTTACGACGAACTGTTCACCCTGATCCAGGCCGAGCTGCGTCGCAGCGGCTACGAAGACTTGATCCCGGCCGGCATCGTGCTCACCGGTGGTACTTCGAAGATGGAAGGCGCGGTGGAACTGGCCGAGGAGATTTTCCACATGCCGGTTCGCCTGGGCGTGCCCCACAGTGTCAAGGGCCTGTCCGACGTGGTGCGCAACCCGATCTATTCCACCGGCGTCGGCCTGCTGCTGTACGGACTGCAGAAACAGTCCGATGGCATCTCGTTCTCCGGCATCGGCAGCCGCGACAGCTACAGCAGCGACGAGCCCAAGGCCGCGTTGCTGGACCGCATCAAGAGCTGGGTCCAGGGCAACTTCTAAAGATTTACCGCAACACCGTTTCAAAGCAGTAGGCAGTAGGCGAAAAACTAGAGAAATGAAAGGAGAGGGAAAATGTTCGAACTCGTAGACAACATCCCGCAGAGTCCGGTAATCAAGGTTATCGGTGTTGGCGGTGGCGGCGGCAACGCGGTCAATCACATGGTCAAGAGCAACATCGAAGGCGTCGAGTTCATCTGCGCCAACACTGATGCTCAAGCGCTGAAAAACATCGGCGCGCGGACCATCCTGCAACTGGGTACCGGCGTGACCAAGGGCCTGGGTGCTGGCGCCAATCCGGAAGTCGGCCGTCAAGCCGCTCTGGAAGACCGCGAGCGTATCGCCGAAGTACTGGCGGGCACCAACATGGTGTTCATCACCACCGGCATGGGCGGCGGTACCGGTACCGGTGCGGCGCCGATCATCGCTGAAGTGGCCAAGGAAATGGGCATCCTCACCGTTGCGGTGGTGACCCGTCCGTTCCCGTTCGAAGGCCGCAAGCGCATGCAGATCGCCGATGAGGGCATCCGCGCGCTGAGCGAAAGCGTCGACTCGTTGATCACCATCCCCAACGAGAAGCTGCTGACCATCCTCGGCAAGGACGCCAGCCTGCTGTCGGCTTTCGCCAAGGCTGACGACGTGCTGGCCGGTGCCGTTCGCGGTATCTCCGACATCATCAAGCGTCCGGGCATGATTAACGTCGACTTTGCCGACGTACGTACCGTGATGAGCGAAATGGGCATGGCGATGATGGGCACTGGCTGCGCCAGCGGTCCGAACCGTGCGCGTGAGGCCACTGAAGCGGCGATCCGCAACCCGCTGCTGGAAGACGTGAACCTGGAGGGTGCACGCGGCATCCTGGTGAACATCACCGCAGGTCCCGACCTGTCCCTGGGTGAGTACTCCGACGTGGGTAGCATCATCGAAGCCTTTGCTTCCGAACACGCCATGGTCAAGGTCGGTACTGTTATCGATCCGGACATGCGTGACGAGCTGCATGTAACCGTAGTGGCCACCGGTCTGGGCGCGAAAATCGAGAAACCTGTAAAGGTCATCGACAACACCGTTCAGACTTCCATGTCCGCGCAGTCGCAAGCGCCAGCCCCTGCTCGTCAGGAACTGCCGTCGGTGAACTACCGTGACCTGGACCGTCCGACCGTCATGCGCAATCAGGCGCAGTCGAACGCGGCGACCGCGGCGAAGCTGAATCCGCAAGATGATCTGGATTACCTGGACATCCCGGCATTCCTGCGTCGTCAGGCCGATTGATGGAATGTATCAGGGGTATTAGGGTGATTGGTGTTCAGCAAAGGCATGGTCTGCTATTATCGCCAGCCTTTGTTGATACCAGTTCGCAATTTGCGCTGAAGCGGCCCAAGCCATGATTAAACAACGCACCCTGAAGAATATTATCCGTGCCACAGGTGTAGGCCTGCATTCCGGGGAGAAGGTTTACCTGACCCTCAAGCCTGCGCCTGTCGACACCGGCATTGTGTTTTGTCGTGCCGACCTGGACCCTGTGGTGCAGATTCCTGCTCGCGCGGAAAATGTTGGCGAAACCACGATGTCGACCACGTTGGTCAACGGTGACGTCAAAGTGGACACGGTGGAGCACTTGCTCTCGGCCATGGCTGGCCTGGGCATCGATAACGCCTACGTCGAGCTCTCCGCGTCCGAAGTCCCGATCATGGATGGTAGCGCCGGACCCTTCGTATTCCTGATTCAATCTGCTGGCCTCGAAGAACAGGACGCAGCTAAAAAGTTCATCCGCATCCTTCGTGAAGTGACCGTGGAAGACGGCGACAAGCGCGCCACTTTCGTGCCTTTCGATGGTTTTAAAGTGAGCTTCGAGATCGATTTCGATCACCCGGTTTTCCGTGACCGCACCCAGAGTGCAAGCGTGGACTTCTCCAGCACTTCGTTTGTAAAAGAAGTCAGCCGCGCCCGTACCTTTGGTTTCATGAGTGATATCGAGTACCTGCGCAAGCACAACCTCGCACTCGGCGGCAGCGTGGAAAACGCCATTGTGGTCGATTCGGATGGCGTACTGAACGAAGACGGTCTTCGCTACGAAGACGAATTCGTCAAGCACAAGATCCTGGATGCAATTGGTGACCTCTACCTGCTAGGCAATAGCCTGATAGGCGAGTTCAAGGGCTTCAAATCGGGCCACGCACTGAACAACCAGCTACTGCGCAAGTTGATTGAGCAGAAAGATGCCTGGGAAGTCGTGACCTTCGAAGATGCCAGCACTGCACCGATCTCTTACATGCGTCCGGTCGCGGCCGTGTAATTACTCTCTCTTTCCTTTTGTTTTTGAAGGCCATCCCCCCGGATGGCCTTTTTTTATGCCCGAAGGTTCAGCTGCTGCGCCGTGACATGTTGGAAACCACTCGGTTGCGGCCGCTGTACTTGGCTTGATACAGGGCCTTGTCGGCGTCACTCGCCCATTGCTCGAGGCTGATATCGGGATTGCCCGACCAGGTGTTGATGCCGATGCTCACCGTCAAGGGGGTGGCCTGCTCGCTGACAGGCGGCAAGGCGGCGATGCTGGCGCGGATTCGCTCGGCGAGTACGGCGGCGCCGGCGCTGTCGGTCTCCGGCAGTACTACCGCGAACTCTTCGCCTCCGTAGCGCGCCGCCAGATCTGCCGGGCGTCCCGCGCAAGTGCCAATGTTCTGCGCCACTGCACGCAATGCCTGGTCCCCCAGTGGATGGCCAAAGCGGTCGTTGAACGACTTGAAGTGGTCGACATCGATCATCAGCAGCGACAGGGGCTGGTTGGCGCGCCGGGCCCGGGCCCACTCATTGTTCATCACCTGATCCAGGGTACGACGGTTGGCCAGGCCGGTGAGGGCATCGACAGCTGCCAGGCGCGCCAGCTCCTGCTCGGCCTCCTGCCGGCGCCGCAGTTCACGACACAGTTGCCAGGTCAACCAGAACAGGGCGATGCACAGCGCCCCGGTGGCACCGCTGATCAGCAGTGCCGTGCGTTGCCAGGCAGCGAAGACTTCGTCGATGGACAGCGCCACAACCACGATCAGCGGCAGGTCGCCTACCTGGGAAAAGGTGTACAGCCGGTGCATCCGATCCACGCTGGACACGCTGCTGAAGCTGCCATTGCCTTCGCCCAGGATGCGCACGAAGTTGGGGCGGTTACTGAAACTCTTGCCAATCAGGTCGTCCGCCAGGGGCGGTTGTTGGGCCAGCAGAACCCCGTCGCGGCTGATCAGGTTGATCGAGCCGTTGCGCCCGATATCCAGATTCTTGAACAGCTCATTGAAGTAGCTCAGGCGCATGGCCGCTTCGGCGACACCGATGAACTCGCCATTCTCGTTGCTGAGCCGACGACTGAAGCTGATCCGCCAGTCATGCTCGGCGGTGCGGGCACGGAACGGGGGGCTGATCATCATCCCTGGATCTGGATTGTCGATATGGGCGAGGAAGTACTCGCGGTCGGCGTAGTTGCCCGTGCGCGGCACGACCGAAGCCGAGTCGGCAAGTACCTCGCCGTGCTTGTCCAGCAACAGAATATCGCCCTTGTAGGGCGCTGCGGTGGCCCGATCGAACAGCGCCAGGTGGCGGATGGGCGCCGATACGTCCTTCAGGTCGTCGCGTTGCGCCGCACTGATCAGCCCCTTGAGGGACAGGTCGTAGAGTTCGACGTTGCGCAACACATCCGCTTCGATCAACTGCACGATGTTGTTCGCGGCACGGGTGGCAGCCTGTTCGGCAGCAGCGTGTTCACGGATCAACAGGTAGGTGACGATACTGAGAATGGCCACGACGATCAGCGAGCTGGCCAGGACCAACAGACGTTCCGGATTTGACGCGATTTTCCCTGTGCGGGGTGTCGCACGACTCACGCTCATGATTTTGATTTCTGCTACGTCGACATAGTTAAGTCTAGTGTGGACGTGGGCTACAGAAATCGGTCACGCCTTCGCGCCTGTATAAATCCCGAATAAAAAAAAGGCCAGCAAAACATGCTGGCCTTTTGCTCATATCGGCTTAGAACACGTTGATCGGATAGTCGACGATCACCCGGTACTCATCGGTGTCGTTGTCCAGTGCGCCGTAGCCGTTGCCACCACGGTTGGTGGCCCATTGCAAGCGCACGGCCAGGTCCTTGGCGGTGCCGCCTTGCACCACGTACTTGAGGTCGAGGTCGCGCTCCCAGTGCTTGGCGTGCTTGCCGTCGGCGCTGTACCAGTTGGCATAGCCGCGGCTGGCCGGATCGACCTGGGTCAGGTCCAGCTCGCCCCGGGAGTAAGACAGTGCCGAGGTCAGGCCCGGCAGGCCGACGCCGGCGAAATCGTAGGCGTACTTGAGCTTCCAGGAGCGCTCGTTGGGACCGTTGAAGTCCGAGTACTGCTGGGAGTTGTCCAGGTAGATGCTGTCACCCTGGGCGATGTAGTCGAACGGCGTGTTGCCGTTGACTCGCTGGTAGGCCGCAGTGACGCTGTGGCTGCCTACGCCCACGGTGAAGTGCAGGCTGTAGGTGTTGTTGTCGATGTTGCCCAGCAGCGCCTGGCCGGTGTCCTGGGTGTGATAGAAGTGCAGGCCCGGATTGAGGCTGACCAGATCGTTGAGCGCGTAGGTGTAGTCCAGGTCGTAGTAGTACTGGTTCCAGATGTCCTTGAGTTCAGAGGCGTAGAGGCTGCTGGTCAGCCCCGGAATGCCACTCCAGGCGACCCCGGCCCAATCCAGGTGCAGGCTTTCGTCACCTTTTTGCAAGGTGCCGTAGGAGGTGCCGATGCGCTTGTGGCCACTCTGGTTGTAAGGCTTGGTGAAACTGGCTTGGCCGCCTTCGATCAGCCAGCCGTCGAAACTGTGGTTGGTCAGGCTGACGCCGCGAAAGGTCTGCGGCAGCATGCGGCTCATGCCCCCGGCGATCACCGGGTTGTTGAGAAACAGATCGCCGGCCTTGAGCTCGGTGTCGAAGGCTCGCATCTTCAAGGTGGCGCCAGCGGTGGAGAACGCTGTGGGCGCTTTTCCGTTGCCATCGCTGATGGGCAGGATGCTCGAACTGTCGGTGCCGCCACCGCCATCGAGCTTGAGGCCGAGCATGGCATTGGCATCCAGGCCGAAACCCACGGTGCCCTGGGTGTAGCCGGACTCGAAGACCCCCAGGAACCCCTGGCCCCATTCGATGTTGTCATCGGCTTGCTGATGCCGGTTGCGATTCATGTAGTAGTTGCGGGCGTTGAGCTTGAGGCTCGAGCCGGCGACGAAGCCCTGTTTGTCGCGCTCTTCGGCAGCTTGGCCCAAGGCGGGAATAGTTGCAGCGATTGCAATGAATAGTGGGCTTATTCTCAGCGTGGTCCTGAACAACGTGTAGCTCCTTTGGTGAATGAACATGATTTTTTATTGTGAATTCGGTTGTTTCTTGTTCTGTGCATGACGAATGTGCAGAGGGTTTCTCTACAGCAAAAAAAAGCCGCTGAAGTCAGCGGCTTTAAGACAACTTACTCCAGGGTTGAAAGCAGAGAAGTTGTCGAGGGAAACGAGTGGCTATCGCCGATCAACTGTCTTTGTGAGCGTCGGTCTTGCTGTGCTCAGCGGTGATCTTCTGGGCTTGCTGACTGTGTTGCTGCTGGGCGGCCTGCGCAATCTGTGCTTGTTCGAATGCGGCGGCGCGTGCGGCATTTCTCGCCACGAATCCCTGGGATTCTTCGGCCATGGCCATTGGCACCACGAACAGGGAAGACAAAACAAAGACGCTGGCCAAACCCATACTGTTGGACATTTCTGAAGACCTTCTTGCAGAGCAAGTTCAATTCGGTGCGACAAAAATATAACCATGGGGCTGCTGGAAAAAGAGCCGAACAGGATAAGGACTGTTACCAAAAACACAACAGTAGAGACTGGCCAGCAGGCGCCGGGTTGCCAGCGAAAGTGCCCCATAGTCCGCGCCGGATATGTTGAGGCGTGCGTCGGCCAGTCGGCGTCTGCAGAATCCGAGAATCCCGAGTCACAGAGGCAGATAAAGGCCGAAGGTGTTGATTCCCCGATCGCTGCGCACAAAGACGTCGCCGCCATGCATCAGGGCGATGGCCTTGACGATGGCCAGCCCCAGGCCGTGGTTGGCGCCGCTGTTGCTGCGCGAGGCATCGACCCGGTAGAAACGCTCGAACAAACGCGGCAAGTGTTCGCTGGCGATGTTTTGCCCCGGGTTGCTGACGGCGATCGCCACCTGCTGCGCCTGCACATCAATCCGCACCCGGATCACTTCCCCGGCCGCCGTGTGCTGCACGGCATTGCTCAGCAGGTTGATCAGGGCCCGGCGCAGGTGGGCAATCTCGATCCGTACCTGGGCATCGCCCTGGACCTCGACCCTGACCTGGGCGTCTTCGAGGATGAAGTCCAGGTAGTCCAGGGTGGCGGCCACTTCCGTCGCCAGGGAGGTGCTGGTGAGCTTGGTGGCCTTGTTGCCCTGGTCGGCACTGGCCAGGAACAGCATGTCGTTGACGATGGAGCGCAGCCGTTCCAGTTCTTCAAGATTGGATTGCAGTACTTCGAAGTAATGCTCCGCCGAGCGGCCCCGGGTCAGGGCCACCTGGGTCTGGCCGATCAGGTTGGTCAGGGGCGAGCGTAGTTCATGGGCGACGTCGGCGTTGAACGACTCCAGGCGCGAATAGGCCTGTTCGACCCGTTCCAGCGTGGAGTTGAAGGAGCTGACGAACTGGCTCAGCTCCGGCGGCAGGGGTGAGAGCTGCAGGCGCCCGGAGAGCCGCGGTGGTGCCAGGCGCTGGGCCTCCTGGGACAGCTTGATCAGCGGCTTGAGGCCGATCCGCGCCACCCAGTAACCCAGGGCCGAGGCCAGCAGTACACCGACGATGGCCAGGCCGATCAGGGCTATCAGCAACTGCTGCTGGGTCTGGTGAAAAGTATCGGTGTCGATGGCAATCAGGAAGCGCAGGGCCGGGCGCTGTTCCTTGGCCGGTAGTTGGCTGACCAGTACCTTCAGTGGATAGGGATGAGCGCTCAGGATCAGGTCGCGCATGCCCAGCGGACCTTGGGCGAATGCGCGGATCTGTGGGTCCGGGTTGCCGTACTCATAAGCGGGATCGCCGCTCACTGCCCAGAAACGGATGCGCTTGTCCTCCTCGCTGAGCAGCTTGAGCTTGGCGTTGATCTTGGCCCAGTGTTCAGGCGTGCCGTAACGGTTCAAGGCCGACTCCAGCACGCTGTAACGCGCGTCCAGCTCGGCTTCCGGCAGCAGGCCCAGGCCTTTGTCCACCTGTTGATAAAGGGCGCCACCAATCAGCAGGAAGATCAGCAGGGCCACCAGGGTGAACAGCCCGCTCAGGCGCAGGGCAATGGAGTTACTCGGCACTGCGGCTCTCCAGCACATAACCCATGCCACGGATGGTGTGCAGCAGCTTGTGTTCGAAAGGGCCGTCGAGTTTGGCCCGCAGGCGCTTGATTGCCACTTCGACGACATTGGCGTCGCTGTCGAAGTTAATGTCCCAGACCATCTCGGCAATCGAGGTCTTGGACAGGATTTCGCCCTGGCGCCGGGCCAGCACGCTGAGCAGGGAAAACTCCTTGGCGGTCAGGTCCAGGCGCGTGCCGGCGCGGCTGGCCTTGCGGCTGATGAGATCGATCCACAGGTCGGCGATGCTGATCTGCACCGGTTCGTGACCACCGCTGCGGCGGGTCAGGGCCTGCAGGCGGGCCACCAGTTCAAGGAAGGAAAAGGGCTTGCCCAGGTAGTCGTCGGCGCCATCGCGCAGGCCGCGAATCCGGTCCTCCACGCGCTCCCGGGCGGTGAGCATGATCACCGGGGTCTGCTTGCGTGCCCGCAGGGCCCGCAGCACGCCAAAGCCGTCCAGGCCGGGGAGCATCACATCCAGCACGATCACGGCGTAGTCGCTTTCCAGAGCCAGGTGCAGACCCTCGACGCCATCCCGGGCCAGGTCGACGGTATAGCCCTGTTCGGTCAGTCCGCGATGCAGGTAGTCCGCAGTTTTTTCTTCGTCTTCGATAATCAGAACGCGCATGACCCGCCTCAGGTGTTGGTGGCCGGCGAAAGGGCCGGCTGGGGCCGGTGGAACAGCCGCTCGAGCCACAAGTATATGACCGGCGTGGTGAACAGCGTCAGGGCCTGGCTCACCAGCAAACCGCCGACCACGGCGATGCCCAGAGGCTGGCGCAGTTCGGCACCGGGGCCATAGCCGAGCATCAGCGGCAGGGCGCCGAGCAAGGCGGCGAGGGTGGTCATGATGATCGGCCGGAAGCGGGTGATACAGGCCTGGTAGATCGCTTCTTCAGGAGCCAGGCCACGGTTGCGCTGGGCCTCCAGGGCGAAGTCGATCATCAGGATGCCGTTTTTCTTGACGATGCCGATCAGCAGCACCAGGCCGATCAACGCCATGATGGAAAAGTCCTGGCCGCAGAGCCAGAGCATCAACAAGGCGCCGAGGCCCGCTGAAGGCAGGGTGGAAATGATGGTCAGCGGATGCACGAAGCTTTCGTACAGCACCCCGAGAATGATGTACACGGCCACCAGCGCGGCGAGGATCAGGTACGGCTGGCTGGCCAAGGAGCTTTGGAAGGCCTGGGCCGCGCCCTGGAAGTTGCCGCTGATGGCCGCCGGCATGCCGATCTCGCTCTTGGCCTGGTCAAGCAGGATCACCGCATCCCCCAGGGCCACGCCGGGGGCCAGGTTGAACGACAGATTGGCCGCCGGAAACATGCCGTCGTGGGCGATCGACAGCGGCCCGATGCTGGGCGCGTCGAAGCGGGCCAGGGCCGACAGCGGGACCATCTCTCCGGTCAGCGGCGAGCGCAGGTAGAAGTAGTTCAGGCTTTCGGCCTTGCCCCGTTGCTGAGTGTCGAGTTCGAGGATCACGTTGTACTGGTTGATCTCGGTCTGGAACTCGTTGATCTGACGCTGGCCGAAGGCGTCGTACAGCGCTTCGTCGACATCGCTGGCGGTGAGGCCGAAGCGCGCGGCGGCGGTGCGATCGATGTTGATGTGGGTGATGCTGCCGCCCAGTTGCAGGTCGTTGGAAACATCGCGGAACGCCGGGTTGCCGCGCAGTTTTTCAGTCAGGCGTTGGGTCCAGGTACTCAGGGTCGGGCCGTCGTTGCTTTTGAGCACATATTGATACTGGGCGCGGCTGGGGCCGGAACTGAGGTTGATGTCCTGGCCGGCCCGCAGGTAGAGAACGATGCCGGGCACCTGCATCAGTTGTGGGCGGATGCGGTCGATAAAGGCGCTGGCGGAGACATCCCGGTCGCCACGTTTTTTCAGCGAGATCCAGAAGCGGCCATTGGCGATGGTCTGGTTGCTGCCGGAGACGCCCACCGAATGGGAGAAGGCTTGCACCGCCGGGTCGGCAGCGACGATTTCTGCCAGGGCCTGATGTTTTTTCACCATGTCCGGGTAGGAGATGTCCGCCGCCGCCTCGGTAGTACCCAGCACGAAGCCGGTGTCCTGCACCGGGAAGAAGCCCTTGGGAATCAGAATGTAACCGGCGATGGCCATGCTCAAGGTCAGGCCGAAAATCCCCAGCATCAGTTGCTGATGGGCCAGGGCCTTGCGCAGGCCGCGTTCGTAGAAGGCCAGCAGGCGCTCGCCGAAACCCGGCTGGGCATGGGCCGGGTGCACCGGGGCACGCATGAACAGGGCGGCCAGGGTCGGGGCCAGGGTCAGCGAGACCACCACCGAAATCATGATGGTGGAGGTGGCGGTCAGGGCGAACTCCTTGAACAGCCGGCCCACCACGCCGCCCATGAACAGCAGGGGAATGAACGCCGCCACCAGGGAAAAGCTGATGGAGACCACGGTAAAGCCGATCTCTGCAGCGCCCTTGATCGCCGCCTCGCGCATGCCGTCGCCGGCCTCCAGGTGACGGTGGATGTTCTCCACCACCACGATGGCATCGTCCACCACAAAGCCCACGGCGATGACGATGGCCACCAGGGTCAGGTTGTTCAGGCTGAAGCCCATCACATACATGAGGGCGAAACTGGCGGTCAGCGATACCCCCAGCACTGCGGAGACGATCAGGGTCGCCGACCACTGGCGCAGGAACAGCGCCATCACCGCCACCACCAGCAGCACGGCGATCAGCAGCGTGATCTCCACTTCATGCAGCGAGGCGCGGATGGTCTGGGTGCGATCCACCAGCACCTTGACCTGCACCGACGCCGGCAGCATGGCCTCAAGGCCCGGCAGCGCAGCCTGGATGCGGTCCACGGTGTCGACGATATTGGCCCCCGGTTGGCGCGAGATCACCAGGTTGACCCCCGGCTGGTCGCCGGACCAGGCCTGGACGTAGGCGTTCTCCGAGCCGTTGACCACTCGCGCCACGTCCTGCAGGTGCACCGGTGCGCCGTCCTTGTAGGAAACGATCAACTGGCCGTATTCCTCGGGATGGAACAGCTGGTCGTTGGTGGACAGGGTGGAGATGCTCGATTCGCCATACAGCGCGCCCTTGGCCAGGTTGAGGCTGGTTTGCTGGATCGCCAGGCGAATGTCGGCCAGGGTCAGGCCGATGGCCGCCAGCTTGTCTGCTGAAGCCTGGACCCGGATCGCCGGGCGCTGCTGGCCGGTGATGTTGATCTGGCCAACACCGTCGATCTGGCTGATCTGCCGGGCCAGCAGGGTTTCCGCGTAGTCGCTGAGCTCGGTGCCGGGCATCTGCGTCGAGCTGATGCTGAGGATCAGCACCGGGCTGTCGGCGGGGTTGACCTTCCTCCAGGTGGGCAGGGTGGGCATGTCCTTGGGCAGTTTGCCGGCGGCGGTGTTGATGGCCGCCTGTACTTCCTGAGCGGCGGTGTCGATGCTCTTGTTCAAGGTGAATTGCAGGGTCAGCAGGGAGGAGCCCAGGGCGCTGCTGGAGGTCATCTGGGTCACGCCGGGGATGGCGCTGAACTGCACCTCAAGCGGCGTGGCTACCGAGGAGGCCATGGTGTCCGGGCTGGCCCCGGGCAGGGCGGCGGAAACCTGGATGGTGGGAAACTCGGCCTCCGGCAGCGGCGCCACCGGCAGGCGCGCAAAGGCGATCAGCCCCAGCAGCACCAGCGCGAACGTCAGCAACACGGTGGCGACCGGATGGTCGATGCACCAGGCGGATACCGAGCCACGGCCCTTCATGGCTTGGGCTCCGAGGCCTGCACCAGGGGCGGCGGGTCGCTCAGTACCTGGACCCTGGAGCCGGGTTTGAGCCGCGACTGGCCGTCACTGACCAGCACGTCCCCGGCCTGGACGCCGGAGATGATGTTCAGGCCACTGTCCTGATACAGCACCTGCACCGTCACGCTTTCCACGTGCTGGTCTTTGACCCTGAACACGAAGTGCTGATCCAGGCCGCGTTGGACCACGTTAGGCGGCACGGTGAGCGCGGCCTGGTCCAGCGCCGTCTGGATTTTCACCGTCACCAATTGTCCGGGCCAGAGCTTTTGCTGAGCGTTGTCGAACTCGGCCTTGACGCGAATGGTGCCGGTACCGGCATTGATCTGGTTGTCGATCAGCGTCAGGTGCCCGGTGCCCAGCAGGGCATCGGGGCTGTTGCTGTCGGCGCCCAGGTAGGCCTGGACCGCCGCCGGCTTCGGGGCGCGGATCAACTGCTGCAAGGTCGGCAGCATTTGCTGGGGCAGGGAAAACTCCACGGCGATGGGGTCGATCTGGGTCACCGAAAACAGTCCCTGGGTGTCGGTCACGCGTAGGAAGTTACCTTCATCCACGGTACGAATACCCACCCGGCCAGTGACGGGAGAGCGGATCTGGGTGTAGGAGAGTTGTACCTGGGTGGCGTCGATGGCGGCCTGGTTGCCCTGGGCCGTGGCATTGAGCTGATTGACCAGGGCCACTTGCTGGTCGTACGTCTGCTTCGAGACGCCGTCATCCACCGACAGCAGCTTGTAGCGCTTGAGATTGATCTGCGCCACCTGCAGCTGGGCCTGATTCTGTGCCAGCTGGGCCCGGGCCTGATCCAGGTTGGCGCGGATCGAGCGGTCATCGAGAGTGGCCAGCAGGTCGCCAGCTTTCACCCATTGCCCTTCCTTGACCCGCAATCGGGTGAGGATGCCGTCCACCTGGGGACGGATGGTCACACTGTGCAGCGACTGCACTGAGCCTATGCCGCTGGTGTAGCGCGCTACGTCCTGCTGGACCACCTGCACCACCCGCACCGGTATCGCCGAGGGCGCGCTCAGCCTGGGGCTTGTGGGTTGGTTGAGAAACCAGATCGCAGCGGCGGCGATGGCCAGGAGAAGCGTTGCGGTCACGACGGTTTTCTTGGCAATGGGCATGGGGGGAGGGCGCCGGGCAGTGATGTCGGAAGGATGGCCATGATCTGTGCACAGTTATAGTCCGCTAACCCGGTCAGCAGGGTGACGGCCAGCTGTCAGCCCTGTCAGAAAAGTACCTGCCAGCCCTTGCGACGCAGGTCAAAGATCGCAGGCACACAGGTATACTGCCGATCCCTGTGGTCCGTCCCTCGGCCCGGCTTTTCTTTCTCTCCTGGAGCTTCCATGACTTCCCCTGCACAACCCGCTGCGGATGACGCCCTGAGCGTTGATCCTGCGGCCGAGCCGGCCACCCCTGAAACCGAGGGCAAGGCTGAGATACCGGCGTTCAAGTTTCCCTTCAAACCGTCCGAATTCGCCGCGGCCAAAAACGTTCAGCAGCCCTGGTACAAGAACGGCGCCAGCAATGGCCACACCAAGACCCCCGGCGCAGCGCCTCCCGGTACCCGGCGCTCCATGGGCAAACGTTGATATCGCCGACAATCGAAGACATTGCCTCTATTTGCGCTTTTTAATCGCAATGATGGCTAATTGCTTTAAACCTGAGCTGGATCAGTATTTGTGGCATCAGTGCGCTTAGAGTCAGCAGCCCTGCCGACTCCTCCTAACAATTACGAGCGCGCTTCCCATGAAGATCAACCTTCCGGTTACTGGGCGAAACGTGGACTTTGCCCCTGATGCGAACATCCTCTCGACCACCGATCTGACCAGCGCGATCACCTATGCCAATCCTGACTTCATCGAGATCAGCGGCTACAGCCGCGAGGAGTTGCTGGGCTCGCCGCATAACCTGCTGCGTCACCCGGACATGCCCTCCGCGGCCTTCGGCCATATGTGGCGCACTCTCAAGAGCGGCCGCTCGTGGATGGGCATGGTCAAGAACCGCTGCAAGAACGGCGACCACTACTGGGTCAGCGCCTACGTCACGCCGGTGACCCGCGACGGTCAGGCGGTGGAGTACCAATCGGTGCGCACCAAGCCCAGCGCGCAACAGATTGACGCCGCGGAGCGGGCTTATGCCCGGCTCAGGGAGGGCGGGCGTTCAGGCTGGAGCCTGCTGCCGGTGGTGAGCTTGCGCTTGCGCCTGTGGGCCGCCATCAGCGCCGGTTTTATCGGCAGTTTCGGGGTTTCAGCCTGGCTGCTGCCCGAGTCCTGGATGCTCCAGGGCACGGTGATGGCCATGGGCTGGTGCCTGAGTCTGGTGGCGGTCGGTATGCAAATGCGCCCGCTGGATCGCCTCGCCGAGCGTGCCCGGCAGATCGGCGACAACCCACTGAGCCAGGGCATCTACACCGGTCGTGCCGACGAGTTCGGGCGTATCGAGTTCGCCTTGCAGATGCTCGAGGCCCAAGTGGGTGCGGTGGTGGGGCGGATCGGCGATGCGTCCCAGCGCCTGGCCGGGCATGCCGCAGAGCTGGTGGAACACCTGCACAGCAGCCACAACAGCACCCTGGAGCAGCAGGCGGAAACCGATCAGGTGGCGGCCGCCATTCACCAGATGGCCGCCAGCGTGGCCGAGGTCGCCACCCATGCCCAGCAAGCATCGGTGGCGGCGGATCAGGCGGAAAGCGAAACCCGTGAAGGTCATCAACTGGTGGGCGAAAGCCGCAGCGCGGTGCTGCGCCTGGCCAGCGAGCTGGAGCGGGCCACCGAAGTCATTCATCAGCTGGAAGGCCACAGCACGGATATTTCCGGGGTGCTGGAGGTGATCCGCAGCATCGCCGAGCAAACCAACCTGCTGGCCCTGAACGCCGCCATCGAGGCGGCGCGGGCCGGGGAGCAGGGGCGTGGCTTTGCCGTGGTGGCCGATGAGGTCCGTGGGCTGGCCCAGCGGACCCAGGATTCCACCAACGAAATCCAGCGCATGATCAGCACCCTGCAAAATGCGGCGCGCCATGCCGTGGAGGCCATGCAGCACAGCAGTGCGCATGTGGAAAGCAGCGTCGACCAGGCCCAGCGCGCCGCGGTGGCCCTGGACGGCATCAGCCAGCGGGTCAATCAGATCACCGAAATGAGCCTGCAGATTGCCGCGGCGGTGGAGGAGCAGAGCGCGGTGAGCGAGGACATCAACCGCAACATCATGGGTATTCGCAATGCCTGTGAAGTGACGGTCAGTGCCGGCCAGCTCAGTCATGTCAATTCAGGCGACGTGGCCGGGCTGGCGGGGGATTTGCGGCAACTGGCCCAGGAGTTCTGGCATAAGCGCGGATAGGCCGGTTCGCCGGCCAGCCTGATCCTGCGGGGTCAGGCGGCGCGCAGCGAGATGAAGGCATAGTCCAGGGCCGCTTCGCTGACCACCTGGGCGCCGGCAGCCTGGACCTGGCCGGCGATGTCGTTTCCGGACAGGTGAAAGCGCCAGGGCTGGCTGGATGCCACGGGGGGCGCTGCCTGAACTTGATCGATGGCCTTGGCCAGGGCATTCATGTCGGGCAAGTAGGCGGTGAAGCCGTCGCCCTTGAGGGCCGTGGTGCGAATGCCGAGCAGGGCGCAAATGGCTTCCTTGGTGTGGATATCGTCGCGGTCGGCCTGGCGTGAGCGGCTGATCAGCTCGGCCAGTTCCCTATCCACCAGTGCTCCCCCCAGAATCAGTTGCGGCCCCTGTTCCCAGGATTCCGGCGGGCACTCCTTGGCCTGCGGGTTGAGGGGGATATGGGGATTGATCTCCATGGGGTAGATACGGCACACCAGGGGGCGACGCTCATAGATGCGGCAGAGCTGGTCTTCGTCAAGATTCCGGCAGGGGCCGACGTTGTAGGCGGCAAAGGTGATCGCCACGTAGGCCTCGGTACTGCCACTTTTGACCCGGCAGGAACGGCGCTCGGCGTGCTCGCGCTGTTGCGCCGGCAGCCCCAGGCCATTGCCGAGGAAAGCCTCCACCAGGACGATCACCTGACCGCCGTCGGCGGCCCAGGCCCGGGCTTCGGTGAGGGTCAGGGGCACATGGTGATCGTTGCAGCACTTGCCGCAACCAACGCAGGAAAACTGAGTATTCATGGAGCGAGTAAACCGTTCTGGGTCGACAGGGATAGCGCCATAAATGCTGTTATTGACGCGGCCAGGAGCCGTGTCGAAGCAAGTTGCACGCCAGCTGTCGGGTCTTGATGGCTGTCGCCTAGGGCAGGACTTCGCGACGCACGATATGCATGCCGGTGCTTTCATACAAGCGCCGCGCCCGCAGGTTGTCCTCCAGCACCCTGAGATCGACAAAGCCTTCCCGGCGTTCGGCGAACATCATGAAGGCTTGTAGCAGCAGGGCGCGGCCCAGTCCTTGACCACGGGCCCGAGGGTGCACCACCAGATCCTTGATATAGGCGCTGGTCCAGCACTGGGCCACCGCCACCACGCCCTGCGCATCCCGCACCACCAGGCACAGTTGAGGGTCGTACTCGGCATCGGTTTCGAAGGCCCGGCGCCAGTTTTCCAGGGGCGGCACCTGGCCACCGCCGTCCTGGTAGCCCTGGTGCAGCAGTTGATGCACGGCTTCGGCCAGTTCCGGGCTGTAGTGCTGCAGGGTGATGCCCGCCGGCCACTGTGGCGTGGCCTGGGGGACACTGAGGTCACGACGCAGCAGCAGGCAGTGGACCTCGCTCATGGCTCAGGCTGCCTGGCTGGCGATGGTCTTGGCAGCGTCGATCAGGCAGCGGGTCAGTTCCGGCGAGGAGAATTTGGTGAGTACCGCATTGGCTCCGGCCTGGCGTGCTTTTTCGCTGTTCATGGCACTGTCCAGCGAGGTGTGCAGCAACACATACAGATGGGCGAAGTCCGGGGTTTCCCGCAGGGTCCGGGTCAGGGCGTAGCCATCCATTTCCGACATCTCGATGTCCGAAACGATCAGGTTGATCTCGTTGGCCGTGCCTTGCAGTTCCAGCAGGCAGTCGATGGCCTCTTTGGCGCTGCGGGCGGTGTGACATTGCAGGCCGAGGTTGCGCAGGGTGTGCACCGATTGCTGCAGCGCTACCTGGCTGTCGTCCACCACCAGGATGCGCGCATTGCCCAGGGCATCGGCGTCTTCCATGCTCAGTTCGGTGGGCGCCATCTCGATCTGCGCCGGGGCGATGCCGTGGATCACTTTCTCGATATCCAGCACTTGCACCAGCGTGCCGTCCACCTGGGTCACGCCGGTGATGTAGGACTTGATACCGCCGGAACCAAAGGGCGGTGGGCGGATATCGGTGGTCAGGCAGTGGACGATCTTGCTCACCGCCTGCACGTGCAGGCCCTGTTTGGAGCGGCTGACGTCGGTGACGATCAGGCAACCGCTGTCCGGGTCGGCCAGGGGGCGCTCGCCGATGGCCCGGCTGAGGTCGATCACCGACAGCGAGTTGCCGCGCAAGGTGGCGATGCCTTTCACATGGGGGTGGGATTCCGGCAGCTTGGTCAGCGGCGGGCAGGGAATGATTTCACTGACTTTAAGCAGGTTGATTGCCATCAGCTTGCCGCTGCGCAAGGTAAACAGCAGAAGCGAAAGCGAGTCTGCGCGGGCTTTGTTGGAGGACATAAAAACCTTCTCTGGAAAAAATTGGCTTGTGGCTCGACCCACGGACAACCCTTGATAACGGGTTATCGACGTATTCAGGACGGGCTTTAGCGGCGAGGCTGCTTTCCGTCGGCCGCTGCGCGGGTCCCTGGATTTACGCCGTGCCCTTTGCTGGCACGCCCGCTCCAGCGAGCAGGCCCTTGGCCTCTACCGCAGGCCCAGGCGCTTGGCCAGGCGGCTGAGGTTGGCCCTGTCCAAGCCTAGCTCACGGGCGGCACTGGCCCAGTTGTGCTGGTGCCGTTCAAGGCAGGCGTTGATCAGTTGGCGTTGATAGTGCTCGGTGGCCTGGCGCAGATCGCCGTTGGTGAGGGCCAGAGGCGCGCTTTCAAGGGCTTGCTCGGGCACGGCAGGCGCCTTTTCGCTGACCCGCGGCAGGTCCAGGTCCGTTGCATCCAGGCTGAGGATCTTCGGCCGTTCACGGCAGTTGCCCAAGGCCTTGAGGGCGCTGCGGCCGATCAAGTGCTCCAGTTCGCGGACGTTGCCCGGCCAGTTGTAGGCCAGCAGCGCCTGTTGCGCATCGGCGCTCAGGCGCAGGCTGCCCAGGCCCATGCGCGAGCGGTTCTGTTCCAGGAAGTAGCCGCTGAGCAGCAGCACGTCCCGGCCCCGGTCCCGCAGGGCCGGCACCCGCAGTGGATAAACGCTGAGGCGGTGGTAGAAGTCGGCGCGATAGCGACCGTTGCGCACCTCTTCTGCAAGGTCACGGTTGGTGGCGGCGATCAGGCGTACGTCCACCTGATGTTCCTTGTCCGAGCCCAGGCGTTGCAATTGGCCACTTTGCAGCACCCGCAGCAGCTTGGCTTGTACCGTCAGCGACAGTTCACCGACTTCATCGAGAAACAGGGTGCCGCCATTGGCCAGCTCGAATTTCCCCCGACGATCCTGGGTGGCCCCGGTAAAGGCGCCGCGCACATGGCCGAACAGCTCGCTTTCCACCAGGGTTTCGGGCAGGGCCGCGCAGTTGAGGCTGATGATCGGTTGCTCCGCCCGGGGCGAAGCCGCGTGAATGGCTTGGGCCACCAGTTCCTTGCCAACGCCGGTTTCCCCGGTGATCAGCACGGTCAGGTCGCTGCCGCCAACCAGATTGATCTCTTCCAGCAAGCGCTTATGGGCCTTGCTCTGGCCGATCATCTCGCGGTTCTGCCCGCTGGCCTGGCGGAAGACTTCGGCCCGTTGGTGCTCGTTTTCGGCGCGCAGTGCCAGGCGCTCGATGCGTTCGGCAGCGCTGACCGTGGCGGCAGCGAGGCTGGCGAAGGCTTGCAGGGCGTCCAGCTCGATAGGCTCGAAGCGTTGCGGATCAAGGGCATCGAGGGTCAGCAGGCCCCAGGGGCGTTCATCGACGAACAGCGGACAGCCCATGCAGTCATGGACTTCCAGGTGATCGTCGAGACCTTCCACCAGGCCGTCATAGGGATCGGGCAGTTCACTGTCGCTGGCAAAACGGGTCGGTCCCGGGCTGCTGAGCAGGGCGGCAAAGCGCGGGTGCTCGCTGACCTTGAAGCGCCGGCCCAGGGTATCGGTACTCAGGCCGTTGACCGCCAGCGGCACCAGCCATTCGCCATCCAGGCGCAGCAACGCGGCGGCATCGCAGGGCAGCAGGGCTCGCAGGGCCTCCAGCAGGCGGCGATATCGTTCGCCCTCAGGCAGTTCCCGAGACAGGTCGGTCACCAGTGGCAGTAGGGTCGTGAGTAGGGATTTTGCAGTCATAAGGACTCCGCGTTGTCTTAATGACTATAAAGGTCGGCGTGTCTTTATGACTATTTATATTTTAAGTTATTGATTTATAACGATTTAAATTCTGGCATGGAAACTGATTAGTTAAGGGCAACCTGCAAGCAGTCAAAAAGTCCAGGAGTTGTCCCTATGCTAAGCGTTCAAGATCGCGCCATCATCAAATCCACTGTGCCCCTGTTGGAAAGCGGTGGCGAAGCCCTGATTACCCATTTCTACCGGATGATGCTGTCCGAGTACCCCCAGGTGCGTCCGCTGTTCAACCAGGCCCACCAGGCCAGCGGTGATCAGCCCCGGGCCCTGGCCAATGGCGTACTGATGTATGCCCGGCATATCGACCAGTTGGACCAACTGGGGGACCTGGTGGCCAAGATCATTAACAAGCATGTGGCCCTGCAGATCCTGCCGGAGCATTACCCCATAGTTGGCGCCTGCCTGTTGCGGGCCATTTCCGAGGTGCTGGGCAGCGAGATCGCCACTCCTGAAGTGATCAATGCCTGGGGCGCGGCCTACAACCAGTTGGCGGATATCCTGATCGGCGCCGAGGCGGCCATCTACGACGAGAAGGCCCAGGCACCCGGCGGCTGGCGGGGCGCGCGGGAATTCACATTGGTGGATAAGGTCCAGGAGAGCGCGGAAATCACCTCCTTCTATTTCGAGCCATTGGACCGGGGGCCGATCCTCGCCGCCGAGCCTGGGCAGTACATTGGCTTGCAGCTCTTCATCGAAGGCCAGGAAGTGCGGCGCAATTATTCCCTGTCGGCGCTTACCAGCCAGGGCCAGTACCGCATCAGCGTCAAGCGCGAGGCCGGAGGTGTGGCGTCCAACTACCTGCATGACCAGTGCCCGGTGGGCGCGCGCATCATGCTGTTTCCGCCGGCGGGTGAGTTCACCCTGGAGGCCAGCGACAAGCCCCTGGTGCTGATCAGTGGCGGGGTTGGTATCACCCCGACCCTGCCGATGCTGGAGGCCGCGTTGGCGACCGAGCGCCCGGTGCATTTCATCCACTGTGCACGCAATGGCCAGGTGCATGCGTTTCGCCACTGGGTCGACGAGTTGGCGCAACGTTATCCACAGCTCAAGCGTTTCTACTGCTACGCCGAAGACGACGGCATCAGCCCAGCAGCAGACAAACTGGGGTTGCTGACCCGGGAGCAGTTGGCCGACTGGTTGCCGGAGCAGCGTGATCTGGATGCCTATTTCCTCGGGCCCAAGGGCTTCATGGCGGCCATCAAGCGCCATCTCAAGGCCCTGGGCATTCCCGAGCAACAAAGTCGCTACGAGTTCTTCGGCCCGGCGGCGGCCCTGGAATAACCCTCGCGACTCCTGCACAAGCCAGCCCTGCAATGGGGCTGGCTTGTTAATCCTTGCTTAACCTGCCTGTCGTTAATTCCCCACCATGCTGGGATGGCGCTGCCATGCCGGCCCTTTCATTGTGCGTCCCCCAGGCCCGTAAACCTTGGGTATTGCCTTCGATGCAATGCATTCAAAGGTCATGATCAGCGTGTAGACTTCCGGGCACCCGATGGCAATCAGATCAACTTCGCAATTCAACCGTGGGCTGCCGTGAGCAGCACAGGTGGCCCGGTTGGACAGACAACAGAAAAAAGGAAAAGGGATGAGTGACGACAGACTGCGTTTGGGACGTGAACGGCGCTTCCTGGTGCTGCTGGGGGTTATCTGCCTGGCGTTGATCGGCGGTGCCCTGTACATGCAGGTGGTATTGGGCGAGGCGCCTTGCCCTCTGTGCATCCTGCAGCGCTACGCCTTGCTGCTGATTGCACTGTTCGCCTTCATGGGCGCGGCCCTGAGTTCGCGGCGTGGTATCACCATCATGGAGACGTTGGTGGTGATCAGTGCCATCGCCGGCGCGGGAGTGGCCGGGCACCATGTGTACACCCAGTTCTATCCAGCAGTGAGCTGTGGCATTGACGTGCTGCAGCCGATTGTCGACAGCCTGCCCTTGGCGACGATCTTTCCCCTGGGCTTTCAGGTAGACGGCTTCTGCTCCACGCCGTATCCGCCGATCCTTGGGCTGTCCCTGGCCCAGTGGGCACTGTTGGCGTTCGTGCTGACGGTGATTCTGGTGCCCCTGGGCGTGGTGCGCAATCGCAAGAAAACCTACTGATTCACCCGGAAAAGCCCCGGTCCCTCAACAGGGGCCGGGGCTTTTTCATGTCGTTCATCCAGCCGTTGAAAAGTCCGTGATTTGCGGCAAGTGAGGGTGCGGCAAAAGTGCGACATGTTGTCACACTGTTGCGGCCGCAGGCGGGCGGCCGGGGGCTGCCAACAGACTGCATTCCGGGCAACTGGTTCCATACAAGTCTGTCAGTTTATGTAAGCCGCGTTGTTGGGGAAAACCCATAGCCTGCTATCTATACAATTCTTCACAGACCCCGTTTTACAAGGGGTGAAGCCATATGAAAGGCGGCTTTCAGGGGTGGGTAGAGGTCCGGTGGCGGGGCTTTTTAAAGTCCTTTTTGGGGGTTTTTGTTGATAATGAAAATCGTTATGATTGCGATCCTTTGCAACAATCGTGAGCGATTGTTGCGACCAGCGATAAAAATTATTTCGGGATAAGACATGGTTTATAAAACGCGACATATCTACAATCGCCCGCACTGAATTTCCGACGCTGCTCATCCCTGAGCACACGAGGACGGTCGAGGGGCGGATTGAGCGCTCCATGCGACTGCGGGTGTCGGCGCCTTCCAAACTTCCGCACCAAATGGAATTGGTCTGTAACAAGGCCTTTGACCACGAGATCGAATAAGAACCACTGCTAGCCCGGGATGTGTCGTTGAGCGTTTAACGCAACGGGCAGGCCCTTATTCCATTGAAGAAAAATGCCAACCCTTGGCAGGGTGAAGTGTTGGCGATCAAAACCCAACTGCATTGCGCAAGCTGCTTTAGAGGTCGTGAGATGAGTAAAAACAGGTACCCCAGATTACTAGGCTTATTGCCGCTGCTCGGCATGTTGATGCTGGGAGGCTGCAAATGGACCTTGCTCGATCCTAAGGGTCAGGTCGGTCTGGATGAACGAAACCTGATCATCACGGCAACCATCCTGATGCTGCTGGTGGTTGTGCCGGTCATCATCATGACCTTCGCCTTCGCCTGGAAATACCGCGCCTCGAACACGGACGCGACCTACGCGCCGAAGTGGTCCCACTCCACCAAGATCGAAATCGCCGTATGGCTGGTTCCGGTGCTGATCATCATTGCCCTGGGTTATGTCACCTACAAGTCGACCCACGCCCTGGACCCGTACCGTCCGCTAGAGTCCGACGTCAAGCCGGTGACCATCGAAGTGGTGGCAATGGACTGGAAGTGGCTGTTCATCTACCCCGAGCAAGGCATCGCCACCGTCAACAAGATCGTGTTCCCGGCCCATACCCCGGTGAACTTCCGCGTGACCTCCGACACCGTGATGAACTCGTTCTTCATCCCGGGCCTGGGCGGCCAGATCTACGCGATGGCGGGCATGACCACCAAGCTGCACCTGATTGCCAACCAGAACACCGAGCTTGAAGGTATCTCCGCCAACTACAGCGGCGCGGGCTTTACCGGCATGAAATTCAAAGCGATCGCAACCAGTCAGGAAGATTTCGACGCCTGGGTAAACGAAGTCAAGAAGGCACCTAAACAGCTGGACACCGCTGAATACGAAGCCCTTTCCAAGGCGAGCCAGAACAATCCTGTAGAACTCTACTCCGCGTACGCGCCGAACCTGTTCCAGACCATCATCGACAAGTATGAAGGCATGAAACCGGGCCAGCCGCTCAAGCACGAGAAGAAAGAAAAGGAAGTGGCCGCAACCGAAGGGATGGACGTGAGTTCGCATTCAGCTGCCGGGGCAGAGGAGTAAACGATGTTTGGTAAATTAAGTCTGGAAGCGATTCCGTTCCACGAGCCGATTGTCATGGTGACCATTGCCATGATCGCGCTCGGCGGTGTGGCGCTGTTCGCGGCAATCACCTACTTCAAGAAGTGGACCTACCTGTGGACCGAGTGGCTGACGTCCGTCGACCACAAGAAAATCGGTGTGATGTACATCATCGTCGCCATGGTCATGCTCCTGCGTGGCTTCGCCGACGCCATCATGATGCGTACCCAGCTGGCCATGGCCACCGAGGGTTCGCCTGGCTACCTGCCACCTGAACACTATGACCAGATCTTCACCGCCCACGGTGTGATCATGATCATCTTCATGGCGATGCCTTTCTTCACCGGCCTGATGAACCTGGTCGTGCCGCTGCAGATCGGCGCGCGTGACGTGGCTTATCCGTTCCTCAACTCCCTGAGCTTCTGGCTGCTGGTATCGGGCGTGGTGCTGATCAACCTGTCCCTGGGCGTTGGCGAATTCGCCAAGACCGGCTGGGTTGCCTATCCGCCACTGTCGGGCCTGCAATACAGTCCGGGCGTGGGTGTCGACTACTACATCTGGGCGCTACAGCTATCAGGGCTGGGGACAACGCTGACGGGGGTCAACTTCCTGGCCACCGTGCTGAAAATGCGTACCCCGGGCATGAAGATGATGGACATGCCGATCTTCACCTGGACCTGCACCTGGGCCAACGTGCTGATCGTGGCTTCGTTCCCGATCCTCACCGCTACCCTGGCACTGCTGACGCTTGACCGTTACATGGATTTCCACATTTTCACCAATGAACTTGGTGGCAATCCAATGATGTACGTGAACCTGTTCTGGGCCTGGGGTCACCCCGAGGTGTACATCCTGATCCTGCCGGCGTTCGGTATCTTCTCCGAAGTCATCTCGACCTTCTCGGGCAAGCGCCTGTTCGGCCACCACTCGATGATCTACGCGTCCGGCGCGATCTCGATCCTGGGCTTCATGGTCTGGCTGCACCACTTCTTCACCATGGGTTCGGGGGCCAGCGTCAACGCCTTCTTCGGCCTGGCAACCATGCTGATCTCGATCCCGACGGGGGTGAAGCTGTTCAACTGGCTGTTCACCATCTACCACGGCCGTCTGCGCATCACCAGCCAGGTTCTGTGGACCCTGGGCTTCATGGTGACCTTCGCCATCGGCGGCATGACCGGCGTACTGCTGGCCATTCCGGGTGCGGACTTCGTCCTGCACAACAGCCTGTTCGTGATCGCTCACTTCCACAACGTGATCATCGGCGGCGCGGTATTCGGCTACATCGCCGGCTTCAGCTTCTACTTCCCGAAAGCCTTCGGCTTCAAGCTGCATGAAGGTTGGGGCAAGGCTGCCTTCTGGTTCTGGATCTCGGGCTTCTTCGTCGCGTTCATGCCGCTCTATGCACTGGGCTTCATGGGCATGACCCGTCGTCTGAACGCCACCACCAACCCTGAGTGGGTGCCATACCTGTACGTGGCCATGGTGGGTGCACTGATGATCGCTGTGGGTATCGCCTGCCAGCTGATCCAGCTGTACGTCAGCGTGCGTGACCGCAAGCAGAACATGTGTGTGTCCGGCGACCCATGGAACGCCCACACCCTGGAATGGTCGACCTCGTCGCCACCACCGTTCTACAACTTCGCGGTACTGCCCAAAGCCGACGGCATCGATCCGTTCACCGAAGCCAAGGAAGACGGTACCGCCTACGCGAAGCCAAGCCGCTACCAGCCGATCCACATGCCCAACAACACCGCTACCGGTGTGGTCATGGGGGCCCTGCTGACCGTGTTCGGTTTCGCCATGATCTGGCACATCTGGTGGCTGGCCATCGCAAGCCTGGCCGGCACCGTGATCTATTTCGCGATCCACGCTGCCCGTGATGATCAAGGCTACATGGTGCCGGTCGAGACGATCGAACGCATCGAAGCCGAGCAGCACAAGCGTCTGGTATCGGAGAACAAGATCCCGGCTACCCGTGTTGAAACCTCGTTGGAACAGGCTTAATCCATGTCGAACTTAGTGACCAATGCTGGACACGCCCATGTCGATGACCATGGGCACGATGACCATCACCACGACTCGGGCGAGATGACCGTATTCGGTTTCTGGCTCTACCTGATGACCGACTGCATTCTGTTTGCGTCGATCTTCGCGGTATACGCGGTACTGGTTAACAACGTAGCGGGTGGCCCGTCGGGCCACGACATCTTCGAACTGCCTTACGTACTGGGCGAAACCGCTCTGCTGCTGTTCAGTTCGATCACCTACGGCTTCGCCATGCTGGCGTTCTTCCGGGGCAACAAGAAGCAGGTACTGGGCTGGCTGGGCATGACCTTCCTGTTCGGCCTGGGCTTCATCGGCATGGAGATCAACGAGTTCCACCTGCTGATCTCCGAAGGCTACGGCCCTAGCCGTTCCGGCTTCCTGTCCGGGTTCTTCACCCTGGTCGGCACCCACGGTCTGCACGTGACCAGTGGTCTGATCTGGATGGCGATCATGATGTATCAGGTGCAGAAAAACGGCCTGACGGCGACCAACAAGACCCGTCTGAGCTGCCTGAGCCTGTTCTGGCACTTCCTGGACGTGGTGTGGATCTGCGTATTCACCGTTGTTTACCTGATGGGGACTATGTAAATGGCCAACACACACTCCCACGACGAAGCCGGTCACGGCAGCGTCAAGTCCTACGCCATCGGCTTCATCCTGTCGGTCATCCTGACACTGATCCCGTTCGGCCTGGTGATGTACCCGTCGCTGCCCAAAGACGTGACCCTGTGGATCGTCCTGGCGTTCGCGGTCATCCAGGTGATCGTTCACCTGGTGTACTTCCTGCACCTGGACCGTTCCGCGGCACAGCGCAACAACGTGGTGGCGTTCATCTTCGCCGCGCTGGTCATTGTTCTGCTGGTTGGTCTGTCGTTGTGGATCATGTTCAGCATCCACACCGTCATGATGGCCAAGTGAGGTAAACCCGATGTCGCTCAAGCACTTTATCCAAATCACCAAACCGGGGATCATTTTCGGTAACGTGCTTTCTGTGGCAGGCGGGTTTTTCCTGGCCTCGAAAGGGCATGTCGATCTGGCCATTTTCCTGGCCGCCATGATCGGCACCTCGCTGGTGGTAGCGTCCGGTTGCGTGTTCAACAACTGCATCGACCGTGACATCGACCTGAAGATGGAGCGCACCAAGAACCGGGTGCTGGTCCAGGGCCTGATCTCCCTGGAAGCGGCCCTGGTCTATGCCTCCCTCCTCGGGATCGCCGGCGTCGCCCTGCTGTACTACGTGGCCAACCCGTTGGCCGCGTTGTTCGCGGTCATCGGCTTTGTCATCTACGTCGGCCTCTATAGCCTGTACCTCAAGCGCAAGTCGGTTCACGGCACGCTGGTGGGCAGTCTGTCCGGGGCCATGCCGCCGGTGATCGGTTATGTGGCCGTGAGCAATAGCTTCGACATGGCCGCGCTGACCCTGCTGGTGATGTTCAGCCTGTGGCAGATGCCGCATTCCTACGCCATCGCGATCTTCCGCTTCAACGATTACCTGGCCGCATCGATTCCGGTGCTGCCGGTGAAGCGCGGTATTCGCGTGGCCAAGAAGCACATCCTGCTCTACATCCTGGCGTTCCTGGTGGCGACCCTGATGCTGACCTTCAGCGGTTACGCCGGCATGAGCTACCTGGCGGTAGCGGCGGCGATGGGCATGTACTGGCTGTACATGGCCTGGACCGGCTACAAGGCGGTGGATGACACCGTGTGGGCGCGCAAGCTGTTCGTGTTCTCGATCTTCACCATCACCGCGCTGAGCGTGATGATGTCGGTGGATTTCAAGGCCCCGACCGAGCTCTTGCTGACCTACGCGCACTAAGCTGTCCAGGCCACAGAAAAGCCCCGCCTTCGTAAGAAGCGCGGGGTTTTTTTTGCCGCGTCGTTACATCATTTAAAGTTTTTCGGCCCAGTACGATCCCCGGGCTGGGTAAAATTGCCGGTTCGTTGATTAAGCCTGAGTGGATGTCATGCAAAGCCGTATTGAAATGAACGACTCCAAGGCGCGCTACGGCACGGTCAGTCGTGGGTTGCACTGGGCCATGGCGCTGGCTTTTGCCTGGATCTATTGCACGACTGCTGCCCATTACCTGCTGGAGGAGTCGGCACTGGACAAGTTCCTCTGGCCGACCCACAAGCAAGTGGGGCTGCTATTGATGGGGTTGTTGCTGGTGCGGCTGCTCTGGAGCCTGCTGAACCGCCATCGTCGGCCGCCGAGCCTGAACCTGGCCGCGCGCCTGGGGCATGGGTTGCTGTATGCCGGCATGTTCGCCATCCCGTTTCTCGGCCTGCTGCGCCAGTACGGTTCCGGGCGAGCGTTTTCCGCCTTCGGGCTGCCGGTGATGAGCGGCTTCGAAGGGCCGAAGATCCAGTGGATGACCGACCTGGGCAACAGCTTCCACAGCCTGCTGGGCTGGACCTTGCTGGTACTGATCGTGGGCCATGTGGCGGCGGTGATCCTGCATTGTGTCAAAGGCCAGGGGCATGTACTGCGGCGCATGGCGGGTAGAAGCGCTTCGGCTTGATTTGTTGTCCCAGACAAAAAGCCCCGCACTTCCTGAGGAGTGCGGGGCTTTTTATTCAAGGGTCGTTAATGGGTCTTCAGGAGAAGGCCCTTACGCCATATTATTTTTCTTGCCCGCAGGTCATGTATTTCTTGAATAGTGACCTTGCACCGTAGGCTGGCAAGATATTGAAGAGCGCAAAGAATACTTTGATCGCGATCTGAAAGTAGATCATGTTGAGGATGTCGCTGTTCTTCATTAGTCCATAAAAGGCGATGTAGCAAAATAGAAAGCTATCGATGATCACCGCAAAAAAGGTACTCAAGAAGATTCGCAGGAACAGAAATCTGGAATTTGTCAGTTCTTTTATCTTGCACAGCAAGTAGGAATTTATATTTTCAGAAATAAGAAATGAGATGGATGAAGCCACGAGTACTGATGAAACCTGAGTGACCACATCATTGTAAGGTGTATCGAGTCTCCAGCCGGGCAGTCCGGGGAGGAAGGTCGAACCATAGAGTAGGATGAAGACCGTGGAGGTGCTTGCGAATGCAAAAAAGATGGCTTTTCTTGCTAGTCGAAGTCCGAAGTTTTCGTTTAATAAATCAACAATTAAAAAGGTTAGGGAGTAAAGAAAGGTCCCGGGAGTGATAATGATATCTAGCGATTCCAAGTAGATAGGTTTTGTCGCAGCAATACTGGTGAAAATATAAAATGTAACGAGCAGCAGATTCAGGATGATATAAATCATCCATGAATTCTCATGGCGATCATTCAGGTCGTATGCTGTTAGCGTGTCTCCCTGTGAGTAGAGCTTTCGATACAGATTTTTGATTTCCGCTTTGTTCAGGTTGTCCATTATTTCACTATTAAGTACCTCTCTTAACTTGATTTTGATGACCTTGCCTGTGGCGATAATCATGATGACAGCAAGTTTTTTGTTGTTGTCAAAGCCCAGAAGCTTGTATTTGCTATTTTCGATTTCAGCTTCATGGATCGACATTGAACCGCTCCTCAATGATATCGCCCACTAGAATCATGCGATCTGAGTCGGAACAAACATCATTCAAGATAAGCAGCTTTCCTGTCAGTTTGTCGTAAGCCAGTTTCTCTTTGTCGTCACTCGATGAGCCCTTTTGTACGATCAGTAGATCGCCGGGTTCATTCATGCCGTTGATCTCGCTCTCCAGCAGCACTGCTATCAAGTTGTGGGAAGTGCCGAAGTAGTAAGTCAATGGATAGAGTATCGCCAACTCTCCAATTCGTTTGTCCATGTTGGCTATCAGCAGACTCTCCTTGATGATCGGAACGGCCGCTGGGTTCATGTTCCCTTGAGGGGAGATGCTGCTCTCGATGATCTCCTTTTCTTCAAAGTCGACAGTCTCTATTTCTTCGTAGGAGACGCCGAAAAAGTCGGAGATTTTTCGAATGGTGGACTGCTGTACGTTGGTGACCTTGCCTTCCAGAATGTTGTAGATGGTCGTTCTGGTAAGGCCACTGGCATTGCACAAAGACAGTTGTGTCTCACCACGGCTTTTGATCAGGTACTTGATGTTGCTTTTTAAATGCTCGGTTCTTTCTCTCTTGTGCATCTGATACTCACCACTTCCTTTTGGCCGTAACCCATTGAATCTTCAACAGTGACAGAGCCGCATCAGGCATCCAGTCACCCGACGCCGAGGCGAGAACGGCTAGATTGCCGCCTCCATCCCGGCACATTTCGCTGTCGATTTACTGAGTGATCAAGCTCTCCGACAGGTGCTGGATCAGCGTCACTGAAGAAAAATTGTCGCATGCGCCGGCCATGACAATACAGTCCCGTAGGCTTGGCGTCATGGCGCTCGACAGTGAAGGTTCTCGGTAACGTATGGCCGAGGCTGCCCTTCCTCGATAAGAAAGGCAGCATTTAATTTGGAAAATGTTTAATTCTTTGATTAATTTTGTTGCGCCTTATAGAGTCTGACGCCGAGGCTTGGATAAGCCCGATGCAGGCAAACGAACGTGATATCCAGGAAGCGTGCTGTCGTTCGTGGCGCGCAACATACAAGGAAGGGACACAGAACAATGGCAGCTGACACTGAACCACTCAGGACCCAGGCCGACCTGCTGCGACGTGGCTTGGCCGATCTGCGCGCTGAAGACACGGAGCTGGCAAGCATCCTGGACGCGGAAGTCACGCGCCAACACCGCACACTGTCTTTGGTTTCATCTTCCTGCGCGGCCGGCCCCCGGAGCTTGGCGGCATCAGCCTCGGCGCTGGTCAACGTCACGGTCGAGGGCGCTCCCGGCCGGCGTCATTATAGTGGGTGTGAAAACGTTGATCGGGTTGAGGCTCTGGCGATCCGACGCGCTCGGGAGCTGTTCTCTGCCCAATACGCCTGCGTGCAATCACACTCGGCCTCGAATGCCATTTACCAGGTGCTGACGGCGCTGGCCGAGCCGGGGGATACGATCCTGGGCATGGCCCTCGAACAGGGTGGGCACCTTGCACATGGTCGAGTGGAAGCCTTCGCGGAGGCCAACTACAAGGCTGTTCGCTACGGCATCACATCCCAGGGGGAGATCGATTACGCAGAAGTGCGCCAACTGGCGATGGCCCATCGTCCGCGGATCATCATTTGCGGGGCGACGGCCCATTCTCGGGTCGTGGACTTCCAGCGCTTTCGTGCCATTGCCGATGAGGCCGGGGCCATCGTGCTTGCCGATATTTCCCATATCGCCGGGCTGGTGGCCACAGGGCGCCATCCGAGCCCGATCGATGCCGCGCACGTCACAATCACCTGCACCCACAAGCAGCTCGCCGGCCCGCGTGGAGGTCTGATTCTTTCCGGTCGTGATGCAGACACCAAAGTGCCTGGACTGAGGTCGAGTTTTCGCCGGGTTCTCGAACAAGCGGTTTCCCCCGGTATGCAAGGCGCGCCTGCCGTCAACGTGATTGCCGCCAAGGCTGCCGCGTTGGGCTATGCGATGTCCCCGCTGTTTGATGCCTACATGGGGCGGATTCGCGCCACGGCAGATGAAATGGCTTGCGCGTTCATGGAGCGGGACTACGAGGTTGTGGGGGGCGGAACGGAAAATCACACGATCCTGCTGCGCTTGCGTGGCGGCATCAGCGGCTCCATCGCCGAATCGGCGCTGGAGAAGTGTGGAATCATCGTCAGCAAAAAACGCGGTCCGAGGGAAAACCGATCATCATTTGCCGCCAATGGCTTGTGTATCGGCACCGGCTCCATCGCCCAGCGCCACGTGGACGCCCAAGGGTGTCGCCAGATTGTCGACCTGGTGTGCCGGATACTCGATCAGGTGCAGCCCCACGGCGAGCAGAAATACACCCTGGAGCCCGGATTGCAGGAGCAGTTCCGACAACAGACCGAAGCGTTGTGCGCGATGTACCCGATCCGTGAGTACGGGGATCGCTGAAAACAAAAAGCCCCGACTTCACACGCTAGTACGGGGCTTTTTCTCGGCGCTCAGGTCGGGCTGATGCCTTCGCGAGCAAGCTCGCTCCTAAAGGGCCGGGTTACAGCTGTTGTTGCGCGCTGTAGCCTTCGAATGCGGTCTGTTGCTGGATCGCGGTGATGATGTTCTTGCGGGTCGCTTGCTGCTCGTTGCCGTTCTTGTCGAGGAACATTTCGCTTTCCAGTTCCGCCTCATCGCCTTCGCCGATAAAGCTGAAGCCGAGGAATTCGAAGGCTTCACGGTCGACGTTGGCCTTGGAGCGCGGGCGCATCGGCAGGGTGACGCTGATGCCGTCCTTGCTGATGGCGAACACTTCCATTTCCTTCTTCGGCCGCGCCTTGCTCTTGCCGCCGCTGGGGTTGCTGATGGCCTGGTGCGTCTGGTTCAGCACTTTCAGGGCCAGGCCGTAGACCAGCTCCTGGAAGTCCGGGTCGTCCTTGTAGCTGGAGAGAATCCGGCTGATGGGGAATTTCTTGCTCAGGTCTTCCAGGGCGGCCAGGTCGGCGGCCTCGGCGTCTTTGAGTTGCTTGAGCTGGCCCATGAGTTCATAGGCGGTGTCGTCGTCAAAGCGGTCGTGGGCCTGGCGAATCGCAGCACGCAGTTCGCGAATCTGGTCACTTTCTTTCGAGCTGTGGAAGGCGTCGAGCACCATCTCGCTGATGGTCTTGGCCTGGGACACGTGCTGGGAAAGATGAATGGCGTTTTCGTACTCGGCCTTGTTGGACAGGGCGATTACGGATTCTTCGGTGTTGGAATCAGGCATTGAACATCCACTACTTGGTTTAACAGGTTTGAGGCGCGAAAGGCCCAGGGGGATTTTCGGGGGCGCCTAATCTATTGGACCCGGACCCTAATGTCACGGACCAAGCGACCCGCGCAACAGGACCGTCCCTACAGACCGGTTTGCACGGCGAAGATTCCCCAGTGCTCCAAGGGCATGGCCGCACCGCTTTCAGGCGTTGAGCCGCAGTTGCCGGAAGTTGCGGAACAGCTTGAGTGCTCGCCCGCAGAACAGACCAACGGTAAAGCCTGCAGCGGCGCCACTGATAGCGAGCATCTGCACGCTGGCGGCCTGTTCGGGGTGCACGGCGGTTTGATAGCCGATCCAATACTTCACCGCGAAGAACAACAGCGAGATGGCGAGGATCTTCACGGTGCCAGGCACCAGGATCGCCTCGCCGCCGGACTCCAGTAGCACGCCGGCGCTGGAGAACAACAGCATCGCCAGCAGGCTGCCGAGTGCGGCACCACCGGCCCAGGCGCCCAGCGCCAGCAATGGGTGATCGCCAAGGTTCACCGAGCACAGCGACCAGACCAGCAGGATCACCGGTGTCAGCAGCAGCGAACGACGGCTTTCGCGAGTGATGGCGAGGGCGCGCAGGCCGTAGTAGCCGATCAGGGCGAAGACCGCGTACACCCACAGGGGCGTGCCTTGGAGGATATCGAGCATCTGTAGCGTCCTTGCTTCAGCGGAAAATGAGCGATCCATGGTGCGCTTTGTACCCGCCGACGTGAAGCCTTCGCCCTCGGCACAGCTCACCGCAGCCGCTAGCGGCTGAAAACGTGCCGCTTGAAGCTCAGTGCACTTGGGTATCGCTGACCCCAGCCTCCAGTTCCTGACGCAGATCGCTGCCCCGGCGGGCGATGAACACCAGTTGCGCGGCATGCTCGGTGGGCTGCCCTGTGGCCAGGGTGAACTGGCTGCGGTTGCCCACATGCTGCAACCAATAGGGTTGTTCATTGCCTTCCAGGCGCACCAGGCCCTTGAGGCGCAGCAGGTCGGCGGGTAGGCGCGCCAGCCAGTCGCGCAGGGCCTTGGGCTGCAGCGGCCGCGAGCTTTTCCACACCCAGCTTTCGAACAGTTCGTCGTGGGCCTGGGGCAGGGCCTTGAACAGCACTTCGGTGGAACGCACCGGCGGCGCCAGCAGCAGCTCGGGTGGCAGTTCGGCCTGCACCGTTTCGAATACCGGGGCGCGGCCGCCGAGGCTGGCGCGGATGCTCTGCAACTGCTCGGGGCTCACCAGGTCGGCCTTGTTCAGCAGCACCCAGTCGGCGCAGGCCACCTGGGCCCGGGACAGCCGGGCCATTTCACCTTCCAGGTCCTGGTAGCCGCTGGCGTCCACCAGGGTGATCACCGCGTCCAGGTGCAGGCGGTTGCGCAGTTGCGGGTAGCCGATGGTCTGCACGATGCGCTGCGGGTCGGAGACGCCGCTGCACTCGATGACGATCCGTTCCAGGGCCGGGCGCAGCTTGGACAGGCTCACCAGTTGCGCCAGCAGGTCCTCCTGCACGGTGCAGCAGATGCAGCCGTTCTGCAGGCTGTACACCGCGTCGGTGACCTCGGCGATGATCGCCGCATCGATGTTCAGCTCGCCGAAATCATTGACGATCACCGCCAATCGGCCGCTGTCGGCGCGCTGCACCATGCGGTTGAGCAGGGTGGTCTTGCCGGCGCCGAGAAAGCCTGCAACCACGGTCACCGGAATGCTCGGGGTGCTGTTCATTGTTCCTTGCCCTCGATCACCGGCGGCAGGCCTTCCCACACTGCCTGCAACGGCGTGTCGCTGAAGGTGCCCTGGCGGTCGTAGACCAGTTGCCCTTCGACGAAGGTCAGTTGCACCTGGGTGTGGTGGATGTAGTTGCGCGCGCCCTGGGCGAACAGGTCGCGGTCGAGGACGATCAGGTCCGCCGACTTGCCCACCTGCAGGCTGCCGGTCAGGTGTTCCAGGCCCATGGCGTGGGCGCCGTTGAGGGTCGCCACTTGCAACGCCTGCTCCAGGCTGATGGGGTCGCCGAAGGTGTCGGGTTCCTGGTTCCACGGGTTCTGCCGGGTGACCATGGTTTCCAGGGCCAGCCACGGGTCGATGGACGCCACCGGCCAGTCGGTGCCGAACACCGCGATGCCACCGGCGGCCAGCACGCCCTTGAAGTCATAGATGCGCTTGAGGCGCTCCTGGCCGTAACCGGAGCGGGCACCGCTGGCGAACGGCGTCGGGTACCAGGCCGCCGGGGAGAACTCGGCGATCACGTCCAGGCTCTGGAAGCGCTTGAGGTTGCCCGGGTGCAGCAAGGTGCTGTGGGCGCATTGGTGGCGGATGCCGCTGTTGCCGTTGCGCCGCCGGGCTTCGGCCACGGCGTCGAGGAACACGTCGGAGGCGCCGTCGCCGGTGCAGTGGGCGATCACCCGCAGGCCGCGCTTGTCCATGTCCACCACCATGTCGGTGATGTGTTCCGGGGTCAGGTTGAGCTTGCCGCGCCAGCTCGACTCTTCCGGCCAGGGGGTCAGCAGGTAGGACGACTTGGGCTCCACGGTGCCGTCGAAGTGGAACTTCACCGCGTTGGCATTCAGGCGGGCGCTGCGATAGAAATGCCGCTCGCCGCTGAGCAGCTCCCAGCGCCGGCGCACCGGGAAGATATCGTCCTGCCAACTGATGGCCGCCTCCACCCGCAGGGTCAACTCGCCGGCGTCGTCCAGTTCCTTGAGGGCCTGCAGACGGTTCTCGCAGACGTGCACGTACTTGGTGGCGGTGACGCCGCGCGAGGTCTGGAAGTGCACGCCATCGCGGTAGGCGCGGCGTAGTACCGGGACGGGCGTCGGCGGCATGGCGGCGTGGATCAGGGCGTAGGCGCCGTCGATCAGCAGGCCGTTGGGTTCGCCGGTCAGTTCATCGCGCTCCAGGTAGCCGTTGCGCGGGTCGCTGGTGTGGCGGTCGATGCCGGCCAGTTCCAGGGCCTTGGAGTTGACCATCATGGTGCCCCACATGCGGTCCAGCAGGGCCACCGGGCGATCCGGCATGACGCTGTCGAGCCACTCGCGGCCTGGGGTCAGGCCGGCTTCGCGGAAGGTGTAGCGGACCCAGTACTGGCCGTAGATCCAGCCGTCGCCGGGGTGGCTGTCGGCGTAGGCGTGGATCGCCGCCGCCAGTTGCTCGGGAGTCGGGTCTTCGATGCCCACGTCCAGGTCGTCGGCGTAGCGCGGGGCCAGGGCCAGGTCCGGGTGGGTGTGCATGTCGTGCAGGCCGGGCATGCAGAAGGCCCCGTCCAGGTCGTGCTGTCGGGTGTTGGGCCCGATCAGCGAAGCCAGGGAGGCGAGGCTGCCCACCGCGATCAGCTTGCCCTGGCGGATGGCCACGGCATCGGCCCAGGGTTGGGCCGGGTCGAGGGTGTACATCCGGCCGTTGTGCAGCACCAGTTCGGCGTATTGATCGACGGCGCTATGGGTGGAGTTGAATTGGTCGGAAGCGGTCACGGGGTCAACCTCTCAAGCAGGGGGCCCTTCAAAGGTGGGCGGAAAAATGGGCGACAAGCTCAAATGCATTCTTGTTGTGCGGGCTACTGTGGCGAGGGCTGTTGTTTAGCGTTGTGCGCCCAGGGTTTCGACAAAGCCGGCGATGCGCTGGCAGGCGTCCTTGAGCACCTCGTCGGCGACGGTGAAGGAGATCCGCACGAAGCCCTCGGCGCTGGCCCCAAAGGCCTGGGCGTCGAGCACCGAGACCCCGGTGGCGCGGAACAGCTGCCAGGCGAAATCCATGCTCGACAGCCCGGTGCGGCGCACGTCCACCAGCATGAACATCCCGGCCTCGGGCTCGCGGCAATCGAGCAGGTGCACCGACTTGAGCCCGGCCACCACCAGGTCGCGGCGCCGGCGATAGACCTCGCGGGCGCTGCCGATCACTTCTTCATCCAGCTCCAGGGCCTTGAGCGCGGCTTCCTGGATAAACCCGGGCAGGCCGTAGAGCATGCACAGCAGCAGGTTGTCCAGGTGCCCGACCAGGGCCGGCGGGGCGATCACCCAGCCCACGCGCCAGCCGGTCATGGCGTGGGTTTTCGACAGGCTGTTGAGGATCACCGTGCGCTCGGCCATGCCTGGCATTGAGGCGATGCTCAGGTGTTCGCGGTCATAGGTCAGTTGCCCGTAGACCTCGTCGGAGATCACCCACAGGTCATGCTTGCGCGCCACTTCGGCCACGGCTTCCAGCTCTTCGCGGCTGTAGACGTTGCCGGTGGGGTTGCACGGGGTGGCCAGGGCGATGCCCCGGGTCTTGTCGGTCAGCGCCGCTTCCAGGGCCGCAGCGGTCAGGCGGAAGCCGTTGGCCGCCGGCTGCTGGACGCAGGCGATCTGCGCCCCGGAGGCATGCACGCACGCCTCGTAGGTCAGGTACATGGGCTCGGGCACCAGCACTTCGTCGCCACTGCCGAACAGGCACAGGCAGGTGGCGAACAGACCGTTCTGTGCACCCGCCACCAGGGCCACGTTATCGGCACTGACATCGATGCCCAGCAGGCGCCGCTGCTTGGCGGCAATCGCTTCGCGCAGGGCCGGGCGACCCAGGACATGGGTGTAATGGGTGTCGCCTTGCTCCAGGGCAGCGCTGGCGGCGGCGCTGATGCGCGCATCGGTGGCGAAGTCCGGATCACCGACGCTGAGGACGATGACGTCCTCGCCGCGCCCCCGAGCCTCGATGGCTGCGTAGTGAATATCCCAGGCGCTGACGGATTCGCCGCTGATGCGCTGAACGAAAGGTGAGTAACGCATGTTGTTCTCCTCACGGGCTTGGTTGCCCGTGCAATCAATGGGTTCAGGCCTGACGCTGGGGGGCCCGGTTTCGTTCGGGGTTGCCCAGGCGTGCGCACAGATGCTCAATGGCGAAGGCCAGGATGATGTAGATCAGCGCCACCGCCAGCAGTGGCTCGTAGACCTTCAGGGTTTGGGCGCGCACCAGGTTGGCGGCGCCGAGCAAATCAGTGACCGCCACGGTGGACGCCAGCGCCGTGGCCTTGAGCAGCAGCACGCATTCGCCCACCAGGGTCGGGCGCACCAGCTCCAGGGCCCGGGGCAGCCACACCCGGCGCAGGGTCAGCCAGTAACCCATGCCGTAGGCGCGGGCGGCTTCCAGTTCGCCCCGAGGCACGGCCCGCAGGCCACCGCGCAGCACTTCACCGACATAGGCGCCGACACTCAGGGTCAGGGCCAGGGCCACGTACCAGAAACCTTCACGCAGGTAGGGCCAGAGAAAGCTGCCGCGAATCGGCGGGTAGGCGGCGAACAGGCTGCCGACCCCGTAATAGAGGATGTAGATCTGCACCAGCAGCGGCGTACCGCGGAATACGCTGATATAGAACTGCATCGGTGCGCGAATCAGAGGGTTGCGCGACGCCCGGCCCAGGCCCACCACCACCGCCAGGGCAAAGCCGCAGATTCCGCTCAGCAGCAGGAGCTTGAGGGTGATGCCCAGGCCGCGCAGCAGCTCTGTGGAAAAACCGTTGATCCAGGAAAAGTCCATTCGAGTCTCCTAGTGCTGGGGCAGCCAGCGGTTGGTGCGACGCTCGAGCACACGGAACAGGCTGCCGGACACCAGGGTGATGACGAAGTAGAAAGCCGCGACCGCCAGGTAGAACACCAGGTAGTGCTTGGTGGAACCGGCCGCCTGTTTGCCGACTGAAAGCAGTTCGCTGTAACCGACGATGCTGATCAGCGCGCTGTCCTTGACCAGTACCAGCCACAGGTTCGACAGCCCGGCCATGGCGTAGGGCAGCATGCTCGGCAGCAGGATGCGCCGCACCAGCAGCCAGCGCTCGATGCCGTAGGCCCGCGCCGCTTCGATCTGGCCGTGGGGAATGGCCTGGATCGCGCCGCGGATGATCTCCGCCGAATAGGCGCCCTGGACAATCCCCAGCACCAGTACCGCCGCGATAAAGCCGTTGACCGTGACACTCGGACGGTCCATGGCGGCCATGGCCATGTTCAACAGGTCAGTGCCGGCGTAGTACAGCAGCAGAATCAGCAGCAGCTCGGGCATGGCCCGGTACAGGGTGGTGTAGACGTTGGCCAGTTTCACCAGCCAGCGCGGGCCCTTGAGCTTGATCATCGCCACCAGCAGGCCGATGCCCAGGCCGAGGACGAAGGCCCCGGCGGAAATCTGCAGGGACACCAGCGCGCCCTGGGCCAGGGCACCCAGCCAGCCGTCGGCGACGAACAGTTGGGAAAGGTCGGACAGAGAAATCATGACGTATCCAGTCAACGCCGGCGGCCCGCGCGAGCGGGCGCGCCGGACGGCTTAGTTGGCAGAGATGTCGACGCTGAAGTAGCGGCTGCGGATCTTGTCGTAGGTGCCGTCGGCCTTGAGCGAGGCCAGGGCGGTGTTGATCCGCTGTTGCAGGGCGCTGTCGCCCTTGCGCAGGCCGACGCCGATGCCCGAGCCGAACAGCGGGTCTTTCGGCGCCAGGCCCTTGTCCGCGAGGCCAGCACCGGCCGCGGTCTTGAGGATCGGCTCGATGGTCAGGGCGTCGGCCAGCATCACGTCGATGCGCCCGCTCTGCAGGTCGGCGATCATGTCGTCCTGGGTGGTGTAGTAGCGCAGGGTCGAGGTCTTGCCGTAGTAGGTCTTGGCGAAGGTGGCGTTGGAGGTCGAACCCTGCACGCCGATCAGCTTGCCCTTGAGGCCTTCGGGAGTGGTCGCAAGCTCCAGGCTCTGGTCGGCGACCCACATGGCCGGAGTCTGGTAGTAAGGCGCGGAGAAATCGATGACCTTCTCGCGCTCCTCGGTGATGCTCAGGGAATTGAGAATGGCGTCGATCTGGCTCGATTGCAGGGCCGGAATCAGCCCGTCCCAGGCCACTTCCTTGAGCGGGCACTGGGCCTGCATGCGTTCGCACAGGGCCTTGATCAGCTCCGGCTCGAAGCCGCTCCAGTTGCCGTTGCCGCTTTTCATCGAGAACGGCGGGTAGGGTTCCAGGGCGATGCCGAAGACGATCTTGTCGGCGGCCACGGCGTGGCTGGCCAATGCGCTGAACAGGCAACCGGTGGCGAGCACCTTGAGCAGGTTTTTCATGGCTTTACCCTTTATCGAAGTTGTTGTTTTCAAGGATTGAAGCGGGACGTCAGACGCGGTTTTCCTGGGCCATGACGAATTGCCGGCAGCGTTCGCTGACCGGGTTGAGGAACACTTGCTGCGGCGGGCCTTCCTCTTCCACCAGCCCCTGGTGAAGGAACATCACCTTGCTCGACACATCCCGGGCGAAGGCCATTTCGTGGGTCACCAGGATCATGGTGCGGCCTTCCTCGGCGATGCCCTGGATGACCTTGAGCACTTCGCCCACCAGTTCCGGGTCCAGGGCCGAGGTCGGTTCGTCCATCAGCAGTACCTGGGGGCGCATGGCCAGGGCTCGGGCGATGGCCACACGCTGCTGCTGGCCACCGGAGAGAAAGGACGGGAAGGTGTCACGTTTGTTGGCCAGGCCGACTTTTTCCAGCAGGTGCTCGGCGTGGGCGATGGCATCCTTGCGATCTTCACCGAGGACATACACCGGCGCCTCGATGACGTTTTCCAGCACGGTGCGATGGGGCCACAGGTTGAAGCTCTGGAACACCATGCTCAGTTGGGTGCGCAGGCGTGCCACCTGGGCCGGGTCGGCGACCTGAGGGTTGCCGGCGCGATCGGTCTTGATGCGCACCTCTTCGCCATTGATGCGCAAGCTGCCGCTGCAGGGAATTTCCAGCAGGTTGATGCAGCGCAGCAGGGTGCTTTTGCCCGAGCCGCTGGAGCCGATCAGCGACACCACTTCACCTTCATTGGCGCGCAGGGCAATGCCCTTGAGCACGTGGTGATCGGCGTAGCTCTTGTGCAGATCATCGATCGCCACCACGGGATTGACGGAGTTGGGCTGCGATTGCAAGGGTCGACCCTCTTGTTATTGTGCGATGGCCGGGCAGTACCCGGCACAGGGTAGGGCTGGAGAATTAGCCATCGATGGCCTGGGGTCAATCGAGCATTTTTAGCCCGATGCGGTAATTTTTTTCAGCAGTCGGGGATTTTTTCGGCGACGGGCAAGGCTATTGCCGGATCGCGATTGCGGCTATGGTGCTGGCACTCGTTTTTTGCAGTCGAGGCCTGATCGGTATGCGTTATCCCTCCATGACCGCTCTGCGCGCGCTGGACGCGGTGGCCCGCCTGGGCAGTGTCGCCGAAGCCGCCAATGAGCTGAACCTGACCCCCAGCGCCATCAGCCACCAGATCAAGAGCCTGGAGCAGACCCTGGGGTTTGCCCTGACCGAGCGCCAGGGCCGCAGCATTCGCATCACCTACCAGGGCGAGCGCTATGCCCGGGACATTCACCTGCTGCTGGCCAATATCCTCGAGGCCGGCCAGCGCTCCGACGGCCAGCAGGTCAGCGGGCGGCTGTGCATCAGCAGCCCGCCGGGGTTCGCCACCTATTGGTTGTGCACCCATATCGCCGAGTTCCAGGCGCTGTATCCCCAGGTCGAATTGCAGCTGGTATCACCGCGCACCCCGGGCGACACCAGCGACAGCAGCGTCGATCTGTTCGTCGCCTACGGCATGGGCGACTGGCCCAACCAGCATGTGCAGAAGATCGTCTCCCTGCGCTATTTCCCGGTGTGCAGCCCGAGCCTGGTGAATGCCATGGGCGGTTTGAAAACCCTCGACAGCCTGGACCACGCCCTGCTGCTGCACATGATCGACTACTCCGATTGGCGGGTCTGGCTGGCGGCGGCCGGGGCGCCGAATGTCGATGTGCGCCGGGGCATCGTGTTTGCCGACGCGCACTTCGTGCAGTCGGCCTGCATCGCCGGCCAGGGCATCGCCATGGGCGACAACCTGATCAGCGGCGAGGCCCTGGCTCGGGGGCAACTGGTGCAGCCCTTCGGCACCGAAATCGAATCCAACCGCGGTTACTACCTGGTGGCCGACCTGCTCAAGGCCGAGCGCCCGGTGGTGCTGGCCTTCAGCGAATGGGTCAAATCCCAGTTGCAGGGCATCACCCGCTTGCACCCGGAACCCCGGCGCAATGGCAAAGCGTGAATTTTATTGAGCAATCGCGGCGATTTTTTTCGATTGTTGCCCCTCGGGTGCAGCGACTAATGTCCCTCGACATCAGCCGGGCGCAGGGTGTCGTCCGGACGCATAAGAACAAGAGGAGTAGTCGATGACCACCTGTGCCCAGTCCCTGGTTCGTTTGCTGGAAGGTTATGGCGTGGACACGGTGTTCGGGATTCCCGGCGTGCACACCGTCGAGCTGTATCGCGGCCTGCATGGCAGCCGCCTGCGCCATGTCAGCCCGCGGCATGAACAGGGCGCCGGGTTCATGGCCGACGGTTATGCCCGGGCCAGCGGCAAGCCGGGAGTGTGCTTCATCATCACCGGTCCGGGGATGACCAACATCCTCACCGCCATGGGCCAGGCCTACGCCGATTCGGTGCCGATGCTGGTGATTTCCACGGTCAACCGTCGCGAGCACCTGCGCCTGGGCCATGGCCACCTGCATGAACTGCCGGACCAGCGGGCGATGGTGGCCGGGGTCTGCGCCTTCAGTCATACCCTGCAATCGCCCGCGGAACTGCCGGAGCTCCTGGCCCGGGCCTTTGCCGTGTTCAAGTGCGCGCGACCACGGCCGGTGCACATCGAGATTCCCCTGGATGTGCTGGACATGCCCGCCACCGACCTCAACCTCATGCCCCGCAGCCTGCCCGGTGCTCCGGCCCCGGCCGGAGCCTCGATCGAAGCGGCCGCGACCTTGCTCAACAGTGCCCACCGGCCGCTGATCCTGGCCGGCGGCGGCGCCCGCGGTTGCGCCGAAGTCCTGCGGCAATTGGCCGAACGCCTGCAAGCGCCGGTGGCCCTGACCACCAACGCCCGGGGCCTATTGCCCTGCGCGCACCCGCTGTTGCTCGACGGCGTGCAGTCATCGGCCCATGGCCGGGCGCTGATCGACGAAGCCGACGTGGTGCTGGCCGTGGGCACCGAACTGGGGGAAACCGACTACGACTTCTTTGGCCTGGGCCCGCTGCGTTTCAAAGGCTCGTTGATCCGCCTGGACATCGACCCGATGCAGGTCATGGGCGTGCAACGGGCCCATGTCGGCCTGGTGGGCGATGCCCTGGAAGGCTTGCAAGCCTTGCTCAGTAAAGTGGCGCCACCCAGCGCTCGCGGTCGTTGGGCGCTGGACAGCGTGCAACGCGTGAACCAGGCCGAACGCACCGGCTGGACGCCCAAGCAACAAGGCTTGCAGGGCTTGCTCGACCTGCTGCGCGACACCCTGGGCAGCCCGATCCTGGTGGGCGACTCGACCCAACCGGTGTACCAGGGCGCCTGCGGCTACCAGGCACCGGCCCCGGCCAGCTGGTTCAACGCCGGCAGCGGTTACGGCACCCTGGGCTACGGCCTGCCGGCGGCCATGGGCGCCAAGCTGGCACAGCCCGAGCGTCCGGTGGTGGCGTTGGTGGGGGACGGCGGCCTGCAGTTCGCCAGCAGCGAACTGATCGCCGCCAAGGAAGCGCAGATCGGCGTGATCCTGCTGGTGTGGAACAACCAGTGCTACGGCGAGATCCGCGACTACATGCAGGCCCGGGACATCGCGCCGCTGGGGGTGGACATCCTCACCCCGGACTTCCGGGCCATGGCCCAGAGCTTCCATGTGGCGCACCATCGCGCCGACACCCCGGCGCAGTTGCAGGAACTGCTGCAGAGCCTCAGGGATATTCGCCAGCCGGTGATGATCGAGGTCGACGCCGGCGCCTATCTGGCTCTGGACTGATCTGCGGGCCTGTTCTGCGGACGGGCTCTCCAGGAATGAGTCTTCAAGGGACAGGCCTTCAAGGGATAAGGTGGGTTACATTGACGTAGCCCGCCAGGACGCACCTTGTCACTTGAGGATTCATGGATGAACTGCATTTTCTGTCAGATCGTCGCCGGCATCCTGCCAGCGGCCGTGGTTTACCGCGATGAACACTGCATGGCCTTCATGGACGTGCATCCCCTGGGAGCGGGTCATGTCCTGCTGATTCCCCAGCTTCATGTAGAAAAGCTCGATCAATTGCCCGGTTTCGTCCGTCAGCATCTGTATCAGGTATTCGATGGATTGCTGGCCGCGCAGCGGCGTGCCGGCTACGGCGTCGAAGGCACCCACCTGCTGGTCAATGATGGTCGGGCCACCAACCAGCACATCCCCCATGCCCATCTGCACCTGATCCCGCGCAAGCGTGGCGATGCCCTGGGCTTTGCCGGGCGCCTGCTGCTGCACTTCAGCGGGTTGTTTGGGCGTCGCGCCAAATTCGAGGCCCTGCAGCAGCAGGCTGCCAGCATCGCCGAACAAGTGCGCGTGCCCTGGGTCAGTGAAACCCCGATGGGCGGTCGCTGATATGGAACGCCGCCGCGCCCTGGCGCTTGAATACGCAGAGCACCAATACCTGCGGGCCCGGGTCCAGGGCGTGGCGAGTTTGCCGGGAAACCCTTATCAGGCGCAGCTCTATGGTGATCAGGATGGCGGAGCCTTTGTCGTGGGCGGCAATCCCAGTCCGATGATGAACCGGGTGCACGGCGACAGTGCGCAACAAGCCCGCAATCTTGCCGATCTGCTACAGACCTGCGTGGCTTACGCCCCGGCGATCGCCTTGATCGCCGAGTCAGCCAAGGTGGCACCCACTCTGGAGCTGGAGGGGCAGCAGCTGCAGCGCCTCAGGGGCTGGACCCACGGACAGCTGTTCGCCTCGGTGGACGAACTGGTGGCGCCGCCTTCGGCGCTGGATATCGAGCCGGTGCTCGCCTCGACCCTGGAAAGCTTCTGTGCTCTGCACCGCGAAGGCTTCAATACCCCTGCGGCCGCCCGGCCAGTCAACCAGGCAGCCTTCGGCGGCTTGCTCAACGATGGCCGTGGGCATCTGTACCTGCTCCGGGACCAGGGCGTAGCGGTGGCCGGTGCGGCGCTATTCGTCGCCGACAATGGCGTGGCCTACCTGGGCACCGCCTTTACCACCAAGGCCGCCCGGGGTCAGGGCTATCACCGGGCCCTGATCGCCCATCGCTTGCAGCAGGCCGCCGCCCTCGGCGCCCAGAGTGTGGCGGCCACCGCCCTGGTGAACTCGCAAAGCCGGCGCAACCTGGAGCACTACGGCTTGCGCCTGTCCCACCTGCAAACCCTGTATCGGGCCGTGCCTTAGTGCGGGTTCTGTTGCGCCGCTGGCAGCGGGTCGAAGCGGATCGAGTGCAGGATCGCGTTCAGGGTCGCGAAGTCCTGGAAGAACCCCACGCTGTCAGCCACCACCTGACGCCGACCACTGTCGAGCAACGCCATCAGGCAGGTGCCACCATAGGCGTGAAAGCCGGTGTCCCCATCGCTGATGCCGCAGGTTTGATAGGCCCGCAAGCCTTTCCAGCCGGGGCCTGAGATGTCCTGCACCGGGCTGGGCGCATCCCTTCCGGCGCTGCGCATCCAGACGCCGTTTTCCTGATAGAAAAACAGCTCTTCGGCGGCCTGTTCCAGGCTGCCCTGCCGCAGGCACAGGTGCAGGGTGTACTCCTCGTTTGGGCGTTTTTTCGGATGGTCCAGAGTGAGGCATTTCTGCGTCTGGCTAAGCTTCCAGCCTTTGGGGTACTGCAGGCTGAATTCCGGTCCGTTGAAGCGTGGCGAATCCTCGGGCAATACCGGTATCCCGTCTTCCTCCCGCAAGGGTTCGTACAGCCTGGGATCGTTGCGACAGGCGGACAGCGGGCGGGCCTGGGCCTTGTGCAACTGGTCGAGGCGATGAGTCCGTGGATCAGCGCTGGCGCTGACACAGGCACAACCGTAGCCGTAATGATTGTTGGTGCGTACCCATTGCTGGTCGTTGAAGGTGGGCCAGACGCCTTCGGCCTGATAACCGCCCTGGCTGGCAATTTCCCAGACGCCGTCGCGGTCGGTCAGGGTGGCGTTGGCCGGGGTCGGATTCTCGAACCAGCCGCATCGGCGTTCGACCTTGGCCGGAGCGGCGCTGGCGGGTAAGGCAATCAGTGTCAGGAGTGTGCAGATCAGGGCACGCTGAAACATGGAGCATCCTTGTTCGGGGTTAAGAACCGCAGATTGTGCGCCGGCATTGGCGTTAGTAGAGATCGAGGTCCTTGTTCTTCAGTAGCGCCACTTGCGCACCAAGTCATCGCCGTAACGCTGGCTGATCAGCGCTTCGGCGCCGTCGTCGTCCTCGTACACTTCGGCCAGGCACAGCAGCATCAGCGCATCCAGGTACTCCTCGGGGGAGTCGAAGAAGCGTGTCAGCGCTACGCCGGTGTCGTGATCGAAGTAGTAGACCGCGCCGCTGTCCCGGTGGAAACAGAACAGGTTGCCGTTGCCCAGGTAGTCGCCAAAGGCAACCAGCTGGTGCGCCAGTGTCAGGTCCAGATCGCTCTCGGGGATATCGACAATGCCAGGGTAGGCCTCCAGCAGAGGCTGGATCGGGGTATGGCCGGGGCCTACGCTGCAAAGGATCTCCGCCAGGGACAGGACCCCCAACTGCCGATGATAGTCGCGCAGAGAGGGCGGCAAGGTACAGCCCAGTCGCTGCTCAAGGGCCACCAGCGCTTCTTCGCTGACAGGGGTTAATTCAGGCTCGTTGACGTGCCCTTCCCACAGCGCGCCGTAGGCACCGATGACCGCCAGGTACCAGCTCAGCCGCGCGGCTTGATCAGGCAGATCCGGCCAGGCCAGGGGCGGGCAGCCGGCGGGTGGCCATTGTTCGGGGGTGGTTTGATCGGTCATGGAGCGTCCTTGCGAGGGGGCGAAAAGGGGAAAGCTTTATCCATGGCTTGAACACATGGGTCAAGCCTGATGAGCGCTGCGGACATTGTTGGCGGCAAGGTCCGGATCTAGCCTGTGGTTTCGATCATGAATACATCTGGGAGGACCACCCAATGACCTTGAAATTCTCAGCCATCGATGCCTGGGCACAACCGGCCAACGGCCGTGCCCGGGCGCTGTTGCCGGAAGTGGCGCGGTTGTTCGAGAAGTCCGGGTCCGCGCATTTGCTGGACCTGGCCCTGAGCATTGAACAGACCGTGGAACTGATGGATCAGGCTGGGGTGGAGAAACTCATGCTCTCGGCCTGGTGCCGGCCCGAGGGCTGGGTGTTCAGCAACGATGAGATTGCGGCTTATACCCGGGCCTTTCCCGAACGTTTCGTCGGTGTGGCCACGGTGGACCTGAGCCGGCCCGTGGCGGCGGTGGCCGAGTTGGAGCGAGCCGTCAAGGAGCTGGGCTGCAAGGCTCTGCGCATCGTGCCCTGGTTATGGAAGCTGCCGCCCAATCACCGCTGGTATTACCCGCTGTATGTGAAGTGCATCGAATTGGGCATTCCCTTTTGTACCCAAGTCGGTCATACGGGGCCGCTTATGCCCTCGGAAACCGGACGGCCCGTGCCGTACCTGGACGAGGTGGCTCTGGATTTTCCCGAACTGGTGATTGTTGGGGGACACATCGGGCATCCCTGGACCGACGAGATGATCGGCCTGGCCTGGAAACACGACAACATCCACATCGATACCTCCGCCTACCTGCCGGCCTATTACCCCCCGCAGTTGCTGCACTTCATGCGCACTTATGGCCAGGACAAGGTGTTGTTCGGCAGCAACTTCCCCCAGCTGTCGCTGAAAAAATGCCTGGAACAGGTGCGAGCCCTGGAACTTCCGCCGGCCATTGCGGACAAATTCCTCCAGGGCAATGCCCGTCGGGTATTCGGTTTGTAAGCGCTGGCAGCGGCGCTCAAGCGGATCTCCTGGGCGCCTGAACGCCGCTGCGGCGGTTTTTCTGGGGGTAGGTTTCTTGCTATCGTGGCCTCCCTCTTTCACGGACGAATATCGAGACAGCCCATGGCTAACTCCACCCCGTCACGCCTCGGCAAGATCCTCCAGGGTCTGCTGTTTGTTCTGATCGGCATTGGCCTGTTGGCCATTGCTGTCAATCTCACCCTCGATCGTCGCGAATTCATTGCCAGCGCCCAGACCGCCAACGGTGTCGTCAGCGACCTGAACGCCGGTGGTTCGCACCCCGAGATCGCCTTTACCACCGGCAGCGGTGAGAAAATTTCCTACCCCCAGGGCGGCTTTATCTTCGGCTACCAGAAGGATCAGCCCGTGCGGGTGTACTACCAGCCTGAGCGGCCGGCCAACAGCGCGGTCATCGATGACCCCGCGGCACTCTGGGGCACTCCCGGTGTGCTGGGCCTGATCGGTTTGGTATTCACCCTGGCCGGCCTAGTGGGTGTCATCAGCCAGCGCGGAAGAGCCGCACAAAAAGCAAAAGGACTTTGACCCCATGAACCTCAGCATTCCGATTCCGGTCAACGAAAGTAAATGGCTGTACCAGACCGCCAGCGGTGGCGGCCTGACCATCGCCCTCGTGGCCGGCGGTGGTGGATCGATCACCCTGCGTTCGCCCCAGGGCAAGGACGTCAGCTATCGCTACGGCGGTCTGGGGGTAGGCGCCGGCTTTGGTGGACGCCTGCCGCGTTTCGGCAAGGTCAATATCCAGGTCAAGGGCAAGAGCGTCAGTGGTGCCGGTGCGGCGGAGGCTTTTCCCAGCACCGGCAAGGTCTTTGTCAGCGATGCCCTTCGCAGCCGGGACCTGACCGAGGACGACATCACCGGGCCGTGTTTCTATACCGAAGTCGGTGGCGGACTGGTGGTGGGCGGTTCGGCCACGGCCCTGCTGTTCGGCCTGGACCCCAAGCTACTGGCCCTGGCGGTCGTTTTGGGAAGCAACCCGGCGACCATGATGGCTTCGATCAAGGTCAACGAGCAGTTGCTGCGTTCGGCGAAGGGCGCCGTGGTCATGGCGGGCATGAACGTCGGACCACAGGCCGGTGGCGGCATTGCCACCTACATGGGCTACCTGTTCTAGCCTCGTCCTGAGGCGCGCCGGGAATCACAGGCGCGCCAGGCACTCCTGGAGAATATCCAGGCCCTCCTCGAAGATTTCAGGCTCGGTGGTCAAGGGCGCCAGCAGGCGAATGATGTGCCGCGACTTGCCGCTGGGCATCAGCAGCAGCCCGGCCTCCCGGGCGTTGCCGAGCAGGGCGCTCAACTGTTCCGGCGCCGGCTCGCCCTGGGCATTGACCAACTCGATGCCGCGCATCGCGCCGACGCCGGTCAAGCGTCCCAGATACGGGCTCAGGCGATCGGCTTTCCAGCCCTCATAACGTTGCACGATGGCCTGTTCCTGGCGTTCGCCCCAGGCTTGCAGATGTGCATCGGTCATTTCCTCCAGGGTGGCAAGAGCGGCCGCGCAAGCAATCGGGTTGCCGGAATAGGTACCGCCCAGGCCGCCCTTGGGCAGCACGTCCAGCAACTCCCTGCGACCTACCACCGCGCCCAGCGGAAGCCCACCGCCAATGCTCTTGCCCAGCAGGATCAGGTCGGGCTCGATGCCCAGCCGTGAGAAGGCGAAACGCTGCCCGGTGCGGCCGAAGCCGGACTGGATTTCATCGGCGATCAGCAGTATTCCGTGTTCGTCACAGAAGCTGCGTAACGCCTGGGCGAAGGTGGCGTCCAGGGCCAGGAAGCCGCCTTCGCCCTGCACCGGTTCGAGGATGAAACAGGCCACTTCCTCGACGTCGATTTCCACACTGAACAGACGCTGCATGGCCTTCAGGGTTTCGTCGCAGCTGACGCCGTTGTCGGCGCTGGGGTAGGGCAGGTGATACACCGGCCCCGGCAGCAGGCCGACCTTCTGCTTGTAGGGCGCTACCTTGCCGTTGAGGTTGAGGGTAGCCAGGGTGCGCCCGTGAAAGCCGCCGTCGAAGGCGATGACCGCACTGCGCCCGGTGGCTGCGCGCACGATCTTCAGGGCATTTTCCGCGGCCTCGGCGCCGCTGTTGGTAAGCATGCCGCTGACCGGGTAACTCACCGGGATGAAGTCCGCCAGGCGCTGCATGAGCTCGATGTAGGGCTCGTGGTGTGCGGCGTTGAAGGCGTAGTGGGTGAGTCGGGTGGCCTGCTGCTGGATGGCCGCGACGATCCGCGGATGGCAATGCCCAAGGTTGAGCACGCCGATACCGCCGACAAAGTCGATGTAGCGCTTGCCGTCGCTGTCCCAGACTTCGGCGTTGCGGCCGTGGCTGAGGCGGATCGGGTGGACGGTGGAAAGCGAACGGCTGATGTTCTCGTGGCTCATGGATGCGGGCTCTGGGTGCCGGAAACGAGCCGTTATCTAAGCCGGGGCCGGGGGGCTGGGACAAACGAAATAAAGTCGTCGGGTCAGTATGAAAATTCCCGATGTGTTGCGGCCTCTATCTCACTCCTGTTGCACCTTGCACTGGTTGAGCAGATGCCGCACCAGCGCCGCCAGGGCCATCAGTGCTAGCACCCCGAGGAAGATCGGCAGGCGATAGGGTTTCAGGTCGCCGAGGATCAGCACGGTTTCGCCTTCCAGCAGGCAGCCGATAAAGATCACTCATTAGCCGGAGGCGGCGATCAGGGCATTGAGGTCGAGGTGTTCGAGCATGGTGATCGCTGTTCTGTCTATGAAGTCCGCCATGACTTCGAGTGCTCATCCTGGCTTGAGTGCCCTTTTTTCTCGCACAACTGAGGGGCAGCAAAGTCTTGTGAGGGATATGCCTTTGACATATCCCTTTGTCTCACTAGACTCATTGCACCTTTGGCCTATTCAACAGGTGACTCCATGGAAACCGGCTCTGTGTTCAAAAGTAATCGCAGCCAGGCCATTCGCATGCCTAAAGCTGTGGCGTTGCCGGATGATGTCACACGGGTAGACATCGTCGCGATTGGTCGCACCCGTATCATTACCCCGGCGGGGGAGTCCTGGGACAGTTGGTTCGACGAGGATGACCGTGTAAGCGCTGACTTCATGAATGAACGGGACCAGCCAGCCGAGCAAGTGCGTGAGGAGTTCTGATGCTCAAGTACATGCTGGATACCAATATCTGCATCTTTACCATCAAGAACAAACCTGAACAGGTTCGCGACGCGTTCAGGCGTCATCAGGGGCGTTTGTGCATCAGCACCATCACCTTGATGGAGCTGATTTACGGTGCGGAAAAATCTGCCATCCCCGAAAGGAATCTCAGCCGCGTCGAGAGTTTTGTGGCGCGGTTGCAGGTGCTTGATTATGACGATGTCGCCGCCATCCACAGCGGCCAGTTGCATGCTGAGCTGGCCCGACAGGGCAAGCAGATAGGTCCTTACGATCAATTGATAGCTGGCCACGCTCGATCTTTGGGGTTGACGCTGATTACCAACAACCTTCGGGAATTTGAACGTGTTCCTGGCTTGCGGGTTGAGGATTGGGTCTAGTCAACATTGACTGAATGGCCGGTCACGCAGCCTGCCCCAGTAACTTCACCCAGAACATCCCCGCGTCATACAACCCGAACACCGAATGCGCAATCAGGCTGCGCAGCCGGGCCACATTCGGTTTGGGCATCTTGTTCGCTGCGGCCCCTATTGCGTGCTGTCACAGAAACGCGCCAAGGGCTTCAAGGTGCGACGCCTTGATGAGGGATTCACCGATTGGCAAGCGGCGGGACTGGGGGTGGAAACCAGCGAGTAAAAGCGCCACCTGGGCCGGCATACAGGACATTGCCTAGGGCGCCATGATCCATATCAACAGGGCTTTCAGAAAAATCCGATACAAGGGCATCAGGCTCGGACTCACGAGGTATCGAGCCCCTGGCCTGCACCGTGAAGGTCGGGATAACCAATAAAAACCTTTGTGGATATCGGCCGAGGGGACCACCCCAGGCGGATTTTAAAGGAATAACCTGATGGCTTTTTCTCTGTCGCGCCTGTGCCTGCTAGGCGCTGCGTTGCTCTGCGTACCCCCTCTGCAAGCCAGTGAGCCGATCCCGGCAACGGCGGTTACCCCACCCGACTCCGAGCTAATCCAGCGTGGCCTGTACGTGGCCCAGCTGGGTGACTGCATTGCCTGTCACACCGCCAAGGGCGGTGCCACCATGGCCGGTGGCCTGGAACTGAAGACGCCCATGGGCACCATCTACTCCAGCAACATCACCCCGGATAAAAACACCGGTATCGGCCGCTACAGTTTTGAAGAGTTCGATCGCGCCATGCGCGAAGGCGTAACCCCCGACGGCAGCCATCTTTACCCGGCCATGCCCTATCCGTCCTACGCCAAGATGACCGAAGAGGACATGCGCGCTCTCTACGCCTACCTGATGCACGGCGTGGAACCGGTGGCCCAGGGCAATCTGGAAGCCGACATGGGCTTCCCCTTCAACCAGCGCTGGGGCCTGTGGTTCTGGAACCTGGCCTTCGTCGACAAGCAGCCGTTCAAGCCCGATCCGACCAAGGACGAGCAGCTCAATCGCGGCGCCTACCTGGTCCAGGGGTTGGGTCACTGCGGTTCCTGCCATACGCCACGGGGCATTGCCTTCCAGGAGAAGGCCATGAGCGACACCGAGTCCGGCGGCCAGCACTACCTGGCCGGCGAGACGGTGGAAGAGTGGCGCGCCCTGAGCCTGCGCAACCTGTGGACCGTGGAAGACACGGTGCAACTGCTCAAGACCGGGCAGAACCGCTTCGCCACGGTGTCCGGCAACATGGCCGACGTGATCCACCACAGCACTCAGCACTTCACCGACGCCGACCTGACCGCCATCGCCGCGTACCTCAAGTCCCTGCCGGCCGGTAAAGACGATCTGCCCATGCCTTCGGTGGCCCTGACCCCGGCGGCCCCGCCGAACAATCTGTTCACCTCCCGTGGCGGCCTGGGCTACGCGCAATTCTGTTCCGACTGCCACCGCCAGGACGGCGCCGGCGTGCCGCAGATGTTCCCGTCCCTGGCGGGCAACCCCAGTGTCGCCTCGGCCAATCCGACCTCCCTGCTGCACATCACCCTGACCGGCTGGCAGACCGCGCAGACCGCGGCTCATCCGCGGGTCTACACCATGCCCGGGTTCGCCCAGCTGGCGGACGGCGAGATTGCCGAAATCCTCAGTTTTATCCGCAGCAGTTGGGGCAACAACGGCTCGGCCATCAGCGCCGAACAAGTGAAAAAGATGCGTGCGCAACTGAGCCCGCAAGTGGAAAGCACTCTGTTCGAAACCCCGCGCCTGGCCAATCTGCTGGCGGCGCCGAATGCCGAGCAAGTGGTGCACGGCATGCGCCTGCACCTGGAAACCAAGGCTCTGCTGCCGGACAACGTCGGCAACTCGCTGAACTGCACCAGTTGCCACCTCAACGCCGGCACCGTGGCTGACGGTTCTCCCTTTGTCGGTGTCTCGGCGTTCTTCCCCGGCTACGCGCCGCGGGCGGGCAAGACCATCACCCTGGAAGAGCGCATCAACGGCTGCTTCCGCCGTTCCATGCACGGCAAGCCGCTGCCGGTGAACGGCGCCGACATGCAAGCCATGGTGGCCTACTTCGAGTGGATGAAGATGAACACTCGTCCCGAAGACAAGGTGGCCGGGCGCGGCGTGGGCAAGATCGACCCGGCCCTCAAGCCTGACGCCGACAATGGCAAGCAGGTCTATGCCAAGCAATGCGCGGTGTGCCACGGCGCCGACGGCGAAGGTCTGAAACGGGCCGACGGCAGCCTGATCTTCCCGCCGTTGTGGGGCGATCAATCCTTCAACATCGGCGCCGGCATGGCCCGCACCTACACCGCGGCGGCCTTCGTCAAACGCAACATGCCGATTGGCTTCCACGAGAAATTCCCCCTGGGCCAGGGTGGCCTCTCGGATCAGGAAGCCCTGGACGTGGCCGAGTACTTCTCCCACCAACCGCGTCCGGACTTCCCGGACAAGGTCAAGGACTGGCCCAACGGTGGCCGTCCGGTGGACGCTCGTTACTGAGGGCTTGACCCTGTAGCCGCCGCCTTGAGCCGCGGCTACAGGCCCCGCAGAAAAATCTGCCGACGCTCCCTGGCGTCGAGGTAAGATCGCCATCCTTTGCCTCAGCCTTCGCTGGCGGTCCCATCAAGGATGAATCATGCGGCTGTATTCGATCCTGTTGCTGAGCCTGTCACTGGGGCTCGGCGGCTGTACCTTTGTCTCCACCCTCAAAGCCACCACCGTGAGCTACCGGGTGCCGGCCGATGCCGGTGACACCGCGCTGATCCGCATCGTTGCTCAGGGGCTGGTGCGTGGCGTGCCCTACAGCGATTGCATCGACTGGCGTAAACCGAGCTCCGGGCTGATGGTTCGCCCCCATCGTGGTATTGCCAATCCCAACTTCCGCAACCTGGGCATTCCCATGACGGCCGCCACCGACCGCATGCGCCGTCAGGAAGGCTTTGGCGCCAACGAGCTGAAGATCCCGGCCAATCGTCCGTTCGCCTTCATGTTCTACAACACCGAGCCCGGGATGGATAAGGACTACCGCTTTGTCTGCGAACAAAGCGTGACCTTTGTGCCTGAGGCCGGTGCGACCTATCAGATGGTCTTTCTCCAGGACCAGATGTGCACAGCGATGCTGCGCAAGATCGACGCACAGGGCGAAATGCTGCCGGAACGGGTGGCGCTGCGGCCTACCGATTACTGCAGCGCTGATGCGCGTTAGGGCTCGAACCTAGGGCGCATAGTGCTTGCAGATTTCCTCCCAGATATAGGCCCCGCGAAAGCGGATCCAACGGATGAACAAGCGCACGCGAAACGCCTGCCAGCGGTTGCTGCGCCGAAGCGCCAGGCTTGCCTCGATCTCCTCCAGCAAGGGCTCGCGAGCAAAGCCCATCCAGATTTCCGGGATCACTGCCATCAGGTTGATGTAGCACACCGGCGCCACCTCTTCGTAGAGGATGCGCTCCACCTCAGCCCGGTCATAAGCCTGGGTTTCGCGGGCGATGTAGGCGTAGTCCACCTCGTTGTCCACAAAGGCGTCGGATAACACGTAGCGAATATCGTCCCGCTGTTGCGGGGTGATCTCTGATGACACGCGGTGCTCCTTCCTTGGGCTTTCGGTGATCTGGCTGGCGCGGTGGCGGATTCTATCTTGGGGCGATCATCCGGGTTGGCGCCGCGCCATTGGCATTGTGCTGGAGGATGGTCACCGGCTGGCCCTGCTGATTGAAAAACACCTGGCCGATCCCCGACGAATTCCACAGCCGCTCCCCGGCTTCGGCATGCTCGGGCACGTGGGGTATCACCTTCATTCGCCGGCGCTTGGTGAACCAGTTCAACGGCGAGCGCGGCGAGTAGAGCCAGCGGTTGAGGCGGTCGAACCATTCCAGCAGGGTGTCGGGGAATTCGTTCTTGATGCCGCTGCTGGTGATCTGCCAGATGCGCGGGCCGCCCTGGCGGTGACGGATCAGCACTTCGTAGACGAAGGAATAGTGCACATCGCCGGAGAGAATCACGTAGCTGCCCGGGGTTCGCGAGTGGCGGAAGATGTTCAGGATCACCTGGGCCGAACCGCGATGGGCCATCCAGTTTTCCGCGTCCACCAGCAGCGGGTAACCGCACCAACTGAAGACTTTCTGCACCGTCTCGATCAGCTTGACCCCGAAGATCGGTGCCGGTGAAACGATGATCGCCGAGGGGTGATCCAGCAGTTCGTGTTGCAGTTCGCACAGGGCCTCCCAGTCCAGCAGGCCCGAGGGCTGGCCCAGGTTTGACTCGCTGCGCCAGCGCCGGGTGCGGGTGTCCAGCACCACCAGGGCCGGGGTGCTGGGCAAGACGTACTGCCACTGCGCAAAGCGCAGCAACTGGTCGATCAAATCGTCCTGGGCCTGACGTTGCAGCAGGTGTTTCGGGCCTTGTGGCGTGGCACTCAAGGCGCGGGTGTGGTCCAGCAGTTGGGTGAAGGCGTCCGGGTTGTTGCCCCAACCCTGGCACAGCATGTAAGCCAGCAGCGCGTTGCCGATGATGCGTTTGGAGAAGGGATGACCGTAGGCGGTTTCTTCCCACTGGGCGCTGAGGTTCCAGTCGTCGGTGATGTCGTGGTCGTCGAAGATCATCAGGCACGACAGGTGGGCGAAGACCCGCGCGGCACCCTCCAGGCCCTGGACAAAATCATCGATGCGCTGCTGTTCCCGGGTGTAGCGCGTTTGCTGTTCCGGCGTCAGTTGCGGTGGCTTGGGCGCGATCAGGGTCCAGGGCACGGGTGACCACACCAGCAGGTACATGGCCAGCACCTCGGCGAAGGTCACCAGGTGGTTGTCGGCATTGCTGCTGGTGAAGATCGGCTTTTTCACCCCGCCGAAAAACCGCTCGCGCAGGGTTTCATTGCTTTTGAGGGCCGGGAGCAATTCGGCTCGTCGGTAGTAGCTGGCGCCATGGCGGTACAGCGCCTGGCTGTCGGCCACCACCGCGCCCTCCAACTCTTCATCGAACAGCCCGAGGCGCTCGATCAGGGCGTGAACCGCCCGCAACATGGGGCCGGCCACATCGTCGGCGTACACCTGATCGCCGCTCATCATCAACAAGGCGGGGCGCTGTGCGGGCTCGGGCTGTTGCGCCAGCAGGCGGTCGACGCAGAGCAGGCCATCAGTGGACGGGTGATGGGGCTTGCGGCAGGAGCCGTGGAGCAGGTTGTCGATGCGGCTGTGGAGCACGAACTCCGGAGTCCTGGCATCGCCATACAGCAGGTGCGGCGCCCAGTCGGCAATGGATCGGGCGCCGTCCTCGGCGTCGTTGATCAAGAGGTCATAGGCAATCGTCACGTCCTGGGGCAGGGCGTCGTCCAGCGGCACATCGATCAGATGGATAAAGGCCTGGCGCCCGACGGGGATGACCTGGCATTGCTGCTGATCGAGGGCCAGTTCCAGGGCCGGGCCGCCCGTGGGGTGCAGGCGCAGGGTCAGCGGCAACGCCCTTGAACCCACCAGCCACAGCACCAGCCGCGTTGGCTCCAGGCGGCGCAGCAGCGGGCCGGCAAGAACGGGGGGCAGGGCAGGGGCGGGCGTAGTCAGTGGCATCTGCAGCGGGGTCTCTGGCGGTTGCAAAGGGGGCGCAATGGTAGCGCAGCCGATGTCGAAGAAACGTCGGCTGTGGGGGCGGCGGCAAGGCTTTTGTATCCGATTATTTATGGGCGCTGGCCAGCATCACACCGAATCCGAGAAAGGTCATCCCCGATAGTTTGCCGACGATCCTGGCCCCCCGGCTACTGGACAGCCAGCCCCTGGCGCCATTGGCCATCAGCGCGTAACCGCTGTGCAGCGCAATCACCAACAGGCTGTAGGACGCCACCAGCACAAAGAACTGGCTGTAGTAATCGCCTTGCGGCTGGATGAACTGCGGGAACACCGCGAGAAAGAAAAACCCGGCCTTGGGGTTGAGCAACTGGATCGACAGGGCCTCGACAAAGCGCCGTGCGGGGCGGCTTTTAGTGTCCTGGAGTGGCGGAATGAAACTCTGCGTGCGCCACATCTTCACCCCCAGATACAGCAAGTACAGGGCGCCGATGTACTTGAGCAGGGTAAAGGCGGTGGTTGAGGCCGCCAGGACCAGGCCCAGGCTGCTGGCGGAAATCCCCGCCACCACAAAGGCGCCCAGGGCGATACCGAGAATGCCCGGCAGTGCCCCGCTCCAGCCGTGGCGCAGGGCGTTGGACAGGGTCAGCACCACCCCGGGGCCGGGGCTGAGGATGGTCAGGGTGGCCAGCAGTAAAAACAGTCCATAACTTGCCATGCAACACTCCAGAAATGAGCCATTGAAGGGGCGCAGCCTGCTCCACGGTTGGCGGCCTGACAAACGCTTTAATTGCACGGCTGATGTGCCTAAATCAGATCCATGTACAGGCTCTACAAAGCGTCTCAGGCGCCGCTGGCCCGAGTGGGCACCTGGATCCGATTAGTCATCGCGTCCTGCTGAATCTGCGCCAGCATCCACTCGATAAACACCTGGGCTTCGGGGGCGGCATCGGCGACGAGCGCGTAGTAATAGCGGGTCAGCGGCTGGTGCAGTTCCGGCAACGGGCAGACCAGCCGGCCGCTGCTCAGATCCTTGGCCAGCAACGAGGCCGGGCACAGCGCCAGCCCCAGGCCGTCGACACAGGCCTGGAGCACGAAGTGCAGATGGTCGAAATGCAAGGTCGGTGGCTGGCGCAGTGGCTTCAGACCGCAGTGTTCCAGCCATTTTTGCCAGTCGTTGGCGCGGCTACGACTGACCAACAGGGTATGGCGTCCCAGATCCTTGGGGCTGTTCAGTGCTGTGCTCTGCAACAGCGATGGCGCGGCCACCACCAGGATTTCATCCTCCAGCAAGCGCTGAGGCTGCAGCGATGGCGCCCAGCCCGAACGCCCGCGACGAATCACCAGATCGAAGGTTTCCTTGGCCGGGTCGGGGAGCAGGGTGCTGGTCACCACTTCCGGCTGGATCTGCGGGTACAGCGCCATGAACTGCGGCAAGCGCGGAATCAGCCAGCGCACCGCGAAGGACGGCCGCACATTGACCGTCACCTTGCGCAGGGCCGCGCCGCGGCGCAGTGAAACCGCGGCCGCGGCGATCTGGGTCAGGGCCACGCTGACCTGTTCATAGAAGGCTTGCCCGGCGGGGGTCAGCACCGACTGGCGAATGCGCCGTTCGAACAGCAACACACCCAGGTGCTCTTCCAGCAGTTTGATATGGCGGCTCACTGCGCTGTGGCTCACGTGCAGTTCTTCAGCAGCGCGGCTGAAACTCTCGTGGCGAGCGGCAGCGGCAAAGGCGCGGACGGCGTTCAAGGGGGGAAGGTCAGTGATCATGTGTCTAATTTAGTCACCTATGCGGCGCAATAAAAGCGGTTGTCAGTGCCACATCGTTGACGTCCATCGCGAGCAAGCTCGCTGCTACCGGCCTCAGGCCGAGGCCTTGTGGTTTTCACCGCGTTCAATGCTCTGCGGCTGGCCCTGTTCGATCACCCAGCGCAGCAGCTCGGTCACCGACACCCGGTGCTTGCGTTCGACCCATTCCATGCCTTCAGGGCTGTAGTGCTCGCTGTAGCGGGTCAGCACCAGGTAGTGCTGGTCTTCGGACAGGCCCAGGCTGACTTCGCGGCAATGCAGGCTGGCGTCATCGAGTCTGGTCACCCGTTGCAGCAGCATCAGGGCGTGTTGATCGGAGGTGGGCATGGACAGCTCCTTCGCGACGAGAGGGGCCGGGGCGGGGTTGATCAGGCGCATGGTCAGGGTTCTCCAGCAAGGGGAGGCCGATGCTGGCAGCTGAACCTTGCGCAAAGATGTCTGCTTTATTGCGTCGCTGAAGGTTTGTTGCGGCGTTGAAATAAATGACGCCGGGCGGCGAATGGTTTTAGATAACGGCTCATTCCGACTTGAAGTGATCTCCGCCGGTGAGCCGTCTCTTGATCGTGGACGACGACATTGAAGTCCTCGCGCTGCTGAAGAAATTCTTTGTCCAACAGGGTTATCAGGTGGCGGTGGCCACCGATGGCGCGTCGCTGTGGGCGGCGCTGGAGCGGGAGGTGCCGGACCTGATCATCCTCGACCTGATGCTCCCCGGCGACAACGGCCTGACCCTGTGCCAGCGCCTGCGCCAGTTGCACGCCACGCCGGTGATCATGCTCACCGCCATGGGCGAGTTGAGCGACCGGGTGGTGGGCCTGGAGATGGGCGCCGACGATTACCTGAGCAAGCCCTTCGATGCCCGTGAGCTGCTGGCCCGGGTGCGGGCGGTGCTGCGCCGGGCCGGGGAGAGCCGGCCGGTGAGCGGCGAGGTGCCGCGACCCTTGATCAAGTTCGCCGACTGGCAACTGGACCTGACCCGCCGTGAGCTGCGCTCGCCGGATCAGGTGATGATTCCGTTGTCGGCGGGGGAGTTCGACCTGCTGCTGGTGTTTGTCGAGCATCCGCAACGCATCCTCACCCGCGAGCAGTTGCTGGACCTGGCTCGGGGGCAGGCCCATGACGCTTTTGATCGCAGCATCGATGTCCAGGTCAGCCGCCTGCGGCGCAAGCTGGAGTTCGACACCAAGCGCCCGGCGATGATTCGCACCGTGCGCAATGGCGGTTATCTGTTCACCCCCAGCGTGACCCGTCAGTGAAGCTGATCAAGCCGTTGTGGCGCTATCGGCTGCGGGACACCGTGGCGCGCTGGATCGCCCTGACCATCATCATGGCCATGCTCACCGCCCTGGCCTTCAATGCGCTGTTCGTGCAGTTGGCCGGGGTCTGGGCCTATCCGCCGCTGGCGGAAACCGGGTTGCTGGAAAAGTCCGCGGCCATCGTGCGCATGATCGAAGCCTCGGAGCCGGGCCAGCGCCCGCAACTGGCGGCGGCGGTCAGCAGTGATCACCTGAGTATCCGCTGGCAGCCGACGCGCCAGGGCTTTGCCCTGCCTGAGCTGGACGACCCGGAGTACCGGGTCGGCTCGGAAGGCATCCGCGCCATGCTGCAACCGCCCCAGCGACATATCGAGGCCTACCAGCCCAGTGACTGGCCGGGCCCGGATGGGCGCTACGCGCTGCTGGTGCAACTGACTGATCAGAGTTGGGTGATGTTTTCCTCGGCGTCGCGCAGTTGGGGCCTGGAGGAGGGCACGCGCAATCTGATCGTGATCGCCCTGGTGCTGATCTCCACTGGCCTTGTGGCCTTGATCGCCACGCGCCGGCTGGCCAAGCCGCTGCAGCAGTTCGCCCAGGGGGCGCGGCGCTTTGCCGTGGACTTTCGCGCGCCGCCCATCGAGCCGGTGGGCCCCCACGAGATCCGTCAGGCGATTCTCGCCTTCAACGCCATGCAGGCGCAGTTGCAGCACTTCATCAAGGACCGCACGCAGATGCTCGCGGCCATCTCCCATGACCTGCGCACACCGCTGACCCGCATGCGCCTGCGCGGCGAGTTCATCGAAGATGCCGACCAGCAGCAGCGCCTGTTTCGTGATGTGGACGAGATGCAGGCGATGATCAATTCGGCCCTGGAGTTCTTTCGCGACGATGCGCGGCTGGAACAGGCCACCCATTTCGATCTGGCCGAGCTGCTGCAGACCCTGGTGGACGACTATCGCGACCAGTCCATGGAGATCCTGTTCAGCGGCCCGCCGCGCCTGGTGTATTGCGGCCGGCCCCTGGGGCTCAAGCGGGTGATGACCAACCTGCTGGATAACGCGATCAAGTACGGGGGCGAGCCGGCCATCGTGCTGGAGCAGGGCGCCGACCAATTGCGGGTGCGGGTGCTGGACCGTGGCCCGGGAATTGCGCCCGATGCCCTGGAACAGGTGTTCCAGCCGTTTTTCCGCCTGGAGAGTTCGCGCAACAAGAGCACCGGCGGCGTGGGCCTGGGGCTGTCGGCAGCGCGGGCCATCGTGCGTGAGCATGGCGGCGAGTTGCGTCTGTTCAACCGTGACGGCGGTGGCTTGGAAGCGCGGGTGGAGTTGCCGCTGTAGCCGCTGCCGCAGGCTGCGACAAGGCCCGAAGGGCCTTGCTAGGTCCTTCGAGCGCCCAGGCCGGCCGATCCCGGCCTGGGCTCACTGAATCCGTTGCGGCTCAGGACCAGTCGAAGCAGAACAGCACCAGGCCTTCCACCGGTTCATAGAACATTACGATCAGGTCGGCGCCGCTGATTCCGTAGTGGCTGGCCGGAACGCTGAGTGCGTGCTGGAAGCGCCGGCCCGCGGGGCTCAAAGGCCAGACGTCGATGTCGCCGCTGTCATCGGTGGCCTCGACGATATCCATGGGGAACTCCACGGTTTCCACCCAGTTGCCATAGCCTTCGGCTACCCCACCGATTTCGTCGATGAAGGTCCAGCGCTGTTCGCGATCGTTCGGCCAGGTCAGGTAGCCCAGTTCCTGAAAACGCTGACGCGAGGCCTGGTAGTCGGCGTGCTCCTTGGCATAGTGGCGTTGCAGGCTGGCTCGCACGTTGCGCCGTGGTTCCGGCAGTTCGGCATTTTCCGGGTGCAGGAAGAAGTAGCGTGGATCACCGCACAGGCGGTAGCGACCGTTCTCGATCTTTAAGCCGATCCAGTTGGTCTTCAGCAGCTCGCTGCCAAAACCCTCATCCTGAGTGAGTTCGCCCACCAGCCCCTCGTCGGGCTCGATAGGGCTCAGCAGGTGCAGGCGCCCGGACCATTCGGGGTTGATCAGGCTGGCGTCTATGGAGAGCAGCGGCAGCAGGTGCTCGGCCAGCTCCTGCTGGTCGGCGACAAACACGTCCTTGGCGTCGGGAAAGGCCATGGCGCCGGGAGGCAGTTGGGTGTAGTGCGCGGTGGCAACGGTGGGCATTGATCGAGTCCTTGATGATTGGGCATCTATGGCGCGCAAGCGCGGTCGCGATTTTGCGGGGTTGCTGACGAATGAACAATCCGTGGCGGCGCGCAAGGATGGCATTTGTCTGCACGGCTCGGTCATGGAGGCCGTGGTGTGTAGGCGGTTTCAGTGGCGGCGGGTGATCAAACCGTTGGAAAGAGGGCAGGTGGCGAGACGTTGCGGTGGCGAACGGGGCGTAAACCTCAAGGTCGGCGCCCCGTAGCGTGTTGCAGTGATGCTCAGGCCGATAGGGCCAGTTTTGTAGCGCCGGCGTCCGCCGTCGCCTGGGCCTGGGTGCGCTCATCTTCTTCCAGCCCCCGCGAGGCGCGACCCACCAGCAACGGATCAGGGGCGTGGGCGACTTTCAGGTCCTTGCCCGGGTAGTCCAGCTCATGCAGGAAATGGCGGATGCAGTTGATCCGCGCGCGTTTCTTGTCGTCGGACTTGATCACCGTCCACGGTGCATCGGCGGTGTCGGTGTGGAAGAACATCGCCTGCTTGGCGGCGGTGTATTCGTCCCACTTGTCCAGGGACTTGATGTCGATGGGTGAGAGCTTCCAGTGCTTGAGCGGGTCGTCCCGGCGTGAGATGAAGCGTCGCAACTGTTCTTCGCGGTTCACCGAGAACCAGAACTTGAACATCAGGATGCCGCTGTTGCACAGCATGCGTTCCAGCTCCGGGGTCTGGCGCATGAACTCCAGGTATTGCAGGGGCGAGCAGAACTCCATCACCCGCTCGACCCCGGCGCGGTTGTACCAGGAGCGGTCGAAGAAGACCATTTCCCCGGCGGTGGGCAAATGCTGGATGTAGCGCTGGAAGTACCACTGGCCCTTTTCCTGTTCCGAGGGCTTTTCCAGGGCCACGATCCGCGCGCCACGGGGGTTGAGGTGTTCCATGAAGCGCTTGATGGTGCCGCCTTTACCGGCCGCATCACGGCCTTCGAACAGCACCACGATGCGCTGCCCGGTTTCCTTGACCCAGCTCTGCACCTTGAGCAGCTCGATCTGCAGCTCGCTCTTGGCCTTTTCGTACTCGGCGCGGCGCATGCGGTTGCGATACGGATAGTTGCCCGGCAGCGCAGCGGACACGCTGTCTTCATTGGAACCGCGCGGCGCGCTGGCCACTTGCAGGGCCATGGGCTTCTGGCTGATGGCGCTGATTTCGGCTTCGGCGGCTTTCACCGGGGCGGCCTTGGTTGTGCGTGGGCGGCGAGGGCGCGGCGTAGCCGCTTTGCGTGGAGCAGCCTTGGTGCTGGCAGGGCTGGTGGTGGCCGGAGCGTTTTGCGCTGGGGCGGGAGGCACGGGCAGGGCGGTGGATTCTTCACTCATGGGAGGGGGGCCTGTAATTGCGTTCAATGTCCTCCGGTCATTTTTAGGGCTGGGCAGTTGGCGGCCGTTGATCTCGATCAAGTTTGTAATAAGGAAAAGTCGGTAATCAGTTGAGATTTTTTCGGCGGCTCATTCGGGAGCTATCTGACCTGGGGCGCTGGCCATACGGCTGACGATGGCGCCACAGGATCTTGATGCGCGCAGCGCTGAAAGGACGGCGGATATCAATCCGCCTCCTGTCGTTTTCAGTGAGCCAGAGCCGGTCGCCGGTCCGCCGGATCGCGCTGGCCGGGCTTGGAGGTTGCCGAGGTGGCGGCACTGTGTCGGGTTTGCAGGGCGCCGAACGAGGTGATGTAACCGGCAATGGCGCTGGCGACCACGGTCGGCGGGCTGGCCAGCCAGACCTGACCTGGACCGGAGCGCCCCGGAAAATTCCGGTTGATGGCGCTGACGGTGACCTGCTCTTGGTGGGTCGATGAACCAGGGCCGCAGTTCGCACAGGCGCCGCAGGCCGGCTGCAGCAGTTGCGCGCCAAAGGTTTCGAAGGCCGGCAGGTAACCCTGCTCCTCGCAGTAGTCGCGAACATCCACGGTGCCGAACTGCAAATAGAGTTTGACCTCGGGATGCAGCCGCAGGTCGTTCTCCAGCGCCCAGTTGATCACCTCGAAATAATGATCGAAGTCATCGCGCTTGCCGGCGGTGCAGGAGCCGCCATAGGCGATATCGACCCTGACCCGCTCGGTCAGGTCGGTGAGGCGCTGTCCGTTGCCGGGGTCGCCCGGAGCGGCAATCATCGGCAGGATCTGATCGCAGTCCAGGACAATCGTGTCGGCGTAGTTCGCCTCGGGGTCGCTGGTCATCCAGGGTTCGAGCACGAAGTCGAGCTGGCGTCGCTCCTTGAGAAAACGAACGGTCTCCTGATCGGGCACGACGATCCCGCTGAAACCACCCAGCTCCGCTGTCATGTTGGTGAGGGTGGTGCGTTCGTCGGTGGACAGGAACGCCAGGGCCGGACCACCGAATTCGAAGATCTTGCCGACGCCGTGGCCGGCTTTGATCCGGCTATCGGCCAGCAGGGCCAGCACCAGATCCTTGGCGGTCACGCCGGCGGACAAGCGGCCGACCAGGGAAATGCGCAGCACCTGTGGATACACGGTCCTGACCGAGCCGGTCATGAAGGCGTTGGCCATGTCGGTGGTGCCCACGCCAAACGCCAGGCAGCCGAGTGCGCCGCTGTGGGGGGTATGGGAGTCGGTGCCGACCACGACTTGTCCGGGCAGGGCATAGTGCTCGGCCATCATCGCGTGGGAGATGCCCTCGCTGCCTTCGGCCGGCAGATAGCCGTGGGCGCTGAGTCGATGCTTGGCGACGAAGTCCCGATGGGCTTGAGACAAGCCATCGAGTTCGCCCACCAGGCTCTGTTGCAGGTGCGCCGGGCTGCGGTGCTTGTAGGACAAGTGGTCCTCAAACGCCAGAATCGATTCCGGCTGGTACACAGAGAAGTTTTCGCCGAAGGCATCGTCGAGCAAATGGGCGCAAAGCCCGGTGTAGTACTCGTGGATAAAGCGCCAGTCGGCCTTCAGCAAAATGCCGGCGCCCTGCTCGATGCGTTCGGCGCCGGGGGCCTTGAGCAAATGCCGATGAATGATCTTCTCGGCAAAAGTCAGGGGCCCGGTGGGCTGCTGCGGCGATGCTTCTGCGGGCTGGTCCGGCTGCTGACGCAAATGTTCGCGCCCGTAGTTGAGCAGCCCGCCGCTGCGCAGAATGGCCGTGGACAGCGCATCCCTGTTGCCGATCAGCTCCTCCAGCGACAGCTCCTCGCCAGCCTGCAAGCGTGGCACCAAGGACAAGTCGGTGGAGGTCAGCAGCCCGATGTTGTCGGCGTTCTGTCGGTAGATGCGCTCGAAGCCTTCGGCGATGACCAGGCGGATGCCGGCTTTTTTCTCCGCCAGCGGGCTGTGCTCGCGGGAAGAACCTTTGCCGTAGCGGGTGCCCGCCACACTCACTGTAAAGCCTGCGGAGGCGACATCGTCCTTGCCGATAGGCAGCACCGGGCCCGTCTTGAGGCCCACATAAGGGTATGAACCCAGCCGCTGGTCAAAGAAAGCCAGCACCGGAATCGGCGTTATTTCATCCGTTGAAATGTCATCGCGCAGGGGCTGTGCCTCCTCGAGGGTCAGTGTTTGCCCCCCCAACTGCCGTGACACTTTCAAAGGATCGCTGCTTAGAAAAAGCAGCTTTGCGTCAAGCTTGAAACCCATGATTTACCCCAAAAGAAATGGCCGACGGTTTCAGATCAAGTGCCGACCGTCATAGACGCTGTTGTCGTAGGCAGCATGCTTGGCGGCCTCGGCGGCTGGCGCTGGTTTCGCGGTCACGGCGCCTCCCCAGGTGGCATAGATCAACGCGCCCTTGGAGGACTTCCAGGCGTGGGTGCTGCCTGGCGGGTAAATCACCAGATCGCCCTTGAGGTAAATCCCGTTTTCATCCTCAAAGTCACCGTCGAGGATCAGAAAGGTTTCATGGCCGTGGTGGTGGTGAGATTGGGCGCTGGCGCCTGCTTCGCAACGGATCAGGGCAATGCGCTGGGCGCTCTCCTGGCACTCGAACAGCGTGTGAATGCTGGCGCCGCTGCGACCCAGTTGTTGATGAGTCGACCATTGGATCGAATCCGGCTCGCTGGATACATTCAGCAGATTGAAAACTGTCGGGTTCATGGATATGCGCCTGTTATAGAGAAGAGGTGATGAAGCTGAAGGTCGAGCTGATGTTCGCCGTGCGGGAGATTCTTTCTATCGCCGCCAGGTGACGCTCCTGGGTCACCGCCGCGCAGGCATCTTCGAGTACGGTGATCTTGAAGTCCCTGTCATGCCCGTCGAGGGTGGTGGCGAGGATGACGTGTTCGGTCGACACCCCTGTCAGAACCAACTCTTCAATACCTTGGGTACGGAGTATCAATTCCAGGTTGGTTTGATAGAACGGGCTGACCCGGCTCTTGGCGATCACGATTTCGTCCTCGCGGGGGCGCAGGTCGTCGTGCACCTGGGTCGACCAGGTCTGCAACTTCAAGACGCCATGCTCCTTGGCGGGAGCGAAGACTCGGGAGTGCGGGGGGAAGCCTTCATAGTGGGCGTTGAAACCAACGACGATAAAGATGATCGGCAGGTGATTGCTGCGGGCGTAGTTCAGGGCCGATGCGGCCTTTTCCAGCACCCGACGTTCCTGGGTCTGTTGGTAATAGCCTTCATGGGCATAAACCCCTTCGGGATGGACAATTTCATTGATGAAGTCCATGACCAGCAGTGCTTTGTTTGCAGACATCATTCATTCCTTTAAATGAGGGGCTGATCAGGCCACTTCAGTGATTGCCACAGGCGCTTGTGCGTAGGCCAACTGCAGTGCATCGGACGCCACGTAGTGGGCATCCTGGGCAAAGTCGGTCCAGAACCCCGGGCGGCTACTGCCGGCCTGCATGAACCAGCGGGTGTGCTCGGAAGGCAGGCCCAGGACGTAGAGCCCCTTGATGGGCTGGCCCGCGCGGTCGATCGGGTGATAAGGGCCGGGGGTGACGGCAACGCCGCCGGTGACGAAGGCCTCGTCGATCCCCTGGTTGATGTAGTTGGTCCAGTACCCGCGCCGCACCAGGTTTCTGGTCAGCGGTGACGGGTCGCGGAGCAAGTCCGGCGAAGGGATTCGGCCGTCGATGACCACATCGATCAATTGCCTGGAGTGACGGACCCGAGGGGATTCGATGCTGAACTTGCGGTGCTGGGTATCGATGCCATAGACCGTTTCAGGTCCCACCAGCGTCAGTACCCCCGCAGCGATCAGGGCGCGGATTTGCTCGGTGCGGTAAAGGGGCGGCCCCGCGGTGAGAAACAGGCTGGTAGGGGCGTAGTACTGCAGGAAGTCTTCTTGATGCGAGCGGGGAGTCAGCCGGCCGAAATCCACCACGCTCCGGATCAGGGCGCGGGTATCGCGAATGGTATCCAGGGCGGCTTTCATCGGGTTGTCGACGTTACCCTCGCGGGCGCTGCACAAGTCGTCTTCCAGCACCCGATCAAGGGCTCGGGCAAAGTCTGCCGGGCTGTGGAACTCTTGGGCGCGGAACGGCCTGGCCAGTCGGTCCAGTTCCAGGACCAGAAGGTCGCTCACTCCGAAATCGGCAGCCGCGGCGACCAGGGCTGGCAACGAGAACAGTTGCTGTTGCACCACGCGATGCTTGAACTGCTGTTCGGCTGCCTGCCCCGCCTGGGCCCGTATGGCGGTGGCGAAGTAGACGATGTTGATTTCCACCAGCAGCAGTGGGAGCACTTCGGTAGCAAACTCGATGTGACCGCGTTTTTGCAGCGCGTCGATCTTGTCGCGGGTGATGCACAGCGGTTGGTATTGAAAGTTCGGGCCTTTCTGGTTGCGGCCCCTGGCGGGGATCAGCATGCCGCTGCGGGAGCCGGCGAACAGCTTGGGTTCACGGTGCGACGGGATGTAGGTGGTGACACCGTCGACAACGCTGAAGCGGCCTCCACGACCGACCGTCAGGGCGGCGACGATGTCGTGGAACGCCAGGCCCAGGCCGACGATTCCCACCTGCTGCTCAGACTGGATTCGCGACAGCGGCATGTCGGCTGCGGAGTCGCCGCGAAAGAACTCCAGCCCGGCCGTCTGCTGGGCGAACTGTTGCAGCTCCCTTTCCCAGCCGATCAACTCGGGGGTTGGGTGCCCGGTGGCGATGACCACCTTGTCGACCTGGAGAAAAGCCCCGTTATCCAGTTCCAGGGTTTGCACGTTTTCCTCGTTGAGCAGATCGACGACCACCGCCGGTACGCGCTGCAGCGAAATGTTCGGCGTGAAGCTGGCCTCGATGGTCGACAGGACGAATTGCATGTACTCGCCATGTACCGCGCGCGGCGCATAGGCGTTGGGGCCCGGGTAGGCCGGGTCCACGGAGCTCCACCACTGTGCCAGCGACGGCCCGGCGCCCGGCCTGATCGGACCGTCGTCCAAGGGCCCGGAGAAGGACGAAACCTCCTCGGCGACGGTATTCATCACGTAGTGGCGTGGTTGATCGGTGCGCCAAACCCGGCCGGAGCCCATTTGCGCGCTGTCGATCAGATAGACCATGACTTGTTTGAGCGGGGCGTCCATGAGCATGAGCGCGGCCAGGCGCTCCAGCACAGACAGACCACGGGGGCCGCTGCCGATGATAGCGATACGGTGTGCAGGCGACGAAGGCGTGATGTGTCGCAGAGACATACTGACTCCTGTTTGTATGTGATGACGGTTCAAAGGGGCGGGCAATTATCTGAAGGCTTGATGAAAGCGCCTGATGGCTTCGTCTATGGCTTCATCGCTACCGGCGAAGGACAGTCGGATATAGCCTTCGCCCCCCTCACCAAAGGCCGTGCCTGGCGTGACCGCGACTTTCGCGGTGCTGAGCAACCAGCGGGTAAACGCCAGGGAGTTTTCAAAGCCCAGGTCGGCGATGGAGGCAAACAGATACAGTGCGCCCTCGGGGGCGACGCACTGGATGCCGGCAATGCTCTGAAGGCCTTCAATCAGCCGGTCGCGGCGCTTTTGATAGGAGGTCACCATGTCGGCTATCCGGTGTTGGCAACCTTTGAGGGCCGCAACGCCGCCGCGTTGAATAAAGGAGCCCGCACAGCCGACGGTGTGCTGATGGACTTTGAGCAGCTCATTGGAAATGCGCTCGCAACTGACGACGTACCCCAGGCGCCATCCGGTCATCGCGTAGGCTTTGGAAAAGCCGCTGATGGTAACGGTGATGTCCTGGGCGCCTTCGATGCTGGCAATGCTGATATGGCGGGCCTGGCCGTAGATGACCTTTTCGTAGATCTCATCGGAAATGATGTACAGCCCGTGTTTCAACGCCACCTGCACCACCCCGGTGACCTCTTCGCGGGTCAGCACGCGGCCGGTGGGGTTGTTGGGGTTGTTGATCAGAATGGCTTTGGTGCGTGGCGTGATCGCCTGTTCCAGGGCGTCGGCTTCGAGCATGAAGCCGTTTTTGCCGTCCAGCGGCACGGCCTTGACGGTGGCACCGGCCATGGCCGCCATGGCCTTGTAGCTCACCCAGCTGGGGGTTGGGATGATGATTTCATCGCCCTGGTCCAGCAAGGTCATCAATGTGATGAACAGCGCGTGCTTTGCCGATGGCGTGACAATGATGTTCTTGTCGGCGGCCAGATCGAGCCCATGTTCGGTCTTGTATTTATGGGCCACGGCGTCCAGCAGTGCCTTGGTGCCACGGCTGGGTGTGTAATGAGTGTCACCGTCCGACAGTGCTTCAACGGCAGCATCTACGACATGATTGGGCGTCCTGAAGTCAGGTTCACCACCGCCGAGATCGACGATATCTTCCCCCTGCTCACGCAGGCTGCGCACCATATCCAAAATGGCGTAAGTTTCCGAAAGCTCAAGGTTTTCAACCCGTTTGGAGAATGCGTGTAGGCGCATTTAAATCACCCTGACTGGTCATGCTGATAATGAAGTTATTGTTTTAGCGGTGAACTTAGTCGATGACGCAGCCGGCCCGGTTATTGGCCCAGTACGCTTCGTAACTTTTTGCAGTGCGGGAGTCTTTGAAGGCATAGGTCTTCAACAGCCAGCGCGCAGCGGCACTCTCAGGATTGAGGATGTCGATCTTTTCCCGGTTATGCAGGCCATCCTGATTGGCGAACGTCAGCAGGTCGCCGGTGAGAATGCGGTGGCGCTTGCATTGAGAGCGGGTCATCGCACTTTTGAAAGCAATGAAGGCATCCCGCGCTTCGAGCGGTGCTTCTTCAGCCACGCAGGTCATGGTGTCAAGGAAGCGAATGGAGTGAACGTTACTCAGGATCGGGTGTTTCTCGGAGGTGCTCAGTTGTTTGTTCATGTCCCGTGAGAAGACATCGAAAACCGTATAGAAGTGTGGTTCACGCAAGTAGGCGATGTGCTTGGGTTCAAGATTGTTCACGATGTCCGCGCCGTCGATGTAGCCGGTGTAGATCAGGTCATCATCGGGGCAGCGCATGCCCAGCAGGGTGATGTAGTCGGCCCGGACTTTATGGGCGGTGCGGTCATTGTGAAACACCAGTTCGCTGTCGCTGAAGCCGGTGAGTTGTCCGCTGTATTTCTTGATTGCGATGACATCGGTAAAGAAGTCACCCTGGTTTCTGGTTTCGTAGGACAGCAGCGGAGTGCCTGTCAGTTGGGCGAACAGTTCGAGAAAGGCTTCGCTGATGAACTTGTTCTTTTTCAGGTGTTTGTCACTGACTGGGTCCTCGGGGTCCAACTCGGGGATGACTGGGTCCATGGGGCAGTTGCGGATCACGTGGATCTTCTGCTGATGGCGAGCGCGTTCATCGCTGATGATTTGGCAGGCCTTTACAAAACGCTGTGGAACCTGGGAGTGCAACTCTCTTATTTCTTCTGAGAAGTCGCCGTAGTTCTTGTAGGGCGATAGCTGGATTTGTTCAAGAAGACTCAGTAGTTGTGACTTTTCACCGGCTTCAAAAATAAATAGCGGGATCATTGGTTTCCTCCATGGAATAAGATCGGACTAGTTAATCGAATGGTTAGGCAGTTGGCGTATATAAGTCAGTGTGCGACGCGTGCCGTTCTTAAAGTTGTATGGCACGCGTTATAGTTGTGAAACTTCTATGAACAGCAACTTCAGGCCGAGCCAAGTTCCAGCGCGTAGTTTTTTTCAACACGAGGAAACAGCGGTACGGTCAACAGGGCGCAAAAGGCGGCTGCCAACCACACCAGGCTCCAGGAAAAATGAGTCATCAGGGCGGAGGCCGCGATGGGGGTCGCGAACAGCACCACAAACACGCAGGTATTGCCCATGGCCAGGGCGGTACCGGCGCGACTGGCGCCGGCCAGTGTGGCCAGTTCGGTGTAGGCAACACCGTGCCAGGCGGACACGCTGATCCCGGCGACGACCATCACACCGATGATCACGGCGCTGGCCAGCGGGGTTTGGCTGATGCCATAGAAGCTGGCGGCCGACACCGTCCCGCTCAAGGCCAGGAAGGTCAGGGTGCTCAACCAGGCGCAGGCCTTGAGGTAGCTGCGGCGGTTCTTGTTTTTGTCGGTCCAGCGTCCGCTCCAGATCCTGCTGACGATCGCGCCAATCTGGATCACCGCCAGAGTCGCGGAAACCAGGGTGATGTTGATGTTGCCGAAGTCATGAAAGAACACCGCCGCATAAGTGAGAATGGCAAATTGCGGGGCGCAGAGCAGGCCGATGGCCAGGACGATTCGCCAGATCCTCGGATCTTTCAATGGGCTGTTGCTGCTCTCCAGGCTCAGTTTTTTTGCTGCGCTGCTGGAGAAGTCCGGCTCATACAGCCATAACCAGGCAAACAGGGCGGCCACCAGGCAGAACAGCGCCGATGCCGTGAATACTTCGATAAAACCGTAGGTATGAGCCAGGTAGGGCAACACCACCGCGCCCAAGGCATAACCCCCGGGTACAGCGGTTTGCCGGATGCTCATGGCCAGCCCGCGCTCGCCTTCCTTGAACCAGGCCATGATGGCCCGGCCGCTGGCGCCGTTGACGCTGCTGCCCAGCAGGCCCACGGTGAACAGCCCCGCCGCCAGCAGGACCACCGTGGGGGCATAAAAGGCCAGCATGGCCAGGATCAGCAAGGCGATGCCGGAGGTCAAAAGCCCGGTCAGCAGAACCGGACGATCCCCCCAGCGATCGGTGAGCAGCCCCCAGGGAATTTCGCTGATGGCGATGCCCAGTCCGAGCACCCCCAGGACCAGCCCCAGCTCAGCGTTGTCCAGCTGATAGGTCGCGCGCATATAGACCGCTGTAGCGGGCAGTCCACCCACCACACTGGAAAAGCTGGCGTTGGCCGCAACGCCGACGCCGAGCACTTTCCAACGGTGACCGTTATCTACAGGCATAAGAATCCCACTAGTTAAATAGTTGTGGGTTAAAAGACTCTCATGGGAGTATCGTCTCGAATATCAAATAATTTTGCGTGTTAGTCCCAAAAAACAGGATTGTCATGAGACCAGTAAATTTCGATTTGGATGTCATGCGCAGTTTCGTCACAGGGGTCGAATTGGGCAGTTTTGCCAAGGCGGCGCAAAAGCTCGCTCGTTCGACATCGGCCATCAGCGCCCAGTTGAAGAAACTCGAAGCCCAGGCGGGTTCGCCCTTGTTCAAGAAGGCCGGTCGCAGGCTGGCCCTGACGGACACCGGGGAAGTGCTACTGAATTACTCCCGGCGGCTTTTAAGCCTCAACGACGAAACCATCACCGCGGTATCCGAGCTCAAGCTCAAAGGCTGGGTGCGCCTGGGGCTTCAGGAAGACCTGGGCAGCTTCCTGCCCACGGTGCTGGGCCGCTTCGCCAGGGCCCATCCCGATGTTCGGGTCGAAGCCCGCATCGCGCGCAATGGCGATCTGCTCAGCCGCATCGAAAACGGCTCCCTGGATCTTGCCGTGGCCTGGGGGGCAGAGCGGACCACCGGGTATCAGGAAGTGGTGGCGGACCTGCCCATGCAATGGATCGGCTCATCGCACCAGTACCTCGACTGGCGCGCCGAGTCGGGAACACCGTTGCCGATCATCGCGTTCGACGCGCCTTGTCCTTTTCATTCGATGGCCACCGAAGCGCTCAACCGCGAAGGGATTCCCTGGTTGCTGTCGTTCACCAGCTCCAGCCTCAATGGCCTATCCGCGGCGACCGAGGCCGGCCTGGGCTACACCATTCGCACGGCCCTGGGCCTGCAGCCAGGTACCGAGCTTCTGCAGGCCGGCGACCGCGGCTTGCCAGCCTTGCCCTCAATCGCCTTGACGTTGCATCGCCGAGAGGCAACCCCGGACCCGCTGACCGAACGGCTGTCGAACATCGTGATACAGGCCATCCGCAGTGAGATTGTTTACTGACGAGAGACGGCTTGAGCACAAGCCTTGCCAGCCCGATTTCGCCCAGCACGTGTTTGCAGTCGGGCTATTGTTGAGCACAGAGATTTGATCAGAAGAGAGCGCACAATGAACAAGTTCGTTTGGCCGGCACTGGTGGCTTTGCTGTTTGTCCAGTCCCCGGCCCATGCCATCAATGAAAAGTATCGTCAGCAGCTTGAGCAATCGGGCTGTACCCAAATGACCGAGCTTCAGGGATGCGACATCCACAAGAGCAAGGCGGAAAACGCCAAGGCCGGATTTGCCGCCCCTTACACACCCGCCGCTGCTGCTGACAGCGCCAAGGAACAGACCCCCTACGCCGGACAATGGACGGCCAAAAGCGATACTGGCGCGACAGTCGCCACCATTCGTATCGATGCCAAAGAGCATGTGTGGGTGAACGGCAAAGAGGTCAAAGCCAAGCGCACGGATGGCGCCCTGCAATTTCGTCAGGGCACGCTGCTGTTCACCATTCAAGGTGATCGACGCCTGAAGAATGAAGATGTGTGGATGGATACCGATGCCGGAACCAAGGGGCCGATTCAGAGCGAATAGGTATTCGGACAGGCACAAAAAAACCGGCTCAGGTGGCCGGTTTTTTTGGGTTCAAGATGCATTGAGCGGCATCTTGAGATATGTACTTGGTGCCCGAGGGAGACTGTCGGGTTCCATAATTTTCAAGGCGTGTAGCACGATATTTTACCTAGGGATACAAGTAGGGATACAAGCTAAAGGCTGCTGAACCATCACCAATTCAAATATCTTCTTTTATCCATTTTAACGCGGCAAATCTCGGAAAGCTCCGAGGTTCAGGGGACATAGCCTGCACTCGTGCTTCCGGAAGTGGCTCCTCGAACGCCACCAAGCGAAATCCATTATCCGCAAAGGTCGATAGATATTGACTGAGAGGGCGGTGTATATGGGTGGTCCTTACGGTAGTTTGGTCGCGAGAAACTTTAAATGGGGGGGGGGGGAATCCCCCCTGAAATCAGTACTCGTCAGAAGTAGAATTTTCTCCTAATCGGATCAAGGAAATTTTGCGTGAAGACATCGCGTTTTTCGGACAGCCAGATCATCGCTATCCTCAAGCAGGCCGAAGCCGGCAGCCCAGTCCCTGAGCTTTGCTGCGAGCATGGCATCAGCTCGGCAACCAATCTATAAATGGCGCGCCAAGTTCGGCGGCATGGACGCTTCATTGATGGCCTGGTTGCGCTAGCTGGAGGATGAGAACCGCCGCCTCAAGAAGATGTATGCCGAGGAGCGCCCGAAGGCCGAGATCATCCAGGAAGCGATGGCAAAAAAATGGTGAAGCCATCTCGGCGGCGAGAGATGGCCCAGCACGCGGTTCGCTCAGGCCGAGTCAGCGTCAAACAGGCGTGCTTGGCTTTCGGGGTCAGCATTACCTGCTATCGCTATCAGCCTCGGTTCTCTTCAAAAAATACCGAGATCACCGACCACCTGATCCGGCTGACATACAACCAACGCAACTGGGGTTTTGGCCTGTGCTTCCTTTACCTACGCAACGTGAAAGGCTATCGCTGGAATCACAAGCGGGTGTACCGAATCTATCGAGAACTGGAGCTGAACTTACGAATCAAGCCGCGCAAACGAATCGCACGGGAAAAGCCCGAATCACTGACTGTGCCGGAGGCGATCAACCACTGCTGGTCGATGGACTTCATGCACGATCAGTTAGCTGATGGTCGTAGCTTCCGCCTGTTCAACCTGATCGACGACTTCAATCGTGAAGCCCTGACCATGGGATATCGACTTGTCTCTGCCGGTGGAACGGGTGGTGCGCGCACTGGATCAGGTCATCGAGTGGCGTGGCAAGCATCGGGCCATTCGCAGCGACAACGGGCCGGAATACATCAGCAGCAAGCTTGTGCTGTGGGCAGAAAAGCATGGCATCCGTCTGGAACATATCCAGCCCGGTAATCCCCAGCAGAATGCCTACGTCGAGCGCTACAACCGCACGGTGCTGGGGCATTACCTGTTCGAGTCCATCACTGAGGTGCAAGAACACACCACGCGATGGATCTGGACATACAATCACGAACGACCAAATATGGCCCTGGGAGGCATCACCCCCAAACAGAAGTTAGCCTTAGGAGCCTGACATCTACTTCTGTTGATTACTAAAAATGGGGGATTACCGACTCACATCCCGTTTCGCTGGGTCCACAGCCTTCACAATGGCAACGACCTCTCTCGACGAACGGTGGGGGATTCCCTGCAATCGCGCAATGCTTCACGGAAACAACTGCTTGACGGATTGAAATGTGTTAATGTCAACCAATTTTTTAATTGAATGAGAGAATAAATGCAGGCCGTTGATATATTTTCGGGTGCTGGTGGTATGTCAGTTGGTGCAGCGCTAGCCGGCATAGAAGTTAAATATGCTATTGAAAATGATCCTCATGCGGCCGCAACGTACAGAGCTAACCATCCTGAAACTTCAGTTTTGAACAAGGATATTCGTAAGGTTAGTTACTCTGATATGCCTAGTTTAAGTACTGCGCCATTTATTCTTTTTGGTGGGCCGCCTTGCCAAGGGTTTTCAACATCTAATCAAAAAACCCGTTCTTCAGATAATGCAAACAACTGGTTGTTCTTGGAGTACATGCGCTTTGTAAAGCTTTTGGAGCCGGAATGGGTTGTTTTTGAGAATGTTAAAGGATTAAAGGAAACTGAAGGCGGGGTTTTTTTAAAGAGTATTCAGGAATCATTCAAAAAGCTAAAGTATAAAACATCTACTTTTGTTTTGAATGCAAGCGAATATGGTGTGCCTCAGAGGAGGGAGCGACTTTTTGTCATTGGTTCGAGGAAAGGCAAGGTTCTGAGTGAGCCTTTGAAGAGCAATGAAGGTATAGTTACTGTCGACGAAGCAATTGGCGATCTTCCTTTCTTGGATAATGGCGCTAATATAAATGTTCTACCCTATCGAACATCCCCGCACTCCCAATTCGCCTCTTTGATGAGAGGTGAGTTGGAGCGTTGTGCAAATCATTTAATCACCAGGAATGCGCAGCATATCCTCTCAAGATACCCGCATGTACCTCAGGGGGGGAACTGGGAAAATATTCCTGATGAACTTATGAAGAACTATGCAGATAAAACGAGATGCCATACGGGCATCTATCATCGTTTGTATGCGGATAAACCTTCAATTGTTGTAGGGAATTTCCGTAAAAATATGTTGATTCATCCTTGGCAAGATCGAGGGCTGTCTATAAGAGAAGCTGCTCGGCTCCAATCTTTTCCTGATCACTATGAGTTCCAAGGATCGATAGGCTTCCAACAGCAACAAGTAGGAAACGCGGTGCCGCCTTTGCTTGCCGAAGCCGTTTTTAAACATATCACAATGTCAATTTAACCCTGGACAATTTAAGCAATGTGGGAATCATCCAAGATAGAAGATGAGCTCAAACTAAGGTTAGAAAACCAAGGAAGTAGCGGCGAAGCCTTGTGGGGGAGATATGTTTCCGCCCGGACGCTATTAGTACAGCAAATTCTGCCTTGGATCGGAAATAATGAGCCTAGTCTTACTGATCATGGGCCTGAGCATATTCGCAATGTGTTGGATAATGCCTATCAGTTACTGGGGACAGGAGAGCGGCTCAGTACTGAAGAACTGTACATTTTATGTCAAGCAATATTGTTTCATGATGTTGGCAATATATTTGGAAGGAAAAAGCATAATCAAAGAATCAATGACGTATATGGAGCGGTTTTTAACAAGCTCTGGTTGAACAGGCAGGAAATGGCTCTTGTTGTAAATATTGGACGTAGCCATAGCGGAAAAAGTGCAGATGGTACACCCGACACTTTAAAGGATCTTAATGATGACTTTATCTTTGGGAGCAAAGTTCGCGTACAGAGCTTAGCTGCAATTTTACGCTTTGCTGATGAGCTTGCTGAGGGCCCTCAGCGAACTTCAACTTATATGATTGAAATGGCTGCTTTTGCAGCGGACTCGATGATTCATCATCACTACGCTCAGATTACTTCCATAAGTATCGATTTGGGTGGCGGTAGAGTAGCGTTAACTTATCATATAGATATCGAGGAAATAGACTTTAATGATTCGAAAAGCCTTGAAAGTTTTTCTGAGTTGATAAGGTTTATATATTCAAGGATTCATAAGCTAGATAGTGAGCGTAGATACTGTAAGCACTATAGTTTGTTTCTTGAGGCTTATAAGAAGACGTCTATATATCTGAATTTCTGGAAGGGGGTTGAGCAATTAGGGTTAATTGGTCCCCCTATAGAGTTGGATGATTTGTTTATTCCCGGGGTTGATACGAAGGATGTGGAGAAAATCCATCCGGAATATGGGATTGATATTCTCATACCTAAGTTGCAGAAGCTTAGCGAGGAAATAAGAGATGAGCAATAATCCTTTTGATTTTGATGGCGCAAAAAACCTTCCTGACCGCCTACTGATCGACTGGTTTATTGATGATCATAACTACTCTCGATTTTTAAAATCATCGCGAAACGTCCTCCTCTTAGGACATCGAGGGTGTGGTAAGAGCATGACATTGCTCTATTACTCGCTTCCACTGGAGCTGAAAAAGTCAGATATTCCCCTAGCTCAAAAGGATCTATCGCATATAGGAGTTTACGTATCTTGTAGCACCCCTCTGGCTCGCAGGGTAGATCATGATTTTTTTGAGGATGAGAAATTCTCAAAAGCGATATCCGAGCATTATTTTGTTCTATCTATTGCTGTGGCGATTGCCGAGCATTGTGAACAACTCGTAGAGCTATTTGATGTCGCTGAACTAGAAGATCTGAGGGATGAGCTATTTTACGTATTCGATGATGAACTGCCAGCAGATTCGAGTCTGTTTAAATGTATCAAGCGAGCGCTGAAAAAAGAGCTAAGAAAGACGCAGGAGCAATTTTTGTCTTTTGAAAGTCGCACCGATTTTACATTTGCACGCACATTTTACACTTTAATAGTTCCTTTCTTGGGCGCACTTAGAAGCACACCAGTACTGAACAGTACGCATTTCTCTTTAATGATTGACGATGCGCAAGATCTCAATGACGACCAAAGATTAATGCTTAATTCTTGGCTTAGCTATCGTGATCATTCAGTATTTAGCTTTAAGGTTGCGCTAGCTACCGTTGTAGATTTTGATCGGAGGACCTCGACTGGCGGTAGTATCATTGAAGGGCATGATTATATTGCTATAAATTTGGAACAGCCTTTCCAGAATGAAAGTTCTCAATTTGGAATGCTTGCAAGGAGCATTATCGAAAAGCGATTGAAGAATATTGGCATAGAATCTTCGCCGGATCAGTTCTTTGAGGAAAGTCCAGAGTTTAAGGCGGAATTAGACACTTGCTGGAACGAGGTTGTAGCGAAATATACTGCTGAACATCCAAAGGCAGATAGAAAACAAATTAACGACTATGCATACAAGCAGGCTCGTGCATTATATTTTCGCAAGAGATCTCCAAAAGCGAATCGGCCAATTTATGCTGGTTTGGATACTTTGATCCACCTTTCAAGTGGTGTGGTGCGTAACCTACTGTTGCCGTGTTATTGGATGTATGATGACGCTTTGTCTAAGTCTCCGGGGAGACTAATCCAAAGCATTTCACCTTCGATTCAATCAGAAGTTATTATGAAGGAAAGTGAAAAGCTTTGGAGCCGTGTTAGAGATGGCTTGGACCGAGAATTGGATGATTGCTCCAAGGAACAGGCTCAGCAGATATTTAATTTGGTTAGTGCTCTGGGTGATTATTTTCGTGACAGGCTTTTCAATCACGCCTCCGAACCGCGGATAATCACATTTACAATTTCCGAACGGACGCCCGAATGTGACAGGCAGCTTATGCCTATTCTAGGGCTTATGCGGAAAGCTCAGGTTATGTATAGGCGTTCTGGTCCATCCAAGGATGGCGGGCGCCAAGAAGATTACTACACGTTGAATAGGCTATTTTGGCCTGCGAGAGGCTTAGATCCGCATGGTCAACACGGGCGTGCATCAATCAGATCCTCCGCTTTACTCGCATCTATGCTGACTGGTAAGTTTCCTTCCCTAGCAGAGTCAGATACGCAAAGAGGGTTATTCGATGAGTAACAAAATTCTTATTACCTCGATGGGGTGGGAACCACGTTTTTTAAGTGGAGTTGACGATATTCTATCAACATATAGGCCTGATAAGGTCTTGGTATTCAACCCGTCTACTTTTTTTACTGAGATTACCGTCGAAAATAAAATAGTTCTTTCTCAGAGTTTGGATGTGCTGAACGTCCAGTATGAATATTTTGAGTTTTGCAGTGATAATCATGTGGAAGTTTGGAATGTTGCACTGAATGTTCTAGGTAACTTGACTGGCGATAGTGAAATAGTTCTGGATATTACTACCATGCCGCGCTATCTGATCTGGGCTTGCTTGCATAGTCTAGAGTCGGTGAAAGTTAAGTTTAGATGTGTGTATTATCCGCCAGAATCATACGGAGAGTGGTTATCCGCGGAAACTGGAAAACCTCAGATGGTATTTCGTCATAGCGGGATCGCATATCCCGATCTGCCAACAGCCCTTATACTGTTCTCTGGATTTGATGTAAGTCGCGCTCAGAATTTCGTAGATTTTTTCGAGCCTAAGAAAGTGTTGCTTGTAACGCAGCAAGGTACTCAGTTAGATAATAGTGAAAGGTGTATCAGTCAGCTGAGTGGTGGCGCAGAAATAGATCTGATTAAGCTCGATGCATACTCGGATCCTGTAAAGCTAAAAAATGAAATTAGGGAGGCTGTTTCTAAAGATATAGATTCCTATAATTTTATTGCAACGTCTGTAGGTCCTAGGCCCTCTATAATTGCTTTGTATCTCCTGAATAGAGAGGAGTCATCTGTAGGTTTAGTTCATGCTAACGCTCATCAGTATAATCAGAACTATTCTTATGGGGTAAATGTTGCTGCTAAGTATGAGTCGTTTATTGATTTTAGTGTTTCTTAGATGTGCGCTTGTCAATCCATAAAAAGGCCTCTTGGCCTTTTTTATTCATAATGAAGCTGGTGCGAGCTGTTTTATTTGATCTTCAATAAGCTTTTTAATCTTCTAGGCTGTTCGGTCTCACTCATGAGAGTACAGTTACAGGCATTGCGTTCCAAGCATGATCAACATTAGAAAAGACGGACATGCTTACAAGAACTTCAGCTAGAGGAAATCTGCGAGTACGGTGACCCGTATAAGGGGGCCCCCTTTAGGAGGACCCACAATTTTCCTGGGAGGAGAGGCATACTCCGACAAATCAGGGCATGATCTTGCCTGTGTCGGAGCGATCTACCGCGCTTTCTTTCGCTGATGGTTTACCCCTCAAAAGGGGCTCGGGGAGCGCTAACCTACTGATAGGGAAATATAGGTGTTCCATGTGTTCCATGTGTTCCAGAACAGCTAGAGGCCAAGCAATACAAGGCTTTCAGAGGTGGAACACAAGAAAAGAAGAACCGGAACACCGCCTGCACGGAACACGTTTGGTGTTCCGCGAGTGTTGTTCCGGTTTGATGTAGATCACCACCTATGGCGATGACAGGTGCATGAATTACGCTGCTAGGATTTGCTCTACAGCGATCCCTGATGCTTTGTCACTTACTGTACGTTCGCTGATGAACTTAGGGCCTATGGGAGCCTGTAGAGGCACATATAGATCATGCAGTGAGCTATTCCACCCCAGCGCTTTCCGAGTGGCGTGTAGCTGTGCTGCGACATTTACAAGTTCCTGTGCGGTTTTGTCCAGGCGGTCGGCCAGCAGGAAGCGAGCTGCTCTTAGTTGATCCTTGTGGAGATTGGTTAAAAGCTGCGTGGTTTCGGCTACTGCTTCATCAAGCTTTTCGATTTCAACTGTCAGCGCGTTCACAACGGTCGCGGCTCCGCGTTTGCCTTTTGTTGTCAGCGCCACTTCCTCAGACGCGATTTTGAGCGCCTTCTCAGCGCGTTTTTCTGCTGCATCGTCTCCATTGCTCAATGCGTTCGCATACTCCGCTGCGGCCTGCTGCTCCGCAAATTGCGCTTTTTCAATTTGGTCTTTTCTGTCTTTTTCCAGCCTCTCCAGCTTGCTTAAAACCTTTGCGCGTTTGTCCTGTAGTTTTCGAAGCTCGGCTTGAGCTTGCCGGCTATCCTTTTGTGCTGTTTTGATATTTTCAGTTGCGAATTGAACACCGTCTTCCCACTCAATCAGCACCTGTAAACGCTTGATTTCGGCGACGTGCCCTTCGATCTTCGATTTCACGTTGTTGTGAGCACTAGTCGGCTCATATGGATATTGGGCCCGATTGAGGCGAGTCATTTCAAACCGCTCTATGGACTCCTTGGCCGCGGTGGCGAGAGCCGGGAGCTGCTTTTTGAGTTGTTCCACTTCGGTTTGGTGCTGCTTGAGTTGCTTCTTGTATTCGCTCATTGATCGTTTTCCATTGGAGAATTGGAGGGGTCATTCGAGTTGGTGTGGGCAGGCCAGGCCCAAATCTGCCGGCTGTTCCTCTCTATGTTCCTAAGCATCAAGCTGCTTCGGTTTCAGAGGAGAGGAGTGCATTGGCATGCACCACATAGGCTCTCGTTTTTGATAGGCCGGGAAGGCGTACAGACTGCGCTGCGCGTCCCTCTGCGCTTGCCTCCAATATTCCGCGTGCAATCAGTTCACGATTCACTAGGGTGAGGCTCATCCCTTTAAAGACCTCAGCCCTCCAGGCTGTGGGTAAGAAGTAGTAGGTGACTAGTGTGTAAATGCCGTCTCCCATGCCGTGTTCGACGGTGCGTCGGAAGCCTAGGCGGTCAGCAGTTCGAGGTGCGTGATCGTCCGTCTTGGCTGCGATGCCGTCCCAGCGTGTAAAGCGACTTTCACCGAATCGCTCTATCACCTGGCGCAGGCGATTGACGATGGCATCACCTTCCATGTTCCCGGCGCCGCCGCGCTCCTCCAGCCACGCGTTAAGGCACACTTGTGCCGCTGTCGTAGCTGTACCTTCTGGCCAGCCTGTAATGCCAAGCGCAGTGGCCAGCTCTCCAGCTGCCGCTGCTAACCCAAAACGAGCAGCCGCTCGGTGCGCTTGGCCACTGGCCGTAGCAGGTAATGACTTGCTGATGAAACCCTCAAGGGTCCTGCGCAAAATTGCAGTCCACCCAAGTATCTCCCCGGGCTTGCACAGAGCTTTCAGAAACGCGGTGAGCGGTGTTCCGTAATACTTGGCCACGCGAGCTTTGAGTGCGTCTGAAAGGGTGGCGGCATCTTCGAACCCACTCAATATGTCGAACATACCAAAGCCCTTGCTTGCGTCCGCAGGCACGGCCAGCATGCGTATTTCCATGCCAGCCTTTAGCTCCTTGTTTGCATCAGCCATGTGTTGTGCAAGTGTTTTCTCTCCAGTTGAGAGGAACAACAAACGCCACTCTTGTACTTGTCGGCCTGCTTGGCCTCGATCGTTGGCCCGAGCCTTGCCCGTACCGTTGCCGAGCATGTAAACCGTCTCGCCAACTATGCGCGGGTCGCACATGCCAATTTCATCAAGCACCAGAACACCGTCTGAGTGAGCTGCGGCAATGGACTCCAGGGCGTTGTCCGTCGAGCGCCAAGAGCGTACCAATCGCGGGCCTCCGTAGACCGAGGCCGCTACCTGAAGGTGGGTGGTCTTACCGCCTGAACTGTCACCGTACAAGTGAAAGCCGCCCGACTCATGCCCTAGTAGATGGAGCAACGGACCAGCAAATGCCACGCTAACCACGAACGCTAGTCGGTGATTACCTACGCATAATGCTCCGATCTGCTGCTGCCATTGCGTCAGTGTCCCGCACTCGCTAATGGGAGGTAGTTGCGCTCCTGCATCACAGAAAAATAGGTGCTCATGGCTATTGCCAATTTGTTGATCGGGTAGCAAATAGGCTGGTCCATGCCATCCTAGCCGGGTAACGAGTCGAGCCCTTTCCGTGCTGTCGAAGCCTTGGAGGTAGCTTTGAAGGTCGTTGCGGGTATTGCGTCCTGAGCGAGTGCCAGCTAAGCGCAGCCCCATATCCACCAAGGGGCCCAAAACATCCTTGCCGAAGTCTCCAGTCATGTTTCGGGCAGGAATGTTCCAGCGTTTCTTCGCGCCATCAGGATCATCGAACTCGACCAGCAAGCCCCAGTTATGTCCTTTGTCGTCACGAGTGCGAGCCAGGATATCTAAGGGGGAACAGACAGGTCGGGACTCGCCGTCGTCTCCGGTGTAAAACACGCCCTCTGGAGTTACACGGAAGCCACTGGGTAATAGGTCGTTTTTTGATTTCGTCGTGGGTTTGACCGCTGGTATTTCTTTTGCTAGTTGATTGGTTTTTCCATTCGGAGATGTATTGAAAAACTCACCGCTGCGCACCAGCTCGGCAACGTGGTCAGCGGTCCAGCCCTTGGTCAGTGCGTCGGCAGCGTCGTCGCCCTCTGCCCACTTGCCGCCTTTTGCAAGCGAGAGCTTTCCATCCTTGGTCGTGGGCTTGCGCTTGAATACCTCAAGCTCCACTCGCTGTACTGACTCTGCACCCAGCTCAAGCAGCCTCGCTTCGATGGCTTCCATGCACGCTTTACCGCTGGCATCGTTGTCTGGCCAGAGCAGCACCGACCGCCCTTTGAGCGGCAGCAGGTCGGCCTTGTGCCAGGAGTTCGAACCGTTCGGCCAGCAGGTGGCCACGTACTCAGGCATCAACTCAGCCGCGGCGTCTGCGGCCTTCTCGCCTTCACACAGCACCACCGGGGCGTCGATACGCTGGGCCAACTCATCCAGGCGCAGCAAGGGGCGTGGTTCAGGCAGTCCCTGCCAGCGCCATTGAGTTGTTTGGCCATCGGAGCGTTTGCACCAAGTCAGCGGGGCAAAGACCTTTCTTGGCTTGCCGTCTTCATCCGGACCCAGGTCGAAGCGATACAGCGCCATGACCGGCTGACCTTGAGCATCGCGGTAGATCCAAACCTTGGACGGTGCGCCGTGTTGTCGGTGTTTGGCCGGGCATTTACTCATAGCCTCCGCTGGGATTGGCTGGATGGCGATCCACTCGGGCGACTTGCTTTTGGTCGGTGTGGGTTTGGCCTGAGCTGTAGCTGTTCCAGCAGAAACGCTCAGCAGATCCGCGAGCTTGTTGCAGGCTTCCACATCTGTGCCGCCGTCGAGGTAGCGCACCAGGTCAATCAGGTCACCGCCCTTGTCGCCAGTGGCGAAGTCTGACCAGGTGCCTTTGCTCAAGCTGACCTTGAGCGAGCCTGCGCGTTTGTCGGTGCGGGTGGGATTGGGTGCTGTGTATTCCTTGCCTCCGTCCACGCGCTTGCCGTGGGGCAGCCAATGAGCCAGAACGCGTTCGATGTTCTTTAGGGCAGCGCTTTTCACATCTGCAAAGCTGGGCCGTTTTGAGGTACTGCCAGTGCGTTGAGTCATGGCGTGGCTCTCTTCGCAAATAGCGAATCGTTCACGTCATCGAGCAGCGCTTTAGCCATTTCACCGAGGTAAAGCGCGCACCAGCTGTAGCGCTCACTTTTTTCAGTCATGGCAGCGTCTAGGGTCAGTTGGTTGGCGTAGAACTGGAGGAGCGAAACCGTTTCGAGTGCATCCTCGATCGACACCCCGGCGTTGACTCGAAAGAGGGATTGGCCGTTGGTGCTGTCAAAAAATGAAGCCCGGCCCAACGTGGTCTGAGTGGTCATAGAGCACCGCCTTTCTGATCCAGCGGAACGGACGTAACGTCAGCGTGTAAGGCGAGTGTCTTGATCAGGCCGAGGGTGCCGCGAACGTCCCAAAGAATGGCGGCGATGACGTGGTTAGCGAGACGCGAAGATTCGTTTTCGAAATGATCCTCGAGCAGAGTCAGCACGGAATCGGCGCGTGTAATAGCGCAGGTGATGGCGTCAATGGGAACACCGGCTTCGGCGTTCAAGCTGACGCAAAGAAGATCTTCGGGCAGGGCGCAACTCAGGGTGTTGTTCATTGGACACCCCCTGTGGTTTCCAGAGCGCGAGCCTTGGTCATGTGGGCGTTGTAACGGGAGAGGCGTGTAGCGAGGCTGGAATTGGCGTGTAAAGCGGCGAGAGCCATAGCCCTGTGGGCAGCGGCGCGAATTTTGGACGGATTGAGGGCGTGCATGGGTGTAGCTCCTGTATGTGAGGAGCTGCCACGATTCGTCGCCAAACGAATAAGGGTGGCAGCTGTGCGCGGGTTGGCGAACCGGGCATACAGGACCCCGGCAGACCCGAAGGTCTCCCACGCACAGCCGCCATAACATGGATATGCGGGCACAAAAAAAGCGCCTGCAATCGTAATGGGGGCGCCTGTGCGCCTGTATGGATTCGGGTCGCCAAACCCGTTCGCTGATTCTGCAGCGACAGCCAGAGAGTAGCGTCCGTTTTTTGAAAGTGCAACTGCAGTGATGGCTTGCAGATTTTTCAGGTGCGGCATAAATTGTTCGTGCATGTAGATTTACCTCAACGCCTCCGGATCGCCCCCGGGGGCGTTTTCATTTCAGGCATGAACTTCCCGGCGCAGGGAAAGCAGAGGAAGGAAGTCGCCCTCGATGCAGGAGCGTGCGTCTTCGTAGGCGTCGATCTGCTGGCCCTCGTCGACGATGACGGCGTGAGGCGGCATGCAGGGCAACGCGAGCGCGCACCAGGTGCCATCAGCCCAACTCATCACGGCCACTACGTGGTCTCGTCTGGCCTGTTCGGTTCGGTAGCGCTCCAGGCGTTGCATGCATCGCGATGAAAAGCCGATTTTTCGAAGAACGGAGAAGGGCTGCAGGACGGTTAGGTGAGCTATATGCTTTTTCATGCGGCCACCTGATCGCGTGCTGCGATGCGGGCTCGTGCCCAGGCTTGTACCTCGGAGAGAACCCAGGCAACTGGCGCTCCGCGAGCATTACTGTTAGTTAGCTTTACGGCCTTCGGGAAACCACTTTCTGGCTGGTTCATGAGCTTGTATATGGTGGGGCGTGCAAGGCCGACAATGTCCATCACTTCAGCTATTCGGATGAGTGTTACAGCTGGGTCACTTGGCTTGGAGTCGCCTGCGGCAGAATGGGTGCGAGACGTCTTCACTTTTCGCTCCTCATGCTTACGGAGTGAGCATGCGTCTGACTTTCGAGCCATGCAGACACGTCCTGAGAGCGATAGCGCACACGACTGCCCACTTTGAGGTAGGGAAGCGGATTGCGGCGAGAGCTCCGCCATGCAGCCAGTGTGCGATGCGACAGGCCGAGGGTGGTTGCTACTTGAGCGGGTGTGAGCAGGTCCTCGGAACAACGCAAAAATAAGGGGGGGAGGTGTGACGTTATCGTAGTCATATAGCGCTTCCTGTAGTCGTGGAACGATTCAGGGCTAACGCTACGAGGAGGGAGAGAAACGAACGGCAGTTCATTTCCCTTTTAGATGAGCACTCCGCCTGTGACCAAAATGTTGCGAAGTTGTTTTTTTGAAAGTTTGACGCTTCCACCGGGCTGTTTCAGCGCAGCGTCAGTGCCAGCGATGATGCCAACGAGCTCTCTTCGAGAGCGTCCATCATTGAGTAGGCGCTTCCCGTGGGAGCATATACTTCGATCTCGGTCAGCAGTGTTCTCTTTGCGTATCTTCGCGGAGCTCCTACCAGCCTTACTCGTAGCAGCGCTGATTCTAATTTTTTCGCTACTGCTCAGCAGGGGAGATGCATATACGCTTGCGAGGGTCATGTAGTAACGGGCAACACCCATCAAGTCAGCGACGTTTTCTCGTACTTCGATTTCCTGTTGAGCTTGCTCGTGGCGAACCTCATTTAGAAACATGTTGAAGCTCTTCGGGTTATTTTTAGCCAAGGTCGCCAGCGCGTCACGTCCTACGGTGTAAAGCTCGGTATCGAAGTCAGCTATCCAGCGCGCTAGCAGTTCAATGGCGCGGCATGCCCGATCTATTGCAAATGCCGCGACGCATTGGCAGTCAGTTACAGCTGACTCGGATAACTCTCCAATCGTCCAGCGAATACAGCGAGGCAAATCATCTTGCGAGCGGTTGAAGCTTTGCCGAATGTTGTACGAGAGGCGCCGGACCTCAGTCATGACTCGCTTAGATTCAGCTGACCAAGCACCGTCCTCTTGATGACTCGCCCAGTAATGCTGTCCCTCGCGTATGAGTTCCAAAGCATCATCGATGCGCTCGGCAAACTCCTCGTAAAGCTCGAGGTTCTCCAGGGGCTCAACGATCTCCCAACCGTCGATGTCGAGAGGTGCATTAAGGTACAGATGATTATTCATCTTTCCTCCCCGCGCCCCGTATGTGTGACCGAGAAAACGCGGGCGGCAGCGCTTGGCGAGGCGAAAATGCCACCAGTGTGGAGGGTGAGGTTTTGTCTGGAGGCGCGTGTGAATCTGGAACACTGTTGGTGTTCCCGTAGCAAAGTGTTCCACCCAAATACGTATGGTGTTCCCGTGCTGGAGATCCCGTATTTATTGAGCTTGAGCGGATCTGGAACACATGGAACACGCGGAACACACGTTTTTTGAATAGTTAGCGAGTGCATGCTCAGAGGGCCTTTCCGAATTGACCCTGAACAACGTTCCCCCGCTCCAGGGCGTCCAGGCGATCGGCGTACCACTGCATCATCGTTATGCGTTGTTCGAGATATTGAGCCTTGTTGTAAACCCCTGAAATTCCTTCCTCCTTGTGGGCGAGTTGGGCTTCAACGTGTTCCTTAGGCCAGCCATGCTCTCGAAGCAATGTACTTGCAGTATGTCGGGTGCCGTGGCCCACAAGGCGCCCCTTATAACCGATGGTGGCAAAGACTTTGTTGATCGTATTTTCACTGATGGTTGGGTTCTTGGCGCCCACTCCGGGAAACAGCCAGCGACTGCGGCCAGTCAGGCACTGAAGTTCTTTTAATGCGGCAATAGCTTGATGGGGGAGAGGGCACACGAAGTCCCGGCGCATTTTCATCTTTGCGGCTGGTGTCGTCCAAGTGGCCTTATCGAGGTCGAACTCTTTCCATTCGGCCAAGCGAACCATGCCCGGTCGTGAAGCAGTCCAGATGCAAAGCCATGCAGCAGTTCGGGCCGTCAGTCTGCTGGGTGTATGTTTAAGCGCGGTGAGGAACTCACCTAGCTCTGGTTCGAGTAGGTGTGGGTGCTGTTGAGTCTTGGGCGCTTGAGCAGCTATATCCCGAAGGCGACTTCCCGGGTCATTCTCTGTGAGCCCTAGGCCGATAGCCCGCCCAAATATCTGGTTGATCCAGGTGCGGCACTTTTCCGCCACGTTGTGTGCATCTCGGGCTTCGATGGATGCTTGGAGTTCGGCGCAATCGGTGCGGGTAATTTCGTCGAGAGGTTTGTCTCCCAGTGCCGGGAGAATGTCCTTGTCGAGGTAGGTGCGGATTTTGTTGAGTGTAGAGAGGGCCAGTCCCTTTTCTTCTTTTGCCTTTAGCCAGGCGTCAGCAGCTGCTCTAAATGTTCGTGTCTTGGCTGCATCTATGGCGGCCTTGGCAGATCGCTTTTGCTCAAGGGGGTCAGCTCCGCTGCTTATGGTCTTGCGCAGGTCGGTAGCTTTTTCCCGGGCCAGTGCACCACTCACCTCGGGGTAACCCCCTAGACCCATCCAGGCCCAATTGCCCGTAGGGCGCTTGTAGCGTAGCTGCCACGATTTCCCCCCATTAGGCTTAACCCTGAAGTACAGGCCGTTTCCGTCCAGCTCACGGTACTCTTTTGCTTCAGGTTCCAGCCCTGCAAGCGTGGTGTCTGCCAGAGGGCGGCGCTTGATGTCTGCGCGCTTCATCCTTGTATCCCAAAGTTCGGTATTTTTCTCAGGATACAAGCAGGGATACAGGGATACAACGGATAAGGGGAGACAGGGGTAGATAGGCAGGCACAAAAAAACCGGCCAAGTGGCCGGTTTCTCTGGGTCTGAGAGGCTGGTAGAGACTCTCAGATACTGCTATGTGGTGCCCCGAGGGAGACTCGAACTCCCACTTCTTGCGAAAACGGATTTTGAATCCGCCGCGTCTACCAATTCCGCCATCAGGGCTCAATGGCGGCGAAGTATAGAGAGGCAGTTACCGTTGGTCAATCGGCTTTCGTGGTCAATTTTTAGTTATTCCGCTAAACTTTCCGGCCCTGCTAGACGAACCCCATCATGCGCGTTGCTGACTTTACCTTCGAGCTTCCTGATTCGCTGATCGCCCGCCATCCTTTGGCCGAGCGTCGCGGCAGCCGTCTGTTGACCCTGGATGGGCCAACCGGCGCCTTGGCCCACCGTCAATTCACCGATCTGCTGGAGCATTTGCGTCCGGGCGATCTGATGGTGTTCAACAATACCCGGGTGATTCCGGCCCGTCTGTTTGGCCAGAAGGCCTCCGGCGGCAAGCTGGAGATCCTCATCGAGCGGGTGCTGGACAGCCATCGTGTGCTGGCCCATGTGCGCTCCAGCAAGTCGCCCAAGCCGGGGTCGAAGATCCTGATCGACGGCGGTGGCGAGGCCGAGATGCTGGCGCGCCACGACACGCTGTTCGAGCTGGGTTTTGCCGAGGAGGTGCTGCCGCTGCTGGATCGGGTCGGGCACATGCCGTTGCCTCCTTATATAGACCGCCCGGATGAAGGCGCGGACCGTGAGCGTTATCAGACCGTGTACGCCCAGCGTCTGGGGGCTGTTGCGGCGCCTACGGCGGGGCTGCATTTCGACCAGCCGCTGCTGGAGGCCATTGCCGCCAAGGGCGTGGAGACTGCGTTCGTGACCCTGCATGTCGGCGCCGGCACTTTCCAGCCGGTGCGGGTCGAGCGTATTGAAGATCACCATATGCACCACGAGTGGCTGGAAGTCGGCCAGGACGTGGTGGATGCGGTTGCCGCATGCCGTGCTCGCGGTGGTCGGGTGGTGGCGGTGGGCACCACCAGTGTGCGTTCCCTGGAAAGTGCCGCGCGCGATGGTGTGCTCAAGCCGTTCAGCGGCGATACCGATATCTTTATCTACCCGGGCCGGCCGTTCCATGTGGTCGATGCCCTGGTGACCAACTTCCATCTGCCGGAATCCACGCTGTTGATGCTGGTTTCGGCGTTCGCCGGTTATCCCGAGACCATGGCCGCCTATCGCGCCGCGGTGGAAAATGGATACCGCTTTTTCAGCTACGGTGATGCGATGTTCATCACCCGTAATCCTGCGCCGACCGCTCCCAAGGATCTGGCCCCCGAGGAAACTGTATGAGTCGCACTTGTCGTATGTCCTTCGAGCTTCTGGCCACTGATGGCAAGGCTCGTCGCGGTCGCCTGACCTTCCCCCGCGGTACGGTGGAAACCCCGGCCTTCATGCCGGTGGGCACCTATGGCACGGTCAAGGGCATGCTGCCACGGGATATCGTCGCCACCGGCGCCGAGATCATCCTCGGCAACACCTTCCACCTGTGGCTGCGCCCGGGTACGGAAGTGATCAAGGCCCACGGTGACCTGCATGATTTCATGCAGTGGAATGGCCCGATCCTCACCGACTCCGGTGGTTTCCAGGTGTTTAGCCTGGGGGCGATGCGCAAGATCAAGGAAGAGGGCGTGACCTTCGCCTCGCCGGTGGACGGCGCCAAGGTGTTCATGGGCCCGGAAGAGTCGATGCAAGTGCAGCGCGACCTGGGTTCGGACATCGTGATGATCTTCGACGAGTGCACCCCGTACCCGGCCGATGAAGATGTGGCGCGGATTTCCATGGAGCTGTCCCTGCGCTGGGCCCAGCGTTCCAAGAATGCTCACGGTGACAACACGGCGGCGCTGTTTGGCATCGTCCAGGGTGGCATGCACCAGGACCTGCGCATGCGTTCCCTGGAAGGCCTGGACAAGATCGGTTTCGACGGCCTGGCTATCGGCGGCCTGTCGGTGGGCGAGCCCAAGCATGAAATGATCAAGGTCCTGGACTACCTGCCGGGCCAGATGCCTGCCGACAAACCTCGTTACCTTATGGGAGTTGGCAAGCCGGAAGATCTGGTTGAGGGTGTGCGCCGCGGTGTGGACATGTTCGATTGCGTGATGCCAACCCGCAATGCCCGCAATGGGCATCTGTTCATCGATACAGGCGTGCTGAAAATCCGTAACGCGTTCCATCGCCATGATGATTCGCCGCTGGACCCAACTTGTGATTGCTACACCTGCCAGAACTTCTCCCGTGCCTATCTGCATCACTTGGACAAGTGTGGGGAAATGCTCGGGAGTATGCTCAATACCATCCATAATTTGCGCCATTACCAGCGTCTTATGGCTGGTTTGCGCGAGGCTATTCAACAAGGTACATTGGCCGCCTTTGTCGATTCCTTCTATGCCAAACGCGGGTTACCCGTGCCGCCTTTAGAATAAGTTCTAAAGACGTTAAGCCACTAATTTTGCAATTATCGGAGTGTTAAATGAGCTTTTTGATCCCTGCCGCGTATGCGGACGCCGCTGCACCTGCCGCTGCCGGTCCTGCTGGCACTGGTTTCGAGTGGATTTTCCTGGTTGGCTTCCTGGTCATCTTCTATCTGATGATCTGGCGCCCGCAGGCCAAGCGCGCCAAAGAGCAGAAGAACCTGCTCGGCAGCCTGCAGAAAGGCGACGAAGTTGTGACCACTGGCGGTATCGCCGGCAAGATCAACAAGGTGACCGACGACTTCGTGGTTCTGGAAGTGTCGGACTCCGTTGAGCTGAAGTTCCAGAAGGGCGCGATCGCTGCCACGCTGCCAAAAGGCACGCTGAAAGCCATCTAAGTTTCATCTTTTACCAATCGACGGGGCGCGCAAGGCGCCCCGCGTCATAAACGGGCGGCGTGATGCTGAACAAATACCCTCTGTGGAAGTACCTACTGATCCTGGCGGTGCTGGCGATCGGTTTTATTTATTCCGCTCCCAATCTATACCCTGATGATCCGGCCATTCAGGTCAGCGGTGCGAGCACTGCGTTGCAGGTCACTCAGGCGGATCTGGATCGTGCGAGCAAAGCGCTCACCGACGCCGGTATCAAGGTCAAGGCTGCTTCCATTGCTGCCAACGGCAAGGGCGGCCTGCTGCGCTTGACCAACAAGGAAGACCAGCTTCCGGCCAAGGATGTAGTGCGCAAGGCGCTGGGCGATGACTATGTGGTGGCGTTGAACCTGGCGCAAACCACTCCGCAATGGTTGCGCAACCTGGGTGCGCACCCGATGAAACTGGGTCTGGACTTGTCCGGTGGTGTGCACTTCCTGCTGGAAGTGGACATGGACAAAGCCCTCGACGCGCGCCTGAAAGTCTATGAAGGCGACGTCAAGAGCCTGCTGCGCAAAGAGCGCCTGCGCTATCGCAGCCTGCCGCAGCTCAATGGCGCCATCCAGCTGGGCTTCAGCGATGAAGACAGTCGTGAACAGGCCCGTTCGCTGATCCGCAAGAACTTCAATGATTTCGATATCGTACCGGCCGACCTCAATGGCCAACCGGTGCTGCGTCTGGCGATGACCCCGGCCAAGCTGGCGGAAATCCGTGAATACTCCATCAAGCAGAACTTGACCACCGTGCGTAACCGGGTCAACGAGCTGGGTGTGGCCGAGCCTCTGGTTCAGCGTCAGGGTGCCAACCGTATCGTGGTTGAGCTGCCGGGCGTGCAGGACACCGCTGAAGCCAAGCGGATCCTGGGCAAGACCGCCAACCTGGAATTCCGTCTGGCCGCCGAGCCGGGTGCTTCCAAGGCGACTTCCGAGTCCTTCGAATTCCGTGAGGGCAACCGTCCTCCTGCTCTGATCGAGCGTGGCCTGATCATCACCGGTGACCAGGTGACCGATGCCCAGGCCGGTTACGACGAACACGGCCGTCCACAGGTGAACATCAAGCTTGATGGTCACGGTGGCGAGCTGATGAACCGTTCGACTCGCAGCAATGTCGGTCGCAGCATGGCGGTGATCTTCATCGAGCAGAAGCCGACCACCACCTACACCAAGCAAGTGGTGAACGGTGTCGAGAAAGACGTGGCGGTGCAGACCTTCAAGGAAGAGAAGAAGATCATCAGCCTGGCGACCATCCAGTCGCCACTGGGCAGCCAGTTCCGCATCACCGGCCTGAACGGTCAGGGCGAGTCTTCCGAGCTGGCGCTGTTGCTGCGTGCCGGTGGTCTGGCGGCGCCGATGTACTTCGCCGAAGAGCGCACAATCGGTCCAAGCCTGGGTGCTGACAACATCACCAAGGGTATCGATGCGTCCCTGTGGGGCATGCTGTTCGTGTCGCTGTTCATTATCGCCATCTACCGTTTCTTCGGTGTCATCGCTACTGTGGCGCTGGCATTGAACATGGTGCTGCTGCTGGCCCTGATGTCCCTGCTGGGGGCGACGCTGACCCTGCCGGGTATCGCCGGTATCGTCTTGACCATGGGTATGGCGGTGGACGCCAACGTACTGATCTTCTCGCGGATACGTGAAGAGCTCGCCGCCGGCATGAGTGTGCAGCGGGCAATTAACGAAGGCTTCGGCCGGGCATTCACCGCGATCCTGGACTCCAACCTGACCACCTTGCTGGTGGGCGGCATTCTGTTCGCCATGGGTACCGGTCCGGTGAAAGGCTTTGCGGTGACCATGTCCCTCGGGATCTTTACCTCGATGTTCACGGCCATCTGGCTGACCCGTGCGATGGTCAACCTGATCTTCGGCGGTCGTGACTTCAAGAAGTTGTGGATTTAAGGGGCTGCCATGTTACGTACTATTAACTTCATGGGCGTGCGCAACGTTGCGTTCGGCGTCACTGTGCTGCTCACCATCCTGGCGTTGTTCAGCTGGTTCCACAAAGGCTTGAACTACGGTCTGGACTTCACCGGCGGTACGCTCATCGAGCTGACCTACGAGCGTCCCGCGGATGTGATGAAGGTGCGTTCGCAACTGAACGATGCCGGTTATCACGAAGCCATCGTGCAGAGCTTCGGTGCGACCACTGATCTGCTGGTGCGGATGCCGGGTGAAGACCCGCAACTGGGCCACCAGGTGGCCGAGGCGCTGCAGAAGGTTGGCGGTGACAACCCGGCGCAGGTCAAGCGCGTCGAGTTTGTCGGTCCGCAAGTGGGTGAAGAGCTGCGGGACCAGGGCGGCCTCGGCATGCTCATGGCCCTGGGCGGTATCCTGATCTACCTGGCCTTCCGCTTTCAGTGGAAGTTCGCGGTGGGCGCGATCGTTTCGCTGATCCACGACGTGATCGTGACGGTGGGTATCCTCTCGTTCTTCCAGATCACCTTTGACCTGACGGTGCTGGCGGCTGTGCTGGCGATCATCGGTTACTCCCTCAACGACACCATCGTGGTGTTCGACCGGGTGCGTGAGAACTTCCGTGTGCTGCGCAAGGCCAGCCTGATCGAGAACATCAACATCTCGACCACTCAGACCCTGCTACGGACCATGGCGACTTCGATCTCCACCTTGCTGGCGATCATCGCGCTGCTGTTCTTTGGTGGCGATAACCTGTGGGGCTTCTCCATCGCCCTGTTTGTCGGTGTTCTGGCGGGTACCTACTCGTCGATCTACATCGCCAACGTGGTGCTGATCTGGCTGAACCTGAACAGCGAGGACCTGATTCCTCCGGCCAATACCGAGAAGGAAGTGGACGACCGTCCATGAGGATCTAGCCCTTTTCCGGCTGTCAGTTAAAAAGGCGCGAGTGTTGAACTCGCGCCTTTTTTATTGCTCCAACGCTGGGAGAAGCGCGGGCCAAGTCCCGTTTGTATGGTCAGGAGGTTCACGTGAACAAGTCGTTGCTGGTTGGTGCGGTATTGGGTGCTGTCGGTGTCACCGCCGGGGGTGCTGTTGCCACCTACAGCCTGGTTAAAAGCGGCCCTGAGTATGCGCAAGTGCTGGCCGTACAGCCGGTCAAACAACAGATCAAGACCCCTCGTGAAGTCTGCAAGGACGTCGCCGTGACTCGCCAGCGCCCGGTCAAGGATGAGCATCAGATCCTGGGTACCGTGGCGGGAGCGGTGGGCGGTGGTCTGCTGGGTAGCATGATTGGTGGTGGTAATGGCAAGAAGATCGCCACTGTGGCGGGTGCGGTTGGCGGTGGCTATGCCGGCAACAAGGTGCAGGAAGGCATGCAGGAACGTGACACCTACACCACCACCCAGACTCGCTGTAATACAGTCAATGACATCAGTGAGAAGGTCGTGGGTTATGACGTGAAGTACGACCTGGGCGGCAAGCAAGGTCAGGTGCGCATGGATCGTGATCCGGGCAACCAGATTCCGGTGGATAAAGAGGGGCGTCTGATTCTGGGTCAAAACCAGAATCAACCCGGCCAATAACCCCGGCCTGTAGGCGTCTGCTTGCCGGCGAAGGTGATCTCAAGATCCGATTCGCCGGCAAGCCGGCTCCTGCGGGAATTGCAGGCATAAAAAAAGCACCCCTCGGGGTGCTTTTTTTGTCGCTGGCGCTTAGCGCTTCAGCGAGGCCGGCAGGTGCGGCTGGATGGCGGTCAGGACCGCTTTGAAGCATTTGGTGTTGCCAGCTACCACGTGGCCTTTTTCCAGGAAGTCGTGACCGCCGGTGAAGTCGCTCACCAGGCCGCCGGCTTCTTGAATCAGCAGGGCGCCTGCGGCCATGTCCCATTCGGACAGGCCCGACTCCCAGAAGGCGTCGAAACGACCGGCGGCCACGTAGGCCAGGTCCAGGCTTGCAGCACCAGCGCGGCGGATGCCGGCGGTCTGGCCAACCAGGGCGCGGAACATGCCCAGGTAGTTGTCCAGGTTGTCCATCTGGTCGTCACGGAATGGGAAGCCGGTGCCCAGCAGGGCGCCGTCGAGGCTGGTGCGGCCGCTGACACGCAGGCGGCGACCGTTCAGCTGGGCACCACGGCCACGGCTGGCGGTGAATTCTTCCTGGCGAACCGGGTCCAGGACCACGGCGTGTTCCAGGCGGCCACGGTATTTGCAGGCGATGCTCACGGCAAAGTGCGGGATGCCGCGCAGGAAGTTGGTGGTGCCGTCCAGTGGGTCGATGATCCACAGGTAGTCTTCGCCTTCGCCGCTGCCAGCGTGCAGGCCGGTCTCTTCGCCGAGGATGGCGTGGGTCGGGTAGGCCTTGCGCAGCGCGTCGATGATCTTCTGCTCGGCAGCGCGATCAACTTCGGATACGTAGTCTTTGGCGTCTTTTTCGTCGACCTTGATGGTATCCAGGCGCTCGATGGAGCGGAAAATCAATTCACTGGCGCTGCGGGCGGCGCGCAGCGCGATATTCAGCATTGGCTGCATGGATAGGTCACCTAAGGTTGTTAAAGAAAGCCGAGCATTCTAGCAGAAAACTTTTGCAGATGAAGGCTGGTGTTCGCTTTGATTGCATTGATCCGCTGTGTGGCGTTCTCCGGTGGCGAGTGTTTGTGCCGGTTGCTGGGCGCCTTTCTGGAGCGCTGGAATCTGTCGGGTGGTTATTTTTGAGGCGGGAGTCTTGCCTGTTCGGTAAGATTTGCTCCCCCTTATCGTGTCCGAGAGCGCCTCCCTTGCTGCAGAACATTCGTGTCGTCCTGGTCAATACCAGTCATCCCGGCAATATCGGCGGGGCTGCGCGTGCCATGAAGAACATGGGCTTGTCGCGGCTGGTGCTGGTGGAGCCCCGGGTATTTCCGTCTCACGAGGCGGATGCGCGTGCCTCCGGTGCCACCGATATCCTGGCCAATGCCCAGGTAGTCGCCACCCTTGAGGAGGCATTGGCGGGTTGCACGCTGGTGTTTGGTACCAGTGCTCGTGACCGGCGCATTCCCTGGCCCTTGCTTGATCCGCGTGAGTCCGGTCTCAAGGTGGTCGAGGAAGCCGGGCAGGGTGCGCAGATCGCCCTGGTGTTCGGTCGTGAAGATTCCGGCCTGACCAATGATGAGCTGCAGCGATGTCATTTCCACGTGCATATCCCGTCGGACCCGGAGTTCAGCTCGCTGAACCTGGCCACGGCGGTGCAGGTGCTGACCTATGAAGTGCGCATGTCCTGGCTGGCGGCCCAAGGCCGGCCAACCAAGGTAGAGAAGGATGAAGTGGCTTCGCCGCGCAGTGAAGAGCTGGCGACCATGGATGAGTTGGAGCGGTTCTACGAGCATCTGCAGCAGACGCTGGTGGCCATCGACTTCCTCGATCCGGAAAAACCGCGGCACTTGATGGCACGCCTGCGTCGGTTATACGGTCGCAGCTCGGTCAGCCGGGCGGAAATGAATATATTGCGTGGCATTCTCACGGAAACCCAGAAAGCGGCCCGTGGAGAGCTACAAAAGCGGAAGGATCAGTGATGTTCGAGCGTCTGCGTGAAGATATCCAAAGCGTGTTTCATCGTGACCCGGCGGCGCGCAATGCCTTTGAGGTGTTGACCTGCTACCCAGGCATGCACGCGATCTGGATTCATCGTTTGTCCGGCGCCTTGTGGGGCATGGGTTGGAAATGGCTGGCGCGGCTGGTGTCGAACTTCGGTCGTTGGTTGACCGGGATCGAAATTCACCCGGGAGCCAAAGTCGGCCGCCGCTTCTTTATCGACCATGGCATGGGCATTGTCATTGGCGAGACCGCCGAGATCGGTGATGACGTGACCCTCTATCAAGGGGTGACCCTGGGTGGCACCAGTTGGAACAAGGGCAAGCGCCATCCGACCCTGGAAGACGGTGTGGTGGTGGGGGCGGGCGCCAAGGTGCTGGGTCCCTTCATTGTGGGGGCGGGGGCCAAGGTCGGTTCCAACGCGGTGGTGACCAAGGCGGTGCCGGCCGGAGCGACGGTGGTGGGCATTCCTGGGCGGATCATCATGAAGTCCAGCGACGAGCAGGTGGCCAAGCGCAAGGCCATGGCGGAAAAACTCGGTTTCGATGCCTACGGTGTCGGCGAGGACATGCCGGATCCGGTGGCTCGGGCTATCGGGCAGTTGCTGGATCACCTGCAGGCAGTCGACGGTCGTCTGGAGGATATGTGTGGCGCGCTGAAGGATCTGGGCAGTGATTACTGTGCCAAGGATCTGCCTCAATTGCGTGAAGAAGACTTCGCTGAAGTCAAAGGCAAGGACGGCAGTCAGGTCGGCTGATGGCGCAAAACCGGCCCCCTCTGTGGGCCGGCTTGCTAGCGAAAGGACCTAATACCCTTTGAGTGGCCCGCAGGTCAGGTGTTGCCATCCTGCTGTGCCATTACGTCGCGGACTTTGCTATGATTCGCGCGCTCTTTTGCGGGTAAACCCGACTAAAGTAGTTGGTCTTATAGTTGACTCGATTACTCGGGTATTGCATACTCGCGTCCATTCCGAAACTCCGTGGTACTTGTCCATGCGACTGACTACTAAAGGCCGATACGCCGTGACCGCCATGCTTGATCTGGCGTTGCACGCGCAACATGGCCCGGTCTCCCTGGCCGATATCTCTGAGCGCCAAGGCATCTCCTTGTCCTACCTCGAACAGCTTTTCGCCAAACTGCGCCGCAGTAACCTGGTGTCCAGCGTCCGGGGGCCTGGTGGCGGCTACCAGCTGTCCCGTGACATGCAGGGGATTCAGGTGGCTCAGGTGATCGATGCGGTGAATGAATCGGTCGATGCAACCAAATGCCAGGGGCTGGGTGATTGCCATGCCGGCGACACCTGCCTGACCCATCACCTGTGGTGCGACTTGAGCCTGCAGATTCACGAATTTCTGAGCGGTATCAGCTTGGCTGATCTTGTTACTCGCCGTGAGGTACAAGAAGTAGCCCAGCGTCAGGACCAGCGCCGTTGTAATGGCAAGGCGCCGCGCCTGGACAAGATTGAAGCGTCCGCCGTCGAATGACAGCCAAAGAGCTAGCGGCACGCCAGCCAGCCTGATTTAGGAGAGAGTCCATGAAATTGCCGATTTACCTTGATTACTCAGCGACCACGCCGGTCGATCCGCGTGTTGCGCAAAAAATGAGTGAATGCCTGCTGGTCGACGGAAACTTCGGTAACCCGGCGTCCCGCTCTCACGTGTTCGGCTGGAAGGCCGAAGAGTCGGTGGAGAATGCCCGTCGCCAAGTGGCCGACCTGGTTAACGCTGATCCGCGTGAAATCGTCTGGACCTCCGGTGCAACCGAGTCCGACAACCTGGCCATCAAGGGGGTCGCGCATTTCTATCACACCAAGGGCAAGCACCTGATTACCTCGAAAATCGAGCACAAGGCTGTCCTGGACACCATGCGCCAACTCGAGCGTGAAGGCTTTGAAGTGACTTACATCGAGCCAGGCGAAGATGGCTTGATCACTCCGGCCATGGTTGAAGCGGCCCTGCGTGACGACACCATCCTGGTTTCGATCATGCATGTGAACAACGAAATCGGCACCATCAACGACATTGCCGCCATCGGCGAGTTGACCCGCTCCAAAGGTATTCTGTTCCACGTCGACGGCGCTCAGTCCACCGGCAAGGTCGAAATCGACCTGCAGGCCCTGAAAGTCGACCTGATGTCCTTCTCTGCCCACAAGACCTACGGCCCTAAAGGCATTGGCGCGCTGTACGTCAGCCGCAAGCCTCGCGTGCGCCTGGAGGCCACCATGCACGGCGGCGGTCACGAACGCGGCATGCGTTCCGGCACCCTGGCCACTCACCAGATCGTCGGCATGGGCGAAGCCTTCCGCGTCGCCAAGGAAGACATGGTCGCCGAAAATGCGCGCATCAAGGCCCTGAGCGATCGCTTCTACAAGCAGGTTGAACACCTGGAAGAGCTGTACATCAATGGCAGCATGACGGCTCGTGTACCGCACAACCTGAACCTGAGCTTCAACTACGTTGAAGGCGAGTCGCTGATCATGGCCCTCAAGGATCTGGCAGTGTCTTCCGGTTCGGCCTGTACTTCGGCTTCGCTCGAGCCTTCGTACGTGCTGCGTGCCCTGGGCCGTAACGACGAGTTGGCTCACAGCTCGATCCGCTTCACCTTCGGCCGCTTCACCACCGAGGAAGAAATCGATTACGCGGCGCAGAAAGTCTGCGAAGCCGTTACCAAGCTGCGCGCTCTGTCGCCGCTGTGGGACATGTACAAAGATGGCGTCGATATCTCGAAGATCGAGTGGGCGGCGCACTGAATATAAGTCGCCGCACAGGGTTCTGTAGAGCGTCCCGATAACGGCGATTTGCAGAACCCAAGAGCGACTCTCTGATGAGTGAGGATTAAGAATCATGGCTTACAGCGAAAAGGTCATCGACCACTACGAGAACCCGCGCAACGTCGGCAAGATGAACGCGGAAGATCCGGATGTCGGCACCGGCATGGTCGGCGCTCCAGCCTGCGGCGACGTGATGCGCCTGCAGATCAAGGTCAACGAGCAGGGCATCATTGAAGACGCCAAGTTCAAGACTTATGGCTGCGGTTCCGCCATTGCTTCCAGCTCCCTGGCCACTGAGTGGATGAAGGGCAAGACGCTGGATGAAGCCGAAACCATCAAGAACACTCAGCTGGCTGAAGAGCTGGCCCTGCCTCCAGTGAAGATCCACTGCTCGGTTCTCGCCGAAGACGCCATCAAGGCCGCCGTTCGCGACTACAAGCAGAAGAAAGGCCTGATCTGATCGATCGGCTTTCACAGATTTGGCGACAAGTAAGGAGTCACGATGGCTATCAGCATGACAGAAGCGGCTGCTCAACACGTGCGACGCTCCCTCAATGGGCGCGGCAAGGGTGATGGGATTCGTCTGGGTGTTCGCACCACAGGCTGTTCCGGCCTTGCCTATGTGCTGGAGTTCGTCGACGAGATCGGCGAGGACGATCAGGTGTTCGAAAGTCACGGCGAGAAAGTGATCATCGACCCAAAGAGCCTGACCTATCTGGACGGCACCGAGCTTGATTTCGTCAAGGAAGGGTTGAACGAAGGCTTCAAGTTCAACAACCCCAACGTGCGCGGTGAATGTGGCTGCGGCGAAAGCTTCAACATCTGAGGCTTCTTGTGGGTACTCCTTGTCATTTCGCTTTATTTGAACTGCAACCGAGCTTCCGTCTGGATCTCGAGCAGTTGGCTGCGCGCTACCGTGAGTTGGCGCGTGGGGTTCATCCAGACCGTTTTGCCGATGCTTCCGAGCGCGAGCAACGTCTGGCCCTGGAGCAGTCGGCAAGCCTCAACGAGGCTTACCAGACCCTCAAGAGTCCGCCAAAGCGTGCTCGTTATCTTCTGGCCTTGAATGGCGGTGAGTTGCCGCTGGAAGTCACGGTGCATGATCCGGAGTTTCTTCTGCAGCAGATGCAATGGCGCGAAGAACTCGAAGACTTGCAGGACAGCGCCGACCTGGCTGGAGTGGCAGCATTCAAGCGTCGACTCAAGACTGCACAGGATGAACTGAACGAAAGCTTCGCAGCCTGTTGGGATGATGCGGCGCAACGCGAGCAGGCCGAACGCCTGATGCGGCGCATGCAGTTCCTCGACAAGCTCACCTACGAAGTGCGCCAGTTAGAAGAGCGCCTCGACGATTAACCCAGTGCCGCTCCGGTCGCACGCCTGATATACAGATAAGTCCAGATAAGCATGGCCCTACTGCAGATCGCCGAACCCGGCCAAAGTCCTCAACCGCACCAGCGTCGCCTGGCTGTGGGGATCGACTTGGGCACTACCAATTCGCTGGTCGCTGCCTTGCGCAGTGGTCTTTCCGAGCCTCTGGCTGACGCGCAGGGTCAGGTGATTCTGCCGTCGGCCGTGCGTTATCACGCCGACCGCGTCGAAGTGGGTGAATCCGCCCGCCTGGCTGCGTCCAGCGATCCCCTGAACACTGTGCTCTCGGTCAAACGCCTGATGGGGCGCGGCCTGTCCGACGTCAAGCAATTGGGTGAGCAACTGCCTTATCGCTTCGTTGATGGTGAGTCGCATATGCCGTTCATCGAGACCATCCAGGGGCCGAAAAGCCCGGTGGAGGTATCGGCTGAAGTGCTCAAGGTCTTGCGTCAGCGTGCTGAGGCGGCCCTGGGGGGCGAGCTGGTAGGTGCGGTGATTACCGTTCCGGCCTATTTCGATGATGCCCAGCGTCAAGCCACCAAGGATGCGGCCAAACTGGCTGGCCTGAATGTGCTGCGCCTGCTCAACGAGCCGACCGCAGCTGCCGTGGCTTACGGTCTGGATCAGCACGCCGAGGGTGTGGTGGCGATCTATGACCTGGGCGGCGGTACCTTCGATATTTCCATCCTGCGCCTGACCGGCGGTGTCTTCGAGGTGCTGGCTACTGGTGGCGATACGGCCCTGGGTGGTGACGACTTCGATCACGCCATTGCCGGCTGGATCATCGAGGGCGCGGGCCTGTCCGCCGACCTTGACCCAGGCACCCAGCGCAATCTGTTGCAAACCGCCTGTGCGGCCAAGGAAGCCCTGACCAGTGCTGCATCCGTGGAAGTGGTGCATGGCGATTGGCGCGCCGCCCTGACTCGCGAGGCCTTCGACGCCCTGATCGAGCCTATGGTTGCCCGCAGCCTCAAGGCCTGCCGTCGTGCCGTTCGCGACTCCAATGTCGAGCTGGACGAAGTGCAGGCAGTGGTCATGGTGGGCGGTTCGACCCGCGTGCCGCGTGTGCGTGAAGCGGTGGCTGAAATGTTTGGTCGCCAGCCGTTGACCGAGATCGATCCGGATCAAGTGGTGGCCATTGGTGCCGCGATCCAGGCCGATACCCTCGCTGGCAACAAGCGCGAAGGGGGTGAATTGCTGCTGCTGGACGTGATTCCGCTGTCGTTGGGGTTGGAAACCATGGGCGGGCTGATGGAGAAGGTGATTCCGCGTAACACCACCATCCCGGTTGCCCGTGCCCAGGACTTCACCACCTACAAGGATGGCCAGACGGCCATGATGATTCATGTGCTGCAGGGCGAGCGCGAGCTGATCAGTGACTGCCGCTCCCTGGCGCGCTTCGAGCTGCGTGGCATCCCGCCGATGGTGGCCGGTGCCGCGAAGATTCGCGTGACCTTCCAAGTCGACGCCGATGGCCTGCTCAGTGTCTCTGCCCGAGAGCTGGGGTCGGGTGTTGAAGCCAGCATTCAGGTCAAGCCGTCCTACGGCCTGACCGACGGCGAAATCGCCAAGATGCTCAAGGACTCCTTCCAGTACGCCGGTGACGACAAGGTGGCCCGCGTGCTGCGTGAGCAGCAGGTTGATGCCCAGCGCCTGATCGAGGCTGTGCAGGGCGCCCTGGATGCTGACGGTGACCGCCTGCTGGACGCTGAAGAGCGCATGGTCATCGAGCTGCAGATGCAGGAGCTGAGTGAATTGATGCGTGGTACCGATGGTTACGCCATCGAGCAGCAGACCAAGCGTCTGTCGCAAGTGACCGATGCCTTTGCTGCCCGCCGCCTGGATTCGACGGTGAAAGCCGCGTTGGCGGGGCGCAACCTGAATGAAATCGAGGAATAACTGATGCCGCAGATCATTTTTCTGCCACACGCCGTGTTCTGCCCGGACGGTCTGGTTGTCGAGGTCGAGCCTGGTGTTTCGGTACTCGACGTGGCCCACGACAACCACATCGAGATCGAGAGCGCCTGCGGCGGCGTCTGCGCCTGCACTACCTGCCACTGCATCATTCGTGAAGGGTTTGACTCGCTGAACGAAGCCGACGAGCTGGAAGAAGACTTGCTGGACAAGGCCTGGGGCCTGGAAGCACAGTCGCGCCTGTCGTGCCAGGCCATCGTTGGCGATGAAGACCTGACCGTTGAAATTCCCAAGTACTCACTCAACCATGCCGCCGAAGCGCCGCACTGATTCAAGGAGTCGTCATGAGTCTGAAGTGGGTTGATGTACTGGAAATCGCGATCCAGCTGGCTGATTCCAAGCCGGATGTGGATCCGCGTTATGTGAACTTTGTCGACTTGCACCAATGGGTTCTGGCACTGCCAGAGTTCAGCGACGATCCGGCTCGCGGAGGCGAGAAGGTTCTTGAAGCAATTCAGGCCGCCTGGATCGACGAAGCGGACTGAATCCGCGGGCTACGCAGTTAGGCAATCCCTATAAACCCGCGTATAATTCGCGGGTTTAATTTTTCGCTTTAATCACCGTTTCTGGAGTTACACCATGGCTGTTCAACGTACTTTCTCCATCATCAAGCCTGACGCTGTTGCAAAAAACGTTATCGGCAAGATCGTTTCCCGTTTTGAAGAAGCCGGCCTGCGCGTTGTAGCTTCGAAAATGAAGCAACTGTCCAAGGCTGAAGCTGAAGGCTTCTACGCTGAGCACAGCGAGCGTGGCTTCTTCGGCGAACTGGTTGCCTTCATGACTTCCGGTCCAGTTGTTGTTCAGGTTCTGGAAGGCGAAAACGCCATTGCTCGCAACCGTGAGCTGATGGGCGCTACCAACCCTAAAGAAGCTGCTGCCGGCACCATCCGTGCTGACTTCGCCGAATCCATCGACGCCAACGCCGTTCACGGTTCGGACTCCGAAGCTGCCGCTGCTCGCGAAATCGCTTACTTCTTCGCAGCTACTGAAGTAACCGCTCGCTGAGTAAGGCTGGCGAGTGAGGGGTGAGACCATGACTACATCGATCGGCAAAACTAACCTGTTGGGGTTGACTCAACCGGAAATGGAGAAATTCTTCGACTCAATCGGGGAGAAGCGTTTCCGTGCCGGTCAGGTAATGAAATGGATTCACCACTTTGGCGTCGATGATTTCGACGCCATGACGAATGTCGGCAAGGCCTTGCGCGAGAAGCTCAAGGCCGTTGCCGAGATTCGCGGTCCGGAAGTGGTCAGCGAGGACATCTCCAGCGACGGCACCCGCAAATGGGTGGTGCGCGTGGCGTCCGGCAGCTGCGTCGAGACCGTGTACATTCCCCAGGGCAAGCGCGGCACTCTGTGCGTTTCGTCCCAGGCAGGCTGTGCCCTGGATTGCAGTTTCTGCTCCACCGGCAAGCAAGGCTTCAATAGCAACCTCACCGCCGCCGAAGTCATCGGCCAGGTGTGGATTGCCAACAAATCCTTTGGCAGCGTCCCGGCAACCGTCGACCGTGCCATCACCAACGTGGTGATGATGGGCATGGGTGAGCCGCTGCTGAACTTCGACAACGTCATCGCCGCCATGCACCTGATGATGGACGACCTGGGCTACGGCATTTCCAAGCGCCGTGTGACCCTGTCCACCTCCGGCGTGGTGCCGATGATCGATGAACTGGCCAAGCACATCGACGTGTCCCTGGCGTTGTCCCTGCACGCACCCAACGATGCGTTGCGCAACCAGTTGGTGCCGATCAACAAGAAGTACCCGCTGAAGATGCTCCTGGAGTCCTGCCAGCGCTACATGTCCTCCCTGGGCGAGAAGCGCGTGCTGACCATCGAGTACACCCTGCTCAAGGACGTCAACGACAAGCTGGAACACGCGGTTGAGATGATCGAGTTGCTCAAGGACATTCCTTGCAAGATCAACCTGATCCCGTTCAACCCGTTCCCTCATTCCGGTTACGAGCGTCCGAGCAACAACGCCATTCGTCGTTTCCAGGACCAACTGCATCATGCCGGTTTCAATGTCACCGTGCGTACGACTCGCGGTGAAGACATCGATGCCGCCTGCGGTCAGTTGGTCGGGCAGGTGCTGGACCGCACCCGCCGTAGCGAACGCTATATCGCCGTGCGTGAGCTGAGCGCCGACGCCGATATGCCGCAAAGCGCCGCGACCCGTACCTGAGAGAGGATCTCCATGACCCTGCGCTTCGCGCTGCTCCTGCTTGTTGCCAGTCTCTGTGCTGGCTGTGTTCTGTCGGGTGATTCCAGTCCGATGAACACCAGCAAGGGCCGTGATGAGGCGCGCGAGGCCTACGTACAGCTGGGCCTGGGGTATCTGCAGCAGGGGATGAGCGAAAGGGCCAAGGTGCCGTTGAAAAAGGCCCTGGAGCTGGCGCCTGCCGATGCTGATGCCAACGCCGCCCTGGCGCTGGTGTTCCAGGCCGAGATGGAGCCTGCGCTGGCCGATGAGCACTTTCGCCAAGCCCTGGCGGCCCGTCCGGACAGTGCGCGTATCCTCAACAACTACGGCAGCTTCCTGTTCGAAGAAAAACGTTACAAAGAGGCTTATCAGCGCTTCGAGCAGGCCGCTGCTGATACTCTGTACCCCGAGCGTTCCCGGGTGTTCGAAAACCTCGGTATGACCGCTTCCAAGCTGGGCCAGCGTGAGCTGGCCCAACTGCAACTGGAAAAAGCCCTGCGCCTGAATCACCAACAGCCCCGCGCATTGCTGGAAATGGCTGAGTTGTCTTACGAAGACAGGCATTATGTGCCCGCGCGCGACTATTACGATCGTTTTAGCCTGCTCGGCGAGCAAAATGCACGTAGTCTATTGCTCGGCGTTCGGCTGGCAACGGTGTTCGAAGATCGCGACAAGGCCGCCAGTTACGGCCTGCAACTAAAACGACTTTATCCCGGTACGCCGGAATATCAGCAATACCTGTCGGAGCAATGATGAAAGCGGCGCATCCCGAAGTTCAAGCAGTGACTCGCGTAAACCCCGGTGAGACCCTGCGTCAGGCCCGCGAAAGCAATGGTTGGTCGCTGGCTGAAGTGGCCCACAAGCTCAACCTCACCGTGAGCTCCCTGAGCAATCTGGAAGCCGGCGCGTTCGACAAACTGCCAGGGCATACCTTTGCTCGCGGCTATATCCGTGCCTACGCCAAATTGCTGGGCATGGACCAGGCCATCCTGGTACAGGAATTCGATCAATACACCGGTACCGACTCCCAAGGCAGCAGCGTTCATGCCCTGGGTCGTATCGAAGAGCCGGTACGGGTTTCCCACACCATCCTGCGCATCGTCAGCTTGCTGCTGTTGGTGGCCGTGGTGGGTGGCGGTTTCATCTGGTGGCAGGATCAGTCCTCCTTGCGCGGCAAGGAGCCGATCTCCTTGAGTCCCGAGCACGTTGAGGTTGAGGGGGCCGACGGCACCACGCAGATCCATCCAATCGACGAACCGGAAGACCAGGCCGTCGCCGAAGGTCAGAGCGAAGCCCAGGACAACGCCGCGCAAACTCAGAGCCTGGCTGCCGCTGAGGCGCCTGCCAACCCAGTGGCGCCTGCAACGTCGGCTCCGATTGCGACCCCTGCGACTCCGACCGCTCCTGCGCATGCTGCCCCGGCTGTTGCGCCGGTTGTCAGCGCACCTGCAGTTCAGGCGCCGGTTCCGCCTGTCGTACCCGCTACGCCAGCGAATCCTGCCACTGCAGCGGCGCCTACCTCTCCGGTTGCCGGGGCGGGCCAGGTGCAGATCCAGTTCAGTGCCGATTGCTGGGCCCAGGTCATCGATGGCAATGGCAAGATTCTGCTCAGTGCCCTGAAGCGCAAGGGTGAAACGGTCGATGTTAGCGGCAAGCCGCCTTTTGCCGTACGTCTGGGGTATGCCCGTGGCGCACAAATTTCTTACAACGGTCAGGCGGTGGATATCGCCCCGTTCACCAGTGGCGAGACCGCTCGCCTGAAGTTAGGTCAATAAGTCATGCACGGCGAATCTCCAATCAAACGTCGCGAGTCCCGCAAGATCTGGGTCGGCTCGGTACCGGTCGGTGGCGATGCCCCGATTGCGGTGCAGAGCATGACCAACAGCGACACCAACGACGTGGCCGCAACCGTCGCCCAGATCAACCGCCTTGAAGCTGCCGGTGTCGACATCGTGCGGGTCTCGGTGCCGGACATGGACGCCGCCGAAGCGTTCGGCCGCATCAAGCAGCAGGTCAAGGTGCCGCTGGTGGCCGACATTCACTTCGACTACAAGATCGCCCTGCGCGTAGCCGAGCTGGGTGTGGATTGCCTGCGGATCAACCCCGGCAACATCGGTCGCGAAGACCGGGTGCGTGCGGTGGTGGATGCCGCCCGTGACCGCGGAATTCCGATCCGTATCGGGGTCAACGCCGGCTCCCTGGAAAAAGATCTGCAGAAAAAGTACGGCGAACCGACTCCAGCAGCGCTGGTTGAGTCGGCACTGCGCCACGTCGAGCACCTTGAGCGCCTGAATTTCCAGGACTTCAAGGTCAGCGTGAAGGCGTCCGACGTGTTTATGGCCGTCGAAGCCTATCGCTTGCTGGCCAAGGAAATCATCCAGCCTCTGCACCTGGGGATCACCGAAGCCGGCGGATTGCGTTCAGGCACGGTGAAATCCGCCGTCGGCCTCGGTATGCTGCTGGCCGAAGGCATTGGCGATACCATTCGCATCTCGTTGGCGGCCGACCCGGTCGAGGAAGTGAAGGTCGGCTACGACATTCTCAAGTCCCTGCACCTGCGTTCCCGTGGCATCAACTTCATCGCTTGCCCGAGCTGCTCGCGGCAGAATTTCGATGTGGTGAAAACCATGAACGAACTGGAAGGGCGCCTGGAAGACTTGCTGGTGCCGTTGGATGTCGCAGTGATCGGTTGTGTGGTCAACGGCCCGGGTGAAGCCAAAGAGGCGCATATCGGCCTGACCGGTGGTACGCCGAATCTGATCTACATCGACGGCAAGCCTGCGCAGAAACTGACCAATGACAATCTGGTGGACGAGCTTGAAAAGCTGATCCGGCAGAAGGCGGCCGAAAAGGTCGAAGCCGACGCAGCGCTTATCGCTCGCGGCTAACCGAACGTATTTAAGGATTTTTTGTGAGCAAGTCTCTGCAAGCCATTCGTGGCATGAATGACATCCTGCCCGAGCAGACCCCCCTGTGGCGTTATTTCGAGGGCACTGTGGCGCGTCTGCTGGATAACTACGGTTACAAGCAGATCCGCATGCCGATCGTCGAGTTCACCGAGCTGTTCAAGCGCTCCATTGGCGAAGTGACCGACATCGTCGAAAAAGAGATGTACACCTTCGAAGACCGCAACGGTGATTCCCTGACCCTGCGTCCGGAAGGCACTGCGGCGTGCGTCCGCGCTGTACTCGAGCACGGCATCACTGGCGGTGGCCAGGTGCAGAAGCTCTGGTACATCGGCCCGATGTTCCGTCACGAGCGCCCTCAGAAAGGCCGTTATCGCCAGTTCCACCAGATTGGTTGCGAGGTTTTCAACCTCGACGGTCCGGACATTGATGCTGAACTGATCGTGCTGACCTGGCGCCTGTGGGGCGAGCTGGGCATCCGTGATGCGGTCAAGCTCGAACTCAACAGCCTGGGCACTGCTGAGGCCCGCGCACGTTATCGCGACGCGCTGGTGGCGTTCCTGTCGGCGCGCATGGACAAGCTGGACGAAGACAGTCAGCGTCGCCTGAAGACCAATCCTCTGCGCGTGCTCGATACCAAGAATCCGGACACTCAAGCCGTACTGGTGGACGCGCCCAAGCTGGCCGACTACCTGGATGAAGAGTCCCGTGTGCACTTCGAGGGGCTCAAGGCCCGTCTGGACGCCGCGGGTATCCCTTATGTGATCAACCCGAAGCTGGTGCGCGGGCTGGATTACTACAGCAAGACCGTTTTCGAATGGGTCACCGACAAACTCGGCGCCCAGGGTACTGTGTGTGCCGGCGGCCGTTACGACGGTCTGGTCGAGCAAATGGGTGGCAAACCTACACCGGGTGTTGGCTTCGCCATGGGGATCGAACGCCTGGTGCTGCTGCTGGAAACCCTGGAGCAGATCCCGCAAGAAATCTCGCGCCAGGTCGACGTTTACCTCTGCGCCTTCGGGGAGGCTGCCGAACTGGCCGCACTGGCGCTGAGTGAGCGCGTTCGAGACCAATTGCCGAACCTGCGTCTGCAGATCAATGCCGGTGCCGGCAGCTTCAAGAGCCAATTCAAGAAGGCCGACAAGAGCGGTGCGCTGTACGCGCTGATCCTTGGTGACGACGAACTGGCCCAGCAAGTGGTAGGTTTCAAACCCCTGCGTGGCCAGGGTGAACAACAAAGCATTGCCTGGGATGCGCTCGCCGCGCACCTGGCCACCTGCATCGTGCAGGGTTGAAGCTGTCAAACAGCCGATTTAGCGAATAAGGAGTATTGGGGTGTCGAGTACCGAAGATGAACAGCTGGCGGAATTGAAAGACTGGTGGCAGCGCAACGGCAAACCCCTGGTGACTGGCGGCCTGCTGGCCTTGGTTATCGTGTTCGGCTGGCAGGCCTGGCACAAGTATCAGAACAATCAGTCGCAAGGTGCTTCGGTGCTCTATCAGCAACTGCTGGAAACCACCCTGACGCCAGATGGCAAGCCTGACGCCGCCCGGGTTGCAGACCTGGCCGGCAAGCTCAACAGCGAGTTCGGCGGTACTGCCTACGCGCAATACGGCAACCTGTTCGTGGCCAAGGTAGCCGTGGACACCGGCAAGCTGGACGACGCAGCGGCGCAGCTCAAAGCAGTGCTTGACAAGCCGGCGAGCCCGGCTCTGGGTGAAGTGGCGCGCCAGCGTCTGGCCCAGGTGCTGGCGGCGCAGAACAAGGCTGACGAGGCCTTGAAGCTGCTCGAGGGTGATGCCGACAAGGCGTTCCTGGCGACTCGCGAAGAACTCAAGGGTGATCTGCTGGTCCAGTTGGGCCGTGTGGATGAGGCCCATGCGGCATACCAAAAAGCCAAGGCAGCGCTCTCGGATGAAGCGGCGGTCGGTGGCTTACAAATCAAGCTGGACGACCTGGCCAAAGGGGATGCATGACGTGATCCGTTGGAAACATGCAGCATTGCTGGCTCTGGCCTTGTTGGCCGCGGGTTGCAGCAGCAACAGCAAGAAAGAACTGCCGCCGGCTGAGCTGGTCGACTTCAAAGAAGAAGTGGTCCTGCAGAAGCAGTGGAGCCGTTCGATCGGTGACGGTCAGGGCGAAACCTACAACATGCTGGTGCCGGCGATCGATGGTGACACCATCTATGCCGCCGACGTCACTGGCGTTGTGGTTTCCATGGATCGCATGAATGGCGACGTCAAATGGAAGAAGGATCTCGAACTGCCTGTTTCCGGCGCCGTCGGAGTGGGTTACGGCCTGGTCATGATCGGCACTCTGAAAGGCGAAGTGGTTGCCCTGGATGCTTCCAGCGGTGAAGAGAAGTGGCGCTCCCGGGTCACCAGTGAAGTGCTGGCTCCGCCGGCGACCAACGGTGACGTGGTCGTGGTCCAGACTCAGGATGACCGGGTGATTGGCCTCGATGCCAGCACCGGCAACCAGCTCTGGCTCTACGACAGCACTCCAGCGGTACTGACCCTGCGGGGCACGAGTGCGCCGTTGGCCACCAACCGTCTGGCCCTGGCCGGTCTCTCCACTGGCAAGGTGGTGGCGCTGGATATCCGCAACGGCGTGCCGGTGTGGGAGCAGCGTGTCGCTATTCCACAAGGCCGTTCCGAGCTGGATCGGGTAGTGGACATCGACGGCGGCTTGCTGCTGTCCGGCGGTACCCTGTACGTCGCCAGCTATCAGGGACGTGTGGTTGCCCTGGACCTGGAGAGCGGTCGTCCGCTGTGGCAGCGTGACGCTTCCAGCTATGCCGGTGTGGCGCAAGGTTTTGGCAGCGTCTATGTCAGCCTGTCGTCGGGCACCGTGGAAGGCGTGGACGAGCGTTCGACTACGGCCCTGTGGAGCAACGACTCCCTGGCCCGTCGTCAACTGTCGGCCCCGGAAGTCTTCTCCAGCTACGTAGCGGTGGGCGACCTGGAAGGTTACCTGCACCTGCTGAGTCAGGTGGACGGTCGTTTCGTCGGCCGTACCCGCATCGATAGCGATGGCCTGCGCGCTCGTCCGCTGGTGGTGGGCGACATGATTTATGTGTATGGCAACAGCGGCAAACTGGAAGCCCTGACCATCAAGTAATGGTTTGACTATGCTTGGGGTTGATTCCCCAAGCGGCCTTGTCTCGACAAGGTTCGCAGCACTTCAAGGTGCTGCCCCGAGCACCAGCCGCTGCCTCGCAGCGGCTTTTGTATTTTCGCAATTAACGCAGTGGAGAGCCGCATGGTTCCCGTAATCGCCCTGGTGGGCCGACCTAACGTCGGCAAGTCCACCTTGTTCAACCGCCTGACTCGGACTCGCGACGCCATTGTTGGCGACCTGTCCGGTCTGACCCGTGATCGCCAATACGGTGAGGCCAAGTGGCAAGGGCGTACCTATATTCTGATCGACACCGGTGGTATTTCCGGTGACGAACATGGCATGGATGAAAAGATGGCCGAGCAGTCGCTGCTGGCCATCGAAGAAGCTGATGTGGTGTTGTTCCTGGTGGACGCCAAGGCCGGGTTTACCGCGGCCGACCAGATGATTGGCGAACACCTGCGCAAACGTAACAAGACCTCCTATGTGATCGCCAACAAGGTCGACAACATCGACCCGGACATGGCCCGCGCCGAGTTCGCGCCACTGGGTATGGGCGACGCGATTCCAATCGCTGGTGCTCATGGCCGCGGCATCACCCAGATGCTGGAAATCGCCCTGAGCGAGTTCCCCAAGGATGACGCCGACGAGCCGGAAGAAGGCGAGGAAGAGATCGTCGCGGAAGGCGAGGAAGCCAAGCGCATTCCTGGTCCGAGCGAGAAAGACGGGATCAAGATCGCCATCATCGGCCGCCCCAACGTGGGTAAATCCACGTTGGTCAACCGCATGCTCGGTGAAGACCGGGTCATCGTCTACGACCAGCCCGGCACCACCCGCGACAGTATCTACATCCCGTTCGAGCGTAACGACGAGAAGTACACGCTGATCGACACCGCCGGTGTGCGCAAGCGCGGCAAGATCCACGAGGAAGTTGAAAAGTTCTCGGTGGTCAAAACCCTGCAAGCGATCAAAGACGCCAACGTGGTGATCTTTGTCATGGACGCCCGGGAAGGGGTGGTGGACCACGACTTGAACCTGCTGGGCTTCGCCCTGGAAGCCGGTCGGGCCCTGGTGATCGCCCTGAACAAGTGGGACGGCATGCAGCCAAGCGAGCGCGACTATGTGAAGACCGAGCTGCAGCGTCGATTGTTCTTCGTCGACTTCGCCGATATCCACTTCATCTCGGCACTGCACGGCACGGGCGTGGGCAACCTCTACCAGTCGGTGCAGAACTCGTTCAAGTCGGCGGTGACCCGCTGGCCGACCAGCCGCCTGACCCAGATTCTCGAAGACGCCGTTGGCGAGCATGCGCCGCCCATGGTCAACAACCGTCGGATCAAGTTGCGCTACGCCCACTTGGGCGGTGCCAACCCGCCGCTGATCGTGATTCACGGCAACCAGGTGGAGAAGGTACCCAAGTCCTACGTGCGTTACCTGGAAAACACCTACCGTCGGGTGCTGAAGCTGGTGGGCACGCCGATCCGTATCGAGTTCAAAGGTGGCGAGAACCCATACGAAGGCAACAAGAACACGCTGACCGACCGCCAGGTCAACAAGAAGCGTCGCTTGATGTCGCACCACAAGAAGGCCGACAAGAAGCGCCGCGACAAGCGCTGAGCGACCGGGATTTGTGTGGGTAAGAGGGCGCTTTATGCGCCCTTTTTCATGCCCGGTGTTTGGGCTATTCTCGGGACCTCCCGCGCCGTCGTAGAGCCGGGTGTTCAGCAGGGAATCCTCATGATCACCAGTAAGCTGCCGAATGTCGGCACCACCATCTTCACGCAGATGTCCCAGCTCGCGGTTGAAACCGGAGCGCTCAATCTGTCTCAGGGCTTCCCTGATTTCGAGGGTCCCCAAGCCTTGCGTGACGCTGTTGGACGGCATATCGCCAATGGCCACAACCAATACGCCCCCATGACCGGATTGCCGGCCTTGCGCCAACAGGTGGCGGCTAAAATCGCTCGCAGCTATGGCGTCGAGGTCAATGCCGACAGCGAAGTGACCATCACCCCGGGCGCCACCCAGGCCATTTTCTGTGCCATCCAGGCGGTGATTCAGCGCGGTGACGAGGTCATCGTTTTCGATCCCTGTTACGACAGTTATGAGCCGGCAGTGGAACTGGCCGGCGGCCGTTGTGTGCATGTGCAACTGGGCCTTGATGACTTTGCCATCGACTGGCAGAAACTTGGCGAAGCCCTGAGTCCGCGTACACGGATGATCATTCTCAACACGCCGCACAACCCCAGTGGAGCCTTGATCAGCCGTGCCGAACTGGATCAACTGGCAGCGCTGATCCGTGATCGCGACATCTACCTGGTCAGCGATGAGGTTTATGAGCATCTGGTGTTTGACGGTGTCCCCCATGTCAGCGTTTTGGCCCACGAGGAGCTGTATCCGCGGGCTTTCGTCGTCAGCTCCTTCGGCAAGACCTATCACGTGACCGGCTGGAAGACCGGTTATGTCGTAGCGCCACCGGCCTTGAGCGCCGAGCTGCGCAAGGTGCATCAATATGTCAGCTTCTGCGGCGTGACCCCTTTGCAGTACGCTCTGGCGGACTTCATGGCCGAATGCCCGGAACATGTCGAGCAGCTACCGGCCTTCTACCAGGCCAAGCGTGATCTGTTCTGCGACTTGCTGAGCCCTTCGCGCTTCAGCTTTAACCGGGTGGCCGGCTCCTACTTTCAACTGGTGGACTATTCGCAGATTCGTCCAGACTTGAATGACGTCGACATGGCAACCTGGATGACCCGCGAACACGGCGTGGCAGCCATTCCGGTGTCGGTGTTCTATCAGCAACCGCCCCAGGGGCAGCGTCTGGTACGTCTGTGTTTTGCCAAGCGCGAGGAGACGCTGCGTCAGGCAGCGGAGAAACTATGCGTGATCTGAGTGCGTTACCCGATCTGAATCTGGCATTGATCCAGACCACCCTGGCCTGGCATGACCGCCAGGCCAACTTCGAGCATTTCGAGCAGTTGCTGGAGCAGGCCCGCGGTGCGGATCTGATCATCCTCCCGGAAATGTTCACCACCGGATTCTCCATGGAATCCAGCACCTTGGCGGAGGCGGAGAACGGTCCCACCAGCAAGTGGCTGCGCTGTCAGGCGAAGAGGCTCGATGCGGTGATCACGGGGAGCGTCATCATCCAGGCGGCGGACGGCAGCCATCGCAACCGCCTGTTGTGGGCGCGTCCCGACGGTGAAGTCTGGCATTACGACAAGCGCCACCTGTTCCGCATGGCCGGCGAGCACAATCACTTCACCCCAGGTGAGCGCCAGGTACAGTTCGAACTCAAGGGGTGGCGGATTCGTCCGCTGATCTGCTACGACCTGCGTTTTCCGGTGTGGAGCCGCGATGCCCAGGACACTGATCTGCTGCTGTACACCGCCAACTGGCCCGGGGCTCGGCGGCTGCACTGGAACCGCTTGTTGCCGGCCCGAGCCATTGAAAACCTGTGTTATGTCGCTGCGGTGAACCGGGTAGGCACCGACGGCAAGGGCTTTGCGTATACCGGTGACAGCCAGGTGTTGGACTACCAGGGCGAGACCCTGCTCAGTGCCGGTGAGGCGGATGGGGTGTTCCAGGTACGTTTGAACGCCGGCGAGTTGGCGGCCTATCGAGCACGCTTTCCCGCGAATCTCGACGCCGATACCTTCATGTTCACCTAGAAGGATTGGGCGCGGCAGCACACTTTTTTACAGGTTGCCGATATCAAGCTTCAGGGATGAAAGCCGATAGGACGGACATTCAGGAGGAATCACTCATGACCACCATCAATGCCAATGTCGTCAATCCTTACCCGCTGTCCGCGCCGAAAGCCAAGATGGGGGAAGCCGAAGACACCAGCACCAGCCCGCTGGCGCCAGTGGCTGAAAACAAGGACGCCGAAGACCAGGAGCTGCGAGTCAACTCTGCGGATGCCAGTATCGATGCGGTGAAAGGCGGAGGCGATCCGGTCAAGCAGTTGCAGAAGCAGATCGAACAGACCCAGAAGATACTGGCACAGCAACAGGCGCAATTGGCCAGTGTCGAGAAGGGGCAGGCCAGCGATGAGCAGAAAGTCCAGCAAGTGATGGAGATCCAGACCCAGATCGCCGTAACCAACAGCACCTTGCAAGTGTTGCAGGCAGCCTTGTTGCAGGCCATGTTCAGCGTCGATGTGCATGCCTGAGTTAGCTCAAGGCCAGATACAAAAAGGCCCCGAGGAGCAGAACTCCCCGGGGCCTTTTTTATCAGGGCTGCTTAAGCGGCCTTGGCTTCCTGCTCGCTCAGGGAGCGGTTCAGGGCACTGAACAGCGCCTTGAAGCTGGCAGTGGTGATGTTTTCGTCGATACCAACACCGTGGACCGCACGTTCACCGTTGACCCGCAGTTCGATGTAGGCCGCCGCCTTGGCGTTGGTGCCCGCACCAATGGCGTGTTCGTTGTAGTCCATGATCTCTACAGGAATCGGCAGACCGGCCACCAGGGCTTCCAGGGCGCCATTGCCCTTGCCGCGCCAGCTCAGGTTGGTTTCGCCCTGGCCCTTGCTCGACACTTCCACTTCCACGGCGCTGTGGCCGTTTTCTTCCTGCAGGCGATGGCTGACCAGCGCGTACGGAGTGTTGGCCTGCAAGTACTCGCTGTGCAACAGCGCGTGGATTTGCTGGGCGGTCATCTCCAGACCCAGGCGGTCGGTTTCACGTTGCACCACCTGGCTGAACTCGATCTGCATGCGGCGCGGCAAGCTGATGCCGTATTCCTGTTCCAGCAGGTAGGCGATACCGCCTTTGCCCGACTGACTGTTGACGCGGATGACCGCCTCGTAGCTGCGACCGATGTCGGCCGGGTCGATCGGCAAGTACGGCACTTCCCACAAGCCGTCGGCTTTCTGCTGGGCGAAGCCCTTGCGGATCGCGTCCTGGTGGGAGCCGGAGAAGGCGGTGTGGACCAGGTCACCGACATATGGGTGACGTGGGTGCACGGCAATCTGGTTGCACTCTTCCACCACTTTGCGCACGCCGTCGATATCGGAAAAGTCCAGCTCCGGATCGACGCCCTGGGTATAGAGGTTCAAGGCCACGGTGACCAGGTCGACGTTGCCGGTACGTTCGCCGTTGCCGAACAGGCAGCCTTCGACACGGTCGGCGCCCGCCATCAGGCCCAACTCGGTGGCGGCTACGCCAGTGCCACGGTCGTTGTGGGTGTGCAGGCTGATGAGCACGCTGTCACGACGGTTGATGTGGCGGCAGAACCACTCGATCTGGTCGGCATAGATATTGGGTGTCGCCACTTCAACGGTGGCCGGCAGGTTGAGGATCACCTTGTTGGTCGGCGTCGCGTTCCAGACTTCCACCACGGCGTCGCAGACTTCCTTGGCGAACTCCAGTTCGGTGGCGCTGAAGGTTTCTGGGGAGTATTCGAACTGCCATTGGGTTTCCGGCTGCTGGGCGGCGTATTTGACGAACAGCTTGGCCGCGTTCACCGCGATTTCTTTCACGCCGGCCTTGTCCTGGTTGAAGACAATGCGGCGGAACGAAGGGCTGGTGGCGTTGTACAGGTGGACGATGGCTTTCTTGGCACCACGCAAGGATTCGAAGGTGCGGGCGATCAGGTCTTCACGGGCCTGGGTCAGCACCTGGATGGTGGTGTCGTCCGGGATGTGGCCGCCTTCGATCAGGGTGCGCACGAAGTCGAAGTCGGTTTGCGAGGCGGCAGGGAACGAAGCCTCGATCTCTTTTACGCCAACGGCCACCAGGGTCTTCCAGAAACGCAGCTTCTTGACCGCATCCATCGGCTCGATCAGCGACTGGTTGCCATCACGCAAGTCCGAGCTGCACCAGATCGGCGCGCGGGTGATGGTTTTCGACGGCCAGGTGCGGTCCGGCAAGTTGATGGTCGGGAACGCGCGGTACTTGTAGGAGGGGTCTTTGAGCATGGTCATGGAGAAATCCTTATGGTCCGGGCCGAAAAGAGGCGGCCTACCGGTGAGTCAAGAGTGCAGTGTTGACGCAGGGGGATGAGGCACCGCGATTCAGCCTGGCAGTCGTGCGCTGACGAGGCAGAGGCTCCGGTGTTGACGACGCTGAATGAGGGTGTGAGAGGTTTTCATGTGCTCAACCCTAACCACTGAGGTGAGAGATGGCAAGCAGTCGAAAAAAATTGAGAGGAATACTCGAAATCGAATCTATATCGAGATTTTATGCTGCCTATTCTTTGAAAGAATACTAACGATTGCGCAGTCGTGATGGGCTGCGCAATTCTCAGGGGAGGCCGGCTTGCCGGCGACGAGGGCTCGGGATCAGGGCTGAAACGCCCCGATGAAGATTGCCGGATCGACCCGGGCATCGTTCAGGCTGATATTCCAGTGCATGTGTGGGCCGGTAGCGCGTCCGGTCGCCCCCACCTTGCCGACGACTGCCCCGCGAGCCAGGGACTGACCCACCTTCACGTCAATCTTCGACATGTGGCAGAACATGCTGATAAAGCCCTGGCCGTGGTCGACGAACACCGTGTTGCCATTGAAAAAGTAGTTGCCGGTCAGGATCACCTTGCCGGCAGCCGGAGTCTTGATCGGTGTGCCTGCCGGCACTGCGAAGTCCAGGCCGGCGTGGGGATTGCGCTCCTCGCCGTTGAAGAACCGGCGCACTCCGAACTTGCTCGACAGCGGCCCGTTCACTGGCTTGTCCAGCAGCAGGTTGCTCGGGGTGTTGGGGCTGAAACTGCGATAGGCACGGAGTTGCTCTGCCAGTTCTCCATCGATGCGTTTCAGGTCTGCCGGGTTTGGATTGACCTGGCGCTGGTTCTTCAGGGTGATGTGCTGCTCGGGGTATTTTTTACTGCCCACCACGAAGTTCAGGCTGCGGTTGCCGGCGCTGATCTGCTGGGTGCCTGGCTTGACCGTCAACGGGATACCGACAATGGCCAGCCAGTTGTTCTGCTCCTTCACCACCAGCACGGGTTTACCCTGGTAGCTGACCTTGGGCGCCTGGGCTGCGCTGCCCAGGTCCACCACCGCCACGCCACCAGGCACGGGTTTGTTCAACAGGCGAGTGATGTAGCTGTCGGCGTTGGCGTTGAAGGCCAGGCACAGCAACAGCAGGGAAGTGAGAAAGCGCGGCATGGATCAGTCCAGTAGAGAAAGAGTGACAGGCGTCAGGTGGTTGTCTTCGACTCGCACCTGCAGTTCACCTTCGCCCAGGCGGGCGGTGAGGCGCTGGCCATTGCGAGTCTGTGCGGCAGTGCGGATGGCGTGGCCGCGGTCGTCCAGAAGAATGCTATAGCCGCGTCCCAGGGTGGCCAGGGGGCTGACCACATGCAGGGTTTGCATCTGACTGTGCAACTGCAGGCGTCGTGCTTTCAGGCCTTCGCGCATGGCTCGGGGCAGGCGTTCGGCGAGGCTGTCCAGGCGCTGGCGCAATAGGACCAGTTGTCGTCCCGGATGCTGGGCGCTGAGGCGGGTTTCCAGGCGGATCAGGCGCTCGCGACGGGTATTGAGGTTGCGCTCGAAGGCCCTGCGCATGCGCATATCCAGGTCATCCAGGCGTTGTGCCTGCTGGCGCAGGCGTTCGCCGGGATGGCGCAGGCGGCGGGCCAGACCGTCGAGGCGCAAGCGGTCGCGCATCAGCCGGTCGCGGATGCGCATCACCAGGCGGCGATGCAGGCTGTCGACCCGGTGTTGCAGGTCACTGGCGTCGGGTGCCAGCAGTTCAGCGGCGGCGGAAGGGGTAGGGGCCCGTACGTCAGCGACGAAATCGCTGATGGACACGTCGGTTTCATGGCCGACGGCGCTGACGATCGGCGTCACGCAGGCATCCACCGCCCGGGCTACCGCCTCTTCGTTGAAGCACCAGAGGTCTTCCAGAGAGCCGCCGCCCCGAGCCAGGATCAAGGCATCGAAGCCTCGGGCATCGGCCAGTTGCAGGGCCCGGACGATCTGCGCCGTGGCCTCGCGACCTTGCACGGCAGTGGGGATCAGCGTCAGTGCCACCTGGGGCGCACGGCGGCGGAACACGCTGATGATGTCGCGGATCACCGCGCCAGTGGGGGAGCTGATAATGCCGATGCGTTGCGGATGGGCCGGTAACGGCACTTTGCGTTCGGCACTGAACAGCCCCTCGGCGCTGAGCTTTTCCTTGAGTGCATCGAAAGCCAGGCGCAGGGCACCATCACCGGCGGGCTCCACGGTGTCGAGAATCAGTTGGTAGTCGCCGCGCCCCTCGAACAGCGAAACCTTGCCCCGGACCTTGACCGCCAGGCCGTCCTTCAGCGCCTGGCGGACCCGTGCGGCGTTCTGCCGGAACAGCGCGCAACGCACCTGGGCGCCGCTGTCCTTGAGGGTGAAGTAGACATGGCCGGAAGCCGGGCGAGCGAGGTTGGAGATCTCGCCTTCGACCCAGATGTTGCTGAACACGTCCTCGAGCAGCACCCGGGCGCGGCCGTTGAGCTGGGTGACAGTGAGGACCTCGCGGTCCAGGCCGAGTCGTGCAAAGGGATCTTTAATCATGGGGCGCAGTTTAAGGGGCTGTCAGTCCATGGAACAATGCAATTCGATTGCCAATGATTGCGCAGCTGTTCGACAAACTGCGCCACCAGCGGTGTGGTGTCTTGCCGATAGGCGAGGGCGACGGTGCTCTGGCAATCGCTATCGGCCAGAGGCAGGAAACGCACGTTGGCCGGGGCGATGTCCTGCATCGATTCGGGCAGCAGGGCAACGCCGAAACCGGCCTGGATCAACTGCAGTTGAGTGGTCTTGCGTGACATCACTCGCGCCGCTTTGGGAAAGAATCCCTGGCGCATGCACAGCTGCGCCGACAGATAGCTCAAACCCCCACGCTGGGGATGGGGGATGGAGATAAAGGCTTCGTTACGCAGTTGTGCAAGCTCCACGCCGTGGGCCGGTGGATCAAGGGCCAGGGGATGCTGCGGTGGCAATGCCAGCAGCAGGGGTTCGCTGAACAAGGGCACGATTTGCACTCCCTCGCATTGGCGCAGTACCGGCAGGCGCAGCAGGCCAGCATCCAGCCGGCCTTCGGCGAGTTCTTGCAACTGCGCCTCGGACGACAGCTTGACGATGTCCATCGAAGCGCCGGGGCACGCCTGTAGATACTCGCTGATGCCCCCAAGCAGACGGCCGCTCATGGGCACGGTGCTTGAGTGACTGAGGCGCAGAGTGCCCAGTTGCCCCTGGCCGACCTGGGTGGCCAGCTCGGCGGCCTTGTGCAGTTCGCTCAGCAGGTTGCGTGCCTTGGGCAGGAAGGCTTCACCGGCGGCGGTCAGCCGAGGCTGGCGGGCAGTGCGTTGGAACAGTGGGGTTTGCAGCTGGCTTTCCAGTTCCTTGATCTGCCGGCTAAGGGCTGATTGGGCGACAAACAGGCGTTCTGCCGCAGCGCTGAAGCTGCCGCATTCGGCGATTTCCACGAAATAGCGCAGTTGACGGGTTGAAATCACAAGGCATGCCTTTTTGCGATGGGTTGAAGGCTTTGATGATATTAGTCGCAAGGCTCGCCGCTGGCTAAAGTCATTGCTGATCCGCTTGGGGGAAGTCGCAGTGATGAGCGTGGTAATCGAAGGTTTGAACCAGTGGTCTTTCGGCCCGGGTGGTTGGTTGGCGATCGGCCTGGGCATCGCGCTGGCGTACATCGTGTTTGGCATCGCCGGTTTCGGCACGGCGCTGGTGGCGGGACCGGTCCTGATCCTGTTCATGCCGTTGTCGAAAATCGTGCCGCTGTTGGTGCTGCTCGACTTTGTCGCAGCCTTCGGCAACCTGCTGCCATCGCGCAAGGACGTGGCCAAGCCGGAGCTGTTGCGCCTGCTGCCCTGCATGGCGCTGGGCTGCACCTTGGGGGTGATCTTTCTGCTCAACCTCAAGTCCGATCTGCTGCTTCTATTAATGGGGCTGTTTATCAGTGCTTATGCCATCTACAGCTTGTGGGTGAGGGTACGCCCGGCTCAGTTGGCGGCCGGCTGGTCGGTGCCGATGGGAATAGTGGGAGGAATGTTTGGCGCCTTGTTCGGTAGTGGCGGCTTTTTATATGCCATTTACCTGAACAGTCGTTTGCCCAAGGACCTGGCACGGGCCACTCAAAGTGCGTTGATCAGTTGCAGTACCGTGGTGCGTCTGAGTCTGTTTGCCTTGGCCGGGGTCTATGCCGAGTTGCCGCTGCTGCTGTTGGCGGTGTGCTTGTTGCCGGCTATGGCGTTGGGTCTATGGGTGGGACGGCGCTTGACCATGAGGTTGTCCCGGGAGGCCTTTGTGCGCCTGGTGACCTGGCTGGTGCTGGCCAGTGGTGTTGCCTTGATCGGGCGCTTTCTGAGCACTTGACCTGCGGGGTTCAGGGATTAAGCTGCGGGCCTTTAAATTCGTTCGCCGGCAAGCTGGCTCCTACAATTGATGGTGGGGGCCGGCTTGCCGGCGAAAGCGTTCGTACTGTCCCGCATGTTTCAGGCTTATCCATGAACTCGCAAAGCATCCTCGTCCCGAAAATTTCCACCCTGCCGGTGCCCGAGCCCCGGGCTCGGGCCATCGTGCGCTGGCTGGTGCGCAAGAACATCGTCGAGGAAACCCTGAGCACGTGCGGGCGCACCGGCAATCGCATGGGCCATGCGATTGCGCCGGGGGCACGGGAGGTGGTGCTGCGGCCGCAGGCGCTGCCCTTCGGCGAGCCGATCAATGGTCTGGAGATCATCACCAAACGCTGCATCTATACCCCGGCCAAGGGCTTTCTCGAAGAAGCCGGCTGTGCCGAATGCCGCCAGGAAGTGGGTGAAGCGCTGTTCGAGAGCCTGGAAGACTGGATGCCGGGGCGCACCGATAACTTCACCTGTCCCGAGTGCGGTCATGAAGATGACATCAACGGCTTTCTGTTTCTTCAGGAATGCGGCTTTTCCAACTTGGGCTTTATCTTCAACAACTGGGCCGAAGCGGGTTTCAAACAGAGTTTTATCGACGAGTTTGCCGACTGGCTGGATCAACCGATAAGTTGGGTCAAGGTCGAGTTGTAGCGCGCTGATATCTCCATCTATCACTCCAGTGATATTAGACAGAGTTTTACATTGAGCCCGGGTAGGTGTCTGAGTATAATGGCGCGCTTCCATTTTCCCGCCCGGGAGCCCCCGCGATGCTGCGTATCAGCCAAGAAGCCCTCACCTTCGACGACATCCTCTTAGTGCCCGGTTATTCCGAAGTACTGCCTAATGAAGTCAGTCTAAAGACCCGTTTGACCCGTGGCATCGAGCTGAATATTCCACTGGTTTCCGCCGCCATGGACACCGTCACTGAAGCCCGTCTGGCAATCGCCATGGCTCAGGAAGGCGGCATCGGCATCATCCACAAGAACATGACCATCGAGCAGCAAGCTGCCGAAGTGCGCAAGGTCAAGCGTTTCGAAGCCGGTGTGGTCAAAGACCCCATCACCATCGAAGCCGACGCCACCGTGCGTGACCTGCTCGAACTGACCAACATGCACAACATCTCCGGTGTGCCCGTGCTGCACAACGGCGATCTGGTGGGCATCGTGACTTCCCGCGACGTGCGTTTCGAAAGCCGTCTGGAAGCCAGTGTCCGCGAAGTGATGACGCCTAAAGAGCGCCTGGTCACTGTCAAGGAAGGCGCCGACAAGACCGCCGTCCGTGAGCTGCTGCACAAGCACCGTATCGAACGCGTGCTGATCGTCGATGACGCCTTTGCCCTCAAGGGCATGATGACCGTCAACGACATCGAAAAAGCCAAGGCCTACCCGCTGGCCAGCAAGGACGATCAAGGTCGTCTGCGTGTCGGCGCTGCGGTCGGTACCGGCAAAGACACGGGCGATCGCGTTGCTGCGCTGGTCAATGCCGGTGTCGACGTGGTGGTGGTCGACACCGCCCACGGTCACTCCAAGGGCGTGATCGACCGCGTTCGCTGGGTCAAAGAGAACTTCCCGCAAGTGCAGGTGATCGGCGGCAACATCGCCACTGGCGCTGCAGCCAAGGCCCTGGCCGAAGCCGGCGCCGACGCGGTCAAGGTCGGTATCGGCCCTGGCTCGATCTGCACCACCCGCATCGTTGCCGGTGTCGGCGTGCCGCAAATCAGCGCGATCGCCAATGTTGCAGCGGCACTGGTCGGCACGGGCGTTCCGCTGATCGCCGACGGCGGTATCCGTTTCTCCGGTGACCTGTCCAAGGCCATCGTGGCCGGTGCCTCCTGCGTGATGATGGGCTCGATGTTCGCCGGTACCGAAGAGGCGCCGGGCGAGATCGAACTGTTCCAGGGTCGTTCCTACAAGGCTTACCGTGGCATGGGTTCCCTGGGCGCCATGTCCCAGGCCCAGGGCTCTTCCGACCGCTACTTCCAGGACTCCTCCGCGGGTGCCGAGAAGCTGGTGCCGGAAGGGATCGAAGGTCGCGTGCCGTACAAGGGCTCCCTGACTGCGATCATCCATCAGCTGATGGGCGGCCTGCGTTCTTCCATGGGCTACACCGGTAGCGCCAACATCGAAGAAATGCGCACCAAGCCGGAGTTTGTCCGCATCACCGGCGCCGGCATGGCTGAATCCCACGTCCACGACGTGCAGATCACCAAGGAAGCGCCAAACTATCGCGTAGGTTGATAGTGATCGCCTCCAGGCCCAGGCCCGGAGGCGATTGACGAATTTAGTAACCGGGGCTGTGTTTTTCAGCCCCGTGTCGTTTCTGAAATTAGACGAGACTGACCATGGCCCTCGACATTCACGCCCACCGCATTCTGATCCTCGACTTCGGTTCCCAGTACACCCAATTGATCGCCCGCCGCGTGCGCGAGATCGGGGTCTACTGCGAACTGCATCCGTTCGACATGGACGACGAAGCGATCCGCGAATTCGCTCCCAAAGGCGTCATCCTCGCCGGCGGTCCCGAGTCCGTGCACGAAGCCAACAGCCCTCGCTGCCCACAAGCGGTGTTCGACCTGGGCGTTCCGGTCTTCGGCATCTGCTACGGCATGCAGACCATGGCCGAGCAAATGGGCGGCAAGGTCGAAGGTTCCGAGCTGCGCGAATTCGGTTATGCCCGGGTTGATGTGGTGGGCAAGAGCCGCCTGCTGGACGGCATCGAAGACCACGTCGACGCCGACGGCCTGTTCGGTCTCGACGTGTGGATGAGCCACGGTGACAAGGTCACCAAGATGCCAAAGGATTTCCACATCCTGGCCAGCACCCCGAGCTGCCCGATTGCCGGCATGTTCAACGATGACCTGCGCTACTACGGCGTGCAGTTCCACCCGGAAGTGACCCACACCAAGCAGGGCGGCCGCATCCTGTCGCGCTTCATCCTCGACATCTGCGGCTGTGAAGCGCTGTGGACCCCGTCGAAGATCGCCGAAGACGCCATTGCCCAGATCCGTGCCCAGGTTGGCACCGACAACGTCCTGCTGGGCCTGTCCGGCGGTGTCGACTCCTCGGTGGTCGCGGCCCTGCTGCACAAAGCCATCGGCGACCAGCTGACCTGCGTTTTCGTCGACAACGGCCTGCTGCGCCTGCACGAAGGCGAGCAAGTGATGGCCATGTTCGCCGAGAACATGGGCGTCAAGGTGATCCGCGCCAACGCCGAGGAGCAGTTCCTCAACAACCTGGCCGGCGAGTCGGACCCTGAGAAGAAGCGCAAGATCATCGGCCGTACCTTCATCGACGTGTTCGATGCCGAATCCTGCAAGCTGGAAAACATCAAGTACCTGGCCCAGGGCACCATCTACCCGGACGTGATCGAGTCGGCTGGCGCGAAAAGCGGCAAGGCCCACGTGATCAAGTCGCACCACAACGTGGGCGGCCTGCCGGAAGAAATGAACCTCAAGCTGGTTGAACCGCTGCGCGAGCTGTTCAAGGACGAAGTCCGCCGTCTGGGCCTGGAGCTGGGCCTGCCGTACGACATGGTCTACCGTCACCCGTTCCCGGGCCCGGGCCTGGGTGTGCGCATCCTCGGTGAAGTGAAGAAGGAATACGCCGACCTGCTGCGTCGCGCCGACCACATCTTCATCGAAGAACTGCGCAAGGCCGACTGGTACCACAAGGTCAGCCAGGCATTCGTCGTGTTCCAGCCAGTGAAATCCGTCGGTGTGGTCGGCGATGGCCGCCGTTACGCCTGGGTCGTGGCCCTGCGCGCGGTGGAAACCATCGACTTCATGACCGCCCGTTGGGCACACCTGCCTTACGAGCTGCTGGAAACAGTCAGCGGCCGGATCATCAACGAAATCGAAGGCATCTCCCGCGTCACTTACGACGTGTCGAGCAAGCCGCCGGCAACGATCGAGTGGGAATGATCGGGGCCGAGTGATCGGCGCTTGATCCACTGGCTTTAACCAATGGCGATCGGGACCTTCGGGGATCGATCGCCATTGTCGTTTCTGCGGAGATTGAATCCGTTACACATCGGCATTTGTGTTGCAGAACCTTTAGAAACGCTGCTTTTTCACCTTCCGGCAATATCACGTAAGACATGTTCGGCGCTCTGCCCCGGGCTTCTCTCTACCCTTGGGTCTCCCCCCGCTGTTTTTGCTGCGGCTTGTTCGTGGCGCGGGTTTGATCGGATTGCACAAGGTTGTCAGTTGACAACCCTGCATGACTGGCGATACTGGAGGCTATGGATGGCTCGTGCAACTCATCCCAAGAAGGACATTGAAATGGCTCTGCGCTACGCCGAATGGCAGGGCTGGCGAATCGAGGTCGGTGCTGGCCATGCGTGGGGGCGGATCTACTGCCCGTATAACAACGAAGTGTGCCGCTGCGGCGAGTTCTGCATCACCAGTGTCTGGCGTACGCCGAAGAACCCGACCCAGCACGCCCGGGCGCTATGCCGGGTGATCGACAACTGCACTGTGAATCAGCTGCGTGGGGCCAAGGCGCCGGCAGCCCGTCAGGAGTAAGCACCATGGAATACCTGTTCACCCTCAACTATCTGCTGCCGCTGGAGGGCTGCGATCCGCTGCAACTGGTGGAGCGCCTCGGTGCGGCGGGCTGCACCGACGCCCTGGTGGGCACCGGTCTGGCCGGGCGCCTGGCCCTGGAGTTCAGTCGCGAGGCCGAGAGCGCCGAAGCGGCGCTGCTCAGTGCCCTGGGGGATATCAAGCGCATCATCCCCGAGGCGCGGCTGGTGGAGGCCAGCCCGGACTTTGTCGGCCTCAGCGAGATCGCCGAGATCGTCGGCGTGTCCCGGCAGAACATGCGCAAGCTGATGCTCGGCCACGCCGACAGTTTTCCCCTGGCGATCCATGAGGGCAGCACCTCGCTGTGGCATCTGGCGGAGGTTCTGAGCTGGCTGGACAGCAAGGGCGGTTACCCTCTCAAGCACCCGGTGATCGAGGTGGCGCGGGTGGCACAGCAGGTGAACACCGCCAAGGAGTCGAAGCGCATCGGCCCCCTCAGCGGTGAACTGGTGGCTCTGTTGGGCTGACGGGGTAGGGCTTAGCGCCGGGCCACGTCGGAGAAGTAGAACTTGTCCAAGGTGTGCCGTGATTCGGTGTACTCGAACTGCCGCCCGTCCTGGAGAAAGGTCTGGTTGCTGACCACGATCACATGGCTCTGGCCGTCCAGGTCGAGCAGTTGCTGATCGTCCTTGCTCCGCGGGCTGGCCTCGATGGTGCGCTGGGCATAGCTGATGTTCAGTTGCAGGGTCTGTTCGATGTAGGCGTAGATCGAATGCTCGGCGATCTGCCGGTCCAGCCCCGGAATCAGCTCGGCGACAAAATGGTTGATGTCGAGAATCACCCGCTTGCCGTCGATTCGCCGCACGCGCTTGATCCGTGTGATCAGGCTGCCCTCTTGCGCCTGCAGATGGTTGCGCAGGGCGCCTTGCAGGGGGAACTGGCTGAACTCCACCACCTCGGTGCTGACGTCATCCCCCAGGCGCGGATAGGTTTCCTGGAAGCTGACGATGCCGCCCAGCTGGAACTCGATGGGATTGGGCGAGAGCACGAAGGTGCCCTTGCCGTGAATCTTCTGCGCGAAACCGCGCTCCTGCAGCAGTTCGATGGCCTTGCGCACGGTGCCGCGACTGGCCTGGTAGCTGTCCATCAGTTCGCTTTCCGAAGGCAGGCGGGCGCCCCGCTCAAGACGTTCGGTGGTGATGCTGGCAAGCAGATCGCTGTAGATCTGGTTGTATTTGCTCATGGGATGGCTCTGTGCCGGACTGTGCTCAAGGCAGGCACCTTAAGGGCTGGACGGGGCATTTGTCCATGCGCCCTGGTGATGCTTTAGCGGGTGGAAAAAGCATGGGACAGGGCCACGCCGGAAGAAAATTTCAAACTCGTCTGTACGAGTTATTGATTTAACTCGTATAGACGAGTAATTTGCCCCTCGGCGTGCTGCCAATAACAAAAATCTCAGGTGGAAGAACAAGCATGAGCCACGACTATTCAACGATCGCCAGCGAGTTGCTGCACAGCCTCGGTGGCGCCGACAACCTCGAACAGGCAGCCCACTGCGTGACCCGCCTGCGCCTGGCCCTCAAGGACCCGAGCCTGGTCGACAGCGCCACCCTCAACCAGATCGATCTGGTCAAGGGCTCGTTCTTCACCGGTGGCCTGTTCCAGGTGGTGATCGGCCCTGGCGAGGTAGAGAAGGTCTACGCGGCCCTGCGTGAGCAGACGGGGCTCGCGGTTTCCACCATTGCCGACGTGAAGCAGAAGGGCGCGGAAAAGACCAACGCCATGCAGCGTCTGGTGCGGGTGTTCTCCGATGTGTTCATGCCCATCCTGCCGGCGCTGATCATCGCCGGCCTGCTGATGGGGGTGAACAACCTGCTGGGGGCCAAGGGCATGTTCATCGAGGGCAAGACCCTGCTTGAGGCGTACCCGGGGCTGGATGGGCTCTGGAGCCTGATCAACCTGATGGCCAACACTTCCTTCGTATTCCTGCCGGCCCTGGTGGGCTGGTCGGCGGCCAAGCGCTTTGGCGGCAGCGAGATCCTCGGCATCGTCCTGGGGCTGATGCTGGTCCACCCCGATCTGCTCAACGCCTGGAACTATGGCAAGGCCGTGGCCGGGTTGGACGGCCAGAGCCTGCCGTACTTCGACATCTTCGGTCTGTTCCAGATCGAGAAGGTGGGCTACCAGGGGCAGATCCTGCCGATCCTTTTGGCGGCCTATGTGATGAGCGTGATCGAAAAATGGCTGCGCGCCCGGGTGCCCAACGCCATCACCCTGCTGGTGGTACCCATCACCACCATCGTGGTCACCGGCGTGCTGGCTCTGGCGATCATCGGGCCGGTGACCCGGCACCTGGGAATCCTCATCACCGAAGGCGTGGTCACCCTGTTCGAGCTGGCGCCCATGCTCGGCGGCGCCATCTTCGGTCTGCTCTACGCACCGCTGGTGATCACTGGCATGCACCACATGTTCCTGGCCGTCGACCTGCAACTGATCGCCACCCAGGGCGGCACTTTTATCTGGCCGATGATCGTCATGTCCAACCTGGCCCAAGGCAGCGCGGCCCTGGCGGTGTTCACCATGAGCCGCAACGCTCGTGATCGCAGCATGGCCTCGACCTCGGCGATTTCCGCCTACTTCGGCATCACCGAGCCGGCGATGTTCGGCGTCAACCTGCGCTACAAGTTTCCCTTCTACGCCGCGCTGATCGGCTCGGCCCTGGGCAGCATCTTTCTCTCGCTGAACAAGGTCCAGGCCTCGGCCATCGGTGTCGGTGGGCTGCCGGGGTTCATCTCGATCATTCCCCAGTACATCCCGACGTTCGTGATTGGCATGGTCATCGCCCTGGTGGTGCCTTTTGTCCTGACCTGCGGCCTGAGCCTGAAGATCATCCGGCCCGGCTATCGCGTGGCCTGACCCGCCCTGTAGGCGCCGGCTCGCCGGCGAATGTCCTCGCACTTTCCAAAGGATTCCCCCATGCAAGACTGGCAGCGTTCGGTGATCTACCAGATCTACCCGAAAAGTTTTCACAGCCACCAAGGCCAGGCCACCGGTGACCTGCTGGGGGTGGTGGACAAGCTCGACTACCTGCACTGGCTGGGGGTCGATTGCCTGTGGCTGACCCCGTTCCTGCGCTCGCCGCAGCGGGACAACGGCTATGACATCAGCGACTACTACGCCATCGATCCCAGCTACGGCAGCATGGCCGACTGCGAGTTGCTGATCGCCGAAGCCGGCAAGCGCGGGATCAAGCTGATGCTGGATATCGTGGTCAACCACACCTCCATCGAGCACGCCTGGTTCCAGCAGGCCCGCAGCAGCCTGGACAACCCCTACCGGGATTTCTACATCTGGCGCGATGAGCCCAATAACTGGGAATCCAAGTTCGGCGGCTCCGCCTGGGAATACGAGGCCCAGACCGGGCAGTACTACCTGCACCTGTTCGATCACACCCAGGCCGACCTCAACTGGGATAACCCCCAGGTGCGTGCCGAAGTGTTCAAGATGATGCGCTTCTGGCGCGACAAGGGCGTCGGCGGCTTCCGCCTCGACGTGATCAACCTGATCTCCAAGCCGGCGGATTTCCCCGAGGATCAGAGCGACGGCCGCCGCTTCTATACCGACGGTCCCAACGTGCACCAGTACCTGCAGGAAATGCATCGGGAAGTGTTCGCCGGGCACGATCTGGTGAATGTCGGCGAGATGTCCTCCACCTGCCTGGAACACTGCATTCGCTATTCCCATCCGGAGTCGAAGGAGCTGTCGATGACCTTCAACTTCCATCACCTGAAGGTGGACTACCCCAACCAGCAGAAGTGGCTGCGGGCCGATTTCGACTTCCTCGAACTCAAGCGCATCCTCTCCGACTGGCAAACCGGCATGCAGGCCGGTGGCGGCTGGAATGCGCTGTTCTGGTGTAACCACGACCAGCCGCGGGTGGTCTCGCGCTTTGGCGACGACGGTGAGCACCGGGTGGTGTCGGCGAAGATGCTGGCCACCGCGCTGCACCTGCTCCAGGGCACGCCTTTCGTCTACCAGGGCGAAGAGCTGGGCATGACCAATCCGCACTTCGAGCGGATCGAGCAGTACCGCGATGTCGAGACCCTGAACATCCACCGCCTCAAGCGCGAGGCCGGTGAAGAGCCGCAGGCCATCATGGCGGCGATCCAGCAGAAGTCCCGGGACAACGGGCGCACGCCGATGCAGTGGAATGCCGGGATCAATGCTGGTTTCAGCAGCGCCGAGCCCTGGATCGGGATACCGGCCAACGCCAGCCAGATCAATGTCGAGGCGCAACTCGACGACGAAGATTCGGTGCTGCATCACTACCGTCGGCTGATCGCCTTGCGCCGCCAGGAAGCGCTGATCCAGCACGGCCTCTATCGCCAGCTGCTGCCGGAGCATCGGCAAGTCTGGGCCTATGTGCGCGAGGGCGACGGCGAGCGCCTGCTGGTGGTGAACAACTTCTATGGCTCGCCGTGTGAGGTCGAGTTGCCGGAAGCGGTGATCAGCACCGGCATGCAACAGCGCCTGCTGATCAGCAACTACCCGGACCACGAGCCCCGCAACCGGCACTTGCACCTGCGGCCTTACGAGTCCTTCGTCCTGCACCTGACCTTGTAGGCGCCGGCTGTCGGCGAACCGGGCCAGGCGATCTTTCTGGCCCAGCGCATGCGCCGCCAAGCCGGTTCCGATGAATCCATACAACACAATAAAAATAATGCGGTGGCTTATGAAAACAACAATAAATCGCGCTCTGGCGGCGTCCTGCCTGTGTCTGACCTTGCCCTTGCCGGCCCAGGCCCTGGAGTTTGCCGGGTACCTGCGCAGCGGCCTGGGGACCTCGGTGAACAGCGGCTCGCAGTCCTGCTTCCAGTTGCCCGGCGCGCAGTCCAAGTACCGCCTGGGCAACGAGTGTGAGCAGTACGCGGAGCTTGAGCTGCGCCAGGACCTGTACACCCTGGAAGATGGCTCGGTGCTCAGCGTCGACGGCATGGCTTCGCTCTACAACCGCTACGACCGCAACCTGAGCTTCCAGGGCGAAAACGGCTCGGCGCGCATGCCGCAGATGTACGCCCAGTGGTCGAACCTGCCCAGCCTCAATGGCGGCTCGCTGTGGGCCGGTCGCCGTTACTACAAGCGTAACGACATCCATATTTCCGACTTCTACTACTGGAACCAGAGCGCCACCGGCGGCGGGGTCGAGGACGTGCGCATCGGCGATCTGAAGTACAGCTACGCCTTTTCCCGCAAGGACAATCTCTATCAGAAGCAGGCGGTGAGCCGTCATGACTTCAACGTCGCCGGCTTCCAGACCAACCCCGGCGGCGAGCTGGAACTGGGCCTGAGCTACCTGGAAAAGCCCGATCGCCGTGGAGCCCACAATGGCTGGGCGATCACCACCCAGCATGTGCAGCAGGACTTTTTCGGCGGCAAGAACAAACTGGCCCTGCAATACGGCGAAGGCCCCGGTACCGGCCTGGGCTACACCGGCAACACCTACCTGGATGACAGCAACAAGAGCTATCGCCTGGTGGAGTTCTTCGACTGGCAACTGACCCCGCGCTTCGGCGGCCAGGTGGAGGCGGTCTATCAGAAGGACATTCGCCCCGACGGCCAGGACCAGAACTGGATCTCCCTGGGCGTGCGTCCGGCCTATGCCATCACCGAGCAGTTCAAGCTGGTGACCGAGTTCGGCCACGATCAGGTTGAGGCGCCCGGGGGCACCCGCAAGCTCAGTAAATTTACCTTCGCGCCCACCTGGTCACCCAAGGGACCGGACTTCTGGGCCCGGCCGGAGGTGCGCCTGTACTACACCTATGCCAGCTGGAACGAGGCCGCCAAGCGCGCGGCCAATGAGCTGGCGGCCGGTTCCGCGCTGTCCGACAGCGGTGTGTTCGGCAGCGCCCGGCACGGTGCGAACGTCGGTTTGCAGGTCGAGTACTGGTGGAAATAAGCGATGCTGTCGGGGCTCGCGCTCCATCGGCACTTCAAGGAATCATTAGCAGGTGACGTCATGGCCATAACCCAACCCTTGCAATTGCTCGCGCCCCTGTCCGGGGTGCTGCTGCCCCTGGAGCAGGTCCCGGACCCGGTGTTTTCCAGCCGGGTGATCGGTGACGGGCTGTGCATCGACCCGACTTCCCAGATCCTCTGCGCGCCACTGTCCGGGGTGGTCAGCAACCTGCAGCGCAGCGGCCATGCGCTGAGCATTACCGGCGAGCAGGGCCAGCAGGTGCTGATGCACATCGGGCTGGACACGGTGAACCTGGCGGGCAAGGGCTTCACCTGCCTGATCGAGGAAGGTCAGCAAGTCACGGCTGGCCAGCCGCTGATCGAGTTCGACGCCGACTACCTGGCCCTGCATGCCCGTAGTCTGTTGACCCTGATGCTGGTGGTCAGTGGCGAAGCGGTGATCGGGCTGGTCGGCGACCGCCGGCTGGTGGAGCTGGGACAGCCGGTGTTGCAGATCGAGCCCACCTCCGCAGAGGAAGGTGCCAAGGCCGAGGACGCTGAAGCTGAGGCGCTGTTTTCCAAACCGCTGATCCTCGGCAACCCCCAGGGCCTGCATGCGCGCCCGGCGGCTTTGCTGGCCCAGGCCGCCAAGGGCTTTGCCGCGAATATCTGCCTGCATCGGCGCCAGGACTCGGCCAATGCCAAGTCCCTGGTGTCGATCATGGCCTTGCAGACGGTGCAGGGCGATGTCTTGCAGGTCAGTGCCGCAGGTGCGGATGCCGAGCGGGCGCTCCAGGTTCTGGTGGAGCTGTTGGCCTCGGGTTGTGGCGAGAAAGTCAGTGCTGCGGCGCCGAGTCTTGCGCCGCTGGCGGCGCGGGATGAGTCGTTGGAGACGGTTCTGCGGGGAGTCTGTGCGTCACCGGGTTCGGCGGTCGGCCAGGTGCTGCAGGTGGCTGAACAGCGCCTGCAGATAAAGGAGTGGGCGGTGAACCCGCAGCAAGAGCGCGAAGTGCTTGAGCGGGCCTTGCGGGAGGCGGTCCGGGACCTGCAACAGCTGCGGGACAATGCCCGGGGTGGCGCGCAGCAGGAAATCTTTCGGGCCCACCAGGAGCTCCTCGACGATCCGAGTCTGTTGCAGCAGGCCGAGGCCCTGATCGTCACCGGCAAGAGCGCTGCCTTTGCCTGGAACCGTGCCATCGAGGCCACCGCCGAGCTGTTCAAGGGCCTGGGCAGTACGCTGTTGGCTGAGCGCGCGGTGGATCTGGCGGACGTCGGCCAACGGGTGCTCAAGCGGATGCTCGGGGTGCAAGAGCATGCCCTGAGCTTGCCGGATCAGGCCATTCTGATTGCCGAGCAACTGACCCCCTCGCAGACCGCGAGCCTGGACACGGCCAAGGTGCTGGGGTTTGCCACCGTTGGCGGCGGCGCCACCAGCCACGTGGCGATCCTCGCCCGGGCCCTGGGCCTGCCGGCGATCTGTGGCCTGTCGTCCCGGGTCCTGTCCCTGGCCAACGGCACCCGGGTTCTGCTGGATGCCGATCGCGGCGAACTGCATACGGACCCGGACCCTCAGCGTCTGCAGCAACTGGAGTCCCTGCGTCAGCAGCAACGCCTGCGCCAGCGTCAGGACCTGGCCCAGGCCGCGCAACCGGCGGTGACCCGCGATGGTCATCATCTGGAGGTCACGGCCAACATTGCCTCTCTGGCGGAGGCCGAGCAGGCCATGAGCCTGGGCGGTGAAGGCGTGGGCCTGTTGCGTTCGGAGTTCCTCTACCAGGACCGCAGCCACGCCCCGAGCCCCGAGGAGCAGGCCGAAACCTATCTGGCCATTGCCCAGGCCCTGGGGCCGACGCGCAATCTGGTGGTGCGGACCCTGGACGTGGGCGGCGACAAGCCCCTGGCCTATGTGCCCATGGACAGCGAAGCCAACCCTTTTCTCGGCCTGCGGGGTATCCGCCTGTGCCTGGAGCGTCCCGAACTGCTGCGCGAGCAGTTCCGGGCGATGCTCGCCAGCGCCGGGCAGGCCCGCCTGCACATCATGTTGCCGATGGTCAGCCAGCTGGCGGAGCTGCGTCAGGCGCGCCAATTGCTCGATGACGAGGTCCGGGCCCTGGGCCTGGCGGAGCGGCCCAAGCTGGGGATCATGATCGAGGTGCCTTCGGCGGCCTTGATGGCGGATCGTTTTGCCCCGGAGGTGGATTTCTTCTCCATCGGCACCAACGACCTGACCCAGTACACCCTGGCCATGGACCGTGATCATCCGCGCCTGGCCAGTCAGGCCGACAGCTTCCATCCGTCAGTGCTGCGCCTGATCGCGCGCACGGTGCAGGCCGCCCATGCCCACGGCAAGTGGGTCGGCGTCTGCGGTGCACTGGCTTCCGAGACCCTGGCGGTGCCGCTGTTGCTGGGCCTGGGAGTAGACGAGCTGTCGGTGAGCGTGCCGTTGATTCCCGCCATCAAGGCCCGGGTACGGGAGTTGGATCTGAGCGAGTGCCAGGCCTTGGCAGCGCGGATCATCGATCTGGAAGACGCGGTTCAGGTACGTGAATGCCTGCAACGGCAGCAAGTCGCCGCCGACTCACTGATTCTGGAGAACTGAAGATGTTCGAGAAATTGCAACGGGCGTTCTGGAAGGCCCTGACTCCAGACCTGATCCCTGATCAGCCGAAGGCCCCCCAGGCCAAGGGCCGTGTTCTGAGTGACGCGATGCTGGCGGCACTGGGTGGTAGCGCCAACATCAAGAGCCAACAACCATTGGCCCTGACCCGCCTGCGCCTGGAACTGCATGATCCGCAGTTGCTGGACAGCAGCGCCCTGCGAGTGGCGGGGGTGCCGGCAGTGATGCCCCTGGCCGGTGGTGTGGTGCATCTGCTGTTGGGATTGCAGGGCTGAGGGTCTTGTTCGCCGGCAAGCCGGCTCCTGCAAGAGCAACGGGCTTGCCAGGGAGCAGGCTCCCGAAAACACCCATCGTTTCCCCGTCCCGCCTGCGTCCGGTCGCCGCGCCGGCCTTACTGTTTCTCAACTGCGGGTGTATCGTATTCGCCTTTTGCGGGCTTGGTCCCGCCGCGGATACGTGAGGTAGTTGAGTCCATGTCCTTTACCCGTCGACAAATACTCGGTGGTCTGGCCGGTCTGGTAGTGGTGGGCGTGGGAGCGGGTGGCGCCTCGCGCTACTGGCTGGGGAAAATGGCCGACGCTGAAGCGGGCCACGACTACGAACTGATCGCTGCGCCGCTGGATGTGGAACTGGTGCCAGGGCACAAGACCCAAGCCTGGGCTTTCGGGCCATCGGCACCGGGTACCGAACTGCGAGTGCGCCAGGGCGAGTGGCTGCGGGTGCGCTTTATCAACCACCTGCCCGTGGCCACCACCATCCACTGGCACGGCATCCGCCTGCCCCTGGAAATGGACGGCGTGCCTTACGTCTCGCAACTGCCGGTGCTACCCGGCGAATACTTCGACTACAAGTTCCGCGTACCGGATGCCGGTAGCTACTGGTATCACCCCCATGTGAACAGCAGCGAAGAACTGGGCCGCGGCCTGGTGGGCCCGCTGATCGTCGAAGAGCGCGAACCCACCGGATTCCAGTACGAGCGCACCCTGAGCCTGAAAAGCTGGCACGTGGACGAAGAGGGCGCGTTCGTCTCCTTCAGCATCCCCCGGGAAGCGGCGCGGGGCGGCACGGCCGGGCGCCTGTCCACCATCAACGGCGTGTCCCAGGCGGTGATCGACCTGCCGGCCGGGCAGATTACTCGGGTGCGCCTGCTCAACCTGGACAACACCCTGACCTACCGCATCAACATCCCCGATGTCGAAGCGCAGATCTATGCACTGGACGGCAACCCCATCGAGCCGCGTCCTTTGGGCAAGGAGTACTGGCTGGGGCCGGGCATGCGTATCTGCCTGGCGATCAAGGCGCCGGCGGCGGGGCAGGAACTGTCCCTGCGCAACGGTCCGGTGCGCCTGGGCACCTTGCGTTCGGTGGCCAACAACGATGCGCCGACCCAGTGGCCGCCAGCCCTGCCGGCCAACCCGGTGGCCGAGCCGGATCTCGACAACGCCGAGAAGCTCAACTTCAATTTCGAGTGGGTTGGCTCGGTCTCGGTGAACGTGGACAATGGCCAGCCGCCGAGCCTGTGGCAGATCAACGGCCAGGCCTGGGACATCACCGACAAGACCTGCGCCGACCGCCCGATTGCCACGCTGAAAAAGGGCAAGAGCTACATTTTCGAATTGAAGAACATGACTCAGTACCAACACCCGATCCACTTGCACGGCATGAGCTTCAAGGTCATCGCCTCGAACCGCAAGAAGATCACTCCCTACTTCACCGACACCTACCTGCTGGGCAAGAACGAGCGTGCCCGCGTGGCGCTGGTGGCGGATAACCCTGGGGTCTGGATGTTCCACTGCCACGTGATCGACCACATGGAAACCGGTCTGATGGCCGCCATCGAGGTGGCGTGATGCGTCAGATACGCCCGGCGCCGATCATCGACCGCAGCCGCGACCAGGACTTCATGCGCGAAGCCCTGGCCCTGGCCGCCCAGGGTGCCGCCCTGGGGGAAGTGCCGGTGGGCGCGGTGCTGGTGCTGGATGGCCAGATCATCGGCCGCGGTTACAACTGCCCCATCAGCGGCAGCGACCCCAGCGCCCACGCCGAAATGGTGGCGATCCGCGAGGCGGCCCAGGCGGTGAGCAACTATCGCCTGCCCGGCAGCACCCTGTACGTGACCCTGGAACCTTGCAGCATGTGCGCCGGGCTGATCGTCCATTCGCGCATTGCCCGGGTGGTGTACGGCGCCCTGGAACCCAAGGCCGGCATCGTGCAGAGCCAGGGCCAGTTCTTCACCCAGGGCTTTCTCAATCATCGGGTGCTGTACGAGGGCGGGGTGCTGGCCGAAGAGTGCGGCACGGTGTTGAGCGAATTCTTCAAGGCGCGCCGGGCGCGCTGAGCGCAAACCGGTTCGCGGCCTACACCAAACCGTAGGAGCCGGCTTGCCGGCGAAGAGGCCCTTGAGCCTTGCACCGCTTTGGCGGGCGCCTTCGCTGGCAAGCGGAACGCCGCCCGGCCAGCTCCTACAGAGGGAAGGCGGGGTTATTTTCTGGCGACAATCACCGCGCGCATCGGCGCCGGCAGGCCTTCGATGGTCTTGCTGTGATCGTTGGGGTCGAGGAAGTCGCTCAGGGACTGGTACTTCATCCACTCGGTGCCGCGCTGCTCCTCGACGCTGGTCACGCTGACATCCACGCAGCGCACATCGCTGAACCCGGCGCGCCGCAGCCACAGCTCCAGGGCCGGCACCGAGGGCAGGAACCACACGTTGCGCATCTGCGCATAACGGTCTTCCGGCACCAGCACCTGATGTTGATCGCCTTCCACCACCAGGGTTTCCAGCACCAGTTCGCCACCCTTGACCAGGCAGTCCTTGAGCGCCAACAGATGCTCGATGGGCGAACGCCGGTGGTAGAACACCCCCATGGAAAATACGGTGTCGAAACCTTCCAGGTTGGCCGGCAGGTCTTCGAAGGGGAATGGCAGGTGCCACACCGCAGGCTGCGACAGGTAGCGCTGCACCGCCTGGAATTGGCAGAAGAACAACCAGTTGGGGTCCACGCCAATCACGCTGTGGGCGCCGGCGCCGAGCATGCGCCACATGTAGTAGCCATTGCCGCAGCCGACATCGAGGATGCGTTTGCCTTCAAGGTTCAGGTGCGGCGCGACCCGCGACCACTTCCAGTCCGAACGCCATTCGGTATCCACGTGCACGCCGAACAGGTTGAACGGGCCCTTGCGCCACGGTGACAGGCCCATCAGTGCGGTACGCATCTGCGCCCGGGTGGCGTCGTCGCAGTCGGTGTCCAGGCGCAGGCCGTTGATCAGGTCGACTTCGCTGGGCTGGATCTTCGGCAATGCGTCGAGGGCGCTCTGCCAGCGCTCCAGGTCGCCATGGCCCTTTTCCATCTTGGCATCGAGCTGGGCTTGCAGGCCGTTGGCCCATTCGGCCAGGGGCGTGCCCGCCAGACGGCGAGCGAGGGGAGACAGATCAATCATGGCAGGGCAATCAACGAGGCAAAATTAAGACACTGGAACCACGGCACGACTTTCGAGAACCCGGCGGCCAGCAGGCGTTCGCGGTGTTCTTCGAGGCTGTCGGGCTTCATGACGTTTTCGATGGCGCTGCGCTTCTGGGCAATTTCCAGTTCGCTGTAGCCGTTGGCGCGTTTGAAGGCGATGTGCAGGTCGGTGAGCAGGGCGTGTTCCTCGGTGTCGTTGAAGCGCAGCTTCTCCGAGAGGATCAGCGCGCCGCCGGGCAGCAACGACTGGCGGATGCGCCCGAGCAGGGCCAGGCGTTGCTCCGGGGCGATGAACTGCAGGGTGAAGTTCAAAGCCACCACCGAGGCCGGCTGGAACTCCAGGGCCAGGATATCGCCTTCGATCACCTGCACCGGCAGCAACTCCTGGAACATCGAATCCTGGCCGTTGAGGTATTCCCGGCAACGCTCGACCATGGCCGCCGAATTGTCCACGGCGATTACCCGGCAACCGTCGCTGCGCACATGGCGGCGCAGGGCCTGGGTCACCGCGCCCAGGGATGAGCCCAGGTCGTAGAGCACGCTGTTGGGCTGAGCGAACTGCGCGGCCAGCACCCCGAGGTTCTCGACAATGGTCGGGTAACCCGGCACCGAGCGCTTGATCATGTCCGGGAACACCCGCACCACATCCTCGTTAAAGGCGAAGTCGGGCACCTGGGCCAGGGGCTGGGCGAATAGGCGGTCGGGTTCTTTGCTCACGGCATTTCCAGCGATGGAGATAAAAAGAGGGCGGCATTGTAGCCGCTGGCGCAGGCTGCGATAAGGCCCGCAGGGCCTTCAGCAGAGCAAGGGCGACGCAAGGTGTGGCCCTTTTCGCCGGCAAGCCGGCCACTACCGAGAGTAGGGACCGGCTTGCCGGCGCCGGCTGATCAGCGCGGCTTCTGGCTGAACGCCGAAGCAGCGATACCCCACTGGCCCAGCCAGTAGAAAATGATGATCAAGTAGGGCGCGGCATCGAAGGCCACCACGAAGCGGCTGATGCCAATCAGGCTGTCGGAGAAGGCGAAGCTCAGGGCCCCCGCGGCCGCTAGCGCCGCCGAGCGTTTGGGCACCGCTGAGCCCAGGCGTGCCAGGGCGCGCCAGAGCATGGCGCTGATGGTCAGGGCGTAGACGATCACCGGGATCAGCAGCGGGCCCAGGCCGTGGGAAATCAGGATGCTCAACAGCCCCGCGCCAATGGCCAGTGCCACCACCAGCGGCAACAGCGCCAGGCGCCGACAGTCGCAGAGATAGGCCTTGAGGTAGGCCAGGTGCGCCACCAGAAACGCCCCGAGGCCGAACACGAACAGGTCCGAAGGCCAGGCCAGCAGCACGTCCCCCAGCACTGAGAACAACAGGCCAATGGCGATCCAGCGGCGATAGTCCCCCGGCGGCGCATCATGCAGCCAGCCCAGCAGGGCCAGCACCGGCAGCGGCTTGACCAGCAGGCAGAGCAGCGTGGCATGCACGCTGACCCCGTAGATGAAGGTGGCGGCGCCCATTAGCGCAAGAATCAGCCAGCCCATGTCAGTTGACCGTGATTGAGCAGTCGAAGGCTTTTACCGGTGCTTCTTCCGGTGCCCAGGGTTGCTGATAGGTCAGCAGCAGTCGGCCCTGGCCGCTGGCGAACGCCTGGAAACGCCAGGTGGATTGACCACCGCTGCCCACCAGACCGGTGTTCTCGGGATTGCTGTAGACCTCGGGGCTGACCTTGCGCAGGATGCCGCCGGCCGAATCCTGGATTGCCCAGCGATAGCCCGTGGTGGGATTGCTGGGTAGGGTCAGGGTCAGGGTTTGCCCGTTGTGCAATTGCAGGGGGCATTGGCTCTGGTTTTCCACGGTGACGTTTTGCTTGGGCTGGCTGGCGCAGGCGGCCAGCAGGGCGAGGCTGAGCAGGGCAAGCAGGCGAGGTGCGGACATGGGTCAGGAAGCTCCGATCATTCGTGACGAACGGCGAGCATAACTGAAGATGATGGGCGGTGTGGGCCGGGGGACGGAGGTTGGCGCTTATGGCCTGTTCGCCGGCAAGCCGGCTCCTACAAGGGACAACCTGTAGGAGCCGGCTTGCCGGCGAAGGGATTTAGAACAGTACCTTGGCCACGTCGGCAAAACGCTTGGCGAAATGCACGGTGATGCCTTCCTTGAGGTAGTCCGGCAGTTCCTCGAAATGCCCGCGGTTGGGCTCCGGCAGGATCAGCTCAAAGATCTTCTGCCGCCGCGCCGCGATGACTTTCTCCCGCACCCCGCCAATGGGCAGCACGTGGCCGGTGAGGGTCAGCTCGCCGGTCATGGCCACGCCTTTTTTCGGCGGCTGGTTGCGCGCCAGGGACAGCAGGGCGCTGGCCATGGTCACCCCGGCGCTCGGGCCATCCTTGGGCGTGGCACCTTCAGGAACGTGCAGGTGGACGAAGGCTTCGTCGAAGAACTTGCTGTCGCCGCCGAACTGCTTGAGGTGCGAACTGACGTAGCTGTAGGCGATCTCCGCCGACTCCTTCATCACATCCCCCAACTGGCCGGTGAGCTTGAAACCACGGTTGTGGGTATGAATCCGCGTCGCCTCGATGGGCAGGGTCGCGCCGCCCATGCTGGTCCAGGCCAGGCCGGTGATGACTCCGGTGCCGCTCAGGACCTGCTCGTTGCGGAACACCGGCATGCCCAGGGAGGCCTCCAGGTCCTTGGGCCCGATCTTGATGTTTGCATCCGGCTCGTCCAGCAGCTTGACTACCGCTTTGCGCACCAGTTTGCCCAGTTGTTTCTCCAGTTGGCGCACCCCGGCTTCCCGGGCGTAACTGTCGATCACGGCGCGCAGGGCACTGTCGCTGATGCTCAGGCTGCTCTTGGCTACACCGGCTTTCGTCAACTGCTTGGGCCACAGGTGGCGCTTGGCGATGGCGAGTTTTTCCTCGGTGATGTAACCCGACAGGCGAATCACTTCCATGCGGTCGAGCAGCGGCCCGGGGATCGAGTCCAGGGTGTTGGCGGTGCACACGAACAACACCTTGGACAGGTCCATGCGCAGGTCCAGGTAATGGTCGAGGAAGTCGACGTTCTGCTCCGGATCGAGGGTCTCCAGCAGGGCTGAGGCTGGGTCGCCCTGGTAGCTCTGGCCCATCTTGTCGATCTCGTCGAGCATGATCACCGGGTTCATCACCTCCACTTCCTTGAGGGCCTGCACCAGCTTGCCCGGCTGGGCACCGATGTAGGTGCGGCGGTGGCCCTTGATCTCGGCTTCGTCGCGCATGCCGCCGACACTGAAGCGATAGAACGGCCGCCCCAGGGATTCGGCAATGGACTTGCCGACACTGGTCTTGCCCACGCCCGGCGGGCCCACCAGCAGCACGATGGAGCCGCTGATCTCGCCCTTGTAGGCGCCCACCGCGAGGAATTCGAGGATGCGGGTCTTGATGTCATCGAGCCCGGCGTGGTGCTGGTCGAGCACTTTGCGCGCGTGCTTGAGGTCGAGCTTGTCCTCGCCGTAGACGCCCCAGGGCACAGCAGTGGCCCATTCCAGGTAGTTGCGGGTCACGGCGTATTCCGGCGAGCCGGTTTCGAGGATCGACAGCTTGTTCATTTCCTCGGCGATGCGTTTCTGCGCCTGGGCCGGCAGCACCTTGCCGCTCAGCCGCTGCTCGAACTGCTCCAGGTCGGCGCTGCGGTCATCCTTGGTCAGCCCCAGTTCCTGCTGGATCACCTTGAGCTGTTCCTTGAGGAAGAATTCGCGCTGGTGCTCGCCGATCTTGCGGTTGACCTCGGCGGAGATCTCTTTCTGCAGGCGCGCGACCTCGACTTCCTTGCGCAGCATCGGCAGGACTTTTTCCATGCGCTTGAGCATCGGCACGCAGTCCAGCACCTCCTGCAACTCGTTGCCGGTGGCGGAAGTCAGGGCGGCGGCGAAGTCGGTCAGGGGCGAAGGGTCGTTGGGGCTGAAGCGGTTGAGGTAGTTCTTCAGTTCTTCGCTGTACAGCGGATTGAGGGGCAGCAGCTCCTTGATCGCGTTGATCAGCGCCATGCCGTAGGCCTTGACCTCATCGGTGGGTTCGCTGGGCTGGTGCGGGTATTCGACTTCCACCAGGTAGGGCGGCCGGTGGTGTTTGAGCCAGGTGCGGATGCGTACCCGGGTCAGGCCCTGGGCGACGAATTGCAGCTTGCCGTTCTCGCGGCTGGCGTGGTGGACCTTGACCAGGGTGCCGTACTCCGGCAACGCGGATGTATCGAAGTGGCGCGGGTCTTCCTGGGGGGTATCCATGAAAAACAGGGCCAGGGAGTGGTGGTCGGATTGGCTTACCAGCTCCAGGGTTTCGGCCCAGGGTTCTTCGTTGACAATCACCGGCAGTACCTGCGCCGGGAAGAAGGGACGATTGTGAATCGGCATGATGTAGACCTTGTCCGGCAGATTCTGCCCGGGCAGGGCCAGGCCGGTGCCATGGGCACTGGGCTGTTCGGTATTTTCCGGATCGAGGTACTCACGTGGATCTTCGGGAAATGCTTGCTGGTCGCTCATGAAGGCTCCTGCGCGATGGGCTATGCAGGTTAGATGGGGCAGGTCGAGACGGGTTTCAATGGGAAACTGGTTTCAGCTTTTTTCCGTGTGGCCCTCAACTGTCCCTCGAGGCTCTGTCCAGACGTGTGATGTGGACGCTGTGGACGGCGTTGACGGATATCAAATGTCAATAAAATGACTTGGATATCACCTGTTTTATTGCGTGATCTTCTACAGTTTGAGGATTAATCTGAGTGTCCGGAATGCTGGAGTGAAATCGGCATTTATTTGACGCACGCATTCAGCTTCTTAGAGGGATGGGTATGAAGAACGGATTTTTCAGCTCTCGGCGGCTGTCACCCGCGCTGGTGCTTTTCCGGCCCGGCGGGCGATCGGAGTGGATGAGAGCATCTCTATGAAGTGGCGCCGAACCTTTCAGGCAAGGATTGTCGGGGTGCTGGCGCTGTTGCTGTTGGTGCTAATTGGCGCGGTGTACTTTGCGGTGAAGACCGCTACTACTCACGCAGTGGAGAAGCAGGCGCAGTTGCAATTGAAGATCGGCACTCGCGTGTTCGAACGCCTGCTGGACCTGCGGGGCCGCAACCTGCAATACGGTATCGACTGGCTGGTGGTGGATTCGGAGTTTCACCGCGCTGTGGTCAGCGGCAAGCCGGTGGACATCCTCGCGTCCCTGGCGCAGTACCGTGGGGGCATCCGTTCCAGCGAGATGTTCGTGCTCAGTCCCGAGGGACGGGTAATCGCCAGTACGTTGGCGGACATTGCCAGGGGGCAGCCGTTTCCCTATGACCGGGCGTTGCGCCGAGCGCAGCGGCACGACACTCACATGCTGTTCGTTGCGATCAACGGCCGCCCCTATCTGTTGGTGCAAGGTGAAGTGCTGGATTCGCTGCCCGTTGCCCGGGTGGTGATGGGCTTTCCCATGGATGAGTTGTTCGCCCGGGAACTGCGTTCCATGAGCAACCTGGAAGTCTCATTCCTGACCGTCGACGGCGAGCACCCCGGAGAGTTGTTCAGCACCCAGCCTGAGTTCTTCTGGTCGCCGATCATCAATGCCCTGCGTGACTCGTTGTGGCAGTCCCTGCCACAGATGAGCCAAACCCATGGCCAACGCTTTCTCAACCAGGCACTGCAACTGGCCAATACCGGGGATGCCCAGGATCCGCGGGTCATGGTCTTGTTGCAGAGCCCCCTGGAACAGGCACTGCAAGCCTTTGCGCCACTGGACCGGGAGTTCCTGTGGATCGCCATGGTGGCGCTGGTGATTTCCCTGGTCTTCGCCCTGCTGATGGCTCGGCGGGTTTCGCGGCCCCTGGAAGACCTGGCCCAGGCTGCCCGACGTATCGGTGCCGGCAACTATCAGGCCACGGTGGCCATCAAGCGCAGCGACGAGTTCGGTGTGCTGGCGGATGCCTTCAACGCCATGCAGAGCGCCATCGCCACCCGTGAGCGGCAACTGGCCCACAACGCCCTGCATGATCCCCTGACCGGGCTGCCCAATCGGGCCCTGGCCATCGAGCGCCTGAGCCAGGCCATCGCTGCCCGGCGCAACGTGGTGTTGCTGTACCTGGGGATCGACAACTATCGGGCGATCAACGAAGGCTTTGGCAATGAAGGGCTGGAGCAGATGATGGGGGAACTGAGCCGGCGGCTGCGTGATGTGCTGTCCCAGGGCGATACCGCGGCGCGGATCACCGCCAGCGAGTTCCTCCTGCTGCTGGAAAACACCGAGCTCGATGGCGCCATTGCCATGGCCGACCGCCTCCATGACCTGTTGAGCCGACCCCAGCTGATTCAGGGGGATGAGGTACGGCGCCAGATCTGCATGGGCATGGCGGTGTATCCCGCCGACGGCAAGTCCGCCGAAGAACTGATCAGCCGTGCCGCGATCGCCCGCCACGATGCAGCGCTCAACCCCGGTTACCTGCAGGTCTACCAGCAAGACCGCGACCTGGCTCATCAGCGCCAGATCAGCCTGATCCGTGACCTGCGTCGCGCCGCCGCCGATGGCGAGCTGTTCCTGCTGTATCAGCCCAAGCTGGATCTGCGCCGGGATTACCTGCATCAGGCCGAAGCCTTGCTGCGCTGGCGGCATCCGGTATTTGGCGTGGTGTCGCCGGCGGAGTTCATTCCCCTGGCCGAGCGCACCGGCAGCATGCACAGCCTGACCTCCTGGGTTATCGAGGCTTGTATTCGCCAGTTGGCGGAGTGGAACCGCCGGGCTTTGCCGGTGCGCCTGTCGCTGAACATCTCTGCCAGCGACCTGGAGGACGACGGCCTGGAAGTCCGGGTCAGCCAGTGCCTGGAGCGCTATCAGGTGGCCGCTGAGCAACTGGTGTTCGAGATCACCGAGAGCGCCATCATGCGCCATCCGGAGCAGGCCCTGGCGGTGCTGCAGCGCTTGCGTGGCTGCGGCATCAGTCTGTCGGTGGATGATTTTGGCACCGGCTATTCATCCCTGGCCCAGTTGCAGCGTCTACCGGTGCAGGAGCTGAAGATCGACCAGTCCTTTATCCGCAATCTGGATGAAACCAGCGGTGACGCGGTGATCGTGCGCTCAACCATCGAAATGAGTCACAAGCTGGGGCTCAAGGTGGTGGCCGAAGGGGTGGAGTTCGAGCATTGCCTGAAACTGCTGGAAAGCTGGGGCTGCGATACGGTCCAGGGTTACCTGATCAGCCGGCCGTTGCCCGCCGAGGCCTTCGAGCATTGGATGTTGAAGTCTCGGGTCTCCAGCTGAAGGCTGGATGGCCGGCGGGGAGCCGGCATCCAGGGTTGGGGCTTTCAGAGGGTGGCCGACTCGGCCTTGGTCAGCAGGCTGTGCAGCTCCGGCTCGATACCTTCTTCACTGAGGTTGTCCATGATTTCCAGGATACAGGGCGCATAGCGCTGCTCGATGGCGGCTTGCGCCCAGTCCAGCTCATAGACCGCCATGACCCGCACATCCAGGTAAGGCGAGTCTGCCAGCAGGCGTTTCAACAAGGCGATGGCCGGTGCCGTTCGCAACTCGCCCAGAGAGACAGCGCAGCGGTGCTGCCAGTACTCGGGCTGGGACAGCAGTGTCTCGCCGAGCCGTTGCCATTGCGCCGGGGTAAAGGCGTGAAGCACGCCCTTGGCCACCTGTTCGGTGGTGTATTCGTTCCAGTTGGTGGCTTCCGAGTCACCGAACCAGTGGTGCAACCGATCAAATAGTTCATCACGTTCATCCGTATTCATGATGTTTTTCTCCTGCGTGGGGCGGCTGCGCGAGCACGCTGTTCCTGGCGTGCCGCCCAATGCCATGGCGTTTATACAGGCGTGCCAGGACCGATGCTGCCTCATTTGCGCCAAGCTTCCCAGTGTTAAAGGTGCAACCGGGGCAAACAGCCGGTGCAGCGCCGGAGACGACTCTCTGGCATTGGTGCGCGAGCCTGTCCCGGGTTACCAGGCCCCGGCGAACTTCACCGCAGCGGCTGCCCGTGAGGGCACTTTCAGGGTGTGCAGCAGGGATGAGACGTGGATGCGTACGGTGAACGGCGAGATATCCAGCTCCCGGGCGATTTCCTTGTTGGTCTTGCCCTGGGCGATCAGGCGCAGCACTTCTTGCTGGCGGGTGGTTAGCTGGCTGATCTCGGCACCGGCATCCAGGGGCAGCAGCAAGCCGGAAGGTGCGTACTTGACCACCACTTCGCCCTGGCGAATGGCCTGGATTGCCTGACCGATCTCCTCCGGACTGATGCTCTTGCCGATAAAACCGTCGGCACCAGCGGCCATGACTTCGCCGATCAGGTCCTGATTGTCCACCATCGATACCACGATGAGCGAGGTTCGGGGCAGTTGTCGGCGCAGGTCGGCAAGCAGGCTGACCGAGGTCAATCCGGGGAAACGCAGGTCCAGAATCAGCGAGTCCGGCTCCTCGCCGGTCAGGGCCAGGGCCAGTACCGCCGCCAGGTCGCCAGCCTCTTCGAGCAGGGCGTCGGGCAGCAGGCGCTGGAGGGTGCGCAGCATGCCCTCGCGGAATAGCGGGTGGTCGTCGGCGACGATAATCCGGCATGTCATGTCGTGAAACTCCTTGAAACATCCAGTCCTGCGCGCATGCTAACTTGACGCGCGGCGTTGTAACTGGCCGCTGGTCGTGTTCGATACGCGGTATTGCCGAGCGGCAAAAGACCACGGCCACACAGATTGCACAAGGAGGTGATTGCATGAACGTTGAGAAGGACAGCGAACTCGACCAGGCCACCCTTCGGATTATCGTGGCCGGTTGCGCCCTGGTCTGGTTTACCGTGATCGGTTTTCTCCCGGGGCAGCAGGTCGACCCTTATGTGCCGGTGATGATCTACATTGCCCTGTTCATGCTGGGTTCGATCCTGCTGCGCATGGCCATTGCCCGCTGGCCCGGGCATTACCCGGCGCGGCGCATCCTGGGCATGGTCTACGACTACACCGGCACCTGTTACGGCCTGGTGGTAGGCGGCGAGGGGGCGCTGCCGATTTATGCGGTGATGGTCTGGGTGAACCTGGGTAATGGCATGCGTTTCGGCTCGCGCTACCTGGCCATTGCCACCGTGCTGGCGCTGTTTGCGCTGTTCATGGTCTATCTGCTGACCCCGTATTGGCAGGCCCAGCCCTACATGGTGCTGATGCTGATGATCACCAGCACGGTGATTCCGGTGTACGCCCACATCCTGCTCAAGCGCACCCGCCTGGCGTCCGAAGAGGCGATTGCCGCCAACCTGGAAAAATCCCGCTTCCTGGCCCAGGCCAGCCACGACCTGCGCCAGCCGATCCACTCCATCGGCCTGTTCACTGCTTGCCTGCGCGAGGCCAATCTGGGGGGCGAAGAGCGGCGGCTGGTGGACAACATCGACCGTTCGCTGCTCAACGTGTCGCAGTTGTTCCGTTCGATCCTCGACCTTTACACCCTGGACAACGGACGCGTGCAGCCCAAGTACGAAACCGTGCACCTGGGGGAGTTGCTGCGGGATCTGGTGCGCCAGAACGCCGAAGCGGCGCGCTGGGCGAGGGTCGAACTGCGCTTGCGCCCCTGCAGTTACTGGGTGCGGGTTGATCCGGGGCTGTTGGCGACCATGGTGCAGAACGTGCTGTCCAACTGCTTCAAGTACGCCGCAGAACGGCCGGTGCTGATCGGTGTGCGCCGGCGAGGTGCGGGCCTGGCCATTGTCATTTATGACCAGGGCCGGGGGATTGCCGAGGAGCACCTGCCGAAGATCTTCGAGGAGTTCTACCGGGTTCGCCAAGTACGGGACAAGGACGTCGAGGGCGTCGGCCTGGGCCTGTCCATCGTCAAGCGCCTGGGGCAGTTGACCGACCTGCAGGTGACAATCCGTTCGCGGGTCGATCACGGTACGACCGTCAGCCTGCATGGCTTGGTATTGGCCGCGCCGCAGCGTTTGCACAGCCGTGACGAGGCGCTGCAGAGCGGCTTGCTGACCGGGTTGCGGGTCTGTCTGGTGGAAGATGACCGCAACGTCCTGCTGGCCACCTCGGCGCTGCTGGAACGCTGGGGCTGCGTGGTCCAGGCCGAGTCGAGCGGGGAAGACCTGCAGACCGACTGCGACATCATCGTCGCCGACTACGACCTGGGCACCCGCGCCTCGGGCATCGAGTGCATCGACAGCATCCGCCAGCAGCGGGGCTGGGAAGTGCCGGCGCTGATCATCACCGGGCACGACATCGAGAAAATCCACGCGGCCCTGCACGACCGCAACATCGCCATCCTCTCCAAGCCGGTGCGCCCGGTGGAACTGCGGGGCACCTTGCGCGCCCTGCGCGAAACGCCGCTGGCGTCGGCCCGCAGCGCTTCGGCGACAGAGGTGGTTACCAGGTCCGGCACGGGATAAGCAGGGGGTAGTTGGTCATGGTCAGCTTCTTGTTCTCGCCGCTGGCCACTTCGACGAAGTCATCCAGCATCCCTGAGTACGAAGAGATCGAACTGCGCTCGGTGTAGTAGTGGGTGGTCACCGGCCCGTAGTTGGTGTTGCTCTGGCCGGTGCCCACGTACTCATTCCAGCGGCTGGTGCCGTACACCATGTCCTGGCCCTGGACGAAGTAGCGGCCCGGTTGCAGCCCGGTGAACTGGAAGATGCCGTTGCCGTCGGTACGGGTCACCCGGTGCACGGCCAGGGCCTCGGGGACCATGCTCACCGGGGCGCCTTCGGGCTGGGACGCGCGCAACTTATGCCAGGCCTGCAAGTGCGGGGTGGCCGGGTAGAGATAGATCTTGACGTCGCGACTGTCCTCGATGCCATCGTTGCCGACGATGCAGAACTTGCCGGTGAGCGTGGCGCTGCCGGGCTGCAGGGCGGCGCGCGCGGCCTGGGTGTCGAAGGGCACGTCGGGGTACTGCACGCTGGGAATCTTCACCGGCGGGTATTCGGCCAGGGTTCGCCCTTGGCGCGGCGCACAGGCCATCAGGGTACAGGCGAGCAGGGCCAGGCCTGTCACCATGAAGAGACGGGGTTTCATCAACTCGGGACCTTTTCAGGAGGGAGCGGTGCTCGCCCGACGCTGTCCCGCTGCTACACCGGGGCAGCCCGTCGTGGCGAACCAGGTTGGCCTTGGGGGCTAGCGCTTTATTGCTTGCTGCACTCGGCCGGCAGCGCTACCGCTCCGCCCATGGTGGCGAAGGCGACCATGCCGCCGCTGGGCAATACGCAGTTGTATTCGCCGGCGCTGGTACTGGCGGTGAAGTAGGTCTGGGACGCGTCGCTGCGCACATTCGAGACTGTGGAAACCGGCTTGCCGAGGGTGATCTGGGCGCGGTTCTTCAGATCGTCGTTGCTTGGTTTGGCGATGGCGCAACCGCCCAGGGCAAGGGCCAGGGCGCTGAGCAGGGCGAGGGGACGAAGGCAGGACTGGAGTTTCATGATGGCTCTTCCTTGGTGTTGTTGTGTTTTCAACGGCGCAGCCGCTCCCGACACCGCAGAACGGCGGTGTTGGGGGAGAGCGGGTGGTTGCCCGGCACTATATCCCCGGGCTGGGGGAGGGTCGATTAGCACAAATGGGCTAATGTCGCTTTGCAATTACGGGGCGCTGGGGGAGGCGCACAGGGCCGCCGGATGGGACCGGCGAAGTGTTGCCGGTCCCGGATCATGCTCAGGTGAGCAGTTGTTCCTGCAGGCGTCGGCCCAGTACATCGAGCAGGTCGCAGCCGTCGCGCAGGGGTATGACGCAGAGTTGGGCGAAGTCCTGGAGCAGGGCCGGGTTGCTCTGCAGGTTGTCGTGACTGGCGATGTTTTCCAGCAACTGGGTGGCCGCGCGGATGCGGTGGGCGGCGGCCTCGTGGAGCGCGTCCAGCGGGGCCTGGGTGTCCACCAGCAGGGCGGGGATGTTGTAGTCGTTGCTGGTCAATGGCATGTGACGAGAGTTGGGCTCCGTCGCAGTGGTGTCAGATTTGTTGGGTTTGACCTTTTTCATTTGATCGAGCTCCGGGTAGGCATGAGAGCTGCCAACGGCCTTCCTACGGGCTTGGGTGGCAGCCGCGCGCGGGGTAGGAATACCGAATACCCTTGGACTCGGCCACGCCGAAGCGTGCCCGCGCACGGCCGCCGCGGCTGATCTTACGGATGCGACAGATGCTCCGCAATCAGACGGGCGCTTATGCGCCAAGGGTTATCGAAGGGTTCCTACGCCCTGTCACTGAATTTGCAGTGACCCCCAGACCTTAAGGGCTGAACCTTTGAGGGACAAGGTGATGCAATTGGACGCGAGTTGTAGGAATTTTCGGTGGGCGCGATTTGTGGCGAGGGAGCTTGCTCCCGCTGGGGCGCGCAGCGCCCCCAAAAATGGGACTGCTACGCCCTGGAGCGCCGGCCGGTCCTACGGGAGCAAGCTCCCTCGCCACAGTAGAGGCCTTAAGCCTGGGTTGCGGTTTTTTGGGGGGTACATATCCGTTGCTGCGGCTGTGGCCACTGGCGGTTTCGCTCTTACAGCGACTCACTTTTGAAAAGCGCAAAAGTAAGCAAAACGCTCCTGCCCCCGCATCCGGCGCCTCGCCTAGGCTCGGCGTTCCCTCGTTCCGGCATTGCTCCGGGGGCACGCCGCCACAGGCCATCCATGGCCTGGGGCGGCTAGCTCGGCATCCATGCCGAGCTGCCCCCTACGCAATGCCTACACTCGGCCTCCTGAAGGGGCAGGAAAATCAAGAGCCAAAGCCAAAGCCAAAACAAAAACACAAAAAGCCTGATGATTGGAGCTTGAGGCTTGAGGCTTGAGGCTTGAGGCTTGAGGCTTGAGGCTTGAGGCTTGAGGCTTGAGGCTTGAGGCTTGCCGATAAAAAAAGGGGCGGCTACCCCCAGGTAGCCGCCCCTTTCTAACACTGGCAGTGGTGCTTATTCCGCCAGTTTGTAGGCAATGATGTAGTCGCCCATCTTGGTGCCCAGGGAGCCGTGGCCGCCCACGACCACCAGGACGTACTGCTGGCCGTCCTTGCCGGTGTAGCTCATCGGCGTGGCCTGGCCGCCCGCTGGCAGGCGGGATTTCCACAGTTCCTTGCCGTTTTTCACGTCATAGGCGCGGATGTACTGGTCCAGGGTGCCGCTGAGGAAGCCCACGCCACCGCCGGTGACCATGGAGCCGCCCATGCTCGGCACGCCGATTGGCAGGCCGATCGGGATCGGCGAGCTGTCGCGGCTGGTACCGTTCTTGTGCTTCCACACCACTTTGTTGGTGGTCAGGTCGATACCGGCCACGTAGCCCCAGGCCGGCGCTTGGCAAGGTACGCCGAGCGGCGACATGAACGGGTGCATGATCACCGCGTAAGGCGCGCCGGTGTTGGGTTGCACGCCCGAGGTTTCGCTTTCGCGCTTGCTGTCGGCGGCGACTTCGGCACGCGGCACCAGCTTGGAAACGAAGGCCATGTAGTTCGGGCTGGTGAACAGCAACTGGCGCACCGGGTCCAGCGAGACGCTGCCCCAGTTGAACACGCCGACGTTGCCCGGGTAGATCAGGCTGCCCTGCACCGACGGCGGGGTGTACTGACCTTCATAGCGCAGTTCCTTGAACTGGATGCGGCACAACATCTGGTCGAACGGCGTGGCGCCCCACATGGCTTTTTCGTCCAGTGGCGGCGGCAGCAGGTTCAGGTCCGAACGGGCCTGGGTCGGGGCGGTGTGGTCGCCTTCGACTGCGCCGGTCGGGGCCGGTACTTCACGGATCGGTACGATCGGGGTGCCGTCGCGACGGTCCAGTACGTACAGGCTGCCTTGCTTGGTCGGCTGGATCAGCGCCGGCTTGACGCCGTCCGCGGTCTTCATGTCGAGCAGGGTTGGCTGGCTGCCCACGTCCATGTCCCACAGGTCGTGGTGGGTGAACTGGTAGTTCCAGCGCAGCTTGCCGGTGTCGATGTCCAGGGCCACGGTGCCGGCGCTGAATTTCTCGGCGCCTGCGGTGCGGTTGCCGCCCCACTGGTCAGGCATCTGGTTGCCCAGTGGCAGGTAGACCATGCCCAGTTTCTCGTCGACGCTGGCCAGGGACCACATGTTCGGCGAGTTGCGGGTGTAGGTCTTGCCTTCCGGCAGGGGAGCGGTTTCGTCGGGGTTACCCGAATCCCAGTTCCACACCAGGTGACCGTCGTGCGCGTCGAAGGCGCGAATCACGCCGGACGGTTCATTGGTCGATTCGTTGTCGGTGACGTGGCCGCCGATGATCACCAGGTTGCGGGTGATGGCCGCCGGCGAGGTGGAGTAGTAGCCGCCCGGGGTGAACGGGCCGATGCCGGCCTTGAGGTCCACGGCGCCTTTGTTGCCGAAGTCTTCACAGACTTTGCCGGTGTCGGCGTTGATGGCGATCAGGCGCGCATCGGCGGTGGGCAGGAACAGGCGGCGCGGGCAGCTGGCGGCGATGGCCTGGCCCGCAGGGGACAGGGTGGCCGGCTGGCTGATGGCGTCGGCGTTCTTGAAGTTGGCTTCGTCGTAGTACGACACGCCACGGCAGGTCATGTGCGCCCAGCCACGGAAGTCGTCGCCGTTGGGGCCCTGGATCTGCGGGTCGAAGCGCCAGATTTCCTTGCCGGTATCCGGGTCCAGGGCCAGCACCTGGCTGTGGGCGGTGCAGGCATAGAGCTTGCCGTTGACCTTCAGCGGGGTGTTCTGGTTGGTGATTTCCACCGGGTCCTTGGCGGTCGGCATGTCGCCGGTGCGGATGCGCCAGGCTTCCTGCAGCTTGCCGATGTTGGCCGGGGTGATCTGCTTCAGCGGCGAGTAGCGGTCGCCGAACTCGGTGCGGCCGTAGGCCTGCCAGTCGCCTTCAGGCATGGCCGGCGCGGTGCTGGTCATGTCGGTGCTGTCGCGGCCCAGGTCACCGGAGATTTCCCCAGGCTGGGTGAACTGGCTGCCGATGGCGGCGCCACCGGCCAGGACCACGGCCACGCTCAGGGCCGCGGTGCCCATCGGTGCCGGGCCATCGCGCAGCAGCGGACGGCGGAACCAGGGCAGCAGCAGGACCACGCCGAGGGCGAACCACAGGGACAGGCGTGGCACCAGTTGCCACCAGTCCAGGCCGATTTCCCACAGCGACCAGAGGGTACTGGCGAACAGTACCAGGGCATAAAGGCCCAGCGCGGCGCGTTTACCGGCCAGCAGCAAGAGGCCGGTCAGCGTCAGGCCGATACCGGCCAGGACGTAGTACAGCGAGCCGCCGAGCATGCTCAGCTTGATCCCCCCGGCCAGCAAGGCCAGGCCCATTAGCAGCAGCAAGACTCCGAGCAGGCTTGGCAGCCGGCGGCTCGGACTTGAAGCACCCTCAGTGCTCATAGTGTGGTTCTCCGTGACGTTAAGAGTGTTCCCGCGCTTGTTCACTGTAGATGACGATCAGGCGCGGGCTTGGTTCAGCTGAAAACTGTGAATGGCGTCGTTTCTGCCTCGCGGCTTTAGAACGAACTCTGGATCTTGATCCCGCCGATCAGCGCGTCGTCCACCTGGCTGACGCCACCGGGATGACGGATGTATTGCAGGTTGGGGCGCACGGTCAGCCAGTTGGCCAGGTGCACGCCGTAGTACAGCTCGGCGCTGTATTCGGTGTCCTGCGGCGGCAGGTAGCCGGGGTTGTCGTAGGCGTAGATCGCGCGGGCCTGGTTGCGGGCCTGGGCGTTCTTGCGGTACGCCGGGTTGACGTGGACTCGGGCCAGGGCAAAGCCGATGTCGTCCTTGGCGCGGGCATCGAACAGGCCCTTGTAGACCAGGCCGGCTTGGACGTAGTTGTCGATGGCGTTGGTCTTCTTGTCATGGGCGGTGACGTTGGCGAACAGGCTCAGGCCGCGGGAGTGGTCGCTGGCCACGCTGGTGACTTGCTGTTGCGCGCCGAGCCACAGGCCGTGCTTGCTTGAGCTGCTGCGGTAGGCTTCGCCGCTCAGGGCCGCGCTCTGGCCGTTGCTGTCCTTGTACAGGTCGCTGGCCTTGGCGCTGCTGTAGTAGTAGCCGGCGCGGTACTCACCAGCCAGACCGTTGAGCTTGGGCGTCCACACCAGTTCCACCGGCAACAGGGTGCCCTGGGTGCCGCTGCCGCTGAGCTTGAAGCCGTTGTCGCGGTCCAGGTTCGATGGGTTCTGCTCATAGGCGCCGATCTGCGCGTAGACCTCGGGCGAGAGGTGGTATTTGACCCGCAGCGCCCACTGGCTGACCGGCCAGTTGTACCAGACGCTGCCGGCCCAGTTGCCCACCTGGGAGCCGCAGAACGCCAGGTTCTGGAAGTCGCAGGGGAAGCTGTTGAAGTCTTCGCCCTGGCCGAAGCGGCCGGCCTTGATGTCGAGCTTCTGGTCGAAGAATTTCTGCTGGTACCACATCTGCGTCAGGCGCCAGGTCTGGCCACGGCCCCAGACTTCCTGGGCCGAGGTGAAGCCGCCGACCCGTGGATCGTTGATCCGGTCGTTGCTGATGTTGTCGCCGTCGCGCTTGGTCACGGTCAGTTGGAACTCGGCGTCATCCCAGCCAAGGATCTTCTGCAGGTCCAGGTGGCTGCCGAAGGCGAACTGGTCGCTGTAGCGCGCGGTGCGGTCATGGTCGTAGCCGCCATGCAGGTTGGCGCCCATTTCGCCGACGTAGTCGACCTTGAAGTCGTAGCCCTTGTTCGCCAGTTCCGTGCGGGTGCCGTTCCAGTCGCCGAGCATCCAGGGCGAGTCACTGTCGAAGGCCGGGGCGGCCTGGGCGCAGGCGGCAAACCCCAGGGCGCCGAGCAGGCTCAGGGTCTTGGGCAGGGCAACGGGAGTCAGGACAGCGCTGTCTTTTAGGCGCTGAAAAGTAGGCATAGGCATTCGAGTCAGGTCTTTTTCTAGGAATAGGCAGAAGCAAGGGCGCGGCACGTGGCATCGATACGGGTTGATCGAGGACGGCAGGCCACTGATTTCAAAGGGAAAGATGAAACGGTTCAGCTTTATTAGGGGGCTAAGGATAAAGCGCCGTCTCATCAAGAGAAAGCGCTTTTATTGACATGAACCGTTTCGGATTCGGTAACAGTTACCGGGCCCGGGCAGGTTCAGCGCGGGGCGGTGGCCCCGGCGAGGGATTGTTTCTGCCGGGTGTAGCTCAGGGCGAAGTGCGCCACCAGGCCGAAGATCAACCCCCAGAACGCGGCGGCCAGGCCGAGAAAACTCATGCCCGAGGCGGTGACCAGGAAGGTGATCAGCGCGGCTTCACGCTGTTTCTCATCGGCCATGGCGCCGCTGAGCCCGGCGCTGATGGCGCCGAACAGGGCGAGGCCGGCCAGGGCCGCGATCAGCTCCTTGGGCAGGGCGGCGAACACCGAGGCCAGGGTCGCGCCGAAAATCCCCATGAGGATGTAGAACAGGCCGCAGGCGATCCCGGCGATGTAGCGTTTGTCCTTGTCTTCGTGGGCTTCGCGACCGGTGCAGATGGCGGCGGTGATGGCGGCAAGGTTGATGCCGTGGGAGCCGAAGGGCGCCAGCAGCGCCGAGGTGATGGCGGTCCAGGACACGATCGAGCGCGCCGGGGTGGTGTAGCCGGCGCTGCGCATCACCGCCATGCCCGGCACGTATTGCCCGGTGAGGGTCACCAGGGCCAGGGGCAGGCCGATGTTGATGATGGCGTGCCAGTTCCACTCGGGGGCGGTGAAGATCGGTTTGGCCAGCGCCAGGGTGATGGAGCCGCCATTGAAATTGCCGAGGCCGGCGGCCACGGCGCAGCCCACCAGCAGCACTGCCAGGATCGCGTAGCGTGGCGAGAAACGTTTGCCCAGCAGATAGGCCGCGATCATCGCCAGCACCAGGGCCGGTTGCACGGTGACCGAAGTGAACAGCTCGGCGCCGAAGCGGAACAGGATGCCCGCCAGCATGGCCGCGGCAATGGCTTTGGGCAGGCGGCTCATGAGTTTGTCGAAGGCCCCGGACAGCCCGACCACGGCAATGATCAGCGAGGCGACTATATAGGCACCGATGGCCTGGGGCAGCGACACCGTGGGCAGCATCGATACCAGCAGCGCCGCGCCGGGGGTTGACCAGGCGGTGATCACCGGCACCTTCAGGCGCCAGCTCAGCAGCAGGCCGGTGAGGCCGCTGCCGATGGAGATGGCCCAGATCCAGGACGACACCTGGTCACTGGGCAAGTGGGCTTCGCGGGCGGCCTGGAACACGATGATCAAGGGGCCGGCGTAGGAAATGATCACGGCGATCAGGCCGGCGATCACGGCGGAGAGGGACAGGTCCTTGCTGAGACTGTGCATGGCATCTCGACTGGGCATGGAGTGGAAGAAGGATTGAGTCGATTGGGTTGGTGCTAGCTGAGTGTATTTCAATGAATTGAATCGATTCAATTGTTTCTCTAGAAAGATTTCTTTGGGAAGTCCTTTGTTTTTATATAAGTGACTGATTTAAAACTATTTATATTGATCATGAATAAGGCTTTCGAGTCGCCTGCAATTTTTTCATTTGTCTTTTCATCGAATCAATAGCTCGATTGAGTCGATGTTAAAGGCGAGTGCAGGCCTGTGATATGCTCCGGCCCACTTCAATGCAGCCGATGGTGATCAGCCTCCATGTGGGTTCCCCAGTTAAGCGAGTTCAATCAGCCGGTCTACCTGTCCATTGCCGACGCCTTGGCGCGGGACATCAGCAGCGGCCTGTTGAACGACGGTGACCGCTTGCCGACCTTGCGCGAGCTGGCGGTGACCCTCAATGTCACCCCCGGCACCATCAGCCGCGCCTACAGCGAAGCTCAGCGGCGCGGGCTGGTGCAGGGCGAAGTCGGGCGCGGCACTTATGTGCTGGCGCAGCCGCCGCTGGTGTTGCCGGAAGGTTCCAGTGCACCGTCGCTGTCCCTGGGGCAGTCCGAAGCCCTGGATCTGTCGATCATCAAGCCTTACAGCGAAACCCTGGAGTACTGGTTGCGCGGCGCGTTGGTGGGCATGGCCCGCAGCAGCGATTTCGGTCGTGCCCTGGACTACGCCCCCGACGGTGGTCATCCGGCCCATCGTGAAGCCGGTGCCCAGTGGCTGCGCCATTCCCTGCCCGAAGCCCATTGGCAACAGGTGGTGATGACTGCCGGTGCCCAGCACGGCTTGATGGTGGCCATCAGCGCCTTGAGCAATGCCGGCGATCTGCTGCTCTGCGAATCCTTGACCTACCCGGGCATCATCTCCGTTGCCCACGGCCTGGAGCGGCGCCTGCGGGGCGTGGCAATGGACGAGCAGGGGATGATTCCCGAGGCCTTGCGCGAGCAGTGCCTGCGGGAAAAACCGGCGCTGCTGGTGTGCGTCGCCAGTTGCCAGAACCCCACCACGGCGATCATGTCACCCCAGCGCCGGGCGCAGATTGCAGCGATTGCCGAAGAGTTCGACTTTTTGATCATCGACGACGATATCTACGGCTTTCTCGCCACCGATCCGTCGATCAAACCGCTTTCCAGCTATGCGCCGCAGCGTTCGGTGTACCTCACCAGCCTGTCCAAGGCGATCATGCCGGCGTTGCGCGTGGGCTATCTCTACAGCCCGCCCAAGTTGCTGTCGCGCCTGAGCTCGATGGTCCGCAGCAGCGTGTGGATGCCCTCGCCCCTGACCGCGCAATTGGCCAGCAACGTGATTGTCGAGGGATTGGACCGCAAGCTGGTGCAGACTCAGCGCAACGAAGCGGCGGCGCGTCAGGCGATTGCCCGGGAAGTGTTTGCCGGCCTGGAGATCGAGACTCAGCCCCACAGCTATCACCTGTGGCTGACCTTGCCGGAGCCCTGGACTGGCGATGAGTTCGCCACCCTGGCCCGAGCCAATGGCGTGCTGGTGATGAGCGGCAGCCAGTTCCAGGTGGAACGCGGTGCCAGCTCCCGTTGTGTGCGGGTGGTGCTGATGTCGCCGACGACCCAGGACGAGTTGCGTTTTGCCCTGACTCAGTTGGCCAGCTTGATCGAGGCTGATCCGCGACGTTACCGCTGAGGCCGCTTCGCCGGCACCTGCCTCTTGTAGGTGCCGGCTTGCTGGCGAACGGGGCCTTAGAAGGTGGTACGCAACCCCACTTCCACACTGCGCCCGGCGGCCGGGGCGATATCCCGCAGAATCGAGCTGGCGTAGCGCACGGTCTGGTTGGTCAGGTTCTCGCCCTTGACGAAGGCCAGCCACTGGCTACGGCCAATATCGAAGCGATAACCGGCACTGGCGCCAAAGGTGGTGTAGCCATCGGTGCTGCTTTCGTGGTCCGGCACTCGGCCCTGGCCGGCGGCATGCTGCACATCCAGGCGCGCCTGCCAGCGATCCAGTTCCCAGAGCAGGCCGCTGTTCAGGCGCAGCGGGGCAATGCGCGGCAGGTACTGGCCATTGTCGAGGTTCTTGGCCCGGGTGTAGTCGCCGGACAGATCCAGAGCGAACTTGCCGTAGGCGCTTTCTCCCAGGGTCCAGCGATCCTGGGCTTCGATCCCGGTGAAGCGTGCTCGTACTCCGCTGTAGGCGTATTCCGGAATTGCGCCTGCCTCTTCTTCGCCTTCATCGTTCAGGGTGCGCCCCGTGCCCAGCAGGCCGATGTAGTTGGAGAAGTGGCTGTAGAACACCCCGACGCTGCCTTTGTGGGTGCCGTTGTCAAAGCGCAGGGCCAGGTCGCTGGACACGGCCTTTTCCTTGGACAGCTTGGCGTTGCCCAGCTCATAGGTGCCGGTGGCGACGTGGGCGCCGTTGGCATACAGCTCATAGAAGGTCGGGGCGCGTTCGGTGTAGCCCAGGGTCGCGGCCAGGGACCACACCGGTGTCAGGGTATAGACCGCGCCGGAGGACAGGCTGCCGACAGTGAAGCTGCTGGACTTGTCGGCCTGGGCAAAACGCTCGTTGCCTTTGCCGTCCGGGTCCACGGTGGTGTGTTCCAGGCGCCCGCCGAGGCTGAGTTTCAGGCGCTCGGTGGCTTGCAGTTCTTCAAGAATGAACAGGGCGCCGCTGTTGGTATCGGTCTTCGGCACGAAGGCTTCTTCACCCAGGGCGGAAAACTCGTTGCGATTGACCTGGGCGCCGACCACGCCTTCCAGCGGGCCGATGGGCAGGTGCCGAGCCTCGACCCGCGCCTCGTAACCCTTGTTCTTGAAGGTGGTGCCGGTTTCACCGCCTTCGATCTCCCGGTGCTCATAGTCGGTGTAGCCGGCGTTGAACTTGAGCGAGCTGAACGGGCCTTGCAGGTTGCGCAGCTCCGAGGCAAAGGCGTAATGATCCTGCTTCATGCGGATACGCACGTCGTCTTCGGCGGGTGAGCCGTAGTTGGCGTCGTAGTTGCTGTAGGACAGGCCGGCATAACCTTCGTCCCAGGTGTAGGAACCGCCGATGGCGCCGCCGTCCTGGCGTCCGTCGCTGTTGCCCAGGCGGCCTTTCTTGCCGTCGCCATCTTCGCTCGCTGGCGCGTGGCGGCTGCGGGCGTAGCCGGGAATCTTCAGGTCATTGAACTGCCGGGAGTTGGCGTCCAGGTGCAGAGCGAAGGTGCCGTCGCCGGCTTCCAGTTTTCCGGCGCTGCTGCGGGTGGTGTCGGCGCCGCCGTAGCGCAGTTCACCGGCCCCGTGAATACCCTCGATGGCTTCGGTGGGAATGCGGTTGTCGAAGCTGTTGATGACCCCGCCAATGGCGTTGCCGCCGTATAGCAAGGCGGCCGGGCCACGAACGATTTCGATGCGTTCAACGTTGACCGGGTCCAGAGGCACGGCGTGGTCGTAGGACAGCGACGAGGCATCCAGGGCGCCGACGCCATTTTGCAGGATGCGGATGCGGTCACCGTCCAGGCCACGAATCACCGGGCGGCTGGCACCGGGACCGAAGTAGGACGAAGACACACCCGGCTGCTTGTTCAGGGTTTCACCGAGGCTGCCTTTCTGTTGCAGGGTCAGTTGATCGCCTTCCAGCACGGTGGTGGGGGCGGCCAGCTCAGTGCTGCCCAGAGGATTGGCGGTGATGACTTGCTGGGGCAAATCCAGGGCCTGGGCCTGGGAGGCAATCAGCAAGGCGGCGGACAGCGGCGCCAGGCGCCACAGTAAAGAGCGGGAAGGGCGAGGGACTGAAAGGGACATCGGTCATTCCTTGGCAAGCGTTGCGCAGCGCGCTTTGAGTCAGAAAACAGGCAGGACACGGGGGTGCCCAGGATGCGGGTGAGTTGTTATTGATTGATACAATATAACATCTCTTTTATCGCGAAAAGCCAGGAACTTTTTGCTTCTCATGCTCAATCGCCGTGGTTGTCTACGGCGGCTACAGTTAAAACAGCGCTCTGGCGCGGGCGCATGGCCTCGGCTAAGGTGCGCGGCTTTCCCTATTTTCTTCCCGCAAAGGCCTGGCATGACCGACACCCACACCGACCCGCTGCATGGCGTAACCCTGGAACAGATCCTCAAGGCGCTGGTGGAACACTACGAATGGTCGGGGTTGGCCGAGCGCATCGATATCCGTTGCTTCAAAAGTGACCCGAGCATCAAGTCGAGCCTGACCTTCCTGCGCAAGACACCCTGGGCACGGGAAAAGGTCGAGAAGCTCTACGTGAAGTTGCAGCGCACCAAGCGTCCGCTCTGAGGAATTCCATGGCCGGTGTATCGCTGCTGGGGCTGCTCAGCCGACGCGGGCTGATCGCCATTGCCGCAGTGCTGGGTTGGCTGGGGCTGACGGTTCAGCTGTACCTGATTCTGTTGTTGCGCTGGGAGGCCGGGGCCAGCCTGCTGGGTGGGCTGGTGAACTTCTTCAGCTTCTTCACCGTACTCAGCAATACCTTGGTGGCCAGTGTGCTGACCTGTGCCCTGAATCTGCGGATTTCCCGGGGGCAGGCGTTCATGCTGCGTCCGGCGGTCAGTGGCGCGGTAGCGGCGAGCATTGTCCTGGTGGGGTTGGCGTACAGCCTGCTGTTGCGTCATCTGTGGCATCCCCAGGGCTGGCAATGGCTGGCGGATGAGTTGCTGCACGACGTGATGCCGGTGCTGTTCCTGATCTACTGGTGGTGCTGTGTGCCCAAGGGGGTGCTGCGGCTGAGGCACGTCGGCTTATGGATGCTTTATCCGATACTGTATTTCGCCTATCTGCTCTTGCGCGGGAATGTGCTGGGGCTGTACCCCTATCCTTTTATCGCTGTGGACAAGCTCGGCTATCCCCAAGTGCTGCTCAATGCCCTGGGCATATTGGCGGGATTCGTCCTGGTGTCGTTGTTGTTGCTGGGCCTGGATCGCTGGCTGGGCAAGCGCCCGGCGCAACCCCGGTAGGCCCCGGCTTGCCAGCGAAGGGGGCCTTGAGACCGCTTTCGCTGGCAAGCCAGTTCCTAGCGTGAGGCGGGGGTTATTCTGCTTCGCTGCCGTCCAGGCGCCAGTAACCGGCAGCCTTGACGAATTCGTCGTTGAGCCGGTGCTCATCCAGCAGCACTCGACGAACCTGGCGCGAGACCTTGCTCTCGGTGGCCACCCAGGCATACAGCTTGCCTTGCGGGACCTGCAACTGACGCACAGTGCTGATCAGGTCCTGCGCGCCGCCATCACGCTCCACCCAGATCACCTCGACCTCGGCGGCGCTATGCAGTGCCTGGCGCTCCGCTCGATCCTGAACCTCGATCACCGCCAATACCCGGCGTCCGGCCGGCAGTTCTTCCAGGCGTCGGGCTATGGCGGGCAGGGCCGTTTCATCGCCGATCAACAAGTAGCTGTCGAAGATGTCCGGCACGATCATCGAACCTCGCGGACCGCCGATGTGCAGGTACTGCCCCGGCTTGGCCTGCTCGGCCCAGGTCGAAGCGGGGCCGTCGCCATGGAGCACGAAGTCGATGTCCAGTTCGCCCTGTTCCAGGTCGTAGCGGCGCGGGGTGTAGTCGCGCATGGCGGGCATCGGTCCGCTGTCCTTGCCTGGGCCCAGCACCAGGGTTTCCAGGGCGGCTTGCTGTTCGGCGTTCTGCGGGAACAGCAGCTTTACATGATCGTCGCTGCCCAGGCTGATGAAACCGGCCAGCTCCGGCCCGCCGAGGGTGATGCGGCGCATGCGCGGGGTCAGGTCGACGACGCGCAAGACTTCCAGGCGCCGGCGCTTGATCTCGTGCATGACCCGGTGAATGGATGGCTCTGGGGTTGCAGTCATTCGGATTTCTCCTGGGCAGTGTGGCTGACAGGACCATCGACAATGGCCTTGGCGGTGTTGTTCAGCAGGTCACGCACCCGGAGGATTTCTTCCGGGCTCCAGCGCCCATGGTGCATTTGCAGGGCGTGGCGCAGGTTGTGCACCGCCTCATGGATTTCTGCAGGGCGGTCGTGGCCGCGCAGGGAGCGCTTGCTGACCTCGATGCGCATGTGCACACCGTCCAGGGCAATGGCCTGCTCCTGAAGGGAAAGACGACCGGCGTCGGTGACGCTGTAGCGCTTTTTTCCGCCTTCGGCGTCGCCCTGGATCATTTCGCTTTCTTCCAGAAAGGTCAGGGTCGGGTAGATCACACCGGGGCTCGGGCTGTAGGCGCCGTCGAACATGCCTTCGATCTGGCGGATCAGGTCGTAGCCGTGGCAGGGCTGCTCGGCGATCAACGCCAGCAGCAGCAACTTCAAGTCGCCGGGGGCAAACACCCGGGGGCCGCGGCCGCCGCGTTCACGAGCGGGACGGCGCTCGAAACTGTCGTGGCCGTCACCCTGTTCGCGGTGGTGAGGGGGCTCTCTCATTTTCTCTTTCTCCTGTTCGGTTCAGATATAACTTAAGATATATCTTAACGATTGCGCAAGCACTTCTACGCCATCCAAAGCTGCCGTTGGTCTGAGATGGAAAATCACAATGGGCGGGCGCTCCACGCCATGGAGTGGCGTGGAGCGGCTAGTAACCGGAGGGATTCAGCGTTGCAGCGAGGCTGCCCAGGCACTGGGTGCTGCTGCCAGGCTGCAGGTAGGGCATGAGAATCGGCGCCATGCCCTTGAGCACCTGCACCGGCAAGGCCGAGGTGAACTTGAAGCCCTGGGCCGAAGCCCCTGGCACGTAGGCTGTGAGGGTGCCGAAGTGGTGATCGCCGATGTAGAACACGAAGGTTGCGGTGCGGTTGATGGACTTGGAGCTCAGCACCCGGCCGCCGGCACCAGTGGCCTCGATGCGGTTGTCGCCAGTACCGGTCTTGCCGCCCATGGCCAGTGGCGTGCCGTCCGCCAGTTTGAAACTGCCGGATACCCGTTTCGCGGTACCGGCATCCACCACCTGTGACAGGGCCCCGCGCAGCGCCGTGGCGACCTCCGAAGGCATCACGCGCTTGCCCTTGCCAGGGTCGTTGCTCAGGCGGGTTTCGTAAGGCGTGCCGGCGGCAAAGTGCAGGCTGTCGATACGCAGGGACGGCAGGCGCACGCCGTCGTTGAGGATGGTGCCCACCAGTTCGGCGAGCGCCGCCGGACGATCGCCGGAGCTGCCGATGGCGGTGGCCAGGGAGGGCACCAGGTGGTCGAACGGGTAACCGACGCTCTGCCAGCGCTGGTGAATATCCAGGAACGCTTCGACTTCCAGCATGGTGCGGATGCGACTGTCCCGGGCGCTGCGATGGCGACTCTTGAACAGCCAGCTGTAGACCTCCTGGCGTTCGAATTCACTGGCCTTGACGATCTGGCTGAAGGTCGCGTCGGGGTTGTTCATCAGGTAGCCCAGCAGCCACAGGTCCAGGGGATGGACCTTGGCGATGTAGCCCTGGTCCGGCAGGTCATAGGCTCCCGGGCCATAGCCGGCATAGAGCTTGTCCAGGCGCTCGTCGGTGAGTTTCTCGGCGGTCTTGGCGTTTTTCATATGGGCCCGGACAAAGCGATTGAAGCTGTCCTGGCTGGCGTCCGGCAGCAGGTAGCGGTGCACGGCAGCCAGGCGGATCGCCGTGGGGTGCATACCGTCGAGAAAGGTGTCCAGGCGTGCCTGGGTGTCCTTGTTGCGGTACTTCTTCCAGAACCGCAGCAGGAACGAGGTGCCTTCGTGGTCGGCGAAGCGTGCCAGGTATTCCTGGCGCCGCGGGTTGGCGTCGTCCTTGAGCAACTCGGCACTGCTGCTGTCGCCGCCGTAGGTGCTGTAGCGCACCAGGTCACGCATCAGGCGGATGAACGGCAGGTTGATGGATTCGCGCAGGGCATCGCGCAGGGTCGGGCTGCGGCCGTTGTCCTCTTTGCGGAAGTTGTTGAAGTGATGCAACCCGCCGCCGGTGAAGAAGGCTTCGCCGGGGCTGGCGGAGTAGGTGCGGTCCAGGGCCGCGTCGAGCATCTTCGGCAAGCTGCGGTCGCTGTTCTGCATCAGGTAGTCGAGGGCCCAGCGGCTCAGTCGGTCCTGGTCGTTGACCACAAATTTCTTCAGCTCGGCCGGGGTTTTCCCAGCGTGCTTGTCGTGCAACTCGGCGATGATCTGCAGGTAGGTGGTCAGCACCCGCAGCTTGGCGGTGGAGCCCAATTCCAGCTTGCTGCCTTCGTTGATGTCGAAAGGCTGGTCGGTGCTGTCGGTCTGCACCCGTACCCGCGAGCCGTCGGGGGTGAGTTCGAACAGGGTGAAGCTGTAGCGCACTTGCGTGGTGCTGGTGGGGGTCAGCAGGCGCTCGCCGAGCACACCGATCTGCGCGGCGAAAGCCGGGTCGGCGAGGTGCTTGAGGTACTCGGTGGCCTGGCGCTGCAGGTCGCTCTGCAAGGTGCTGGTGGCCGACAGGTCAAGGCGGTCCAGGTCGTACAAGGGGCGGTTGAGCAGCGCTGCCAAACGGCGGCGGGCCACGCTGATGCCCTTGTTGGTTTCGATCGGCTGGATTGTCGGCTGCTGCTGCCAGTCGCGGTAGCTGACCTTGCTGGCCAGGGCCGCGGCGGTCAGGGCGGGATCGATGACATTGTTCTGCGCCAGCAGGCGGATATGGCTGTCGGTGAGGTCCGCCAGCTCGGCGTGCCTCTTGACCAGATAATAGGAAGGGCGGCGTTGCGCGATCATCAGCGACAGCACCTGGCGCAGGGCCAGGCCGCGCTGGGCCAGGCTCCTGGCATCGGTGGCGTTGCTGGACAGGGCCTGGTTGACCTGATCGAAATCGGCGCCGTACCAGACCCGCAGGCCCTCGGCCATGCCATGTACCTCGCCGTGCCCCGGAACTGCCGACAGCGGCACGCTGTTGAGGTAATCGCGGACGATCCGGCGCCGGGCCTCCAGGGTTTGCGGGCCATCCTGATAGGCGCGCACGCTGGCGGAAATCATCTGGCGGATCTTTTCGCCGCCGGACACCGTCAAGCCATCGGGGGAGTGGCGGTATTTTTCCAGCTGGGTGGCCAGGGTGCTGCCGCCGGCGGTCTGCCCGGGCAGGTGCAGAAGCTTGGCCACCTGGGACCAGGCGGCCTTGGCGAAGCGCGGCCAGTCCACCGCCGGGTTGGCCTGGGCCAGCTTGGGGTCCAGCAGATCGCGGTTCTCGATGAACAGCAGGCTGTGCACCATCAAGGGCGGAATATGGTTGAAGCTGGCATACAGCTGTTGTGGGTAATTGAATTGATACAGGGGCGCGGCGCGGCAATCGGTGATGGACAGGCCGGCCTGGATTTTCTCGGTATAGGGCACGAAAAAACCGTTTTTGCTGTAGTCCATCAATGCCGGGGAAAACCGTGTCTGAGCGTCGATCAGGTAGCCGCGCTTGAGCAGACGCGGCAGGAACTCGCCCAGGGCGCTATAGCCCAGACGCCGGTCGAAGGGGCCGGCGCCGGGATAGAGTATGGCGTCGCTGGGGCCTGGTTGCAGGGAATAGCTCAAGTCTTGAGCCAGCTTGCTGAACTCCCGCGCCTGGAGCTTGGAGGTACGCATTTCCCGGCTGGCGGCGACACCCAGGGCGATCAGCGTGATCAGCAGTAGCAGCCAGAACAGGCGCCAGGCATAACGGCGGGACCTGGGTTTTTTGGGTAAAGGCGCTTCGTCCTCGCTGTGGTTTGGCACTGCGTTTTTACGCGAATCGGTCTGCCACAGAGCGCCCATAGTCGATTGATCCATTCACGCAGATTGATCGGACTTGTCTGAAGCTTAGTCGGTGGTAGCCGCGGCAGAAGAAATTGTGAAAGCAATGGGTCCTGGAACCGGGCCGCGGCCCCGGGGCTGATCAGGAACCGGTGGGAAAGGGCTGTGATAGAGCCTTCTTCCAGGTAAATACGCCCTAGGTAGGGGCATGACGATGCACCAGGGCTGTGCAATACTCCGGGCCCTTTCCGAGTGAGGTTTAAGGGCAAAAAGCAGGTAATGCTTCTCCGTGAAAGCGGTATTTGCCGAGATTTCTCTCTGAATTTAGCTACTTATAGAGTGAAAAGCCCTGTCGGGAGCTTTTTATACTGCGCACCCCGCTGATCTGGCAGGTCTTGTCCTACAGACGCGCCGCCCCACAAGGCCGGTACGGTTGAGCAAGCTGCGGCTATCCGCCACGGCTTCGCAGACTCGGTGGTTCATATCCAATAACAAAATGAGGTTGTATCTCTATGTCAGTTGGCAACCAACTGCCCCACGGCGAGACCGCTCAGGGCGGCCCGCTGAAACGCGAACTGGGCGAACGGCATATTCGCTTGATGGCCCTGGGCGCCTGTATCGGCGTCGGCCTGTTCCTGGGCTCGGCCAAGGCCATCGAAATGGCCGGTCCGGCCATCATGCTGTCCTACATCATCGGCGGCCTGGCGATCCTGGTGATCATGCGCGCCCTCGGCGAGATGGCGGTGCATAACCCGGTCGCCGGTTCCTTCAGCCGTTACGCACAAGACTACCTGGGTCCGTTGGCGGGTTTTCTGACCGGCTGGAACTACTGGTTCCTCTGGCTGGTGACCTGTGTCGCGGAGATCACGGCGGTGGCGGTGTACATGGGCATCTGGTTCCCCGATGTGCCGCGCTGGATCTGGGCCCTGGCGGCCCTGGTGAGCATGGGTTCGATCAACCTGATCGCGGTCAAGGCCTTCGGTGAGTTCGAGTTCTGGTTCGCCCTGATCAAGATCGTCACCATCATCGCCATGGTGATCGGCGGCGTTGGCATCATTGCCTTCGGCTTCGGCAACGACGGCGTGGCGCTGGGCATCTCCAACCTGTGGACCCATGGCGGCTTCATGCCCAATGGCGTGACCGGCGTGCTGATGTCGCTGCAGATGGTGATGTTCGCCTACCTGGGCGTAGAGATGATCGGCCTCACCGCCGGTGAAGCGCGCAACCCGCAGAAGACCATTCCCAACGCCATCGGCTCGGTGTTCTGGCGCATCCTGCTGTTCTACGTGGGCGCGCTGTTCGTGATCCTGTCGATCTACCCGTGGAATGAGATCGGCACCCAGGGCAGTCCGTTCGTGATGACCTTCGAGCGTCTGGGCATCAAGACCGCCGCCGGCATCATCAACTTCGTGGTGATCACTGCTGCACTGTCCTCCTGCAACGGCGGCATCTTCAGCACCGGGCGCATGCTCTACAGCCTGGCGCAGAACGGCCAGGCCCCGGCCGGCTTCGCCAAGACCTCGAACAACGGTGTGCCGCGTCGCGCGCTGCTGCTGTCGATCTTCGCCCTGCTGCTGGGCGTACTGATGAACTATCTGGTGCCGGAGAAAGTGTTCGTCTGGGTGACTTCGATTGCCACCTTCGGGGCGATCTGGACCTGGGTGATGATCCTGCTGGCCCAGCTCAAGTTCCGCAAGGGCCTGAGCCCGAGCGAACGGGCTGCGCTGAAATACCGCATGTGGCTGTACCCGGTCAGTTCCTACTTCGCCCTGGCGTTCCTGGTACTGGTGGTGGGGCTGATGGCCTACTTCCCGGACACTCGCGTGGCGTTGTATGTCGGCCCGGCGTTCCTGGTGCTGCTGACGGTGCTGTTCTACCTGTTCAAGCTGCAACCGACCAATGTCCAGCAAGGGGCGGTGCGTTCGGCGTCGTGATCCCTCGCTCGGCAAGCTCTTGCCTTGAGCATCCCGGGCCAACGGCCTGAACAGAAGAATCCGGCGTCCCGCCAGGGCCGCCGGATTTTTTTGTCGCGGTTCAGCCTCCCAGGGTGCCGCTGGTATCGGCATCGAAAACCGCCTTGGCTTGTTGGGCCAAGGGGCTCAGCAGGCTCAACAGCGTCGCTGCGTCATAGAGCTGGTGGGCTGCCAGGTTCGCCGGGGTGGGGTCGATGGGAATCAGCACTTCGGCATCGGCTGCGTGCAGCCAGATCGCCGTCACCTGCAACGCCGGGATGAACAGCAACCTCAACTCGCAGGATTTCCCCTGTAGCAGGGGTGCCTGTTCCGCCAGGTTCAGGGCACTGATGGTGGACGCCGCCAGAACGCCGTGATTGAGCGCCGCGAACTCGACCTTGCCGGCCACTTCCGTCAGTTGCGCGTCGGCGATGGATACACCGCCGGCGAACACCAGGTAATGCCAGTCCCCCGTCGTGGCCTGGTCCAGGCCCTTGCCGTTGGCCAGGTCCTCCAGGCCGAGGGCGTAGCCGCGAAATGCCTGGGACAGGCTCAGGGTGCCGGCATTGGCAAAGGCGCGGTTGACGCCGAAACCCTGGGTGCGCAGGGCTGCCTGCAGTGCCGGGTGCAAGGTCTGGACGCCGTGGGTGGGCGCCTTGGGGTAAGTCAGTTGCATGACGCCTCCTAGTTTTTCCGGGTGAAGTAGGTGTGGGTCCAATTGCCGCCGCCGTTGTAGGAACCGGGGAAGCTGTTAAGGGCACGGGTCGAGTAACCGAAGATGGAGTCGGCGACCAGGATGTAGCTGCCATCGGTGCCGTAGATCGTCAGGAAATGCGCGCCGCCGCCATACCAGGCGCAACGCAGGCCGACGGGACGGCCCATGCCGAGCTGGTTTTCGATGGCCGGCATCTGCATCCGGTTTTCCCGCATCCCGCCATAACTGCGGGTGGTTCTGAGGGCCGAGTCCAGGTAGCCGTAGACGTTGCACGGTCCGGGCTGGCTGCAGCAGGAGTTGCGGCCCAATTCGGCATTGGCCACCCCGCACTGGGTCCAGGAGCCGGTGCCGTAGTAGTTGCCGACCGATGCCGACAGTGCCGCCCAGCACCAGTTGCTCTGGGTTTGCGGCTGCACGCTGAAATTGAGTCGGGCGCCGGCCTGGGGGGCCGCCTCGGCGCGTGGGTCGATTTCAGCCAGTTGCGGATCGATCAGCGTACCGGCCAGGCATTGGGGCAGGGCCTGCGGGTTGCCGGTGGGGGTCAAGGTCGTGCTTAACATGTTCATCCTCCATGAGTGAAAACCAGCCTCCGGCTGGTGTCGCCTACAGCAAGTTGCCGGACCCGGCGCTGGGCGCTGCGCGGCGCCAGCCTCGATGGCGTGCGCTGGCCGGGTCTGCAAGCAACCTTAGATGAGATATGCGTAAATGCAATTTAATTATGCGTTTATGCATTGTGGCGGACGTGAATGTCCCTGATAAGGGGGGCGTCCACAGTCGGGCCCGGTCCGGGTTGTGACCCCTTGTCGAGTGCCGAGTGAGGCTAGACGTCGATGATCACCAGGGTGCCGTGGCTGCCGGGCAGTACGCTATGGGCCTGGCCGGCTTGCACCAGGTACATCTGGCCGGCCAGCACTTCGACAGTGGCCTGGCCAATGCCCAAGCGCAGGCAGCCCTGGGTCACCAGCAGGCCTTCGTTGTAGTCGTGGATTTCTTCCGGGTAGGGCGCCTGGTCCATGCGCAGGACCTTGATACGGGCCGCGCCGACCTGGCCCACCAGCGAGGATTGCCAGGGACCGGGCAGTTGCTGGGACAGTTGCTCGAAGGACAGCAAGGGCATGGTGGAACTCCGAAAGGTCAGTGGTGGTTCGCTCTGCTTTCGGTGGTCCGGTCAAGCATCGGGAGGATGTCGGCTTCTAGAATTCGTCCATCAGCAGTACGCGGCATTCGCGGGCTTGAAAGGCGTTGATCTGTGGTACCAGGCGGGTGAAGTGTTCGGTGTTGCAATGAGCGTCGAGGGCGGCGCGGTCCGGCCACTGTTCGACGAAGATGAAGTGCCCGGGGTCTTTCTGATCGACGAACAGATCGTAGGCGATGCACAGCGGCTCCTGGCGGGTTTTTTCCACCAGTTCGGCGTACCACGGGCGCACGGTTTCCAGGTGTTCGGGCTTGATGAAGTCTTCAGCGATAACCTTGAGCATTCCAATCTTCCTTGTGAGTCGCCAGGCTCCCCAGGTAGCCGGGGAGGCCTGGACAGGCGTGCTTAAGCGGCGGCTTGGGTATTGGGTTCGAAGCTGTCGGCCCGGGCCAGTTGCCACATGCGCGAGTAGAACTCGCCGTTGACTTCGCCGGTGAGCAATTCGCCGGGCTTGAGGAACACATGCAGTTGGGAGAACAGCTTGATCTCGGTGGCCGACATGCGTCGCACCAGGTGCTTGGCTTCCAGTTGCGACGGGTGCTGCAGGCCGGCGGCGGCCAGCATCTCGGCCAGGGCCTTGAGGGTGTTGCGGTGGAAGCTGTACACCCGCTGGGCCTTGTCCGGCACCACCAGGGCACGCTGGCGCAGGTTGTCCTGGGTGGCGACACCGGTGGGACATTTGTTGGTGTGGCAGCTTTGTGACTGGATGCAGCCGATGGCGAACATGAAGCCCCGGGCCGAGTTGGCCCAGTCGGCGCCGATGGCCAGGACGCTGGCGATGTCGAAGGCACTGACGATCTTGCCGCTGGCACCGAGCTTGATCTTGTCCCGCAGGTTCAGGCCCACCAGGGTGTTGTGGACGAACAGCAGGCCTTCGCGCATGGGCGCGCCGATGTGGTCGGTGAACTCCACGGGGGCTGCGCCGGTGCCGCCTTCCTTGCCGTCGACCACGATGAAATCCGGGAGGATGCCGGTTTCCAGCATGGCCTTGGCAATGCCCATGAATTCCCACGGGTGGCCCAGGCAGAACTTGAAGCCCACCGGCTTGCCGCCGGACAGCTCACGCAGTTGCTGGATGAAATGCATCATTTCGATCGGGGTGGAAAATGCACTGTGGCTCGACGGCGAAATGCAGTCCTCGCCCATGCGGATGCCGCGGGTGTCGGCAATTTCCTGGGTCACCTTGTGCTTGGGCAGGATGCCGCCATGGCCCGGCTTGGCGCCCTGGCTCATCTTGATCTCGATCATCCGCACTTGCGGGTTCTGCGCCTGGGTGGCGAAGCGCTCGGGGTCGAAGCGGCCGTCGGCGGTGCGGCAGCCAAAGTAGCCACTGCCCAGCTCCCAGGTCAGGTCGCCGCCGTGTTCACGGTGATAGGGGCTGATGCTGCCTTCACCAGTGTCGTGGGCAAAGTTGCCGAGCTTGGCACCCTGGTTCAGGGCACGGATGGCGTTGGCACTCAGGGAGCCGAAGCTCATCGCCGAGATGTTGAATACCGAGGCCGAATAGGGCTGGGTGCATTGCGGGCCGCCGACGGTGACCCGAAAGCTGCTGGGGTCGCTCAAGGGCGCCGGGCGCATGGAGTGGCCGATGAACTCGAAGCCCGACTGGTAGACATCGATCAGGGTGCCGAAGGGTTTGTCGGCGCTTTCATTCTTGGCCCGCGAGTACACCAGGGAGCGCTGGGCGCGGGAAAAGGGCAGGGCGTCGCTGTCGGATTCCAGCAGGTATTGGCGGATCTCCGGACGTATGCCTTCCACCAGGTAGCGGATGTTGCCCAGGATCGGGTAGTTGCGGCGTACCGCGTGGGGACTTTGCAGCAGATCGAAGATCCCCAGCAGGCTCAGCAGGCCGGTGACCAGGGTGAATGGCCAGAGCCAGTCGTGTTCGAGAAAGGGCAGGCTGGCGAGGGTGAATATCACGCAGGCAGCAAAGAAGGCGTAGCGGCTCAGAAGTGACAGGCTCATACGGTTTCCTTGGTTCGGACTCATCAGGTCAATCAGGCACCGGGTGCCTTGATAACGGGTAATCGACAGCGACACCGAACGGCTGAGACGGTGGGCTGCACAGGCATTTCTTATAGGAATTCACGGCTGTGTCAGAGCGTTGCAGCCCAGCATACTGGCCCGCTGGGGCCTTACGGGCAAGCCTGAATCGGGGGATCGAGGCAGGACTTAGACCATTGTTGCAGAATCTTATTGCGATAAGTTCTCGTTTAAAGAAGGTTTTATTGTTACTGTATAACACTATTTTTCACCCCAGCCGCTGGAGACTCCGATGAAACCCAACATTCACCCTGACTACCGCCCCGTGCTGTTTCACGATACTGCCGCCGACGTGTTTTTCCTCATTGGCTCTACCGTCGATACTGACCGCACCTACCAGCACAGTGATGGCCAGACCTATCCGTACGTGACCCTGGATGTGTCCAGCGCTTCGCACCCGGTGTACACCGGCCAGCAACGCAAGACCCAGTCCGAAGGCCGTATCGCTGGCTTCAACAAACGTTTTGCCTCCTTCGGTTCCAGCGGTAAAGCCGCTGCCAAGTGAGGTCATTGGCCTCCATTCTCGCCGCCGTCCGTTGGAGCTCTTCCAGCGGACGGATGGTATTAAAAAGCCATCATTCCCCTCGGAAATGCTTCTACGCTTGAATCAGGCAACAAGGATCAGTGTTGCCAGTGAAAAGAATGAAGGACATGTGCATCGATGTTGACCCGAGGTGTCTCATGGGTGAGCTGAACGTTGCCACAGTCACACGCCAGTCCGAGGTTCTGTTGGTAGACAGCCAGGACGCGATCCTGCAACGCCTGCACCAACTGCTCAGTGCCCATTCCTACGTGCTGCACCTTGCCCACGACGCCAGCGAAGCCCTGAAGGTCATGGCCACCCGGGAGGTGGACCTGGTCATCAGCGCCGCCCATCTGCCGCAGATGGATGGCCCGTCCCTGCTGGCGCGCATTCATCAGCACTATCCGGACACTACGCGCATCCTGCTGACCGGTGACCCGGACCTGAAACTGATCGCCAAGGCGATCAATGAAGGGGAAATCTACCGTTACCTGAGCAAGCCCTGGGATGACCAGGAACTGCTGCTGGCCCTGCGCCAGGCCCTGGAGCACCAGCATTCCGAACGTGAGCGCCAGCGCCTGGAAGCTCTGACCCAAGAGCAGAACGCTGAGCTCAAGGCCCTCAATGCCCTGCTGGAAAAACGCGTCGCATCGCGCACCGCGGAGCTGCAACAAACCGCCGACATGCTGGACCTGGCCTATGAGGAGCTCAAGCACAGCTATGCCACGGGCGCCGAGCTGTTCTCGCTGCTGGTGAACCAGCGTCTGCCGAGCGACAAGCAGACCAACCGCCGGATCATCGATTTGGTGCGTGCCTACTGCAAGATCCACGGCATCGACGCCGTGGCGCAGCGCGACCTGGCCATGGCCGCGGCCCTGCACAACATCGGCAAGCTGAGCTGGAGCGACAGCATGATGGTCACTCCGGCCGATTGGTTGCACCACCATGAGCGTGAACGCTATCGGGCCTATCCGGCGCAAAGCGAATCGCTGCTGATGACCCTGGAACCGGTGCAGGATGCGGCGCGCCTGATCCGCCATCACCAGGAACACTGGGATGGCAGCGGCTTTCCCGATCACCTCAAGGGCGAGGCGATTCCCCTGGGCTCGCGGCTGCTCAAGCTGGCGGTGGATTTTATCGAACTGCAGTGCGGGCTGATTCTCGAACGGCACATGAACAGCGACGAGGCCCTGGTGTTCATCCGTAAATACGCCGGCCGGCTGTACGACCCCGAGTTGGTGGAGGGGTTTATCCAAGTGTGTTCTGTGTACCTCAGCGATGTGACCCTGGGCGACCCTTCGGTCAAGGTCCTGGGCACCCGGGAGCTGGCGGCGGGCATGCTGCTGGCGCGCAACCTGAATGCCGACAACGGCATGCTTCTGCTCAACGCCGGCAAGGTGCTGAGCCAGCCTCTGGTGGACAAACTGATCGCCTTTGAAACCATGGAAGGCGCCCGTTACAGCGTGTTCGTCAAGCTGGCGCGAGAGCCGCAGTCGGGCACCTGAGAAACGCCCTGGAACGACGGGAAATATACCGCTGGCGGATGACGACCCGCTGCCGGGCATGTGATCCTTGCGCCTTCGTTCTCAAGGTGTCCAGGTCCCCATGTCGCTGCCCTCCGCCGTTGCACCCTCCGTCATTCGTATCGCCGCCGCCCTGTTGCTGGGGGCCGATGGCCAGACCCTGCTGGTGCGCAAACGCGGCACCCAGGCCTTCATGCAGCCTGGCGGCAAGATCGAAGCCGGCGAGCCGCCGGTGCTGGCCCTGGTCCGAGAGTTGGAAGAGGAACTCGGCCTGCGCATCGATCCGAGCCAGGCCTGCTATCTGCAACAGTTTTGCGCACCGGCCGCCAACGAGCCCGGCCATGTGGTGCAGGCGGAGGTCTTTCTTGTTCGCATCGACATTGCGGTGACTCCGGCGGCGGAGATCGAGGAGGTGCGCTGGATCGATCCGGCCAGCGATGGTGGTTTGTTTCTGGCGCCGTTGACACGGGATCTGATCTTGCCGTTTTATCGTCAGGCCCAGGCGAGCCTCGCCTGACCTCCCGTTGCCAAGGACTGCCATGATCCCACTTCACGACTACCTGATTTTCGCCGCGGCCTCGTTGCTGATGGTGCTGACCCCAGGCCCGAACATGATCTACCTGATTTCCCGTTCGATCTGCCAGGGGCGCAAGGCCGGGGTGACGTCGTTATTGGGCGTCGTGATGGGCTTTTTCGTCCACCTGTTTGCCGCTGCACTGGGCCTGACCGCGATCTTCATGGCGGTGCCCATGGCCTATGAAGTGCTCAAGTGGGCCGGTGCCCTGTATTTGCTGTGGCTGGCCTGGCAGGCGCTAAAGCCTGGCGCGCGATCGCCGTTCGAAGCCCAGCAGTTGCCGCTGGACTCGCCCCGCAAGCTGGTGATCATGGGGTTTCTGACCAGCGCCCTGAACCCCAAGATCGCGGTGTTCTACCTGTCGATCTTTCCGCAGTTCATTCATCCCGAGCACGGATCGGTGTTTTCCCAGAGCCTCATTCTCGGCCTGACCCAGATCAGCGTGAGTTTTTCGGTGAACCTGCTGATTGCCCTGTTCGCCGCAGGCATTGCCTCCTGGTTCGCCAGCAACCCCACCTGGCTTTCGGTCCAGCGTTACTTCATGGGGTTCGTGCTGGCGGGGCTGGCGGTGCGCTTGATGTTCGAACAACGCCGTACCAACTGAACATGACGGACTGACGATCCCGCATGAACCTGCAGATCCGACACCTGACTCCTGACGATGCCGCGCAATACCGGGCCTTGATGCTCGAAGCCTATGAGCGCCATCCCCAGGCGTTCACTTCCAGTGTCCGGGAGCGCGAGAAGCTGCCCCTGGCCTGGTGGGGTGCCCGTCTGGATGGGGAGCTGGACCTGATGCTGGGAGCCTTTGACCGAGGGCGGCTGGCGGGGATCGTCGGCCTGGCCTTCGAGCTGCGGGAAAAGGCCCGGCACAAGGCGACCCTGTTCGGCCTTTACGTCACGGCCGAGCAACGCGGCAGCGGCCTGGGTCGACAGCTGGTGCAGCATCTACTGGCCGAGGCGGCGGGGTACGAAGGCCTGCGCCTGGTGCAACTGACGGTGACGGCGGGCAATGACGCAGCGCTGTCCGTGTACCAGCGCTGCGGCTTTGTCCAGTTCGGGCTCGAACCCCAGGCGGTGTGCGTGGGGGAGGACTATCTCGACAAGATCCACATGTGGCGCGAAGTGCCACGCTGATCCTGCTCGCTGGCCTGCCGGCGCCGCATGAGGGTGGCGCTCAGCGTACAGCGCTGACGCCGTCCAGGGTCGAGAACGAGGTGTCCTTGGCGGTCAGCAGGAAGTCACGCATGTAGGGCGCGTCCAGCATGTCGGCGCGAATCGCTGCGTACAGGGTGGCGAACAGTCCCTTTTCACCCAGTCGCTTGGCCTTCACATAACCCCGTGAGCTGTATTCATGCAGGGCCCAATGAGGCATGCCGCACACCCCGCGGCCGCTGGCCACCAGCTGCATCATCATCACCGTCAGTTCCGAGGTGCGGACCTGCGCCGGTTCGATGTCCGCCGGTTCCAGGAAGCGGGTGAAGATGTCCAGACGATCCCGCTCCACCGGATAGGTGATCAGGGTTTCGTTCAGCAGATCTTCCGGGACTATGTAGGGCTTGCTTGCCAGGGGGTGCTGGTTGGCCACCGCAAGCATGGCTTCGTAGGTGAACAGCGGCACATAGGTGATGCCGGCCAGTTCCAGGGGATCGGAAGTCACCACCAGGTCCAGGTCACCCCGGGCCAGCGCTGGCAGCGGTGCAAAGGAGAAGCCCGAGGCCAGGTCCAGTTCCACTTCCGGCCAGGCGTCGCGGAACTGGTCGATGGTGGGCATCAGCCACTGGAAGCAGCTATGGCACTCGATGGCCATGTGCAAGCGGCCGGCGGTGCCGCCGGCCAGGCGGGCAATGTCCCGTTCGGCGCCGCGCAGCAGCGGCAGGGTGGCATCGGCCAGTTGCAGCAGGCGCAGGCCAGCGCTGGTGAAGCGCACCGGCTTGGTCTTGCGCACGAACAGCGGCATGCCCAGGCGCTCTTCAAGTTCCTTGAACTGGTGGGACAGGGCGGACTGGGTCAGGTGCAGGCGTTCGGCGGCTTCAACCAGGCTGTCGGCTTCGCGCAGGGCGTGCAGGGTCTTCAGGTGACGGATTTCGAGCACCAGGATCTCCATGAGTAAATTTTGTGATCAACACGAAAAGGTTGAGTTTGTCTCATGTTGCCCGAGCTGTCGACAATAGCGCCATCTTTGACAAGGAGGCGCTTTCCCATGGCTCTGGCCCACACCCTCGGTTTTCCCCGCATCGGCGCTGACCGCGAACTGAAAAAAGCCCTCGAAGCCTACTGGAAGGGCGACCTCGATCAGGCTGCATTGCAAGAGGTCGGTCGCGAGCTGCGGGCTCGGCACTGGCAAGTGCAAAAAGACGCCGGCATCGACCTGCTGCCAGTGGGCGACTTTGCCTGGTACGACCAGGTGCTCGGTCACTCCCTGACCTTCGGGGTGATTCCCGAGCGTTTCGACGGTCTTCGCGATGCCCAGGGCCGCCCGACCCTGGACACTCTGTTCGCCATGGCCCGTGGCGCCAATGCCGGCTGCTGCGGGGAGCAGGGCCAGGCGCAATACGCCCAGGAACTGACCAAGTGGTTCGACACCAACTACCACTACCTGGTCCCCGAGTTCAGCGTCGACCAGCCGTTCCAGCTGAGCTGGGAGCAACTGTTCGACGAAGTCGAGCAAGCCCATGCCCTGGGTCATCAGGTCAAGCCGGTGATCATCGGCCCCTTGACCTACCTGTGGCTGGGCAAGGCCAAGGGCAATGCATTCAACAAGCTCGACCTGCTGGAGCGCCTGTTGCCGCTGTACGGCGAGATCCTCAACCGGCTCAAGGCCCAGGGCGTGGAGTGGGTGCAGATCGACGAGCCGATCCTGACCCTCGACCTGCCCCAGGAGTGGAAGAGCGCCTTCGAGCGGGCCTACCACATCCTCCAGTACTCGCCGCTGAAAAAACTGGTGGCCACTTACTTCAGCGGTTTGGAAGACAACCTCGGCCTGGCGGTGGGCCTGCCGGTGGACGGCTTGCACATCGATGCGGTGCGGGCGCCGGAACAACTGGGCCAGGTCCTGGACCGGCTGCCGACCTACAAGATTCTTTCCGTGGGCCTGGTCAATGGGCGTAATGTCTGGCGCTGCGAACTGGAACAGGCCCTGCAACAGTTGCAGGTGGCCCAGGAGCGTTTCGGCGACAACCTTTGGGTCAGCAGCTCCTGCTCCCTGCTGCACAGCCCGGTGGACCTGTCCCGGGAAGACCAGCTGGATGCCGAACTGAAAAGCTGGCTGGCCTTTGCCGTGCAGAAGTGCGGCGAGATTTCGGTCCTGCGTGATGCCCTGAACGATCCCCAGGCCCCGGCGGTGCAAGCGGCCCTGGCGCAAAGCCGGAAGGTCCAGGCCAGTCGTGCCCAGTCCCCGCGGATTCACAAGGCCCAGGTCCAGGCCCGGATCAAGGCCATCAGCGCCGCCGACAGTCAGCGTCAGTCGCCCTTTGCCCAACGTATCGAACAGCAGCGAGCGCGCCTGCAATTGCCGGTCTTTCCCACCACCACCATCGGCTCTTTCCCGCAGACTGCATCGATCCGCCTGGCGCGCCAGGCCTACCGGCAGGGCAAGCTGTCGCTCAACGACTACACCGATGCCATGCACAGCGAGATCCGCCACGCAGTGCAGATCCAGGAGAGCCTTGGCCTGGACGTGCTGGTCCACGGTGAAGCCGAGCGCAACGACATGGTGGAGTACTTTGCCGAGCAACTCGACGGCTACCTGTTCACCCGCTTCGGCTGGGTCCAGAGCTACGGCTCGCGCTGCGTCAAGCCGGCCATCATCTACGGCGACCTGAGCCGGCCCCGGGCCATGACCGTGGACTGGATCCAGTACGCCCAGAGCCTCACCGACAAGGTCATGAAAGGCATGCTCACTGGCCCTGTGACCATGCTCATGTGGTCTTTCCCCCGGGAAGACGTATCGCGCAAGGTCCAGGCCCAGCAACTGGCGCTGGCCCTGCGCGATGAAGTGCAGGACCTGGAACAGGCCGGGATCAAGATCGTGCAGATCGACGAGGCGGCGTTCCGCGAAGGCCTGCCCCTGCGCCGCGCGCAATGGCAGGAATACCTGGACTGGGCGGTGCAGGCCTTCCGCCTGAGCGCTTCGGGTGTGCGGGACGAAACCCAGATCCATACCCACATGTGCTACAGCGAGTTCAACGATGTGATCCAGTCGATTGCCGCCATGGATGCCGACGTGATCACCATCGAGACTTCCCGTTCGGACATGGAGTTGCTGCAAGCCTTCGAAGCCTTCGACTACCCCAACGACATCGGCCCGGGGGTGTATGACATCCACTCGCCACGGGTGCCGGACACTGCCGAGATGGTCAAGCTGATGAGCAAGGCGGTCAAACGCATTCCCGCCGAGCGACTGTGGGTCAACCCCGATTGCGGCCTGAAGACCCGCGCCTGGCCGGAAACCGAAGCGGCCCTGGTGAACATGGTGGCCGCGGCCCGCCAGCTGCGCAGCCAGCTGGCCTGAAAGCCGGTAGAAACCTGCTTGCCGACGAAGGCGATCATCAGCTCCACCTCGTCGGCAAGCGAGGCGTCGCCCGAGCGCCCCTAAGCGATGACCGCTGGGCGGGCTTCATCAAACTGTCACGCAACTGTGGCAGCGCGAAACATCGAAGTTCATCAGACTCGCGCTCTACTGGGGTTCTGCGTTTCGGTGTTTTCCATGCGGGCAAGATTGTTTTCCACTGTCATCCTGCTGGCCGGGCTTTTGCTCGGCCAGCTGTCTTTTGCGGCCGCGCGCTGCGATGTCAACGTACCCACGCAACGGGTCGACCTGGCGCAGGTGAGCCTGGCCTACCAAAGCATCGGTCGAAGCTCCGATCCGGCATTGCTGCTGGTCATGGGCCTGGGTGGGCAATTGATCCACTGGCCGGACGAAGTAGTGGAGGCCTTGTGTCAGCAAGGGTTTCGGGTGATTCGATATGACAATCGCGATGTCGGCCTGTCCACCTGGCGCCAGGCTCCGGCCAGCGCCAACCTGACCTTCGAAGTGCTGCGCTACAAGCTCGGCCTGCCCGTGGCTGCGCCTTATACCCTGAGCGACATGGCCGATGATGCCCTGGGGCTGATGGATGCCCTGCACATCGAGCAGTTCCATGTGCTGGGGGCGAGCATGGGCGGCATGATTGCCCAGCATCTGGCGGCCATGGCGCCACAACGAGTCGAGAGCCTGACGCTGATCATGACCAGCTCCGGGGCCCAAGGCCTGCCGGCGCCGAACGAGGCGCTGGTGCAATTGCTGTCCCGGCGCAATGCACCGAACCGCGAAGCGGCCCTGGAGCAGCAGGCGGACCTGCTGGCGGCCCTGGGCAGCCCGAAGGTCGCGGATGACCGTCAGGTTCTGCTGCATCAGGCTGCGTTGTCCTATGACCGGGCGTTCAACCCGGAGGGCGTCAAGCGTCAGATCATGGCGATCCTCGCCGAGCCGAGTCGGGTGGCCTTGCTCAAGCAACTGCGGGTGCCGGCCCTGGTGGTGCACGGCACCGCCGATCCGCTATTGCCGGTGATGCATGGGGTGCACCTGGCGGCGCAGATCCAGGGCAGCCAGCTGAAGCTGATTCCGGGGTTGGCCCATCGTTTCCAGGACGCCTTCAAGGCGCCTTTGCTGGCGGCGGTGCTGCCATACCTGCAAAACCATCGCGAAGACACTTCCCACTGGGCCCAGATCGAACCGCTGGAAGTGGGGCACATGCTCTGAGCCAAGTCTCAGCGGATAGATTTTCGCTTGCAGCTTGTCGCTGTTCGCGTCAGCGAACAATCTTGTCTACCTGAATGCCGAGCTTTTTCAGGCGGTACCAGAAGCTGCGTTCGGAAATGCCGATCATCTGTGCCGCGGCCGCCTGGACGCCGTTGCTCTGGTGCAGGGCCGCGAGGATGTAGGCCCGCTCCACTTCGGCCAGGGCCGCGTCCAGGTCGCTGGGCACTTGTGGGCCAACGCTGAGGGCCACGCTGCCCTCGGTGCCTGCTGGCGGGGTGTCGAACAGATAGCCTGGCAGGTCACTTTCTTCGATGACCGGGGCGCGGGCGACGATGGTGGCTCGCTCCACGCAGTTCTGCAGTTCGCGGATGTTTCCTGGCCAGCTGTAGCAAGCCATGGCCTGCAGGGCTTGTGGGCTGAAGCCCGTGATGCGCTTGCCGGCGGTGGCCCCCAGGCTGTGGGCGAAGTGGCGGGCCAGTGGAGCGATGTCCTCGACCCGCTCGCGCAGCGCTGGCAAGGGAATGGGGAAGACATTGAGGCGGTAGTACAGGTCCTCGCGGAACTCCTTGTTGGCCACGGCTTCCAGCAGGTTCTTGTTGGTCGCGGCGATCACCCGCACGTCGACCTTGCGCTCCCGGGGATCGCCCACCGGCTCGATCACGCGTTCCTGCAGGGCGCGGAGGATCTTGGCCTGCAAGGCCAGGGGCATGTCGCCCACTTCATCGAGAAACAGGGTGCCCTTGTCGGCCTGCTGGAAGCGTCCGACCCGGTCCGCCACGGCGCCGGTGAAGGCGCCCTTGCGGTGGCCGAACATCTCGCTTTCCAGCAAGCCTTCGGGAATGGCCGCGCAATTGACGGCGACAAAGGGTTTGTCCGCGCGATTGCCGTGCTTGTGGATGGCCCGGGCGACCATCTCCTTGCCGGTGCCGCTTTCTCCGGTCAGGAGAATGGTGGCGCTGCTCTCGCGTACCGAGTCCACCGCCTGCAGTACCTGGCGAAAGGCCGGGCTGTCGCCTACCAGGCTGTCGAACTGCTGGTGCTCGTCGAGCTCGGCGCGCATGCGCTGGTTGTCTTTGAGGATGTCGCGAAACTGCAGGGCCTTGCTGACGGTGATGTCCAGCTCATCGATATCGAAGGGCTTGGCAATGTAGTCGTAGGCGCCGTTGCGCATGGACTGCACAGCGTTCTTCACCGTGCTGTAGGCGGTCATCACGATCACCGGCAGGTTCGGGTAGCGCTGCTTGATTTCCGCCAGCAGCTGGGGCCCGTCCATGCCCGGCATGCGCCAGTCGCTGATCACCAGGTCGATGTCTTCCTGCTCCAGCACCTTGAGGGCGTGCAGGCCATTGCTTGCCGTGAACACCTGGATGCCGTTCTGGCTCAAGGCCGAAGACAGCAGGTCACAGAGTTTGGGTTCGTCATCGACCACCAGCAGGTTATGCGTCATCAGTGTCCTCGTCGTCCTCTTCACCGTTGGCCGGAATGTACAGGCTGAAGGAGGCGCCGGCATCTTTTTCGCTGACGCACTCGATGTGGCCGTCATGGCTTTCCATGATCGAAAAGACTTTCGCCAGGCCCAGGCCGGTGCCCGAGGCCTTGGTGGTGACGAAGGGGGTGAAGATGCGTTCCAGCATGTCCGGCTCGATGCCCTGGCCGGTATCGCTGACGCTGATGATGGTTTCGTCTTCCTGCTGGGCGATGCCCAGGGTCAGGCGGCCGCCCTCGGGCATAGCGTCGATGGCGTTGAGGATCAGGTTCAGGCAGGCCTGCTTGAGCTGCCGGGCATCGGCATGGATGGTCGCACCCGGTGCCTGGTCGTCGATCCGCGCTTCGATATTGTGGGTCGCCAGTTCCGGGGTGCAGAAGCCCAGCAGTTCCTCGACCAGCGGGCGTGCCGCCTGGGTGGCACGAATGGGCGCGCTGGGTTTGGCGAAGTCGAGGAAGTCGGTGATCAGGTCGTTGATCCGGCTGACTTCACTGATCACGTATTCCAGGTGGCGCTTGTCGTTTTCCGGCAGGTTGGCCCGGCGGTGCAGCAGTTGGGTGGCGGTCTTGATGATGCCCAGCGGATTGCGGATTTCATGGGCCAGGCCCATGGCCACCTCGCCCAGGGCGTGCAGGCGATCGCGACGGCGCAACTGGCCCTCCAGGTGCTGCAGTTCTCCCAGGCGCTCGCTCATGTGGTTGAAGGTGCTGCTCAGCTCCGCCAGTTCGTCGCCACCGATCACCGGCACCCGCTGCCGGTAGTCGCCGGCGATCACCGCCTGGACGCCCTTGGACAGGCCCCGCAGCGGCCGCGTCAGGCGTTGCGACACCAGCCAGCCGACACACAGCGAGGCGGCCGAGCTGAGGAGGAAGATCAGGATGAACAGGTTGCTCTGGTTAACCAGGCCCACCAGGCTGCTGTGGCGCAGCAGGCCACTGAAAATCACCCCCACCAGGTCGCCGCTGTCGTTGAAGATCGGCCGGTACAGGCCGCTGTAGCGGCTGGTGAACTGCTCGGTGGGCTGGCGGGTGGCGCGCAGGATGTCTTCGATCTTGTGCGGCACTCGGGGGGGATGGTCTTCGAAGCGCTGGGTGGCGAAGATCTCCGAGAAATCATCGGCCTTGGCCAGGTACAGGCGCAGGTCCAGGGAGTGCACATCGGCCACGCTGGTGAGGAAGCTGGCGTCCAGGTAGGTGGCGATCAACAGCTGGTAGTCGACCCCGTCGAGCTGGGTCTGGAAGGTCGAGACCACCGCCCCGGTGGCCACGCCACCCACCTGGATGGTCTGCAGGACGGCGTTGGAAGCGGTGCTGATCTGCCCTACCACGTCGTCCGCGGCGGTGGTGAACATCACCTTGTGGTCGCTCTTGCGGATCAGCGCGACCACGTCGATACCCATGGAGTCGGCAATGTCGGCGGTGAGCTTGTCATGCTTGGCTGCATTGCGGTCCGAGGGCGGGCGCGTATAGCGCAGGAACAGCTGGGCGATCCGCGCGTTGTCATGGAGGATCTCGGTGATCTCGTCCTCGACGATCTTGGTGGATTCCTGCAGCCAGATGCGCACGTTGCTGTCGAAAATCTCCGACAACGTGGTGGCCGCCAGCTCCGCGGCAATCATGGTGGGAATCACACTGACCAGCCAGAACGCCAACACCAGCTTGCGCTGCAGGCTCCAGCGGGAGATGGCAAAAGGGCGGGGCGGGCGACGATCTTTTCTGGTCATGTACTTTCGCTTATTGCAGCAGCCATGGCGGGGTCGGAGCGATCCGGACGGACAAAGCGTTTTATCACCTTGAGCAGGGCATTGAGCAAGGGATTGCGATGCCTGAAAAACAACATGTTACCGGTGAACTGGCAACCCAGGCGCAACTTGCTGGCGTAACCGGCCTGACCACACTCGTACAGGGGAATGTGCTGCTGGATACAGTAGTCGACGTTGGCCAGCCAACTGCGGAAGTACAGATTGTGCTCACGGGTGACGTTCAAGTCGTGGGCGAAGAATTTGTCGATCAGCCGATGCTGGTCGATGAGTACCAGGTTGAAGGCCACCAGTTGGTCCTGGACCCAGTACAGGACGCAGGCGGCGCGCTGGTCCAGTTGTTCGAGAATGCCGGTGAAATAGGCAGCCGGCAGGCGCTCGAACTGCAGGTCGCTGCGTTCCAGGGTGGCTTCGTAGAGGCGCATGATGTCGGGCAGCACGTCGTCGATCTGCCGCCGCCACTCGATGCGCGGCGCCGGTGCGCGCAGCTTGCGCCGCAGGTCCTTGCGAGTGGACTTGCCCAGGGTGCCAAGATAGGCGTCGATCGAGGCGAAGGGCACCGGCAGCAGCGCGCTGGGCAGGCTCGGCATCGCCTGCAGGCCGGCGGCCCGGCAACTGGCGGCCCATTGCGGGTCGCTGCTGGGGGCATCCTTGACCGCCATCAGGCCGATGCCGAAGTTGTCGGCGTCGCGCCGGGCCAGTTGCAACAACTGCTCCAGCAACGCCTGACGACGTTCCAGGGGAACATGGCTGGCGGTGCCGGCACTGCACTGTTCGGCCACGGGCGAGCCGATGGCGTACAGGCGCAGCTCCAGGGCACCTGGCCACTGGCGTGCCAGGCGTTCGGTGAAGCGTTTGGCCAGGCCGGAGACCGTGGTGTCGAGCCGATACTGAGTCGTGAAGGCCGGCGCCACCGCCACCAGGGTCGAGCCCTCGTAGATCGCCAGGTAGCGCCAACGGAAATCGGCGATGGCGGCTTTTTCCACGGCCAGGTAGTAGTCCCAATCCTCCAGGGCGTCTGGAAAACAGTCATTCCAGGCGCTGCGTTCAATGGCCTGGATGGTGGAATAGGCTTGGGCGGTAATCACGTCTCTTCCTTAAGTCATGCCAGCTGGCGGTAGTCTTCGCGCACCGCAGGTGCAACCACTCGCTGCTCGATGAAGTCCACGCTCAACTCGATCACCCGCTGGTATTGCAGGTCCACGGTGATCATGTGATAGCAGTTGTCCAGGAGGATCTTGGTCACCGGGCCGCCGAGTTTGCGCTCCACGTAGTCGGCATTCCACGGACTGGTGATGTCGTCCTCGCTGGAGTGCAGTACCAGGGCCGGGGTCATGATCGAAGGCATGCGTTTCTTGACCACGGCGTTCATCCGGTGCAACTCGCGCACCGTCACGCCCTCCATGGTCAAGAGGCCCGCATCGCTGCTCTGGCCGGCTTTCATCTGTTTCTCGACAATGGCCCGCAGGCGTTCGTTCTTGATGCCGTACGGCGGCTTTTCCTCGAAGCGGCAGATGTGCACGCCGAAGGGAATCTTCATCAGCAACGGGGTGAGGAACGCCAGCTTGTTGATGCTCCAACCGTCGTACTTGAGGGTGGTGGAATACATCAGCAGGCCGCTGATCTGCCCCGGATGCTCGGACGCCAGGTACATGGACATCACGGCGCCCATGGACAGACCGCCGACGAACACTTGCTCGTGACGCTGTTGCACGCCGACAAAGGTCTTGCGCACGCCCTCGTACCAGTCCTGCCAGCCGGTGGCCTGCAGGTCGCTGTTGTCCCCGCAGTGCCCGGGCAGGGTCGGAACGTACACTGTGCACGTTCCGTCCTTGGCCAGGCCCTGGGCCACCCGACGGAGTTCCGTCGGGGTGCCGGTCAGGCCGTGGATCAACAAGACCCCGACCGGACCCGTGCCGAGAACGAAGCCGGCGTCGCCTTCGCCCAGATCGATCTCAGCGGCGCTCATCGCTTCATGGCCCGATCCAGCAGGCGGTCCAGCAGTGCGATGCCCAGGTCGATTTCCGCGTAGCTGATTTCCAGCGACGGGGCCAGGGTGATGACGTTCTTGTAGTAGCCGCCCACGTCGAGGATCAGGCCCAGGCGCTGGCCGTCGATCTCGATGTCGCCCTTCATGCCTTCCTCGACCATGAAGTCCAGGGTCGCCTTGTCCGGGGTGAAACCGTCGGTGGTGCAGATTTCGCAGCGCAGCGCCAGGCCCAGGCCGTCGACATCGCCGATGATCGGGTAGCGCTTCTGCAGGTCTTGCAGGCCGGCCAGGAAGTACTTGCCCTTTTCCATGACCATCGCGCCGTAGTCGATCTCGCTGGTCATCTTGAACATTTCCAGGCCCACGGCGGTGCCCAGCGGGTTGGAGGCGAAGGTGGAGTGAGTCGAGCCTGGCGGGAATACGCCCGGGTTGATCAGCTCTTCACGGGCCCAGATGCCGCCCAGCGGGTTGAGGCCGTTGGTCAGCGCCTTGCCGAACACGATCACGTCGGGTTGGACGTCGAAGTGTTCGATGGACCACAGCTTGCCGGTGCGATAGAAGCCCATCTGGATTTCGTCCACCACCATCAGGATGCCGTGCTGGTCCAGCACCTGCTTGAGCTCGCTGTAGAAGTTCATCGGCGGGATCACGTAGCCGCCGGTGCCCTGGATCGGCTCGACGTAGAAGGCGGCGTATTCGCTCTGGCCGACTTTCGGGTCCCACACGCCGTTGTATTCGGTCTCGAACAGGCGGGCGAACTGCTGCACGCAGTGGCTGCCGTACTCTTCCTTGGTCATGCCTTTAGGGCCGCGGAAGTGGTACGGGAACGGGATGAACTGCGCGCGCTCGCCGAAGTGGCCGTAGCGGCGACGGTAGCGGTAGCTGGAGGTGATCGACGAGGCGCCCAGGGTACGACCGTGGTAGCCGCCTTCGAAGGCGAACATCAGGCTCTTGCCGTTGGTGGCGTTACGCACCACTTTCAGCGAGTCCTCGACCGACTGCGAACCGCCGACGTTGAAGTGCACGCGACCGTCGAGGCCGAACTTCTTCTTGGCGTCCACGGCAATCATTTCCGACAGCTCGATCTTGCCTTTGTGCAGGTACTGGCTGGCAATCTGCGGCAGGGTGTCGATCTGTTGCTTGAGGGCATTGTTCAGGCGCGGGTTGGCGTAGCCGAAGTTCACCGCCGAGTACCACATCTGCAGGTCGAGGTAGGCCTGGTCGCTGGTGTCCCAGACGTAGGAACCTTCGCAGCGGCTGAAGATGCGCGGGGGTTCGATGTAGTGAACGGTATCGCCGTAGGAGCAGTACTTGGCTTCTTTTTCCAGAAGGATCTGGTCTTCGGCGGTCGCGATGCGGATATCAGACATGGTGGAAGAGTTCCTGGGTTTCAAGGGAGAAATGGGTCGCGTTGGCCGCGTTGTTCGGCAGTTTTGCCAACAGCGCCGGCAGTTCGGCGAAGGAGTCGAACCGAGCGTGAGGAATCTTGTTGCGTTCGCAGTAGTCGGCCAGGCGATCCTTGGCGAAGACGAAGTCGGCGGTGGTTGCCACGCACATGTCCGACTGGCCATCACCGATCACCAGCACGCGTTTGCCCCGTGGCGTGGATTTGCACTTGCAGTTGCCGGAGGCGGCGCGACAGGCGTCGCTGGCGTAGGGAAAGTCGATGCGCCAGCTGTTGTGGTCGACCTGGCGCAGGCGGTTGGCGAGGATCGGCAGCAGGGTCACGTAGTTGCGTGCCAGGATGCGGGCGATGCCTTGCTCGATGCCGTCACTGACCACTTCAATGGAGGCGCCCAGGCCGATCACGTGATCGACGAAGTCGGGGAAGTCCGGGTCGATTTCGACACTGTCGAAGTAGCCCAGCAGTTCGGCGGGCGAAGCCTTGACCAGGGCCAGTTGGCGACTGAGGCATTCTCGGGAGCCGATGTGACCGTCCAGCCATTCCTGTTCTATGCCTTCCCAGCTCGGGTCGGCGAAGCGTTGGAGAACGTTATCGATCACGTCGGCGCGGGAGATGGTCCCGTCGAAGTCACATACGATATGCCAGTGCATCATCTGCTGTTACCTGTTGAATAAGAGCGCTGTTTGCGCTTGCGACAGGGGTAGAGCAGGGACTGTGCCAAGTTGCGAAAACCCAGCAGGGCTGGGCCTCTGGCGAGGGCGGCGGGAGATTTGTAGCGTTCTTGCTACAAATTTTGTAGGTCGCTACAAACAACATCAGTGCTTGCGTTCCAGGGGCGCTCTGATGATTGATGCGCGCATGTTCAGACAAGGAAACTCATTCATGCCTCGGCTTTCTTCCCCAGCTTTGCTCGCCGGTCTGCTGTCGCTGACCGTTGCCTGTAGTGCCTTTGCCGATTCCGACATCACGGGCGAACTCGGTCTGGGTGTCGGCTACCAACCCCATGACCCCACGGGCAGCCGCTATGAGACTGTGCCGCTGCCGTACCTGGATCTGGACTGGGGCGATGTCAGCCTCAGTACCGACGACGGCCTGACCTGGGATGCATTCAAGGGCAATGGTTTCAGCGCCGGCCCCTATCTCAACTACCTGCAGGGACGTAACGCCGATGGTGAGCTGCGCGGCTTGCGGGATGTGCGCGACATGGCCGATGTCGGGGCTTTCGTGCAATACGCCCCGGACGACTTCTGGCGGGTGTTCGCCGCCGTGGGCCAGGCCGTCGGCGGTGCCGGTGGCCAGGGCGGCATGCTGGGCAAGGTCGGAGGGGAGATCGGCTATCCCTTGGGCATGGGCATCATCGGCAGCAATAACCTGACCCTGCACTTTGCCGACGCCCGCCAGAGCCAGACCTTCTTTGGCGTCAACGCCAAGGAAGCCCTGGCTTCGGGCATTGATCGCTACAGTGCCGGCGGTGGCCTGCAGAACTTCAGCCTGAGCCAGAACATCCAGGTGCCGCTGGGCAACAACTGGTCGCTGGTGGCCAGCGCCAGCTGGATCCGTCTGGTCAACTCCGCAGCGGACAGCTCCATTGTTCGTCAGCGGGGCGAAGTCAACCAGGGCCAGGTGCAGACCGCCGTCAGCTACAAGTTCTGAGGCGCGTTGCCGCAGGTCGCCCCTGGCCTGCGCAGCCCTCACCTCCCTGGGGCATTCGGCAGAGGGCCCTCAGGCCTCCTCGCCCTCGGCCAAGAGGGCAATCCCGCCGATGATCACCAAGACCCCGACCCAGTGCAGCAGGCTGATCTGTTCGCCCAGGCCCAGCCAGGAGCCCAGCAGCACCACGACAAAGACCAGGGAGCTCAAGGGGAAGGCCAGGGACAGGCTGCTGCGACGCAAGATCAGCATCCACACGAAAAACGCGCCGATATAGCAGGCAATTGCCAGCAACACGCCCGGATTGACGGCTACCGCCGCCAGCCATTGCAGGTTGAAATCCATCTGCCCCAATTGGTCGCCGCCAACTTTGGTAGCGATCTGGCCGGCGCTCTCGAAGCCGATCAGCAGGGCCCAGAGCACGATGGTGCCCAGACGCTCGTGCAGCCAGCCGTGGGAGGTGTTCGAACTCATGAAAGGTTTCCTTCTATTCGTTGAATAAGGCTCAGGTACTGGCCACGCACACCAGCATCACCCCGGCGGTGATCACCAGCGTGCCCATCCAGCGCCGACGGCTGACGGTCTCGCCCAGCACCACCTTGCCCGCCAGCACCACGCCGCAATAGGCCAGGGCCGCAGCCGGAAACAGCAGGCTCAGAGGGGCCCGGGACAGGGCTTCGAGCCAGACGAAAAACTCGATCACATAGGCCCCGATACCGCACCAGAGCAGGGGCGCGTTGAACACCTGGCCCCAGAAGGCATTCAGGCGAAAGCCGCCTTCCAGCTCCGGCAGGCGGTCCAGGCCGAGCTTGAAACAGAGCTGGCCGATGACGTCCAGCACAATGGAAAAAGCGACTAGCAGAACAACGGTCAAGGTCACGGGAACAGCTCCTCGAACAGCGAGATCAGGGCTTCATTGGTCACTGAGTTGCGCAGCAGGTCGTCCTGGCTCCAGCGCTCGGCCGGAGGTTGGTCCGACTTGGCTTCCCAGCGTTTGAAGGCATTGCTGAAGGCGGGTTTGGCGAACTCGCCGCAGACATCGATGCCCAGCACCCGCTTGCGCGCCGCCAGCTCGCGTATCGCTTGCAGCAAGTGAGTCAGGCGCATGCCGCCCTGGTCCCAGTTGGTGGCGGCGTCTTCGCTGGCCAGCACGTCCTTGTCGATGGTGATCCACACCGCTGCGGTGGGCAGGCTGTCGATCATTTGCGCGAGGAAGGCGGCCCAGTCCTGGTCCGCCAGATTGCGCCAGTGCAGGTGGTTTTCCTGTTGCTGGTGCCCGGCGCCATCGCCGACCCGGCCCCAGACCTTGGACGGCGCGTGCTGCCAGGGAAACAGCTGCAGTTTGCCGTGCTTCAGGGCGCCGAGGTTGCCGCCTCGCAGTTGCGGGTTGTGCAGGTCTTCACTGCAGGGGCCCAGGGTGACAATGCGCTGGATATTGGGCAGCTGCAGCGCCCGGTTGACCCAGGAGCCGCAGTGCCGGCGGGGGGCGAAGCGCACCCAATCCGGGTGATTGTCGAAGTGGATCAGGCTGATCGGTTCGGGCAGATCGTAGAGAAAGGCCGGGGTCAGGTGGTGATAGTCGCCGGAGCCGACAAAGAAGATTTCCGGTTGCGGGCCGCTGTGCCGGGGGCGTTGGCCCAGGCGTTCGCGGAAATGACGGTAGGTGCGTTCGGTGGACCAGAGTCGCAGCTTGGGGCCCAGGTCCAGCAGGTCCAGGCGTCGCGCCTGGCCGCTTTTCAGGCGCCGGACTATGGGCTCCTGGGCGGTCAGGCTGTGGTCGAGATCTAAGATGTTCAAGGTGTTCTTTACCCATGGCAGCGCCCTCCAGAAAACTGCGTGATCAAGCGAAAACGCAGGCTGGGCGGGCTTTACAGGGTAAATGCAAGGGTCGGGCCAGGGTCGTGGCCAGGTTGCCGGCGAGAGACCGCGGCGCAGGCTTCGCGAGCCAGCTCGTTCCTACGGGAATGCTAGGGCTCAGGCGTGGAGGCGGACCCAGACGCTGACCAGCAGGGTGGCAGCAATCAACCAGGCCACGGCGGCCACCGCCAGGGAGGCTTCCAGGCGCAGGCGATCGACCATTACATAGAGCGTCGCCAGGTAGACGAAGTAGGGAATGATCGACCACATGCCGAACAGGATGGTGGTCTTCAGGTCATCCAGAGAACGGCCCTTGCCGACGATGTAGTGGGCAATCAGGGCAAAGGTCGGGAACAGCGGCACCAGGCCGGCGATGTAGTAGTTCCGGGTTTTGGCCAGGGCCGCCAGAATCACCACCACCGCCGCGCCCAGGGCGGCCTTCAACAATAGATCCATGAGTCCTCGCGCTTGGGTCAGTGGTTCAGGCCGTACTTCTTGACCTTGTCGAACAGGGTGGTCTTGGCCATGCCCAGTTCCTGGCTGGCCTGGGTCAGGTTGCCACCGCTGCGCTGCAAGGCATCGTTCAGCAGGTTGCGTTCAAAGGCTTCCACCGCTTCGGCGAAACCCAGGCCCTGGGCGTTGCTGCTGCCGGACTTCTTGAACGCCGGCAGACCGAGGGCAAAGCGCTCGGCGACGTTGCGCAACTCGCGCACGTTGCCCGGCCAGTCGTGGCTCATGAGGGTCGACAGAGTCTGGTTGTCCAGCTCTGGCACGGTGCGGTCGAAACGCAGGGACGACTGCTGCAGGAAGTGTTCGAACAGTTGCAGGATGTCCTCGCGGCGTTCGCGCAGGGGCGGTAGTTCCAGGGTCACCACGTTGAGGCGGTAATACAGGTCGCTGCGAAATGCCTTGGCCCGGCTCAGTTCGTCCAGGTCCGACTTGGTGGCCGCGATCACCCGGCAATCCACGGCCACGCTCTGGTTCGAACCGAGGCGCTCCAGGGTCCGCTCCTGCAATACCCGCAGCAGCTTGATCTGCAGATTGATCGGCATGCTTTCCACTTCATCAAGGAACAGCGTGCCTTGGTGGGCGTGCTCGATCTTGCCGATACGGCGCTTGCCGGCGCCGGTGAAGGCGTTGGCCTCATGGCCGAAGATTTCACTTTCGAAGAGGTTTTCCGGCAGGCCGCCGCAGTTCAGGGCGACGAACTGTTGTTGGTGGCGGCGGCTGAAGTCGTGCAGGCAACGGGCGACCAGTTCCTTGCCGGTACCGGTTTCGCCCTCGATCAGCACGTTGGCCGAAGTGTCGGCGACGTTGGCGATCAGCTCCCGCAGGTTCTGCATGGCCGGCGAGCGGCCGATGATCCGTCCCTCCAGGGAACTGCGTTCGGCCAACTGGCGGCGCAGGGCGGTCACTTCCCGGGCCAGTCCCCGTTGTTCCAGGGCGCGGCGGGCCACGTCCACCAGACGCTCGGGAGAAAAGGGTTTCTCCATGAAGTCGTAGGCGCCTTTCTGCATTGCCCCCACGGCCATGGAAATATCCCCGTGACCGGTGATCAGCACCACCGGCAGGCTGCGATCCCGGGCCTTGAGTTGGGTCAGCAGTTCCAGGCCATCGATGCCCGGCAGGCGGATATCACTGACCACGATGCCGGGAAAGTTCTCCCCGACCTGGGCCAGGGCTTCTTCGGCGCTGCCCACGCCGATGCAGGGAATGTCTTCCAGGGCCAGGGCCTGTTGGCAACCCAGCAGGACATGGGGGTCGTCTTCGACGATCAGCACGGTCAGCTCGTTGTTCATATCGGCTCGGCTTGATTGGTGCTTGCCAGGGGCAAGCTGAGGACAAAGGCGGTGCCGCCGCTTGCCGGATGTTCCACACCCAGGCTGCCGCCGGTGGCGGCGGCGAGGCTGGCGGACAGGGTCAGGCCCAGCCCCAGGCCCTGTTCGCCGGGTTTGGTGGTGAAGAAGGGTTCGAACAGGTGCTTGCGCGCCTCAAGATCGATGCCATGGCCGTTGTCGCGGACCCGCAGGCGATACTTGCCGTCGCCGGGTTCGCCTTCCAGCCAAAGTTCCGGCGCCGGCTGCGCCTGCATGGCGTCCAGGGCATTGCCGATCAGGTTGACCAGGATCTGCTCCAGGCGGGTCTGGTCGATCTGCAGGGTCTGTTCGCTGAAGTCGCGGTGCAGTTGCAGGGGCAGGGGTTCGATGCGGGCGTTGAGAATCTGCAGGGCGGCGTCCACTGCCTTGTCCAGGCTGGCCTGGCCCTGATCGTCGCCGCGGCGGGCGAAGGAGCGCAGGCTGGCGGTGATGCGGCCCATGCGGTCGATCAGTTCATTGATGGTCTTGAGGTTGGCGCTGGCGGTGTCCAGGGCGCCGCGCTCAAGAAAACGCACGGTGTTGCCGGACAAGGTGCGCAACGCCGCCAGCGGCTGGTTCAGCTCGTGGGCGATGCTGGTGGACATCTGGCCGATGGCCGCCAGCTTGCCGGCCTGGACCAGTTCGTCCTGGGCCCGGCGCAGGGTCTCTTCGGCCTGGCGGCGTTCGCGGATCTGCCCCTTGAGGCGCTCGTTGCTGGCCCGCAGGTCGGCGGTGCGTTCGGTGATCCGCCGCTCCAGCTGGCTGTTGGCTTCCTGCAGGGCTTCTCGGGCGGCCAGGCGGGTGGCGATGACCTTGCGCCGTTCATTCCAGGCGATCAGCAGGAAGGCCACCAGGGCAAAGGCCACGGCCACCAGGATGCCCTGGTTGATGGCTTCCCGGCGCAGGTCCTGCAACGGGGTGAGCAGGGTGAAGTTCCACGGGGTGTCGCTCAGTGGCCGGGTCTGGGACAGGTAGCTGATGGCCTTGTCGTCGGATACCAGTTCGGTATTGGCGGGAAAGGTCAGCTTCTCCACGCCTTCGGCCAGGCGTTCCCGGGCCAGGGGTTCCAGTTCGTTGAGGGGGAACCAGTAGTACTGCAGGCTGCGGGCCAGGCGTTCCTTGGTGTCGTCGCTGAGCGGGCGGACCGACTTGAGCCGGCGCGCCGGGTCGCTGGAGAGAATGATGATGCCGTTCTCGTCACTGACGAAGGCTTCCAGGCGGGCCCTTTGCCACCGTTCCTCCAGGGCCTCCAGGCGCACTTTGACTACCGCCACGCCAATGATCTTGCCGTGTTCTTCCAGGCCGTGGGCCAGGTAGTAGCCGGGCTCGCCGCTGGTGCTGCCGATGCCGTAGAAACGTCCGGGCTGGCCACGTACGGCGTTCTGGTAGTAGGCGCGGAAGGACAGGTCTTCACCCAGGTAGCTGTCGACATCGCGCCAGTTGCTGGTGGCCAGCACCCGGCCGGTGGTGTCCATGACATAGATGGCCCGGCTGCGGCTGCGCCGATTCAGGCCTTCGAGGTATTGGTTGACGGTTTGCCGGTGCTCCGGCGAGGGATCGGCCAGCAGCCTGGAGACACTGGACTCCAGTTCCAGGAGGCTGGGCAGATAGGTGTATTTGCTGATCTCGCTTTCTACGGCGCGGGCGTGCAGTTCCAGCTGGCGTTCGCCATTTTCACTGAGGCTGCGAATGCCATTGTGTTCGCTGATCCAGAAGCCGACGTAGCCCAGGCCGATCATCAGCAGGATGACCAGGGGCGGCAGGAACAGGTGACGGATCAGGCGGGGTTTCACGGCGAGTGATGGCGGCGCGGCGCGATAGAGAGTGGGGTCGCATTTCATCACAGATGCCTTGGGTCAACCACTGTGCGGTGTCCATAGGAGCCGGCCGGCCGGCAAAACGGGCGAACCTGGCGATAGGGGAGCCCGGTGCGTCCCCTTCGCCGGCCAGCCGGCTCCTACAGAAGCACAGGTTTAGTGCTGCAGGATCTTCTCGAGGAAGTGCTGGGCACGTTCGGAGCGGGCGCTGATGTCACCGAAGAATTCCTCTTTCTGGCAGTCTTCGATGATCTGGCCCTTGTCCATGAAGATCACCCGGTTCGCCACTTTGCGGGCAAAGCCCATTTCGTGGGTCACGCACATCATGGTCATGCCTTCCTGAGCCAGTTGCACCATCACGTCCAGCACCTCGTTGACCATTTCCGGGTCCAGGGCCGACGTAGGTTCGTCAAACAGCATGACGATCGGGTCCATGGCCAGGGCGCGGGCGATGGCCACACGCTGTTGCTGGCCGCCGGACAACTGGCCCGGGTGCTTGTGGGCATGGGCGGAGAGGCCGACGCGATCCAGCAGTTGCAGGCCTTTCTTGGTGGCCTCTTCCTTGCTGCGGCCCAGGACCTTGATCTGCGCGATGGTCAGGTTCTCGGTGATGGTCAGGTGCGGGAACAGCTCGAAATGCTGAAACACCATGCCCACCCGAGAACGCAGTTTCGGCAGGTTGGTCTTCGGGTCGGCGATGGAGGTGCCATCGACCACGATGTCGCCCTTCTGGAAGGGTTCCAGGGCGTTGACGCATTTGATCAGGGTGGATTTGCCCGAGCCGGACGGCCCGCAGACCACCACCACTTCGCCTTTCTTGACCTCGGTGCTGCAATCAGTCAGCACCTGGAAGTCCCCATACCACTTGTTGATGTTCTTGATAGAGATCATACGGCGAACCTTTTTTGCAGACGCTTGACCAGCAGCGAGGCGGCAAAGCTGATTGTGAAATACACCAGACCGGCAACGATCAGGAATTCATTGGAGCGGCCGATGATGTCGCCGCTGGAACGCGAGGCGTTGAGGAAGTCCACCAGGCCCACGGTGTACACCAGGGAGGTGTCCTGGAACAGGATGATGCTCTGCTGCAGCAGCAGCGGAGTCATCTTGCGGAACGCCTGAGGCAGGATGATCAGGCGCATGGTCTGGCCGTAGCTCATGCCCAGTGCCTGGGCAGCGCCCATCTGGCCCTTGGGAATGGACTGCACGCCGGCACGGACGATTTCGCAGAAGTACGCCGCTTCGAACATCATGAAGGCCACGATGCAGGAGGTGAACGCACCGATCGGGGTGTCTTCGCCGGTGATCCAGCGCAGCACGAACGGCACCGCCAGGTAGAACCAGGTGATCACCAGCAGCAGCGGAATCGAGCGGAAGTAGTTGACGTAGGCACCGGCCAGGTTCGACAGCAGCTTGTTGTGGGACAAGCGCATCAGTGCCAGCAAGGTGCCGAGGATGATCCCGCCCACCACGCCCATGACCATCAGCTTGAGGGTCATCAGCATGCCGTTCCACAGGCCGGGAATGGCCGGGATTATGCCCGAGAAGTCGAATTCCATTATTTACCTCCCACGGAGATCAGGCCGGGGACCGATACTTTTTTCTCGACCAGGCGCATCAGCAGCATCAGGCTCATGTTCAAGGTGAAGTAGATCAGGGTAGCCAGGGTGAAGGCTTCGAACAGGTTGGCCGAGAACTCGGCGGTCTGCTTGGTCTGGGCCAGCAGTTCCATCAAGCCGATCAGCGACGCCACGGAGGAGTTCTTGAAGACGTTGAGGAATTCCGAGGTGAGCGGCGGAATGATGATCCGGTAGGCCTGGGGCAGCAGCACGTTCCAGTAGATCTGCGGCAGCGAGAAGCCCATGGCGCGAGCGGCGGATTCCTGGCCACGTGGCAGCGCCTGGATGCCGGTACGCACCTGCTCGCAAACCCGTGCGGCGGTGAACAGGCCCAGGCACACGACAACGCTCAGGTAGGCCGAGGTGGTCGGGTTGAGGTCCTGCTTGTACCACTCCTGGAGGTTGGCCGGCAGCAGATCCGGCACCAGGAAGTACCAGATGAACAGCTGCACCAGCAGCGGCACGTTACGGAAAATCTCCACGTAGACCGTGGCAATGCCCGACACCAGACGGTTCGGTATGGTGCGCATGACGCCCAGGATCGACCCCAGCAGCAGCGCGATGATCCAGGCCACCACGGCGATGGCGATGGTCCAGCCCAAACCGCTGATGAACCAGTCGAGATAGGTCTCGCTGCCCACACCGGTGGACTTGAAGAATACGCCCCAGTCCCAGTTGTAATTCATTAGGGTTACCCCTCAGATCGTTCGATGTACAAGCACCCGCCTGGGGACGTCCGTTCCCGCCTGATCATGACGACCAGGCACACACGAGCGGCTCGACAACCACCGGTTCGAGTGTTTCCAAAAAATGCCAGCAGGTAGTGACAGACTCCCGAAGGGGCGGCGCCCCTTCAGGAGATAAGGTTAGTCAGGAATCAGGACTTCTTGTCGTCAGCCGCTTTGTCGGTCGGGTTGGCGATCAGGGCCTTGAGCTCGTCGCTCATCGGGAACATCAGGTTCAGGCCTTTTGGCGGAATCGGCGATTGGAACCATTTGTCGTAGATCTTGTTGATTTCGCCCGACTTGTAGGTGGCGACGATGGCGTCATCCACGGCTTTCTTGAACGGGGCATCGCCCTTGCGCACCATGCAGCCGTAGATTTCGTAGGACTGAGGAGTACCGGTCACGGCCCAGTCGGCAGGCTTCTTGGCCTTGGCCATTTCACCGGCCAACAGCGCGTCGTCCATCATGAAGGCCACGGCGCGGCCCGATTCCAGCATCTGGAACGACTCACCGTGGTCCTTGGCGGAGATCACGTTCATGCCCATCTGCTTGTCGGCGTTCATCGCCTTGAGGATGCGCTCGGAAGTGGTGCCAGCGGTGGTCACCACGTTCTTGCCTTTGAGGTCAGCGAAATCTTTGTAGGTCGAGTCCTTTTTGGACAGCAGACGGGTACCGATTTCGAAGATGCCGACGGAGAAGTCGACCTGTTGCTGACGTTCCACGTTGTTGGTGGTGGAACCACACTCGACGTCGACGGTGCCGTTCTGCACCAGTGGGATACGGGTCTGGGAGGTCACCAGGTTGTACTTGACCTTGAGGTCAGGCATGTCGAGGTCTTTCTTGATCGCTTCGACGATTTTCAGCTGGATGTCGTGGGAGTAGCCCACTGGCACGCCGGAAGCGTCAGCGATGTAGGAAAACGGAATGGAAGCGTCGCGATGTCCGAGGGTGATGGTGCCGGATTCTTTGATTTTCTTCAGTGTGCCGGTGAGTTCGGCTGCGAAAACTGGAGTGCTAATCAGAGCGGCAGCGATAGCTGCGCCCAACAGATGGGGAACGATGCGCATCAATATTTCCTCGACATTTGTTTTTTTTATGAAGCCAGTTCGACGGCTCTTTTATACAGCGAATGCCTTGACGGCTCCTGTTGTGTTGGCACGACAGGCATTCGTCGCACAGTGTAGAGCATGAGTCGTGCCAGACCCATTGTTCATGGATAACGTCTTGATTTTAAAGGCTATTAAATATTTGTTGCGAAGGTTTTAGCTGCGGATTATCCGGTTATCCGAATCATTTTCGGTGCTGCGTTCGGAAAACCGAATGTGCATCCGGCACTCGTAGGAGTCGGCGTGCTGGCGAAACGTTCAATGCGTCGCCCACAAAAAAGCCCCTGAACCTTAGGCAGCAGGGGCTTTGTCTGTCTGGGCTGCTCAGGCGGCCTTGATCTTGCCGCGGTTGTGCTCGACCTTCTGCAAGTAGTCTTCCAGTTGCTGCTGTTGCGCCACGGTGGTGAACAGGCCGAGTTTGCTCCGGCGCCAGAGGATGTCCTGGGCTTTCAGCGCCCATTCTTCCGCGCACAGATAATCCACTTCACGCGTATAGAGGCCGCCACCCAGGTGCTCGCCCAGGTCGCTGAGGCTGTGTACGCCCTCCAGCAGGCGCCAGGTGCGGCTGCCATAGGTGCTGGCCCAGCGCTGGGCGATCTGGCTGGGCACCCAGTCGAATTTCTTGCGGATGGCTTCTGCCAGGGCCTGTGGCGTGCTCATGTTCTCGCCGCCGGGCAGGGTGGCTGTGGCAGTCCAGCTGGGCTTGGCCTGCTTGAAGTAAGGCGCCAGTTGCGCCATGGCCGATTCCGCCAGCTTGCGATAGGTGGTCAGCTTGCCGCCGAACACCGAGAGCAGCGGAGCTTCCTCGCCAGTGCCGGAAAGGGCCAGGGTGTAGTCGCGAGTCACCGCCGAAGGGTTGTCGGATTCGTCGTTGCACAGTGGGCGAACCCCGGAGTAGCTGTGCTGGATGTCGCTGCGGCTCAGTTGCTTCTTGAAGTGCGCATTGACCACTTGCAGCAGGTAATCGGTTTCCGCTTCGGTAATCGCTACCTTGGCCGGATCACCGGTGTATTCACGGTCGGTGGTGCCGATCAGGGTGAACTGATCGAGGTAGGGAATGGTGAAGACGATGCGCTGGTCTTCGTTCTGCAGAATGTGTGCGTGCTCGCCTTCGTACAGCTTGGGCACGATCAGGTGGCTGCCCTGGATCAGGCGGATGCCGTAAGGCGACTCCAGTTTCAGGTCATCCTTGATGAACTTGGCGACCCAGGGGCCGGCTGCGTTCACCAGGGCTTTGGCGCTGATGGAGAACAGGCTGCCGTCGGCACGCTCCAGTTCCAGCTGCCACAGGCCCTTGCTGCGCCGGGCGCTGACGCAACGGGTCTGGGTATGCACGTGGGCGCCGTGCTCCCGAGCGGCCATGGCATTGAGCACCACCAGGCGGGCATCGTCGACCCAGCAATCGGAGTATTCGAAGCCTTTGGTGATCTCGGCCTTCAGGGCGCTGTCGGCGCCGAACTTCAGGCTGCGCGAGCCGGCGAGTTTTTCGCGCTTGCCCAGGTGGTCATACAGGAACAGGCCGGCACGAATCATCCAGGCCGGGCGCAGGTGCGGCCGGTGCGGCAGGACAAAGCGCATGGGCTTGACGATGTGCGGGGCCTTGGCCAGCAGCACTTCACGTTCGGCCAGGGCTTCGCGCACCAGGCGGAACTCGTAATGTTCGAGGTAGCGCAGGCCGCCGTGGATCAGCTTGCTGCTGGCCGACGAGGTGTGGCTGGCCAGATCGTCTTTTTCGCAAAGGAACACGGACAAGCCGCGACCTGCCGCATCCGCGGCAATTCCAACACCATTGATCCCACCGCCGATGACGGCGATATCGTAAACCTCGGAGAGAGGGCGCGCGGGCAAGGTAGAAGTGGGCATCGACAGGCCTCGTGTTGCTTTGATATTTGAATTCGAACATTAATGTTCATTTTCGAAAATACTAGCGCATAAAGAAGGGCGTATCCAGCAAGTTTCGATTGAAAAAACTGATCGAAATGCCCTGAAAGGAAAGTTTACGAACATTAACGAGGGGTAACTGTAGTCGCTGCTGCGGGCTTTGACTGTGTGCGAGTGATCGGCCGTGTCGATTCCGAAAACGATGCAGCCCTTGCTGGGCGGCGCTCGGACACAGCCGGATCCGGGAGGGGGAGGAGGGGGTCAGACCACTTCGAGGCGGATCTTGTGCTGGTTGAGCAGTTGGGTCAGGGCCGGTACCGGTTGCTGGTCGGTGACCAGGCAGTCGATCAGGCTGATGGGCCCCAGGCGGATCATGGCATTGCGCCCGAACTTGCTGGAGTCGGCGGCGAGGATCACTTGTCGGGCGTTGGCGATGATCGCCTGGGATACCCGTACTTCCTGATAGTCGAAGTCCAGCAGGCTACCGTCTTCGTCGATACCGCTGATGCCCACCAGGGCGAAATCCACTTTGAACTGATTGATGAAGTCGACGCTGGCCTGGCCGACCACGCCGCCGTCACGGCGCACATTGCCGCCAGTGAGCAGCACATCGAAATCGTCCTTGGCGCTGAGCATCGAGGCCACGTGCAGGTTGTTGGTGATGATCTTCAGGTGGCTGTGGTTGAGCAGGGCGCGGGCGATGGACTCGGTGGTGGTGCCGATGTTGATGAACAACGAGGCGTGATCGGGGATCTGCGCGGCAACGGCTTCACCGATGCGTTGCTTTTCGTCGCGCATCTGGTCGGCGCGCATGGCGTAGGCGGTGTTTTCGACGCTGGAATCATAGGCTGCGCCGCCGTGATAGCGGCGCAGCAGATTGGCTTCCGCCAGCTGGTTGATGTCGCGGCGGATGGTTTGCGGGGTAACAACGAACAGCTGGGCCAATTCCTCGATGCTGACGTACCCGCGTTCGCGGACCAGATCGAGGATTTGTTGCTGACGGGGAGGCAGATTCATGGGGCTTCCTTTGGGCTGCCGTGCAAAATTTGCCCATGATGCCGCAGGAATCCCCTCCCGACCAGTTACAGGCGGTTACCAATCCACGGCTTGGCTTATTTGGCCTCGTCGTGGGGTTCCCAGTCGCGGGTGCGGCTCACCGCTTTCTTCCAGCCTGCATACAGGCCTTCTTTTTCCTCTTGCGCCAGCTGTGGTTCGAACTCGCGCTCGATCACTGCTTTGCCTCGCAGCTCTTCCAGGCTGCCCCAGAAACCGCAGGCCAGGCCCGCCAGGTAGGCCGCGCCCAAGGCTGTGGTTTCGCGCATTTGCGGGCGCTCCACCTGAGTGCCGAGAATGTCCGCCTGGAATTGCATGAGGAAGTTGTTGGCCACTGCGCCGCCGTCAACCCGCAGGGCTTTCAGGCGTTCGCCGGAATCCTGCTGCATGGCGTCGAGCACATCGCGGGTCTGATAGGCAATGGACTCCAGGGCGGCGCGGATGATGTGGTCCACGCGTACGCCACGGGTCAGGCCAAACAGCGCGCCGCGGGCGTAGGGGTCCCAGTAGGGAGCGCCCAGGCCGGTAAAGGCGGGTACCAGGTACACGCCGTTGCTGTCCTTGACCTTGCCGGCGAAGTATTCGGTGTCATGGGCGTCGTTGATGATTTTCAGTTCATCACGCAGCCACTGCACAGTGGAGCCGCCGTTGAACACTGCGCCTTCCAGGGCATAGGCCACTTCGCCGCGGGGGCCACAGGCGATGGTGGTGAGCATGCCGTGCTGGGACTTCACCGCCTTGTCGCCGGTGTTCATCAGCAAGAAGCAACCCGTACCGTAGGTGTTCTTGGCCTGGCCCGGTTCGACGCACATCTGGCCAAACAGCGCGGCTTGCTGGTCGCCGGCGATACCGCCGATGGCGATGCCACTCTTGGTACGGCCGTAGATTTCCGACGAGGACTTCACCTCCGGGAGCATCTCCCGCGGGATGTCCAGCACTTCCAGCATCTTCGCGTCCCACTCCAGAGTGTGGATGTTGAAGAGCATGGTGCGCGAGGCGTTGGTGTAGTCGGTGACGTGGGTCTTGCCGCCAGTGAATTTCCAGATCAGCCAGCTGTCGATGGTGCCGAACAGCAGTTCGCCGCTACGGGCGCGCTCACGGCTGCCTTCGACATTGTCGAGGATCCACTTGAGCTTGGTGCCGGAGAAGTAGGGGTCGGTGACCAGGCCGGTGGTGTCGCGGATGTAGTCTTCCAGGCCGTCGCGCTTGAGCTGCTGGCAGATCTCGGTACTGCGGCGGCACTGCCAGACGATGGCGTTGTAGATCGGGCGGCCGGTGGTCTTGTCCCAGACCACTGTGGTTTCACGCTGGTTGGTGATGCCAATGGCAGCTACCTGATCGTGATGCAGGCCGGCCTGTGCCAGGGCCTCCACCATCACCGCGCTCTGGGTGGCGAAGATTTCCATCGGGTCATGTTCGACCCAGCCGGCCTGAGGGTAATGCTGGGCGAATTCACGCTGGGCAGTGCAGACCACGTTGGCATCGCGGTCGAAAATGATCGCCCGGGAGCTGGTCGTACCCTGATCAAGGGCAATGATGTAGTTCTTATTCTGAATGTCGGTCATGTCGATTGCCTTGGACGAAATAAGGGAGTGAGAACAGGCGCGTGATCGATTTGGGCAGGATCACGCGCCGCGAGAATCAAGAAACTTTGACTTTGCCCTCTATGGCCGGTTCGGCCTCGGAGGCAGCAACAGCGCTGGGCAGATGCCGGGCAATCAGCCCGCGATAGGCCGCAGCACCGAGGCAGGCCCCCAGAATCGGGGCAAAGATCGGTACCAGGAAATACGGAATGTCACGGCCGCCGGTGAAGGAGATTTCACCCCAGCCAGTCATGAACGTCATCAGTTTAGGGCCGAAGTCCCGTGCCGGGTTCATGGCGAAGCCGGTCAGGGGACCCATTGCGCTGCCGATCACGGCAATCAGCAGGCCGATCAGCAGCGGCGCCATCGGGCCGCGAGGCAGGCCGTTGTTGTCATCGGTCAGGGACATGATCACGCCCATGAGAATCGCTGTGATCACCACTTCCACCAGGAACGCCTGGGCAGTGGACAGTGCCGGGTTGGGGAAGGTGGAGAACACCGAGGCCAGTTCCAGGCTGGCCTGGGAGCCACGGATCATTTGGTGGGATTGTTCGAAATCGAAGAATAGGTTGCTGTACAGCGTGTAAACCAACAGCGCCGCGCAGAAGGCGCCGGCGACCTGGGCCAGGATATAGAAGGGCAGTTTGCGTTTATCAAAGTCGGCGAACAGCCACAGAGCGATACTCACGGCCGGATTCAGGTGCGCGCCGGAAACCCCGGCAGTCAGGTAGATCGCCATGCTCACGCCGATCCCCCAGATGATGCTGATTTCCCACAGACCGAAGCTGGCGCCCGCGACCTTGAGGGCGGCGACACAGCCGGTGCCGAAGAAGATCAATAGCGCAGTACCCAGGAACTCGGCCATGCATTGGCCCGATAGCGACGGTTGTTGCAGAGCAGTTGTCATTGTGAACCTCGATTTTTGTTGTTGTCTGGCGCTGCTGCAAAAGGCATGGAGCGCGACTTCCAACGAAGACGGAATCCCCATTCCGGCCTCGTCTTGCTACTGGGTGCAACCTTGGATCTACCGCAGGATATTCAGAAACGAAAAAATATAGACAAGAAACACCGCTGTCAAAGGTCGAAAGTGAACGATTGGTCATTTTATAGATATCAATCAGATGAATGATCCTGGGTGGCAGTCTCGGGAGTGACAGAGAACCTTGTGCTGGCAGATCTCAGGGTGCGTTATCAAGGCTTGGAATAGAGCCTTTTGTTGATGAATGACCTAAAATTCAGCCGCTCGGTTTTGCCTTTTCGTCCCCCTTGGAGCTGCCATGACCCCTGCACTGGACCTGCTGAAAAAAGTTCGCGCCGAACATCGCATTCACAGTTACGAACATGACCCCAAGGCAGCGTCCTACGGCCTGGAGGCGGCGGAGAAGCTCAATCTCGATCCGGCGCAAGTGTTCAAGACCCTGCTGGCCAGCAGTGAAAAGGGCGAATTGCTGGTGGCGGTGGTGCCGGTCGTCGGAAGTCTTGACCTGAAGGCCCTGGCCCATGCTGCGGGGGTGAAGAAGGCTGAGATGGCTGATCCGGCTGCTGCCCAACGTGCCACCGGTTATCTGCTGGGGGGCATCAGTCCGCTGGGGCAGAAAAAACGACTGCGGACCTTTATCGACAACAGTGCCCAGCCGTTGGTCAGTATTTTCGTCAGTGCCGGTCGCCGTGGCCTGGAGGTGGAGTTGGCGGCGGACGTGCTGGCCGAGCACACCCAGGCGAAGTTCGCCGACATCGGTCGCTCTTGAGCCCAGGCGTCGGCAGCGGCCCGGGCTGCTGCTGTATGCCGGAAAATCTTCCCTTCTGTGTCTGTCGGGTTCCTTGTTCCGGGCCTCATGCTGGCGGCCGACTATCCAAGGAGCACAGTTATGCCGCTTGAGTTCCAACAGATCGATGCCTTCAGTGATCGCCCCTTCGCCGGCAATCCGGCCATGGTTTACCGGCTTGATGCGTGGCTTGACGAGGCGCTGATGCAGCAGATCGCCGCCGAGCACAACCTGGCGGAAACCGCTTTTGTGGTGCGCGAGGCGCAAGGCTGGCGAATCCGCTGGTTTACTCCGACCACTGAAGTACCTCTGTGCGGGCATGCCACCCTGGCCAGTGCTTATGTGTTGTTCGAGGTCTACGACGAGCCGACGCAACGCATCGATTTTCAGAGCCGTTCCGGGCCCTTGAGTGTCACCCGCGAAGACGGGCTGCTATGGCTTGATTTCCCTTTGCGCAGCCCCAGTAGCCAGGCTGGGCTGGAAGACGTGGCGCAGATACTGGGTGCCCGAGTCATCGAGCTGCTGGGCGCCAATGAGCTGTTGGCGGTGCTGGAGTCGGAGCAGGCGGTGCGCGATTGCCAGCCGGATATGGCTGCGTTGGCGAAGCTGCCCTGGCCTGGAGTGATTGTTACGGCGCGTGGAGACCGGCATGACTTTGTCTCGCGGTATTTTGCCCCGGCCATTGGCATCGACGAGGACCCGGTGACCGGTTCGACCCATTGCTGCCTGACGCCTTACTGGGCACGGCAATTGGATAAACAGCAGTTGAGCGCTTATCAGTGTTCGGCGCGAGGTGGAGCCTTGTTCTGTCGGTTGGAGGGAGAGCGGGTGAAGATCGGTGGCCATGCGCGGCTGATTGCCAGCGGACATTTGCACCTGGAATGACTGTGCCGGGTGTTTCGCCGTCAAGCCGGCTCCTACAGTTCGTTGCGATCTTGTAGGGGCCGGTTGGCCAGGGGAAGCGTTATCAGTGCGCGCTGCTGTAGCGGCGTACCCCTGATTCACTGTGTGGAATCTGCGCGGCGGTGCTGCCCGAGGCCTGGAACAGCACCAGGTGTTCTGCGGCGACCCGAATCCCCACATCCGCTCCAACCTGATGATCGGCATGGCTGGGGAAGATCGACTCCAGCAGGCTGCCGGTTGGCAGTTGCAGGCGATACAGGGTCGAGGCACCGAGAAAGGTCTTGCCGACGATCCGCGCTTTCAGAGCGCTGTCCGGCGCATAGACGATATCGTCGGGGCGCAGCAGTACGTCCACCGCTCCACCGGACGGCCAGGTGTAGGCGCGGTTGCCCTGCAGCACACCCAGTTCGGTCTGCACCGATTCCGGGCTGCTCAACTGGCCACGAATGAAGTAGCCCTGGCCAATGAAACTGGCGACAAAGGGCGTCTGCGGCTCGTGATAGAGGTTGTAGGGGGTATCCCACTGTTCCAGGCGGCCTTCCTTGAATACCCCGACCTGATCGCTCACGGCAAAGGCTTCTTCCTGGTCGTGGGTGACCAGGATGGCACTGGTACCCCGAGCCTTGAGGATGTCGCGCACCTCATGGCTGAGCTTGCGGCGCAATTCACCATCAAGATTGGAGAAGGGCTCGTCCAGCAACAGCAGTTGGGGTTCCGGTGCCAGGGCGCGGGCCAGAGCCACCCGTTGCTGTTGGCCGCCAGACAGTTCGTGGGGGAAGCGCTGACCGAGGTTCTTCAGGTTGACCAGTTCCAGCAATTCAGCGACCACACGGTCTTTCTGTGGGTGCTTGCGAATGCCGAAGGCAATGTTGTCCGCCACACACAGGTGTGGGAACAGGGCGTAGTCCTGGAACACCATGCCGATCCGGCGTTTCTCCGGCGCCAGGGTGAAGCCGGCGCTGGAGATGGTTTCGCCGGCCAACTGGATCTCGCCCTCGTGTACGGGCTCGAATCCGGCGATGGCCCGCAGGGTGGTGGTCTTGCCGCAGCCGGATGAACCCAGCAGGCAGCCGATATCACCGGCATTGAGGTGCAGATTGAGGTTCTGCACCACCCGTTGGTCCTGATAGCCGCATGCCAGATTGCGCAGGTTGAGCAGTAATGGCTGGCTCATGCGTGGTGGTACGCCGGCTCGACAAGAAACTCGAGCAGGGCCTTTTGCGCATGGAGACGGTTTTCCGCCTGGTCCCAAGCCACCGAACGTGGGTCGTCCAGCAGGTCGAGGCTGATTTCCTCGCCGCGGTGGGCGGGCAGGCAATGCATGAACAGTACGTCCGGCGCGGCCAGGTCGAGCAGGGCGCGGTTTACCTGGAATGGCGCGAACAGCTTGAGGCGCTTGGCGGTTTCCTCTTCCTGGCCCATGGAGGTCCAGACGTCGGTGCTCACCAGGTGGGCGCCGGTCACCGCTTCGCGAGGATCGCGGACGATGGTCACGCGATCGCCGGCCAGAGCGACAAACTCCGGGTTGGGCTCGTAGCCTTCAGGGCAAGCGACGCGCAGTTGGAAATCGAACTGCATGGCCGCTTCTATATAGCTGTTGCACATGTTGTTGCCATCGCCGATCCAGGCCACGGTCTTGCCTTGGATCGAGCCGCGATGTTCAAGGAAAGTCTGCATGTCCGCCAACAGTTGGCAGGGGTGCAGGTCATCGGACAGGCCGTTGATCACCGGTACCCGGGAGTTGGCCGCAAATTCGGTCAGGGTGCTATGGGCAAAGGTACGGATCATCACTGCGTCGAGCATGCGCGACATGACGATGGCGCAGTCGCCGATGGGCTCGCCGCGTCCCAGTTGGGTATCCCGTGGCGAAAGGAAGATGGCCTGGCCGCCCAGTTGGATCATGCCGGCTTCGAAAGACAGTCGGGTACGGGTCGACGACTTCTCGAAAATCATGCCGAGCACACGATTTTTCAAGGGCTCGAAGAGTACGCCGCGGTTACGCAGGTCCTTCAGCTCGATGCCTCGACGAATCACACTGACCAGCTCTTCGGGCGTGCAATCCATCAGGGAGAGAAAGTGCCTTGCGCTCATCATTAACTACCTTTTTGCAACGGACCGCAGATTCTCAAAGCCTTGTTTAATCGAACAACGGGCTGGACCTGCGGCGAAAGCCGCACGGGGCGACGAAATAGGGGAAGGCGCGATCTTATAATTAAATGTCGCGTCTTACCAATAGTGCTACGGCGATTACGGGCATGAGAGGTCAGGACGCGATTGCGCTGACGCTTTTGAGACCAGTTTCCAGACAGCAGCCGGGCATTTGTACACTGCCCTGGCGCGCCTTGGCAATCCAGCGGGGCGCCGGCTGTTCGCTTGCAGTCGTTTTCTGACCTGTGGGCCGAGGTCGCTGCCATGGGCATGCCGAGAGGGTGTCAGTCTGAAACATTTCCTAATGCAAAGTACTGCGGATACCCAGGCGAATCTGCGGCCGGGATAGATGCGCGATGGAATCCAAGGAGCAGCAACTGATGGCGCTTTTGGGGGAGGGCATGGCCCGGACGCTCACTGACATGACCGCCTCAGTGACAGCCCCTTTTTTGAATTGCTGCTCAATTGCTGCCGATGGCCTGCCGCGCTTGGCGCCGAACTGACAGCACTGATCATGGCTGGGGCTGATGGCCCTGAATTCATGAGGCGAACGTCGCTGGTGTCAACAGCGGTCAGCCGCCATAGTTTTTGCTTCCAGCGGCCCCCTATGGGTTGCCTTCAAACAATAGATACTGGCCATGACCAAGACTCTCCATCACCGTGCCTGCCACTTGTGCGAAGCGATCTGCGGCCTGACCCTGGAAGTCACCGAGGAAGAGGGTGGCGCTCCGCGCATTACCTCGATCAAGGGGGACGCTCAGGACAGCTTCAGTCGCGGCCACATCTGCCCCAAGGCTGTGGCCCTGCAGGATATTCAGAATGACCCCGATCGCCTGCGTCAGCCGGTGCGGCGCGTGGGCAATGAATGGCAGCCGATCGAGTGGGACGAGGCTTTCGCCCTGGTAGCCGAAAGGCTGGCGAGCATCCAGCAGCATCATGGCAATAATGCGGTGGCGGTCTATCAGGGCAACCCCAGCGTTCACAACTACGGGCTGATGACCCACAGCAACTACTTCCTTGGCCAGCTCAAGACCCGTAACCGTTTCTCGGCCACGTCGGTCGACCAGTTGCCCCAGCACCTGACCAGCTACCTGATGTACGGCCACGGTCTGCTGCTGCCGATTCCGGACATCGACCACACCGACTTCATGCTGATCCTCGGCGGCAATCCCTTGGCGTCCAACGGCAGCATCATGACGGTGCCGGACGTGGAAAAGCGTTTGAGGGCAATCCAGGCTCGTGGTGGCAAGGTGGTGGTGATCGATCCTCGGCGCAGTGAAACGGCGGCCATGGCCGATCAGCATCTGTTCGTCCGTCCTGGAGGCGATGTGGCCTTGCTGTTTGGCCTGTTGAACACGATTTTTGAGGAAGGGCCGATTCGCGACAGTCATCTGCAAGTCGATGGATTGGCAGAGGTGCGCCAGGCGATTTCCCGCTTCACCGCAGAGGCCATGAGCCCGCTGTGTGCGATTGCGGCGCCGCAGATTCGGCAGTTGGCCCGGGAGTTCGCCTCGGCGGAGCGAGCGGTCTGTTATGGACGCATGGGGGTTTCGACCCAAGCCTTCGGTACGTTGTGCCATTGGTTGCTGCAACTGCTCAATCTGATCACTGGCAACCTTGACCGGGTAGGTGGGGCCCTGTGTACTGAGCCGGCGGTGGATCTGGTAGCGGCGACTTCGGGGGGGCACTTCAACCTTTGGCAGAGTCGGGTTTCCGGGCTTCCGGAGTATGGCGGCGAGCTGCCTGTATCGGCCCTGGCCGAAGAGATGCTCACTGAGGGCGAGGGACAGGTTCGGGCATTGATCACCGTGGCAGGCAACCCGGTGTTGTCCACACCCAATGGCCGGCAGTTGGAGCAGGCACTGGACGGGTTGGAGTTCATGCTCAGCATCGACTTGTACATCAATGAAACGACCCGTTATGCCGACTTGATCCTGCCGTCCACCTCGGCTCTGGAGAACGATCACTACGACACCACGTTCAATCTTCTTGCAGTACGCAATGTCAGTCGCTTCAACCGGGCGATCCTGCCCAAGCCTGCGGGTGCGCTGCACGACTGGGAGATCTTTGTCGGCCTGGCCAAAGCGTTTGCCGCGAAAACCGAACAACCGCTGAAGCCGACCATCCCCCCTGCGCAGATGATTGACATGGGTTTGCGAGCCGGTGCCTACGGCGATGCATCGCCGCTCAAACTGTCCTTGGCAACACTGGACCAGTATCCCCACGGTATTGATCTGGGGGCGCTGCAGCCGAATCTGGCGGCCCGCTTGAAAACCGAGAATCGGCGGATTCAGGCGGCGCCAGCGCCGATCATGGCGGATCTGGCGCGATTTGCCGCCTTGAGCGTGCCGCCGTTGGATGAGTTGCTGCTGATTGGCCGTCGCCATGTACGCAGTAACAACTCGTGGATGCACAACTATCACCGCCTGGTGAAGGGCAAGCCCCGTCACCAGTTGCTGATGCACCCGGATGACCTGGCCAGTCGCGGGCTGAATGACGGTCAGCGGGTGCGAATCAGCTCTCGGGTCGGTGCGGTGGAGGTAGAGGTGCTGGCCAGCACTGAAATGATGCCGGGGGTGGTGAGCTTGCCCCATGGTTGGGGGCATGGGCGCCCAGGGGTGCAACTGAACATTGCCATGGAGCAGCCCGGTTGCAGCGCCAATGACCTGACCGATGAGCGTCAGCTTGATGCGTTGTCTGGGAATGCGGCGTTGAACGGGGTGCCAGTCAAGGTGGAAGCGGCCTGAGATGTCTGTCGGAGAGGCCGAGCAGGGCGCTCAGGTTTCCGTTACAATGCGCCACCGTGCCGACAACAGCGTCGGAAAGTTCAGCCGAGGTGTTCCATGGATATCATCGAAACTATTAAAGAGCAGATTGCCAACAACACCATTCTGCTTTACATGAAAGGCTCGCCGAATGCCCCGCAGTGTGGCTTCTCCGCGAAAGCCGCCCAGGCCGTAATGGGCTGTGGTGAGAAGTTCGCTTATGTGGACATCCTGCAGAACCCGGAAATTCGCGCCAACCTGCCCAAGTACGCCAACTGGCCGACCTTCCCACAGCTGTGGGTGGCAGGTGAGCTGGTCGGTGGTAGTGACATCATGGCTGAGATGTTTGCCAACGGTGAATTGCAGACTCTTATCAAGGACGCAGCCGAAAAAGCCGCGGCCAAGACTGAAGCCTGACGCGAATATATCCGCGTAATAAAAAGCCCCGCCTCTCTTTCGAGGGCGGGGCTTTTTATTGCTTGAGTATTACGAGTTAAGTTACTCGTCACCCATTTGCGATTGCAGATAGTTCTCGATGCCGACTTTATCGATCAGGCCCAATTGGGTTTCCAGCCAGTCGATGTGTTCTTCTTCGGATTCAAGAATATCTTCCAGCAGTTCACGGCTGCCGAAGTCGCTCACCGACTCACAATGGGCGATGGCTGCCTTGAGGTCTGCATGGCCGGTGCGTTCGATACGCAGGTCGCACTCGAGCATTTCCTTGGTGTGTTCGCCGATGTGCAGCTTGCCCAGGTCCTGAACGTTCGGCAGGCCTTCGAGGAAGAGAATGCGCTTGATTAGCTTGTCCGCATGCTTCATCTCGTCGATGGACTCGTGGTACTCGTGCTTGCCCAGCTTGTTCAGGCCCCAATCTTCATACATGCGTGCATGCAAGAAGTACTGATTGATCGCGACCAGTTCATTGGCAAGGATTTTATTGAGATGCTGGATGACTGTAATGTCGCCTTTCATGATGGGGTCCTGCCCTTTAATTAGTGGAATAAGGACAGAGTCTGAGCCGCGCAAACATTACTGTCAAACCTAAGTTATTGAATAATATATGAAAATTAATCGGAATAAGAATGTTTGTGTTCCGCGTTTTGACCCTAAGCGATTGAATTACAGGCATAAAAAAACCGGACGCTAGGTCCGGTTGTTTAAAACAGTGCTATTTATCCGAGAAATCAGGCGACATTAAATTCCACTGGATAGGGAATTGCTGCCTGGCTGCTCTGCAGTTCGGTCAGGGTCTCGCGGACCACTTGCTTGGCCAGGCATGCGCATTTACCACATTGGCTGGCGACGCCGGTTGCCTGACGCACATCGCGGTAGCTGCAGCAACCTTCATAGATGGCTTCGCGAATTTGTCCGTCGGTGACACCGGTGCAGAGGCAGACATACATAGGATGAGAACCGTCGCTGGTTAGGGCTCAATTGCGATGGATCTTAATGTTAACGAGAATGATTGTCAAAGTGGTTTCGGCGACCTTTGTTGCAGTTTCCTACCAGGGTGACGAACGGTTTTGTTCGCGATAGTGACAGATGATTCGCATTTTTCGCTTTGTGAGCCGGGCTGATGAAAAACCGTTGAGGACAGCTCAAAGACGCGGTGTATGATGGCCGGTCCTTGCGAAGCGGGGTCAGGTCAAGGAGCTGTCGCATCCGCGTGGCAGACTCAAGGCCAATCCCCTTCTTCATTACTACGTCCACACCAGGAGATATCCAATGAGCGTACTCGTAGGCAAACAAGCCCCTGACTTCACCGTACCGGCCGTTCTCGGCAATGGCGAAATCGTTGACAGCTTCACCCTGTCCTCGGCCATCAAAGGCAAATACGGCCTGGTGTTCTTCTATCCACTGGACTTCACCTTCGTTTGCCCGTCCGAGCTGATCGCCCTGGACCACCGCATGGCTGACTTCAAGGCACGCAACGTGGAAGTGATCGCTGTTTCGATCGACTCGCACTTCACCCACAACGCCTGGCGTAACACCCCGATCAATGCCGGCGGCATCGGTCAGGTTCAATACATCATGGCGGCTGACATGAAGCACGACATCGCCAAGGCCTACGACGTTGAGTCCGAAGGCGGCGTGGCTTTCCGTGGCGCGTTCCTGATCGACGACAAAGGCGTTGTTCGTTCGCAGATCGTCAACGACCTGCCACTGGGTCGTAACATGGAAGAGCTGATCCGTCTGGTTGACGCTCTGCAATTCCACGAAGAGCACGGCGAAGTTTGCCCTGCCAACTGGAAAAAAGGTGACAAAGGCATGACCGCTTCGCCAGAAGGCGTTGCTGCTTACCTGAGCGAGAACGCTGGCAAGCTGTAAGCCAGGCGTCACGCATAAAAAAACCGGCCTCAGGGCCGGTTTTTTTATGCAGGCAATTCAACCCGACGAAGAATTGATCAGTCGTCGAAATCCTGCCAGCCGCCCATTTGTTTCCAGCGGTTGACGATGCCGCAGAACAGCTCGGCAGTCTTCTCGGTGTCGTAACGGGCCGAGTGAGCCTCGCGACCGTCGAAGTCGATATCCGCACTCTGACAGGCCTTGGCCAAAACGGTCTGTCCATAAGCCAGGCCAGCCAGGGTGGCGGTGTCGAAGCTGGAGAACGGGTGGAACGGGTTGCGCTTCATATCCAGGCGCGCCACAGCGGCGTTGAGGAAGCCCAGGTCGAAACTGCTGTTGTGGCCCACCAGGATGGCGCGTTTGCAGCCATTGGCTTTCAGCGCCTTGCGCACCCCACGGAAAATATCGGTCAGTGCAGTTTCCTCGCTGACGGCCATGCGCAGCGGGTGGTCGAGCTTGATCCCGGTGAACTCCAGGGCCGCGGCTTCGATGTTCGCGCCTTCAAAAGGCTCGACCCGGAAGAAATAGGTGTGTTCCGGGAACACGAAGCCTTTTTCATCCATGCCGATAGTGGTGGCGGCAATCTCCAGCAGGGCGTCGGTGGCCGAGTTGAAGCCGCCGGTTTCAACGTCGACGACTACCGGCAGGTAACCGCGAAAACGAGCGGCCATCGGGTGTCGAGGGCCGCCGCCGTTACCTTCTTGTTCGTCGTCGAAATGGTCGTCACTCACGAGTGATCCTCCAGCAGGCGCCAGCGCAGTTTTTCACCGGCGCGCAGCGGAATGACAGTCAGCTCACCGAACGGCAGGCTGGCGGGGGCGGTCCATTCTTCACGAACCAGGGTGATGCGATCGGTGTTGGTCGGTAGACCGTAGAAGCGCGGGCCGTTGAGGCTGGCAAAGGCTTCCAGTTTGTCCAGGGCATTGCGCTGTTCGAACGCTTCAGCATACAGCTCGATCGCGGCATAGGCGCTGTAGCAGCCGGCGCAACCGCAAGCGGCTTCCTTGGCGTGCTGGGCATGAGGCGCTGAGTCGGTGCCGAGGAAGAACTTCTCGCTGCCACTGGTGGCCGCATCCAGCAGAGCTTCCTGGTGGGTGTTGCGCTTGAGAATCGGCAGGCAATAGAAGTGCGGGCGAATACCGCCCACCAGCATGTGGTTGCGGTTGTACAGCAGGTGGTGCGCGGTGATGGTGGCGCCGACGTTGGCCGAAGCCTCCTTGACGAACTGCACGGCTTCACCGGTGGTGATGTGTTCGAACACCACTTTCAGACTGGGGAAGCGCTCGACCACGCGACGCATATGCTCGTCGATGAAGATTTTCTCGCGGTCGAAGACGTCGACGTCGCCGCGGGTCACTTCACCGTGAATCAGCAGCGGCAGGCCAACTTCGGCCATCGCCTCGAGCACCGGGAAGATCTTGTCGATGCTGGTCACGCCCGAGTCCGAGTTGGTGGTCGCGCCGGCCGGGTACAGCTTGGCGGCGTGCACGAAACCGCTGGCCTTGGCTGCGTGGATCTCGTCCGGCTGGGTACGGTCGGTCAGGTAGAGCACCATCAGCGGCTCGAAGCGGCTGCCGGCCGGGCGCGCAGCTAGAATACGCTGGCGATAGGCGTCGGCTTCCACGGCGTTACGCACCGGAGGTACCAGGTTGGGCATGATGATGGCGCGGCCAAAGGTGCGCGCGACATCTGCGACTGTATTGGGCAACACGGCACCATCGCGAAGATGAATATGCCAGTCGTCGGGACGCAGCAGGGTCAGGCGGTCGGACATTGGAGGTTCCAGGCGGGTAAAACTCGGGGGGAATGCTACCGGAAAAGACTCTTCCAGGCACTCGCTATCAAGTTTTGCGACGAGCAACCGATATCCCGAAGGTATGGCGTATTAACGCCTGTCGATTTTTCTGTTGTACACGTCAGTGGAGCCTCCCGTGCGCCAGCGTTATCTAGCCTTGCTCAGTGTGTTTGCCAGCCTGCCCGCGATGGCTCTCACTTTCCAGACCCGTCTGGAGAGCATTGAGTGGACGGTCGAAGGTGACAAATTCGAGTGCCGCTTGATCCAGCCCGTCACCGATTTCGGTTCCGGTGAATTCGTTCGCCGCGCCGGTGAGCAGGCGATTTTTCGCCTCAAGAGTTTCAACCCGATGCAGGCAGGTGGCTCGGCGACGCTGCTTGCGGCTGCGGCGCCCTGGCAGCCGGGGCGTGGCGACATCAATCTCGGGGCGGTCAAGGCCGGCACGGATGGGGTGCTGTACAACAGCAATCAGATGCAGGCCGGTCGCCTGATCATCGGTTTGCTGGAAGGGCGTAGTCCGGTGGTCCGGCATTTTTCCCGCGAGGGTGGGGTTTCCGAGGTGCGCCTGCTTCCGGTGAAATTCAGCAAGGCCTACAGCGACTATCAAAGCTGCATGACCAAACTGCTGCCGATGAACTACGAACAGGTGAAACAGGGCGAGATCGGGTTCCCGGGCGGCGGTATCGAACTCGATGCTCGGGCCAAGGCGAAGTTGCAGGTGATGGTGGATTTCATCAAGGCCGATCCGACGGTCAATCACGTCGAACTGGATGGCCACTCTGACAATAGCGGCAATCGCTTGACCAACCGCGACCTGTCCCGCCGCCGGGCCTTGGCGGTGATGGAGTTCTTCAAGGCCAACGGTTTGGCGGAAAACCAGATTGTGGTGCGCTTCCATGGTGAGCGTTATCCCCTGGCTCCCAACACCAATCCTGCCAACCGAGCGAAGAATCGCCGGGTCAATGTGCATCTGGAACGGGTCGCCCCCACCGAAAAACCGGCTCCGGCGCCTCAGGCCACCTCCGGTTCCAGCGCTGCGGCGACTTCCTGATACGGCTGTCGTCGTCGCGCGCTCGACATAATCTGTCGCTTGGTCGTCATAAGCTGTCGCGCCTCTGTAAATTATCCTCGTGGATCGGTAGACTCGACGGCTTTCCGTACAACCCCGTGGAGTGATGGCATGGCGGACGTAAACAAGGTCGTTCTGGCGTATTCGGGCGGCCTGGACACTTCGGTGATCCTCAAGTGGCTGCAGGATACTTACAACTGTGAAGTAGTGACTTTCACTGCTGACCTGGGCCAAGGCGAAGAGGTCGAGCCGGCCCGCGCCAAGGCGCAAGCCATGGGCGTCAAAGAGATCTACATCGACGATCTGCGCGAAGAGTTCGTGCGTGATTTCGTTTTCCCGATGTTCCGCGCCAACACCGTCTACGAAGGCGAGTACCTGCTGGGTACTTCCATCGCTCGTCCGTTGATCGCCAAGCGTTTGATCGAAATCGCCAACGAGACTGGCGCGGATGCCATTTCCCATGGCGCCACCGGCAAGGGCAACGATCAGGTGCGTTTCGAGCTGGGCGCCTATGCCCTCAAGCCAGGGGTCAAAGTGATCGCTCCTTGGCGTGAGTGGGACCTGCTGTCCCGCGAGAAACTGATGGACTACGCCGAGAAGCACAGTATCCCGATCGAGCGTCACGGCAAGAAGAAGTCGCCGTACTCGATGGATGCCAACCTGCTGCACATTTCCTATGAAGGCGGCGTGCTGGAAGACACCTGGACCGAGCACGAAGAAGACATGTGGCGCTGGACCGTCTCCCCGGAGAAGGCTCCTGACACCCCGCAATACCTGGAGCTGACCTACCGCAACGGTGACATCGTCGCCATCGACGGCGTGGAAATGACTCCGGCTACCGTGCTGGCGACCCTGAACCGCATCGGTGGTGAACACGGTATCGGTCGTCTGGACATCGTCGAGAACCGTTACGTGGGCATGAAGTCCCGTGGCTGCTACGAGACCCCGGGTGGCACCATCATGCTGCGCGCCCACCGCGCCATCGAGTCCATTACCCTGGACCGCGAAGTGGCTCACCTCAAAGACGAGTTGATGCCCAAGTACGCCAGCCTGATCTACACCGGCTACTGGTGGAGCCCTGAGCGTCTGATGCTGCAACAGATGATCGACGCCTCCCAGGTCCACGTGAACGGTGTAGTGCGCCTGAAGCTGTACAAGGGCAACGTGATCGTTACCGGCCGCAAGTCCGATGAGTCGCTGTTCGACGCCAACATCGCCACCTTCGAAGAAGACGGTGGTGCTTACAACCAGGCGGACGCAGCAGGCTTTATCAAGCTCAACGCATTGCGCATGCGCATCGCTGCAAACAAGGGCCGGACCCTGGTCTGATACCTTGAGTTGCTAAAAGAACCCCGCGATAAGCGGGGTTTTTTTTGCTTCTGATTAATGGTGCCTACGGGCAGAGGCTGAGTAGGGCAGTTGATTGAACGAAGAAGTGCTATTGAGTGCAGTTTGTTAATCACCCTCTCGCTGCTGAAAGTGCTGCCTGATGATGTGTCTTTTAGTACGAAAAGTAGCTGCTCTAGCGATTAATCTTAAGCGCTTTTCCAGTTAAGCGACCTTTATCTAAATTTTTTTGTAAGGTAAATCGGTATTGTTTGTAAGGATCGTCCTCGTAGGGTCGTAGCCCCTGGTAGCACGGTGTCAGAGTCAATTCTCTGGGGTATTGTGCGGGCTCTAAAAAACTCTAAGGACTTGGATGGACCTATGAAAAGAGTATTGATCGTGGATGATCATCCTGTTATTCGCCTGGCTGTGCGCATGTTGATGGAACGCCATGGTTTTGAAGTAGTAGCAGAAGCAGATAACGGCACGGATGCTTTAAAGTTGGCTCTTGAATATGTTCCCGATATTTTGATTTTGGATATTGGTATCCCACAACTTGATGGGCTTGAAGTTATAACCCGCCTGATGTCCAGAGGCATGCCGATCAAGATTCTAGTGTTGACTCTGCAAGTTCCCGGACCCTTTTCCATGCGTTGCATGCAGGCCGGGGCCGCCGGCTACGTGTGCAAGCAGCAGGACATTACCGAACTGATCAGTGCGGTGCGGGCGGTGCTGGCAGGTTACAGCTACTTTCCCAACGAGGCGTTGCACACCTTTCGTTCCAGTCAGGGCATCAGCAGCGAGGAAGAAATGATCGAGCTTCTTTCAGGGCGTGAGTTGATCGTATTGAAGCAGCTCACCAATGGCATGAGTAACAAGGAAATCGCCGAGGGCTTGTGTTTGAGCAACAAGACCGTCAGCACTTACAAGCGGCGGTTGTTGGCCAAGCTCAATGCTCGTTCATTGGTTGACCTGATCGAATTTGCCCAGCGCCATCAGTTGGTATGAGTGTGGGTGACTGAAGCGACAGCCTTGAATGGAGCAATCTGCTAATTAGGAACGGACCGGTCATGCCGAGGGGCTGACCGGTCGAGTTTCAGGGCGAGAGAGGCACAAAAAAACCTCCGTCTGGAGGTTCTTTTGTGACTAGAGGTCAAAGTCGTAATCGGCCAGTTGTTTCTGCAGCCGTCGTTCTTCCAGAAGATTGTCGATGGTTCTGCGCTTGCTCAGATTGGTTTTCGCCACCTCGACCACCGGTTCAGCATCGTCTGTGTCTGCTGCGATGAAGTCTTCTTCCACGTCCAGTTGTTCTTTGCCAGTGCTCATAAGGTCAACTCCAGGCTAAGACTGCCATTGGCGCTCCTTATATCGATATTCTCCTGGCGGGTAAAAAAGATTTTTTCAATCGGCTCATCAACAAAATCAATGCTGCCTCAATCGTCAGAAGTCTTTTGCTTGTACTCGCACAGGTCTTCGATTCGACAGCTACCGCAACGTGGCTTACGGGCCAGGCAGACGTAGCGACCGTGAAGGATCAGCCAGTGATGGGAGTCCAGCAGAAACTCCTTGGGTACAAACTTCAGCAGTTTTTTTTCCACTTCCACTACATTCTTGCCCGGGGCCAGCCCGGTGCGGTTGCTGACCCGGAAGATGTGGGTGTCCACAGCCATGGTCAATTGCCGGAAAGCGGTGTTGAGGACCACGTTGGCGGTCTTGCGGCCGACGCCGGGCAAGGCTTCCAGCTCCTCCCGGGTCTGTGGCACTTCACTGTTGTGGCGTTCCACCAGCAGGCGGCAGGTCTCGATGACGTTCTTGGCCTTGCTGTTGTACAGGCCAATGGTCTTGATGTATTCGGACAGTCCCTCGACCCCCAGTGCATGGATAGCTGCCGGTGTATTGGCCACGGGGAAGAGTTTGGCGGTCGCCTTGTTGACCCCGACGTCGGTCGATTGCGCCGAAAGAATCACCGCGATCAGCAACTCGAACGGCGAGGAGTAGGCCAGTTCGGTTTTTGGTTCGGGGTTGTCTTCGTGAAGTCGGCGAAATATTTCCAGGCGTTTGGCGGCATTCATCGGTGGTTCATTTCCTCGAAGACGGTCGGTTGAAGGATGAAGAGGTGGTCCAGGCCCGCTTTGCCGCCAGCAGCAGGCCAAGCAGGATAAAACCCCCAGGGGCCAGAGTCAGCAGGCGCAATCCGCCTTGGGGCAGCAACACCCAACCGGCGCTATTACCGGGCAGGCCGGCGAGCCAGCCTAGATGGCTGCCCAGGGCGCCGGTGCCCAGCAATTCGCGCAGCGCGCCCACCAGCGCCAGCGCGCCACAGAAACCTGCAGTTAGGCGTAGCCGGTCGCGGTGCTGGAAGAAGCCCGCCTGTTCCAATATCACGCATTGCAGGGGCAGCAGGCCCAGGTACAGGCTCAACTGCTGGTGTAACTCATAACTCCAGGCTTGCACTGCCAGCCACAGCCAACTGCCGAGAGTGGCGGCGAGCAACAGGCTGGCCAGCCACTGCTGACGGCTTTGCAAATGTGGCCGCAGCAGGCCCATGCCGGCCCCGAAGGTCCCGATCAGTAGCGTGGACGCCAGAGCCAGGCCCAGGGCCTTGACCCAGGAATCCGTGGCCCCGATCAACGGCGTCAGCATCAGCAGGCCCGGCAATGACAGTGGCTTACTCATCGGCGGCTCCCGAAAGCAGTTGCTGACGATGCTCATCGAAGTAGCGCAGGGCATCGTGCAGGGCGCTGATCACCGCGCGGGAGGTGATGGTAGCGCCGGCGATCTGATCGAACTGGCCATTGTCCTTTTTCAGGGCCCAGGCAGCATCGTCCGGGGACATGCGGGATGTGCCGGAAAACCCCTGCAGCCAGGCGTTGGGCTGTTCGGCGATGCGGCCTCCCAGGCCTGGGGTTTCATCCTGCTTGAGCGTCTTGCTGCCCAGCAGGCGGCCATGGCTGTCGATGGCGATCAGCAGCTCGATGGGGCCCGCGTAACCGTTCACTCGAGTGCGTAGCAGCACGGCACTGGGCTGACCCGCGCGGGTGGCCAGGTAGCCATCCAGCAAGCGGCTGTTGTCCAGTTGCACATCCCTCAAGGGCAGTGGTTGCTCCAGTGGCTGGTTGTCGTAGCTTGCCGCAGGCAGCAGGTCGAGTAACTTGCGGGCCTGCAACGCCCGTTGCTCGGCGGCGATGCGCGGTGCGCCAGCGTATTGCAGCCACAGGGTGGCGCCCACGCCGAGAACGCCGAGCAGCACCAGCAGGAGCAGACCTCGCGCGCTCTTCATGCTCAAGCTTTCTCCTGTTCCGAGAGGCACAGGCGTTCCAGCCCCGGTACCGCCAGATTCATCAGCAGTACGGCGAAGGCAACGCCGTCGGGGTAGCCGCCCCAGGTGCGGATCAGGTAGGTCAGCAGGCCGACGCCGACGCCGAACAGCAGCCTGGCTTTCGCTGCCTTGGGGCCGGACACCGGTTCGGTGACGATAAAGAATGCGCCCAGCATGCTGGCGCCGCTGAGCAGGTGAAACAGCGGTGAGCCATGGGAGTCGGAGCCCGAGCCGTTCCAGCACAGCAGGCTGATGACAAAGAGGCTGCCCAGCATGCCCACGGGCGCCTGCCAACTGATGACCCGTTGCTGCAGCAGAAACAGCCCCCCGGCAAGAAACCCCAGGCTGATCCATTCGGCGCCACGGCCGCCGAAGTGACCGAAAGCGGGGTTGCCGGCAAAGAGTTCGTCGAGGGTCAGGCTCTTGTTGATCCGCAAGCTGTCCAGTGCCGTGGCTTGAGCCCAGGCGTCCGCATGCAGGCCGTCCGCGACACCGAATACCTGTTGCAGGCCGCCGAGCAAGTCCATGGCGTGGGGCGCAGGCCAATGGGTCATCGACTGGGGAAAACACAACAAGGCCAGGGCGTAGCCGAGCATGGCCGGATTGAACGGGTTCTGGCCCACACCGCCGTACAAGTGCTTGCCCAGGACAATGGCGGCGGCGGCCGCGCTCAGCGGCAGCCACCAGGGGCAGTAAGCTGGCAAGGCCAGGGCCAGTAGCGTGGCGCTGACCAAGGCACTGCCATCGCCTAGGTTGGGCGGCAGCGGGCGTCTTCTGAGGTACAGGACCAGGGCTTCCATGGCCAGGGCGCCGCTGACGGTCAGCAGCAGATTGAGCAGCACGCCCCATCCGTACAGCCACAGCATCACCAACAGGCCCGGCAGCGTGGCCAGCAGCACTCGCTGCATGGCCTGGCGCAGGCGCTGGTCGACGCCGTCAGCTATCAGCATGGGCCTTCACCTGGCGCTCGGCCTCGTGCAAGCGTGCCTGAGCCTGGGCCAGCTGTTCTGCTCGGGTGTCGGGCTGGCGCTGTAGTTTGTTCAGATCGGCGCGGGCGTAGGCCAGTTCGGTTTTCAATTGCCGCAGCTGTGGATCGATCGGGCGTTTTTCGATGCGAGTCAGTGTCGGCGCCGGTTTCGCACTGGCGTCCTCGGCCGCATGCAGGGCCTGTTCGGCCGCCGCCAGGGCTGCGCTCAGGGTTTCCAGTTCAGCACTGGACGCTTCAGCCGCCTGAGCTTTCTTCAGTTCGGCGCGGCGCGTCGCCAACTGGATCTTCGCGCGCTTGAGCTCAGCATCCTTGGCCTCTGGCGGCGGAGCAGGGGGCGCCTGGGACTCCAGCTGGGCCAAGGCCTGCTCGGCGGTTTCGAACTGACGCTGCAGGACGATCAATTGCATTTGCTGCTCGAAGGTCGGCGGATGGCCGAAAGCCTTGAGCGACTTGTGCAACTGGGCCCGGCTCATGGCCAGCTCGATCTTGGCTTTTTTCAGTGCTGCATCGGCGGCCGCGGCCTTCTGCGCACGGACCCGTTCGATGGCGGCCTGCACCGGGTTCTGGCTGTTGTCAGTGGTTTGCGCGGCTCGTTGTGCGCGGGCCAGGCGCTCGGCCAGGCGCCGGGCTTCTTCCCGTTGCAAGCGTTCGTTGCGTTGTTCGAAGCGTCGTCGCGCCTGCTCGCGCTTGCGGCTGCGGGCTTGCAGCTGCTCGGGGCTGGTGGCCTGGCCGCCGACGATCGGTACCACCTTGCTCTCGGGCAGCGGCAGCATATCGATACAGTCCACCGGACAGGGCGCCACGCACAGGTCGCAGCCGGTGCACTCGTCGACCAGCACGGTATGCATCAATTTGGCCGCGCCGACGATGGCGTCCACTGGACAGGCCTGGATGCATTTGGTGCAGCCGATGCATTCGGCCTCGCGAATATAAGCGATCTGGGCCGGAGCTTCGCCGCGGCTGCGATCCAGCTCCAGCACCGGTAGTTGCAGGAGTTGCGCCAGGCCGGCGATGGTTTCCTCGCCGCCGGGTGGACACTTGTTGATGGCCTCGCCGTTGGCGATGCCCTGGGCGTAGGGTTTGCATCCGGGGTGGCCGCACTTGCCGCACTGGGTCTGGGGCAGGAGGGCATCGATGCGTTGAATCAGACTCATGTTTTGATCAGTCCGTTGAAGCCGAAAAACGCTACTGCCAGCAGGCCGGCGCTGATCAGGTCGATCGGCATGCCGCGCCAGGGCAGGGGAATATCGTTGTTGGAGATACGCTGGCGCAGATCGCTGAACAGGCTCAGTACCAGCCAGAAGCCCAGTCCGGCCCCCAGGCTCATGGCGCTGAGGGTCGCCAGCCCGAGGTTTTCCCCAGTGGCGATCAGCAGCAGGCCGAGCGCACTGGCATTGCCCAGCAGTAGCGGCCAAAGGCCGTCGAATGGAACATTGGGCAAGGCCCGGGATAGCAACCGCAATAGCGGTTTGATCAGCAGCACGCTCAGGGGCAGCCAGAGAAACAACTGCAAGGATTCCAGCCCCCAAGGCAGCAGCGCACCACGATAAAGGACATGGCCGAGCACGCAGCTGACCAGCATCAGGACCGTGGTCGCCAGGCCCAGCGCGTGAATCCGCTGCCGAGTGCTATCGGCTGGGGCCTGCAGCAGCGGATCGACGCCCAGCGGCCACTGCAACACGAAGTTGTTGATCAGGGCGGTGCTGACAAGGGCGAGGAGGAAGTGGGTCATGGTTGGGCCGGTACGGGCAGGCGGTCTCTCAAGAGTAGGCAAACTCCGGCGCGGGCGCAGGGCCGCCAGATATGCAAATCCCCCCGTTGCGCCGGGCACAACGGGGGGACGGGGTCCAGCCTGCAGCCTTACTTGATCCGCTGGCCCGGCTTGGCGCCGCTGTCCGGGCTCAGCAGGTAGATCTCTTCACCGCCAGGGCCGGCGGCCATCACCATGCCCTCGGAGATGCCGAACTTCATTTTCCGCGGCTTGAGGTTGGCGATCATCATGGTCAGGCGACCATCGAGCTTGGACGGATCCGGGTAGGCGCTCTTGATTCCGGAGAACACGTTGCGCTGCTCATCACCGATATCCAGGGTCAGGCGCAGCAGCTTGTCGGCACCTTCCACGGCTTCGGCCTTGACGATCAAGGCGACGCGCAGGTCGATGGCGGCGAAGGTGTCGAAGTCGATTTCCGGCGACAGCGGATCCTTGGCCAGTTCGCCGTTGCCTGCTGGCGCGGCTGCGCCGGTGTCGGTCTGGCTGGCGGTCAGGTCTTCTTTCGAGGCGTCGGTCATGGCTTGTACTTTTACCGGGTCGATCCGCGTCATCAGCGGCTTGAATTCGTTGAGTTGATGGTTGGCCAGCAGGTGCAGGTGATCGTTCCAGGTCAGCGGTGCAACGTTGAGGAACGCCTCGGCATCGGCGGCCAGCAGCGGCAGCACCGGCTTGAGGAAAATCACCAGCTGGCGGAACAGGTTGATACCGGTAGCGCAGATGGCCTGCACCTCGGCTTGCTTGCCTTCCTGCTTGTTCAGCGACCATGGGGCCTTGTCGGCGATCCAGGCGTTGGCGCGGTCGGCCAGGGCCATGATTTCGCGCATGGCACGGGCAAAGTCGCGGGCTTCATAGGCGTCGGCGATGCTTGGCGCGGCAGCCAGGAAGGCCTCGGTCAGCTCGGGAGCGGCATTGCTGTCGACCATCAGCCCGGCATTGCCCTTGTGGATGAAGCCGGCGCAACGGCTGGCGATGTTCACCACCTTGCCCACCAGGTCGGAGTTGACCTTCTGTACGAAGTCTTCGAGGTTCAGGTCCAGGTCGTCTACGCCACGGCCCAGCTTGGAGGCGTAGTAGTAGCGCAAGTATTCCGGCGACAGGTGCTCCAGGTAGGTGCGGGCCTTGATGAAGGTGCCCCGGGACTTGGACATCTTCTGGCCATTGACCGTCAGGTAGCCGTGGACGTTGATGCCGCTCGGCTTGCGGTAGCCGGCGCCTTCGAGCATGGCGGGCCAGAACAGGGCGTGGAAGTTGACGATGTCCTTGCCGATGAAGTGGTACAGCTCGGCGGTGGAGTCCTTGCCCCAGAACGCGTCGAAATCCAGCTCAGGACGACGGGCGCAGAGGTTCTTGAAGCTGGCCATGTAGCCGATTGGCGCGTCCAGCCACACGTAGAAGTACTTGCCCGGCTCGTCCGGGATCTCGAAGCCGAAGTACGGCGCGTCGCGGGAGATGTCCCACTGCTGCAGGCCGGCATCCAGCCATTCGGCGATCTTGTTGGCCACGGCGTCTTGCAGGGTGCCGCTGCGGGTCCAGCTTTGCAGCATCTGCTGGAAGTCCGGCAGCTTGAAGAAGAAGTGCTGGGAATCCTTGAGCACCGGGGTGGCGCCGGAGATCGCCGACTTTGGATCTTTAAGGTCGGTCGGGGCGTAGGTGGCGCCGCATTTTTCGCAGTTGTCGCCGTACTGGTCCTCAGTGCCGCACTTCGGGCAGGTGCCCTTGATGAAACGGTCGGCCAGGAACATTTTCTTTTCCGGGTCGAAATACTGCGTGATGGAGCGCGTGGCGATGTGCCCGGCCTCCCGCAGCTTGAGGTAGATCTGGCTCGACAGCTCACGGTTTTCCTCGGCGTGGGTCGAGTGGAAGTTGTCGAAGTCCACCAGGAAGTCGGCAAAGTCGGCGCTGTGTTCGGCCTGGACGTTGGCGATCAGTTGCTCCGGGGTGATGCCTTCCTTTTCCGCGCGCAGCATGATGGCCGAGCCGTGTGCGTCGTCGGCGCAAACATAGATGCATTGGTTGCCGCGATGCTTCTGGAAGCGCACCCACATGTCGGTCTGGATGTACTCAAGCATGTGGCCAAGGTGGATGGAACCATTGGCATAGGGCAGGGCGCTGGTGACGAGGATCTTGCGTGGCTCGGACATGGGGCTCGGCTACTTGATGAAACGGAGGTCGGCCACTATAAAGCGCCGGCGCGGATTTTTCACCCTTCCGGGTACATTGTGCACAGCAAGCTTTCTCGCCACGAAGGAGTCGGCGGCGTAGGATAGCCGCCTGATTTTCCAGTCTTGTTATCGGAGTTGCCCATGAGCGCCGTCAATCGCGCAGCGGTGGAAGCCGTCCTTCGCCAATACACCGACCCTTACCTGAACCAGGACCCGGTCAGCGCCGGCTGCGTGCGCGACATCGACGTCCAGGGCGACCGGGTCACGGTCCGCATGGAACTGGGTTATGCCGCCGGCCTGTTCAAGAGCGGCTGGGCGCAGATGCTGCAACTGGCCATCGAGGGCCTGGACGGTGTGAGCTCGGCCAAGGTCGAGATCACCAGCGTGATCGCCGCGCACAAGGCCCAGGCGCAGATCCCGTGCCTGGCCAACGTCAAGAACGTGGTGGCGGTGGCGTCCGGCAAGGGCGGCGTGGGCAAGTCCACCACCGCGGCCAACCTGGCCCTGGCCCTGGCCCGGGAAGGCGCCAAGGTGGGGATTCTCGACGCTGATATCTATGGTCCGAGCCAGGGCATCATGTTCGGCATTGCCGAAGGCACCCGGCCGAAGATCAAGGACCAGAAGTGGTTCGTGCCCATCGAGTCCCATGGGGTCGAGGTCATGTCCATGGCTTTCCTCACCGACGACAACACGCCGATGGTCTGGCGCGGCCCGATGGTCTCCGGCGCCTTGCTGCAACTGGTGACCCAGACCGACTGGGGCAATCTCGATTACCTGGTGATCGACATGCCGCCGGGCACTGGCGATATCCAACTGACCCTGGCGCAGAAAGTCCCGGTGGCCGGTGCCGTGATCGTCACCACGCCGCAGGACCTGGCGTTGCTGGATGCGCGCAAGGGCGTGGAGATGTTCCGCAAGGTCAACATCCCGGTGCTGGGCGTGGTGGAGAACATGGCGGTGCACATCTGCTCGAACTGTGGCCATGCCGAGCATCTGTTTGGCGAAGGCGGTGGCGAGAAGCTGGCCAGTCAGTACGATGTTGAACTGCTGGCTTCGTTGCCGTTGTCGATGCTGATCCGCGAACAGGCCGATGGTGGCAAGCCGACGGTGATCGCCGAGCCTGAAAGCCAGATCGCCATGGTCTATCAGGAACTGGCGCGGCATGTCGGCGCGCGCATCGTGTTGCAGGAAGCCGTGGCGCCGGCGATGCCCAGCATCACTGTCAGCGATGACTGAATCGCCGCGCTTATAGGTGCCGGCACCCCCCAAGAAAAAGCCCGATGTGCAAACATCGGGCTTTTTCTTGGGGGCTCAGACTCGCAGGCCGCCGTCCATTTCCAGGATGCGTCCGGTGTAATAGTCGTTCTCGAAGATGTACGCCGCCGAGTGGGCGATCTCTTCCGGCTTGCCCATGCGTTTGAGGGGAATCCCCGAGGTCATCTTCTCGAGGGCTTCAGGCTTCATGCCCAAGGTCATCTCGGTTTCGATAAAGCCCGGGGCAATACCGGCCACGCGGATGCCATAGCGCGCCAGTTCCTTGGCCCAGGTCACGGTGGCCGCCGCGACCCCGGCCTTGGCCGCGGAATAGTTGGTCTGGCCGATATTGCCAGCGCGCGAGATTGACGAGATGTTGATGATCGCGCCGCTGTTGTTCAGCTCGATCATTTTCGCCGCCACTTCACGGGTGCAGAGGAATACCCCGGTCAGGTTGACGTCGATCACTGCCTGCCACTGGGCCAGGCTCATCTTGGTCATTTCGCCGTCCTTGACCTTGACCAGCAGGCCGTCGCGCAGGATCCCGGCATTGTTGATCAGGCCGTGGATGGCGCCGAAGTCCTCGGCGACCTGGGCCACCATATGGTTGACCTGTTCTTCATTGGCGACGTTGCACAGATAGGCTCGGGCTTCTACGCCATGGGCCTTGCAGGCCGCGACCGCCTGGTCGAGTTTTTCCTGGTTCAGGTCCACCAGGGCCAGCCGTGCGCCCTTGGCGGCGAAATACTCGGCCATGGAGCGGCCCAGACCTTGGCAACCGCCGGTGATAATGATTACTTTGTCAGTGAGTTGCATTCGCATGTCCCGCTAGCAGGTCTTGAGGGGTGGTCCTTTTGGGGGAACCTCGGCTGGCTGCCGGACCTGGCCTGGCTGCAGAAGAGAATTGCCCCGTTGGCGTAGCTGGAACAATGCTCCAGGCGCCCGTCCGTTTTCGACGGATTCTAAAGAAGGAGTCATAAAGTGAGCGTTGAAGCTGCCAAGAATGCACGAGAATTGCTGCTCAAGGAATACCGCGGCGTGTTGTCGACGCACTCCAAGGCCATGCCGGGTTTTCCCTTTGGGTCCGTAGTGCCTTATTGCCTGGATGCCGAGGGGCGACCGCTGATTCTTATCAGCCGCATTGCCCAGCACACCCACAATCTGCAGAAGGATTCCAAGTGTTCGCTGCTGGTGGGCGAGCGCGATGCCGACGACGTGCAAGCAGTGGGGCGCCTGACCTACCTGGCCGAAGCCGAGAAGCTTGAGGACCAGGACGCCATCGAGGCCGCCGCCGAGCGCTACTACCGCTACTTCCCGGAATCCCAGAACTACCATAAGGCCCATGACTTCGATTTCTGGGTGCTCAAGCCCGTGCGTCACCGCTATATCGGCGGTTTCGGCGCCATTCACTGGGTGGATCAAGTGGCCCTGGCCAACCCGTTCGCCGGCAAGGCCGAGCTGAGCATGGTGGAACATATGAACAGCGACCACGCCAAAGCTATTGCCCACTATGTGGAGTTGGCCGGACTGCCGCACAGCGAGCCCGCGCAACTGGCCGGAATCGACAGTGAAGGCATGCACCTGCGCATTGGCCAGGCTCTTTACTGGCTGCCATTTCCAAGCCTTTGCAATACGCCGACACAAGTGCGCGAAGCCCTGGTTTTTCTGGCCCACGCCGATCAATGGCCGAAAAATCCGGCACCGGGTGCTTGAATTCACGAATTGGCGACGTCATTTACGGTCTACTGGAAGGCATTCTTCCGCAGAGGAAACCATTTGATGCGCCCTTTTCTGTTGCTCTTTTTACTGTTCCCGGTGCTGGAGCTGTTCGTCTTCGTCAAGGTCAGCGCGGCCATCGGGTTTTTCCCGGCACTGCTGCTGATCATTCTCGGTTCGATGCTCGGTGTGCTGGTGTTGCGCGTGGCCGGTCTGGCCACGGCATTGCGTGCTCGTGAAAGCCTCAATCGCGGCGAGCTGCCGGCTCAGCAGATGCTCGAAGGGCTGATGCTGGCCCTGGGTGGCGGCCTGCTGATCCTGCCGGGGTTCATCAGCGATGTATTCGGCCTGCTGATGCTGCTCCCTATCAGTCGTCGTCTGCTGGCCAATAAAATGCGCCAGCGTGCCGAGGAGCAGGCCCTGCGCCAACGCGCCTTTGCCGATGACATGCGTGCGGCCCGTGGCGGCCCGGCGCCGCAACAGCCGTTGGGCCGTGAGCCCAATGTCATTGAAGGTGAGTTCGAGCACCGAGATTCTTGATAACTGGCCTCAAACACACGGCACCTTCGGGTGCCGTGTTCGTTTTAACCCGGGTGATGTAAAAAATTTCATCAGCCAGCCCTTGTAATAACCTTATGCGCCCTTATGTAACGGTCACCGCAAGGTTTCTGGTGCTGACACCAGACAGACTTCCGCGGCTCGCTCGCGAGCCGCACCCGGCAAAGCCGGATTTGCTAACCCGCCGGTATCGACACCGGCCGTTGAAAACCACAATTAGGAGAGATCGACAATGAAGCTTCGTCCTCTGCATGACCGCGTCGTCATCCGTCGCAGCGAAGAAGAATCGAAAACTGCTGGCGGCATCGTTCTGCCTGGTTCGGCTGCTGAAAAACCTAACCGTGGCGAAATCGTCGCTGTAGGTACCGGCCGTGTGCTGGACAACGGTGAAGTACGTGCGCTGGCCGTGAAAGTGGGTGACAAAGTGGTGTTTGGCCCGTACTCCGGCAGCAACACCGTGAAAGTCGATGGCGAAGATCTGCTGGTAATGGCTGAGAACGAGATTCTCGCCGTTATCGAAGGCTGATTTCCCACGTATTTCCCCGCTACTACACAGTATTTAAGGAATATCGATCATGGCTGCTAAAGAAGTTAAATTCGGCGATTCCGCCCGCAAGAAAATGCTCACTGGTGTCAACGTTCTGGCTGACGCAGTAAAAGCGACCCTGGGCCCGAAAGGCCGTAACGTGATCATCGAGAAGAGCTTCGGCGCTCCGACCATCACCAAGGACGGCGTTTCCGTAGCCAAAGAAATCGAGCTGAAAGATCGCTTCGAAAACATGGGCGCGCAGCTGGTCAAAGACGTTGCCTCCCGTGCCAACGATGACGCTGGCGACGGCACCACCACCGCCACCGTTCTGGCTCAGTCGATTGTCAACGAAGGCCTGAAAGCCGTCGCTGCCGGCATGAACCCGATGGACCTGAAGCGCGGTATCGACAAGGCCACCATCGCCATCGTCAAAGAGCTGAAAGGTCTGTCCAAGCCATGCGCTGACTCCAAAGCCATCGCTCAGGTCGGCACCATCTCCGCCAACTCCGACAACTCCATCGGCGACATCATTGCCGAAGCCATGGAAAAAGTCGGTAAAGAAGGCGTGATCACCGTTGAAGAAGGCTCGGGCCTGGAAAACGAACTGTCGGTTGTAGAAGGCATGCAGTTCGACCGTGGCTACCTGTCCCCTTACTTCATCAACAAGCCGGACACCATGGTCGCCGAACTCGACGGCCCGCTGATCCTGCTGGTGGACAAGAAGATCTCCAACATCCGCGAAATGCTGCCAGTGCTGGAAGCCGTTGCCAAAGCCGGCCGCCCACTGCTGATCGTGGCTGAAGACGTTGAAGGCGAAGCCCTGGCGACTCTGGTTGTGAACAACATGCGTGGCATCGTCAAAGTCGCTGCCGTCAAGGCACCGGGCTTCGGCGACCGTCGCAAGGCCATGCTGCAGGACATCGCCGTTCTGACCGGCGGTACCGTGATCTCCGAAGAGATCGGCCTGAGCCTGGAAAGCACCACCCTGGAGCACCTGGGTAACGCCAAGCGCGTGATCCTGTCCAAAGAAAACACCACCATCATCGACGGTGCTGGCGTTGAAGCGGACATCCAGGCTCGTGTGACCCAGATCCGTCAACAAGTGGCCGACACTTCGTCCGACTACGACCGTGAAAAACTGCAAGAGCGTCTGGCCAAGCTGTCCGGCGGCGTTGCAGTGATCAAGGTTGGCGCTGGCTCCGAAGTTGAAATGAAAGAGAAGAAAGCCCGCGTTGAAGACGCCCTGCACGCGACCCGTGCAGCCGTCGAAGAAGGCGTGGTACCTGGCGGTGGCGTAGCCCTGATCCGTGCTCTGCAAGGCATCAAGGACCTCAAAGGCGACAACGCCGATCAGGACGTGGGTATCGCTGTTCTGCGTCGCGCTATCGAAGCCCCACTGCGTCAGATCGTTGCCAACTCCGGCGACGAGCCAAGCGTGGTGGTGGACAAGGTCAAGCAGGGCGCTGGTAACTTCGGTTACAACGCTGCCACCAGCGAATACGGCGACATGATCGAAATGGGCATCCTGGACCCAACCAAGGTGACCCGTTCCGCGCTGCAAGCTGCATCGTCCATCGGCGGTCTGATCCTGACCACCGAAGCCGCTGTTGCTGAAATCGTGGAAGACAAGCCGGCCGCTGGCGGTATGCCAGACATGGGCGGCATGGGTGGCATGGGCGGCATGATGTAAGCCAGCCTTACCCCTGCACTGAAAAAGCCCCGCCGGTGAAAACCGGCGGGGCTTTTTTGCGCCTGAAATTGAGGGGCGCCTGTCGGTGCCGCCTCTGGCATGGACTGAGAATGGCCAGGCCCTTGCTGTCGAACAGTCCCAGGTGTTGGTGGTTGCCCACCAGGATCGCAGTGGCCGTGGGGTGTCTTGCAACAGCTCCAGGACGCTCGATTCGTCGTTCAGGTTCAACAACCCAACAGCGCTGGCACGGCGAACATCCATTGAGTTCTGGCCAATGAAACGCATTGGCTCTTTCTGCTCGGCGGGCAAGCCAGGAAGTGCTGTTCCTGTCTGTTTCTGGTCGGCAAACGGTCGGCAGTCTGGGCTTGCCCCTGTAGTCAGGTTGTGAGCCAGCGGTGAAAAATTTGTTAAGCCATTGAAGGGGGCAAAAGTGCCCCAGGATCGGTCAGACAAGGCTGGCGGCGAGTCGGACTTGGCCTTAAGCTGCGCGAGCCAAGACGGCCCTAACTGTGTGCGGAGAGAGTGCCGATGCGAATTCTACTGGTCGAAGACAACCGCGATATTCTCGCCAACCTGGCGGATTACTTGGGACTCAAGGGCTATACCGTGGACTGCGCCCAGGATGGTCTGTCGGGGTTGCACCTGGCTGCCACCGAGCATTACGACCTGATCGTGCTCGACATCATGCTGCCAGGGATCGACGGCTACACCCTGTGCAAGCGCCTGCGCGAAGATGCCCGGCGCGATACCCCAGTGATCATGCTCACGGCCCGCGACCAGTTGGATGACCGGCTTCAGGGCTTCAAGTCCGGGGCCGACGACTATCTGCTCAAGCCATTTGCCCTGTCCGAACTGGCCGCGAGGATCGAGGCGGTGATGCGCCGTGCCCAGGGCGGTGGTCGTCGAGCGCTGCAGGTCGGTGACCTCAGTTATGACCTCGATACCCTGGAAGTCACCCGCGAAGGGCGTCTGCTCAAGCTCAACCCGGTGGGCCTCAAGCTGCTGGCAGTGTTGATGCAGAAGAGCCCCCATGTGTTGCGCCGGGAAATCCTCGAAGAGGCCCTGTGGGGCGATGACTGTCCGGACAGTGACAGCCTGCGCAGCCATGTCCACCAACTGCGCCAGGTGATCGACAAGCCGTTCGCCAAGCCGTTGCTGCACACCGTGCACGGTGTCGGCTATCGGTTGGCCGAGGGCCGTGATGGAGTTTAAGCAGAGCCTTGCCCAGCGCATCATCATCGCCTTTGCCTTGATGAGCGCACTGGTGGCGGGGGCTTTCGCCATGGGCATCGTGGCGACCGTGCATCTGGTGGAGGAGAAACTCATCTCCGCCGGCCTTGGCGGCGATCTGCAACGCCTGTTGCTGATGGATAACGTTGCCGACTGGAATCACCGCCCCGAGCCCGACCAGCTGTTCTACTACAGTGGCGGGCGCGGCGACTTCGAGTTGCCCAAGGACCTGAGGCATCTGGACCCGGGCTTCCATGAAGTGTTTCGCGAGCAGCTGTCCTATCACGCCATGGTTGAAGTGGTGGATGGCCGGCGTTATGTGCTGCTGCAGGATCAGAGTGATTTTGAAGAGCGCGAGCGGGTGCTGTTCGCGGTGGTGCTGGTGGGCTTTGTCCTCAGCCTGGCGCTGGCGGTGTTCCTGGGTTGGGTCTTGGCGCGTAGGGTGATGGCACCGGTGGTTCGTCTGGCTCGCCAGGTCCGTCACCGCGATCAATTGCTGGGCCTGGCCCCGCCCCTGGCGCCGGATTATGCGGCGGATGAGGTGGGCGAGTTGGCGATCGCCTTCGATGCGACGCTGGGACGTCTGCGCCAGGCTTTGAGCCGTGAGCGCCTGTTCACCAGTGATGTCAGCCATGAACTGCGCACGCCGCTGATGGTCCTGGCCACGTCCTGCGAGCTGCTTCTGGAAAACCCTGGGCTTGATCCCCGTGGACGATCCCAGGTCGAACGTATTGCCCGGGCCTGCGAAGAAATGCGTGAGCTGGTGCAGACGTTCCTGATGCTGGCCCGGGCCCAGCGGGAAGATGCCAGTATGTCGCCGCAGCTGACGTTGACCCAGGTGGCCAATGACCTGATCGGAGTGTGGCGCGAATCCATCGAAGCCAAGGGTATCGAGCTGATCTTCGAGCCGGGGCAACCGGGTGAAACTCGCTACAACGCCACCTTCCTGCATGCGGTGATGGGCAACCTGTTGCGCAATGCCTTGCACTACACCGAACAGGGATTCATTCGCTTGAGCCTGGTGGCGGATGGATTTGTCGTCGAGGACAGCGGCGTGGGCATTCCCGAGGAAAAGCGCGAGGCGATGTTCCAGCCCTTTGTCCGTGGCGATGAAAAGCGCGGTGAGGGCCTGGGGCTGGGCTTGTCCCTGGTCCAGCGCATCTGCGAGAACCAGGGCTGGAGCGTCACTCTCAGTACCATGACCCCCAATGGCTGTCGTTTTCACGTTCAGCTCCCCCCTTCCAAGGCTTGAATACTCTTGCCATGCCCTGTTTTGCAGGGCCACTCGCTTGTCGATTTTTCTTCTGAAGTGGCCCCAGGCCATTGCCTGCTGCCTGTAAAACTCTGAAATATTTCATCGTTGGACGGTACGAAGTTTTCACAAGGGGATGACCTGTCGCTGACACGTCGCTGCCTAAGGTGGCGTCATCAGTTGCAGGAGACTTTGATGATGGCGACACCGATCAAGCTGGAATTTTCCGACAAGTACGATGCCCAACATGCGCAGCAATACCTGCTCAAGCACCAGCAAGGACTGGCGCGACAGTTGTCCCACAAGCGTGATGAACAATTGGCTCGCGCTGCGCTGGCCCTGGCGGGAGAGCCGGGCCTGGTGCTGGACCTGCCCTGTGGCGCGGGCCGTTTCTGGCCGCTGCTGACCGAAAAGGCCAATCGAGTCATTGTTGGCGCTGACAATTCAGCGGCTATGCTCAGCACCGCTACGGTGGCGCAACCGGCCGACGTGGTGAAACGGGTACGAGCCTTGCAGACGTCAGCGTTTGCCATCGATTTACCGGACAACGCTGTGGACTGCATTTTTTCCATGCGGTTGCTGCACCACATCGGCGAGGTCGAGCATCGGATGGCGCTGCTACGGGAGTTTCAGCGGGTCACCCGTGACAGCGTGATTATCTCGCTATGGGTCGATGGCAATTTCAAGGCCTGGAAGCGCAAGCGTATGGAGCGCAAGCGGCTGTCCGAAGGTGGGCAGGAGGGTTACCAGAATCGTTTCGTGTTACCGGCGGCTACGGTCGAAGAAGAGTTCAGGCAAGCCGGTTTTCGTGTCCAGGAGCATCTGGACTTCTTTCCGCTCTACGCCATGTGGCGAGTCTACGTATTACGCAAGAGGTAAGAGGATGGCTGTTGAATGTGCTTCGGAAATGGATGCCGTGCCCACAGATTGCTTCGAATACTTCTGGGACCAACAAGGTGAATGGGTCGAGCAACCCAATAAGCGTCGAGGCGGTGAGAGCGGCGTGCAGCGCCTGATCAGCGGCGGTCGTCTGCTCTATGCCAAGCGACAGATCGGGCATATTCATCGCAGTTTTCTGCATCCTTTTGGTCGTCCGACCGTCCTGCGTGAGCGTGATGCCCTGCAAAGCCTGCGTTCGCTGGATATAGAGGTGCCAGAACTGGTGTTCTGCGGCGCCCGGCGCGGCCCCGAGCACCAGTGGCAGGCCCTGCTGGTGACCGCTGCGCTCGACGGCTTCGTGGAAATCGATAACTGGTATGCCGCAGGTGAGCGTGAACGCCACGGCGAAGTTTTGCACGAACGAGTGTTGCAGACACTGGCGCAGACGCTGGCGCGCATGCACAAGGGCCGTTGGCAGCATGGCTGCCTGTATTCCAAACATGTTTTCGTGCGAGTAGATGGCGAGGGCGAGCAGGCCCAGGTGAGGATTGCATTGCTGGATTTCGAGAAGTGCCGCCAGCGCCTGAGCAGCCGCCGGGCCGCGGCCCACGACCTCAAGCAACTGCGCCGCCATTCGTCGTGGAATGACACCGACTGGCAAAAGCTCTACTACCTTTATAGAACGGTGTTTGGCAGCCCCATCAAAGGTTTATAGCTATGAAGCTAGAAATTGCACGAGGTTTGTTCCTGGCAGGAGCCTTGGCAGTTGCTTCCTTGGCCATGGTTGTCTGGGAGCAGCCGCGAACGCAGGTTCTCAGCGCCGCTCAGGGTGAACATTGCCCATTGCCACGGGTGGCCAAGAGCTCGGTGGCGGTCAAGCCGGATCATGAACTGCTGCTGTTCATGTTCGGCATGAGCCAGGCGTTGAAACCCCAGAGTTGAAGACCTGAAACTGCCACCTGAAGGCCTCGCATTGCGAGGCCTTTTGTTTGTCCCCGGCTCAGGCGTCAGGCTTGGCCAGCAGGGTGTAGATGCAGGGGAGGACGAAGAGGGTGAACAGGGTGCCGATGGACATGCCTGTGGCAATCACCGTGCCGATATCGAAGCGGCTGACTGCTCCGGCACCGCTGGCCAGGATCAGTGGCACCATGCCGAACACCATCGCCGCTGTGGTCATCAGCACTGGGCGCAGGCGAATGGACGCGGCTTGCTCCACCGCCTGTCGGGCGCTGAGTCCCTGGTCCCGGCGCAGTTGGTTGGCGAATTCGACGATCAGGATCCCATGCTTGCTGATCAGGCCGATCAGCGTCACCAGGCCGACCTGGGTGTAGATGTTCATGCTCGACCAGCCGAGAAACAGCGGGATCAGGGCGCCGCAGATCGATAGCGGCACGGTCACCAGAATCACCACCGGGTCGCGGAAGCTTTCGAACTGCGCCGCCAGTACCAGGAAAATGATCGCCAGGGCCAGGCCGAAGGTGACCCAGAGCGCGCTGCCTTCCTGGACGTACTGGCGGGCAGCGCTGGCATAGTCGAACGCATAGCCGGCGGGGGCCTCCTGCGTGGCGATCTGGCGCATGGTGTCGATGGCTTCGCCCATGCTGACCACGGGCACACCGGAAATGGTCGCGGCATTGAGTTGCTGGAACTGGTTCAACTGCCGAGGGCGGGCGCGGTCGCTGACTTTGATCAGGGTCGACAGCGGCAAGGCCTCCCCCTTGCTGTTCTTCACGTAGTAGTTGTTCAGCCAGTCAGGGTTGTCCCGATAGGCGCGCTCCACTTGGGCGATCACTTTATAGCTGCGGCCGTCGATGGTGAAACGGTTGATTTCCGCCTCGCCGAGCAAGGTCGCCAGCGTACCCCCCAGGTCCTGCATGGTAACGCCCATCTGCGCCGCCTTGGCCCGATCGATGTCGACCACTACCTCGGGCTTGTCGAAGGCCAGGTCAATGTCGACAAAGGCGAACTTCCCCGACTCCATGGCGCGTTTCTTTACCCGGTTGGCCACCTCCAACAGGGACTCGTAATCGTTGGGGGTGTTGATCACGAAGGCAAAGGGCAGGCCCTCGCCGGTGCCGGGCAAGGCTGGCAGGTTGAAACCGAAGACTTGCAGGCCGGCAATGCCTGCCAGTTTCTCCTGGACCTGAGGCAGGATTTGCATCTGGGTCTGTTGGCGCTGGTTCCAGGGCTTGAGCAGGAAGCCGCCGATCCCTGACTGCACTCCGTTGAAACCGTTGATCTGGAATGAGGAGTAGTACTCGGGGAACTCCTTGAAGATCGCCAGGAACTCATCGGTGTAGGCATTGAGGTACTCCAGGTTGGCCGGTTGCGGCGCCGTGGCCAGCATGAAAACAATGCCCTGGTCTTCGTCCGGTGCCAGCTCCGCCTTGGTGAACTTGAGCAGCAGGGGAATCAGGCACAGCACGATCAGTGCGAACACCAGTACGACGGGGCGGGTATCAAGGGTGCTGTGGAGCAGGCGCTGGTAGCGCTGCTTCAGGCTGTCGAAAATCCGGTCCAGGCGATGGGACAGGCCGCTGGGGTTTTCCTCGCGGCGCAGCAACAGTGCACACATCATCGGTGACAGGGTCAGGGCGACGATCCCGGAAATCACCACGGCCCCGGCCAGCGTCAGGGCGAACTCCTTGAACAGGGCCCCGGTGAGTCCCTGGAGAAAACCAATGGGGGCGTAAACCGCCGCCAGAGTGATGGTCATCGATACCACCGGCATGGCGATTTCCCGCGCTCCTTCGATGGCCGCGTCCAGGGGGGACTTGCCCTCTTCGATGTGCCGATGGATGTTCTCCACCACCACGATGGCGTCGTCCACCACCAGGCCAATGGCCAGGACCATGGCCAGCAAGGTCAGCAGGTTGATCGAGTAGCCCATCAACTGCATGAAGAACATCACGCCGATCATCGACAGTGGAATGGTCACCACCGGGATCACCACCGAACGCAAGGCGCCAAGAAACAGGAACACCACCACAATCACGATCAATACTGCCTCGAACAGGGTCTTGAGCACCTCGTCGATGGAGGCCTGGATAAACAGCGTGGCGTCATAGGCAATGTCTAACTTGAGGGTCGGGGGTAGTTGCGCTTCCAGTTCCGGGAGCAGCTTGCGCACCTCCTTGATCACGTCCAGAGGGTTGGCTCCGGGGGTGGCCTTGATGCCGATGTAGACCGAAGGGACGCCGCCGAAGGAGCTGATGGCGTTGTAGTTTTCCGCCCCCATTTCCACCCGCGCCACATCCTTGAGCAGGACCCGGCTGTCGCCATCGGTTTTCAACGGGATAGCGGCGAACGCCTCGGCGGATTTCAGTTCGGTGTTGGCATTGATACTGGTGACGACGTACTCGCCCTTGACCTCGCCGGCGGCGGACAGAAAATTGTATTGGCGCACGGCATTGCTCACGTCGCTGGCCGCCAGGCCATAGGCCGCCAGCTTCACCGGGTCCAGCCACAGGCGCATGGCAAACACCTGGTTACCGAGGATCTCCGCCTCGGCCATGCCCGGCAGGGTCGCCAGCTTGGGTTGGATCACGCGCGACAGGTAGTCGGTGATCTGTGGGTTGTTCAGTTGCGGGCTGGAGAAGCTGATGTACATCAGCACCGAGGCGTCGGCTGCTTCTTTGCTCAACACCGGGTCTTCGGCTTGCTGGGGCAGCTTGTTCTTGACCTCGTTGGCCTTGGCCAGCAGTTCGGTGAACAGGCGGTCGCTGTTAGAGCCGATCCGGGCGTAGATCGAGATCACCGAGAAGTTCTGCCGGCTCACCGAGGTCATGTAGTCGATGCCTTCGGCGCTAGCCAGGCTCTGCTGCATGGGTTGGGTGATATAGCCCTGGATGGTTTCGGCATTGGCCCCGGGGTAGGCGGTGGTCACCGTGATCAGGGCGTTCTCCATCTGCGGGTACTGGCGCAAGGGCAGCTTGCTCCAGGCCTGGAACCCCAACAGCACAATCAGCAGGCTGACCACGGTCGCGAGCACCGGGCGGCGAATGAACGGATCGGTAAAGGCCATGGGGATTCCTTGATCAGTCGGCGCGGGGCTGGCTGTTCGGCTGTTCCGGTTGCAGCTTGTCCGGAGTGATGCTGATGTCGGCGCCGTTATCCAGTTTGATCTGACCGGCACTGACCACCTGTTCGCCCTTTTTCACGCCCTTGTTGATCATCACCAGGCCGCCGCGATGCTCGCCCGTGTCGACGAAGCGCCGCTCGGCGACCAGCAGCGGCTGGCCCTTGGGGTCTTTCTCCAGGCTGCCGTCGGCGGCTTTCTTTTGCGTTACCACATACACCGAGTTGCCGTAGAGGGTGTAGGTGAGGGTGCTTTCCGGCACCACGACCTTGAGCTGCGGATCGGGGAGCAATACTTGCAGGTCGGCGAACATGCCTGGCAGCAAGCGGCCTCCGGGGTTGGCCAGGGTGGCGCGTACCAGCACGTTGCGGGTGCTGTTCTCGACCTTGGGGTTGATGGCGCTGATGCTGCCGGGGAACGACTCTCTGGGGAACGCCGCAACGCTGAGTTCCACGGTCTGTCCCAGGCGGATCTTGGGCACCGATTGTTCCGGGATGTAGAAGTCCACGTACAGGCTGCTCAGGTCCTGCAGGGTGGCGATCACCGTACCGCTGGCCAGGAAGTCGCCGATATCCACCTGGCGGATGCCGATTGTGCCGGCAAAGGGGGCGAGAATGCGTTTCTTGGCCAGGGAGGCCTTGAGCTGGTTGACCGTGGCCTTGTTTTTTTGCAGCTGTGCCGAGAGTCGGTCGTACTCGCCCTTGGAAATCGCCTGGCTGCCCACCAGTTGGCTGCCGCGTCCGAAATCCAGCTGGGCCAGGCCGAGGTCGGCCTGGGCGGTTTCCAGCAGGGCGCTTTCCACCGCGCTGTCCAGGGTCAGCAACGGCTGGCCGGCCTTGACCTGCTGCCCGGATTCGAACTGCAGGTCCTTGACCGTACCGGCGACTTCCAGGCTGAGGTTGACCCCTTGCAGGGCCTTGAGGCTGCCGACACTGGGCAGCCGGCTTTGCCAGGGGCGCTCGTCGGCGGTAATCACCGCCACGCTGATGGGCGGCTTGGGGGCCGAGTAGACCTGGACCATCTTGTAGATCGAAAACGCCTTGTAGCCGGCCAGCAACAGCACGACCAACAGGACCACACCCAGCATGATCAGCATGCGGCGACGCAGCATATTCCGCTTCCTTGGAAAGCCCGGTAAACAAGCCCGGTAGACATTACTCCGAGTCGCGTGCGGGTTCCAGATGAGCGTCCTGTCGTTCAGCGAAGCTCCCGGCGCCAAGGCCGGGGAGGTTTTTTCAGATCAGATGCAGATGGTTGTCCCAGAGCCCTGCGGGCAGATCCAGCGGCTTTGCCACAATCTGTGTCTGACGACAGTCGTAGAAGCGGCAACGGCCTTGTCCCGACGTCACCACGAAACCGTCGGCCACGGCGCCGACCCCGGCACAGTCTGGCAGGGGCGCATCGACCCGCACTGCGCCGCTGTCCAGGTCCCAGATGAAGAAACGGTTGCCCCGGGGGGCGGTCAGGGCCACCAGGCGCAGGTCGCTGTGCACCGCGACGCTGGCGGTGTAGTGCCCCATGGCTTGCAGCTGCTGTTCGGGCACCGGGAAGGCCGCGAAGGGCTGGCCCGGACGCTTGATTGCCAGGAGTTCCGAGGGCTCGTGGGCGGCGCCCATGAACTGCTGGCCGGTGACGATGGTGCCGTCGCTGGCGATGCCCATGTGGCGCACGCTGTTCATCTGCTGGGCCAGGGTTTCCTTGCTCAACAGGGTGCCGTCGCGCTGCATCAGCACCAGGCTGGGCTCCATGGCATCGAGGTTCATCTCCACCCGGCTCTCGGCTTCAGTGCGGATGCCGCCATTGGCTACCACCAGGGTTTCACCGTCGGGCATCCACGACACCTGGTGCGGGCCGATACCGTGGGTGGACAGCTCAGCGCTGTGCACCAGACGCTCGCCTTCGAAGCGATACACCCCGAGCAGGCCGCGGCCGGGGTCCCGGGTGTCGTTCTCGGTGGCGTACAACCACTGGCCATCCTTGTGGATCACCGCGTGACCGTAGAAGTGCCGGTCAGGTTGTGAGGTCACGGTCTGCAGCAGCGCGCCGTTGCGCAGGTCGATCAGGTAACTCTCGGTGCCCGGGCGCCGGGCCACGAACAGGGCGATCGGCAACTGCGGGTGATTGATGATGTCATGGCAACGCTGGCCGACCTGGGTGGCAAACACCTGTTTACCGTCCAGCTGATAACCGACGGCGTAATGCTTGCCGTCACCATCGTCCCTGGCCGAAAGCAGCAAGGGCTGTTTGCCCTTTTGCTTGAACAGCGTCCAGCCGCCCAAGGTCACCGCACTGAGCAGCAGGCTGCCCAGAACCAAAGCCTGACGTCGCAGCATCATCAGTCACCGTCGTTGGCGTTGAAGCCCAGTTGGATACCCAGCGCCTTGGCCAGTTCGCCTTCGTGCAGGCGGTGGACCACGTTGAGGCTGTCGTACAGATCATTGAGCTGCTGGCGCCCGGCGTCGTCACCGAGCATTTCGGTCAGCGAGCGCTGGGTGCTGGCGAAGAGTTTCAGCGAGGCGGCGTATGCAGCGTCGATCTTGTCGGCCAGGGGCTTCTGATCGGCTGGCAACAGGCCGCGCAGGCCCTTGTTGTCGACTCCGGCCCAGACCGTCTGAGCAGCGCTGAGGCTGGCCTCAAGGCCTTGCAGGGACGACTGGCTGCGCCAGGCGTCGGCCTGGAACGGCTGAGGAATGCCCTTGGTCTGGCGGCCCATCGGCGTGCCGAGCTTCTTCTTCAGGGTATCCAGGGCAGTGACCTGGACCCGCAGCAAATCAGCGATGGCTTCATGGGAGTCGGCGTAGCGCTGGTTGGGGAACTTGCTCATCTGGGCGAGCATGCCGTCGTTGGTATTCCAGCCCGCCAGGATTTCTTCCGCCAGTTGTTTCTGACGTTCACCGATGGCGGTCAACAGTGGGCAGTAGCGAGCTTTCTGTGCGCTGTCGGCCATGTCGATCTTGCTGTCGAACAGGATGTACTCGTAAGCCGACAGTCCTTGCACCACCACACTGGACTTGGCCAGGGCCGCGGCATCGATCTGCGCATTGGCGCTGACCAGTTGTTCGACCTGGCGGCCTACCAGGTTTTTCTTGTCCGGCCAGAACTGCACTTGCCAGGCGCGGTTGCCCTCGGCCAGCGGGCCGATCAGCAGCGGTTGCAGCTCGGCCCAGGCCTTTTGTGCGTGGAGGAAGTCGGCACGGGCAGTGTCCAGGCTTTCCTTGCCTTCGCAGAAGGCCAGGGCGCTGATGGCCAGTTGGCGGTCAGCGTCGACCCAACGGCTGTAGGTCGGCAGGATCACCTGCTTGGCGATAGCGGCCGAGGTCACGGCTTGTGGGTCCTGGGGCGAGCAGGCGCCCAGGGCGAGTGCGGCAAGGCTGGTGAACAGCAGTTTGGGGCGGAACATGTTCGGGCTCCCTTTGTTGTGGAGAAAGCAGATGAGACGAATGTTTATAGCGAATTCAAAAAGGCCAGCAGCGCGGCACGCTGCTCGGCATTGAAGGCGAGAACCTGTTGCTTCGCGCCCTCGGCTTCGCCGCCATGCCACAGCACCGCCTCCATCAGGTTGCGGGCGCGGCCGTCATGCAGGAACTGGGTGTGGCCACTGACGGTTTCCGTCAGGCCGATGCCCCACAGGGGCGCAGTGCGCCAGTCGCGGCCACTGGCCTTGAACTCAGTGCGGTGGTCCGCCAGGCCCTCCCCCATGTCGTGCAGCAGCAGGTCGCTGTAGGGGCGTATCACCTGATTGGCCAATTCGGGTTCGGCGGCGTTGGCCGCAGTGGTGAAGCTTGGGGTGTGGCAAGACTGGCAGCCGGCCTGGAAGAACAGGTTCTTGCCGGCCAGGACCTGGGGCGAATCGACATCGCGGCGCGCCGGTACCGCCAGGTTGCGAGTGTAGAACAGCACCAGGCGCAGGATGTTGTCGCTGACCTCCGGCTCACCGTCCGGACCATTGCCGTTGGGGGCCTGCTTGCAGGCGGTTTGCGCGTCGGTGCAGTCATCGAAGGGCCTCAGGCGGGTGGTCAGGCCCATATCACCAGAGAACGCGTGAACATTTTGTTGATTGAGGTTGGGTTGGCCGGCTTTCCAGCCAAAACGCCCGAGTACGGTCTTTTGCTGGGCGTCATCCCAGACCCAGTTGGGTCGTCCGGCAATGGCCTTATTGCCGGAAGCGGGCCGAGCGTTGGCCAGGATTGCCGCTTCGGGAATGGCCTCCAGCAACCCCAGGCCGATCATCGGCGGCGCCACTCGGGCGGAGAACTGCGTCTCGGGGTGCATTGGGCCGTAGCCCAGGTCCGTGATCTGCAGCCTGGGTTTGCGCAACTCCACCTGGGTGCCGTCCTTGAACCGTACGGGCAGCGGATCGTATTCGACCCGTACCCGGCCTTCGGGGGCGACTCCGGGAATCGCCATGTCTTGCAACTGGCCGCCATACACCGGTTCCGGCACCACGCCGACCTGCTCAATGACCTTGGCGTAGGCCGGGGTATCCGGAATCGACAGGCGCACCAGCATCGACACCGCGTTCAGCGCATCCGGCGCGGGCGGATGGCCGCGGCCGTCCTTGACGTGGCAGTTCTGGCAGGCATTGGTGTTGAACAGCGGGCCGAGGCCGTCACGGGCGGTGGTGGTGGAAGGGGCGATCACCCAGGGGTTGCGGAAAAAACTGTTGCCGACGCTGAAGTCCAGGCGTCGGGTCGGTGGCAGGTTGGCCGATGGCAGGGAGAAGGCATTGCGATCGGCCTTGTTGACCGTGGTCGCGCCGCCGGCCCGGGCTTCCCCTGGTTCGGCCTGGGTAAAGCGCGGAGCGTCATCGCAGGCACTCAGGCTCAAGGCCATGAGTAGAGCGGACCAGCGAAGCAGCGACGGGGGCATCGGACATCCTGCAAGACGAGCAAAACAAGGGCGCAAAGTCTAACAGGGCCGCCTGGATTGAATAAGAGGAATTATCGTTTGGTTTGATTCAGGACAAGCTTGCCGGGAAGCGTCCAGGCGCCTGAAACGGAGCGCCATGGGCACAAAAAAGGCGACCCGCAGGTCGCCTTTTGGCTGAAGCCGCGCTGATCAGAACTCGTGATCGGCGTTGTCCGGGTTCAGGTCGCTGATGCCCAGCTTGCCCGCAGCCTGTTCGATCGAGCCGGTCTGCTTGACCAGGGCGGCGATGGCGTCGCGCACGATCTGGTTGCCGGATTCGTTGCCCGCCGCGATCAGTTGGTCGTAGTGCTCACCCTTGTTGGCGTGGTCGACCATGACTTGGATCTTGGCTTCGGTGGCGGCCAGGTCGGCTTTCAGGGCGGCGTCGGCTGCCGGGTCGGCCTTGGCCACCAGGGACGACAGACTGGCGCCGGTCATCTTGCTGCCGTCGACACGGGTGTACTCGCCCAGATAGACGTTGCGGATGCCCTTGGCATCGTAGAAGTGCGAGTTGTGGGTGTTGTCGCTGAAGCAATCCTGCTCATCTTCAGGGGAGTTGGCTTCCAGGGATACCTTCATCCGCTCGCCCGCCAGTTCGCCCAGGGAAAGGCTGCCCATGCCGAACAGCATCTTGCGCAGGCCGGTCTCGGCCGGTTCGGCTTCCAGGGTGGCGCGGTAGTTGTCGGCCACATCCGGCTTCCAGTTGCCGACCATTTCTTCCAGGTCGTTGACCAGCAGTTGGGTCACGGCCTTCAGGTAGGCGCGACGACGCTCGTTGTGGCCGCCGGTGGCACCGGCACCTTCCAGGTAGTCGGAAGCAGGGCGGGCGCCGGCGCCAGGGCCGGTGCCGTTCAGGTCCTGGCCCCAGAGCAGGAATTCGATGGCGTGGTAGCCAGTGGCGACGTTGGCCTCGGCACCACCCAGCTCGTTCAGGCTGGCGAGGGTTTCCGGGGTGATGTCTTTCACGTCGACCTTGTCTTCGCCGACCTGGATCTGGGTGTTGGCGATGATGTTGGCGGTGGCGCCCGGGTTGCCCAGTGCGTGCTCGTAGCTCTTGTCGACGTAGTCGATCAGGCCTTCGTCCAATGGCCAGGCGTTCACCTGACCTTCCCAGTCATCGATGATGGTGTTGCCGAAGCGGAACACTTCGCTCTGCAGGTAAGGCACGCGAGCGGCAACCCAGGCAGCCTTGGCGGCTTTCAGGGTTTCGTCGTTGGGCTTGGCGAGGAAGGCATCGATGGCGGTTTGCAGGGTTTTCGCGGTGGATTCGGAGTCGCTGTAAACGGCGAATACCATGTCGGCGTAATGCGCGACTACAGCCTTGGCCGCGGCTTCGTCGACCTTGCCGGCAGCGTCAGTGGCTGGGGTGGCAGTGCTGGCGGCCGGGGTCGGCGCTTGAGCGGCGGCCTTGTCGTCTTTGCCTTCGCCGCAGCCGGCGAGGGAAATAGCGATGGCCAACAGACTGGCGGTAGCCAGAGGCATACGAATCATGGCGAACATCCTGCTTCGAGAGGGGGAGTGGACGGCGCTGGGGGGGCGCGCAAAACTGCAACATAATGCGAAAGATTTGCATTATGTGTAAAGGGTCGCGCTTGTAAATATTTCTTATTCAGAAGGGGACTGCGCCAGGTCAAGCCGGCCAGTGCTCTGTTTAGGTCAGAGGATCACCGCGTTGCTGCGCTGCGCCTGTTTCAGGTAGGCGCTCAACTCCCGCGCCGGCAGGGGTTTGCTGTAGTGATAGCCCTGACCTTCATGGCAGCCTTCGGAGATGATGTAAGCCTCCTGTTCGGCCGTTTCCACGCCCTCGGCGATCACCTGCATGCCCAGGCTTTTACCCAGCTGGATGATGGCGCGCACGATGGTCGCATCGTCGTCGTCATCCAGCAGATCCTGGACGAAGCTCTTGTCGATCTTGATCTTGTCCAGGGGCAGGCTTTTCAGGTAACTCAGGGACGAATAACCAGTGCCGAAATCGTCGATGGCGATCAGCGCTCCGGAGCGTCGCAGGCTCAGCAGATGCTGGGCGGCGGTGCTGATGTCTTCCATCAGGCCGGTTTCGGTGACTTCCAGTTCCAGGCTGCGCGGTGGCAGGCGGTAGATCTGCAGCAGGTTGTTGACCACCCGTGGCAGTTCGGCGTGGTGCAGTTGCACCGTGGACAGGTTGACCGCCATACGCAGGTCGCTGAAGCCCATGTCGTGCCATTCGCGCAGTTGACGGCAGGCCTGATCCAGGACCCATTCGCCGATGGCGATGATGGTGCCATTCTGCTCCGCCAGGGGAATGAACAGGTCCGGCGGCACCAGGCCGTGTTCCGGGTGTTGCCAGCGAATCAGCGCCTCGACTCCCACCACCCGGTGGTCGCGATAGCTGATCTGTGGCTGATAGACGAGGAAGAACTGCTCCCGGGTCAGGCCTTCACGCAGGTCCTTCTCCAACTCCCGGCGCCGACGCATTTCGCTGTCGACGCTGGCGATATAGAACTGATAGCGATTGCGTGACCGGCTCTTGGCCAGTGTCATGGTCTGTTCGGCTTTTTGCAGGAGTTTTTCCGTGCTGTCGCCGTCTTCCGGGAACAGGGTGATGCCGATGGTGGCGCGCAGGCGGATTTCCTGATGATCGAGGGCGAAGGTGGCCTCCAGGTCGTCGAGGATGCTTTGTGCCAGTTCTGCGGCTTCATAGGGTTGTTCGATATCGGCCTGGACCAGGGCGAACTGATCGCCACCCAGGCGAGCCAGGGCGCCGAGGCGGCCACTGTGGCCACGCAGGCGATCGGCCAGGGCCAGCAGCAGTTGGTCGCCGGTCTGGTAGCTGAACTGTTCGTTGATGCCCTTGAAGTCATCCAGGCCGACACACAGTACTGCCACCCGGCGTTGCAGGCGTCCGGCGTCCACCAGGATCTTGTCCAGTTGCTGCTGCAGTTGCTGACGGTTCGGCAGGCCGGTCAGGAAGTCGTACTGGGCCATGCGCAGCAGGCTGTTTTCCGCTTCGTGGCGCAAGTGGGTGTTGCGCTCGATGGAGGCCAGCAACTGGTTGGCGGTGATGATCCAGATTCCCAGTTCGTTTTTTTCGTGCCCCTTGAGCAGTGGCAGCTGGTGTTCGCTGGGGCGGTCGGGATTGATGGTAGTCAGGTGCTCGATGATTCGTGACAGCGGTTTGGTCAGCAACCAGTGATAGACCAGGTACAGCACCAGGGCCATGGCCAGGGCGCGCAGGACGCCGGAGATGAAGATGATCACCGAGTTGATGATGAAGCCCTGGCCGTAGGTCGCGGTGTCGAGGGTGATGCTCAGGTCGCCGTAATACTCGCTGTAGGGGCCGCGGCCCACCAACTGGGTGGTGAAGGTGCGTTCCTGGCCAAGAATCAGATCGGTGAGCCAGCGACTGGAAGAATGCTGCAGCTCGCGGGACTTTTCCGCGAGCATGGTTTCATTGGGGTGGCCAATGGAGGCCATGCGCACCGCATCATCCTGGAACAGGCCTTCAATGACTTGCATGCCCATTTCCCGGTCCAGGCTGTAGACCGCCTGTGTCGATGGGTCGCGAAACATGTCGAGAATGCGCTGGGCGTCGTTAGCTACCGCCTGCCGAGTCTTGTAGGCATCGAAGACGATCTGGGCACAGCTCAGGACTACGCCCACTATGAGTGCCGACAGCAGCACAACCCGGAGCAACTTCACCGACAAGCTGTTTTTGAGTTCCAGCTTCAAAGGGCTATTCCTTGTTCCGTGCGCGTAGCGTCAAGTTGCCATGAGTATTGGCAATCCCGTGTTGGCCGTCAAAGTGACATTAAGGCCGAGAACAGGACGTCTGCGGGCCAGGCCCGGGTGATCAGATTCAGGATTGCTATTGCTGTGGATAGTGTGTCGGTAGCGACGCCTTGCAACTTGAGGGGCGGCGTTGATTTTTACATCAGATGAATCTTAGCGTCTCGGCTGGGCGGGACAAGATGCCGGCTTTGTCAGAGGCAAAAAAAACCCGGCCAGGCCGGGTTTTTTGCACTGCAAACGGACTTAAGCGACGAAGTTCTTGCCTTCGAACTGCTCAGCCACGAATTTCCAGTTGACCAGGTTCCAGAACGCTTCGACGTATTTAGGACGAACGTTGCGGTAGTCGATGTAGTAGGCGTGTTCCCAGACGTCGCAGGTCAGCAGCGGAGTGTCGCCGCTGGTCAGCGGGTTGCCGGCGCCGATGGTGCTGGCCAGGGCCAGGGAACCGTCAGCCTTCTTCACCAGCCAGCCCCAGCCGGAACCGAAGGTGCCAACGGAAGTCTTGGTGAATTCTTCTTTGAACTTGTCGAACGAACCGAAGGCTGCGTTGATGGCCTCGGCCAGAGCTCCAGTAGGTTGGCCGCCGGCGTTTGGCGCCAGGCAGTTCCAGTAGAAAGTGTGGTTCCAGACCTGGGCTGCGTTGTTGAAGATGCCGCCCGAAGAGGTTTTGACGATCTCTTCCAGAGTCTTGCCTTCGAACTCGGTGCCTGGCACCAGGTTGTTCAGGTTCACGACGTAGGTGTTGTGGTGCTTGTCGTGGTGGTATTCCAGGGTTTCCTTGGAAATGTGCGGCTGCAGGGCGTCGTGTGCATAGGGCAGCGGCGGCAATTCGAAAGCCATGATGATTCTCCTAATCAGGTCAGTTGCGGTGAGCGCAAGGCCGATCACGGGCGGCCAGACAAGCGCCGGGGAGTTTGTACTCTTTGCGGCGCAGGGTTCGGATCATAGCACCGGGGGTGCGGCTTAACCACGCAACAACTGTGTGGGATAGAGGTTCCAGAGCCTTTTGGAATAAGTCACGCAGCGCTGATCAGCTGGAACGCCACGCTGAACATCATCACCGCCACCAGCAGGTCGAGCATCCTCCAGGTACTGGGGCGAGCCAGCCACGGAGCCAGCCAGGCGGCGCCCAGGGCCAGGGTGAAGAACCACAGCAACGAAGCGCTGGCGGCCCCCACCACGTAAGCGCCGGGCTCGGTTTGTTGCGCCCCCAGTGAACCGATCAGCAGCACGGTATCCAGGTAGACGTGGGGGTTGAGCAGGGTGACCGCCAGGGCACTGAGCATGACAGCCCGCAGCGAACGCACGGTCTGGCCTTCGCCCTGTTGCAGGCTTTGTTTCGAGCAGGCCCGGCGCAGGGCCTGGGCGCCGTACCAGATCAGGAACGCCGCGCCGCCCCAGCGCGCCACGGCCAGCAGCATCGGGCTCTGGGTCAGGATGGTGGCCAGGCCGAACACCCCGGCCGCCACCAACAGGGCATCGCAGGTCACGCACAGTGCCGCCACCGGCAAGTGGTGTTCACGGCGCAGGCTCTGAGCCAGGACGAAGGCGTTTTGCGTGCCGATGGCCATGATCAGGCCGGCGGCCACCAAGAGACCGTTTACATAGCTTTGCCACATGACTACTGCTCCTCGCCGGCGGCCAGTTTTTGCAGAACCTGCATGGCTCGCCGGGCATCCGCCTGACCGACAAACAGGTGGTCGTGGTAGTAGCCGGCGATCACGTTGCAACTGATTCCGGCCTGGCCCAGGGCGCCAGCGAAGGCCGCTGTCAGGCCCACGGCTTCAAGGGCCGAATGCACGTTGAGGGTGATCCAGGCCGCCACGTAATCGAAGGCCAGACCCAGGCGCTCGGCCTGTTGGCGCGGGAGGATAACCGTCAGTCCCTCGCGTTCGCGAAAGCTGCCCAGCACTTCGCAGTCCTGCAGCAGGCTGGGGTCAGTGAGGGAACAGAACACGTACTCGCCGTCGTTGAGCTGTGGGCTCATGCTGCGTAGCAGGGTAGCGAGGGAGGTTTCACCAGCCATGAACAAAATCCTTGAGCGAAGAAGCATTACAGAGGCTTTACGCTGGCTATTTTCTCGCTCCAGGCGGTATAAGAAAAACCAATAGTGCTGATCACTCATTAGGAAAAATGATGTTCGACTACAAGTTGCTCTCTGCCCTGGCCGCGGTGATCGAACAGGCAGGATTCGAACGGGCGGCCCAGGTGCTGGGATTGTCGCAGTCGGCCATTTCCCAGCGCATCAAGCTACTGGAGGCCCGGGTCGGGCAGCCGGTGCTGGTGCGGGTGACGCCACCTTCGCCCACGGAAATCGGGCGCCGCCTGCTCAACCATGTGCAGCAGGTACGCCTTCTGGAGCGGGACCTGCAAAGCCTGGTGCCGGCCCTGGACGAAGAAGGCTTGCCGGAGCGCCTGCGTATTGCCCTCAACGCCGACAGCCTGGCCACCTGGTGGGCTGAAGCGGTGGCTGACTTTTGCGCTGAACATCACTTGCTCCTGGACCTGGTGGTGGAGGACCAGACGGTGGGCCTCAAGCGCATGCGTGCCGGCGAAGTGGCGGCTTGTGTCTGCGCCAGCGAGCGTCCGGTGGCCGGGGCCCGCAGCCTGCTGCTGGGGGCCATGCGTTACCGCGCCCTGGCCAGCCCGGCGTTCATCGCCCGGCATTTTCCCCAGGGCGTGCGCGCCGAGCAGTTGGCTCGGACCCCGGCGTTGGTGTTCGGCCCCGACGATTTCCTGCAGCATCGCTATTTGGCGTCCCTGGGGGTCGATGGCGGTTTCGAACATCATTTGTGCCCATCTTCCGAGGGCTTCATCCGTCTTGCCGAAGCTGGGCTGGGCTGGGGGCTGGTGCCCGAACTGCAGGTTCGCGAGCAACTGCAGCGAGGCTTGCTGGTGGAGCTTTTACCGGATAAACCCATCGATGTGCCGCTGTACTGGCATCATTGGCGCAACGGCGGACAATTGCTGGGCTTGTTGACCGAGCACCTGGCACGTTTATCCGCACAATGGCTGGTGCCTTGGGAGCAGCCATAAGCGTCAAGCGACAAGCTGCCAGTGCACAGCTTGCGCTTCGACTTTCAATGCGCGGCTTGTAGTTCGTAGCTCGTCACTGCTTTGTTTAGGAATATTCATGAAAATTCTGGTTACCGGCGCAAGCGGCTTCATCGGCGGGCGCTTTGCTCGTTTTGCCCTTGAGCAGGGCCTGGAGGTCCGGGTCAACGGCCGTCGCGCCGAAGCGGTGGATCATCTGGTGCGCCGTGGCGCCGAGTTCGTCCAGGGCGATTTGAACGATGCGGGCCTGGTGCGCGAACTCTGTCGCGATGTCGATACCGTGGTGCATTGCGCCGGTGCGGTGGGCTTGTGGGGGCGTTATCAGGATTTCCATCAGGGCAACGTGCTGGTCACTGAGAATGTGGTCGAAGCCTGCCTCAAGCAACGGGTCCGGCGCCTGGTGCATCTGTCCTCGCCGTCGATCTATTTCGATGGCCGTGATCACCTGGGGCTGACCGAAGAGCAAGTGCCCAAGCGTTTCAAGCACCCCTACGCAGCCACCAAGTACCTGGCCGAGCAGAAGGTTTTCGGTGCCCAGGAGTTCGGGCTGGAGGTCATTGCGTTGCGGCCGCGTTTTGTCACCGGTGCCGGCGACATGAGTATCTTCCCGCGGTTGTTGAAGATGCAGCGCAAAGGTCGCCTGGCCATCATCGGCAACGGCCTGAACAAGGTCGACTTCACCAGTGTGCACAACCTCAACGAGGCCCTGTTCAGCAGCCTGCACGCCAGTGGCTCGGCCCTGGGCAAGGTCTACAACATTAGCAACGGTGCGCCGGTGCCGCTGTGGGACGTGGTCAACTATGTGATGCGCCAGATGCAGGTGCCGCAAGTCACCCGCTATCGCTCTTTTGGCCTGGCCTATAGCGTGGCGGCGCTCAACGAGGGGCTCTGCAAGCTCTGGCCCGGCCGTCCTGAACCGACCTTGTCGCGCTTGGGGATGCAGGTCATGAACAAGGACTTCACCCTGGATATCAGCCGGGCCCGGCATTACCTCGGCTATGAGCCCAAGGTCAGCTTGTGGGCCGCTCTGGATGAGTTCTGCAGTTGGTGGAAGGCTCAGGACATAAGCTGAAATCAAAGACTGAACCCGGTTTGCCCGGGCCGGTCCATTGGCCGGGTGAATTAGCGGTTTATACTCGCCGCATTCAGCCATCACCGCGGTTCACAAAGGTTGCCCCATGCGTAACGATGCACACGATGACTTCGATGACGTTCCAAGTCTGCGCGCCGATCCCCTCGATGACGATGTCTTTCCTACCACCAGCGCTGCCCGTGAGCGCACCACCGTGCATTCGCGCAGCGCTCCGGTGGCCAAGGTCAAGGGGCCCAGTACCGGACCATTGTGGGCATTGGTGGGGGCGTTGTTCTTTGCCTTCATCGGTCTTGCCTGGTGGAGCTTCCAGCAGATTTCGCTGATGGAGCAGCAACTGGTGGCGACCCAGGAAAGCTTCGCCAGGATCAGTGAAGAGGCCGCTGGCCGTCTGCAGGACATCTCCGGCAAGGTAGTGGCCAGCCAGACCAATGTCACCACTGACAGCGAAGCCTTGAAGCTGCAGATCAAACAGTTGGAAAGCCGGCTGCAGGATCAGAGCCGACAACAGCAGGGCGTGGCCGGGCAGGCGACTGACCTGGACAAGCGCCTGGCGCAGATGACAGCCCAGACTGCCGAGCAGCAGGCGGCCAACGTGCAGTTGCAGGCCCAGGTGAAAGCCTTGAGCGCTGAACTGGCGAGCCTCAAAGGCGTCCAGGCGGACGCCGGCAAGCTCGATAGCCAGCTCAAGAGCTTGAATGCCGACCTTGCCGCATTGAAAAAACAGGGCAACCCGAGCGCTGCCATCGAGCGACTGGAGCAGGAGCTGGTGGTACTCAAGAGTGGGCAGGACAATCGTCCCGCTGCCCAGAGCGGAGCCAGCACCGCCGAGTTCGATGCGTTCCGTGGCCAGGTCACCCGCAACATCAATACCCTGCAAAGCCAGATCCAGAACCTGCAGCAGCAGATCAATACCCGTCCTTGAGTGGTCAGGCCCTCCCCGCGCACGGCGTGGGAGGGCTGTTCGGCCAAAGTGTGCTGAATGTTCACCCATATTGTGCAGCCGTCTACGCTCTTCAAACGTCATCAGGAACGAGGAGCGAGCGATGAGGCTGTTGCAGAAAAATACCTGGCTGGGATGGTTGTTATTGCTGTGCATGGGTTCGTTGCATGCGGCGGTACCGGCGGCCGATGACGGTGTGGCGGCCCGGGCGCTGCTGGAAAAAGCCCTGCGCTATTACCACGACCAGGGTGACAAGGCGTTTGCGGCCTTCAGCCGCCAGGGTGAGTTTGTCGACCGTGATCGTTATGTGTTCGTGGTGGACACCCGGGGCGTGATGCTGGCCAGCGGCGGTCCTTCGTCGGCATTGATTGGCCGAGATGTTTCCGAAGTCCTGGGGCCGGATCTGCGCAAGGCGTTCAAGGACGCCCTGAAGATTCCCGAGGCCAATGGCATCCAGCAAGCCGAATACCGCTGGCAGAACTGGGCCGACGGCAAGATCGAACGCAAGCATGTGTACTTCCAGCGTATCGGCGAACGCATCCTGGCGGTGGGGTATTACCTGCCTCGGGCCTCGGCCGAGCAGGCCAAGGCGCTGCTGGATCGAGCGGCCTCGGCCTTGGGCGGCGATCAGCCGGGTACGCTCAAAGCCATCAATGACTTGCGTGGCGGGTTTCTCGAAGACGATCTGTATGTGTTCGTGGTGGACCTCGACAGCCACCGCTATCTGGCCCATGGCACCAACCTGCGCCTGCTCAATACCGATTTTGGCAAGATCAAGGACCCAGAGGGCAAGCCGGTTGGGGAGCCGATCCTGGCGCTCATGGCAGGCCAGGATCAGGGGGAATACGAGTACCGCTGGAAGAACCCGGTGACGGGCAAGGTCGAGGACAAGCATGCCTACTTGCGCAAGGTCGGAAAGCTGCTGGTTGCCGTGGGGTACTACAGCCCTTGAATCCTGAGCGCTGGCCCCTGCCAGCATCAGGATCAATGCGCCTTGTCTTCACGGCCCCGTAACAGGCGATTGGGCATGGCAATCGCCGCCGCCAGCCCCAGCAGGGAAACCGCGGCACTGACCAGCAGCAGGTGCTGGAAGGTCAGCAGCAACTCGTTGCGCAATGCGTCGCGCGCGGGGCCAGGCGCGGCGTTCAGGCCTTGCAGCAAGGCATTGCCGGAATGCCCCTCGCTCATCAGCCCTGTGCCACTCAGATGCGCCAGGCTGGAATCCTGCAACAAGGCCAGCAGCAAGGCCGACATCAGCGCCACCCCCACCGCGCCGCCCAGGGCGCGAAACAGGTTGGTGGTGCTGGTGGCGACACCGATATCCCGTTGCTCCACCGAGTTCTGGGTGCCCACCAGGGAGGTAGGGAACTGCATGCCGCCGGCGATCCCGCAGAGCAACATGAACAGGCTGCTCAGCAGGACCTCCTGGGGCGGCACCAGGGCTATGCCGAGAATCGACACCGGCATCAATAGCGCGCCGCCCAGGATCATCGGCTTGTAGCGTCCGGTCACCGAGGTCAGGCGTCCGGCGCAATAAGCGCCCATGGGCAGGCCCATGGCCAAGGGCAGCAGGTGCAGGGCGGCACTGTCAGCCCCGGCCCCGGTGATGCTTTGGAAACGCAAGGGCATCAGCACGATCAGCGAGATGGCCTGGAAACTGGTGAAGAAAATCGTGCACCAGCACAGCAGCGCATTGCGATTGGCAAACAGGTGCATCGGCAGCAGGGGCTCCCGGGCCCGACGCTCATGCCAGACGAACAGGGCCAGGACGATGCAGCCGATAGCCAGCAGGTCGAGCACTTCGGCGCTGCGCCAGGAGTGGCCCTGGCCCACTTGGGTGATGCCCAGCAGCAGGGCGCTCAGGCCGATGATCAGCAACACAGTGCCGAGGTAGTCGATGATCGGCTTGCGCTGGGGCACCGGCAGCCCTACCAGGGTGCGGTGTGCCACCCACCAGGCACCCAGTCCCAGGGGCAGGTTGACCAGGAATACCCAGCGCCACGACAGAAACTCGGTCATGTAGCCGCCCAGCACCGGGCCGGCGACACTGGCCACCGCGTACATGCTGCTGAAGTAGCCCTGATAGCGGCCGCGCTCCCTGGGCGGGACTATGTCGCCGATGATGGCCTGGCTCACCGAGATCATGCCGCCGGCGCCGATGCCCTGAAAGATCCGCGCCAGCACCAGTTGTTCCATGTTCTGCGCCAGGCCGCAGAACAGCGAGGCCAGGGTGAACAATCCCATGCCGAACAGCATCAGCCGACGCCGGCCATACAGATCGCCGAGCTTGCCGTAGATCGGCACTGCCACGGTCATCGCCACCATGTAGCCGGAGATGACCCAGGCCAGCAGGCTGACATCCTTGAACTGAGCGGAAATGGCCGGCATGGAGACCGCGACGATGGTCTGGTCCAGGGCGCCGAGAAAGATCGCCAGCATCAGGGCGATCAGCACGCTGCGGATGGCCGGTTTGGGCGGGCCAGGCTGTTGGAGGTGAGTCACGAAAAAACCTGCAGGCAGTGATTGATCCGTAGCGGCAAGGCTGGCGGGAATGGGCGTCAGTGTACTCGATAGGGTGCTATCGGATAGCGCTACAAGGAAGAGCACGGCGTTTTTTCATGAAGGTTTTCAAGGGGGGAGGTTGTGCCAAAGCGCCTTGGATTCACCGCTCTCGAAAAGCTTTGTGGCACTTGGTGTTGATGTGTAATGGGACGCATTCTGTATAGTGTGCGCTCGGTGCCGGCTCCCTGAATCCTGGCTGTACGAGTGTTTATTTGTGTTGCCGGTGCTTGCGTTTTTCCTGGCTGAACCCGTCAATGGGTCGATGAAATCTGGCGGTTACCTGAGCTTTTTTTCAGCGGTGCAATTCTCCCCCCCTGTTACTCTGAGGCCTGGACTGTAGTGATGAACAAGCCTGCCCTTGCTGCCATTCCCGTGTTCAAACTCTATGGCGAAAGCCTGGAGTGGCCCACCCCGGATTTGCTCCATTGCGAGTCCATCAGTCAACGCAGCCGTGAGCACCAGTGGGAAATAAAACCCCATCGGCATGCCGACCTCGGCCAATTGCTGTTTGTCTTCCGAGGGCAGGCCGAACTGGAGGTCGAAGGCCTGCGGACTTTGTTGAACGAACCGATGATCCAGGTGTTGCCGCCGTTATCGGTCCATGGCTTTCGATTTTCCGAGGATGTCGAAGGTTATGTCGTGACTCTGGCGGCGCCGCTGTTGAGCCATTTGCAAGCTCAGTTGGGGCGTTCGGAAAATACCCTGGCCACGTCTTGCAGCTACCCGGCCCGGGAGGATGCGCAGTACCTGAACGGTTTGTTCAGTGCCTTGCAGAATGAGTATCAAGGGCAGCAGCCGGCTCGGGAAATGCTCATGCACGCCCTGGTGAGCATGATTGTGGTCTGGATTGGTCGTCAGGCACTGCAGCGCAGCAGTTCCAGTCAGCGTCCCCAGCGGGCCCGGGAATATTTCAACGGTTTTATCCAGTTGGTGGAGGCCCACTACCGCGAGCATGTGAAGGTCGAGGACCTGGCTCACAAGCTGGGCATCTCCGTATCGCACCTCAACGGCACCTGCCGCGAGCTGGCCGGGCAACCGGCGCTGCAGATCATGCACGAGCGTCAACTGCTGGAGGCCAAGCGCCTGCTGACCTACACCGGGATGACCATCTACGAGATTTCCGATGACCTGGGCTTTTCCGATCCCACCAATTTCACCCGGCTGTTCCGACGCCGCGAGGGGATTTCGCCCAAGGTGTTCCGCGACCGGCTCAAGGCCGATCAGGCGGGGGAGCCTGGGGCGTTGCCGCTCACCTGAGGGCGTTCAAGGTGGCGTTGTGGGGAATGCAGCGTTCCAGGTTGCAACTGGCGTAGTTGCGCTGTTGCATGCGGGCCTGCTCGACGCGATAAGCGGCGGTACCGTATAGCGCCAGTGTCATGGTGCAGGTCATGAAGATGGCCAGGTACCTTCTTGTCTTGACGTTCATGGCAACGACCTCTGAACCAATACCCCGTGTTTTCAGGGGCACTGATATCAGCATAGGTCAGTTGCGGGGGCTTGCCAGGCCGCTGCCCAGCCTGTTTGGCGAGGTATTGAACCGCTGGATCGTGCCTACAGCCCCACATCCCAGAGCGGTTCCTGGGGAAACCTGAGCACCAGGAAATCCAGCATGCTGCGCAAGGTCGCCGGCATGTGCTTGCGCGAGGCGTAGACCGCATACATGTTCATCGTGCGGGGTTCGGCATGGGGCAGCAGGCGCACCAGTTCTCCCCGCTTGATGTACTCCCCGGCCTGGTAGCTGGGCAGCATGGCGATGCCGGCGCCGGCCACTGTGGTGCGCAGCAGGGTACTGGCTTCGTTGGCGCTGATATTGCCCTGTACCGGTACTGACACCTGCTCGCCGTCTTGTTCGAAATGCCACAAGCTTTTGCCGAAGTAGGAGTGGGTCAGGCAGTTGTGCTGGCTCAAGTCCTCCACCCGTTGTGGCGCCGGGTGCTCCTGGAGGTAGATCGGTGAGGCGCAGATCACCGAGCGACAGACGGTCAGGCGTCGGGCGATCAGGTTCGGGTCCAGGTCGTTGCTGGTGCGGATCGCCAAATCGATACGCTCATCCACCAGGTTCACCGTGCGATCGAGCATCTGCAGATCGATGCTCACACCGGGGTAACGCTTGACGTAGTCGGCCATCGCCTCCGCCAGTTGTGACTGGCCGAAGGAGGTGCTGACGCTGATGCGCAGCAGCCCGCGGGGCGCATCGTCAGGCTCGCCCACCGCAGCCTGCATATCGTTGGACAGCTCCAGCATCTGCCGACAGCGGGGCAGGATCTCGCCGCCGGCCGCGGTCAGGCTGAGCTTGCGCGTGGTGCGGTGCATCAACCGGGCACCGACCCAATCCTCCAACTCCGCCAGATAACGTGAAACCACCGGCCGTGAAAGGTCCAGGTGGTCGGCGGCGGCCGACTGGCTGCCCAGGTCCACAACGGTGACAAAGACCCGCATTGCTTGGAGACGATCCATGATTTGCCCGCTTTCAGAAACAAACTATGTTCAAGCATCGCATTTTTTGTAACGAGTCTGGCAACTAAGCTTTGTCCACTTCCAACCAAGCCAACAGATGCTGGAGCTGCCCTCATGATCGGATTCACCTCTCTTAAACGCCTGCTGCTGGCCACCGCCACCCTGGGTTTTGCCGCCCATGCCGCAGCCGCCGAGCCCAGCCTGAAGCTGGATGTCTACAACCCGGGGGCCAATGCCATCTTCCCGGTGACCTCGGTACTGGTCAGCGGCAAGAAGGACGCGATCCTGGTGGATGCCCAGTTCGGCAAATCCCAGGCCCAGCAACTGGTGGAAAAGATTCGTGCCAGTGGCAAGCACTTGACCACCATCTACATCAGCCACGGTGATCCGGACTACTACTTCGGCCTCGACACCCTGACCAAGGCTTTCCCTGATGCCAAGGTTGTTGCCTCACAACCCACAGTGGATCACATCAAGGCCACGGTGGATGGCAAGCTGGCGTTCTGGGGCCCGAAAATGGGCGCTGACGTTCCGGCCAAGACCATCGTGCCCGGCGTACTCAAGGGCCACAGCCTGACCCTGGAAGGGCAGAAGCTCGAAGTCATCGGCCTGGACGGCAAGCAACCGGATCGCAGCTTTGTCTGGATTCCGTCGATCAAGGCGGTGGTCGGTGGCGTGGTGGTCGCGGAAAACATCCACGTATGGATGGCCGATACCCAGACCCCGCAGTCTCACCAGGACTGGCTGAGCACCCTGAAGACCATTGAGGGCCTGAACCCCAAGACCGTGATTCCCGGGCACTTCCTCGGCGACAGCGCACGCTCCCTGGCCCCGGTGCACTTCACTGCGGACTACATCAAGGCCTTCGATGAAGAGACGGCCAAGGCCAAGGACTCCGCTGCGCTGATCGCGGCCATGAAAAAGCGTTACCCGGACCTGGGCGAAGACAGTTCCCTGGAACTGAGCGCCAAGGTCGCCAAGGGCGAAATGAAGTGGTGAAACCGGTTTGACCCGCTCCCTTCGGGGAGTGGACGCCTCTGTACTCTCTTAGCCAACTGGAGACATGTCATGAGCAAAATCGCAATCATTGGTGCCACCGGCCGTGCCGGTAGCCAACTGTTGGAAGAGGCCCTGCGTCGCGGTCACGGCGTCACCGCCATCGCCCGCAACACGGCGAAGATCGGCCAGCGTGCCGGCGTACTCACCCGCGCAGTGGATGTGGCCGACAGTGCTGCATTGCAGGCGGCGGTAGCCGGCCACGACGTGGTGATCAGTGCCGCGCATTTCTCCACCATCCCGGCCAATGCCATCATCGACCCGGTGAAAAAGGCCGGGGTCAAGCGTCTGCTGGTGGTGGGCGGTGCCGGTTCGCTGCTGCTGCCCGGTGGCGGCAAGGTCATCGACAGCCCCGGTTTCCCGGAGGAGTACAAGGCCGAGGCCAGCGCCGGTGGCGTGTACCTGGATACCTTGCGCAAGGAGCAGGATCTGGACTGGACGTTCCTCTCGCCATCGGCGGAGTTCGTTGAGGGTGAGCGCACCGGGCAGTTCCGCCTGGGCCAGGACGATCTGCTGGTCAATGCCCAGGGGCGCAGTTGGATCAGCTTCGCCGACTACGCCATCGCCATGCTCGATGAAGTGGAGAAGCCGGCCCACCGCCGCCAGCGCTTCACCGTCGGTTACTGATTAGCGGCCGATTGCCCCGGTAGCCGCCTGCCGTTGGCGGCTATCGGGGAGTTCCGATCAGTGTTGAAGGCCCTCGCGGGCCTTTTTGCTGTCTGCCGGCATCAGGGTTTTCTCATTCAGCGCTGTTTGGCCTGTTCCACCAGCCAGTCCAGCAGTTCCTGCAAGGCCGCCGCAGGCCCTGGGTGCTCCGGGTAGACCAGATAGTACGCCTGGCCCGTCGGGATCTTCAGTTCAAAAGGCATGACCAGCCGTCCGGCACTCAGGTCGTCGCCAATCAACGCCCAGTCGCCAATCGCCACGCCCGTTCCCTGGGACGCCACGGACATCGCCAGGTCCAGGGTCTCGAAATGCTGACCCTTGCCCAGGGTATTGAGTGGCGTGCCGGCGGCTTTCAACCAACTTTGCCAGTCCCGTTGATCGTGGGAGGGATGCAGCAGCAAGTGCTGTTGCAGGTCCGCCGGGTTCTTGAGGGGCACCGGGCCCTCCAGCAGCGGTCGCGAGCAGACCGGTGTCAGTTGTTCATTGAACAGGTGACGCGAACCCAGGGTCGGGGACGGCGGGGCTCCGTACATGACGGCGGCATCGAAGGGTTCGCGGCTGAAATCCACGCCGTGCTGAATGGTAGTGGTCAGTTGCACCGGTACATCCGGGCGCTCCCTCTGCCACTGCAGCAGCCGGGGCAGCAGCCAGCGCATCACACAGGTCGGAGCCTTGAGGCGCAGGTTGCGGCTCTGCCCACCGATGTCATCCACCGCGCCATTGATCAGTTCGAATACCTGCTGCACCCGCGGCAACCATTGCGCCCCTTCGTTAGTGAGGCTCAAGCCCCGGGCATGGCGCTGGAACAACGGATAACCCAGATGGCTTTCCAGGCCGGCAATTTGTCGGCTCACCGCTCCTTGGGTGATGTGCAACTGCTCGGCAGCGCGCGTGAAATTGCAGCACTGGGCGGTGACCAGAAAGGTGTGCAGCGCGGGCAGGGGAGGCAAGCGTTTCATGGGCAGCCAAGGCATGACGTGAGGACATGGCTAGTATGACTTTTTATCCATTGTTGCGGCTACAGCCTCACCGTTCCAATAGCCCTCCCGGCGTCTGCTGAGTTTTTCAGTCGGCAGTCAGTCGGGTTTTCCACCAATAAGAAGGGCGATGAGATGGCGACGTGCGGCGAAGTACTGGTCAAGTTACTTGAAGGTTATGGGGTTGAGCAGGTGTTCGGCATTCCCGGGGTGCATACCGTCGAGTTGTATCGCGGTCTGGCCCGCTCGCCCATCCAGCATGTCACCCCGCGCCATGAGCAAGGCGCCGGTTTCATGGCCGACGGCTACGCCCGCACCAGCGGCAAGCCCGGCGTGTGTTTCATCATCACCGGCCCCGGCATGACCAACATCACCACCGCCATGGGCCAGGCTTATGCGGACTCGATTCCCATGCTGGTGATCTCCAGCGTGCAGACCCGCAGCCAGCTGGGTGGCGGGCGCGGCAAGCTCCATGAGTTGCCGAACCAGAGTGCGCTGGCCAGCGGCGTGGCGGCGTTTTCCCATACCCTGATGAGCGCCGATGAATTGCCAGTGGTGCTGGCCCGGGCTTTCGCCCTGTTCCAGGCTGGACGTCCACGTCCGGTGCATATCGAGATTCCTCTCGATGTACTGGTTCAGGATGCCGATCATCTGCTGGCCAGCGAGCCGGTAACCGTTGCCCGTGCCGGTGCCGCCCCGGACGCTGTCGCCCGGATGAGTCAGCTGCTGGCGACGGCCAAGCGCCCGCTGATCCTGGCCGGTGGCGGCGCCATTGATGCGGCCGCTCCCCTGACCCGTCTGGCGGAACTGCTGCAGGCTCCGGTGGCCCTGACGATCAACGCCAAGGGCATGTTGCCGTCGGCCCACCCGCTGCTGATTGGCTCCACCCAGTCATTGGTGGCAACCCGTGCCCTGGTGGCCGAGGCCGATGTGGTGCTGGCCATCGGCACCGAACTGGCGGAAACCGATTACGACGTGACCTTTGCCGGTGGCTTTGAAATTCCCGGGGCCTTGCTGCGGATCGATATCGATGCCGATCAAACGGTGCGCAACTACCCACCGAAAGTGGCACTGGTGGCCGATGCCGGGAACGCAGCCCAAGCCCTGCTGGCAGAGCTGTCCCGGCACACCTTGAGCGAGCGCAGCAGCGACTGGGGCCAGGCCCGCGCCGCGGCCTTGCGCAGCGAACTCGAGAACCTGTGGGACACGCCGACCCGGGCCCAGACCCTGTTCCTGGAAACCGTGGTCCAGGAGTTGCCGGAGATCGTCCTGGTGGGCGATTCCACTCAGCCGGTGTACAGCGGCAACCTGACGTTCAATCCTGAGCAGTCGCGGCGCTGGTTCAACTCATCCACCGGCTACGGCACCCTGGGTTATGCCTTGCCGGCCGCCATCGGCGCCTGGCTCGGGGGCGCTTCCCAGTCCAGCTCGCGGCGGCCGGTGGCTTGCCTGATCGGCGACGGTGGCTTGCAGTTCACCCTGGCGGAACTGGCCTGCGCCGTGGAAGCACGCACGCCGATCATCGTCCTGCTGTGGAACAACCAGGGTTATGAAGAGATCAAGAAATACATGGTCAATCGGGCCATCGAGCCAGTAGGCGTCGACATCTACACCCCGGATTTCATTGCCGTGGCCAAGGGCCTCGGGTGCGCAGCCGAGCGCATCGACAGTGTCGAACAATTGCGTGCGGCCCTGCGCATGGCCGTTGATCGCCAGGGACCGACCTTGATTGAAGTTGATCAGAATCGCTGGACTCAAGGAGCACAGGCATGAGTTCGCCGCACCTGTTGAACGGTGTGTACATCGACGGCCAATGGTCGGCAGGCAGTGAGCACCTGCAGGTGATCAACCCGTCCACCGAGGCGCCCTTGGCCTGGGTGGCGGGCGCCGGACCGCAAGCCGTGGATCAGGCGCTGCAAGCCGCTACGGCGGGGCTTGCCCGCTGGGCACAAAGCAGTGGCGTCGAACGTGCCGCCGTGCTGCGCAAGATCGCTGCCGGTGTGGCCGAACGCCGGGAGCGGCTGATGCACCTGCAGTCGAGCAACAACGGCAAGCCGCAGTTCGAGGCGGCGATGGATGTGGACGATGTCATTGCCACCTTTGAGTATTACGCCGGGCTGGCCGAGGAGCTGGACGCGACCCAGGATGCGAATGTGCCGCTGCCCAGTGAGGGTTTCAGCGCGCGCCTGCGTCGTGAGCCCTGTGGCGTGGTCGGGCTGATCGTGCCGTGGAATTTCCCCATGGTCACCACGGCCTGGAAGTTGGCGCCAGCCCTGGCCGCCGGTTGCAGCGTGGTGCTCAAACCCTCGGAAGTCACCCCGCTGCCGGAGCTGGAGCTGGCGGCGATCATCGCCGAAAGCGGCTTGCCCAACGGGGTGTTCAACCTGGTCTGCGGGACGGGCCTGGCGGTCGGTGCGCCTTTGGCGGCGGACCCGCGAGTGGCGAAGATTTCCTTCACCGGCAGTAATGCGGTGGGCGTCCAGGTCATGCAGCGGGCGGCGGAAACCGTCAAGGGCGTGAGCCTGGAACTGGGGGGCAAGTCATCCTTGCTGGTGCTGGCGGATGCCGACCTTGACCTGGCGGTGGAGCTGGCCTGTGGCGGTGGCTTCTTCAATGCCGGGCAGATGTGCTCCGCCACCAGCCGGGTACTGGTCGCCGACGAGCTGGCCGATGAATTCCTCTTGCGGCTCAAGGCCCGGGCTGAAGGCATTCGGGTGGCCGACCCGTTCGACCCTGAGGTGGCCATGGGCGCCCTGGTGAACCAGGCGCAATACCACAGAGTGCTTGCGCACATCGATCGTGGTCTGAATGTCGGTGCCAAGCTGGTGTGTGGCGGCGGCCGCCCGGCCGGGCTGCAGCAGGGCTTTTTCATCCAGCCCACGGTGTTCACCGAGGTGCCGCTGGACAGTGCCCTGTGGCGTGACGAAATCTTTGGCCCGGTGCTCTGTGTGCGCAGTTTCAGCAGCGAGCAAGAGGCGATCGAACTGGCCAATGACAGCGAGTTCGGCCTGGTGGCCAGTGTGGTGGGGGCGGACGTGGACAATGCCGAGCGGGTGGCCAATGCCCTGCAGGCCGGCCTGGTGTGGATCAATGCACCCCAGGTGATCTTTCCCCAGACTGCCTGGGGCGGCTACAAGCAGAGCAGCATCGGCCGCGAGCTGGGCCCCTGGGGCTTGCAAGCCTTCCAGGAGCTCAAACACGTAATCCGCGCGCTGTAGCCGCCGGCTTGCCGGTGACCCCGGGTTACCCGCCAACCCGCAGGCGCGCCATGTCCCGCAAGGGCGGCGCGCCAAACAGTCGGCTGTACTCACGGCTGAACTGAGACGGGCTTTCATAGCCGACTCGATACCCCGCCGCCGAAGCTTCCAGACCTTCGGCCAGCATCAAGCGCCGGGCTTCCTGCAGACGCAGCTGTTTCTGGTACTGCAAGGGACTCATGGCGGTCATCGCCTTGAAGCGGTGGTGCAGGGTCGACACGCTCAGGTTCACTTCCCGGGCCAGGTCATCGATGCGCAACGGCTGCACGAAATTGCCGTTGAGCCACTTGATGGCCTGGTTGACCCGGTGCCCCTGGCTGTTGGCGGTGGCGATCTCGTACAGACGGTGGCCCTGGGGGCTGCGCAGCAGGCGATAGAGAATTTCCCGACGCACCAGCGGCGCGAGCATGGCGATGTCTTTCGGGGTGTCCAGCAGGCGGGTCAGGCGCAGCACGGCGTCCAGCATCGCCGGGTCCAGGCGCTCTACGTACAGGCCCCGTCCAGTGGGCCGGGCAGGCACCCCCAGCGGTCCGGCATCGGCGATCAGTGCATTGATTTCCCCGGGGTCGATGTCCAGGCGCAGGGCCAGGATCGGCTCTTGCGGCGAAACGATTGCCACCTTGCCGCTCAGTGGCACGGAAACCGACACCACCAGGTAATTCAGCGGGTCGTAGTTGTAGCTTTCATCGGCCAGGCGCACTTCCTTGCGGCCCTGGGCCATGATGCACAGCGCCGGTTGCGCCAGCACCGAGCCGAAGTGATGGGAGGTGCTGTGACGCGAGACGAACAGCGAGTCGATGGCGGTGGCGTAGCTGCCGTCTTCGGTGGTGTTGCGCGCGATGATCGCGGCCAGTTCCACGCGCTGGCGTTCCATCTCCGGAGCCAGGGGCGGCGGCAGGGTATCCAGTGATGACATGGGGCGCCTCGGGGTGTTTGCAGTCGGCACAGCTTAAGTTTGTGCAAGAGTCGCGGGTAGGCGAATCCTGCGTAAAACTTGCCTGATCCTGCTGCTTGCGCGCGGGATAGACAAGAGGCGCCGACGCCCGGGCGCGTCACTTGCTTGAAACGCCGCTGTAACGCTTTTGCCCCATGCCGCCGCCCAAGCGATGGAGAAAGCGGCTGGTCGCAGGATTGGGCAAATCAACGGCAGAAATCGACTAACGCGCGAAAGGGCCCGCCCCGTATCGTTGATCCTGTCGCAGCCCGTCCCCGGCTGCCTCGACAACACCCTGGGAGGGTTCCACATGTCCACGCATATTCCCGTCAGTCACATGGCCTTTGTCCGAGCCCGGGCAGGGCGTTCCAAGGAACTGGGTGCGCGCTTGAGCAGCCTGATCGAACCGTCGCGCCAGGCCAGCGGTTGCCTGCACTTCGCCCTGCAGCATTCGCAGTGCGATGCCGACCTGTGGCTGGTGTCCGGTTTCTGGAGCAGCCAGCAGGCGATGACCGCCTATTTCAGCTCGCCGGCCATGGCGATCTTTGCCGAGCTGGTGCAGGACCTGGTGGTCAACAGCCTGGATTTTCATACCTTCAGTACGGTGTCGGCGCTGCAAGCCCATGGCGAATACCCCCAACTGCAGCGTGCACCGCTGCACAAGCTGGCCAGTTGAAGGTTTAGAATGGCCGACTTTTCATTGGCCAGGACTTGCAACATGGCACGCAAAGAGTTTGCACATTACGAAGCCGTTTCCGCGGTGGTTCCGGGGGAGGGCGGATACAGCGCCGCCATCGCCGTCAAAGCCCTCGGAGCATCGGGCGCCCCGCGCTTTCACAAAGTCCTGGATGAGCAGAGGTTCAAGACTGCCCATGACGCCGACCAGGCTGCCGCACAACAACTCGAACAACTGGCCGACGTCGATCAGGACGGCGAATTGAGCTGGAAAGCCGACTGATTCGCCGCGCTACTTGACCGCCCCCGGGCGGTGCATCTTGAACAACGCTTCCGGCCCCAGTTGGAAGTAATCCGCCGGTCCGCCGCCGCGCAGAATCGGTTCTGCCGCGGCGGTGTCGTAGATCCCGTCCTTGAGCAGCCACTTGGCGATATGCACGGCGACCACCTCGCCGAGGATCAGCCAGCTCGGCACCCGCTCTTTGTCCGCCCGCTGCAATTGAATGATCTGGGTGACCTTGCACTCGAAGGACACCGGGCTCTCGGCGACCCGCGGCACACTGATGACCTTCGACGCCACGGGCGTCAGGCCGGCCAGGGCGAACTCGTCGACCTCGGGCGCAACCGCGGCGCAGCTCTGGTTCATCTGCTCGGCCAGTGGCCGGGTGGCCAGGTTCCAGGCGAATTCTCCGGTGGCCTCGATGTTGTTCAGGCTGTCTTTGCGCCCGACGCTGGAGAACCCAATGATCGGCGGAATGTAGTTGAAGGCATTGAAGAAGCTGTAAGGCGCCAGGTTCAGCCGGCCTTGTGCATCCTGGGAAGAGATCCAGCCGATGGGACGCGGGCCGACGATGGCATTGAACGGGTCATGGGGCAGACCGTGGCCCAGGGCGGGTTGGTAGAAGTGGATATCGTCGGACATGGCTCAAGGTTCCTGCTGTGGGGCGAGTGAAGGGCGCCATAGTGCAGTGCGCACGGCTCGAATTCCAGCGTTCCAAACCCCGGTTTAGGCCGCTGACGGGGGATGTTGGCGGAGCACAAAAGACTAAGCCCGGCCGAAGCCGGGCTGTGATGTCAGGTGAGTCGATCAGCTGATGGTGGCGGAACCGGTGCGATCGTAGCCGTCGGCCGCGAAGGTGGCGGAACCGGTGCGATCGTAGCCGTCTTCAGCGAGGGTGGCGGAACCGGTGCGATCGTAGCCATCGGCGGCGAAGGTGGCGGAACCGGTGCGATCGTAGCCGTCTTCAGCGAGGGTGGCGGAACCGGTGCGATCGTAGCCGTCGGCGGCGAAGGTGGCGGAACCGGTGCGGTCGTAGCCGTCGGCGGCGAGGGTGGCGGAACCGGTGCGGTCGTAACCGTCGGCAGCGAAGGTATTGGCAGCCAGTACCGACAGGGTCAGGGCGAGGATCAGTTTGGTTTTCATGGCGGTGTCTCCGGGTTCGTTGAGGTGTTTGCGTTGGGCTTGATGTGAATCCTACTCCGATAAAGTTGATTAAAAAGCGCAAATAAATGCTTATTAAAATCGAATTTATCGATGTGTATAGGGGTGTCACTCACCGCCGATCAGCGCATTCAGGCCTCATTACAGATACGCACCAAGTCGCAACTTGGATTCAGTAGCAGCCTAAGGAGCCGGCATTAACTGACCGTTAATGGCTCAGTCCATGGGGCAGGAAAGGATTAAAAAACCATCAACGGTTTTTTCATTCGGCCCCGACCTATTTTTCACCCCCGAGCCTTCAGCCTTCGCGCAGGCCTGCAACCCACGACAGGCCATTTTGAATGCGACCCTTGGAGCTCCTTGATCAATGAACAAACTTCCCCAGATCACCCTGGCCTTCTGGGTCATGAAAATCTGCGCGACAACCTTGGGGGAAACCGCCGGTGATCTGCTGTCGATGACCCTCAATGTCGGTTACGCCATCAGCTCGATGATCCTGATCAGCGTGTTCCTGCTGACCCTGGTCACCCAGCTGTGGTCCAAGACCTACAACCCGGTGCTGTACTGGATTGTGATTCTCTCCACCAGTACCGCCGGCACCACCCTGTCGGACTTCATGGACCGCACCCTGGGCCTGGGCTATGCCAGTGGCTCGCTGATCCTGATCGGGATGCTGCTGGCGATCTTCGCCGCCTGGCGCCTGAGTGGCGACTCGCTGAACGTCAACAGGATCCAGACCTTTCGCGGCGAGCTGTTCTATTGGATGGCGATCCTGTTTTCCAACACCCTGGGCACCGCCCTGGGCGATTACCTGGCGGACGATTCGGGGCTGGGTTTTGCCGGCGGCGCGTTGCTGATCGGCTCGACCATTGCCGTGGTGGTCCTGCTCAAGTACCTCACCCGGCTCTCGTCGGTGCTGCTGTTCTGGGTGGCCTTCGTGCTGACTCGGCCGTTCGGCGCCACCCTGGGCGATTTCCTCACCAAGCCCCATGAAAAGGGCGGGCTGGATTTCGGCACCATCGGCTCGTCGGCGGTACTGGCGGGGATTCTGCTGGTGATGATTGTCGGCGCGGCCTGGGCCCAGAACCGCTACGCGCGCCAGGGCGCCGCCGAACTCTCCTGAGCCACACCCACTTTCTGTAGGCGCCGGCTGGCCGGCGAACGCCTCCCCACAGATCGCGAAAAAGCGCCCGGGCCTTGCACCCGGGCGCTGTGGTTTTCAGTCGGTCTCGATCCGCGAATGCTTGCGGGTGTCCTTCATGGTCGCGTAGACCAGCAACGAACAGGCAATACAGGCGGTGACGTACCAGTAGTAGCCGGTTTCCATGCCGATGCTCTTGAACCACAGGGCGATGTATTCCGCAGTGCCGCCGAAGATCGATACGGTCAGCGCGTAGGGCAGGCCCACGCCCAGGGCACGGATTTCAGTGGGGAACAGCTCGGCCTTCACCACCGCGTTGATTGAGGTGTAGCCACTGACGATGATCAGTGCCGCCATGATCAGGAAGAACGCGCCCCACCAGGTCTGGATGGTGTGCAGGGTGGTGAGGATCGGCACGGTGAACAGGGTGCCGAGGATGCCGAAGGCGATCAGGATCGGCCGCCGGCCCACCTTGTCCGAGAGTGCACCGATCACCGGCTGCAGGCACATGAACAGGAACAGCGTGGCGGCAGAAATGGTGGTGGAGTCGGAAATGCTCATGCCGACGGTGTTCACCAGGTATTTCTGCATGTAGGTGGTGTAGGTGTAGAAGGCCAGGGTGCCGCCCATGGTCAGGCCGACCACGGTCATCAGTTCCTTGGGATGACGCATCAGGGTGCGCATCAGGCTTTCTTTGGGCTTCTCTTTCTTCTTGGTGAAGGACTCGGTTTCTTCCATGCCGCGACGCAGGTACAGGGCCACGACCGCACACAGGGCGCCGATGCCGAACGGAATCCGCCAGCCCCAGGATTGCAGCTCCTCGGTGGTCAGAATGTTCTGCAGCACGATCAGTACTCCCAGGGCGATGAGCTGACCGGAGATCAGGGTCACGTACTGGAAGCTGGAGAAGAAGCCGCGACGTTCCTTGGTCGCCATCTCGCTGAGGTAGGTGGCCGAGGTGCCGTATTCACCACCCACCGACAGGCCCTGCATCAGGCGCGCCAGCACCAGCAGGATGGGGGCGCCGACGCCGATGGTTTCGTAACCCGGGGTCAGGGCGATGATCAGCGAGCCGAAGCACATCAGCAGCACCGAAGCCATCAGCGCGGCTTTACGGCCTTTGCGGTCGGCGTACAGGCCCATCAGCCAGCCACCGATCGGGCGCATCAGGAAGCCCACGGCGAAGATCGCAGCGGTGTTCAGCAGTTGCGCGGTGGTGTCGCCCTTGGGGAAGAAGACTTTGGCGAAGTACAGCGAGAATGCCGCGTAGACGTACCAGTCGTACCACTCGACCATGTTGCCCACGGAACCGCTGAAGATCGACTTCAGGCGGCTGGCGGTGGTCTTTTCGGTGGCGGATGCAGCCGCCGACCCGGCAGGCAGGGTATTAGAGATATCCATGACGGACCCTTCTATTCATTGTTTTTGTGGAGCGCGCGCAAGCGCAGCCTGCTGGGGCTGTAGCAGGACCTGTGCCAAGGACAAGAGGCCCGGGCTAGAAGGGTTTGATCGGTGGTGATGAGCGGAAATCCGCCTATGGGTGCCTGTGGGGTAGGCGGGAAATTGCCGAAAGGTGCGCGGCACCTGGGAGGCGTGTTCGGGCGGCTTGCCGTTTGCGGGTATGGGTGGGGCTACACCTGGCTTGAGGGCCTGTTCGCCGGCAAGCCGGCTTCTACAGGGACGAGGGTTATGGGTCTTTGAGGAACATTTCCCGGGTCAGGCCGTGACGCTGCATTTTTTCATTCAGGGTCCGGCGCGGCAGTTGCAGTTCGTTGAGCACGGCCTTGATCTCGCCCTTGTGGCGAGTCAGGGCAGCGCGCAGGCACTGGGCTTCGAAGGCTTCTTGCTGCGCGGCCAGGGATTGGCCGGCTTCGAGGACTTCGGCCTCCGGCTCCCCGAGGCCCAGCACCTGACGCTCGGCGGCGTTGGCCAGTTCGCGCACGTTGCCCGGCCAGTCGTGACTGAGCAGGCGGCTCAACTGGGCGCCACTCAAGGGCGCGACGCTGCGCCCCAGGCGCTCGGCGGCGGCCTGGGCGAAGTGTTCGTAGAGCTGTGGAATATCCTCGCGGCGCTCACGCAGTGGCGGCAGGCGCAGTTCGGCCACGGTCAGGCGATAGGCCAGGTCTTCGCGAAAGCGTCCGGCCCGGGCCTCCTCCAGCAGGTCGGGCTTGGTGGCGGCGATCACCCGCAGGTCGACCTTGATGCTCTGGTTGGAGCCCAGGCGTTCCAGTTTCTGCTCCTGCAGCACCCGCAGCAGCTTGACCTGCTGGGCCAGGGGCATGCTTTCGATCTCGTCGAGAAACAGCGTGCCGCCATGGGCGTACTCCAGCTTGCCGATGCGCTTGCCCTGGGCGCCGGTGAAGGCGCCGCTTTCATGGCCGAACAACTCGGCCTCGAACAACTGCTCGGGTATCGCTGCGCAGTTCAGGGCGACAAAGGGCTTGCCGGCCCGGGGACCGAAGTCGTGCAGGCAGCGGGCGATCAATTCCTTGCCGCTGCCGGTTTCACCTCGGATCAGCACATTCACGGGCAAGGCGGCCAGATCCAGTACCTGGCGGCGCAGGGTCTGCAGGGCCCGGGACATGCCGAGCAGGGTGGCGTCGAGCTTGGCCCGGCTGTCAGCCTGCTGGTGCAGGCGACGGTTTTCCAGGACCAGGCGGCGTTTGTCCAGGGCCCGGCGCAGGCTGCTGAGCAGGGTGTCGGGGCTGAAGGGTTTTTCCAGGAAGTCATAGGCACCGTCGCGCATGGCCTCGACCGCCATGGGCACGTCACCGTGACCGGTCAGCAGGATGATCGGCAGGTCGGGGTCCAGGCGCTGGACCTGGGCCAGCAGCTCCAGGCCACTGATACCGGGCATGCGCACATCGCTGAGGATCACCCCGGGGAAGTTCTTCGGCAGTTGCGCCAGGCAATCCTCGGCGCGACTGAAGAGCTGGACCTCGAACCCCGACAGGCTCAGCCATTGTTCGACGGCGGTACGGATGCTGGCCTCGTCATCCACCACGATTACCGAGTTCAGCATTGGATGTGCGCTTCCAGATCGATGGGCAGGCTGAGGGTGAACACCGCGCCCTGATTCTGGTTGGCGGCGCTCAAGCGTCCCCCCAGTTCATGGACGATGGCGTAGGACACGGCCAGCCCCAGGCCCAGGCCATCACCCACCGGCTTGGTGGTGAAGAACGGGTCGAACACGCTCAGCAGGTGCTCTTCGGCGATCCCGCCGCCGTTGTCGGCGACCCGCAGTTGCCACAATTGGTCCTCGGCCTCGAGGCTGATCTGCAGGTGCTTTTCAGGCTTGTTGTGCATGGCGTCGAGGGCATTGCGCAGCAGGTTGATCAGCACCTGCTCCAGGCGGATGGCATCACCGCGAACCCAGGCCGGGCGGGTCAGGTGCAGCTCGATCTGGATGTCTTCGGCACGCAGCCGGGTTTCCAGCAGCTGCAGCGACTGGTCCACCACCGCGGCCAGATCCAGGCGTTCGCGCAGGCCGCTGGGGCTCTTGCGGGCGAAGGTCTTGAGGTGGCTGGTAAGGGCGGCCATGCGGGTCAGCATGTCGTCCAATGGTCGCAGGGCTTTGTAAGCCTCATCCACCCGGCCGTGATCCAGCAGCAGCCGCAGCGTGGCAAGCTGCATGCGCTGGGCGGTCAGGGGTTGGTTGATTTCATGGGCCAGGGCCGCGGACATCTGCCCCAGGGCGGCCAGCTTGGCCGATTGCACCAGGCCTTCCTGGGCGGTGCGCAGATCCCGAGTGCGTTCCTGGACCAACTGTTCCAGCTCTTCACGGTTGCGCTGGCGGATTTTCCCCAAGCGCCAGCGTTGGCTGAGGAACAGCAACAGGAACACCAGGGTCAGCCAGGCACCGGCGGCCGCCAGCCCGGCATTGCGGCTTTCCTCGAAAGCGCTGGCCGGCTTGCGCAGCAGGTGCAGGGTCCAGCCTTCGGCGGTCAGCGGCAGGGATTCCCAGAGATAGTTGGCCACGCCCTCGGGGCCTTCGACCTGGACCAGTCTGCTGTTGTCGTCGAATGTTTGCAGGGTCGTATGTTGCAGCGCCGTCAGCGGTTGCTTGTCGTACTGGCGGGTCAGCTTGATCTCCGCCAGGTCGTTTGCGGACAGCGGTTGCAGCTGCCGGTAACGCCAGCCGGGCTGGTTGGCGATAAAGATGATGCCTCGGGCGTCGCTCACCAGCAGGGTGTCGTTGCCCTGGCTCCATTCATGCTCCAGTTCGGGGAACTCCAGCTTGACCACCATGGCCCCGAGGAAGTCCTCGTTGTCGGCCTTGACCGCGCTGGAGAGGAAATACCCCGGAATGCCGCTGGTGACGCCCACGGCGTAGAAACGCCCGCTGCCCTGGCTGCGGGTCTGCTTGAAGTAGGGGCGAAAACCATAGTTGTGGCCGACATAGCTGCTGGGCAGTCGCCAGTTGCTGGCCGCCACGGCCAGGCCTTCATGGTTCAGCAGTTCCAGGGTCGAGGAGCGGGCGGCGCCGTTGATCTTTTCCAGTTTGCGGTTCAGTGCATCCTGGGTGTCTGCCGTCACCGGGCCCTGAAGTGCCGAACGCAGTTCCGGGTCCAGGGCCAGCACCGCTGGCAGGGCGCGATAGCGTTCGATCAGGGTGTGCAGCGAGTTGGCGTACAGCCCCAGCTGTTCATTGGCTCGGGCGGCATCCTCCACCAGCGTCTGGCGTTCGGCGTGGCGCATGGCCAGGCCGGCGCTGATGACGGTGCCAGCGAGAATAACCAGGATATAGAACGTCAAGCGGATAGGGCGAGAGATCTGGGCCATGAGTCGGGGCAGGCTGCAATGGGGGCGGGAACGATAGCATGAGCGACGGGTGGAACGTTGATCGCCGACAGTGTCGCGAAAGGGCGCGGCATAAAAAAAGCGACGGGCTGTTGTCTCAACAGCACCGCCGCTTTGGCCAAACGTTAGAAGGGCTTACTGCACTTCTATCGCCAGGCTGTCACTGATCTTTTTCTGCCAGATGGCGGGACCGGTGATGTGGACCGACTCGCCCTTGCTGTCGACGGCGACAGTCACTGGCATGTCCTTGACCTCGAACTCGTAGATCGCTTCCATGCCCAGTTCGGCGAAGGCCAGGACCTTGGACTTCTTGATCGCCTGGGCCACCAGGTAGGCGGCGCCGCCGACGGCCATCAGGTACACGGCCTTGTTGTCCTTGATCGCGTCGATGGCGGTCGGGCCACGCTCGGACTTGCCGATCATGCCCAGCAGGCCGGTCTGCTCGAGGATCTGCCGGGTGAACTTGTCCATCCGCGTGGCAGTGGTCGGGCCGGCCGGGCCCACCACTTCGTCGCCCACCGGATCAACCGGGCCGACGTAGTAGATGAAGCGACCCTTGAGGTCTACCGGCAGGGTTTCACCCTTGTTCAGCATCTCCACCATGCGCTTGTGCGCCGCGTCGCGGCCGGTGAGCATCTTGCCGTTGAGCAGCACGGTCTCGCCCGGCTTCCAGCTTTGCACGTCTTCCGGGGTCAGGGTGTCGAGGTTGACCCGACGTGCCGACGGACCGGCTTCCCAGACGATTTCCGGGTAGGCGTCCAGAGGTGGCGCTTCCAGTGCGGCCGGGCCGGAACCGTCGAGCACGAAGTGCGCGTGACGGGTGGCGGCGCAGTTGGGGATCATGCACACCGGCAGGGAGGCGGCGTGGGTCGGGTAGTCCATGATCTTCACGTCGAGCACCGTGGTCAGGCCACCCAGGCCCTGGGCGCCGATGCCCAGCTGGTTGACCTTCTCGAACAGCTCCAGGCGCATTTCTTCGATGCGGTTGGACGGGCCGCGAGCCTTGAGCTCGTGGATGTCGATGGACTCCATCAACACTTCCTTGGCCATCACCGCAGCCTTCTCGGCGGTGCCGCCGATGCCGATGCCCAGCATGCCCGGTGGGCACCAGCCGGCACCCATGGTCGGTACGGTCTTGAGGACCCAGTCGACGATGGAGTCGGACGGGTTGAGCATGGCCATCTTCGATTTGTTCTCGGAGCCGCCGCCCTTGGCCGCCACGTCCACTTCCACGGTGTTGCCGGGAACGATGGAGTAGTGGATCACCGCCGGGGTGTTGTCCTTGGTGTTTTTCCGAGCGCCTGCCGGGTCGGCCAGGATGGAAGCGCGTAGGACGTTTTCCGGCAGGTTGTAGGCGCGACGCACGCCTTCGTTGATCATGTCGTCCAGGCTCATGGTGGCGCCGTCCCAGCGCACGTCCATGCCCACGCGAACGAACACGGTGACGATCCCGGTGTCCTGGCAGATCGGCCGGTGGCCGGTGGCGCACATGCGCGAGTTGATCAGGATCTGTGCCATGGAGTCACGAGCGGCCGGCGATTCCTCGCGCAGGTAGGCCTCGTGCATCGCCTGGATGAAGTCCACGGGGTGGTAGTAGGAAATGAACTGCAGGGCGTCGGCAACGCTCTGAATCAGGTCGTCTTGCTTGATCACGGTCATGAGTCGCGCTCCTCTAAAAGACGGGAACATTTAATAAGGTGGCTGCAGCAGGGTGTATCGGTCGGTTGCAGACACCTTCTAAGGCACGCCGGACAGACAACTGGCGCGACGCTAAAAAGGCGCGGCAGTATACCGCGCCTGGGGGCCCGGCACACCCGCCAGCCGGGCAAACGAAAGTCGCCCATCGGGTGGGCACTGTTCTTGCGTGAATCAGCGGCAAAACCGCAGAACACGGCTTAAAATTTGGATAGTCATTTGCCGGGCGCAGCACTAAAGTTGCAACTGGCCTGCAGGGTAGGAAACTCTTTAAGCCTCCTTTCTCACGGTGAGTCAACGATTGACCCATAAAGCCATCCAGAGCTTGTTATTCAAGCGCTTCACCATTGCTGCGGGCACCTACGGACTGATCCTGCTGCTGTTCTGGCTGGCGGTTCTCGCGGGGCACTATCGCGCCTCCACCAGCAGTGCGCTGTTGGCCTCGGGGTTGGTGTTGGCCACTCAGGGCCTGCTGTGCTGGGTGTTCATCAGCGGGCGCAACCTGCGCTTTGCCGATCCCAGCCTGACTGAAGTCCAAGTGGTCCTGGGCATTGCCTGGCAGACTTGGCTGATCGCCCACCTGGATCAGGCCCGGGGCGCTTTCCTGGTGTTCTATATCCTGCCGCTGCTGTTCGGCCTGTTTCATTTATCCCGTCGGGCCTACCTGCGTTGCGCGGCGCTGATCTTCTTCTGTTTTGCCGGGGTCAACCTGTGGGACGGCTATCGCTTTGTCCTCAAGGATCCCCAGCTGGCGGCGCTGCAACTCTGTGTGCTGCTGGTGATGCTGGTGTGGATGTGCCTGTACGCTGCCTATGTCCAGGCGTCGCGTTCGCGCATGCGGCAACGGCGTTTTGCCTTGCAGGCCCATCAGGACACCCTGCGGGGGATGATGCGGCAACTGGAAGATCTGGTGGCTACCGATGAGTTGACCGGGCTGTTCAATCGCCGACACTTCCTGCGTATCGCCAGCCGTGAGTTGCAGGCCATGGACCAGGAACAGATGCATGGGCTGGCGCTGATCGACCTGGATCATTTCAAGCGCATCAACGATCTTCACGGCCATGCGGCAGGCGATCAGGTGCTGCAGGCGTTCGCCGCGGTGGCCACGGCCTGCCTGCGGGACGGTGATGTACTGGCCCGCTACGGCGGTGAGGAGTTTGTGGTGCTACTGCCCGACTGTGATGCCGAGCGCCTGACCTCTTGTTGCGAGCGTCTGCGCCTGGCCTTCATGGAGGTGCAATTGGTGGGCCTGAATGTGCGTGACCTGAGCCTGTCTGCAGGGATGACCCTGCTGCAGGCCGGCGATGACCTGGACAATGCCCTGCAACGCGCCGATCAGGCGCTGTACCGGGCCAAGCGCGACGGCCGCAATCGTTGTTCCGCCGCCTGGGAAAACCTCGATGCCTGAATTGACCGTGGGCAGCCGGCGCTGGACGGTGGCACCGGCAAGCAACCTGCTGGATGCCTTGAATCAGGCCGGTGTGGCGGTGCCCTACAGTTGTCGCGCCGGCAGTTGTCATGCCTGCCTGGTGCATTGCGTCCAGGGCCTGCCCAACGACAGTCGGCCGGATGCCCTGAGCGATGAACAGCGCCGCCGTGGCTGGCGCCTGGCCTGCCAGTGCCAGGTGGTGGAGGACCTGCAGGTCGAGACGTTCGATCCGTTGCGCGATGGCCGGCCGGCCCAAGTGGTCGGGCTCGACTGGCTATCGCCCACAGTCCTGCGCTTGCGTCTGCAGCCTGAGCGGCCATTGCGTTATCGCGCCGGCCAGCACCTGGTGCTGTGGACCACCAGCCAGATCGCCCGGCCGTATTCCCTGGCCAGTCTGCCGGAAGAGGACCGCTTCCTGGAGTTTCATCTGGACTGCCGGCATCCGGGACAATTCAGCGACGCAGCACGCCAGTTGCAACTGGGCGACCCGATCCGCCTGGGCGAGTTGCGCGGCGGCGCCTTGCACTACGATCCGGACTGGCAGCAGCGACCGCTCTGGCTGCTGGCCTCGGGAACCGGCCTGGCACCCTTGTTCGGGGTGTTGCGCGAAGCCCTGCGTCAGGATCACCAAGGCCCTATCCGCATCATTCACCTGGCCCATGACGCCACCGAACATTACCTGGCCAAACCCTTGGCAGCCCTGGTAGCGAACCGTCCCCAGCTGAGTGTGGAGCTGTGGCAGGGCGCGCAGCTGGCGACGGCCCTGGCGCAACTGCGACTTGTTTCCCGGCAAACCCAGGCCTTACTCTGCGGGCACCCCGACAGTGTCGAGGCCTTTGCCCGACGCCTGTACCTGGCGGGGCTGCCGCGCAATCAACTGCTGGCCGATGTGTTCCTGCCCCGTGGTTGAGCGCTGATTTTTCCAGAGCGAGATCTTCATGACCGATGCCATCGAGCTGCAACGCGAGGGCGGGCTGCTGACCCTGCGCCTGAACCGCCCCGACAAGAAAAACGCCCTGACCCGTGCCATGTACAGTCGTCTGGCGCAAGCCCTGGCCGAGGCGGACGCCGATCCGCAAATCAATGCCCTGCTGATCTGCGGCAGCAGTGAATGCTTTACCGCCGGCAACGACATCGCCGACTTCCTGCAACAGCCGCCCAGGGACCTCGACAGCCCGGTGTTCCAGTTCATGCGCAACCTGCTCGATTGCCGCAAGCCGGTGGTGGCTGCGGTGGCCGGCGCGGCCGTGGGCATTGGCACCACCTTGTTGCTGCATTGCGATCTGGTCTATGTCAGCCGTGATGCACGGTTGCGCATGCCGTTCGTCAACCTCGGGCTGTGCCCGGAATTTGGCTCGAGCCTGATCCTGCCGCGCTTGCTGGGACAGGCCAAGGCCGCTGAGTTGTTGCTGCTCGGCGAAGGCTTCAGTGGTGAACAGGCGGCGGCCTGGGGCATTGCCACTGCGGCCCTGGGAGATGGCGCGGCAGCCCTGGCCAAAGCCAGGGAGGCGGCATTGCGTTTCAGCCAACTGGCGCCGGAGGCGGTGCAAGTGAGCAAGCGCCTGATGAAGGCTCCCTATCGTGAGCAACTGCGCCAGGTAATAGAAGAAGAGGGCACGCAGTTCACTCAGCGCCTGCGTTCACCAGAAGCCATCGCCGCCTTGTCGGGTTTTTTCGCCAAAGGCTGACACCTGTCGCTACAGGGAAGGACGGACACAAAAAAGCCCCGGGGTTTCCACCTCCGGGGCTTTTGCGTTCAGCGAGCCAGGGCTCAGACCATCGGGTCGCCAACGTGCAGGATCTTCATGCCATTGGTGCCGCCGGTGGTGTGGTAGCTGTCGCCCTTGGTGAGAATCACCCAGTCGCCTTTCTCTACTACGCCGCGCTTGAGCAACTCGTCGATCGCAGCCTGGCTGACTTGCTCAGGCGGCAGGGAAGCCGGGTCGAACGGGATGGTGTAGACGCCGCGGAACATGGCTGCACGCGCCTGGGTTTCACGGTGCGGGGAGTAGGCATAGATCGGCACCGAGGAACGGATGCGCGACATGATCAACGGGGTGTAGCCGCTTTCGGTCAGGGCGATGATCGCCTTGACGCCAGGGAAGTGGTTGGCGGTGTACATAGCGGCCAGGGCGATGCTCTGGTCGCAGCTTTCGAACACCTTGCCCATTCGGTGGCTGGAGGTCTTGCTGGTGGGGTGCTTTTCCGCACCGACACAGATCCGCGCCATGGCCTGGACCGCTTCCAGCGGGTAGGCACCGGCGGCGCTTTCTGCCGAGAGCATGACCGCGTCGGTGTAGTCGAGCACGGCGTTGGCCACGTCGGACACTTCGGCACGGGTCGGCATCGGGTTCTGGATCATCGACTCCATCATCTGGGTCGCGACGATCACTGCCTTGTTGTGGCGGCGCGCGTGAAGAATGATTTTCTTCTGGATGCCCACCAGCTCGGCGTCGCCGATTTCCACACCCAGGTCGCCACGGGCCACCATCACGGCGTCACTGGCGTTGATCAGGCCATCGAGGGTTTCGTCGTCGGCCACGGCTTCGGCGCGTTCGATCTTGGCCACCAGCCAGGCCGTACCACCGGATTCGTCACGCAGTTTGCGCGCGTATTCCATATCGGCGGCGTCGCGAGGGAAGGACACGGCCAGGTAGTCGACCTGCATTTCGGCCGCCAGCTTGATGTCGGCCTTGTCTTTCTCGGTCAGGGCCGGAGCGGTCAGGCCGCCGCCACGACGGTTGATGCCTTTGTGGTCGGACAGCGGGCCGCCCACGGTCACCACGCAATGCAGCTCGGTGGCGGTGGCGGTTTCCACGCGCATCACCACGCGGCCATCGTCCAGCAGCAGTTCGTCATTGACGCCGCAGTCCTTGACCAGGTCCGGGTAGTCGATGCCGACAATGTCCTGGTTGCCTTCGGTCAGCGGGTGCACGGTGGAGAAGGTGAACTTGTCACCGATCTTCAGTTCGATACGCTTGTTGGCGAATTTGGCGATGCGGATTTTCGGGCCTTGCAGGTCGCCGAGGATGGCCACGAAGCGGCCGTGCTTGGCGGCCAGGTCGCGGACCAGTTGGGCGCGAGCCTTGTGCTCGTCCGGAGTGCCGTGGGAAAAGTTCAGACGGGCAACATCCAGGCCCGCGAGAATCAACTGTTCGAGAACTTCCGGCGAGTTACTGGCCGGGCCAAGGGTGGCAACGATTTTGGTACGACGAACGGACATGCACGGACTCCTGAGTTCAAGCGCAACGAGAGGCTACTATGCTCCGAAGTTGTAGTCATTGTTCGTTTGCACTACTTATTGCTTTGTTTGTTTACCGCAACAACCTTGAAGATTTTTGCCGATGAGTCGATACACTGCACAAGACAGGAGATACCCCATGCGATTCGTACTCATTGCTATCTTGGCCGTCAGTGTTGTCGGCTGCACCCGCTGGTCCATGAACCATCATTTGAATAACGCCTACCGCGCTTATGACCGCGGCAACTGCGAGAGCGTGATGCTCGAGTTGAGCCAGGTCGACCGCAACAGCCGTGCGCGGCCTTACATCCAGCCGGAAGTGTCGATGCTGCGCGGGCAATGCCTGGAGCGGCAGAAGTTGTTCGTCGATGCGGCGCAGACTTATCAGTTCATCATTACCCAGTACCCCAGCAGCGAGTATGCCTACCGTGCCCGTGCGCGCCTGGACACCTTGCAGCAACTGGGGCATTACCCGGCAAACGGTGCAGCACAAGTTCGCCGTACAGCGTTGTAAGCGATACCGGTCAGGGGCAGTGTAATTGCCCCTCGCGCTTGAGCTAACATTTGTACAGGTTGTTCGAACACTGCACGGTTCCTGCCTGGCGCAGTGGCGTTGAAATCCTTGTGAAGATTTTCCTCGCACCTCGAATCCGGGAGAACGAGCCGCTACTCAAGGCCCGTTCCGAAGCACTAGTGCGGTCATGCTTAATGACCTTTCATAGCGATACCCAGCATGTTCACGGAACCTCGGATCGAGCGGCATCAACTGCCGTCCTACTTGAAAGTCTTCAACCGGTTTACCGACAAGCCTGTCGGTTACCTGGGCAATATTTCCGCTGACGGGCTGATGTTGATCAGCCAGTTGCCGATGCTGATCGGTGCCGAGTTCGAGCTGCGGGTGAAAGTCCCCGGCAGTGATGGACAGACGCAGTTCATCGATTTCAGCGCCTGTTGCCTGTGGTGCCATGAGGACCTGACCCCTCACCAGTACGACAGCGGTTTCAGCCTGCTGCGGGCGACCGCCGAATTCGCTGAACTGGAGCAGGCCTTGCGGCACTACTTCAGCTTCCATCCGTTGCAGACATCGGCCTGAATGTCGCGGTAGCCCGCTACAGGCTGCCGGCTTTCTTCCAGCTCAGATACCGGCTGACCAGCTCCGCCCCCAGCTCGCCTGGACGGGCGTCGAGCAGGGCGATGCCGTGGGCGCTCAGGCGTTCATGCAGTTCGGCCCGGCTATTGAGGTAGTTCACGGCGGCACTGTAGATCAGCGCCTCGGGCAAGGTCTGCACTGGGCTTTGGCGCAACTGATCGAGCACTTCCTCGCGCAGGCTGGCCACCAGTACCCGGTGCTGGCGGCTGATGCGTTTGACCGCAGTCAGCAACTCCTGGTCGTCTTCATCCCGCAGGTTGGTGACCAGTACCACCAGCGCCCGACGCTTCTGCCGCGCCAGCAATTCACTGGCTGCAGCCTGGTAGTCGGCTGGACGCTGGCTGGTGTCCAGGTCGTAGACGCCGTTGAGCAGCACACTCAGTTGGGCCGAGCCCTTGACTGGCGCAAGGTAGCGCGAGCGTTCTCCGGCAAAACTGTAGAGGCCCACGGCATCCCCCTGGCGCAGCGCGACATAGCTGAGCAGCAGGCAAGCGTTGAGGGCATGGTCGAAGTGCGCCAGCTCGCCGTCCTGGCTGCGCATGCGGCGTCCGCAGTCGAGCATGAAGATGATCTGCTGGTCGCGTTCGTCCTGATACTCCCGGGCGATGGGCGTGCGCTGGCGGGCGGTGGCTTTCCAGTCGATCTGCCGCAGGCTGTCGCCTTCGCGAAACTCCCGCAGTTGATTGAACTCCAGGCCCAGCCCGCGGCGTTGCAACTGGCGCACCCCGAGTTGGCTGAGCCAGTTGTCCACTGCCAGCAACTGCGCGCCATAGAGGCGGGCGAAGTCCGGGTAGACCCGGGAGCTGTCGTGGACCTTCAACCGTCGTCTGGCGCTCCACAGACCCAAGGGGCTGGGCAGGCTGACTTCACACTGGTGGAAGTTGAAATGCCCTCGTTGCAGCGGTCGCACGCTATACCCCACTCGGCTGACCTGGCCCGGCTCCAGGCTCACTGATTGTGGCAGGTGCTCAAAGCTCAAGCCCTGGGGCGGATGGTCGAACAGTTGCACCTCAAGCGCTTGCCGATAAGGGTGGCGGATCTCCAGTTGCACTTCGCTCCAGCGTCCCAGGGGCAGGCTGCCGGGCAACTGACGCTGTATCTCGGGCGACGCCAGGCGCGACAAGCGCAGGGCATCCAGCAGCGCCAGCAGCAACAGCGCCAGCAACAGGCCCCAGGCGATCGAGTCCAGGCGCGGCAGCGCCTCGATACCCAGGGCTCGCACCGCTCCCAGGAGGATGTACAGGCCGGTCAGGGTGCCCAGCCAGATCAGCAACAGACGAGTCGGCTTCATCAGTGTGGGCGGCTCATAGGCGCGGTGCCGGAATCTGCTCGAGCATCTGCTTGAGCACCTGTTCCACCGACAGCCCTTCGATATCCAGCTCCGGAGCGACCCGTACCCGATGCCGTAGCACGGCCAGGGCGCAGCCCTTGATGTCATCCGGGATCACGAATTCGCCGCCCCGCAGCAGGGCCCGGGCCCGGGCTCCGCGCACCAGGGCAATGGAGGCACGCGGGCCAGCGCCCAGCGTCAGTCCCGGCCAGCTGCGGGTGGCCCGGGCCAGGCGCACGGCATAGTCGAGCACCTGTTCGTCCAGGGGCAGTTCACTGGCGATGCGCTGCAGGGCCAGCACGTCCTTGGCCTGGAGCACGGTACGCAGGGGCTGTACATCAAGCATGTCGGCGCGGGTCGAGCGAGCCACCTGGCGAACCATGTTCAGTTCCTCCTCGGCGTCCGGGTAGTCCATCCGCAACTTGAGCATGAAACGGTCCAGTTCGGCTTCTGGCAGCGGGTAGGTGCCTTCCTGCTCGATGGGGTTCTGGGTCGCCAGGACCATGAATGGCTGGGCGATGGGCAGGGCGCGGCCTTCCAGGGTCACTTGGCGTTCCTGCATGGCTTCCAGCAGCGCGGCCTGGGTCTTGGCTGGGGCGCGGTTGATTTCGTCCGCCAACAGCAGATTGGTGAACAGCGGACCCTTGCGCAGTTTGAACTGTTCGGTCTGCAGGTCGTACACCGCGTGGCCGGTGACATCGCTGGGCATCAGGTCCGGGGTGAACTGGATTCGTGCAAACTCTCCGCCAAAGCAGCGGGCCAGGGCCCGTACCAGCAGCGTCTTGCCCAGACCAGGGACGCCTTCGAGCAACACGTGGCCACCGGCGATCAGCGCCGTCAGCACATCATCGATCACGGCCTCCTGGCCGATCACCACCTTCTGCAGTTCCTGGCGCACCGCCTGCGCCAGCTGGCTGGCCCGCTGGCGCTGCTGGGCCGCATGGACCTGGGGCTGAGGCGCCTCGGAGGAGTCAAGGGATTCGACGGGTTGTTCGCTCATAGGGCATTCCTGAGAGTTTGCAGGTGGGCGACCTGGTGGCTGAAATCAGCACCGGAAAGGCGCTGCCCGGACACCGGTTGCAGGGCTTGGCGCACAGCATCGACAGGCTGCTGGCTGAGCAGGGCGAGCACGTCCCACTGGGCTTCGGGTTCCAGTTGTTCGAAACCCGGATGGCGACGTCGTGCCCGGCGCCGGATATCCAGTTGCAAGGCCTGCAGCAGTGGGCCCTGGCCGCCATGGCGCAGGATGAAGTCGGCACTGGCGCGCAGGTGCTCCCGCAGTTGACGCCGGGCCTTGGGCGGCGGTGCCAGCAACGGCCCCTGGCGGCTACCGGCCTGCCACAGCCACAGGCCGATCAACAGGGCCAGGGCTACCAACGCTTGGGGAAAATAGCGCCAGAGCAATTGCCACAGGCTCGGGTGGTCAGTGTTGAACAGCAGGGTCACGGCCGTATCGGTATTGAGGTACCACAGCAGCCAGGCGTTGTCGTACAGGCCGATGGCCGGGGTTTTCCAGATGTCGGCGTCGGTCAGCACGGTGACCGAGCCCTGGCCGTAGTCGAGCTGGATCATGTGGGTGGCCACGCCGCTGTTGGCCCAGGACTGGGCCAGGCTGTCCGGGTCGTCCAGGTGGAAGGCGGTGTCGAAGCCGATGTAGGCCGGGGCCTGTTCGTCTTCCAGATAGACTTTGGTCAGCGTTGGAAAGGCGTCGTTGGCTTCCTGTTCCGGCGGCTCCTCGAGGTCTTCACTGAGCTGTTGATGGATCTGCACCCGATCCAGCAGCAAGTCACCGCTTTGCTGAGTGTCATCGTCCCACAGGGCTTCGGCGACAAAGATCAGTCGGCCACCGGCACGGGCCCAATCCAGCACCTGGTCGGCCTGGCGCGGGCTCATGTTGGAGCGCTCCCCCAGCAACAGCAGGCTGTTGCCGGCGGGCTTCAAGGTGGCCAGTACCTCCAGGCCGTTGGCGTGATCGACCTTGAGGCCGCGTTCGCGCATAAACAGCTCGGCGGCCAGGTAGGGATTGGCGCGGGCTTCGGGCGACGGGCCGTGATCGACGAGTTCCTGATAGGGCGTGGCGTGGCGGTACAGGTAGTAGCCGGCGGCTCCCAGTACCAGGATCAGCAACAGGGCCAGGCTGCCCCATAGATAGCGCTTCATGCTGGAGCTCCTGGGCCGAACAGACTGCGCCAGGCGTCGCACAGTTGCGGCTGCAGATCGGCGCCGGGAATCCGGTGACCGTAGGCCATGTTCTGCCAATGCTCCGTCAGTTCGCGGCTGAAGGCCTCCAGGGGCGGTTGTTGCAAGGCCTTGATCCGCTCCAGTACCTGGCCTTCGGTATCGGCCACGCTCAGGGGCAGATGAAAGTCTTCCAGCAGGCGACTGAGCAGTGCCCTGTAAAGCAGGCCCAGGGCCTCCCGGGGCTGGCTGGACCAGAGTTCCTCGGCGCGGGCGGCCACATCGGCAGGCAAGGTTTCGCTGCTGACATCCAGGCCGAACAGTTGCTGTGGGATCGCGGCGGGGCGTTTCTTGCGCGTTAGCGGACGGCGGCTGACAAAGGCTCGCAGCCAATCGCGGTAGCGCCAGATCAGCCAGCCCAGGGCCCCTAGCAGCAAGGCCCAGAGGAGGATTTCCAGGCCCTTGGCGAGGCTGCCGAAACTGTTGTTGTCGAGGTTCTCAAGCAGGCTCTTGAGCCAGCCCGGCGGCTTGCCCTTGGCGTCTTTCTTCTGTGCCTGCTCTTCGCCGAAGCGGTAGCGGGTGACCGACTCCTGGTTCTTGAACGGCGGCTTTTCCAGGATGCCCTGGATGCTGTCCTTCGAGGCTTTGCTGGTCAGCGGTTGCTGCAGCAGTCGTGGCGCTTCGGGGCCGGCCACGGAAGTGCTGGGGGTGGCTGCCCAGATCGATGCGCCCGGCATCGCCAGCATCAGGCCGGTCACCAGCAGCAGCGCCGTGACGCCCGCCAGACGCTGGCGCAGGCGGCGGAAAACCAGTTCGATGTCCCAGGCCTCGAGCTCGGTGCGGCGGTTGAGGTACAGGCTGAAGCCACAGGCCACGTAGATGGGCTCCCAGATCACCAGGACCAGAGCGTAGAAGGCGTTGGTCAGGTGTTCCAGCCAGAACCAGTCCTGCTGGGCGGCGATGACCAGGCTCTGCCAGTTCCAGTCCAGTTCGATCTGTTGTGGCAGCAGCAGGTAGAACAGCACCATCAACCCGATCCACAAGGCGCCTTCCAGGTGCATGCCGATCAGGGTCAACCAGCGTGCGGCCCCGGCATTGCGCTGCAGCAGGACCGCCAGGCGTTGTTGCCGGGCATCGCCACTCAGGCCTTCAAGTTGCACCACCGGCATGACAAAGCTGCGGCTCATGCTGAAGCGGCGCCAGGTCAGGCTGGCCAGCAATTGTGGCTTGAGCAGGCGTGGCCACTGCCTCAACGCCTCTGCCAGGCTTGGGGTTTCACCGAACAGGGCTTTGGAGAGGATGAACAGTGGCAGGCGTTCGAAGGCCGGTTTCAGCCACCAGAACAACAGCACTGCCAAGGATGGGGATTGCCACAGCAGCAGGCTCAGCAGGGCAAACACCGGCAGGCTGACGATGGCCCAACTGGTCATCAGCAGGCGCCGGTGACGCTGGCTCAGCAGTATCCCCAGGTCCATGGCTTCCCAGGGGTTGCGTGGGCGGATCGTCACGCTGGCGTCACTCAGGCGCATGGGATTCACGTCCGGCCAGGGTCAGGTACGCCACCACCAGGCTCCACAGGGCGGCGCCGACGCTGTATTTGATCCAGGGCGCAGGCCAGGTCATGGAGGACCAGTAGGCTTCGATAAAGGCCGCGATCAGCAGGAATACGATGACCCCGTAGACCAATTGCACGCTTATCCGCGCTGCCTGCAACAGGGCTTCGCCGCGGCTCAGGCGACCGGGGGCGATCAGGGCCCAGCCCAGTTTCAACCCGGCCGCACCGGACAGGGCAATGGCGCTCAGCTCGAAGGCGCCATGGCCGATGACGAAGGGCCAGAAGGTCTGGCCGAAGCCGATCTGGGTCAGGTGGCCAGCGATGGCGCCGATCATCAGGCCGTTGAAAAACAGGAAGAACACACTACCCAGGCCAAACAGCAGGCCGCTGGCGAAGGTCTGAAAGGCGATGCCGATGTTGTGCATGATGTAGTAGCCGAACATCACCCAGTCCTGGCTAGAGGCGCGTTCGGCGACCCGCCCCAGGCGTCCGTCGGTGGGCTCGTACATGCTCTGCATTTCCGACACCTGCTCCGGGCTCACCAGGCTATAGACCAGTTCGGGGTAGAGGTACACCAACAGGCCGATACCCAGCAGGCTGCCGAAGAACAGCAGGCTGGCGATCAGCACCAGGCGCCACTCCTGGCGCACCAGACGCGGAAAACCGGCCAGTATGAAGCCCAGGACGTTGGCGCTGATGGCGGTGCGCTGTCGGTACAACTGCTGATGGCCGCGCAATGCCAACTGCTGCAATGGATCGATCAGGTAACTGCTGTAACCGCGCTCCTGGGCCAGGGCCAGGTGCTGGCACAGGCGGCGGTAGTCCTGGATGAAGTTCTGGCAGTCCTCGGCTTTGACCCGGCGTCGCTCCAACTGGTCCAGCAGATGCTCGAACTGTTGCCATTGCGCCTGATGACGGTTCTCAAAAAGGCTTTGTTTCATGTCGTTCCCAGAAAACCGCGGGCGATGCCGTTGAGTTCGGCAGTGGCCTGGGCGGTGGGTACATGCAGCGGTTGCGCGAGGATCGCCGCCAGTTCCCGGGTGCGCTCGGCCGACAGTTGATTCTGACGTTCGGCAAACTCGAGAATCGCCCGTTGTTCGTTCAGGCTCAGGGCAAAAGGCGCGGAGCGGGGGACGGCAGGTGGCAGTTCCGGTCGCTTGACCGACTGCTCGCGATAGATCACCAGGGTGCCGGCGGCTAGGTCGCCCAGGCGCTTGAAGGTCGGATGCTGCAGGCAACTGATCGCGCCAAGGAAGTAGCCGAACGGCAACATGTCGGCAAAGCGCAGCAGGTTGCGGGTCAGGGAGGCGCTCCAGCCAATGGGGGTGCCATCGTCCTGAACCACTCGCAGTCCCATTATTTGCTTGCCGGGAGAGCGGCCCTGGTTCAGCACCTCGAACAGCACCATGTACCACCAGCTGATCAGGAAAAGCAGGATCGAACCGAGACCGATGCCGATTTCGCCGAAAAAGCCCAGCACAATGAACAGCAGGCCCAACACCAGCCCGCGGATGCCCAGATCGAGGGCAAACGCCAGGGTGCGGACCAGCAATCCCGCCGGTCGCAGCGGCAGATCGATGCCCTCGGGGGTTTCGACCTGATACCGCGTATCCAGTGGCGGGTGCAGCGATGCGTTCCTTGGCGTTGCTGTCGTCTCAAACATGGGCAACTTAGGGGCTTGGCCTGGTAGAGAAAAATCCAGCGCAGATGCTAGCAGTGTCCGAGGGGCAAACGACATCATTAACTGCGAATTCAACGTGGCGCTCTGTGTGCCGCCGCTTCGCGCGGCTGGCCCTGGGGATGCTTGAACGCCTAGACTGCGGCGGTCTTTCAGTTCAGGAACAGGCCGTGACTTCCCTCTTTTGGTACGACTACGAAACCACCGGCATCAATCCTCGCAGCGATCGTCCGTTGCAAGTGGCCGGTATTCGCACCGATCTGGCGCTCAATGAGATCGACGAACCGGTCAACCTCTACTGCCAGCCCAGCGACGATATCCTGCCGCACCCGGTGGCCTGCATGATCACCGGCATCACCCCGAGCCGGCTGGCGGCGCAGGGTTTGAGCGAGGCGGATTTCATGACCCGGGTGCACGGGCAACTGGCGCGCCCTGGGACTTGCGGCGTTGGCTACAACACCTTGCGTTTCGACGATGAAGTGACCCGCTACAGCCTGTACCGCAATTTCTTCGATCCCTATGCCCGTGAATGGCAGGGTGGCAACAGCCGCTGGGACCTGATCGATGTGGTGCGTACGGCCTACGCTCTGCGTCCCGAGGGGATCGTCTGGCCGCAGGAGCAGGGGCAGGTGACCCTCAAGCTGGAACGCCTGACCGCTGCCAATGGTATCGATCACGGCCAGGCCCACGATGCACTGTCCGATGTCCGCGCCACCATTGCCTTGGCGCGTCTGATTCGCGACAAGCAACCCAAGCTCTATGACTGGCTGTTTCAACTGCGCAGCAAGCAGCGGGTGATGGATCAGATCCGCTTGCTGCAGCCTCTGGTGCATATTTCCGGGCGTTTCTCTGCGGCCCGGCACTACATCGGGGTGGTGCTGCCCCTGGCCTGGCACCCACGCAACCGCAATGCACTGATCGTTTGTGATCTGCATCTGGATCCGCAGGGGCTGCTGGATCTGGATGCCGAAACCTTGCATCAGCGTTTATATACGCGGCGCGAAGATCTTCTGGACGGTGAGCTGCCAGTGCCGTTGAAACTCATCCATATCAATCGCTGCCCGGTAGTGGCGCCCTTGAATGTCTTGCGTGTGGAGGATCAACAACGGCTGCACTTGGACATGGAGCAGTACCAGCGCCGTGGCGTGCTTTTGACTGAGGCCCAGGAAGTTTGGCGGGATAAACTTTCGGTGATTTATGGTCCTGATGAGTTCGCGGCCAGCGAGGACCCGGAGCAACAGTTGTACGACGGCTTTATTGGTGATCGCGATCGGCGTTTGTGTGAGCAAGTGCGTGAGGCTGATCCGTTGCATTTGGCCCAGCAACAGTGGCCATTTGATGATGAGCGCTTGCCTGAATTGCTCTTTCGCTACCGTGCCCGCAACTTTCCAGAGACATTGGATAAAACTGAGCAAGAGCGTTGGCGCGGGTTCTGTCAGCAGCGTTTGCTTGACCCGAAACTCGGCGCGCCCAATACCCTGGAAAGTTTTGCTCAGGGACTTGAGCAATCGTTGTTAAGTGCTGATCCGAAGCAGCGCCAGGTGCTGGATGAGTGGCGTGAGCATGTTCGGGCCCTGGCTGGGCGCCTGGCTCTTTGAAGGATGGCTCCGGCTCTGGAACAGGTTGCCTGGGCATAAAAAAACGCCAGCGGGCTGGCGTTTTTTAATCGGACTGCAGGAGCCCGGGCGCTCACTGGCAAGGCTTAGCCCAGCAGGGTTGCCCAGCCTTCAACCACATCGCCGCCCCACTTGGCTTTCCACTCTTTCAGAGTTTTGTGGTTGCCACCTTTGGTTTCGATGACTTCACCGTTGTGCGGGTTTTTGTACTGTTTAACTTTACGAGCACGCTTGGTGCCGGTGGTTTTTACTGCGGCGCGTGGTGCTTTAACTTTCGAGTCCGGATCCAGCAGGGCGATGATGTCGCGCAGGGACTTGGAGTACTCGCCCATCAGGCTGCGCAGTTTGCCTTCGAATTCCAGTTCGGTTTTCAGTTTGTCGTCTTGGGACAGGTTTTTCAAACGTGCTTGCAGTTCTTTAATGGCTTCTTCTGTAGCACGGTATTCGTTGATCAGGGACATGTGGACTACCTTATTGAGCGCTGAGTGGCTGGGTGACAATGTCGCAATAATAGTCAGAGAGTATGTGCAAGTAAACATAATACCGCTGTTTTATTTGTCTCTCTTAGTGTGTTTAGACGTAAAAATCATTTCGGTATTTAATAGGTCGAAGGGTTCAACTGCGCTATTCACAAACTAGTTGTGCGCTATTGGCAAGTGTCGGTATCTGTCGTTGCAGTGGCTGTGGATTAGGCTTTTCAAGCGGCGATTGCCAATCTAATCAAGGCCCGGCGCGCAATGGATACTGCAGTTTTTTCGCGCAGTGGCTAGAATGGCGACCTTTGCGAAGTTCTGGAGTTTCCCCCTCATGCGCACCTTTCGGTTGGTGATTTCTTGCCCTGACCGCGTTGGCATCGTTGCCAAAGTCAGTAACTTTCTGGCCTCCCATAACGGTTGGATCACCGAAGCGAGCCATCACTCGGACAACCTCAGTGGCTGGTTCTTCATGCGCCACGAGATTCGTGCCGATTCCCTGCCTTTTGGCCTGGAGGCTTTTCGCGAGGCATTCGCGCCGATCGCCGAAGAGTTCTCGATGGACTGGCGAATCACTGATACCGCCGAGAAAAAGCGTGTGGTGCTCATGGCCAGTCGCGAGTCCCATTGCCTGGCCGACTTGTTGCACCGCTGGCACAGCGATGAGCTGGACTGTGAGATCGTCTGTGTGATCTCCAACCACGATGACCTGCGCAGCATGGTCGAGTGGCACGGTATTCCTTATCACCACGTACCGGTCAATCCCCAGGACAAGGAGCCGGCTTTCGCCGAGGTCTCGCGTCTGGTCAAACAGCACGACGCCGAAGTGGTGGTGCTGGCGCGCTACATGCAGATCCTGCCGCCGGCGTTGTGCAGCGAATATGCGCACAAGGTGATCAACATCCACCACAGCTTCCTGCCGTCCTTCGTCGGTGCCAAGCCTTACCACCAGGCTTCCCTGCGTGGGGTGAAGCTGATTGGCGCCACCTGCCACTACGTCACCGAAGAACTGGACGCCGGTCCTATCATCGAGCAGGACGTGGTACGGGTCAGCCACAGCGACAGCATCGAGGACATGGTGCGTTTCGGTCGTGATGTGGAGAAGATGGTCCTGGCCCGCGGCCTGCGCTACCACCTGGAAGACCGTGTGCTGGTGCACGGCAACAAGACCGTGGTGTTCTGATTGAAAAAAAACCAGGAGCGGGGGTTCAATATCCCGCTCCTGGTTCTGTAAATCACGAGGTCAGCCCGATGACCGATCCACTGGATAAAGCCACTTCCCAGGCCCCCGCCACCCTCGGCGAGGGGTGCTTGAGCCGCTATGACCCCGATGAACTTGATGCCGATGACGGCACCGAGTTTCCGGGGGCCGCCCAACTGTGGGAAGAGTTGCAGCAGGAGCCAGCGCCGCAGCCGCAGTGAGTGGTTCGCCGGCAAGCCGGCTTCTATTTAAAGCTTGGCAATCGGCTCCCCGCGTAGGAGCCGACTCGCCGGTGAAAGGGCCCTGAGGCCCGTCATCAAATCCTGAAACTGCCTACCAGATGCTTCAAGCGCGCTGCTTGCTGTTCCAGATCGGAGCAGGCCCGCAGTGTCGCCTGGAGGTTTTCCACGCCTTCCTGGTTCAGCGTATTGATTTCGGTGATGTCCATGTTGATGGACTCCACCACCGAAGTCTGTTCTTCGGTGGCGGTGGCCACCGACTGGTTCATGCCGTCGATTTCACCAATGCGCTGGGTCACGCTGTTCAGGCGTTCTCCTGCCTGGTTGGCGATCTCCACGCTGTCCTGGCTGTGGCGCTGGCTGTTGCTCATGGTGCTCACCGACTCGCGGGCGCCCACTTGCAGTTCCTCGATCATGGTCTGTACCTGTTGCGCCGACTCTTGAGTGCGGTGCGCCAGGTTGCGCACTTCGTCGGCAACCACGGCAAATCCGCGGCCGGCCTCACCTGCACGGGCGGCTTCAATGGCGGCGTTGAGTGCCAGCAAGTTGGTCTGTTGGGAAATGCTGGTGATGACTTCGAGAATCTGCCCGATGTTCACGGTCTTGCTGTTCAGGGTCTCGATGTTGCTGCTGGAGGCGCTGATCATGTCCGACAGCTGGTTCATCGCCTGGATGCTGCGATCCACCACCTGCTGGCCGTCTTCAGCCAGGTTGCGGGCGTCGCTGGCCTGCTGCGAGGCCTGGGCGGCGTTACGGGCGATTTCCTGGGCCGCGGCCCCCAGTTGATTGATGGCAGCGGCGACACTGTTGGTGCGACTGGCCTGCTCATCGGAGTTGAGCATCGATGAGTTGGAGGCGCTGACCACCCGCAGGGCTACTTCGTTGACATGTTCGGTGGCCGAGGAGACTTCGCGGATCGAACCGTGGATACGTTCGACAAAACGGTTGAAGGCGGTACCGAGGATGCCGAATTCGTCCTGGTTGTGGATGTTCAGGCGGCGGGTCAGGTCGCCTTCGCCATCGGCAATGTCTTGCATGGCGCGGGTCATTACATGCAGGGGCTGCATGAGCAGGCGAATCAGCAGGCCCAGCAGGGCGATGGTCAGGGCCACGGCGGTCAGGGTGGCGATCAGGGCCGAGGTACGGAATTCGCTGAGCATGGCGAAGGCCTTGTCCTTGTCCACCGACAGGCCGATGTACCAGTTCACCGAAGACAGGCCCTTGATCGGGGTGAAGGTGACGATGCGGGTTTTGCCGTCGACGCTGACCTCACTGAGCTCGCTGCTGATGCGCGGGGTGTCCTGGGGATAGACGTCCTTGAGATTCTTCATCACCAGGTTCTTGTCCGGGTGCACCAGGATCTTGCCGTCGGCGCTGATCAGGAAGGCGTAGCCCATGCCGTCGAAGTCCAGGGCGTTGATGCTGTCGGCAATCACCTGCAGGCTGAGGTCGCCGCCCACTACACCAACACGCTGGCCGGCCTTGATCACGCTGTCGACAATGGAAATCACCAGTTGGCCGGAGGCCAGGTCGATGTAGGGTTCGGTCAGGGCCGAGCCATTGGTGCTCTCCGCACTCTTGTACCAAGGGCGTGCGCGAGGGTCGTAGCCGTCGGGCATCTTGCTGTTGGGGCGGATGATAAAGGTGCCATCCTTGTTACCCAGGTAAGCCCCCATGAAGGTTGAGCTCACGGACTTCTGTTCCAGCAGATTGCTGACATTGGTCGGGTCGGGGTTGAGCGCTACCGATTGCGAGATGTTCTCGATCAGCAAGGCGCGACCGGCGAGCCAGGTCTGAATATTTTTTGCCGTAACGTCGCCCATTTCCTGAAGATAGTTGTCCAGATCATCACGAATGGCGTTGCGTTGCAGGTAATCGTTGTAGAGCGTGAATAGCGCAAATGCAGCTATGACGATCAGCGAGGCGGCAAGCAGGATCTTGTGGCTGAAGCGCAGATTTTTGTTCATGGCTTGGTGTGTCCGCTAAGGTCTTTGAGTCCAGGGCATCGGGTTGGAAAAGCGCGCAGAATGGGCGGTGTTATAAGTAAGCTGATATCTCCATCTATCCCAAAGGAATTACCTGACCTTTATTTCAGATACTTCTGATCCATCATTTCTTCATATCGACCGTGTAAGGCCAAAGCTTAACCAGGGGTGACAAAATGCCTGATTTATCGCAACTCGTTATCGGTGCCGACCTTGGTGGTCAGCCGATCGCTCAGGCCATGCGCCTGGCCAACCGCCATGGCCTGGTGGCGGGCGCCACCGGCACTGGCAAGACCGTGACCTTGCAACGCCTGGCCGAGGCCTTCAGTGACGCCGGGGTGGCGGTGTTCGCTGCGGATATCAAAGGCGATTTGTGCGGGCTGGGAGCGGCGGGCAATCCACAGGGCAAGATTGCCGAACGGATCGCCGGTATGCCGTGGCTTGAGCATAAGCCTCAGGCGTATCCGGTAACGCTGTGGGATATCCAGGGGCAGTCCGGTCATCCCTTGCGCACCACCTTGAGCGAAATGGGCCCATTGTTGCTGGGCAGCCTGCTTGAACTCACCGACAGCCAGCAGTCTGCGCTGTATGCCGCGTTCAAGGTGGCGGACCGTGAAGGGCTTTTGTTGCTGGATTTGAAGGATCTCAAGGCGCTGCTCAATCACCTCAAGGACAACCCTCAACTGCTGGGAGATGACGCGGCGCTGATGACCACAGGTTCCAGTCAGGCGCTGTTACGGCGCTTGGCGACCCTGGAGCAGCAAGGGGCGGAAGCTCTGTTCGGCGAGCCTGCGTTGCAACTGGAAGACATTCTGCAACCGGCGGCCGATGGCCGTGGGCGGATTCATCTGCTCGATGCCAGCCGTCTGGTGCACGAGGCACCGAAAGTCTATGCGACCTTCCTTTTATGGCTGCTGGCTGAGTTGTTCGAGCAACTGCCGGAACGCGGTGATGCGGACAAGCCTGTGCTGGCCCTGTTTTTCGACGAGGCCCACTTGCTGTTCGCGGGCACTCCCAAGGCTTTGCAGGATCGACTGGAACAGGTGGTGCGACTGATTCGTTCCAAGGGGGTGGGGGTTTATTTCGTAACCCAATCGCCAGGGGATCTGCCGGACGATGTGCTGGCTCAACTGGGCCTGCGTATTCAGCATGGCTTGCGGGCGTTCACCGCCAAGGAGCAGAAGTCGTTGCGGGCTGTGGCCGATGGTTTCCGTCCGAACCCGGACTTTGATGCACTGGCGGTGCTCACTGAGCTGGGTATCGGCGAGGCGCTGGTGGGTACTCTGCAAGACAAGGGCACGCCGGAGATGGTCCAGCGCGTGTTGGTGGCGCCTCCGCAATCGCGAGTCGGACCTTTGACCGAGGCTGAGCGCAAGGCCCTGATCGCCAGTTCGCCGTTACAGGGGCGTTATGACAAGCCTATCGATCGTGAGTCTGCCTATGAGGTGTTGATGGGGCGCAAGGACCTGGCGCCTGAAGCGCAGGCGACACCCGACAAGCCTGGCGCTGAAGAACCGAGCCTGGCTGATCGGGCGGGTGAGTTCCTCGGCACGGCGGCCGGGCAGGCGTTGAAGTCAGCCATGCGTCAGGCGGCCAATCAGTTGGGCCGGCAATTGGTCAGGGGGCTGATGGGGTCGTTGCTGGGTGGCAGCAAGCGCCGCTGAAGCCTGGCGTCTGGGTCAGCCCCGTGGTTTGGCGTGGCTGGCCAGGCGCTCCAGGGCGGCACGCAGATTGGGATCAGTGATGCCTTCGGCTGTGGCCTGGATGGTTTCGGCGGCGTTGTTCGACAGATCCATGGTGTGCCCCACTGCGCCCTGTTGAACCGTGGGTGGCTGGACCTTGAACAGGATGCGCGTGAGGTTGCTGAACTCGTTGAACTCCTGCAATTGGCGCTGCAGGCGTTTTTGCTGATAGCGCAGGCGCGTAGCCCAGTGGCCATCGGTGACGATCAGCAGCAAGCTGCCTTCTCGCCAGGAGGCGACGTGGCAATGTTCGCGAGCAGCCGGTTGCAACTGGCTCTCCAGCAGGCGCTGCAGATGCGCCAGGCGCTGGGCGTGGCCGAGTATGGCTTTGAGTGGCTTGGCTTCGCGAAGAAGAACGGCAGGCGCGCGTGCCGTAAGGGGGCGAAATGCCATGATCAGAAACCTGAAGTTACAGAGGCGCCATGGTAGCAGAAAGCGCCCGGGGCACCGCTCTCATTGCTTTTTCGTACTTTGACTACTTTCTGGCGCTTTGCTGATCGTAATCATTAAGTTCTGTGGTCAATGGGCTTGAAGTTCGGCAAAAAGCCCTTATTTTAGGTGAGCCCCGTCACAGCGCTGTGCCAGCATCGTGGAATAACGCCACTTTCCTCACCATCGTTTCCGGGTAGAATGCTCGTTCGCATGCGGCCATGAGGGCTGCTCGGGCGACTCACGGGGCCGCCCTCCAACCCTATGTGTGGAAGATCCTGCCGATATGTTTGCGCCTTTGTTAAAGAAACTTTTTGGAAGCAAGAACGAGCGTGAAGTCAAACGCATGCTCAAGACGGTACAAATCGTCAATGCCTTCGAAGAGCAAATGGTGGCCCTTTCGGACGATCAATTGCGTGCCAAGACTGCCGAGTTCAAGGCCCGTATCGCCAAGGGTGAAACCCTCGACAAACTGCTTCCCGAAGCCTTTGCGGTCGCCCGTGAAGCCGGTAAGCGCGTTATGGGCATGCGTCACTTCGATGTGCAGTTGATCGGTGGCATGACCTTGCATGAAGGCAAGATCGCCGAGATGCGTACCGGTGAAGGCAAGACCCTGGTGGCAACCCTGGGCGTCTACCTCAACGCACTGTCCGGCAAAGGCGTGCACGTAGTGACGGTGAACGACTACCTGGCTCGCCGTGACGCCAACTGGATGCGTCCGCTTTATGAATTCCTCGGCCTGACTGTTGGCGTGGTCACGCCGTTCCAGCCGCCGGAAGAGAAGCGCGCCGCCTACGCCGCCGACATCACCTACGGCACCAACAACGAATTCGGTTTCGACTACTTGCGCGACAACATGGCTTTCAGCATGGAAGACAAGTTCCAGCGCGAGCTCAATTTTGCCGTGATCGACGAAGTCGACTCGATCCTTATCGACGAAGCCCGTACCCCGTTGATCATCTCCGGTCAGGCTGAAGACAGTTCCCGCCTGTACACCGAGATCAACAAGCTGATCCCGCGTCTCGAGCAGCACATCGAGGAAGTGGAAGGCCAGGTCACCAAGGCTGGTCACTTTACTGTCGACGAGAAGACCCGTCAGGTCGAACTCAACGAAGCCGGTCACCAGTTCATCGAAGAAATGCTGACCCAGGTCGGCCTGCTGGCGGAAGGCGAAAGCCTGTACTCGGCGCACAACCTGGGCTTGTTGACTCACGTCTATGCCGGCCTGCGTGCCCACAAGCTGTTCAATCGCAACGTCGAATACATCGTCCAGGATGGCCAAGTGGTCCTGGTGGACGAGCACACCGGCCGGACCATGCCGGGGCGTCGCCTGTCCGAAGGCCTGCACCAGGCCATCGAAGCCAAGGAAAACCTCAACATCCAGGCCGAGAGCCAGACCCTGGCCTCGACCACTTTCCAGAACTACTTCCGTCTGTACACCAAGCTGTCCGGCATGACCGGCACCGCCGACACCGAAGCCTTCGAGTTCCATCAGATCTACGGCCTGCAGGTGATGGTGATTCCGCCGAACAAGCCGCTGGCTCGTAAGGACTACAACGACCTGGTGTTCCTGACCGCGGACGAGAAATACGCCGCGATCATCAATGACATCAAGGAGTGCATGGCCCAGGGCCGTCCGGTGCTGGTGGGTACTGCGACCATCGAAACTTCCGAGCACATGTCCAACCTGCTCAACAAGGAAGGCATCGAGCACAAGGTCCTGAACGCCAAGTTCCACGAGAAGGAAGCGGAAATCATCGCCCAGGCCGGTCGCCCGGGGGCCTTGACCATCGCCACCAACATGGCCGGTCGTGGTACCGACATCCTGCTGGGTGGTAACTGGGAAGTGGAGGTCGCCTCTCTGGAGAACCCGACGCCTGAGCAGATCGCCCAGATCAAGGCCGATTGGCAGAAGCGTCACCAGCAAGTGCTGGAGTCCGGTGGCCTGCAGGTAATCGCTTCCGAGCGTCACGAGTCGCGCCGTATCGACAACCAGCTGCGTGGTCGTGCCGGTCGTCAGGGTGACGCCGGTTCCAGCCGTTTCTACCTGTCCCTGGAAGACAGCCTGATGCGTATCTTTGCCTCTGACCGGGTGAAGAACTTCATGAAAGCGTTGGGCATGCAATCCGGCGAGGCGATCGAGCACCGCATGGTGACCAACGCCATCGAGAAGGCTCAGCGCAAGGTGGAAGGCCGCAACTTCGACATCCGTAAGCAATTGCTGGAGTTCGACGACGTCAACAACGAACAGCGTAAAGTGATCTATCACATGCGCAATACCTTGTTGGCTGCAGACAACATTGGCGAAACCATCGCCGATTTCCGCCAGGACGTGCTCAACGCCACCGTCAGCGCGCATATTCCGCCGCAATCGCTGCCCGAGCAGTGGGACGTGGCCGGTCTGGAAGAGTCGATCCAGAGCGGTTTCGGTGTAAGCCTGCCGATCCAGCAGTGGCTCGACGAAGACGATCACCTGTACGAAGAAACCCTGCGCGAGAAGCTGCTCAACGAGTTGATCGCCGCGTACAACGAGAAAGAAGACCAGGCCGGTGCCGAAGCGCTGCGTTCTTTCGAGAAGCAGATCGTACTGCGGGTACTGGATGACTTGTGGAAAGACCACCTGTCCACCATGGACCACCTGCGCCACGGTATTCACCTGCGCGGTTATGCGCAGAAGAACCCGAAGCAGGAGTACAAGCGCGAGTCCTTCACCCTGTTCTCCGAGTTGCTGGATTCCATCAAGCGCGACTCGATCCGCGTCCTGTCCCATGTGCAGGTTCGTCGCGAAGATCCGGCAGAGGAAGAGGCACGCCTGCGTCAGGAAGCCGAGGCACTGGCTCAGCGCCTGCAGTTCGAACACGCCGAGGCTCCGGGTCTGGATCAGCCGCAAGCGCAGGAAGAAGGGGTTGATGTCGATGTCGCCCTGGCTACCGCGCCGGTGCGCAACGAACAGAAACTGGGACGCAACGAACTGTGCTACTGCGGTTCGGGCAAGAAGTACAAACACTGTCACGGCCAGATCAACTAAGATCCTCGCCAGACACTGAAACACCCGCGCCGTGACGGCATCCGCCGTCGCGGCGTTTTTCCATTTGCAACACCGTCTTTTGAGACGACGGTGCAGACACCTGATAAGAGGAGCGCATTCATGGCTGTTGGTCTTGGTCCTTTGCCTACGTTGCACCCGGTTGCCGGTTTTGAGCTCGGTATCGCTTCGGCCGGCATCAAGCGCCCCGGGCGCAAGGATGTGGTGGTCATGCGCTGTGCCGAAGGCTCCACCGTAGCCGGTGTGTTCACGCTCAACGCGTTCTGCGCCGCGCCGGTGATTCTGGCCAAGCAGCGTGTGCAGGGGGCGGTGCGTTATCTGCTGACCAACACCGGTAATGCCAACGCCGGTACCGGCGAGCCGGGCCTGGCTGCTGCCTCCCGCACTTGCGCCAAGCTGGCGGAGCTGGCCGGCGTCGATGCCAGCGCTGTGCTGCCGTACTCCACTGGGGTGATTGGCGAACCGCTGCCGGTAGAGAAAATCGAGGGGGCTCTGCAAGCCGCACTGGATGACCTGTCCGTGGACAACTGGGCGGCTGCGGCCACCGGGATCATGACCACTGACACCTTGCCCAAGGGCGCCAGCCGCCAGTTCCAGCACGATGGCGTGACCATCACCGTGACAGGTATCAGCAAGGGGGCGGGGATGATCCGTCCGAACATGGCCACCATGCTCGGCTACATCGCCACCGATGCCAAAGTCTCCCGGGAAGTGCTGCAGAACCTGTTGCTCGACGGTGCCAACAAGTCTTTCAATCGCATCACCATCGACGGCGATACCTCCACCAACGATTGCTGCATGCTGATCGCTACCGGTCAGGCCAAGCTGCCGGAAATCACTAAGGCCGAGGGCCCGCTGTTCGCTGCCCTGAAGCAGGCGGTGTTCGAGGTGTGCATGGAGGTGGCCCAGGCCATCGTCCGTGATGGCGAAGGTGCAACCAAGTTCGTCACCGTTGAAGTCAACGGCGGTGGCACTCACCAGGAATGCCTGGACGTGGGCTACACCGTGGCTCACTCGCCGCTGATCAAGACCGCCCTGTTCGCCTCCGATCCGAACTGGGGCCGCATTCTCGCCGCCGTCGGCCGTGCTGGCGTAGCGGATCTGGATGTCAGCAAGATCGATGTGTTCCTCGGTGAAGTCTGCATTGCCAGCCGTGGTGCGCGTGCTGCCAGCTACACCGAGGCCCAGGGCGCGGCCGTGATGCAGCAGGAAGAAATCACCATTCGCATCGAATTGGGGCGTGGTGCGTGCAGCGAAACCATCTGGACCACTGATCTGTCTCACGAGTACGTGAAGATCAACGCGGAATACCGCACTTAAGCACCTCTCCGGCAACGCTGCTCCAGCCACTGTGGGAGCCGGCTTGCCGGCGAAGCGCGCATCTCAACGCCTGGTCCGTGAGGGCCAGGCCCAATGCCTGATCAGAGGAAACAGTGCGGTGAAACGAGTACATGTGGCTGCGGCCGTCATCCGGGATGCCAGCGGCAAGATCCTGATTGCCCGGCGTGCCGATACTCAGCATCAAGGTGGCCTGTGGGAGTTTCCCGGAGGCAAGGTCGAGGCTGGCGAAGCGGTACAAACCGCGCTGGCCCGCGAGCTGCAGGAAGAGTTGGGTATCGTCGTACAGACGGCGCGCCCACTGATCAAGGTGCAGCACGATTACCCGGATAAACAGGTGTTGCTGGATGTCTGGGAGGTTTCGGCATTCAGCGGCGAGCCTCACGGCGCCGAAGGCCAGCCCTTGGCCTGGGTCAGCCCTCGTGAGCTGGCCGATTATGAGTTCCCCGCGGCCAATCAGCCGATTGTCGCTGCAGCGCGTTTACCCGCTCACTACCTGATTACCCCAGAAGGCCTGGAAACTCCGACCTTGCTGCGAGGCATGCAGAAGGCCATTGCCCAGGGCAGCAAGCTGATTCAGTTGCGCGCCCCTGGTGGCTACGATCCGCAGTACCGCGATCTGGCGGTGGACGCAGTGGGCCTGTGTGCGGGCAAGGCGCAGTTGATGCTCAAGGGGCCTTTCGAGTGGCTGGGGGATTTTCCCTCCGCCGGCTGGCACATTACTGCGGCGCAATTGCGCAAGTACGCCAGCGCGGGGCGGCCTTTTGGCAAGGATCGCTGGTTGGCCGCCTCCTGCCATAACGCCGAGGAGCTGTCCCTGGCGCAGCAGATGGATGTGGATTTCGTGACCTTGTCCCCGGTGCAGCCGACCCAGACTCACCCCGATGCCCAACCCCTGGGCTGGGAGCAGGCGCAGCAGTTGCTCAGTGGTTTCAACAGGCCTGCCTATCTGCTGGGAGGCGTGGGGCCTGCCGAGTGCCGGCAAGCCTGGGAAGCCGGTGCTCAAGGTGTTGCCGGTATCCGTGCCTTCTGGCCCCAGGACTGAAGGCACCCTCTGTGGCAGTGCTGGCTAGCGGCTGTCTATGGAATTGGCTTGCCAGCGCATCGTCGGTCGTTGCCCTAGGCCCGTGGTCCTGATCGCCGGCAAGCCTGCTCCTACGCGGAGGGTTTGGCGGCGGCCTGCCAGAGGATTTCGGCGATGCCCTGGCGCTTGGCAATCAGGCGCGCCGCGACAAACAGCAAGTCCGACAGGCGATTGATGTAGGCCAGTCCCACTCCCTGCAAGGGTTCCACGGCATTCAGGTGTTGGCAGCGACGCTCGGCGCTGCGAGCCAGGCTGCGGCAAACATGGGCCTGGGCGATCAGTGACGAACCACCGGGGAGGATGAAGTTCTCCAGGGGGCCCAGCTCTTCATTCCAGATATCGATGGCCGCCTCAAGACGTTCCACCTCGGCCTCATTGAGGGCTTGATACACCGGCATTGCCAGTTCGCCCCCCAGATCGAACAGCCGGTGCTGACAGGGGGCCAATACCTCGATGATTTCCTTGAAGCCCTGGCAGGTATCAATCTGCTCTTCCAGGCCGGCCAGGAGCAGTCCCAACTGGCTGTTCAAGGTGTCGACTTCACCGATGGCTTCCACTCGAGGATGATCCTTGGCAACCCGGCGGCCGTCTCCGAGTCCGGTTTCGCCTTTGTCGCCGGTGCGGGTGTAAATCTTCGACAAGCGAAAACCCATGCTTAATTCTCCAGTGGTAGGGGTTCTTGAATCTGGGGCTGGCTGCTGGCCAGGGGCAGGCGCAAGGTAAAGCAGGTGCCTTGGCCCCGGGTCGATTGCACTTCCATTTGCCCCTTGTGGTTGTTGGTGATGATGAAGTACGACACCGACAGTCCGAGTCCGGTGCCCTGGCCGATCTCCTTGGTGGTGAAGAAGGGCTCGAAGGTGCGTTTGCGCACGCTTTCGCTCATGCCGACACCGTTGTCTTCCACCTGGATTTCCGCCCAGGGCGGATTCAGCTTGGTGCGCAGGATGATACGACCGGGTTCGCTGTCGTCCTCACGCTGGTGAATGGCCTGGGCGGCGTTCTTCAGCAGGTTGAGCAACACTTGCTCCAGCTCGTTGGCGGTGCCGGGCACGGGCCCCAGGTTCGGGTCGAACTGACGGATAATCGCCTGCCCCTTGAAGTCGAAGCCTATGGCCAGGTCAAAGTCATTGCTGGCGATTTCCACAGCCTGATCAATCAGTGCCGGCAGATCGCAGGGGGCCATCTGGCGATTGCTGCGCCGGCTGAAACTGAGCATGTGGGTGACGATCTTGGCGGCGCGGGCCCCGGCTTGTTGAATACCATCGAGCAACTGCGGCACTTCGCGGCTTTCCAGATAGTGGTTGACGGTTTGCAGTTCGACGCCGATCTGCTGCGCGTGTTCCAGGTTTTTGGGCAGATCGGGAGACAGCCGGCGACGAATGTTCTGCACGTTGTGCAGGATCGCTCCCAAAGGGTTGTTGATCTCGTGGGCCATGCCGGCCGCAAGACCACCCACCGACAGCATCTTCTCTGATTGCACCATCATTTCTTCCAGGGACAGGCGCTGGGTGATGTCGTCGATCCGAATCACCACGCCGCGACCGGCACCGCCCATCAGTGGGTAGAAGGTCAGGGCGTAGTGCTTGGCTTCCTCATCCTTGAACCAGGTCACCCGCTCGACCTTGGTGACGGTGTGCTGCTCGACGGTTTCCTTGAGTTGCGGCAGGAACGGCTTGAGGGGTTCGAAGGCGAGGAAGATCGGCTGGTTCAGGGCTTCGTCCAGGCGAGTGCCGGACAGGGCACTGGCTTCCTGGTTCCATTGGGTGACGTATAACTGCTCATCCAGGGCGATCAGCGCCGAGGGCATGGAGTCGATGATGCTGTTGAGATAGTTCTGGAAGCCGGTGAGTTTCTTCTCGATCTTGCTGCGCACCTGGACTTCCAGTTCCAGCTTGCGGTTGGTATGGCGGGTTTCCTCCGCCAGCCCCTGGGCTTGATCGTAGGCGGCCTGGGAGTCGTCCCGGGCACGTTTGAGCTGTTGTTCCCGGGCTTCGATGCGCGACAGCATGGTGTTGAAGGCTTCCGCCAGGCTGCCGATTTCATCGTGGTTGCCTCGGGAGGCGCGCAGAGAGTAGTTCTCTTCGCGAGTCACCTGGCGCGAAAGCACCTCGAGCTGGTGAATGGGCTGGGTGATCAGGCGCTTGATCTGCCGGGCGATGATCAGCCACAGCAACACGCTGAAAATCAGGATCCCCAGGCTTGCGGTGAGGGTGCCGGTGTAGAACGCCATCGGCAGTTCGCTGGTGGCCACCAGCAGCAGATGGCCAGGCGCCTGGCCCGGGCGGGGCAGGGCAATCACTTGGTTGCTGCGAAATTCGGTCAGTTGCCAGGCTTCGATGTGCCGGTAACGTTCGGGCAGCTTGAGGTGTTCACCGTGTTGCAGTTGGGCCAGGCGCATGCCCTTGCCGTCATAGAGAGCGGCCGCCCGCAGGGGGGTATAGCTGTCCAGCTCGCTGAGCAGCTTTTGCGCGTCCTCGGGAGAGTTCAGGGCCTGTGCCGCCAGGGCCGGGTTGGACACCAGCCGACCTATGGTCTGTAGCGCCTGGGGCGCCATGCTTTCCTGGGATATCCAGTAAGCGGCGCTGATAAAGGTCAGGTTGGCGACCAGCAGCACGGTGGTCAGCAGGACAAGCAGGGCAGCCAGGAGCTTTTGGCCCACGGGCAGGTTTTCAAGACGCTGGCGCAATGGCATCGGCTGTATCGCTGGAAATGAGCAAGTGGGCAGCGTAGCCGCTGCTCAGTCGCTGGGCAATCCGAGTAAACGCAGGTGACTCACCAGACGTTGCTGCAACTGTTGCAGATGAGGCAGTTGCAAGCGGTGACGGGCGGCGGCCTGGCAGGCGTAGCCCAGTAAGTAGCTGATTTCGGTCCGCCGTTGACTGGCCACATCCTGATGCATCGAGGAGTAGTTGGCAGCGGTGGCCTGGATGACCCGCTCCACCTCCTGCTGCAGGTTCTGCGCCGCAGTAGGTTGGCCGCAGCATTGCAGCAACTCGCTCAGCTCGGCGCACAAGGTTGCCACTTCGCATTGGTGTTGCTGCAGGCCGCCGTTGCGACAGTCGTGCAGCACCGTCAAAGGATTGATCGCACAATTGAGCGCCAGCTTGCGCCAGAGTCGGGTCAGTATCTGGGTGCTCCATTCGTGGGGGATGCCACTGCTGCTCAACTCATCCAGCCAGATCGGCGGGGTAGGGTGGCCTGAGTCGCCCAGCCAGGTGTAGCCATGGCCGGCGAAGACTACTCGCCAGTCACCGTCGCGAAATGCGCCTTCGGTGCTGGAGGCGGCAATGCAGCGCGCTTGGGGCACTCTGGCGGCCACTGCGTCCTGGCTGCCCAGGCCATTTTGCAGCAGGATCAATTCGGCTCCCTGGGCCAGGCGGGGGGCGATGCTTGCTACCGCGGCTTCGGCGTCGTAGGCCTTGCACGCCAGCAGCAGGCGATGGATGGGGGCGGTGCTATCGCAGGTTTCCCCGGGTATGGCCTGCAAGCTGCTTTGGCCCTGCTCCACCAGGGTCAGGCCGCCTGCCGCCTGATAGGCCTGCAGGCGTGACTGATCGCGCAGGATCAGGCGCACGGGCAAGCCGGCGCGGGCCAGGCGGGTGGCCCACAAGGTGCCGAGGCTGCCGGCGCCGAGAACATGCCAGGTCGTGGACATCAAGTTTTCGCTCTGTTTCGCAGCCCCGCAAAGGGCGCGCGGTGAAGGAGTGGAAAGACCCGTTATAATGAGCGCGGATTTTAACCGCAAGCCGGGCGTGTTCGATGTTTTGAACAGCGCCCCTTTTTATTTGGAGAGATTACATGCCGTCGTTTGACGTGGTATCCGAACTGGACAAGCACGAAGTCACCAACGCGGTGGAAAACGCCGTCAAGGAACTGGATCGCCGTTATGACCTCAAGGGCAAGGGCAGCTTCGAGTTCAAGGACAAGGAACTGACTGTCAACCTGACCGCCGAAGCTGAATTCCAGCTTGAGGCCATGATCGAGATCCTCAAGCTGGCCCTGGTCAAGCGCAAGATCGACGTGCAGTGCCTGGAGGTCAAGGACGCTTTTGCCTCGGGCAAGGTGATGAAGCAGGAAGCCGTATTAAAGGAAGGCATCGATAAAGAGCTGGCGAAGAAGATCGTCGCCCATATCAAGGATGCCAAGCTGAAAGTGCAGGCGGCGATTCAAGGCGAGCAGGTACGGGTTACCGGCAAGAAGCGCGACGACCTGCAAGAGGCCATCGCTGCTCTGCGTGCCAAGGAATTCGGCATGCCGCTGCAGTTCAACAACTTCCGCGACTGACCCACTTCTCCGGGAACCTCTAGAGCTTTTTGGCGTCCGAGGCCGGAGCTATGGCAGAAACGATTGAGCTCCAGGTGAGCCGGTCGTTCTGCCGGTCAGTCATGCACGCCGCAACCCCGGGAATCTGGAGAGATAGATGGATTTGAACGCTGAAGTAGACAACCTGGTCCGGGCTTCCCAAGCCTGGATTCCCATGATCATGGAATACGGCAGCCGGGTGCTGCTGGCGGTCATCACTCTGGCCATCGGCTGGTGGCTGATCAACAAACTGACTCATAAAGTGGGCAAGCTGCTGGCGCTGCGCAATGCCGACCTGGCGTTGCAGGGTTTTATCAGCAGCTTGGCCAACATCATTCTCAAAGTGCTGCTGATCGTCAGCGTGGCCTCGATGATTGGTGTCGAAACCACCTCTTTCGTCGCCGCGATCGGTGCTGCCGGTCTGGCCATCGGCCTGGCCTTGCAAGGCAGCCTGGCGAACTTCGCCGGCGGGGTGCTGATCCTGCTGTTCCGCCCATTTCGTATTGGCGACTTCATTGAAGCCCAGGGCATCAGCGGTAGCGTGGACAGCATTCAGATCTTCCACACCGTGTTGCGTACCGGTGACAACAAGACGGTGATCGTGCCTAACGGCAACCTGTCCAACGGCATTATTACCAACTACAACCGTCAGCCGACCCGCAAGGTAGTGTTCGACGTGGGTGTGGACTACGACGCGGATCTGCAGAAAGCCCGCGAGGTGCTGCTGGAGTTGGCGAAAGACGAACGTGTGCTGGCCGATCCTGCACCGGTAGCTGTGGTGTCCACTCTTGGAGACAGCGCGATTACCCTGTCGCTGCGGGTTTGGGTCAAGACTGAGGACTACTGGGACGTAATGTTCCAGTTCAATGAACTGTCCCGTGATCGCTTGAAGGCAGCTGGAATCGATATTCCCTTCCCGCAGCGAGTGATTCGTGTGGTTCAGGAAGCCGCTGTGTAGTAAGTCAGTTTCAAAAGTTGGCCGTACAGTCAACTAATGCTGTTCAAGACAAGGGGCTATCGGCCCCTTGTTGGTTTCAGGGGGCGGCCATTGATAGCTATCAAGTTGTAACCAGTATCAGCGAACATCAACTATTGATGTCTGTTTTCTTAGTTAGCTTGCTATTAAGTTTGCTGTTCGTCGTCAGTGCTTTTGCAAGCATAAAAAACCGCCGCCCTGATTCAGGACGGCGGTCTTTATTTTAACTGCGTGTTAGCGTATTCAGCTGAGCACTGAAATTACAAGATGCTCAGTGGGTACTCAACGATCAGGCGCAGGTCGTTCAGGTTGTCGTAGTTAGTCGCGCGGTAGTCGCTGTTGGTGCCACGATAGATCGCGTTACGCAGACGGAAGGACAGGTCCTTGGCCGGGCCTTCCTGAAGTACGTACTTGGCTTCTACGTCCCATTCGTGCTCTTTACCATCGCTGGAGTCAGCAACGGTAACGTTGCTGCCACGAATGTAGCGGGTCATGAAGCTCAGGCCTGGTACACCAAAGGAGGCCATGTTCAGGTCGTAGCGCGCCTGCCAGGATTTCTCATCTTCACCAACGAAGTCGGAGATCTGCACGGAGTTGGCTACGTAAACGGTACCGCCACCGTCGACGCCGTAGTTGTAGCCGGTTTTACCAGCGGACTGCTGGAAGGCCAGGGTGAACTTGTGGGCTTCGATGCTATAGGCGGCTGCCAGGCTCCAGACGCGGTTGTCCAGGTCGCCGGCCAGCTTCTTGCCGTCGTCCTTGCTGCGGTAGCCGTTGAAGTCGAAGTTCAGCGACTGTTTGTCGCTCAGCGGCAGGGTGTAGTTGACGTTGACGTACTGCTTCTTCCAGTAGTCTTCAACGTCGGAGGCGTGCACGGCGAAAATGAAGTTCTCAAGACCCGAGTAGGTGAAACCAGCGATGTTCGCTGCGCTCAGCCCTGGGTTTTGCTTGCCTGTGACACGGCTGCGACCGTTGATGCTGTCACGGCCCATGCCAGTTTGCGCGCTTAGAGCGGTGAAGCGACCGGCGCTCAGTTCCAGACCTTTGATCTCGTTGCTGGTGATCAGGGTACCGGTGGCGACTTCAGGCAGCAGGCGGCCGTCGTCGGTGGTGAAGACTGGGCTGGATACGAACTGGTTGCCGTATTTCAGAACGGTGTCGGAGATGCGGAATTTCGCTGCTGCGCCCAGTTTGGACTGGGTGTTTTCCGGTTCGCCGGAACCATTGGTGGCGAACAGACCGTTACCGGCACGACCTGCGCCGCCGTCGAGTTTCACGCTGCCCATGGCCATGGCATCGACACCAACACCGACGGTGCCTTGGGTGAAGCCGGATTGATAGTTGAGCAACTCGCTGATGCCGGTGTCTTGACGGTAGCCGCTGGTTTTATCGTCGGTGCCAGTGGTGTAAGTACCGTTACCACGACGTACGTTGCCCACGCCGTCTTTATAGTCACGGTTCATGTACATCGCACGGGTTTTCGCGGTCAGGGTGCTGTCTTCGATAAAGCCCTTTGCGTCGTCCTGGGAGGACGCGATTGCGAACTGCGAGGTGCCTGCTGATACAGCCAGGGCGATCATGCTCCACTTCATCACGCGCATCGTGATTTGCTCCTTTGGTTTTAGAAGAGTACTGCCGTCCCACCTGTTTTATTATCTGGGCGGCTCTTTCTTTTTGTGTCGGCGCAAACTTATATCACGCTGACAATGTTGGCGATACTTGCCTATCTATCCTTTCAGCTTCTTTACGACCCTGTCGCAAATTGCTCGATTGGTGTCGCAATTCTGCAGCCAGTCTGTATCCGGACCAACAACTTATGCAGTGTTCTTCGAAGCAATATCACGAGGAATTGAGCCCCCCATGTACACACTCTACAAAGCACCGCGGGGCAACCCTGCCACTATTATTATGAGTCTGTGACGGGCCACTTCGGGTGGTCCGCCGCAGACAATGTCGGGTTGAATGCAACAAGCGTGCACAAACCGATTTTGCCCCGTATTTTTTCTGCTGGGCGGCATGCTGACCTGTAAAAACCGCATAAAATCGCTCTTCCAAGCGTCTTTTTGTTTGGCTTGACGCCATGCTCTTCCTGGTGCAGGGCTGTGCAATAAGTTGCACAGCGTGCCAAAACGTTACCGCCGCACACTGCAAAGTGAGTAGACGGCGGATGCTTGAGGATTCCAGCGTAGACCGTCTGTACGATTCTGGTGCAAAACTTTTGCAACGCTGTGCACGGTTCATACAGTCATGGGCAAGTAGGGTGAGGAACATCAATGGCTTGGCCAGTCACTTTTCGGGTGTTTCCTGTGCCTTGTACGCAAATGGTGCGAAGCGCCGGAAAGTGTCCTGCTGTGGGGCGTGGCTCTTGCATTGAGGTGGCTCCTTGCCAAGTGGTGCGGGGGCGCTATCCGGGCTCAGGCTCATTGATCATGAAGCCCGATGCATTCGCAGGTATGCTGCGCGTCTGTCGCCTGGCCAGTGCCGTTGATGCTGAAAACCAGGCTGGAATGAGTTGAGCGGGAGTAAGCGCGGTGTTCACTTTAGATTCACGGCTGCAACAAGACACATTGCCCATCGGGGATTTCCCCCTCTGCCGGTTGTTGCTGTCCAATGATGCAAACTATCCCTGGTTCATCCTGGTACCACGTCGGGAAGATATCAGTGAGTTGTTTCAGCTGGATGTCACCGACCAGCAGCAACTGTGGCGGGAAACCACGGCTCTGGCTGAAGTGCTCAAGGACGCCTTCGACGCCGACAAGATGAATGTGGCGACCCTGGGTAATGTGGTCAGCCAGTTGCATATGCATGTGATCGTGCGTAAGCGTGATGATGCCGCCTGGCCCGCGCCGGTTTGGGGCAAGCATCCGGCCAAGCCTTATAGTGCGCAGCAGGTTGAGGCGATCCGTGATCGGTTGCGGGTGGTGTTGGCCGATGATTTCCAGTTTCTGGAGGACTGAGCTATGAGTCTGGAAGAACGTGTAACCGATCTGGAGAGCCGTCTGGCGTTCCAGGATGACACCATTCAAGCCTTGAACGATGTGCTGGTATCGCAACAGAAGGTTGTGGAACGCCTGCAGTTGCAGATGAGTGCCTTGCTCAAGCGTCAGGAAGAAATGGTCGGGCAGTTCGAATCTTTCGAGGAGGAGGCGCCGCCGCCACATTATTGAGGGAGAGCAGGTGTCTTTGATGCATAAAAAAACCGCGCCTTGGCGCGGTTTTTTTGTGGGCGTGGATCAGCGGCGTGGCAATGCGGCGATGACATCTTCGGCTTGCAGGCCCTTGTCGCGGTTCATCACCGAAAACTCTACGCGCTGGCCTTCTACCAGGACACGGTGGCCTTCTCCGCGAATGGCGCGAAAGTGCACGAAGATATCGTCCCCGGAGTCCCGGGAGATAAAGCCGAAACCCTTGGAGGTGTTGAACCACTTCACGGTGCCGGTATCGCGATTGCTCATGTCGTAAGTAGGCGCGGTGGAGGCCGCCGGTGAGGACTTGTAAAAGCTGATGGCCAGATGCAGGGCCACGGCGAGCACAGCGATCAACAAACTGGCCAGGACTGCCGGTTGGCCGCCAATGACAGGCATGGGTGCCAGCAGGGTGAGGGTTTGCAGGACCACAACCAGCACCAGCAGGGCACTGACCAGGTTCTGCAGATGATGGCGCGAGCCTTTGTTCCAGTAAGGGATAACTGGAGCGAGGATCAGGTTGAGCAGGCCGAAAAGGGCCAGGTAAATAGCATCGGGTTGTTGCAGGTAGGGAATTGCGTCGGATCTAAGGCTCGGAATCAAGGACAGCAGCAGAGCTGCAATGCCTGTCAGCAGGTGGACTATTTTCAACATTTTGATTAACTCACGTTAAGAAGGAAGCACAAGGAAGAGCTGATTACGCACGGTTCGCTTCTGAACAAATAGGTGAGGCGGTGGTTACGTACGCGGTGTCAGCCTATGCGCGCTGGCCAAAGAAATAGGCAACAGCGACACGGGCTCTATTTAACAGCAAAGCCCAGGCCTTCTCAAATCAGCAGCGGCACGTTGGCGGGGGGCGCAAATGCCGTGGCTCAGGCGGTGGGTTCGCAGTATTGGGCAAAGGCCTGTTCTAGACGGATGGCAGAGGGTTTGCCAAGGAACGTCGGTTTTTCCCTGCTGTCGAAATTGGCTCGAACTCAAGGCTTAAACGCCTTGGCTGGGCCGCGAGACAATCCACCGCAGGCTGATCGACGATCCTGGTCGGCGAGCGAGCAGTACTCTTGCTAGAGTGGTCCGGCAGCTGATTGGGTGAACCCATCCCGTTAACGGAGAGAAACATGGCAATTGATATCGGTATCAGCGAAGAAGATCGTAAATCCATCGTCGACGGCCTTTCCCGTCTGCTTTCGGATACCTACGTGTTGTACCTGAAAACCCATAACTTCCATTGGAACGTCACCGGTCCACAGTTTCGTACTCTGCACCTGATGTTCGAGGAGCAATACAACGAACTGGCCCTGGCCGTCGACCTGATTGCCGAACGTATCCGTGCCTTGGGCTTCCCGGCTCCGGGTGCCTATTCCATTTATGCCCGACTGTCCTCGATCAAGGAGGAGGAGGGCGTGCCGGCGGCTGAAGAAATGATCAAGCAGCTGGTGGCCGGTCAGGAAGCGGTAACCCGCACCGCCCGCGGCATCTTTCCGTTGCTGGACAAGGTCAGCGATGAACCGACAGCGGATCTGCTGACCCAACGTATGCAGGTGCATGAAAAAACCGCATGGATGCTGCGTTCTCTGCTGGAAAATCGTTAAGCCTGTAATCGCGAATGGCGCCCCGGGCGTCATTCGCGCCTTTTCACAGCGTCCGCTATCTATATGGTCATACGGCTGCACAGGGCCGATTTAATGGATATAATCCCGCTCTTTGCTAAGTAGCCCGAGCTTTGGCGTGGGCTCTGGCTGTAGTTCAAGCAGTAATCTGGATCGCCGAGACGCCCCCCATGCCCATGTACGACTACCAATGCGCTTCCTGTGGTCATCAGTTGGAAGCCATTCAAAAGATCAGCGCCGCGCCGCTGGTCGACTGCCCTGCCTGCCAGGCGCCTGAGCTGAAAAAGATGCTGTCCATGCCTGGTTTCCGCCTCAGCGGTACCGGCTGGTATGAAACCGACTTCAAGACCGGCTCCAAGAAGAATCTGGCCGGTGGCGACAAAGCTGACTAAGTTGAACGACACGCGCGAGTTCTTGCACTATCCGGCACCTTGAGGTGCGCAAGGCCTCCATCGAATTTCGAATTACGAGAAGTGAAACCACTACCATGATGCGCAGCCATTATTGCGGCCAACTGAACGAAAGCCTGGAAGGTCAGGAAGTAACCCTTTGCGGATGGGTCCACCGTCGCCGTGACCATGGCGGAGTGATTTTCCTCGATATCCGTGATCGTGAAGGTCTGGCCCAGGTGGTGTTCGACCCGGACCGCGCTGAAACCTTCGCCGCCGCCGACCGCGTGCGCAGTGAATACGTAGTCAAGATCACCGGCAAGGTGCGTCTGCGCCCGGCCGGTGCCGGCAACGCCAACATGGCTTCGGGCATGATCGAAGTCCTGGGCTACGAGCTGGAAGTGCTGAACGAAGCGGAAACCCCGCCGTTCCCGCTCAACGAATACTCCGACGTGGGTGAAGAAACCCGTCTGCGCTATCGCTTTATCGACCTGCGCCGTCCGGAAATGGCCGAGAAGCTGCGTCTGCGTTCGCGCATGACCACCAGCATCCGTCGCTACCTGGACGAGAACGGTTTCCTCGACGTGGAAACCCCGATCCTGACTCGCGCCACTCCGGAAGGCGCCCGCGACTATCTGGTGCCGAGCCGTACCCACGCCGGCAGCTTCTTCGCCCTGCCGCAATCGCCACAGCTGTTCAAACAGTTGCTGATGGTGGCCGGCTTCGACCGCTACTACCAGATCGCCAAGTGCTTCCGTGACGAAGACCTGCGTGCCGACCGTCAGCCTGAGTTCACTCAGATCGACATCGAGACCAGCTTCCTCGACGAAAAAGACATCATGGGCCTGACCGAAGGCATGATCCGCAACCTGTTCAAGGAAGTGCTGGGTCTGGAGTTCGGCGAATTCCCGCACATGACCTTTGAAGAAGCCATGCGTCGCTACGGTTCCGACAAGCCGGACCTGCGCAACCCGCTGGAACTGGTGGACGTTGCCGACCAGCTCAAGGAAGTGGAATTCAAGGTCTTCAGCGGCCCGGCCAACGATCCGAAATGCCGTATCGCCGCCCTGCGCGTTCCTGGCGGGGCGAGCATGCCGCGCAAGCAGATCGATGATTACACCAAGTTTGTCGGCATCTACGGTGCCAAGGGCCTGGCGTACATCAAGGTCAACGAGCGCGCCAAGGGTGTTGAAGGCCTGCAATCGCCGATCGTGAAAAACATTCCGGAAGCCAACCTGAACGTGATCCTGGATCGCGTGGGTGCGGTCGACGGCGATATCGTGTTCTTTGGTGCCGACAAGGCCAAGATCGTCAGCGAAGCCCTGGGCGCCCTGCGCATCAAGCTCGGTCACGACCTGAACCTGCTGACCTGCGAATGGGCTCCGATGTGGGTAGTCGACTTCCCGATGTTCGAAGAGAACGACGACGGTAGCTTCACCGCCTTGCACCACCCGTTCACCGCACCGAAATGCTCGCCTGAAGAGCTGGAAGCCAACCCGGCTACCGCTCTGTCGCGCGCTTACGACATGGTTCTGAACGGCACCGAGCTGGGTGGCGGTTCGATCCGTATCCACCGCAAGGAAATGCAGCAAGCGGTGTTCCGCCTGCTGGGTATCAGCGAAGCCGAGCAGGAAGAGAAGTTCGGCTTCCTGCTGGACGCCCTCAAATACGGCGCGCCGCCGCACGGTGGCCTGGCCTTCGGTCTGGACCGTCTGGTGATGCTGATGACCGGCGCCCAGTCGATCCGTGAAGTGATCGCCTTCCCGAAAACCCAGAGCGCGGCCTGCGTCATGACTCAGGCACCGGGTCTGGTGGATGCCAAGGCTCTGCGCGAGCTGCACATCCGTCTGCGTGAACAGCCTAAGGCTGAATAAGCCGGCCCGATAAGGCGCACCTTCGGGTGCGCTTTTTCTATGGGTCGAGTTTTTGTTGCCCGTACCCGCCAAGTGGCACGGGCGATGTTTCAAAGAGAATTTGGAGCAAGTTATGGCAGGTCATTCCAAGTGGGCGAACATCAAGCACCGCAAAGAGCGTCAGGATGCCAAGAGAGGCAAGATCTTCACCAAGTGGATTCGTGAGCTGACTGTTGCCGCCCGCCAGGGCGGTGGCGATCCGAACTCCAATCCACGCCTGCGCCTGGCCCTGGACAAGGCCCTGGGCGCCAACATGAGTCGCGACATCATCGATCGTGCCATCGCCCGTGGCACCGGCGCTGCCGGCAGCGACGACGTGGTCGAGCTGACTTATGAAGGTTACGGCCCCAACGGCGTGGCGGTGATGGTCGAATGCATGACCGACAACCGCAACCGTACAGCGGCTGCTGTTCGTCATGCCTTCAGCAAGTGCGGCGGCAATCTGGGCACCGACGGTTCGGTGGCCTATCTGTTCGAGCGCAAGGGGCAGATCACCTTCGCCGAAGGTGTCGATGAAGACGCGCTGATGGAAGCGGCGATGGAAGCCGATGCCGACGACGTGGTCACCAACGAAGACGGTTCCATCGACGTGTTCACCTCGTTCGCCGGTTTCTATGGCGTGCGCAATGCCCTGGAAGCGGCAGGTTTCACTGCTGCGGACGCAGAAATCGTCATGCTGCCCACCACCAGTGCCGAACTGGATCTGGAAGGCGCGGAAAAGGTTCTCAAGCTGATCGACATGCTGGAAGACCTGGATGACGTGCAGAACGTCTATTCCAACGCCGATATTCCTGAGTCGGTTGCCGAGCAGCTCGGCTGATTCAACTGCACTAACCTTGAGGCCGGATGTGCGAAGCCGCGAGTGTTACGTGGCGGGGTGCCTCCGGCTTCTGCCTTTTCGCTGTTCCGGTCGTGGCCGGCAAGCCTCTTTATTCAAGCAGCAGGCGTTATGACTCTTATTCTTGGCATCGACCCCGGTTCGCGCATTACCGGCTATGGCGTGGTTCGAGACACGGGGCGCGGCTGTGTGTACGTGGCCTCCGGTTGCATCCGTACCGGCGCCGGCGAATTGCCCGAACGGCTGCAGATCGTCTATCGCGGTGTTCGTGAGGTCATCCAGACCTACGGTCCGGTGACCATGGGGATCGAGAAGGTGTTCATGGCGCGCAATGCCGACTCGGCGCTGAAGCTCGGTCAGGCACGTGGCGCGGCGATTGTCGCCGGCGCCGAAGAAGGACTGGAGATTGCCGAGTACACCGCCACCCAGGTCAAGCAGGCCGTGGCCGGTACCGGTGGCGCCAATAAGGAACAGGTGCAAATGATGGTCATGCACCTGCTCAAATTGACCACCAAGCCGCAGATCGATGCCTCGGACGCCCTGGCCATCGCCATCTGTCACGCCCACACCCGTTCCAGTCTGCTGCCTCATGGGCTGGGAACGGCACGCAGTCGTGGCGGTCGCTTGCGTCTCTGATAGCATCAGCGCAGTCATTTTAGGAGTGGAGCGTTGCGCGGCCGAGTCCCCGGCCCGCACGCTTGCTCTGTGAGTCGCCAGCTGCGGGCTGGCCATCGCCTAAGGATCTGAAACGTGATTGGACGCTTGCGCGGCACTCTGGCTGAGAAACAGCCGCCGCACCTGATTCTTGATGTAAATGGGCTGGGGTATGAAGTCGAAGTGCCGATGACCACCCTGTATCGCCTGCCGTCGGTCGGCGAACCCCTGACCTTGCACACCCATTTGGTCGTCCGCGAGGATGCGCAGTTACTCTACGGCTTCGCCAGCAAGCGCGAGCGAGACTTTTTCCGCGAGTTGATCCGTCTCAACGGTGTGGGCCCGAAACTGGCCCTGGCCTTGATGTCCAGCCTTGAGGTGGATGAGCTGGTGCGTTGCGTGCAGGCCCAGGACACCTCGGCCTTGACCAAGGTGCCCGGGGTCGGCAAGAAAACCGCCGAGCGCTTGCTGGTGGAGCTCAAGGACCGCTTCAAAGCCTGGGAAGCCGTACCGAGCATGTTTGCCCTGGTGCCGAACCAGCCGGATGCGCCGGTGCCGGTGGCCAGCGCCGAGTCGGATGCGGTCAGTGCGCTGATCTCCCTGGGCTACAAGCCGCAGGAAGCCAGCAAGGCGGTTTCCGCGATCAAAGACAAAGGCTTGAGCAGTGAAGACATGATCCGCCGAGCCCTGAAGGGAATGATTTAAGTGATTGAAGCTGACCGTCTGATCGCCGCCACGGGCCCCCGTGAGCGCGAGGAAATCCAGGACCGGGCGATTCGTCCAGTCAGTCTGGCCGACTATATTGGCCAGCCTAGCGTGCGCGAGCAGATGGAGCTGTTCATCCAGGCGGCCCGCGGGCGCAACGAGTCTTTGGATCACACCTTGATCTTCGGCCCTCCGGGGTTGGGCAAGACCACCCTGGCCAACATCATTGCCGAGGAAATGGGGGTATCGATCAAGAGCACTTCCGGCCCGGTGCTGGAGCGCCCCGGTGATCTGGCGGCGCTGCTGACCAATCTTGAACCCCATGACGTACTGTTTATCGACGAGATTCATCGGCTGTCGCCGATCGTCGAGGAAGTGCTGTACCCGGCCATGGAGGACTTCCAGCTCGACATCATGATCGGCGAAGGCCCTGCGGCGCGCTCGATCAAACTGGACCTGCCGCCGTTCACTCTGGTGGGGGCGACCACGCGTGCGGGGATGCTGACCAACCCGTTGCGCGATCGTTTCGGTATCGTCCAGCGCCTGGAGTTCTACAGCACGGCGGATCTGGCGACCATTGTCAGTCGTTCCGCCGGCATTCTCGGCTTGCCGTTGGACCCGGAGGGCGCCTTCGAGGTGGCTCGGCGTGCCCGGGGTACTCCGCGGATCGCCAATCGGCTATTGCGCCGGGTGCGGGATTTTGCCGAAGTGCGAGCCAAGGGCCATATCACCAAGCCGATCGCTGATCTGGCACTGAACCTGCTGGACGTTGATGAGCGTGGCTTCGACCACCAGGACCGGCGTCTACTGCTGACCATGATCGAGAAGTTCGACGGTGGCCCGGTAGGGGTCGACAGCCTGGCTGCGGCCATCAGCGAAGAGCGTCATACCATCGAGGATGTGCTGGAACCGTACCTGATCCAGCAGGGCTACATCATGCGTACCCCTCGTGGTCGTGTGGTGACCCGGCATGCGTACCTGCACTTCGGTCTAAACATTCCGTCACGAATGGGGGACATGCCCGTGGTAGACGAATTCCTCGATGCCGTGGACGATTAGTAACCCGCGCCTTGTCGATTTATTCGGGGTTTGTGCTGTCCTAGGGACTGGCGTCGTTAAAACTTCACGAAAAGTCGTTCAAGAATGAAAAAACAGTTGCCTGGCCGGATTGGCAACCTGAGGAGTAAGCACTAGAGTATGCGCGCGCAAAACGGGCTTGAGCCGTTCGCACATCGTTGTCGCGTTTATTACGAGGACACCGATGCTGGCGGCATCGTGTATTACGTTAATTACCTTAAGTTTATGGAGCGGGCTCGAACCGAGCGGCTACGACACTTGGGCTTTGCCCAATCGCAGCTGGCAGGGGAGAACCTGTTATTCGTCGTGCATTCCAGCGAAGCGCGTTATCACGCGCCGGCGCGACTGGACGACGAGCTTCTGGTCAGTGCCCAAGTCACCGAATTGAACCGGGTCAGCCTGCGCTTCACTCAGCAGGTCAGGCGATCCACGGATAATGCGCTGCTCTGTGAAGGGCAGTTTTTGGTGGCCTGTGTGCGCGCCGACACTTTCAAACCCCGCGCCATTCCAGACGCTCTGCGTACGGCCTTTGCCGACGAGAGCAGCGCGGGTACACACTCAGAGCAGGAGATAAAGCGTGGAAGCTAACGTCGTCGACCATTCCTCCATGTGGAGCCTGGTCAGCAATGCCAGCGTTGTAGTGCAGTTGGTAATGCTGACCCTGGTTGCCGCATCGGTGACTTCATGGATCATGATCTTTCAGCGCAGCAACCTGCTGCGCGCCGGTCGACGTGCCCTGGAGAGCTTCGAAGAGCGCTTCTGGTCCGGTATCGACCTGTCCAAGCTGTACCGTCAGGCGGGCAGCAACCCTGACCCGGATTCGGGCGTAGAGCAGATCTTCCGTGCCGGTTTCAAGGAGTTCTCCCGTCTGCGCCAGCAACCAGGCGTCGATCCTGAAGCGGTCATGGAAGGCGTGGCCCGCGCCATGCGTGTAGCGATTTCCCGCGAAGAAGAAAAGCTCGAACAGAGCCTGCCGTTCCTCGCCACCGTCGGTTCGGTCAGCCCGTACATCGGTCTGTTCGGTACTGTCTGGGGGATCATGAACTCCTTCCGCGGCCTGGCTCAGGCACAGCAAGCGACCCTGGCCACTGTGGCCCCGGGTATCGCCGAAGCCCTGATCGCTACGGCCATCGGCCTGTTCGCGGCCATCCCGGCGGTGATCGCCTACAACCGTTTCGCCGCTCGTGGCGAGACGCTGATCAGCCGCTACTACACCTTCGCCGACGAGTTCCAGGCGATCCTGCACCGTAAAGTGCACACCAGCGAAGAGTGAGCAGGTAAACCCAATGGCCCGAGTTCGCCACAAACGCAAGCCGGTTGCCGAGATGAACGTGGTGCCCTACATCGACGTGATGTTGGTACTGCTGGTTATCTTCATGGTGACCGCGCCGATGCTCAACCAGGGCGTGAAAGTTGATCTGCCCAAGGTTTCCAGTGAAGCCTTGCCCCAGGACAACAACACCCAGGTACTGACCATTTCGATCAAGGCTGACAAGACCTACTACTGGAACCTTGGCAGTGAAGTCGACACCGAAAAGCAACAGGACAAGGCGATGACCTTGCCGCAGATGACCGACGCGGTGACCAAGATCATCCGTGCCGGCAACGAAGGCGGCAAACACACCCAGGTGTTCATTCGCGGTGATAAATCCGTCGACTACGGCGCCGTGATGGGTGCCATGGGCGGCCTGCAGAAAGCCGGAGTCGGTAACGTTGGCTTGATTACCGAGGCGCCCTGATGCACCAACAGCGAGAGCCGTCCGCCTCGGAAAGCTACTTCTGGCCTAGTGTCTGGGCAATCGCCCTGCACGTGCTGGTGTTTGGCATGCTGTTCGTCAGCTTCGCCATGACCCCGGAATTGCCCCCGGCCAAGCCGATCGTCCAGGCGACCCTGTATCAGCTGAAATCCAAGAGCCCGGCGACCACCCAGACCAATCAAAAAATTGCGGGTGAGGCGAAGAAATCCGCCGCGCGTCAGACCGAAGCCGAGCAGTTGGAGCAGAAGAAGGTCGAGCAGGAAGAGATCAAGGCTGCGGAACAAAAGAAAGAAGAGGCTGCTCAAAAGGCCGCGGAAGCGAAAAAGGCCGATGAAGCCAAGAAAGCTGACGAGGCGAAGAAGGCTGATGAAGCCAAGAAAGCTGCGGAAGCCAAGAAGGCTGAAGAGAAGCAATTGGCTGATGTAGCCAAGAAGAAAGCCGAAGAAGAAGCCAAGAAAGCCGCGGAAGAAGAGGCCAAGAAAAAGGCCGCTGAAGAAGCGAAGAAGAAAATCGTCGAAGACGCGAAGAAGAAAGCCGCGGAAGACGCGAAGAAGAAAGCTGAAGCTGACGAGGCGAAGAAAAAGATCGCTGAGGATGCGAAGAAAAAAGCTGCTGCCGACGCCGCGAAGAAAAAGGCCCAGGAAGCAGCGCGCAAATCTGCCGAAGAGAAAAAGGCTCAGGCCCTGGCAGACTTGCTATCCGATACGCCGGAGCGTGAAGCCACGAAGTCGGATGAGGTGGGGGACAGTGTCGCGGGCAGTTTCGATGACCTGATTCGTATCCGTGCAGCGGAAGGCTGGGCTCGTCCTCCTTCGGCGCGCAAGGGCATGACGGTGGAACTGCGGATCGGCATGTTGCCTGATGGCACGGTGACTACGGTTAGCGTGATCAAGTCCAGTGGTGATGGTCCGTTCGACGCTTCGGCGGTGGCGGCAGTCAAGAATATTGGGCGTTTGACAGAAATGCAGGGTTTGAGTCCGAAGGACTTCGCTCCCTATCGTTCATTCAAGATGACATTCACACCTGAGGATCTAGCCTTGTGAGAAACCTTCTTCGAGGAATGCTTGTCGTTATTTGCTGTATGGCAGGGATAGCGGCAGCGGATGAAAAAAACATTCTGGTCACCAGCGGCAGTGATCGGGCCACTCCGATCGCGGTAGTGCCGTTTGGCTGGCAGGGCGGTAGCGTGCTGCCGGACGACATGGCGCAGATCATCGGTGACGACCTGCGCAACTCGGGTTACTACGCACCTATCCCCAAGCAGAACATGATCAGCCTGCCGACCCAGGCCAGCGAAGTCATCTTCCGTGACTGGAAAGCCCTGGGCGCGCAGTACGTGATGGTCGGCAGCATTGTTCCAGCGGGTGGTCGCCTGCAGGTGCAATACGCACTGTTCAACGTCGCCACCGAGCAGCAAGTGCTGACCGGTAGCGTGTCGGGCAGCGTCGATCAGTTGCGTGACATGTCGCACTACATTTCCGATCAGTCCTTTGAAAAGCTCACCGGCATCAAGGGCGCGTTCTCGACGCGCCTGCTGTATGTGACGGCTGAGCGCTTTTCGGTGAACAACACCCGTTACACCCTGCAGCGTTCGGACTACGACGGTGCGCGGGCCGTGACTCTGTTGCAGTCCCGCGAGCCGATTCTGTCGCCGCGTTTTGCTCCGGATGGCAAGCGCATTGCGTACGTGTCCTTCGAGCAGAAGCGTCCGCGCATCTTCGTCCAGCACATCGATACCGGGCGTCGTGAGCAGATCACCAACTTCGAAGGCTTGAACGGTGCACCTGCCTGGTCGCCTGATGGCAGCCGCCTGGCATTCGTGCTGTCCAAGGATGGCAACCCGGATATCTATGTGATGAACATGGCATCCCGGCAAATCAGCCGTGTCACCAGTGGCCCGGGCATCAATACCGAGCCGTTCTGGGGCAAGGATGGTTCCACCATCTATTTCACATCCGACCGTGGCGGCAAGCCGCAGGTCTATAAAAGCAATATCAACGGTGGTGGCGCCGAGCGTGTGACCTTTATTGGTAACTACAACGCCAACCCGAAACTTTCTGCTGACGAAAAGACCCTGGTAATGATTCACCGCCAGGATGGTTTCACCAACTTCCGGGTGGCGGCTCAGGATTTGCAGCGCGGTAGCGTAAAAATCCTTACAGACACCAACCTTGATGAGTCAGCTACTGTTGCGCCCAACGGCACCATGGTAATCTACGCCACCCGCCAGCAGGGCCGGGGAGTCTTGATGCTCGTGTCCATTAATGGACGTGTGAGGCTCCCGCTTCCTACCGCTCAAGGCGAAGTCAGAGAACCGTCCTGGTCCCCTTACCTGAACTGACGCGGCGCTACAATGTTTCACTTAACACACTGGGGTTCATTAGGAGTTTCACGATGGAAATGTTGAAGTTTGGTAAGTTTGCTGCGCTGGCTCTGGCCATGGCTGTGGCTGTAGGTTGCTCCTCCAAAGGTGGCGACAACGCCGGCGAAGGCGCTGTTGATCCAAACGCTGGTTACGGCGCTAACACTGGTGCTGTTGATGGCTCCCTGAGCGAAGAAGCTGCTCTGCGCGCAATCACCACCTTCTACTTCGAATACGACAGCTCGGACCTGAAGCCAGAAGCCATGCGCGCTCTGGACGTTCACGCCAAAGACCTGAAAGCAAACGGCGCTCGCGTTGTTCTGGAAGGCAACACCGACGAACGTGGTACTCGTGAGTACAACATGGCTCTGGGCGAGCGTCGTGCGAAAGCCGTTCAGCGCTACCTGGTTCTGCAGGGCGTTTCCCCTGCACAGCTTGAGCTGGTTTCCTACGGTAAAGAGCGTCCAGTTGCTACTGGCCACGACGAGCAGTCCTGGGCTCAAAACCGTCGCGTCGAACTGCGTAAGTAATTCGTCATGCGAACGTGCCGTCGTGCTGTAACTATTTTGGCTCTCAGTCTCACGCCGCTTGTGGCGTGGTCTGCGGTTCCTGTGGTCGATAACAACTCCGGCTATAACAATAGCGGGAGCAGTTATCCGCCAGCGGGTTATGGCACGAACGGCGCCTATGCCGGGGGAGGGGTTTCGACCCCTGTCTCGGCACAGGGCGAGCTGTTCCAGCAACTGCAGCAAATGCAGGAGCAGATTGCACGGCAGCAAGGTGTGATCGAAGTTCTGCAAAATGATGTAGCGCGCATGAAGCAAGAAAGCCTGGAGCGATACCAGGATCTTGATCGGCGCATAGGAAGCGGTGTTGCACCTGCCGCGACTCCTGAGAATTCTTCTGCCGGTGGCGATAGCAATGCCGCCGGTGCCGCCGGCGCTGCTGCCCAGGCACCAGCTGCCAGCAGCGAACCCGGTGATCCGGCCAAGGAAAAGCTCTATTACGATGCTGCCTTCGACCTGATCAAAGCCAAGGATTTCGACAAGGCGAGCCAAGCTTTCTCGGCATTCCTGCGCAAGTACCCCAACAGTCAGTACGCCGGCAATGCCCAGTACTGGCTGGGTGAAGTGAACCTGGCCAAGGGCGATCTGCAAGGCGCAGGTCAGGCGTTCGCCAAGGTTTCCCAGCTGTATCCCAAGCACGCCAAGGTGCCGGACTCGCTGTACAAGCTGGCTGATGTAGAGCGCCGCCTGGGTCATACCGACCGGGTCAAAGGCATTCTGCAGCAGGTGGTAGCCCAGTATCCGGGCACTTCTGCCGCTCAGTTGGCACAACGGGATCTGCAACGCATGTAAATGCGTTGGCGGCCGTTACAAGAAACCCGCGCTTGCCGCGGGTTTTTTCGTTAGAATCCATGCCCTTTTTTCTGAAACACGCTTCCTGGGATCTGCGCGATGGCGGGGTTCCTTGAAGTGCCTGACGGAGGCGGACAGCCTGTTTAGCTGTTACGCCCGTGGCGACTATGCAAGACACATTGAGAATCACCGAAGTTTTCTACTCGTTGCAGGGGGAAACTCGGACTGCCGGGCTGCCCACGGTTTTTGTGCGCCTGACCGGTTGTCCGTTGCGTTGCCAATACTGCGACAGTGCCTACGCCTTCAGCGGCGGCACCCTGCGTACTCTCGACAGCCTGCTGGAGCAGGTTGCCGATTTCCGTCCGCGTTACGTCTGCGTCACCGGCGGCGAGCCGTTGGCCCAACCCAATGCCATTCCCTTGCTCAAGCAGCTGTGCGATGCCGGTTATGAAGTGTCGCTGGAAACCAGCGGCGCCCTGGATATCTCGGCTGTGGATCAGCGCGTCAGTCGGATCCTTGATCTGAAGACGCCGGGCTCCAAGGAAGCTCATCGCAATCGCTACGAGAACATCGAGCTGCTGACCGCCAACGATCAGGTCAAGTTTGTCATCTGTTCCCGCGAGGACTATGACTGGGCCGTGTCCAAGCTGATCCAGTACGGCCTTGAGCGACGTGCCGGCGAAGTGCTGTTTTCGCCGAGCCATCACGACCTGAATGCACGGGACCTGGCGGACTGGATCGTCGCTGACAACCTGCCGGTACGCCTGCAATTGCAGCTGCACAAATACCTTTGGAATGATGAGCCGGGGCGCTGACATGACTGAGCAAGCACAGAACCAAACCTTGACCGAAAAGCGTGCAGTGATCCTGCTCTCCGGTGGCCTGGACTCGGCCACCGTGGTGGCCATGGCCCGCGCCGAAGGCTACCGCTGCTACACCATGAGTTTCGATTACGGCCAGCGCCATCGTGCCGAGTTGCACGCTGCCGAGCGCGTGGCGCGGGATCTGGGCGTGGTGGAGCACAAGGTGATTGGCCTGAACCTCAACGGTATTGGCGGCTCGGCACTGACTGACAGTTCCATTGATGTGCCGGAAACTCCCGGTGAAGGTATTCCGGTGACTTATGTGCCGGCACGTAACACTGTATTCCTGTCCCTGGCCCTGGGCTGGGCGGAAGTCCTGGAGGCGCGGGATATCTTCATTGGCGTCAACGCCGTGGATTACTCCGGCTACCCGGATTGCCGTCCCGAGTTCGTCGAAGCGTTCGAGCGCATGGCCAATCTGGCGACCAAGGCCGGTGTCGAAGGGCAGGGCTTCCGTATCCAGGCGCCTCTGCAAAACCTCAGCAAGGCCGAGATCATCAAGGCCGGGGTGCGCCTGGGAGTGGATTACGGGCTGACGGTTTCCTGCTACCAGGCGGACGACAGGGGGCATGCGTGCGGTAAATGTGATAGCTGCCGTCTGCGTGCGGAGGGCTTCAATGCAGCCGGTATCAGCGATCCAACACCTTATTTTTGATTTTTTTCACATAGGGTGTTGAATTCCCGTTAGAAATCAGTATTATACGCGCCACCACACAGCGGGTCGTTAGCTCAGTTGGTAGAGCAGTTGGCTTTTAACCAATTGGTCGTAGGTTCGAATCCCACACGACCCACCATATTTGGCGGTTTAGAAAATCCGGAAGGCCCACGCAAGTGAGGATTTCCGGGTTTTTTTTTGCCTTGCAAAAACGTCCCTGCCGCGCTGCGATGGTTCAACTCACCAGCTCCCCCTACGACTCAAAGACCCGTGTTTCTATAAAGACTGGCCTTTTGCCGGTAGCCCGACTCCTCCCTAAAAACCTTGATAAATTCAGGGGCTTTATCTGAATTCCCACTTTTTTTCAGTGGTTATCGCTTTAAATTCGAAATAAGTGCGGGTCTCGTTGACAGTGCAAATGCCTCCCGCGTAAATCTTGCCGCCATTGCCGACAGGGGTTGCGTCCCTGGCAAGGAGAACACGTACCAGGGTCGGTAACTTCGCAACCAGCAGGGCTTTGCCCTGCCTGCACGAATCTGCCCCTGAGTATGTGCGTGAGTCACAAGCCCGGCTTACTCAAGGTGACAGGATGTTCACAGAAGCGGTTGCAATATCCGTTAAGCGCAGCGCCCCCTCCAGCCCTTCCGTTGTTCGTGGCAAGGGATGCTTTCTTTACGATGAGCAGGGCAAATCCTTTCTCGACATGTCCGGTGGCAGCGGCGCCGCCAACCTGGGTTATCAGCGCGATGACCTGGTCGAGGCCCTCAAGCGTCAATCCGAACTGCTGATTCATACCGGCTGGAATATCGACAACCCGCAGCGCCATGAAGTGGTGGCCAAGCTGGAGGGCCTGGTGCCCTACGCGCAAGCTTCGGTGTTTGCCGCGGTCACCGGTGCCGAGGCGATCGAGGTAGCGCTGAAAATCGCCCGCGCCGCGACCGGACGCCCGGGTGTGATGTATTTCCACAATTCCTTCCATGGCAAGACCCAGGGCGCCTTGTCGGTGACCTCCAACCGCGGTTTTCGCAAGCACCTGGCCGGTAGCGACAGCCTGCAACTGACCGCCCTGGCCCTGGATTATGACGCCGACCAGGACCCGGCCCGAGCCGCCTTGTGGCGCGAGCAACTGGCCGAGGATCTGCGCCAGGCGCAGCAGGCCAATCGCTTGCCGGCAGCGCTGATCATCGAACCGATCCAGGCGGCGGAAGGCATGTACCCGGTGCCCCTGGCGTTGCTCGAAGCGATTGTCGAACTGGGCAAGACCTTCGGCGTGATCACCATCTTCGATGAGATCTACACCGGTTTCGGTCGCACCGGGACCCCATTTTTCAGCAACCCGCAGCTACTGCCGGACTTGCTGGTCCTGGGCAAGGCCCTGGGCAACGGCCTGCCGATTTCTGCAGTGGTGGGCCGCCCGGAGTTGGTGGACTGCCTGGGGTATGCCGAGCATTCCTCCACCTTCACCCTGATGCCTCTGGCCTGCGCCGTGGCCTCCAAGGTGCTGGACATCTATCACCAGGAACAACCCTGGGAGTGGGCGGCGAGCAACGGCGCCTATCTGCGCCAGGCCCTCGAGGAACAGGGGGCGCAGGATGCGCGGGTGGTCAATGTGCGCGGTCGCGGTCTGATGCTCGCCTTCGATTTCGAGGGCCAGGGTCAGGGCGGTGATGTACTGGCCCTGCGCAACCGCCTGCTGGAGCACGGCGTGATCGTGCGCACCGGCGGACGCAATCCGGCGACGGTCAAGCTGACCCCGCCACTGAGCATCTCCCGGCAGGAAATCCAGGCATTCATGCAGACGCTGCAGGGCGTTTGCCGCTCCCTCTAATAACAACAAGGCAGGGATATCATGTTGCAGGCTTTTGCTCGCATGGCGGGTACCGATGTTGCAGGAATCATTGATGTCCAGGGCAGCCTTGGTTTTGCCGAGCTAGACCGGTTGCGCGAGGCCGTCAGTGCCGAATTGGAAGGGTTGCAGCAGCCGGTGGTGGCGTTGTATGCCAGCCATGGCCGGGCCATGTATGCGGCGCTGATCGCGGCCCTGTCCAGCGCCCGGCGCGTGGTGTTCATTGACCCGGCGAGCAACCTGGACGAACTGGCGCCGGTGCTTGAGCGCCTGGGCGTGAACCTGGTCCTCAATGGCACGACGCGGCCCGGCGCGCAACTGAGCGCCTCCTTGCCGGTGCTCGACCTGCTGCAGCTGCAGCCCCGGCCCGTAGCCCCTGGCCGTGCATACCCGCTGCGCTGCCAGGAGTACGTGATCTTCACCAGCGGCTCCACCGGTGAGCCCAAGGCCATAGTGCAGCGCATCGAGGCCCTGGGTCGGCACATCGACAACTACATCGGCTATGTCGGTATCGGCCCTGGGCAGCGTGTTCTGCAACTGGCTTCCGCTGGTTGGGATGCCGGCCTGATGGACATCTTTGCCAGCCTGAAGACCGGCTCCACCCTGTGCAGCCTCAATCCCCGGGAACATGACTTCGCCGCCGTCGAGGCAATGATCGCCGAGCACGACATCGACGTGCTGCACATGACCGTGCCCTACCTGCGAGCCTTCTACAGCGACGCCAGCGCCACTTACGCCCGGCCCAAGCGGTTGGTGATCGGTGGCGAGATCATCCACCCCTCGGACATCCAGCGTTTCAACCAGGCCTTTGCGCCAGGTTCGCAATTGTTCAACGCCTACGGACCGACCGAGTGCACCACCGCGCTCTACGCCAGGATCGATCAGGGGCAGCCCCTGCAGGACCCGACCTGGGCCCTGGATCGTCCGGTGGAGGGTGTAACCCTGGAGATTGCCCAGGAGCCGGGGCAGCCCTATGGCGAGGGCGTGGGTGAATTGCTGCTCTATTCCTCCCTGATTGCCCGGCGCCTGGACCCGGCCAGCGGGCTGATCGTCGAGCTGACCCAGCCCAGCCCCACGGACCCGCAGCGCCCGTGCTACGCCACCGGCGATCTGGCGTGCCGCCTGCCTGATGGCGCCATTCGCCTGCTGGGGCGCAAGGACTCCATCGTCAAGGTCAACGGGCAGAAGGTCAGCCTGGTTCAGGTGGAGTCGGAGCTCAAGGCCCTGGCCCAGGTGCAGGAAGCCTGTGTGATCGCCCATCAGGCGGGGGATAACGTGGCCCTGGTGGCCTTTGTTATTGCCCGCGACGCCAGCCTCGACGAAGACCTGCTGCGTCAGGCCGCCAGGGCCGCGCTACCGGCGCACAGGGTGCCGGCGCGGTTCATGCTGGTGGAGCGTTTCGCCCTGAACCGCAATAACAAGATCGACCGGCAGGCGCTCGCGCAACTGGCCGCCAGTGCCATGGCACCAACGTCAACAGAGGCCGCATCGGAGCCTTTGTGGCAGGCCATCGGCCAGGTGCTCGGCGGGCAGAGTGCGGACCCGGCCAGGAGTTTTATCGACAATGGCGGTGATTCGCTGCGGGCCTTGCAGGTGGTCGCCACGCTGAAGAGAAAAGGTCTGGTGCTGGACCTGGAAGAGCTGCTGTCGGATCAGGCGCTGGGGCAGTTGCAGCTTCAACCGGCGAAGGCCAAGGCCCGTCCCGGGGTTTCCCGAGCACAGGCCATCGGCTTGCCCAATCGACGTTTTCTGCTCAGCCGCGGGATCAGCGACCTGGACCACTGGAACCAGGCCCTGGTGCTGGATATCGCCGCGGGCGAGGAGCCAGGGCGGGTCAGCCAGGCGTTGCGGGCGATATTCAGCCATCACTTCATCGAGCACGGCGTGCAGGACCTCGGCTTGCTGCCCGCCACGACGGACCTGCAACAGGCCGTGGCCCAGACCTGCGCGACCATCTCCCTGAGTCAGGGGCAGCACTTGTGTTTCAGTCAGCAACAGGACGCCGATGGCCACCACCTGATCATTGCCGGGCATCAGTTCCAGGTCGATCGGTACTCCTGGATGCTATTGGTTTCCGAGCTGGACGAATGCTTGGTACGGGGCCTGGAGTGCATGCAGCGCTGGGCTCGGCCAACGGCTTTCGAGGAGTGGCAGCAGACCTACCAGCGTGAGCATGCCGCTGCTACCCATGAGGCGTTCTGGGAGGCGCTGCCGTGGAGCCGCTGCGGGCCGTTGACGGCGCAGCAGCCCGAGTTTCCCCGGCGCGAGGCCTTTGGGCGGGTAGAACTGTCTTTGGGCCCGGTCCGCGACCTGCCGCAGTGGGCCCAGGGCGTTGCCGAGACCAGCCAGCTGTTGCTGGCGGCGATCCTTCGCGTCATGAGCCAGGGCGACGACAACCCGTTCCAGAAAGTCCATGTGCTGGATCACGGCCGGGCCCTGGACAAGAGTGGCGCCGAGCTCAACAGCGTGTTCGGTTGGCTGACGGTGATCTATCCCCTGGTGTTGCAGATCACCAGCCTGGACCTGCAGGCGATTGCTGGCGCAATCAAGGCCAGCCAACAGGCCAGCCAGGGGATCGCCCACAGTTTCGGCAACCGCTATTTCGCCACGCCCGAGGCCGAGCGGCTCAAGGGTCTGTTCGATTGTGGCTACAGCTACAACTTCCTTGGCGCCGTGGAGAACGAACCCGGGGCCCGGGTCGGCGTGCATCCCTTGAGCCTGCAGTTGATGCAGGGCAGCCCCAGCCATCACCTGGAGTTCACCGGCTACCTGGCTGCGGGCGAGCTGTTGCTGAAAATCGATTACGACCCGCAGGTCTTCGGCGCCGAGCGCCTGGAGTCGTTGCTGAGCGGGATCGTCACTGCCTTGAACGAGAGACACCTCCATGAACGCCATGCTCGATAACAACAAGAAACCTCGTTCACTGGTTGCCGTGCTGATGTTTCTCGGTTGCCTGCTGATCTGGTCCACCAACTGGATCGCCATCTCCCTGCAGGTGGAGCGCAGCGACGTCGGCTCGTCGCTGATGCTGCGCTTCCTGATCGCCTATGGCGTGCTGTGGTTGTGGCAACGGCTGTTCGCCGGCCCCCGGCAACCGGTGGCACGCAAGGCCTACCTGCTGATGGCCACGGTGGGTGCGGTGTACTTCTATGCCGGCATTGGCCTGGCCTACCTGGCCACTGCCTACCTGGGCGCTGCGCAGATGGCCTGCCTCAGCGCCTTCGTGATTTTCTTCATCATCGGTCTCAAACGGGTGTTCCTGCATGTGCCGGTTGCCTTGCACAACCTGCTCGGCGCAGGGGTGTGCATTGCCGGGCTGGGGGTGTTCATGCTTGGCGATCCGGGACGGCCGCTGTCGCTGGCTGGGGTGGCTCTGGGGCTGACGTCCTTTCTGGCGGTGGCCATCGCCTCGGTGCTTTCCGAACATATCCAGAAGACCTTCCAGCTCGGCACCTTGCACATCAACAAGGTCGCGTCCGGCTGGGCTTGCGCCCTGTACGCCATCAGCCTGCTGCTCAGCGGCCACAGGCTGCAGCTGCCCGCAACCCTGGTCGACCTCGGCATCCTGCTGTACCTGGGGGTGGTGTGCTCGGCATTGGTGTTCGTGCTGTTCATCGACCTGATCAAGCGCATGGGCGCCGAGAACGCCGGCTACGTCGGCGTGCTGTACCCGATCGGTGCCAGCTACCTGTCGGCGTGGCTGGGGGAGACGCCCCTGAGCCTGCACCTGATGCTCGGCAGTGCCCTGGTGATGTTGGGCAGCCTGATCAACTTCAAGTTTCGCTACCACCCCGCCCCCAAGAAAGTGGAGTTCAGCTGAATGAGCAATGTACGGATACGCCAGGCAACCACGGACGATCTGATCGGTATTTTCGAGGCCCACCGCAACTCGGTAGAGCGCCTGTGCACCTCTGAATACAGCGATCAGCAGATCCGCATGTGGCTCGATGGGCGCTCGCCGGAAACCTACCGCGAAGCCGTGGAAAAGGGCTTGTTGTGGCTGGCCGAGGGCGAGCAGATCGAAGGTTTCGTCGAGCTCGACGGCAACGAGATCAGCAAGTTGTTCATGCGTGGCGACGGTGCCAGGCGCGGTATCGGCAGCCGCTTGCTGGAGGTGGCGCTCGCTCGACTGCGGGCCAGCGGTGCCCGCTCCGCTTACCTGGAGGCGACTCTGACGGCCGAAGGCTTCTATGCCCATCACGGCTTCCAGAAGATCGGCGAAGGTACTTTCAGCCGGGGCAACAGCCCGGTCTCCATCGAAATCATCAAGATGGAACGCCCGCTTTGAGCTGACCGTCAGCGGCCCCTTCAGCACTGCAGGTTCTGCCCGCCCCTGATTCGCAGGGGCGCGGCCGGCTGCACCCGGAAAACGGCACACGAGGCTTGTCCAAGATGACAGGGATGTTATTGAAACTAACGGTGCTCGATCAGAATCTGTGTGCCGGTTGCGGCGCTTGTGCCCTGGTGTGTCCAGAGCAGGTGATCAGCTTCGACCCGGATCGGGTGGTGCCCTTGCTGGAGGGCATCGGCGACAGTTGTGGAACTTGCACCGAGTGCCTGGCGGTGTGTCCGGGGTTGCAGCCGGATACCGATCGCGCCGAGCTGGAGTTGTTCGGTCGTACCCGCCGCGCCGATGAGCGCTGGCTGGGAATCAGTCGCCACGCCATCGGCGCGCGCTCCACCGATCCGCAGATTGTCCGGCGCTCGGCCAGCGGCGGCACCGCCACCACCTTGTTGCTGACTGCTCGGGACCACTTCGGCGTGGACCTGACCCTGACCATGGGCCGTCACCCCGAGCAGGGCTGGCGCAGTGCCCCGCAGCTGGGCAGCGCCGCACAGGCGATCATCAACAATGCCCAGTCCACCTACCAGTTGGCGCCTTACCTGAATGCCCTGCGTGAAGTTTACGAACAGCAGCCCAAGGCACGCATCGCCCTGGTGGGGCTGGCTTGCCACGTGCAGGCGATCCGCAAGTTGCAGCGTCGGGACACGGCCATCGGCCACTGGGCCCGCAGCCAGATCGTTTGCGTGATCGAGACCGCCTGTTCCTCCAACACCTTGCCGGCCGGCACCCGCAGCATCATCAGCGAAGTGCTGGGGCAGGACCCGCAACAGGTCCGCGGCATCAAGTACCGCGAAGGCGATTACCCCGGGCGCCTGCAAGTCACCCTGCTGGACAGCCAGACCTTCGGCATCGATTTCTGGGAAATCCTCGGCAAGCTCAAGGACAACAAGACCTTTCGCTGCCTCAGTTGCGGTGACTGGATGAGCGGGCTGGCCGACGTCAGCGTCTGTGACGGCGACCCGAATATTTTTGAAGCCAGTCTCAACGGCTCCCAGGAGCAGAAACACGGCCGTGCGCTGATCCGTACCGAAAGGGGCCAGGCCCTGGTGGACAGTGCGATCGCCCACGGCCGGCTGGAAAGCTGGGGCGTCGACCTGAGTGGCTTCAACCTCGGCCTTGAACGCAAGAAGAATCGCCGGCGCTTCTACGAAACCCAGCCGCTGGTGCTGCCCGCCGGCCCCGGTGTGGGCGACTCCTTCGACGACGAAGCGCTGGTGGACGACGCCGAACTGATCAACCCCGCCAAGTACAGGAGTACCCCATGATCGATTATCCGGACCGGCCCATCGATTTCACCCTGGACCGTGAACAGCAGGTCTGGGCCAACATCGACGACTACTTGCCGTCGGACAAGTCCATCAGCCACCGGATGATCCTGTTCGCTGCACTGGCTCGGCACCCGGTGCGCCTGCGGGACCTGAACCGGGGCAAGGCGGTGACCCTGTTGCTCGATGCCCTGCAGCAACTGGGCCTTGAGGTCACGCCGGGGCAAGCGCCACAGAGCCTGGAGATCAGCGGTGAGTTCGCCCAGGCAACCCATGATCGGCGGGTCGACCTGGGGCCCTCCAGCGCTGCGGCGCGGCTGTTGATCGGGATGCTGGTGGGGCTCAATGTGCCGTGCATCGTCGACGGCGACGAGACCCTGCGCAATCGTCCCTTCGACTGGATCGTCGAGCCCTTGAACCAGATGGGTGCCCACCTGGAGTACCTGGGCCGGCCGGGAGCGCTGCCAATCCGCATTCATCAGGCGTCGTTCCAGGGCGGTGCGGCGCAGATCCGGATTGGCAGCGCCCAGGCCATCAGCACCTTGCTGTTTGCCGGGGTCGCGGCACGCAAGCCGATGTCGATCCGTTACCCGGTGGTGGCCCGGGATCACACCCAGCGCATCATCAACAGTTTTGGCGACTGGCTGCAGGACGAGCAGCTGCAGATCCACTATCAGCCCCGTGATTGTGCAATCCCCACCGAGATCAGCGTGCCCCGCGACCCATCGGCCATTGCCTATCCCGCGGCGTTGTTCCTGCTGTGCAACCGCCACCAGGAGCAGCAGTGCCTGAGCTTCGACAACCTGTGCCTGAACCCGACGCGCCTGGGCTTCTTCAACTGGCTGCTGGCCTGCGGCTTCAACCTGACGCTGGAAGTGGACAGCATTCGCCATGGCGAGCCGGTGGGGCGTCTGCTACTGCGCGGTGGTGGCCGACCCAGGGCCCACGACTTGCGCGACAAGCATCAGTTCCACGCGATGATCGATGAGGTGCCGCTGGCCCTGGCCATCAGCTGCGTGCTGCCGGGAAGTGCGACCTTCAGTGACCTTTACGAACTGACCTTCAAGGAGTCGGACCGGATCGCCGCCACCCGCAGCATGCTCAACGCCCTGGGCCTGGACTATCGGGTCGAGGGCTACGACGTGCAGGTGTCGGGCGGGCAGACACCGCGAGTGCAGGGGGCGATCCCGACCTTCGGCGATCATCGCCTGTCGATGACTGCCCATGTGCTACTGCTGGCCCACGGGCTCAAGGCCACCATCCTCGAAGGGCATTGCTACCAGACTTCCTTTCCAGGGTTCGCCCAATGCCTGGATCGCCTGACCGGACGGGAGGCCTGATGCGCGCCGATTGCTACACACTCACCGCCTGTGGCGCCAATGGCGTGATCGCCCTTGAGGCGCCGCTCGCCGCACTGGCGGCCACCGAAGTGCGGGTGGCGGTGGACTATTCCATGGTCAGTCCGGGGACCGAGCGCCACTACCTGCAGCAGGTTCGCGAGACGGGCGAGCAGTTGCCACTGGGCTATTGCGCGGTCGGGGTGGTTCACGCAGTGGGGGCCAAGGTTGCAGGCTTGCAACCGGGGGACCGGGTGGTGGCCATGGGCTGGAAGATCGCCACCCATTCCAACTGGATCCAGGTGCCGCAGCGCCTGGTGTGCAAGGTGCCGCCGTCACTGACTCAGGACCAGGCGATTCTCGCCACCCTGGGCGCCACGGCCGTGCATGCGGTGGACCGTGCGCAATTGCAGGCGGGGGAACAGATCCTGGTGGTGGGCATGGGCCTGGTGGGCAAGATGCTCGGCCTGGTGGCGGCCTGTCATGACGCGCAGATCTGGGTGGCCGACCTGAACCCGGCCGCCATCGATCCGGGCCTGCCGGTGCGGGTGCTCGACCTGCTGGCCGAGCCTGGGGCGATGGCCGGGCGCTTCACCCGGATCTTCCTGTGCATCGACGGCGATATCAGCGCCCTGTTCCCGCGCTTGCTGGCGCTGCTCGATCCGCAGGGCAACGGGCAAACCCGTTCGCGGCTGGTGAATGTCGGGCGAGTCAGCCTGACCCTGGAGCTCTCGCCGCAAATGGGCAACATCGACATCGTCAACGTTTCCCGCTGCGGTAACGGTTATCGCGACGACGCCTACCATCATGGCCTCAAGAATGTGCAGTGTCCGGCGGGGGAGGCCAGTGTGGAGCGCAACATCGCGCGCTGCCTCGACTACCTGGTGGCCGGCAAGGCCTGGTTGGAGCACTTGCAACGTGTCGAGATGAATCTGGACAAGGCGTTGCAGACCTACAACTCAGAGGCGTTCTTCGCCCCTGGAATCAACCTGATCAAGCACAGGGACGATTAACGGCATGGGCCATCTATCTATTGCTTCGCGCCTGGATGAAGTCTTCGCTCGCCACGCCACGGACACCGCACTGAGCTGCAACGGCGCACGGCTCAGTTACCGAGAGCTGGAGCAGCGCTCGGCCGCTGTGGCGGCGCGGCTGCTGGGCCTCGGCCTGTCGCCGGGCAGCACCCTGGGCCTGGAAGTGGAGCGTTCGATCGAGCAACTGGTGCTGCTGGTGGGCATGGTCCGGGCAGGCCTGTCGTACTGCTATCTGGACCGCAGCAATCCGCCCCAGTGGAACCAATCGGTCTGTGAGCGCAGCGGTGTGCATTGGCGCATCACTCAGGAGGCTGCCGGTGGCCCCGGGTATCTGGCACTGGGGCCATTGCTGGCGCCGCCGGACGAGCGGCCGTGCTGGCCACAGCTAACCGGTGCCGAGCCGGTGTACGTGAACTTTTCCAGCGGCACTACCGGCGCACCGAAGATCATTCCCTGCACCCATCGCGGGGTGTTGGGCTTTTGCGACCGCCCGCGACACTTTCCGTTGCAGCCGGGTTTTCGCATGCTCTATGCCTCGAACCTGACCTTCGATGCCTCGCAGTTCGAGATCTGGACTGCGCTGCTCAATGGCGGCGAGCTGCATATTCATGTCCCCGGTCCGCTGACCCTCGGGCACCTGCGGCGTTACATCCATGACGCCGGGGTCGACAGCCTGTGGCTGACCTCGACCCTGTTCAACACCTTCATCGACATCGATCGCGACTGGCTGCGGGGTGTCCAGCGGCTGATGGTCGGCGGTGAGGTGCTGTCCGCGGGGCATATCCAGCAGGCCTATGCCGCCGCCGACGGGCTGACGCTGTACAACGGTTATGGCCCCACGGAAAACACCATGGGCACCTGTGTCTATGCCATTCCCCGGGACTTTGACAGCACCCGGGAGATTCCCATCGGCCATGGCGTGGACGATGCTGTCTTGCTGCTGGTGCGGGCCGACGGGCAGGAATGCGATGTGGATGAGCCCGGTGAATTGCTGATTGCCGGAGATGGGCTGTCCCCCGGTTATCTTGGGGACGCGGCGCTGACCCGGGAGCGCTTCATCGAACGGCCGTGGCAGGGCCAGACGCTGCGTTGCTACCGCAGCGGTGATCTGGTTTCCCGCGATGGCCAGGGGCTGTATCACTTTCACGGCCGCAGCGATGACCAGATCAAGTTGCGTGGCCAGCGCCTGTCGTTGACTGAGGTGGCTGCGGCCTTCAAGCGTTATCCGGGAATGCTCGACTGTACGGTGCTGCTGGATGATCTGGGGAGCGAGGCGCAGTTGCTGCTGGTGTACCTGCAAGCCCCCGGTGTCGAGCCTGGTGCGCTGGCCGAGTATGGTCGGCAACGCCTGCCGCCGTTCATGCTGCCGCAGCGCTTTGTCGGGCTTGAACGCTTTCCCCTGAGGGCGTCCGGCAAGCTGGATATCGCTGAACTGAAGCAGCGCCTGTGCGGCGAGCATCGGCCCCGGGACGTGGACGATTCGGCAGCGGGGCGTTTTCTCGCGCGCTTTGGCGTGTTGGCTCATGACCGTCAGCGCAGTTTCTTCGACAACGGAGGCAACTCACTGGGGGCAATCAAGCTGGTGGATACGGTGAACCGGCACCTGGGCCGGGAGGGCCTGGGCCTGGAGCAGTTCTACCGCATGAGCAGCCTGCAGCAGTTGCTGGACTGGCTGCAGGCGCAGCCCATTTTGGCGTCGTTGCTGGAAAGGGGCACCGAGCAGTACTACGTCACGCCACTGCAGCAGGAGTCGCTGTCCGAAGCCCATGCAGGGTTTTCGATCAACAGCCACCTGGGGCGTTTTGCCGTGCTCCGCGCCACCTCCGCCAGCCAGGCCCGGGAGGTGTTGCGCAACGTTCCCGAGCCGTTGCAGGCGGCTGGCGACAGTCGCTGGATCGGCCTGAACAAGAGCCAGCTGTCGATGGTGTATGCCGAGCTGTTGCACAAGGACCTGCGGGCCAACAACGTGCTCTATCTGTTCCGGCCCGAGCAGTTGCCGGCCGCCGGGCTGGACCTGGCGACGCTGGCCCAGGGGCTGAAGCAGCGTTATCCGCTAGCGGGCTGTCGAGTGGCCCGGGTCGAGGGCGAGTACTGTTTCGACCTGGCTCCCGAGCCGCCGGCGCGCCTGTGGCTAGACGCCGTGGCGGAGTTCCCCAGCCAGGAGGCCTGCGTGGAACACTTCCTCCAGCGGCCGCTGTCGTTGTTCGAACAAGACCTGTGCAGCCTGTTCAAGGTGCGCATCGACGGCGTCCTGCACCTGGGGCTGTGGCTGCATCACATTCTCGGCAACCACGTAGGACAACTGAGCCTGCTGCGCAGCGTTGAGCAGTTGGCGCAGGACCCGCAGTTGACAGCGGAGGGGGCGGATTTTTCCTTTATCGGCAACAACCTGATGCAGGTCGAGGACTATGAACGCCTGGCAGATGGCGGCACCGAGGCCTGGGAGCAGGAGGCCGAGGAGTACGCGCCGCTGGCCGATGTCGCGGCGCCGGCGGCCACCGCCCAGCCGGTACAGATGCGGGCGCGGTTAGCCATGGACCCGTTGAAGCTGGCCTCGCCGCAACGTCTGTTCCACCTGTTGCAGGCGTTTCGCCAGGGCTGTGCCGGGGGATTGGGGATCGAAGCGCCTATCGTCAATCTGCTGTTCGCCTGGGCCGAGCAGGCGGTGATCAGCGGTTTCTCCACTTACACCGTGCCGGTGCCGCTGACACCGGAGCGATTTGCCCAGGGTTGCGAGCCGCAAGCCACCATGGACTACCTGAATGCCAAGCTGGCCCGAGCGGCGCTCGGCTATGAGGAGATACTCGCCGCGCTGGGCTTGTATGGCTTTGCCCCGGCGTTCCTGTGCAACTTCGTCGAGCTGCCGGCCAGTGATGCACAGTGGCTGCACACCCGGATCGCCAACCCGGTCACGGAGTGGCCCAAGACCCTGCTTGACCTGACAGTGGTCAAGTCGGCCCAGGGCTGCGAGGTGCTGCTCAACAGCTATTTGCCAGAGCCGCAGGCCCGGGCCTTCCTTGAGTCTTTTGTTGCGGCAGGGGAACGGCGATGAAGCTGATCTGCTTTCCCGACTTTGTCGGCCATCCGATCTGTTTCTCCGCCCTGGGGCGGGCGCTCAAGGGGCGGGTGTCGCTGGTGCAGGTCAACTACAGCGACTACTGGCCCTATTCCAGTGTCGGCGCCCTGGCCCGAAACATTGCCCAGGAGCACGACCTGAATACAGTGGACGCGGTGCTGGGTTACTCATTCGGCGCCTATGTGGCCGCTTGTTGCGTGGCACAGCGGGGCCCGGCGAGTGCGCCGCAGCCCGTATTGCTGGTGGACCCGCCACGGCTGGCGGAGCTACGGGGACTGGCCCCGGCCGCCATTGCCCAGCGCCTGGAAGCCGACCCGCAGTACGCCTATATCGACGACTTGGTGGATGCACAGTTGGTCAGCCGTGACTGCGTTCACGGCAATATCCAGCTGCTCTCTGAGTGGCAGGCTGTGTCGCTGAAGGGGCGCTCGGTGGATGTGCTGCTGTCTGCTGGCCGCAGCGCCGAGGCGCTGGCCCAGGGCTTGGGCCTCGATCCGGCCCAGGACAATCGCTACTGGCGGGATGAGCGGAGTCACCATGCTTCAGTGATCAACAGCCCTGATGTGGCGACCTGGCTTCTGGATCGCAGCGCCCTGCCGCGAATCGCTTGGTGAGCGGTTGTGGGTTGTTCGAGGCGGGTGAAGTTCCCGTCGGGTCTCTCCTTGCACCTCCTGCTGGTGCATGCCGGACCGGGGCAGGGTAGTGTTCGGCCCGACCGACGGTCCAGGCGCGTCTTGAACGCGCCCGGGGCAGATACGGAGCCGGCGGGGCGGGGCGTGGCTGTTGGGCAGAATAGGCTTTTGAATACCCTGGATATTCTGTAGCCTTGCGCGGCTCCAATGCTGTCCGTACCTGATGAACTCACTCTCCCGGCGGGGCCCTAAGCGGTCCGGAGCCGGTGGTATACTCGACTTTCGCGCCCAAGCGCCTGCAGGTCTTGCGAACATGACGCAAATTTCTGAACGCCTTCTGGTTCAAGCCCACCTCGACGCCAAGCAGCCCAAACCCTTGAGCGCTGAGCAAGAGGCCCATCTGCGTACCGCCATCGCTGCCGAGCTCAAGGCTCAGGATGCGGTGCTGGTTGCACATTTCTATTGTGATCCGGTGATTCAGGCCCTGGCCGAAGAAACCGGTGGCTGTGTTTCCGACTCCCTGGAAATGGCGCGCTTCGGCAATGCCCATCCGGCCAAGACCGTCGTGGTTGCCGGTGTCCGCTTCATGGGGGAAACGGCGAAGATTCTCAATCCTGAAAAACGCGTGCTGATGCCGACGCTGGAAGCCACTTGCTCTCTCGATCTGGGTTGCCCGGTGGATGAGTTCTCGGCTTTTTGCGATCAGCATCCCGAGCGTACCGTGGTGGTGTATGCCAACACCTCGGCTGCGGTCAAAGCCCGCGCCGATTGGGTGGTCACCTCCAGCTGCGCCCTGGAGATCGTCGAAAGCCTGATGGATAACGGCGAGAAGATCATCTGGGGTCCGGACAAGCACCTGGGGACTTACATCCAGCGCCAGACCGGTGCCGACATGCTGCTCTGGGACGGTGCATGCATCGTTCATGAAGAGTTCAAGTCCAAGCAACTGGAAGACATGAAGGCGCTGTACCCAGAGGCGGCGATCCTGGTGCACCCGGAGTCCCCCAGTTCGGTGATCGATCTGGCTGACGCGGTTGGCTCCACCAGCCAGTTGATCGCGGCCGCGCAGCGCTTGCCGAACAAGACCTTCATCGTCGCTACCGACCGCGGCATCTTCTACAAGATGCAGCAGCTGTGCCCGGACAAGGTGTTCATCGAGGCGCCTACTGCCGGTAACGGCGCGGCATGCCGCAGTTGCGCCCATTGCCCGTGGATGGCCATGAATACCCTTGAGCGCACCTTGCAGTGCCTGCAGCAGGGCAGCAACGAGATCCATGTGGACCCGGCGCTGATCCCTAATGCGGTTCGGCCGCTCAAGCGCATGCTGGACTTCACCCAGGCGGCGCGGATGAAACTGGCGGGTAACGCCTGATCGGTTTTCTCCCGTGGTCATGAAAACGCCCCGATCTGTCGGGGCGTTTTTGTGAGTGGCGGGCTATTTCTTCTTCTTGGGGATACGCACCAGCTGGGTATTGGAATAGATGTCGTGCCAGCTGCGTTTCTGCTTGTCCAGCAGCACCCAGAAGAAGCCCAGGCCGGCGCACAGCCAGGACGCGATCGATACCATGAAGCGCAGCAATGCCTGCCACAGGCTGATGCGGCTGCCATCGGCGTTCTGTACGCGGATGCCCCAGACCTGCATGCCCAGGGTCTGCCCTGAATGGGTCCAGAATTTGGCGAAGAAGCCGAACAGCACAAACAGCAGGACGGTGGAGTACAGCGGGTCGCCATCCAGAGCGCCGGATTCGGTCAAGGCACGCATCCGCGCTTCGCCGATGATCTGCATCTGGATAAATTTGTAGATGCCGCCGGTGACGATCAGCAGGGCGACGCACAGTAGAAAATCATAGAACATCGCTGCCAGGCGACGTCCCAGGCCGACAGTAGGGAAATCGCCTTGGGGGCTTAGCAGATGCTTCGACATGACAGGCTCTCGACTGAAAAAAGAAGCCATTTTACGGAATTGCGCGCACAAAAAAGCCCCTGATGTCAGCATCAGGGGCTTTTTCGTTACAGACGATTAAGCTTCTGCTTGTACTTCGTCAGCCTGCATGCCTTTCTGGCCTTGCACAGCGATGAAGGTCACTTTTTGGCCTTCTTTCAGGCTCTTGAAGCCGTTGCCCTGAATGGCGCGGAAGTGTACGAACAGATCCGGACCGCTTTCTGGAGTGATAAAACCAAAACCTTTCTCGTCGTTAAACCACTTGACGGTACCGCTCTGACGTTGGGACATTTCTTATTTCCTTTGACGCTAAAAAATTAATGACAGTCTCTTCCTCATGAAAGAGTACTGGGCTGGGTTGCAGGAAAGTAAGAGACGTCGAACGGGTTGTAGCAAACTTGTTAGCTACTGCCCAGGTCACGATTCCAAGCGACCCATGCAAACACAGTGGGGAAACTCTACGCCAACTATGGGAGAAAAAACAAGCCCCGCGAAGCCCCGGTTTTACTCAGCTTTCCGAGGTTTGGCGGAACTAGCGTGCAGGGCTTATTCGATAGAGTTGTTCAATTGTTTTCGGGCGTTATAAGTAGCGTTCAGTATCGAAAATATGCACTGTTTTATGGCGGTTGCGTTACAGATTAGTGCACTTCTAACGCAACCGCGTTACTTATAGAAACAGTCCTTTAGCCACGGTAGTAGCGTTGTGGCACGAATGGCATTTTGCTTACAAGCATTGGCACCTTTTTCCCACGAACTATTGCAGCAACCGGCGTATCAAGTGCGCTGTGCTTCACATCGAGGTAACCCATGGCCAATGGACCGCCCAAGGTGGGGCCGAAGCCGCCGCTGCAGACGCTACCGATGATGTTGCCTTCGGCGTCGACGATTTCCGCGCCTTCTCGTACCGGTGTCCGTTCCTGGGGCAGCAGGCCGACGCGTTTGCGACTGACGCCATCTTGCTGTTGGGCAAAGATCGCCTGGGCGCCTGGGAAACCCCCAGCCCTGGCACCATCGGCACGGCGGACCTTGGAGATAGCCCACAGCAGGCTGGCCTGGATCGGCGTGGTGTCGCTGTTCATATCGTGGCCATACAGGCACAGGCCGGCTTCCAGGCGCAGGGAGTCACGGGCGCCCAGCCCAATGGCCGCCACTTCTGGCTCGGCCAACAGCGCCCGGGCAAGTTTTTCCGCCAGATCAGCCGGTACCGAGATTTCGAAGCCGTCCTCTCCGGTGTAACCCGAACGGCTGACAAAACAGTCGGCGCCCAGCACCTGCACCGGCTTGAACTGCATGAAGGTCATCTGCGCCACTTCCGGCGCCAGGCGTGCCAGTACGGTGACTGCTGCCGGTCCTTGCAGTGCCAGCAGGGCGCGTTCTTCGAACAGGGGTTGGATGTCGCATTGATCGCCGATGTGCTGGCGCAAATGGGCCAGGTCCTGCTCCTTGCACGCGGCGTTGACCACCAGGAACAGTTGCCCGTCGCCCAGGTTGGCGACCATCAGGTCGTCGAGGATGCCGCCCTGTTCGTTGGTGAACATGGCGTAGCGCTGCATGCCCACCGGCAAGTCGATGATGTCTACCGGCACCAGGGTTTCCAGGGCCTGGGCGGCATTGGCGCCGCTCAAGCGGATCTGCCCCATGTGGGACACATCGAACAGACCGGCGTGCTCACGGGTGTGCTGATGCTCTTTCATCACCCCAAGCGGGTACTGCACCGGCATGTCGTAGCCGGCGAACGGCACCATGCGGGCGCCGAGTTCCAGGTGCAGGCTGTGCAATGGGGTTTTCAACAGTGTTTCGGTGGACATGGGCAACTCCTGAAAAATGTGCGGATGCGTCGCTTGGGCATCAGCACTCGATAATGTTCACGGCCAGACCGCCACGGGCGGTTTCCTTGTATTTGCTTTTCATGTCGGCGCCGGTCTGGCGCATGGTGCGAATGACCTTGTCCAGGGAGACGAAATGCTGCCCGTCGCCGCGCAGAGCCATGCGCACCGCGTTGATGGCTTTGACCGAACCCATGGCGTTGCGCTCGATGCAGGGCACTTGCACCAGGCCGCCAATCGGGTCGCAGGTCAAACCCAGATTGTGTTCCATGCCGATTTCCGCGGCGTTCTCCACCTGCTGCACGCTGCCTCCGAGGACTTCGCACAAGGCCCCGGCCGCCATTGAGCAGGCCACGCCCACTTCGCCCTGGCAGCCGACTTCGGCGCCGGAGATCGAGGCGTTTTCCTTGTACAGAATTCCGATGGCCGCAGCCGTGAGGAGAAAGCGCACCACCCCGTCTTCGTTGGCCCCGGGGATGAAGCGCATGTAGTAATGCAGCACCGCCGGAATGATTCCGGCCGCGCCATTGGTAGGGGCGGTGACCACTCGCCCGCCGTTGGCGTTTTCTTCATTCACCGCCAGGGCGTAGAGGTTGACCCAGTCCAGTACTGACAGGGCATCGCGCAGCGCCGCTTCCGGGTGTTTGCACAGTTGGCGATGCAAGGCGGCGGCGCGGCGCTTGACCTTGAGTCCGCCGGGCAGAATCCCTTCATTGCGACAACCGGCGTCCACGCAGTCCTGCATCACCTGCCAGATTTTCAGCAGCCCGGCACGGGTTTCCGCTTCCGGGCGCCAGGCGCTTTCGTTGGTCAGCATCACCTGGCTGATGGACAAGCCGTAGGTGCTGCAGTGCTGCAGCAGTTCCTTGGCGTTCCTGAAAGGAAAGGTCAAACGGGTGGTGTCTTCGACGATACGGTCGGCGCCGGCGGCGTCTTCATCGACCACGAAACCGCCGCCAACGGAGTAGTACTCACGGCTGCGGATCTGCAGACCGGCGCTATCGAAGGCACGGAAAATCATGCCATTGGGGTGATAGGCCAGGGGTTTGCGGATCATTGCCAGGTGTTCTTTCTCGTTGAACGCAATGCTGTGTTCGCCGAGCAGATCGATACGTCCGCTGCTGCGTATTTGCTGCAGGCGTGCGGCGATGTTTTCGGTGTTCACGGTGTCCGGGTGTTCACCTTCCAGGCCCAGCAGCACCGCCTTGTCGCTGCCATGGCCTTTACCGGTGGCGCCCAGCGAGCCGTACAGCTCGACTTTGACGCAGGTGGTGCTGGCCAGCAGCTGATCGCGCCGCAGGCCTTCGACAAAACGCGCGGCGGCGCGCATCGGGCCGACGGTGTGGGAGCTGGAGGGGCCGATGCCAATCTTGAACAGGTCGAACACGCTCAGGGACATGTTGGTTCTCCGGTTTCTTATTGTATTGATCGGCAAGCAGGCACTTGCAGGAGCGGGCTTGCCCGCGATTCAGGCGCCGCTGCTCTGCCCGATTGATGCGTTATCGCTCATCGCCGGCGAGCCGGCTCCTACAGGTATACGCGGTATCTGCAGGGGCACGGCTCTCCTGTGATGGACGGCTTAGGCGTCCTGGTAGCTTTCGATCGACGGGCAGGCGCACACCAGGTTGCGGTCGCCAAACACGTTGTCGACCCGACCAACCGGCGGCCAGTACTTGCCTTCGATCAGCGATGCCACTGGGTACACGGCCTGCTCGCGGCTGTACGGATGGGACCATTCGCCCACCAGTTCTGCTGCCGTGTGCGGAGCGTTCTTCAGCGGGTTGTCGTCCTTGTCCAGAGTGCCGTTTTCCACGGCGCGGATTTCCTCGCGGATGCGGATCATGGCGTCGCAGAAGCGGTCCAGTTCTTCCTTGGATTCGCTTTCGGTCGGTTCGATCATCAGGGTACCGGCCACCGGGAACGACATGGTCGGCGCGTGGAAGCCAAAATCGATCAGGCGCTTGGCCACGTCATCGACGCTGATGCCGCTGCTGTCTTTCAAAGGACGCAGGTCGAGGATGCATTCGTGGGCCACCAGGCCGTTGCTGCCGGTGTAGAGCACGGGGTAGTGCTCTTCCAGGCGCCGGGAAATGTAGTTGGCATTGAGGATCGCCAGCTGCGATGCGCGCTTGAGGCCGGCGCCGCCCATCATGCGGATGTACATCCAGGTGATCGGCAGGATGCTGGCGCTGCCGAACGGTGCGGCACACACCGCGCCTGTCTTGTTTTCCAGCGCCGCGTGGCCCGGCAGGAAAGGCGCCAGGTGCGATTTGACGCCGATCGGACCAACGCCCGGACCGCCACCGCCGTGGGGAATGCAGAAGGTCTTGTGCAGGTTCAGGTGGGACACATCGCCACCGAATTTGCCCGGCGCGCAGAGGCCGACCATGGCGTTCATGTTGGCGCCGTCGATGTACACCTGGCCGCCGTTGTCATGAATGATGCCGCAGATTTCGCGGATGCCTTCTTCGAACACACCGTGGGTCGACGGGTAAGTGATCATCAGCGCGGCGAGGTGTTCGCGGTGCTCGATGGCCTTGGCCCGCAGGTCTTCAATATCGACGTTGCCGCGGGCGTCGCAGGCGGTGACCACCACGCGCATGCCGGCCATGTTGGCGGTGGCCGGGTTGGTGCCGTGGGCCGAGGAAGGAATCAGGCAGATGTCGCGACGGTCATCGCCACGACTCTGGTGATAGGCGCGGATGGCCAGGAGACCGGCGTACTCACCCTGGGAGCCGGCGTTGGGCTGCAGGGAGACGGCGTCGTAGCCGGTGGCGGCGCAGAGCATGGCTTCCAGCTCGGTGGTCAGTTGCTGGTAGCCAGCACTCTGCTCGGCCGGAGCGAAAGGGTGCAGAGCACCGAACTCGGCCCAGGTGATCGGGATCATCTCGCTGGCGGCGTTGAGCTTCATGGTGCAGGAACCCAGCGGGATCATGGTGCGATCCAGGGCCAGGTCCTTGTCCGCCAATTTGCGCAGGTAGCGCATCAGCTCGGTTTCCGAGTGATAGCGGTTGAACACCGGGTGGCTGAGGATTGCCGACTGACGGACCAGGGCGGCGGGGATGCTGCTGGTGACCGCAGCCGCCAGGGCAGCGAAGTCCGGTGCGGCCTTGCCTTCGCCCAGCAGGTTCCACAGGCCTTCAACGTCGGCCTGGGTGGTGGTTTCGTCCAGGGACAGGCCCAGGCGCTCGGCGTCGATCACCCGCAGGTTGATGCCTCGGGCATGAGCCTTGTCGTGCAGCGCGGTGGTGTCGGCACCGGTGCGCAGGCTCAGGGTGTCGAAGAAGTTGTCCTGCTCCACGGCCAGCCCCAGATCCTTCAGGCCCTTGGCCAGGATCGCGGTCAGTTGGTGGATGCGCTGGGCAATCTGGATCAGGCCTTTGGGGCCGTGGTACACGGCGTACATGCTGGCGATGTTGGCCAGCAGTACCTGGGCGGTGCAGATGTTGCTGGTGGCCTTTTCACGGCGGATATGCTGCTCGCGGGTCTGCATGGCCAGGCGCAGGGCCGGCTTGCCGAAACGGTCTACCGAGACACCGACCAGACGGCCCGGCATGTCGCGCTTGAACGCATCGCGAGTGGAGAAGTAAGCCGCGTGCGGGCCACCGAAGCCCAGCGGTACACCAAAGCGCTGGGCGCTGCCGATGGCCACGTCGGCACCGAATTCGCCCGGTGGGGTCAGCAGGGTCAGGGCCAGCAGGTCGGCGGCCACGGCCACCAGGGCGTTGGCGTTGTGGAAGCGCTCGCTCAGTTCGCGGTAGTCGAACAGGTCGCCGTTGCTCGCCGGATATTGCAGCAGAGCACCGAAGAACGGGCTGACATCGGTCAGTTTGCGCTCATCGCCAACCACCACGTTGATCCCCAGGGGCTCGGCGCGAGTGCGCAGTACGTCCAGGGTTTGCGGGTGGCAATGCACGGAAGCGAAGAAGGCGTGGCTGCCCTTGTTCTTGCTCAGGCGCTTGCAGAAGGTCATGGCTTCGGCGGCGGCAGTGCCTTCGTCCAGCAGCGAGGCGTTGGCGATCGGCAGGCCGGTCAGGTCGCTGATCAGGGTCTGGAAGTTCAGCAGGGCTTCCAGGCGACCTTGGGAGATTTCTGGCTGGTAGGGGGTGTAGGCGGTGTACCAGGCCGGGTTTTCCAGCAGGTTGCGCAGGATTGGCGAGGGGGTGTGACAGCTGTAGTAGCCCTGGCCGATGTAGGTCTTGAACAGCTGGTTCTTGGCAGCGATGGCCTTGATCGAGGCCAGGGCCTGGGCTTCGCTCTGGCCCTGGCCCAGGTCCAGCACGCTGGTGCCCTTGATGCTGTCGGGAATCACGCTGGCGCTCAGGGCTTCCAGGGAGTCGAAGCCCAGGCTGTTGAGCATGGCCTGCTCATCGGCCTGGCGCGGGCCGATGTGGCGCGCGATGAATTCGTTGGCGGTAGTCAGGTTGACGGTCATGACGGGCTCCTCAGGCTTCGGCGCTGGCTTTGATCAGGCGGTCGTAGGCGTCCTGATCAAGCAGTTGGCCGACAGCGGCGGCATCGGCGGGAATGAAGCGGAAGAACCAGCCTTCACCCAGCGGATCTTCGTTGACCAGTTCCGGGCTGTCTTCCAGGGCCGGGTTGGTGGCGACCACTTCACCGTCCAGTGGCATGTACACGCCGCTGGCGGCCTTTACCGATTCCACGGTGGCGGCTTCGGCGCCCTTGTCGTAGCTCTGCAGCTCCGGCAGTTGCACAAACACCACATCACCCAGAGCGTTCTGGGCGAAAGCCGTGATGCCGACGGTGACACTGCCATCCGCTTCGCTACGCAGCCATTCGTGATCTTCAGTAAAACGCAACTCGCTCATGGAAACTCCTCAAGGGCCAGACTCGTCTGGTGGACGCGATTGAATGCTCGTGCAGGGCCGAGCCGAATGACAATGTCCATAGCAAGAACACGGCCAATAAATATTTAGTCCTTTAAAAACAATGGCTTGAGTGATTTTCTCTTTGGCCTGAAATTTTCGCGTGTAGCGAAATCGCTACACCTGATGCTGTAGAAAAAAGGCTTTGAGGATCAAAGCCTTGCACGGCAGCGATTACAAGGCTGTGTAGCGAAATCGTTCCGCTGTAGCGCTTTCAGTACAGTTGCAGGTCGTTTTCAGACCTGTATCGGCGACTGGCTCTGACAGGGAGGGGCTGGTGTGGGGGCGGGTTTGTCAGCGAAGGCACCCTGATGAACTACACAGGGCTTGAGGGCCTCTTCGCCGGCGAGCCGGCTCCTACGGGTGAGGGGGCAGGTCAGGCCTTGTTGGGAATGCCGTACTTGCGCAGGCGATGGGCGATGGCGGTGTGGGAGGTCTGCAGGCGGTTGGCCAGTTGCCGGGTCGAGGGGTAGTGCACGTAGAGGTTTTCCAGCAGCTCTTTCTCGAAGCTTTCCACGGCCTGTTCCAGGCTTTCGATTTCGGTGTCGTTCTGCCGTGCCACCGAGGTGCCGGCGATGTCCAGGTCGCCGATATCCACCAGGTTGCTTTCGCAGATGGCCGCCGCGCGAAAGATCACGTTCTGCAACTGCCGCACGTTGCCCGGCCAGCGGTTGCCCAGCAGGGCGGGGTAGGTGCCCGGGGTCAGGCGACACACCGGGCGCTGGATCTGCGCGCAGGCCTGCTGCATGAAGTAGCGGGCCAGCAGCAGGATGTCCTGGCCACGTTCGCGCAGCGGCGGCACTTCGACATTCAATACGTTGAGGCGGTAGAACAGGTCTTCGCGGAAGCTGCCTTCGCCGACCATCTTTTCCAGGTCACGATGGGTGGCGCTGAGGATGCGCACATTGACCTTGATCTCGCGATCGCCACCGACCCGGCGAAAACTGCCGTCGTTGAGAAAACGCAGCAGCTTGGCTTGCAGGTAAGGCGACATCTCGCCGATCTCATCGAGAAACACCGTGCCCTGGTTGGCCAGCTCCATCAGCCCCGGCTTGCCGCCGCGCTGGGCCCCGGTGAAGGCCCCGGGGGCGTAGCCGAACAGTTCGCTCTCGGCGAGGTTTTCCGGCAGCGCCGCGCAGTTCAAGGCCAGGAAGGGCGCACTGTGCCGAGCGCTGATGGCGTGGCAGGCGCGGGCCACCAGCTCCTTGCCGGTGCCGGTTTCCCCTTGGATCAACAGCGGTGCATCCAGGGCCGCGACCCGTTGGGCCCGGGCCTTGAGCGTGCGAATTGCCGGGGATTCGCCGAGCAGGGCATCGAAGCCTTCGGCATGATCATGGTGCAGGGCCGAGAGTCGCTCGCCGATGCGGTTGGGTTGATACAGGGTCAGCAGCGCGCCGGCATCGGTAATGGGCGTGGCATCCAGCAGCAGCGTCTGTCCGTTGACCATGATTTCCCGCAGCGGCAGGCGAAAGCCGTTTTCCAGCAGGGCCTCCAGCAGTGCGGCATCGGCAAACAGTTCGGCGACGCTTTCTCCCGCCGGTTCACGACCATACAGGGCGATCAGCGCCGGGTTGGCCAGCAATACCTTGCCGGCGCTGTCCAGGGCCAGTACCGGATCGGTCATGGCCGCCAGCAAGGCGTCCAACTGCAAGTGGCGACGCTGGCCGGGCAGGATATCGACCACCGTTACCGCCTGCACGCCCTGTACGTTGAACAGCGCATCACGCAGCTCTTCCAGTACCTGGGGGCTCAGGGTCGGGGCATCGATATAGACGTTGGGCGGCACCATCTCCACCGCATCCAGGTTGAGATTGCGTCCGCCCAGCAGGGCCAGGACTTCCTGGGTAATGCCGACGCGGTCGATGAAACTGACGTGGATACGCATGGGATGACAGAAGATTCTGGGACACTGAAGTGCGCCAGTATGCCTTGGGCGAGGGCCTTAGTCGAAATCGATGGGGGCGTTGTAGGAGCCGGCGTGCCGGCAAGCCGGCTCCTACAGAAGGGGGGTCATGCCAGGTGTTCGGGGTTGATCGGGTCGCCGGGCTTGACGTTCAGTTGCTTGCGTACGTCTTCGAACATCTCGTCGTAGTACTTGTGCATGGAGGCAATGCTGGCGCTCTTGGGCAAGCCGTACTGTTGCGCGATGCGGGTGGCGTGACGGGCGAAGTCAAAGGCTAGGTCCTTGGCCAGGAAGAACTGCTCTTTCAAGGATTTGTCTTCAATGGTGCCGTGCAGGGTGAACAGCATGCCATGACCCTCCTTGGGGTCCTGGGCCAGTTCATAGTCGATGCACAGGTTGTAGCTGAAGTCGTCCTTGCTCAGCGCATGGCGCTCTATATGCAGGTGACCGGGCTCAAACATGGCCATAGGCGTCTCTCCTCCAGGGCTTTGAATGAGGGCAGGCAGCGGGCCTGCCCCGTGTTCTCACAGCAAGCGTCTTACAGGTAGCGGATGCCGGGTTGCGCCGTGCTGATGCGGGTACCGGCCTTGCCCTGGACGATCGCTTCGATGTCCGAGAGTGAACCGATCACCGCGACTTTGCCAGTGTGCCGGGCAAATTCGCAGGCAGCCTGGACCTTGGGCCCCATGGAGCCGGCGGCAAAGCCCAGCTTGTCCATTTCATCCGGGTGGGCCTGGGCGATGGCCTTCTGGGTCGGCTTGCCGAAGTCGATGAATGCCGCGTTGACGTCGGTGGCGATCACTAGCAGATCGGCTTCGAGTTGCTCGGCCAGCAGCGCCGAACACAGGTCCTTGTCGATCACCGCCTCGATACCCTTGAGCTTGCCGTCCTCGCCGTACATCGTCGGAATGCCGCCACCGCCGGCGCAGATCACGATGCTGCTCTTTTCCAGCAGCCACTTGATCGGGCGGATCTCGAAGATGCGCTTGGGTTTCGGGCTGGCCACCACCCGGCGGTACTTGTCGCCGTCCGGGGCGATGGCCCAGCCTTTCTCCTTGGCCAGCTTCTCGGCTTCTTCCTGGCTGTAGACCGGGCCGATGGGCTTGGTCGGGTTCTTGAAGGCCGGGTCCTTGGCGTCCACTTCGACCTGGGTCAGCAAGGTGGCGAAGGGCACCTCGAAGTCCAGCAGGTTGCCCAGTTCCTGTTCGATGATGTAGCCGATCATGCCTTCGGTCTCAGCACCGAGCACGTCCAGCGGGTAGGGCGAAACCTGGGTATAGGCCGCCGCCTGCAGCGACAGCAGGCCCACCTGCGGACCATTGCCGTGAGCGATCACCAGCTGGTTGCCGGGATGGATCTTGGCGATCTGTTCGGTGGCGATGCGGATATTGGCGCGTTGGTTGTCCGCGGTCATGGGTTCACCACGGCGGAGCAGGGCGTTACCGCCCAGTGCAACGACGATACGCATAATGCAGTCCTTCTAGAGGCTCTGTAGGAGCCGGCTTGCCGGCGAACAGCGGTTCGCTGGCAAGTCAGCCCCGGCAGGGGGAGGCGGGTTAGAGGTCGGCCAGGGTCGAAACCAGGATCGCCTTGATGGTGTGCATACGGTTTTCCGCTTGCTCGAAGGCGATGCAGGCCGGGGACTCAAATACGTCGTCGGTGACTTCGATGCCGTTGGCCAGGTGCGGATACTGCTCGGCGATCTGCTTGCCCACCTTGGTGTCGCTGTTGTGGAAGGCCGGCAGGCAGTGCATGAACTTGGTCCGAGGGTTGCCGGTGGCTTTCATCAGCTGGGCGTTGACCTGATACGGCAGCAGTTGTTCGATACGTTCGGCCCAGGCTTCCACTGGCTCGCCCATGGAGACCCAGACGTCGGTGTGGATGAAGTCCACGCCCTTGACCGCAGCCTTCGGGTCTTCGGTGAGGGTGATGCGGGCACCGCTTTCCTCGGCGTATTGCTTGCAGCGCTGCACCAGGTCGTCATGGGGCCACAGGGCCTTGGGCGCGCAGATGCGCACGTCCATGCCGAGCTTGGCGCCCACCAGCAGCAGCGAGTTGCCCATGTTGTTGCGGGCGTCGCCCAGGTAGGCGTAGCTGATCTCGTGGATCGGCTTGTCGGCGTGTTCACGCATGGTCAGCACGTCGGCGATCATCTGGGTTGGGTGGTATTCGTCGGTCAGACCGTTGAACACCGGCACCCCGGCGAACTTCGCCAGTTCTTCGACGATTTCCTGCTTGAAGCCGCGGTACTCGATGGCGTCGTACATGCGCCCCAGCACCCGGGCGGTGTCCTTCATGCTTTCCTTGTGGCCGATCTGCGACGAGTTGGGGTCGATGTAGGTGACGTTGGCGCCCTGGTCATAGGCGGCCACTTCGAAGGCACAGCGGGTACGGGTGGAGGTCTTTTCGAAGATCAGGGCGATGTTGTTGCCCTTGAGGTGCTGCTGCTCGGTGCCGGTGTACTTGGCGCGCTTGAGGTCACGGGACAGGTCCAGCAGGTAGCGCAGTTCGCGTGAGGTGTGGTGTTCCAGGCTCAGCAGGTTACGGTTGTGGATGTTGAACGCCATGATTGTTTTCCTCGGATTCGGTAATCGGTCCGACCGGCGCCGGGTAGGCGCGGTCGGAGAGGGTGTCGTCTAAAGGCTTAGTAGTCGATCGGATCGCGGATGATCGGGCAGGTCATGCAGTGGCCACCGCCACGGCCGCGACCCAGTTCGCCGGCGCTGATGGTGATGACCTCGACCCCGGCCTTGCGCAGCAGGGTGTTGGTGTAGGTGTTGCGGTCGTAGCCGATGACCACGCCCGGCTCCACGGCCACCACGTTGTTGCCGTCGTCCCATTGCTCGCGCTCGGCGGCGAAGCTGTTGCCACCGGTTTCCACCACGCGCAGGGCCTTGAGGTTGAGGGCCTTGGCCACGGTGTCGAGGAAGCTGGTTTCCTCGCGGCGCACGTCGATGCCACCCGGTTTGCTTTCGTCAGGGCGCAGGCTGAAGGCGACGATCTGGCTCACCACTTCCGGGAAGACCGTGACCAGGTCGCGGTCGCAGAAGCTGAACACGGTGTCCAGGTGCATGGCCGCGCGGGATTTGGGCAGGCCGGCAACGATCACGCGCTCCACGGCCTTGTGCTTGAACAGGCTCAGTGCCAGTTGGCCGATGGCCTGGCGCGATGAGCGTTCGCCCATGCCGATCAGGACCACGCCATTGCCGATCGGCATCACGTCGCCGCCTTCCAGGGTGGCATTGCCGTGTTCCTGGTCCGGGTCGCCGTACCAGATCTGGAAGTCGGCGTGGGTGAACTCGGGGTGGAATTTGTAGATGGCGGTGGTCAGCAGGGTTTCCTGACGTCGCGCCGGCCAGTACATCGGGTTCAGGGTCACGCCGCCATAAATCCAGCAAGTGGTGTCGCGGGTGAACTGAGTGTTGGGCAGCGGCGGCAGGATGAAGCTGGAGTGGCCGAGGAAGTCGCGGAACATCTCGATGGTCTTGCCGCCGAAGCTGCTGGGCAGGTCGTCGGCGGAGACGCCGCCGATGAGGAACTCGGCGACCTTGCGTGGTTCCAGGCTGCGCAGCCACGAGCCGACTTCGTTGACCAGGCCCAGGCCGACCTGATTGGCGGTGATCTTGCGCTCCAGAATCCAGTCCAGGGCTTCGGGGATGGCGACGATGTCGGTCAGCAGGTTGTGCATTTCCAGCACATCAATGTCCCGCTCGCGCATCTTGGTGACGAAGTCGAAATGGTCGCGTTTGGCCTGGGCCACCCACAGCACATCATCGAACAGCAGTTCGTCGCAGTTGTTCGGGGTCAGCCGCTGGTGGGCCAGGCCTGGGGAGCAAACCATGACTTTGCGCAGTTTACCGGCTTCGGAATGGACGCCGTACTTAACTTTTTCCGTGGTCATTACTGTGATCCTCCAGAGACAAAACAATCGGGGTGTTGCTTGAAAGGCGGTGTTACAGGGTCAGGAAGCCGTCGTAGAGCCCGTAGGCCGCCACCAGGGCGCCTATGACCACCGCGGCAAAAATCAGCTTCTCGACGTTGGTGAAAATCGGTTTGTGCAGTTCCATCTTGGCCTTGGCGAACAGCACCACGCCGGGGGCGTAGAGCAGGGCCGAGAGCAGCAGGTACTTGACCCCGCCGGCATACAGCAGCCACATCGCGTAGAGCAGGGCGATGCCGCCGATGATCAGGTCCTTCTTGCGCTCGGCCAGGGCCTGTTCGTAGCTTTCGCCGCGCACCGCCAGCAGCACTGCGTAGGCCGCGGACCACAGATAGGGCACCAGGATCATCGAGGTGGCGAGGTAGATCAGCGACAGGTAGGTGCTGGCCGAGAACAAAGTGATGACCAGGAAGATCTGCACCATGGCATTGGTCAGCCACAGGGCGTTGGCCGGTACATGGTTGGCGTTCTCGCGGCGCAGGAACTCCGGCATGGTGTGGTCCTTGGCCGCGGCGAACATGATCTCCGCACACAGCAGCACCCAGGACAGCAGCGCTCCCAGCAGCGAGATGATCAGGCCGACGCTGATCAGCACCGCGCCCCAGTGGCCCACCACATGCTCCAGCACGGCAGCCATGGACGGGTTCTGCAGCTTGGCCAGTTCCGGCTGGGTCATGATCCCCAGGGACAGCACGTTCACCAGCACCAGGAACAGCAGCACGGTGATGAAGCCGATGACAGTGGCCTTACCCACGTCCGAGCGTTTTTCCGCCCGGGACGAGAAGATGCTCGCGCCCTCGATGCCGATGAACACCCAGACGGTGACCAGCATCATGTTGCGCACCTGGTTCATCACGCTGCCCAGGTCCGGGTTCTTCACGCCCCAGATATCAGCGGTGAAGATGTCCAGCTTGAAGGCGAACAGGGCAATCAGCACGAACAGCAGCAGCGGCACTACTTTGGCCACCGTGGTCACCAGGTTGATGAAGGCCGCTTCCTTGATCCCGCGTAGCACCAGAAAATGCACGGCCCAGAGCAGGATCGAGGCGCCGATCACCGCGGCCGGGGTGTTGCCCTCGCCGAAGATCGGGAAGAAATAGCCCAGGGTGCTGAACAGCAGGACGAAGTAGCCGACGTTGCCCAGCCAGGCGCTGATCCAGTAGCCCCATGCCGACGAGAAACCCATGTAGTCGCCGAATCCGGCCTTGGCGTAGGCATATACGCCACCGTCCAGATCAGGTTTGCGATTGGCCAGGGTCTGGAAGACAAATGCCAGGGTCAACATGCCGACAGCGGTAATTGCCCAACCAATAAGAACTGCACCGACATCGGCGCTGGCTGCCATATTTTGCGGTAAGGAAAAGATCCCGCCGCCAATCATGGAACCCACTACCAGGGCGACTAAGGCGCCCAGTCTTAGTTTACCGGGGGATTCAGACATTGCGTGACTCCAATGCAGGAGAAGAGAGACTTCAGAGTAAATCTGCTGGCAATCCGAACAGCTGACTTAGATCAGTTCATCGCTACATTCCGTTGTGAATGAATGACTTAAGATTTATTACGGGAGGTAGAATGCTGCCCTGAAAGGGCCATTCCAGACGCTTTATGATCTCCTAATCAGTAGGAGTTCTCATTGCCGACGATGTTTGAAACTAGACCCTTTTGCAGAATGTGCAAATCTTTACCGGTGTTTAATAATCACTTGCTGATGATGGCACTTAGTACATATACAGAACAAAACACTCGGTTATTCAGTGTCTTCTGCAGGGTATCTAAAGCCAGTGCGGATAAAGGATGATTAATTGACTGTTACTGTTAGACGCACGTTTGTAGACGTTATTTAATAAACTTCAGGTTTATCGCCAGATCGACTCACTGAGGCAGAGGTAGGGATGACACAACCGGCGCAGAAGCTTCAACTCGGTGCACTGATCGCTCTGGTCGTGGGTTCCATGATTGGCGGTGGGATCTTTTCCCTGCCGCAGAACATGGCCGCCCGGGCCGATGCCGGTGCGGTGCTGATCGGCTGGGGAATTACCGCTGTGGGCATGCTGACCCTGGCGTTCGTTTTCCAGACCCTGGCCAACCGCAAGCCGGAGCTGGATTCCGGAGTCTATGCCTATGCCAAGGCCGGATTCGGCGACTACATGGGCTTCTCGTCCGCCTGGGGCTACTGGATCAGTGCCTGGCTGGGCAACGTCGGCTACTTCGTCCTGCTGTTCAGCACCCTGGGCTATTTCTTTCCGGTGTTCGGCCAGGGCAATACCCCGGTGGCCATCGGTTGTGCGTCATTGCTGCTGTGGGCCGTGCACTTTCTGGTGCTGCGTGGGATCAAGGAGGCGGCGTTCATCAACCAATTGACCACGGTGGCGAAGATTGTGCCGCTGGTGATGTTCATCGTCATTGCGGCCGTGGCGTTCAAGGCCGACATCTTCACCCGCGATATCTGGGGCCGCAGCAATCCGAATTTTGGCGGGGTGATGGACCAGGTGCGCAACATGATGCTGGTCACGGTATTCGTGTTCATCGGCATCGAGGGCGCCAGCGTCTACTCGGCCCGGGCGCAGAAGCGCGCGGACGTCGGGCGGGCCACGGTGATCGGCTTCCTGGGGGTGCTGGCGCTGCTGGTGCTGGTGAATGTGCTGTCCCTGGGGATCATGAGCCAGCCGGAGCTGGCCAAGCTGCAGAACCCTTCCCTGGCAGCAGTGCTGGAACATATCGTCGGCCCCTGGGGCGCCTTGCTGATCAGCATTGGCCTGGCGATTTCCCTGCTGGGGGCGCTGTTGTCCTGGGCCCTGCTGTGCGCGGAGATTCTCTACGCGACCGCCCGGGACCGGACCATGCCGGCGTTCCTGAAGAAGGAGAACGCCAACCATGTGCCGGTCAATGCCCTGTGGCTGACCAACGTGATGATCCAGATCTTCCTGTTGATCACCCTGTTTTCCGCCGGCACCTATACCAGCCTGATCTATCTGGCATCGTCGATGATCCTGGTGCCCTACCTGTGGTCGGCGGCCTACGCGGTGTTGCTCAGCGGCCGTGGGGAAACCTACGAGCAAGCCTCCCGGGAGCGGATGAAGGACCTGTTCATCGCCGTCGTGGCCCTGAGCTACGCCATCTGGCTGTTGTACGCCGGCGGCTTGAAGTACCTGCTGCTGTCGGCGCTGCTCTATGCCCCCGGCGTGGTGCTGTTCGCCAAGGCCAAGCGTGAGCAGGGCGAGCCGTTGTTCACGGCGCTGGAGAAGCTGATTTTTTGCGCGGTGCTCATGGGGGCGTTGTTGGCGGCTTACGGGTTGTACAGCGGCTTGCTGAAGTTGTGATGCAACAGGCGCCGCTGTCGATCGTCCTTGAGCGACAGCGCCCCTGAGCTTGGGGGCAAGGCCTGGTGTTACACCCGGAATTGATCCATCAGCTTCATCTGCTGGGTCGCCAGGGCATTGAGCTGGCTGCTGACCTGGGCTGACTCGCTGGCTTGCTCGGTCAGGGTTTCGGTCACGCTGCGAATCGCCGAGACGTTGCGGTTGACCTCTTCGGCCACAGCGCTCTGCTCCTCGGCGGCGCTGGCGATCTGCAGGTTCATGTCGCTGATCACGGTGACCGCGTCGCTGATCTTGCCCAGGGCCTGGACCGCTTGCTGGATCTGTCCGGCGTTGTTCTGCGCCTGGCTCTGGCTGGCGTGCATGGTGCTGACCACATCGCGGGTGCCGCTCTGGATGCGTTCGATCACCACGCGGATTTCCTCCACCGAGTCCTGGGTACGCTTGGCCAGGTTGCGCACTTCATCGGCGACCACCGCGAAGCCGCGACCGCTTTCTCCGGCACGGGCCGCCTCGATGGCGGCGTTGAGGGCCAGAAGGTTGGTCTGCTCGGCGATGCTGCGGATCACCTCCAGCACCGAGCCGATCTGCTCGCTGCTCACCGCCAGGGCTTCGACTTCACCCACCGCCTTGCTCACCTCGTCGGCCAGCAGGCTGATGTCCCGGGTGCTGCGTTCGATGATGCTCATGCCTTCCTTGGCCGACTGGTCGGCGCCACGGGCGGCCTGGGCGGCGTTGGACGCACTGCTGGCGACTTCGTGGGCGGTGGCGCTCATTTCGTTGGAGGCGGTGGCCACCTGGTCGATCTCGCGGAACTGCACCTGCATGCCTTCGCTGGTCTGGCGGGCGATTTCCGAAGACTGGTCGGCGGTGCCGCGGGCCTCGATGATGCTTTGCTTGATCTGGGCAATGGTCGGTTGCAGCTTGTCGAGGAAACGGTTGAACCAGCTCACCAGCTCGCCCAGTTCGTCTTTCTTGCTGTAGTTCAGGCGCTGGGTCAGGTCGCCGTCGCCGCTGGCGATGGCTTGGAGCATCTGCGCCACGCTGTTGATCGGCCGGGTCACGCCGGAGGCGCTGAGCCACATCAACAGCAGGCCCAGCAGGCCGGCACCGACGGCGACCAGCAGGGTTTTCAGGGTGCCGCTGGTCTGGGCTTGATCCAGCAGGTTTTGCAGCTTGACCGAGTCCGCCAGCAGTACCTGTTGTGGCAGGTCGATGGTCACGCCCCAGGCCTTGGCATCGGCAATCGGGCTGAAGGGATAGACCGCGCGGATCAGGTCGCCTTGCTGGAAGATTTTCGATGGGCTGCCGCTGAGTGTTGCGAGGATGTCCTTGCCCTGGGCGCCAAAGGTTTCATTGATGTTCTTGCCGACCTGGCCGACATCGGCGCCGACAGCGGCCAGCAGTCCACTACCGGCGAGGATCATCATGTGCCCGGCTCCGTCGAACAGGTCCCGCTGCGCCTCGACAGCGGCGGCTTGCAGGGAGTCCAGGGCGATGTCGACGCCAATCACGCCCAGCACCTTGCCGTCCACCAGCAGGGGCAGGGAGATGGTGGTCATCAGCACTTGTTTCTTGTCCTGGCCGATGGTGTCGGCATAGGGATCGAGCAAGCAGGTGCGTCGGGTGTCCCGGGGGCAGGTGTACCAGATGTTGTAGGGTGTGCCGCTGAGGTTGAGGGTGGTCTTGGTCATGTCCTCCTCAGCCATCACGGTATTGAGTTGCTGGCCACCTGCGCGACTCCAATAGCTGGCAAAACGTCCGCGCTCGTTGGAGGCCCGGGTGGCATCGTTGGCGAACTCGCTGTCCTTGCCATCCAGGGCATTGGGCTCATAGGCGAGCCAGATGCCGAGCACCTTTGGGTTGCGCTCGAAGGCGGTTTTCAGGCTGCGGTTGAGTTCTTCGCGCAGCGCTGCAGCATCCAGGCCGCGCTGGTTGGCCAGGTCTCGCAAGTCCCGGACCTGATCCGCCAGGGCGGTGATCACCAGCTGGCTTTCGCCGAAGGTCTTCTGAATGTGTGCCGCTTGTTCGGCTGCCTTGGCCTGTAGCAGGTCCTCGACACCGGCCGTCAGCATCTGCGTGCTGGAGGTGTTGACCAGTTGGTTGTTCTGCTGGCTTTGATAGATGTTCATGCCGACGATCAGCGCCACCACGCCCAACAGGCACAGTCCGGACAACAGCACGATTTTCAGGCGGATGGAGAGAGAGTCGAGCATGAGGCGATCTCGCGAAAGGACGGATGGTAAGCACGGAATCGGTTGATTGCGGTCGCCAAGTCCTTTCAGCGCCATGTTTGGAACATCGGCTTGGCCAGCTTTTGCGTGAGGTTTAGCCGACGAACGGTAGGTATGAGGCCTTCGCCGCGTAAGCCCGGATTACCAGCGGAAAGGTCCGTGAAGCTCATGCCAATGCTGAGGGCGCTCTGCCCGGCAAGCGGGCTGTTACAGAGGCGGGGTGCAGGTTTGCGGCAGGGCTTCGGGGCGCGACCAGATCCACAGGTTGCCCAGGGTCATGCCGGCGATGGCGGCGTACATCGTCCAGTGATGATTGAGCAGGGTCAGCATCAGGCCGGCGCACAGCAGCATGCTGAGGGTGGCGCTGACTTTGGCCTTGCGGCTGACAATCCGGCCGTTGCGCCAGTTGCAGAGGATCGGGCCCAACAGCCGGTGGTTCTCCATCCAGGCACTCAGGCGTGGCGAACTCTTGGTAGCGGCCCAGGCGGCCAGGAGGATGAATTCGGTGGTCGGCAGGCCCGGTACGACGATGGCGATCAGGCCGATAGCCAGGCTGATATAGGCCAGCACGCCAAACAGCAGGCGGGATATTTTCGACGAGGTGGGGCGAGTGGGGGTCATGGCTTCGATGATGAGGTAACGCGTCGTGTGGCTCAATCCGGGGAAGATGCCGGCCGACAGAATACCGCTGTGGGCAGGGCAGAGGGGTCAGCCGCCACCGTGCCCACAACGTCGGGGTCAGGCCGGTTGCGCGGCGCTGGAGTAAGCCTGCTCCAGCAGTACGGTGAAGCGGTTGAAGGCATCCAGGGCACCTTTTTCCGCAGCGGCTTCTTCTTCGGCGGTGAACTCCAGGCCGTCGAGGATGCGGGTGAAGGTCTTCCAGCCTTCGGCACGGCCACCGGCCGGTTCGCCCAAGTGCCGGGCGCCGAAGGTTTCGCTCAGGCCCAGGCCCACGGCGCGCTTGATCAGGAACGCGGCGCCGAGCTTGGAACCCTCGGAAACGAAGATCCAGCCCAGGGCTTCGGCCTTGCTCGGGTTGCGCACAGCGCCGGCTACCGGTACTGGCACTTCAGTGTCCAGGTCCGCCAGGTCGGCCTTGGCCGCTTCGGCGCGGCAGCGCTCGGCCAGGTCAGGCACGATGCGGTTCAGTTCGGCATCGTTGTACAGGTCCACCAGTTCCGACTGGAAGAGGTATTGGGCGACCACGAAGCGGGCGAAGGCGCCCTGGGTTTCAAACGGTGCGTGGGCCTTGACCAGGGCGTCGAGCTTGGAATGGGGCTCGTGGGTGATCTGGTTCAGACGCTGGGAGCGCAGGTGATGACGCTGGGAGGAATCCTGGGAGGTCATGCAGATGTCCTTGAGAATGAGAGGCACTTAGTGACTAGACGAACAAGAAGACGCGACACAGTAAAAAATCCTCACTGCCCCGGATGAAAAAGGGCAGTGAGGCGGTCTGGGGTCAGATGTCCCACACCAGGTTGACCGAGAAGTTGCGGCCGGGCTGGGTCAGGCGGTCGAGGTTGGCGGGTGCGGTTTGTCCGGCCTCACCGACACTGTCGTAGCCGCGCACGTCGTCCCAGTTCCAGTATTTCTTGTCGGTCAGGTTGTACAGGCCGGCGTTCAGGGTCAGGTCATCGGTGACCTTGTAGAAGCCGCTGAGGTCGAGGATGCCGTAGCCCGGTGTCTTGAACTGACCGCTGGTGGCGCGGCCATCCGGGGCCTTGAAGGTGCTGTTGTCGACCCGGTCCTTGCGTTTGACCAGGGTCCAGCTCAGCAGCGCGCCATAGTTGTCCTGGTCGTAGCCGAGGCCAAATACGCCCTTGAGCGGGTTGACACTGTTGATCGGCTCGCCGTTGTCATTGTTGCGACCGTAGGCGTAGGCCAGCGAGCCGATGCTGTACAGGCCCTGTGGTGCACCGAAGGCATCGAGGTTCAGACGGCCCCTGGCTTCGGCGCCCTTGATGGTGGCGTGTTTGATGTTGTTGCTCTGGATCACCGATTGCAGCGCGCCGGCGGTGATGGCGTCTTCGTTGATGAAGTCGCGGTACTGGTTGTAGAACACCGAGACATCGAAGGAGCCCGCGTCGAAGTTGCCGCGCAGGCCGGTTTCATAACCTTTGCTGGTTTCCGGCTTGAGGTTGGAGTTGGGCTCGACCACGTACCCGGTGGCGAGGTTTTCGAAGCGGCCGTAGAGCGCCTTGGCCGACGGCGTGCGGAAGCCCTCGGAGTACTGGCCATAGGCCGTGTAGTGCTCGTCGAAGCTGTAGGTCAGGCCGAACTTGGGTGAAACCCGATTCCAGGTCTTCTTGTCGTCGCTGACCGGAAAGTTGCCGGTAGGGTTGGCGACATTGAGGAACTCCTGGGTCAGTTTCGGCTTGAGCTGGGTGTAGTCGTAGCGCAGGCCAGGGGTGAAGGTCCAGGCGTTCCAGCTGATCTGGTCCTGGGCGAACAGGCTGTAGGTGCTGACGGTGGGGTCCGGGAAGTCGCTGGATTTTTTCACGCTGTCGCTGGCGCTTGGGCTTGGCGCGCCGATGGCGGTGCAACCTGCACCGACCTTCAGGCAGGTGGCGGTGCCATAGCGTGAGCCGGTGACTTTCTGTTGCTTGAGGGTGGTGCCGTAGGTCAGTTGATGCTCGGTTTCACCGAGGGTGAAAGCCTTGTCCAGTTGCGCGTCCAGTACCCACTGTTTTTCCTGGTACAGGGTTTGCCGCTCCCGCAGCACGTCACGGGCGTTGGGGGAGAACGCCGAGACCGGGTTGTAGCGCTCGGAAGTGCTCTGGTCGGTCTTGGCGACCTGGTAGTTCAGGCTCCACTTGATCTGGTCGGCGATCGGCGATTGCACGGCGAAGCTGTTTTCCAGGCCGAAGCGCTCACGGGTGATGGTGTCGTTGCCGACCCGCGAGCGATACCAGTTCTGACCGACGCCGTTGAGAAACAGGCCGCCTACTGCGCTTTTCTGGTTGGTGTCGCGGTCATCCTTGTACTTTTCGTAGGTCAGGCCCAGGCGAGCATCCGGTGCATAGTTCCAGCCGAGCTTGGCCAGGACGTTGGTGGTGCGGGCGTCTTCCGGGTTGGCGGCGGTGCGGTTCAGGCCGGTGCCGTTGTTGCTGCCATAGGACTCGGTTTCGTGGCCATCACGCCGGCTCAGGTGCAGCAGGGCGTCGAAGTCGCTGGCCCGGCCGGCGACGGTGGCGGATTTCAGCCAGCTTTCATCAGCCGAGCTATAGCCGGTTTTCAGGCGCGCACCGAAGTCCTGGCCGGGTTTGATGATGTCGTCGGCGTCCAGGGTGTAGTAGCTGACGGCGCCGCCGATGGCGCTGCTGCCGTAGAGCACCGAGGCCGGGCCACGGAGGATTTCCACGCGCTTGACGATTTCCGGGTCGACATAGTTGCGGTTGGTCTTGGCGTAGGGACCGCTGAAGAAGTGATCTGGCACTTCCACGCCATCGACCTGGGTGAGAATCCGGTCGCTGTCGATGCCGCGGATGTTGTAGCCACTGAGTCCTGCGCGCTGACCTGCACCACCGACGGAAACCCCAGGCTCGTAGCGCACCAGTTCCTTGATGGTGTTGACGTTCTGGCGGTCCAGTTCTTCCCGGGTCTGCACACTCACGGTGCTCGGCACCGAGTTGATGTCCTGCTCCTGGCGGGTAGCGCTAATGGTCACTTGCTGCAGGTTCACCACGTTGGCGCCGCTGCGCTTCTCCAGGACGATGCTGTTGTTGCCCAGTTTGCGGTAGCTCAGGCTGGTGCCGCCGAGCAGCCGATCCAGGGCCTTTTCCGGCGGCAGCGAGCCGCGTACGCCGGGGGAGGCAACGCCGGAACCCAGCTCGGCGGGCAGGCCCACTTGCCAGCCGGTGACCGCGGTAAAGGCATTGAGCGCCGAGACCAGCGGTTGCTCGGCAATGGCGAAGTTGTAGTTGCCCATGCGCTGGCTGGAAGGCGCCGGGGCATCGGCGGCCATGACAGGCGTGGCGTGAGCGCCGGCCAGCAGGATCGCTGCGGTGAGCAGCGACAGCGTGCAGTTCTGCAGACGGGTACAGGGAACAGAGGATCGGCTGTTGAGGCGAGGGGACATCGAGAGCGCTCCGGGTCGCACGAATCTTATAGGTGCAGACGCGCATTAAAAATGCGAATCAGTTGCATTGGCTATAACGAGACGTATGACCCATGGCTATCGCGTAAAAATAATTATTCTCAGTTGAGAATCACCAGCGCCGGGAATTCCGAGAGTCGCGCCGAGGTGATATGGGCCAGGGATCGCAACACATCCAGGGGCTGGTCCAGGCGGTAGTTGCCGGTGACCGCAACACTTGCCAACTGTTCGTTGTTGTTGACGATCCAGCCCGGGTAATAACGCCGCAGTTCCGCCAGCACCTGATTGAGGGGGCAGTTCTCGAACACCAGGCGCCCCTCGACCCAGGCCAGGTCCTTGCCAGCATCGAGCTTGGCCGGGCGCTCAAACCCCTGAGGGCCGACGCGTACGCTTTCTCCGGCCCTCAAGCGAATGCGCTGGTCGGCGTGGGTCGCCCGCAGGTCGATATCGCCGCGTTGCACCTGGACCTGGGCGATGCCGTCCAGATAGCGCACGGCGAAGGCGGTGTCGCCCACGCTGGCCTTGACCGGACCGGCGTCCAGTTCCAGGGGCCGGCCGAGAGTGGCGGGGATCTCGAAGAAAGCTTCGCCCTGGTACAGCCGAGCCACGCGCTGGTGATCGTTGATCTGGCTGGAAAACGCCGAGTTGGTGTTGAGCAGGACTTTCGAGCCGTCTTCCAGTTGCAGGCGCTGGCGTTCACCCACCAGGGTCAGGTGGTCGGCCTGCAGGCGCAGGGGCAGGTTGCTGAAGCTGAACAGCCCAAGCACCAGCACTGCGGCGGTGGCCAGGGGCTTCCAGTGGGGGCGCAGGCGAGCCAGGCGTGAAACCTTCGGTGCAGGGGCGGCCAGGGCCTGGGCACAGAGCGCCACTTGCGGTCCGTTCCAGATGGCCTGGGCCTTTTCGAAGGCCTGGGCATTGAGCGGTGAAGCCGCCAGCCACTGATGAAACTGGCGCACCTGTTCCTCGTTCGGATGTTCCAGCTCGATCAGCCAATCCAGCGCCTGATCCATGGCAAGGGTGCTTGAGTGCGAGCCGGCAGGGGTGGGCGGCTCGGCGCTGTGAAAATCCGTCACGGGTGTTCCTCGGCGGCGTCTGTGCGCAGCTGTTTTTTCAAGAGAGAGCGAAAGCCGGCCAAGGTTAACAAAGGCCTGGGGCTGACGCAGTCATTGTGCTCAGCGGTTGAGACTCACTGGCCGTCGAGACGTTCGGCGACGCCGATGCAGATGGCCATGATCAATTTCAGTTCCTTTTGCACGGTGCTCAGCGACACCCCGAGTGCGTCGGCGATCTCCTGATAGCTGTGGCCATGCAGGCGGCTGAGGATGAAGATCTGCTGCTGGCGCGGGCTGAGCTGACCGAGGCTGAGGTTCAGGCGTTCGAGCAATTGCTCGGCGTGGGCTGCGTCCTCGGCGCTGCTGAGGGGAGCGGCGACGCTCTCCACCACCTCCGGTGGCACATCTTCCAGCAGGGTGCGGCCCTGGATGCGCCGGGCCCGCAGGTGGTCGAGCGCCAGGTTGCGTGCAGTCTGGAACACGAAGGGCTCAAGGTGGGTGATTGGCCGCTCGCTGAGGGCGCGGGTCACCCGCAGATAGGTTTCCTGCAGCAGGTCTTCGGCGGTGCTGTGGTTGTTGACCATCCGCTCCAGCGTTCGCAGCAGAGAAATTCGTTGAGTGAGGAAGACGTGGTTGAAGTGCGATTGACTCACAGCAAGGCCTGATCCATTTTTGCAGCAGATGATAATGATTGTCATCTGCGCCAGTGGTCAAGCCTTGTGTGATTTATCCCCGAGCGGCCAGGTACGCCTGGTAGTCGGGAATCCGGTGTTCATGGGCCTGGCTCATCAGTGGGCTGCTGAGCAGATAGTCGGCGCTGCACTCGTTGCAGGCCACGGGAATGTTCCACACCGCCGCCACGCGCAGCAGGGCCTTGATATCCGGATCGTGGGGCTGGGGTTCGAAGGGGTCCCAGAAGAACACCAGCAGGTCGACCCGCTGTTCGGCAATCTGCGCGCCCAGTTGCTGATCGCCGCCCAGAGGGCCGCTGATCATGCTGTGCACCGGCAGTCCCAGGCGTTTGCTCAGCAGCAGCCCGGTGGTGCCGGTGGCCAGCAGTTCATGTTCGGCCAGGCGTGACTTCTGTCGTTCGGCCCAGTCCAGCAGAAAGACCTTGCAGTGGTCATGCGCGACCAGGGCGATGCGCTTGCGCGCCGCCATGGTCTTTTGGGTAAAACTGATACCGATCATCGACGAATATCCGTTTTATTCCGCGTTGCACAGGGCCAGGCAGTTATCCAGCATGCGGTTGGAAAAGCCCCACTCGTTGTCGTACCAGGCCAGCACCTTGAGCAAGCGACCGCCGCTGACCTTGGTGTGGTTGGCGTCGAAGATCGACGACAGCGGGTTGTGATTGAAGTCGCTGGAGACCAGCGGCAGGGTGTTGTAGCCGAGGATCTTCGAATGTTGGCTGGCACTCTTGAGCAGGGCGTTGACCTCTTCGGCGGTGGTGTCGCGCTTGAGGGTCACGGTCAGGTCCACCAGCGATACGTTGATCACCGGTACCCGCACTGCCATGCCGGTCAGCTTGCCCGCCAGCTCCGGCAGCACCAGGCCCACGGCTTCAGCGGCGCCGGTCTTGCTCGGGATCATGTTCTGGGTAGCCGAGCGGGCGCGGTAGGGGTCGCTGTGGTAGACGTCGGTGAGGTTCTGGTCGTTGGTGTAGGCGTGGATGGTGGTCATCAGGCCGTTGTCGATGCCCAGCTCGCGGTGCAGCACCTGGGCCACCGGGGCCAGGCAGTTGGTGGTGCACGAAGCGTTGGAAATGACCTGGTGCGACTGGCGCAGGATGTCGTGGTTGACCCCGTAGACCACGGTGGCGTCGGCGCCTTTGGCCGGGGCCGAGATGATCACTTTGCGGGCGCCGGCAGTAAGATGGGCAGCGGCCTTGGCGCGGTCGGTGAACAGGCCGGTGCATTCGAAGACCACGTCGATCTTTTCCGCGGCCCAGGGCAGTTCGGCCGGGTTGCGGATGGCACTGACGGCAATCCGGTCGCCGTTGACGGTCAGGCTTTCCTGGTCGTGCTGGACTTCGGCGTCGAAAGTGCCGTGGACGGTGTCGTACTTCAGCAGGTGGGCATTGATCGCGCTGTCCCCCAGATCGTTGATGGCGACGATCTGCAGATCCTGACGATAGCCTTGGGTATAGAGTGCGCGCAGGACGTTACGGCCAATACGGCCAAAACCGTTGATTGCGATTCGAAGAGTCATGTGCAAACGCCTGTCGTTAAATTTGTTGTTGGAATTACAAGATTATTCGCATAGAAATAGAAAACAAGCCTTTTTAGTGGCAATATTTTGTCTTATCTACAACGAGTGACCTGAATCAACTGGTCCAAATGGTCAGAAATGTCCTCCACTGTCCCTCGGTGGCGGGGCTTCTGATCAGCATAGACAAACAGGTCGCCACATCCGTTAGCCTGGAGTTCTACATATGCATCCCCGCGTTCTTGAGGTCACCGAACGGCTTATCGCTCGCAGTCGCGCCACTCGCCAGGCCTATCTGGCGTTGATTCGCGGTGCCGCCAGCGATGGTCCGCAGCGCGGCAAGCTGCAGTGTGCGAACTTCGCCCACGGCGTGGCCGGTTGTGGCGCCGACGACAAACACAGCCTGCGGATGATGAATGCGGCCAACGTGGCAATTGTTTCGTCATATAACGACATGTTGTCGGCTCACCAGCCTTACGAGCGTTTTCCCGAGCAGATCAAGAAAGCCCTGCGCGAGATCGGTTCGGTGGGCCAGTTCGCTGGCGGCACCCCGGCCATGTGCGATGGCGTGACCCAGGGCGAGGCCGGCATGGAGTTGAGCCTGCCGAGCCGCGAGGTGATTGCGCTGTCCACGGCCGTGGCCCTGTCGCACAACATGTTCGACGCGGCGCTGATGCTGGGGATCTGCGACAAGATCGTCCCGGGCCTGATGATGGGCGCCCTGCGCTTCGGTCATCTGCCGATGGTCTTCGTCCCGGGCGGGCCGATGGTGTCGGGGATTTCCAACAAGCAGAAGGCCGATGTGCGCCAACGTTACGCTGAAGGCAAGGCCAGCCGCGAGGAGCTGCTGGAGTCGGAAATGAAGTCCTACCACAGCCCGGGCACCTGCACCTTCTACGGCACCGCCAACACCAACCAGTTGCTGATGGAAGTCATGGGCCTGCACCTGCCGGGCGCCTCGTTCGTCAACCCCAACACGCCGCTGCGCGACGCCCTGACCCATGAGGCGGCGCAGCAGGTCACGCGCCTGACCAAGCAGAGCGGCAGCTTCACGCCCATTGGCGAAATCGTCGACGAGCGTTGCCTGGTCAACTCCATCGTCGCTCTGCACGCCACCGGCGGTTCCACCAACCACACCCTGCACATGCCGGCCATTGCCCAGGCGGCAGGCATCCAGTTGACCTGGCAGGACATGGCCGATCTGTCCGAGGTGGTGCCGACCCTGTCCCACGTCTATCCCAACGGCAAGGCCGACATCAACCACTTCCAGGCAGCGGGCGGCATGTCGTTCCTGATCCGTGAACTGCTGGAAGCCGGCCTGCTTCACGAGGACGTCAATACCGTGGCCGGCCGCGGCCTGAGCCGCTACACCCAGGAGCCGTTCCTCGATAACGGCAAGCTGGTATGGCGCGAAGGCCCGATCGAAAGCCTCGATGAAAACATCCTGCGGCCGGTGGCCCGGGCCTTCTCTCCGGAAGGCGGCTTGCGGGTCATGGAAGGCAATCTGGGCCGCGGGGTGATGAAAGTGTCCGCGGTGGCCCCCGAGCATCAGGTCGTCGAAGCCCCGGCGGTGGTGTTCCAGGACCAGCAGGACCTGGCCGACGCCTTCAAGGCCGGCCTGCTGGAAAAAGATTTCGTCGCGGTGATGCGCTTCCAGGGCCCGCGCTCCAACGGCATGCCCGAGCTGCACAAGATGACCCCGTTCCTCGGGGTGCTGCAGGACCGTGGCTTCAAGGTGGCGCTGGTGACCGATGGACGTATGTCCGGTGCCTCGGGCAAGATTCCGGCGGCGATTCATGTCAGCCCCGAAGCCCAGGTCGGCGGTGCGCTGGCTCGGGTGCTGGACGGTGACATCATTCGCGTTGACGGGGTCAAGGGCACCTTGGAACTCAAGGTCGACGCCGCCGAATTCGCCGCCCGGGAACCGGCCAAGGGCCTGTTGGGCAACAACGTCGGCACCGGTCGTGAACTCTTCGCTTTCATGCGCATGGCCTTCAGCTCGGCAGAGCAGGGCGCCAGCGCCTTTACCTCTGCTCTGGAGACGCTTAATTGAAACTGGCCCTGGTCGGTGACATCGGTGGCACCAACGCGCGCTTCGCGTTGTGGAAAGACCAACAACTGGACGCGATCCAGGTCCATGCAACGGCGGACTATCGCTGCCCGGAAGACGCCATCAAGGCGTACCTGCAAGACCAGGGCCTGGCCCTGGGTGCCATCGGTTCGGTATGCCTGTCGGTGGCCGGTCCGGTCAGCGGCGATGAGTTCCGTTTTACCAACAACCACTGGCGCCTGAGCCGTCAGGCGTTCTGCCAGGCCTTGCAGGTGGAGCAGTTGCTGCTGGTCAACGACTTCTCGGCCATGGCCCTGGGCATGACCCGCTTGCAGCCCGATGAGTTTCGCGTGGTCTGCGAAGGCGTTGCCGAGCCCTTGCGTCCGGCGGTGGTGATCGGTCCGGGCACTGGTCTCGGCGTCGGTACCCTGTTGAATTTCGGCGACGGCCGCTACATGGCCTTGCCGGGGGAGGGGGGGCATGTCGACCTGCCCTTGAGCAGCCCGCGGGAAACCCAGCTGTGGCAGCACATCCACGATGAAATTGGCCATGTCAGCGCCGAGACTGCTTTGAGCGGCAGTGGATTGCCGCGGGTGTACCGGGCGATCTGTGCGGTGGACGGCCATGAGCCGCGCCTCGATACCCCGGAAGCCATCACCGCTGCCGGGCTTGCTGGCGACCCGATTGCCCGGGAAGTGCTGGAGCAGTTCAGCTGCTGGCTGGGGCGAGTGGCGGGCAACAACGTGCTGACCACGGGCGCGCGGGGCGGGGTGTATATCGTCGGCGGGGTGATTCCCCGTTTCGCCGACTTCTTCATCCACAGCGGCTTTGCCAGGAGTTTTGCCGACAAGGGCTGCATGAGCGACTACTTCAAGGGCATTCCGGTGTGGTTGGTGACGGCGCCCTATTCCGGGCTGACCGGTGCCGGCGTAGCGCTGGAGCAGGCCCAGGGTTGACCTTGAGCCGCACGGCGAAGAGGCGGTAACACGCCTCCCTGCATCAGGCATAATCGCGCTCCCTGCCTAACAATAAGGACGGCCCCGGTGAGTTCAGTCAGTAAGTCGATTTTGTTGGTTGACGACGATCAGGAAATTCGCGAGCTGCTGGAAACCTACCTCAGCCGCTGCGGCTTCCAGGTGTGCACGACCGCCGATGGCGCCGGCTTTCGTCAGGCCCTGAGCGAGGCACCCAGCGACCTGGTGATCCTCGACGTGATGCTGCCCGACGAAGACGGCTTCAGCCTGTGCCGCTGGATTCGCCAGCACCCACGGTGCAGTCAGGTGCCGATCATCATGCTCACCGCCAGCTCCGACGAGGCCGACCGGGTGATCGGTCTGGAGCTGGGGGCCGACGACTACCTGGGCAAGCCCTTCAGCCCCCGGGAGTTGCAGGCGCGGATCAAGGCGCTGTTGCGCCGGGTGCAGTTCGCTCAGGAGCGGGTCGCAGGTGACGTGCTGTGCTTCGACGAGTGGCGCCTGGATGTGATCAGTCACCGCTTGTTTCATAACGACGGCGAGGAGGTGATCCTCTCCGGCGCCGACTTTGCCCTGCTCAAGCTGTTCCTCGACCACCCCCAGGAAATCCTCGACCGTGACACCATCGGCAATGCCACTCGCGGGCGTGACCTGATGCCCCTGGACCGCATCGTCGACATGGCTGTCAGCCGCCTGCGCCAGCGTCTGCGGGACACGGAAAAGCCACCGCGGCTGATCCGTACCGTGCGTGGCAGCGGGTATCAATTGGCAGCCAATGTGGTTGCCGGCAATGGTCACTGAGGCACTGCGCAGAGTATTGCGGCGGGTGCCGGTGCCCCGCTCGCTGCTGGGGCGCATGCTGCTGCTGACCTTGCTGGCGGTGTTGTTCGCCCAGGCCCTGTCCAGCGTGATCTGGGTTTCGCAGTTGCGCGCTACCCAGCTCGAAGGCCTGGTGACCAGCGCCCGCAGCCTGGCTCACTCGATGACCGCCAGCGTCAGTTACCTGCGTTCGCTGCCGGTGGCTTATCGCCCCCTGGTGCTCGACCAGTTGCGCAGCATGGGCGGTACCCGTTTTGTCGTGACCCTCAATGACAAGCCCCTGGGCATGCAGGTGCTGCCCGCTACACCGCGCAAAGAGGCGGTATTGCAGGCGGTGGAGCAAGTGCTGCGCCAGTCCCTGGGCAACGACGCGGATCTATCCGTGACCTTTGTCAGCCCCGATGATCTGCGGATTTTCAATGGCGGCCTCAAGCTCGACGAGTTGCCCCGCTCCTGGGCCCATTACGCCTTGACCCTGGAGCCGGTGAACCCACCAGTGCTGGTAACCCAGATCCAGATGGCCCCGGGAGAATGGCTGTACATTGCCTCGCTGCTGCCCGAGCCCTATACCAGCCTCGAAGAACAGGGGCTGCCGGCGCAGCAGGTGTGGTTCATCCTGCTCACCAGCGGTTTTCTGCTGCTGTTCATTGGCCTGCTGGTGCATTGGCAGAGCCGGCCCCTCAAGCGTCTGGCCCGGGCGGCGCGGGACATGTCCCTGGGCGCCGATGTCGAGCCGGTGGCGCAGGGCGGCGGCAGTGAAGTGGTGGAAGTGGGGCGGGCCTTCAACAGCATGCGCGAACGCATCAGCCGCTACCTGACCGAGCGCAGCCAGCTGTTCAGTGCCATCTCCCATGACCTGCGCACCCCTATCACCCGCCTGCGCCTGCGAGTCGAACTGCTGGAGGACGAACAACTGCAAGCCAAGTTCGGCCGCGACCTGGACGAGCTGGAACTGCTGGTCAAAGGTGCGTTGCAATGCGTCAAGGACACCGACATCCACGAGAACATCGAGCCGGTGGACCTCAACCAGGTGCTCGACTGCCTGGTGGAGCCTTACCTGGCACCCAACGGCAATGGCCGCGTGACCCAGCAGGGCCGGGCGCTGGCCAGCTATCCGGGCAAGCCCCTGGCGCTCAAGCGCTGCATGGGCAACCTGATCGACAACGCCCTGAAGTACGGCCAGAACGCCCATCTGCACATCGAAGACGACGACAGCGGTTTTGTCCTGCATGTCGACGACGAAGGCCCGGGCGTACCGGAGCAGCGCCTGGAGCAGGTGTTCGAGCCGCATTTTCGTCTGGCCGGCCAGCAGCAGGGCTACGGCCTGGGCCTGGGGATTGCCCGCAACATTGCCCACAGCCATGGCGGCGAAGTCAGCCTGCAGAACCTGCGCGAAGGCGGCCTGCGGGTGACCCTGTACCTGCCCCGGACCTTCGACTGAGCGGCTGGCCTGTGCAGACGCTGACTTGTGTAGGAGCTGGCTTGCCAGCGAAGGCGTCCCCAAGGGTACTGCAGGACTCAAGGGCCTCTTCACCGGCAAGCCGGCTCCTACGGGTGGAACCGCGCAATGTCACGGCTTGGTGACATTGTGCTGGCCCTTCGTTACCTGCGGTTGCGAACGGCTTGATTAGACTCAAGCCTTCGATAAAAACAACAACAGGCCACTCATGGACTCTCTCCCCCTGCCGCTGCGCAGTTGGCTGAACGCGCCCGCTCACCATTCCTGGCTCGCCGCCGAAGGCCTGCGCCTGCTTGATTTCGCCAAGGCTTCACGACTCGCCGAAGGCTTCGGCAACCTTGATGCCCGGGGCTGCCTGCCCGCCGGTGCCCAGGCCGAAACCATGAACACCGCGCGCATGACCCACAGCTTCGCCATGGCGCACATCCAGGGTCTGCCGGGTTATGCCGGGCTGGTGGACCACGGTATCGCCGCGCTCATGGGGCCGTTGCGCGATGCCGAGCACGGCGGCTGGTTCGCCGTTGCCGGGCAGGCGGACGGCAACAGCACCAAGGCCGCCTACCTGCACGCCTTTGTCGCCCTGGCCGCCAGCTCCGCGGTGGTGGCGCAGCGGCCGGGTGCCCAGGCCCTGCTTGAGGAGGCGATCCGGATCATCGACGGGCATTTCTGGAGCGAGGAGGAGGGCGCCATGCTCGAGTCCTTCAATCGCGACTGGCGCGAGCCGGAAGCCTATCGCGGCGCCAACAGCAACATGCACGCCACCGAGGCTTTCCTGGCCCTGGCCGATGTCACCCAGGACCCGCGCTGGCTCAACCGCGCCCTGCGCATCGTCGAGCGGGTGATCCATCAGCACGCCGCCGCCAACGACTTCATGGTGATCGAGCATTTCGACGCTGACTGGCAACCCCAGCGCGACTATAACCGGGCCTTTCCCGCCGACGGTTTCCGGCCCTTCGGCACCACGCCGGGCCACGGTTTCGAATGGGCGCGCCTGCTGTTGCACCTGGAGGCGTCGCGCGGCCTGGCCGGGATGCTGACCCCGGGCTGGCTGGCGCTGGATGCGCAGCACCTGTTCGCGAGCAACTGCCGCCACGGCTGGGACGTGGACGGTGCCCCGGGCATTGTCTACACCCTGGATTGGGACAACCGGCCGGTGGTGCACCAACGCCTGCACTGGACCCATGCCGAGGCCAGCGCCGCCGCCAGCGCTTTGCTCAGGCGCACCGGCCAGGAGCAGTACGAGGCCTGGTACCGGCGTTTCTGGGAGTTCTGCGAAGCCCATTTCATCGATCATCAGCAGGGCAGCTGGCATCACGAACTGGGCCGCGACAACCGCCCGGCCGCCGAGATCTGGGGCGGCAAGCCGGACCTCTATCACGCCTGGCAAGCCGTGCTGATTCCGCGTCTGCCCCTGGCGCCGAGCATGGCCTCGGCTTTGGCCCAAGCGTCTGTTCCGGGCCTTGTGTAACCATGTCGTGACATTTCCCCGTCGCTTCGTTACCCGAACGTTCGACTAGGCTGTTTAGACTCGTATGCAGCGCAAGCACCAGACTTGCATGCATAACAACAAGAAAGGTACTTCAAATGAATGCGATTTCTCGCCTCGCCACTGTCATTTCCCTTGCCTCTCTGTTTCCCCTGAGCGCCCTCGCTGCCGATTCCAAAGGTTCCGTGGAAGTCGTCCACTGGTGGACTTCGGGTGGTGAAAAAGCTGCCGTCGATGTGCTCAAGGCCCAAGTGGAAAAAGACGGTTTCACCTGGAAGGACGGCGCCGTGGCCGGTGGTGGCGGTTCCACTGCGATGACCGTGCTCAAAAGCCGCGCCGTGGCCGGCAACCCGCCGGGCGTAGCCCAGATCAAGGGCCCGGATATCCAGGAGTGGGGCAGCACCGGCCTGCTCAGCACCGACACCCTCAAGGACGTGGCCAAGACGGAAAACTGGGACGGCCTGCTGTCGTCCAAGGTGGCCAATACCGTCAAGTACGAAGGTGATTACGTCGCCGTGCCGGTGAATATCCACCGGGTCAACTGGCTGTGGATCAACCCTGAAGTGTTCAAGAAGGCCGGGATCGACAAGGCCCCGACCACCCTCGAAGAGTTCTATGCCGCCGGCGACAAGCTCAAGGCTGCGGGCTTCATTGCCCTGGCCCATGGCGGCCAGCCGTGGCAGGACAGCACCGTGTTTGAAGACGTGGTGCTCTCGGTCATGGGCCCTGAAGGCTACAAGAAAGCCCTGGTGGACCTGGACCAGAAAACCCTCTCCGGCCCCGAAATGACCAAGGCCTTTGCCGAGCTGAAGAAAATCACCGGCTACATGGACCCCAACCGTGCCGGGCGTGACTGGAACATTGCGGCTGCCGACGTGATCGGCGGCAAGGCCGGCATGCAGATGATGGGCGACTGGGCCAAGAGCGAATGGACGGCGGCGAAGAAAGTTGCCGGCAAGGACTACCAGTGCGTGCCGTTCCCGGGCACCGACAAGGCCTTCACCTACAACATCGACTCCCTGGCGGTGTTCAAGCTCAAGGCCGATCGCAAAGGTGATATCGCCGCTCAGCAGGACCTGGCCAAGGTGGCCCTGGGCAAGGACTTCCAGAAGGTCTTCAGCATCAACAAGGGCTCGATCCCGGTGCGTACCGACATGCTCAACGACATGAGCGCCGAGGGCTTCGACTCCTGCGCCCAGGCAGCGGCCAAGGACTTCCTGGCCGACGAGAAGACCGGCGGCCTGCAGCCGAGCATGGCGCACAACATGGCCACTTCCCTGGCGGTGCAGGGCGCGATCTTCGATGTGGTGACCAACTTCATGAACGACAAGGATGCGGACCCGGCCAAGGCCAGTGCGCAACTGGCCTCGGCGGTCAAAGCCGCGCAGTAATCCTTGACCCCGCCGCCGGTACGTCGGCGGCTGACCTGTGACTGTGTTGCCGCCCTGCAGGGCTTACGCCCATGCAGCGGCGGCGTGCATCCCGGATTCACTTCAATAACTGGGTTTTTGCGATGAGCTCTGTGGCGGTTTTCAGCAAGGCCTCACCCCTGGACGCACTGCAGCGCTGGCTACCCAAGCTGGTGCTGGCGCCGAGCATGGTGATCGTGCTCGTGGGGTTTTATGGCTACATCATCTGGACGTTCATTCTGTCCTTTACCAATTCCAGCTTCATGCCGAGCTACAAGTGGGTCGGCCTGCAGCAATACCTGCGCTTGATGGACAACGACCGCTGGTGGGTGGCGAGCAAGAACCTCGCGCTCTTCGGCGGCATGTTCATTGCCATCAGCCTGGTGCTGGGGGTGTTCCTGGCGGTGCTGCTGGACCAGCGCATCCGCAAGGAAGGCTTCATCCGTACCGTGTACCTGTACCCCATGGCACTGTCGATGATCGTCACCGGTACTGCCTGGAAGTGGCTGCTCAACCCTGGCCTGGGCCTGGACAAGATGCTCCGTGACTGGGGCTGGGAAGGCTTTCGCCTGGACTGGCTGGTGGATCAGGACCGGGTGGTCTACTGCCTGGTGATCGCCGCTGTATGGCAGGCCTCGGGCTTTGTCATGGCGATGTTCCTCGCCGGTCTGCGCGGTGTCGACCAGTCGATCATCCGCGCCGCCCAGGTGGACGGCGCGAGCCTGCCGACCATCTACCTGCGGATCGTCTTGCCGAGCCTGCGGCCGGTGTTCTTCAGTGCCTTCATGATCCTCGCCCACATCGCCATCAAGAGCTTCGACCTGGTGGCGGCGATGACCGCGGGCGGCCCGGGCTACTCCTCCGACCTGCCGGCGATGTTCATGTACTCCTTCACCTTCAGCCGGGGCCAGATGGGCATCGGCTCGGCCAGCGCCATGCTGATGCTCGGTGCCGTACTGACCATCCTGGTGCCGTACCTGTACTCCGAACTGCGAGGCAAGCGCCATGACTAACTCCCTCGCCAAGCCGACCTTGAACTTCAGCCGGATCGCCATCTACGCCACCTTGCTGCTGGCGGCGGCGGTGTATCTGATTCCATTGGTGGTGATGCTGCTGACCAGCTTCAAGACCCCTGAAGACATCCGCACCGGCAACCTGCTGAGCTGGCCCCAGGTGGTGGACGGCATTGGCTGGATCAAAGCCTGGGACGCTGTGGGCGGCTACTTCTGGAACTCGGTGAAGATCACCGTGCCGGCGGTACTGATCTCCACCTTCATCGGTGCAATGAACGGCTACGTGCTGTCGATGTGGCGCTTTCGCGGCTCCCAGCTGTTCTTCGGCCTGCTGCTGTTCGGCTGCTTCCTGCCGTTCCAGACCGTGCTGCTGCCGGCCTCGTTCACCCTTGGCAAGTTCGGCCTGGCCAACACCACCACCGGTCTGGTGCTGGTGCACGTGGTCTACGGCCTGGCCTTCACCACGCTGTTTTTCCGCAACTACTACGTGAGCATCCCCGATGCCCTGGTCAAGGCCGCGCGTTTGGATGGCGCCGGGTTCTTCACCATCTTCGGCAAGATCCTGCTGCCGATGTCGGTGCCGATCATCATGGTCTGCCTGATCTGGCAGTTCACCCAGATCTGGAACGATTTCCTGTTCGGCGTGGTGTTTGCCAGCGGCGATGCGCAACCGATCACCGTGGCCCTGAACAACCTGGTCAACACCAGCACCGGGGCCAAGGAATACAACGTTGATATGGCGGCGGCGATGATCGCCGGGCTGCCGACACTGCTGGTCTACATCTTCGCCGGCAAGTATTTCCTGCGCGGGCTGACGTCCGGCGCAGTCAAGGGGTAAAGCATGGCCACTCTCGAATTACGCAACGTCAACAAGACCTACGGTGCCGGCCTGCCGGACACCCTGAAGAACATCGAACTGAAGATCGACGACGGTGAGTTCCTGATCCTCGTCGGCCCGTCCGGCTGCGGCAAATCCACCCTGATGAACTGCATCGCCGGGCTGGAGAACATCAGCGGCGGGGCGATCCTGGTGGACGACGCCGACATCAGCGGCATGAGCCCCAAGGATCGTGACATCGCCATGGTGTTTCAGTCCTACGCGCTGTACCCGACCATGAGCGTGCGCGACAACATCGCCTTCGGCCTGAAGATCCGCAAGATGCCCACTGCCGAGATCGACGCGGAAGTGGCGCGGGTGGCCAAGTTGCTGCAGATCGAGCACCTGCTGACCCGCAAGCCGGGCCAGCTCTCCGGTGGCCAGCAGCAGCGGGTGGCCATGGGCCGGGCGCTGGCGCGGCGACCGAAGATCTACCTGTTCGACGAACCGCTGTCCAACCTCGACGCCAAGCTGCGGGTCGAGATGCGCACCGAAATGAAACTGATGCACCAGCGCCTCAAGACCACCACGGTCTACGTCACCCACGACCAGATCGAAGCCATGACCCTGGGCGACAAAGTGGCGGTGATGAAGGACGGGATCATCCAGCAGTTCGGTACCCCGAAGCAGATCTACAACGACCCGGCCAACCTGTTCGTGGCGAGTTTTATCGGATCGCCGCCGATGAACTTCATCCCCCTGCGCCTGCAACGCAAGGACGGCCGCCTGCTAGCCCTGCTGGACAGTGGCCAGGCCCGTTGCGAGCTGCCCCTGGGCATGCAGGACGCGGGGCTCGAAGACCGCGAGGTGATCCTCGGCATTCGTCCGGAGCAGATCTCCCTGGCTCCCGCCGAAGCCAATGGTTTGCCGACCCTGCGCGCCGAGGTCCAGGTGGTCGAGCCCACCGGTCCCGACACCCTGGTGTTCGTCACCCTCAATGGCACCAAGGTCTGCTGCCGCCTGGCTCCGGATCAGGCGCCCGATGCCGGGGAAACCCTGACCCTGCAGTTCGATCCGGCCCGAGTGTTGCTGTTCGATGCCCAGAGCGGCGAGCGCCTGGGAGCGGCCGGCGCGCCTGTGTCCGAGCCCCGTAGCGGCAACGTGGCGCAGTTCAAGGGGCGTTGAATCCGTGGCGGATGGCCTGTCATCCGTCGCACCCGCTGTAAACCGCGTTGGATAAATCGTTAATAACAATAAAGACGAGGATGTAGGGATGAAAAAGCAACACAGCAATACCCGGCTGCTTTGCCAGTTGTCAGCGGCTGCGGCATTGGTCCTGTCCGCCAATGCCATGGCGGACGAGGCGTTCAGCGCCGACTCCAAGTGGATGACCGGCGACTGGGGTGGTGAGCGTACCAAGCTGATCGAGCAGGGGATCGACATCAAGGCCGACTACGTCGGTGAAATGGGCGCCAACCTGCATGGCGGCTACAACGACGACAAGACCGGGCGCTACAGCGATCAGTTCGGTCTCGGCGTGGCCTTCGATCTGCAGAAGCTGCTGGGCTGGGACAATACCCAGGCCAAGATCCAGCTGACCAACCGTAACGGCCAGAACATTTCCAACGATCGTATCGGCGACCCGCGTGCCGGCACCCTGAGTTCTTCCCAGGAGGTGTACGGTCGTGGCCATATGGTGCGTCTGACTCAGCTGTGGATTCAGCACCAGTTCCTCGACGGCAAGCTGGACGTCAAGGCCGGTTACTTCGGCGAAGGCGAAGACTTCAACACCTTCCCCTGCGAGTTCCAGAACCTGGCCTTCTGCGGCTCCCAGGTGGGCAACTGGGCCACCGGCATCTGGTACAACTGGCCGGTCAGCCAGGCGGCGCTGCGGGTCAAATACCACATCACCCCCGAGCTGTATGCGCAGATCGGCGCTTACAACCAGAACCCGTCGCAGCTGGAGCACGGCAACGGCTTCAAGCTCAGCGGCAGCGGCACCAAGGGCACGGTATTGCCGGTGGAACTGGTCTGGTCGCCCAAGCTCAATAGCCTGCCGGGTGAGTACCGCGTGGGTTACTACAAGAGCACGGCCGACGCCAATGATGTGCGCAAGGACGCCAACGGCCAGGACGCCGCGGACACAGGCGACGCCTATCGCGTGCACAACAGCAAGCACGGCTACTGGTTCGTCGGGCAGCAGCAACTCACCACCCACAACGGTGACGCTTCCCGTGGCTTGAACATCGCCGCCAACGCCACCTTCCATGACAAGGACACCAACGTCGTCGACAACTACCAGTCGCTGATGTTCGTGTACAAGGGGCCGTTCGATGCGCGTCCGAAAGATGACGTGGGTATCGGTTTTGCGCGGATCCACGTCAACGACGATGTGCGCAAGAACGCCCAGCTGATCAATGAGGACAACGGCATCAGCAACTACGACAACCCGCTGTACATGCCGCTGCGCGACACGGAATACAACTACGAGATCAACTACGGTTTCCACGTCACCAACTGGCTGACCGTACGCCCCAACCTGCAATACATCACCCATCCGGGCGGTGTGGATGAAGTGGATAACGCGTTGGTGGCCGGTCTGAAAATTCAGTCGGTGTTCTAGAGCTGTTGCGATAAGCTCCTCCTCCATGTGCGCATTTTGCGGATGGCCCAGGCCGTCCGCTTTTTTTTGTGGGGATTGCAAGTCCCCCTGATGAGTATCGAGACAGCAGTGAATTTCAGGACCGCGGCCCATGCATGAGCATCCGCTACAACGCTTTTTCAAATCCCTGCGCGAACGCCCGGTGTTCGCCTGGGAGCGCTATCAGATGCGCGATGTGCTGGTGATCGATCACCCGCTGTGTCAGGCGGTGTTCAGTCGCCAGGGCGCTCAACTGCTGCACTTTCAGCCGGCCGGGCAGAAGCCCTGGCTGTGGTGTGCCTCGAAGTGGCCGCAAGTGGGGGCGATCCGCGGTGGTGTGCCGGTGTGCTGGCCCTGGTACGGTCGCCATCCCAGTGAAAATGCTTGGCCGTCCCACGGTTGGGCGCGGCTGCTGGACTGGAAACTGCTGGACAGCAGCAGCGACGAGGACGGCGTGCGCCTGCACTGGCAATTGCAGTTGTGCGACTGGAAGGTCGACCTGCATGCGCACCTGGGGCAAAGCATGGATCTGCGCCTGAGCACCGAGCACCAGGACAGTGAACCTTGTCAGTTGAGCCAGGCTTTGCACGCCTACTGGCGTATTGGCGACGTCGGCGAGGTAGCGCTGTCCGGGCTTGATGGCGCCCAGGGTTACGACCAGTTGAACCGCCAGGTCTGTCAGCAGCAGGGCGAGTTGCGGGTCGAGGGCGGGTGCCAGCGGGTGTTCCAGCACGAAGGCGAATTGCAGCTCAAGGACCACGCCTGGCAACGGGAGTTGTGCATCGATACTGGTGACGATGCCGACACCGTGGTCTGGCACCCCGGCACCCGGCCCTTGCTGGGGGTGAGCTGGAATGAGGTATCGCGGTTTGTCTGTGTCGAAGCGGCTGCCGGCGGCACCGACAGCCTGTGCCTGGCGCCGGGGGAGCAGGCGCACCTGAGCTTGCAGGCGCGGGCTGCGGTGTAGGAGTCGGCAGGCCGGCGAACCGGCCAGCCTCAGTTGAACTCGTCGCCCACCGGATAGCGGCTGGCGTTGAGGCTTTCCTTGATCTTGCGCAGGTGCGGCTGGAAGTCCACGCCACGGCGCAGGGTCATGCCGGTGGCCAGCACGTCGAGCACGGTGAGCTGGATGATCCGCGAGGTCATCGGCATGTAGATGTCGGTGTCTTCGGGCAGAGGGATGTTCAGGCTCAAGGTACTGGCCTTGGCCAGGGGCGAGTTCTCTGCGGTCAGCCCCAGCACCGAAGCGCCGTTTTCTCGGGCAATGCGTGCCACTTCCACCAGTTCGCGGGTCCGGCCGGTGTAGGAAATGATCACGAACAATTCGCCGGTGTGGGCCACCGAGGCGATCATGCGCTGCATCAGTACATCGGCATGGGCCGTCACTGCCAGGTTGAAGCGGAAAAACTTGTGCAGTGCATCCATGGCCACCGGGGCCGAGGCACCGAGGCCGAAGAAGTGGATCTGCCGAGCCTGAATCAACAGGTCAACGGCCTTGCTGATCAGGTTCGGGTCCAGGGCCTGGCAGGCACTGTCCAGGGAGGCGATGGCACTGCCGAAGATCTTTTGTGTGTAGGCCTCGGGGTTGTCGTCGGCCTCTACGGCGCGGCTGACGTAGGCGGCGCCGCTGGCCAGGCTCTGGGCCAGTTGCAGCTTGAGTTCCGGGTAGCCGCTGACACCGAACGAGCGGCAGAAGCGATTGACCGTCGGTTCGCTGACCGAAGCGGCCTGGGCCAGCGCAGCGATGCTGAAGCGAGTCGCCTGCTGTGGGTTGAGCAGGATGACTTCGGCGACTTTACGTTCCGCCTTGTTCAGTTCTTCAAGGCGGTTCTGGATCTGCTCCAGAAGATTTCGCACTCGGTCCATTCAGGTTTCCTAGATCGGCTAGACAGGCGCAGCGGCAGAGCCGCTAGAGCGCCCGCAATGCGAAGTTGAGAGGTGGCCTATCCTACTGATGGCCTGGATCGACCACCACCTGGAATCTGTATTTTGTAAAAATGTTGTGTTTATTACTACATTTTTCCTTGAGTGATGCCTTGAAAAAAGGTATTTGTAGCTTAACTTGATAAAAGAACAAACATCATGCCTTCGATAACGGTTGAACCCTGCACTTTTGCCTTGTTCGGCGCGCTGGGCGATCTGGCGCTGCGTAAGCTGTTTCCTGCCTTGTACCAACTCGATGCCGCCGGTCTGTTGCATGAAGACACGCGGATTCTGGCCCTGGCTCGTGAGCCGGGCAGCGAGCAAGAGCACCTGGCGAATATCGAAACCGAGCTGCGCAAGTACGTCGGTGACAAGGACATCGACACTGAGGTCCTGCAGACTTTTCTCGCTCGCCTGAGCTACCTGCATGTGGACTTCCTCAAGGCCGAGGACTATGTGGCCCTGGCTGAGCGCGCCGGCGGCGAACAACGCTTGATCGCCTACTTCGCCACACCGGCGGCGGTGTATGGCGCGATTTGCGAGAACCTGTCCCGGGTCGGACTTAACCAGCACACTCGCGTGGTCCTGGAAAAACCCATTGGCTCGGACCTGGAATCGTCGCGCAAGGTCAACGACGCGGTGGCCCAGTTCTTCCCGGAAAACCGCATCTACCGGATCGACCATTACCTGGGCAAGGAGACGGTGCAGAACCTGATCGCCTTGCGCTTCGCCAACAGCCTGTTCGAAACCCAGTGGAACCAGAACTACATCTCCCACGTGGAAATCACCGTGGCCGAGAAGGTTGGCATCGAAGGCCGCTGGGGCTATTTCGACAAGGCCGGTCAACTGCGAGACATGATCCAGAACCACTTGCTGCAGTTGCTGTGCCTGATCGCCATGGACCCACCGGCCGACCTCTCCGCCGACAGCATCCGTGACGAGAAGGTCAAGGTGCTCAAGGCCCTGGCGCCCATCAGCCCGGAAGGCCTGACCACCCAGGTGGTGCGTGGCCAGTACATTGCCGGTCACAGTGAGGGCCAATCGGTGCCGGGTTACCTGGAGGAAGAAAACTCCAACACCCAGAGCGACACCGAAACCTTCGTCGCCCTGCGTGCCGATATCCGCAACTGGCGTTGGGCCGGGGTGCCGTTCTACCTGCGTACCGGCAAGCGCATGCCGCAAAAACTGTCGCAGATCGTCATCCACTTCAAAGAGCCGTCGCACTATATCTTTGCCCCCGAGCAGCGCCTGCAGATCAGCAACAAGCTGATCATTCGCCTGCAGCCGGATGAAGGCATCTCGTTGCGGGTGATGACCAAGGAACAAGGCCTGGACAAGGGCATGCAGCTGCGCAGCGGTCCGTTGCAGCTGAATTTTTCCGATACCTATCGCAGTGCACGGATTCCCGATGCCTACGAGCGGTTGTTGCTGGAAGTGATGCGCGGCAATCAGAACCTGTTTGTCCGCAAAGATGAAATCGAAGCCGCGTGGAAGTGGTGTGACCAGTTGATCGCCGGGTGGAAAAAATCCGGTGATGCGCCCAAGCCGTATGCGGCCGGGTCCTGGGGGCCGATGAGCTCCATTGCACTGATCACGCGGGACGGGAGGTCTTGGTATGGCGATATCTGATTTGCAACTGCCGGCGGGGCTAGCAGCCCACGAATTCCGCAGTCCTACCTTGTTGGCTGAAGGCCAGGCACTGAGAGTGGCCGAGCTGCTGCGCGAGGCCATTGCCGCCCGCGGCAACGCGACCCTGGTGGTGTCCGGTGGCCGTAGCCCGGTGGCGTTTTTCCAGGCCCTGGTAAAGCAGGAGCTGGATTGGTCCAAGGTGCTGATCACCCTGGCGGACGAGCGTTGGGTGCCGGTGGAGCATGCCGACAGCAATGCCGGCCTGCTCAAGCGCTATCTGCTCCAGGGGCCGGTGGCCAAGGCCAGCTTCCTCAGCCTCTATAGCGCGGCGGCCAACCTGGAAGAAGCGGCCCAGCAGGCCGATCGTCTGTTGTCCGAGTTGCCGGGAATTGATGTGCTGGTGCTGGGCATGGGTGATGACGGTCATACCGCCTCGCTGTTCCCCAACAGCCCTAACCTGGCCGAGGCGCTTCGGGTCGATGGCAGCCGTCGCTGCTGGCCAATGCTGGCGCCCGCCGTGCCCCATCAGCGCCTGAGCATGAGCCGGGCCTTGCTGGCCTCGGCCCGCCATCAGCTGTTGTCGATTTCCGGTCAGTCCAAGCTGACCACCCTGAGTGCCGCACTGGCCGGTGACGCTGTTGCCGAAATGCCGATTCGCGCCTTCCTGCAAACCCCGTTAGAGATTTACTGGTGCCCATGAGCCAAGGATCAGCCGCTATGACAAACCTACCCCCGACCGTTTCCATGGCGGACAAAGTTGCCCTGATCGACAGCCTCTGTGCCAAGGCGCGGATTCTGCCGGTGATCACCATCGCCCGTGAGCAGGATGTGCTGCCACTGGCAGACGCCCTGGCGGCAGGTGGCCTGACGGCCCTGGAAGTGACCCTGCGTTCGCAGTTCGGCCTCAAGGCCATCCAGATCCTGCGCGAACAGCGCCCGGAACTGGTGACCGGTGCCGGCACCGTGCTTGATCCGCACATGCTCACCGCGGCGCAAGCGGCAGGCTCGCAGTTCATCGTCACCCCGGGTATCACCCGTGACCTGTTGCAGGCCAGTGTCGCCAGTCCGATCCCGCTGTTACCGGGGATCAGCAATGCTTCCGGGATCATGGAGGGTTATGCCCTGGGTTATCGTCGCTTCAAGCTGTTCCCGGCTGAAGTCAGCGGTGGTGTGGCGGCGATCAAGGCCCTGGGCGGTCCGTTCGGTGAGGTGAAATTCTGCCCGACTGGCGGCGTTGGCCCGGCCAATATCAAGAGCTACATGGCGTTGAAGAATGTGATGTGCGTGGGCGGTAGCTGGATGCTCGATCCCGAGTGGATCAAGAACGGCGACTGGGCGCGGATTCAAGAGTGCACAGCCGAGGCCCTGTCTCTGCTGGACTGAAATTTTTACCTGATTCGTTGGTGTGTTCTACGGCTTTACGGTGCGCTTGGTCGGTGCACCGTTTTTTTTTGCCTGGAGAAAAAGCCTCGCCCCTCGCTTGAAGAGAGGGAGGCGTCACTGGTTGGCCAATTCGCCAAGGGCCCCGATCAAGCACTGGATGTGCTCCAGAGGCGTCACCAGCCCCGGGGTGATGCGGATGCAGGGGCCAAAACCGGCGCCGGTACGGGTTACGGCGAACAGGTTGTAGTCGCGCAGCAGGCGCTCCACCAGGGCTTGCTGGTCGGCGTGGCGGGTAAAGCGCAGGGCGCTGATGGCGCAGCACAGGCGCGGGTCTTTCGGGGTCAGGATTTCGATCCCTGGCGTCTCGCGCACGGCTTCGGTCCAGGTCGCGCGCAGGTAGTTCAGGCGTGCGCCCTTGGCCGCCGAACCGCCCATGGCTCGATGCTCTTCGAACACCAGGGGCAAGGTCATCAGCGCCGGGATGTTCGGTGTGCTGTAGGGCGTTCGGGCCCTGATGTCGTCGGTGGGGAAGTGGAACTCGCCCATGTCCGGGTCGATATCCTCCAGGCGTTCCGGGTGGATATAGATAAAGCCCAGGCTCAGCGGCGCGCCGATCCATTTGTGCAGGTTGAAACCAGCGAAGGCGATCCCCAGCTGGGGCAGGTCGAAGTCGATCTGGCCCAGGGCGTGGGCGCCGTCGAGAATGATGTCGACTTGGTGTTCCCGGGCGGCGGCGGCAATGGCCTGGACTGGCATGACCAGTCCGCTGCGATGGGTGACGTAGGTCAGCGGCATCAGCTTGAGTCGCGGGTAACGCTCGAACGCGCTTGTATAGGTGTCGAGCAGGCTGTCAAAACTGGCAGGGTGCTGGTGCTCGATTTCTATCACCTCCACACCCCGGTGACGGGCCAGCCAGCGCATCGCGCTTTTCACCGTGTCGTACTCCAGGTCGCTGAGCAGCACCTGGTCGCCGGGTTGCAGGCGGTTGTAGTTGCGGATCAAGGATTGCAGGGCGTCGGAAGCACAGCGAGTCAGGGCCACGGCATTCTCCGGGGCCTCCAGCAGTGCCGCCAGCTGGCCACGGATCTGCAGGGCCTCGATCTGTTCGAAGCGCTGGCGCACATGCACCGAGTTGCTGCGGTTCACCCACTGGATATTGTGTTGGTACTCCTCGGCCACCTTGCGCGTCATGCGCCCGAAATAGCCGTTCTCCAGATTGATCGGCCCAGGTTCGATGTCGAACTGCCGGGCGATTGCACGCCAATGGTCTTCGTCCTGGGCAAGGGTTGCTGCAGTCCTTGGCATGGTGGGCTCTTTTTCAGTGACGGGGCTTGGGTTTGCCGTGTTTGGCGCGCAGCGGGTCCAGCAGGTCGGACAGGCCGTTGTGATCGATCTCCTGCATCAGGGCCAGCAGGCCGCCGAGCTCACCCTTGGGAAAGCCCTCGCGGGCGAACCAATTCAGGTAGGGGCCGGGCAGGTCGGCCAGGATGCGGCCCTTGTACTTGCCGAAGGGCATTTCCCGGGTGATCAGCAGTTCAAGTGTCTCGGGGGTCATGGCGCAACTTTCGTGTGATTCGAACGCCATGGAAAATACAGGCATTCTGCATGCAGGCCAAATGACAGATCATGCAAATAACGCGGATACAGATTTTTAGTTAAAAGATAACTTATTGAAAATTAAGTAAAAAATATAAATTCAAAGTCTGGCATGGCGGGTGCAAAGGTTAATCCAGCAGTTAACCCAGCAGTTGACTCAACTCTCTCAACCCGCAAGGAACCAGAAAATGACTGACTTGAATAAAGAAGCAATTTCGGTGCTCAACAGCCTGATCGAGACCAGCAAGGATGGTCAGGAAGGGTTCAAGACCTGTGCTGAAGACATCAAGCACCCAGAACTCAAGGCGCTGTTCATCAAGCGCTCCACCGATTGTGCTACCGCCGCCGCCGAACTGCAGTCCGTGGTGCGCTCCATGGGTGGCGAACCGGAAACCTCCACCAGCGTCAGTGGCGATCTGCACCGTCGTTGGGTCGACCTCAAGTCACTGGTGACCGGCAAGGATGAGGAATCGGTGCTCAACGAGGCCGAGCGTGGTGAAGACCATGCCTTGAAGTCCTACAAGGAGGCGCTGGATAAAATCAGCAAGCACAACCTGGTGGGTATTCGTGATGTGGTAGAGCGCCAGTACCACGGCGTGCAACGCAATCACGATCAGGTCAAAGCCTTGCGCAACCAGGCTCGTGCCCGTTCGTAACGGCTAAAACCTGTCAAAAACGCCAGCCAGTCTGGCGTTTTTTTATGCCTGTGATTTAGTGCTGGACGGGAATTAGTTAGCTAGCTAATAATTAGCTCGCGCCCACTCGTGGCGATCCCGACTATGGTTATTCAGTCCTTCCGAGAGTCCTTGTTCGTGCCCATTACCTTGCAGGCCTTGCTTGCTCCCAGCCTTCCTGCCGTGCAGTTCGCGATCAAGACGCTGCTGGGTGGCGGCCTGGCGCTGTGGCTGGCGTTGCGTTGGGGCCTTGAGCAGCCGGCCTGGGCCCTGATGACCGCGTTCATCGTCGCTCAGCCGTTGTCCGGAATGGTGCTGCAAAAGGGGCTGGCCCGGCTGCTGGGGACCTTGGTCGGCACCCTTATGTCGGTGCTGTTCATGGGCCTGTTCGCCCAGACGCCCTGGTTGTTCCTGCTGGCCCTGGCCCTGTGGCTGGGGTTGTGCACCGCCAGTTCCACGCTGCTGCGCAGTGCCTGGTCCTACTCCTTTGTGCTGGCGGGCTACACCGTGGCGATCATCGCCTTGCCCGCCATCAGTCACCCGTTGACCGTGTTCGATCAGGCCGTGGCCCGTTGCACGGAGATCTCCCTGGGGATCATTTGCGCCACCGCCAGCAGTGCCCTGATCTGGCCGATGCGGGTAGAGCGGCAATTGGCGGATCAGGCCCGCAGCGCCTGGCACAGTGGCATGCAGGCCGCTCGCGCCACCCTGGCCGGCGATGCCCTGGCGCGCAAGGGCCTGCTGGAAATTCTCGGGCGCATCGTCGCCGTGGACTCCCAGCGCGAACACGCCTGGTTCGAAGGGCCATCGGGGCGCCAGCGGGCCCGGGCCATCAGTGGCCTGAGCCAGAAGCTGCTGATGCTGTTGCGGATCTCCCGTTCGGTGCGGCGCCAGTGGAAACAATTGGACGCCGACGAAGCCCGGCAACTGCAGCCCTGGATGGATCGGGTTCAGGAAGCCCTGGCGGCGGCCGACAAGGCTGGTCTGCAAGCGCTGCGGCCGCGCCTGCAGGAAGCGTCCCATGAGCTTCAGATCAGCCCGGCGCAGAGCTTTTGCCTGGCGCGTTTTGCGTTGTTGCTGGATACCGCCCTGGCGGCAACCCAGGCCCTGGACGCGGTGCAGGAGGGGCGGGCGCCGGTGGAGCAACCGGCAACCCTGACTCCCCATCGTGATCTGTCGCTGGCCCTGGTATTCGGTGCCCGCAGTGCCTTGGCGTTTCTCACGGTGGCCAGCTTCTGGCTGGCCACTGCCTGGCCTGCTGCTTCCGGGGCCATGCTCCTGACCTGTGTGGTCTGCAGTCTGTTTGCCAGCCGTGAGAACGGCGCGCAGATTGGCATGAGCTTCATGCGCGGAATCTTCCTGGCGATTCCGACGGCGTTCCTGGTGGGGCAGATCCTCCTGCCCCAATGGAGCGGCTTTGCGATGTTGGCCATGGCCATGGGCGTGCCGCTGTTCTTCGGCGCCCTGGGCATGGCCAAGCCACAGATAGGCGCCACTGCCACTTCGTTCTGCCTGCATTTCATCGTGTTGATTTCGCCGATGAACCGCATGAATTTCGATGTCGCCAGCTTCTTCAACAATGCCCAGGCCATGGTGCTGGGGGTGGGCGCTGCGGTACTGGCCTTCCATCTGCTGATTCTGCGTAACCCGGCCTGGCATGGCCGGCGCCTGCTGGCGGCGACCTTGAGTGATCTGGTGCGTTTGACTCGGCGCAACCTGCGGGGCGCGGAAAGCTGGTTCGGCGGGCGCATGGCTGATCGCCTGCTGCAACTGGCCCGGCATTATCCGGAGCTGCCGGAACAGGCCCGCAGTCGCTGGGACGATGGCCTGTTGGGCCTGGACGTCGGCGATGAACTGATGCACCTGCGCCTGAGCCTGGCGGTGGCCCAGGTGCCGGTGAGTGCGGCGCAGCGTGAGTATTTCGAGCAGTTGCAACGCATCCTTGAACAGGGCCCGGCCGGTCATCGCCAGGAAGCGCTGGTGGCGCCCAGTGCGGCCTTGCTCGACGCTTTGGACCAGCAGCCACCCAGTGACGCGTTGAAACTGGCCAAGGGGGCGGTGCTGCAATTGCAAAACAGCTGGCGCAGTTGGTGCCGGCAGCAGGAGGACAGTCATGGGGCTGCGTGAGTGGTCGTTGGGCGGGGTGCTGCTCAGCCCGTTTCTGATTTACGTGGTGCTGGCGCTGGTGGTCACCGGCGTGCTGCGAGTGCTGGTGCGAGTCACCGGATTGGGGCGCTGGATCTGGCATGAAGCCCTGTTCGATTGTGCCCTGTACGTCTGTGTATTGACGGTGATCACTGTGGTCCTGGGACCTTTATAAGGAGTTGATTATGCGTACACCCGTACGTGTCGTATTTACCCTGTGCCTGGTGGCGGTGGCGATCTTCGCCGGTTATCACCTGTGGCAGTACTACATGCTGACGCCCTGGACCCGGGACGCGCGGATTCGCGCCGACGTGGTGATCGTGGCCCCGGACGTATCCGGCTGGGTGCGCGAGCTCAAGGTGGCGGACAACCAGCCCGTGAAGGCCGGAGACTTGTTGCTGAGCATCGACCGTGACCGGTTCGAGGCGGCCCTGGAAAAGGCCCAGGCCGTGGTTCAGACCCGTCAGCAGCAATTGAGTCTGCGCGAGCACGAGGCCAGTCGCCGTGCTGCCCTGGGTCCCCAGGCCATCAGTGCCGAGCTGCGCGAGAACGCCCAGATCAACGCCGGCATAGCCCGGGGCGAACTGCGTCAGGCCCAGGCCGAGGCCAAGGTCGCGGAGCTCAACCTGGCCCGCAGTCAGGTGCGCGCGCCCCGTAACGGGCATATCACCAACCTGCGCCTGGCCGAGGGCAACTACGTCAATGCCGGGCAGCCAGTGATGGCGCTGATCGATGATTCGACGTTCTACGTCCAGGCTTATTTCGAGGAAACCAAGCTGCCGCGAATCCAGGTCGGCGACCCGGTAAAAGTCTGGCTGATGAGTGCCGGCGATGCCCTGCCGGGCCATGTGCAAAGCGTCAGCCGGGGGATCACCGACCGCAACGCCACCCCTGACGGGCAATTGCTGGCGGAGGTGGAGCCGACCTTCAACTGGGTTCGTCTGGCCCAGCGGATTCCGGTGCGGATCAAGCTGGACAAGGTGCCTGAAGGCATCAATCTGAGCGCCGGGATGACCGCCAGCGTGCAGGTCGAGGAGGGCGGTGGACGGTAGGAGACGGCTTGCTGGCGCAAGCCATGACGAGCAAAGCCTTCGCCGACAAGCCGGCTCCTGGAGGATTACGTGGGGTGCGGTTTAGCCAATGGTGATGGCCGGCAGGGTCGGCAGGGTCACGGTCTGTTGCTTGCGTGGGGCGAGGATCTCGGCTTCGCCGTCCACCACCAGCTCGTCGCGCTGGTTGAACACGCGAGTGGCGATGCGGACGCGGAATTTCGGCAGTTTTTCGAGGATTTCCAGGCGTACGGTCAGGGTGTCGCCAATCTTCACCGGCTTCTGGAAGCTCATCTGCTGACCGATGTAGATGGTGCCCGGCCCAGGCAATTCGCAGGCCACGGCGGCGCTGATCAGGGCGCCGCTGAACATGCCGTGGGCAATGCGCTCCTTGAACATGGTGGCGGCGGCGAACTCGGGATCCAGGTGCACCGGGTTGTGATCGCCGGACATGGCGGCGAACAGCTGGATGTCACGCTCCTCGACGGTCTTGCTGTACTGGGCGGTCTGACCGACTTCCAGGGCTTCGTAAGGGGTGTTGGTAACCTGGGTCATGTTGCTGAAATCCTCTGACAGGTAAATGAGCGCACTGACCGCGCCGTCGCTTACTCCGACCGTGGAGGCCGGCGGTGTTGCAGCGCTTGGTCCAGCCAGGCCAGTACGTCGTGGGTCACTTGATCACGGTTGCTTTCGTTGAACAGCTCATGACGTGCCTGCGGGTAGATATTGAGTTGCAGGCACTGGCTGCCGGCCTCGCGCAATGCGTTGGCCAGATCCTTGAGACGCTTGCCATCACTCACCGGATCACATTCTCCGCCCATGACCAACAACGGCAGGCCGGGATCGATCTGCGCCAGGTTGGAAATCTTGCTGATTTGTTGCAGGCCACCGAGCAGGTCGATCCACAGCTGGTTGGTGCAGCGATAGCCACACAGCGGGTCGTTCACGTACTTGTCGACTTCGGCCGGATCGCGGCTGAGCCAGTCGAAGGCGGTGCGATTGGGCTTGAAAGCCTTGTTGAAGGAGCCGAACGACAGCCACTCGATCAGTGCGCTGCGTCCCTGGCCGCCCTGGCGCCAGCGTTCGAACCGCGCGATCAGGCTGGCGGCGCGGTACAGGGCCACTGGCTGGAAGTTCGAGCCGCTGAGAATCGCCCCGTGGAGGCTGGCGCTGTGATGTTGCAGGTAGGCCTGGGCGATGTAGCTGCCCATGCTGTGGCCCAACAGCACGATGGGCGTGCCGGGGTGTTGCTGGCCGATGTGCTGGTTGAGGCTGGCCAGGTCGCCGACGACCTTGTTCCAGCCACCCTGGTCTGCGTAGTGGCCGAGGACCCCGTGTTCCGCGGTTTTACCGTGGCCGCGCTGATCCGGGGCATAGATTCCATAACCCTCGGCGCACAGGGCCTCGGCCAGGCGAGCGTAACGCCCGCTGTGCTCGGCCATGCCGTGGGAGAGCAGGATGAGTGCCTTGAGCGGGCACTCGGGCAGCCACAGGTTGACGAAGAGGCGTTGGTGATCACTCGTGGTCAACCAGAACGTGTCGTGGGTCATGGCGATTCCTTTGCACGAAGACGCTGCACTTTATAGCGTATCGCCGCGTGTGCGTCTGATGCGCACGCCTGTTGGAAGCAAGATTCATAAAATTAATGACACACTTGCGCATATTTGCCTGATTCACCATAGCTGCTAACGTCCGATGAGCCCCGCCGCTGATAGCGTTACACAGGCGGCCCGGACCGTTCAGGTAATGAGAGGACAAGAATAATGCAACCTGATTTCTGGAATGATAAGCGCCCCGCCGGCGTCCCCAACGAGATTGACCTGGGGGCCTTCAAGTCGGTGATCGAGGTGTTTGAGCGTTCCTGCAAGAAATTTGCTGATCGCCCGGCCTTCAGCAATATGGGGGTGACCCTCACCTACGCCGAGCTGGAACGCTACAGCGCGGCCTTTGCCGGTTATCTGCAAAGCCATACCGATCTGGTTCCGGGGGATCGTATTGCGGTGCAGATGCCCAACGTCCTGCAGTACCCGATCGCGGTCTTCGGTGCGCTGCGGGCCGGTCTGGTGGTGGTCAACACCAATCCGCTGTACACCGCCAGGGAGATGCGTCATCAGTTCAAGGACTCAGGAGCCCGGGCCCTGGTCTACCTGAATGTCTTCGGGCAGAAGGTCCAGGAAGTTTTAGGGGATACCGATATCCAGTTCCTGATCGAGGCCAGGATGGGCGACCTGATGCCCACCGCCAAGGGCTGGTTGGTCAACATGGTGGTGGACAAGGTCAAGAAGATGGTCCCGGCCTATCACCTGCCCCAGGCCATTTCCTTCAAGAGCGCCCTGCGCCTGGGGCGTGGCCAGGGGATCAAGCCGCTGCAGGTGGGGCTCGATGATGTTGCCGTGTTGCAGTACACCGGCGGTACCACCGGCCTGGCCAAGGGCGCGATGCTGACCCACGGCAACCTGGTGGCCAACATGCAGCAGGCCCGGGCCTGCCTCGGCCAGCACGGGCCCGACGGTCATAGCCAGTGGCGTGAAGGGCAGGAAGTGATGATCGCGCCGCTGCCGCTGTACCACATCTATGCCTTCACCGCGAACTGCATGTGCATGATGGTCACGGGCAACCACAACGTGCTGATCAGCAATCCGCGGGATATCGGCGCCTTTATCAAGGAGCTGAAGAACTGGCGTTTTTCCGCCTTGCTGGGGCTCAACACGCTGTTCGTGGCCCTGATGGATCACCCGGAATTCAAGAACCTGGATTTTTCCAACCTCAAGCTGACCAACTCCGGTGGCACGGCCCTGGTCAAGGCCACGGCTGAGCGCTGGCAGAAACTCACCGGCTGCCGGATCACCGAAGGTTATGGCCTCACCGAGACCTCGCCGGTGGCCTGCACCAACCCCTATGGCGACCGCTCGCGATTGGGTACGGTCGGTCTGCCAGTGCCGGGCACCACCTTGAAGGTCATCGATGACCAGGGCACCGAGCTGCCGCTGGGCGAGCGTGGCGAGCTGTGCATCAAGGGACCACAGATCATGAAGGGCTACTGGAACAAGCCGGAAGCCACGGCCGAAGTGCTGGATGCCGAGGGTTGGTTCAAGTCCGGCGATATTGCAGTGATCGATCCCGATGGTTTCGTGCGCATCGTTGATCGTAAGAAGGACATGATCATCGTCTCGGGTTTCAACGTTTACCCCAACGAGATCGAAGATGTGGTCATGGCTCACCCCAAGGTCGCCAACTGCGCGGTGATCGGGGTGCCGGACGAACGTTCCGGCGAGGCGGTGAAGCTGTTTGTGGTGCCTCGTGAGGCGGGGGTCAGCCTTGAAGAGCTCAAGGCTTACTGCAAGGAGAATTTCACGGGGTACAAAGTGCCCAAGCACATCGTGCTGCGTGAGTCTCTGCCGATGACGCCTGTGGGCAAGATCCTGCGTCGCGAGCTGCGCGACATCGCCTGATCCCTGGCTTTTTCCATCGCGGGCAAGCCTGTTGGCTCAACGGGCTTGCCCGCGATGCATTCTGGGGGTGCAAAGGCCCGTGCCAGAGCGGAATTCAAGGTTGTAGAATTTTTACTCTAAAAATGACTATTATAGTGTCTTGAGTCATAAGTGTGACTATTGAGGCCTTTTTTGGCTCTAGGCGGCCTTTTCCAAAGCTGCTACTCTCGGCGCGCTTTGTGACTTCTCGGCCTAAGTAAAAGCCAGACTCACCAACAATAGACACCAATAAAAAACACAGACAAATAATAATCGCATCAAATGCGGTGATGAATTCGCGTTGCTGAGGAGTGGGCTTCCATGATCGAAGACTTTTGGAAGGATAAGTACCCAGCTGGGATTGCTGCCGATATCAATCCTGACGAGTATCCGAATATTCAGGCGGTGTTGAAGCAGTCCTGCCAACGTTTTGCTAACAAACCGGCCTTTAGCAACCTCGGCAAGACAATCACTTACGGTGAACTGTACGAACTGTCTGGGGCCTTCGCCGCGTACCTGCAGCAGCATACCGATTTGCAGCCTGGCGATCGAATCGCCCTGCAGTTGCCCAACCTGTTGCAATACCCGATTGCGGTGTTCGGTGCTATTCGCGCCGGCCTGATCGTGGTCAACACCAACCCGCTGTACACCGCGCGGGAGATGGAGCACCAGTTCAACGACTCTGGAGCCAAGGCTCTGGTTTGCCTGGCCAACATGGCCCACCTGGCAGAGACCGTGGTCCCCAAAACCTCGGTCAAGCACGTGATCATCACCGAAGTGGCGGACCTTTTGCCCACCTTCAAGCGTGTGCTGATCAACAGTGTGGTCAAGTACGTGAAGAAGATGGTGCCGGCTTATCACTTGCCCCAGGCCGTCAAGTTCAATGAGGTGCTGAGCAAGGGCCACGGCCAGCCAGTACAGGAAGCCAACCCTGCCAGCGGCGACGTGGCGGTACTGCAATACACCGGCGGTACCACCGGCGTGGCCAAGGGGGCGATGCTGACCCATCGCAATCTGGTGGCCAACATGCTGCAGTGCAAGGCGCTGATGGGCTCCAACCTCAATGAAGGTTGCGAGATCCTCATCACTCCGCTGCCGCTGTACCACATCTATGCGTTCACCTTCCATTGCATGGCCATCATGCTCATGGGCAACCACAACATCCTGATCAGTAACCCGCGGGATCTGCCGGCGATGGTCAAGGAACTGTCGAAGTGGAAGTTCAGCGGTTTTGTTGGTCTCAACACCCTGTTCGTTGCCCTGTGCAACAACGAAGCGTTCCGCAAACTGGATTTTTCCGCGCTCAAAGTCACGCTGTCCGGGGGCATGGCCCTGCAACTGGCGGCCGCCGAGCGTTGGAAGTCGGTCACCAATTGCTCGATCTGTGAAGGCTACGGCATGACCGAGACCAGTCCGGTGGCCACGGTCAACCCGATCCAGAACATCCAGATCGGCACCATCGGCATTCCAGTGCCTTCGACCTTGTGTCGGGTGATCAACGACGCGGGCGACGAACTGCCCCTGGGGGAAGTGGGTGAACTGTGCGTGAAGGGCCCGCAGGTGATGAAGGGCTACTGGCAGCGTCAGGACGCTACTGACGAAGTCCTCAGCGACGGCTGGTTGAAGACCGGTGACATCGCCCTGATTCAGCCGGACGGCTATATCCGCATCGTCGACCGCAAGAAGGACATGATCCTGGTCTCGGGTTTCAACGTGTACCCCAACGAACTGGAAGACGTCCTGGCTTCCCTGCCGGGGGTCCTGCAGTGCGCAGCGATCGGCGTACCGGACGAGAAGTCTGGCGAGATCATCAAGATCTTCATCGTCGCCAAGCCAGGCGTGACCCTGACCAAGGAGCAGGTGATGGAACACATGCGCGCCAATGTCACCGGCTACAAGGTGCCCAAGGCCGTGGAGTTCCGCGATGCGCTGCCGACCACCAACGTCGGCAAGATCCTGCGCCGTGAACTGCGTGACGAAGAGTTGAAGAAGCTCGGCGTGAAGAAGTAAGCCGCAGCGTCCACAAAAAAGCCCCGCCAGTGCGGGGCTTTTTCATGGGCTGGTAACTTGTGCCGGCTTACTGCTGGAACTGGGCAAAGCTCACGCCGGTGCCGGCCGGGCGCACGTCCTTGAGGAAGGAGTCCTTGTCGGCACTCAACTCCAGGCTCAGGGCGGCCTTGCGCTTGCCTTCATTGCGGATCACCAGGCCTTCCATCTTTTCCCGCAGGAACACGGTCGGCACTTTCAGGTGCAGCAACTGGTTGGTGTCCGGGGTGTGCAGCAGCAGGTGCACCCATTCGTACTGACCAATGGCCAGACGGGTCACCAGGATATCGAACCACCAGATATTGCGATTGCGGTTCAGCTCCGCGAAATGGCAGTTGTTGACGCCCAGCACCGCACCGCCCAGTTCCTGGTTTCTACGGGCAATGGCCTGCTTTTTATCGAGTTTCATAACATTCCTACGGGGATTGGATCTTCAGTGCTTGGCCTGAACAGGTCGAGCATTCTCCCGGGTTGCCCGACAAACATAAAGGGCAACCTCGGGCCTGCGATGAAATGCCTGACGAAAAATAATTGAAACTCTGCGCAACGGCCACGAGTCAACCTTGGGTAACGACGCAAATCCTCTTTGTTTGATCAATGAATGTTCTACGGAGAAATACCATGGGCAGCACAGCAGATAAGGCAAAAGGTCTGGCCAACGAAGCCATCGGCAACGTCAAGCAGGGTGTCGGCAAGGCCACCGACAACACCAAACTGCAGGCAGAGGGCAAGTTGCAGGAGAAGAAAGGCGAAGCCCAGCAAGCCCTTGGCAAGACCAAGGATGCAGTGAAAAAGACCATCGACAAGGCCTGAATACGGGGCCCTCGATGATTCAACGCAGCGGCCATCCACGGATGGCCGTTTTCATGTGTGTTGCTGCGGAGCAACGGTAATCAGCCCGTGCGAATGGTTGCGGTTCGCCAACTAGGCTAATTTGTTGTAGAAAACGCCCCCTGAGTCGCCATCGACTTCAACCTTTTTGCGGCGAAAGGAGACGCTATGATTTTTCCGGACCTCAAAGGTTTGCCCCTGCACCGTGTGCTGATCCGCACGGTCAATGAATTCATCGCGGACGAGATGTCCACCTATGCCTCGGCGCTGGCCTACCAGATGCTGTTCTCGCTGTTCCCCTTCATCCTGTTTCTCATTGCCCTGATCGGTTTCCTGCATCTGCCGGACTTCTTTACCTGGCTGCGCCTGCAATCGGAATTGGTGCTGCCGCCCCAGGCCCTGGAGCAGGTGAATCCGGTGATCGATCAATTGCAACAGTCCAAGGGCGGATTGCTCTCCGTGGGTATCGTCATCGCCCTGTGGACCGCCTCGGCGGGCGTGCGCCTGATGATGAGCGCAATGAACGCAGCCTACGATGTGGTCGAGGGCCGGCCGATCTGGAAGCGCTTTCCGCTGTCGGTGTTCTATACCGTGGGCATTGCCGGCATGCTCCTGGCCGCGGCAGCCCTGATGGTACTGGGGCCCCAGGTGATGACCTGGCTGGCTGGTCAGGTGGGCCTGGAAGAGTTCATCGTCACCCTGTGGACCATCCTGCGCTGGCCGGTGATCGTGCTGCTGATGATGGTGGCCGTGGCCCTGATGTACTACGTGATGCCCGATGTGAAGCAGAAGTTTCGCTTCATCACGCCGGGCTCGGTGCTGGCGGTGGTGGTCTGGATTGTCGCGTCCCTGGGCTTTGCCTACTACGTGAAAACCTTCGCTAACTACAACGCCATGTATGGCAGTATCGGCGCGATCATCGTGTTGCTGCTGTACTTCTACATCTCTGCTGCAGTGCTGTTGCTGGGGGCGGAGATGAACGCGGTGATCGAACACATGTCGGCCGAAGGCAAGGAACCTGGCGAAAAGGACTTTGACGGGCCCGGCGATAAACAACACGTATCGGGACTGGGCCGGGATCACTCGCGCCATCCGACCACTGACGAAGCCTGAACATGATCCGTGAAATCCTCAAAATGGGCGATGAACGCCTGCTGCGTATTGCGCCCCCGGTGGCGCCCGAGATGTTCGACAGCCCCGAGCTGTGGCAACTGATCGACGATATGTTCCAGACCATGGAAAGTGTCGGTGGCGTTGGCCTGGCAGCACCGCAGATCGGTGTCGATCTGCAACTGGTGATCTTCGGCTTCGAGCACAGCGAACGTTATCCGGAGGCAGAGGCAGTGCCTCAGACCATCCTCATCAACCCCTTGATCACGCCCTTGAGTCCGCAACTGGAAGAGGGCTGGGAAGGTTGTCTCTCGGTGCCAGGGCTGCGGGGCGCGGTGCAGCGCTACCAGCACATTCGCTATGAAGGTTTCAGCCCCAAGGGCGAGCCTATCGTGCGTGTGGCCTCGGGCTTTCATGCCCGGGTGGTGCAGCATGAGTGCGATCACTTGATCGGGCGGCTGTACCCATCGCGGATCAGTGATTTCAGCAAGTTCGGTTTCACCGAGGTGCTGTTTCCCGACCTCGATCCCAACGCTGACGCGTAACACCCAAGCCTACGGACCCGGGCGAACGCTGTCGGTCCCCATGGCCAGCAGCGGCTTGCTGCGTTGATAGCGAGCCAGCCGTTCGGCCAGCGGCTGGGGTAATTGGGTAGCGGTGGAAAAACTCATGCGCTGATACAAAGTTTCCATGTCCGGGTGACAGAACAGCCAGACTGGCCCTTCGACCTGCATCAGCGCCCGCTCCACCAACTGTCCGGCCAGCCCCTGGCCGCGGTGCTCGGGGGCAACGAACAAACCCGTCAGCCAATGCCCCTGGGCCACCGGGGTCAGGCTCATCCCGGCGACGATCCCCTCGTTCCTGGCCACCCAGAGCTGGCCTGCGGACGAGGCCCGCATGGGCGACTGGTGCTGGCGATAGAACTTGTTCAGCAAGGGACGCGCGGTCTCGGCAAGGAGGCAGATCTGGAGGCTGGACATGGCTTTCCGGGATTGCAACAGGGAGCGGCGGATTATAAAGGAACCCCCGACCGCTATAGGTGCTATACCTGAGTCCTATCCCGCAGCAGTGGAGTAAAGATCATGTCCAAAGGTATGAACGCCAAGAAAAATGCCAAGAAGAAACCGGCAAAGAGCGCAGACGAGAAGCGCGCCGAGAAAAAGGCCAAGAAAACCGAAGTGAACATCTTCGGCCATTGATCAATTTGACGAAGCCCGCAACGCGGGCTTCGTTTTATCCCTTCTGAAAAGGCAGGCGCGGGTTCTGCCTGTTCAGCGCGACTTCTCCATTTGCTGTTTCGAACCTAAGCCAGCTCCACCGCCAATGCCTCCCGCACCGCCGGCCGCTGCTCGACCCGGGCCTGGAACTTCGCCAATGCCGGCCAGGCTCCCAGATCGATGGCAAACAGCGCAGTCCAGCGCAGCACGGTGAACAGATAGGCATCGGCGATGCCGAACTGCCCGCCTTGCAGATAATCCTGGCGTTCCAGGGTCTGCTCCAACAGGGCAAAGCGTTTGAACAGCTTCTGCCGGAACACCTCCTTCACGCTGTCATCGAGCCCTGGGTTGAACAGCCAACCCATGATCCCGTGAACTTCGCTGGTGATGAAGTTCAGGGTTTCCTGCAGCCTTACCCGTTGCCAACTGCCATTGGCCGCCGCCAATCCGGCCTCGGGCTTGAGGTCTGCCAGGTATTGCAGGATCGCCGGGCCTTCGGTGAGTACTTCGCCGTTGTCCAGTTGCAGGGCGGCCACGTAGCCCTTGGGGTTGAGGGTGAGGAAGTCCTGGCCGTCGGCGGTGCGCTTGCTGCGATTGTCGACGCGGATGGCGTCGAACGGCAGTTGCAGTTCCCGCAGCACGATATGGGAGGCCAGGGAGCAGGCTTGAGGGGCGTAGTAGAGTTTCATCGGCAGGTCTCTGGTTGATGTTCGAGCCAGTGTCGGGGCAGCACTGACATGGGTAAAATTAATCTTTCAGAAAATGGCCATAAGGATAGCTACTGCCATGATGAACCTGATGCATTGGCGCTTGCTGGTGGCAATCGCCGAGTGCGGCACCATCACCCGGGCCGCCGAACAGGTGGGCATGACCCAGTCCGGGGCCAGTCAGGCCTTGGCCCAGATGGAGGACATGCTGGGCGTGCAACTGTTCATCCGGGAAAGCCGCCAGGCTTTGCCCACGGCAATCGGTCTACAGGTGCTGGAGCAGGCGCGGGTGATGCTCGGAGCCCTGGCCCAGGTTCGCCGGCAAGTGGACACGGCCCGGGGCATCCTCCAGGGCAGTTTGCGCCTGGCGGGCTTTCCCATGGTCCTGGCGAGCTTCCTGCCACCGGTGCTGCGACGTTTCAAGCAACTGCACCCGGGGATCGAGGTGGTGCAGCTGGAGGTCAGCGATGATGAGGTCGAAGCCCTGCTGGAGGCGCAACTGGTGGATCTGGGAGTGGTACTGAATCCGCCTCCCGAGCGTCGTTCGTGGTTGCTGGGTGTCGATTCGTGGGTGGCCGTGCTGCCCCAGGATCACCCCTGGCAAGCCCCGACCATCGAGCTTGAAGTCTTGCTGGCGCAGCCTTTTGTCCTGGCCACTGGCGGCTGCTCGGTGAATGCCCGCAGCCTGGCGCTTGAAGCTGGAGTGTCGTTGGCGGATGTGCGGATCGAAGTGCGCGAGTGGAAGAGCGCATTCAGCCTGGTGCGTGAACGTTTGGGGGTGACCCTGGTGCCCGAGAGCACCTTGCCTGAACAGCGCCAGGGATTGCGGGTGCTGCCTCTGAGTTGCGCGATCGAGCGCCAGTTCGCCCTGGTGGCGGCGCCGGGGCGGGAGTCGGGACTGGTTCAGGCCTTTGTGCAGATGCTCGCTCGGGCCTAGTCGGCGGGCGGTTCCTGGCGAGTCATGTTTATGCCTTGATTGAGACTTTTCGCGAAGGCTTGAGAGGCATTTAAAAGTTGTGAAAACAGAATGACTGGTGACCTTGCATAGAGTCGGCGTCTGTCTATGCTTAATTGTGAAAAAGCGTATCGGTCGCTTTTTCAACCACTGTCTCGTGATGTTTCAGTCTTATAACGGCTGTTTGTGGAATGTTCATCCGGGCACGAAATTGACTTCATGAATAAAGACGAGAGTGCGCATTTAGAGGCACCGCAGGATCAGGAGTAATTAATTAGATGGAATTTCTTTTCTTTGTTAGGTCCGACCCGACAGAGGGTCCTCAAGAAAAGGATGGCTTGATAAGAGCGTTGCAACATGGACTCTCCGATTAAACATCATTTGTCACCTGACACTTCCTTTCTCATATGGAGAGAGGCGCTTGCCCTGTTAATGGAACGTTGTGGTGGATCAGTTGAAAGACTAGAAACTTCCGTCAATCAAAAGACAGCGTTGAAGGTGATACAACTATGTTTAACCTACATCACAAGGCAGACCTTCTGGAGATCGAGCGCTTTAATTGTGCGTTGACCGAGGCCAATGCCAAGTTGGCGGCGATCAGCCATTCCATGGCGATGATCGAGTTCTCTCCCGATGGCATCGTGCTCGACGCCAACGAAAACTTTTGCAAGGCAATGGGCTATTCCGCGGAAGAGATACGCGGCAAGCATCACCGGATCTTCTGCGAGGAAGCGTTCTACCGCAGTGAAGAGTACGCCAAGTTGTGGCGTGATCTGGCCCGGGGTGAACCTGTCAGCGGCACCTTCCTGCGGCTGAACAAGCGCGGCCAGGAGATCTGGCTCGAAGCCAGCTACATGCCGGTGTTCGATGCCGAGCGTCAGGTCAAGAGTGTGATCAAGGTGGCTTCGGACATCTCCGAGCGCATCCATCTGGAACATGAAAACCAGAGTCTGTTGAACGCCATTGGCCGCTCCATGGCAATCATCGAATTCACCCCCGATGGCAAGATAGTTGCCGCCAACGACAACTTCCTCAAGACCATGCAGTACTCCCTGAATGAAATACTCGGTCAGCACCACAGCATGTTCTGTCATCGCTCTGAAGCCGAGTCTGCCGAGTACAAGCAGTTCTGGGCCTCGTTGAACCGTGGTGAATACCATTCCCACCGTTTCGAGCGGGAAAACAAGTACGGCCAGACCGTGTTCCTCGAGGCTTCCTACAACCCGCTGTTCGACACCAAGGGGCGCCTGTACAAGGTGGTCAAGTTCGCCAGCGATATCACCCAGCAAGTGACCACCCTGCAATCTGCCGCCGAATCGGCCCACAGTACCTCGGTGCAGAATGATGCCTGCGCCCAGAAAGGCTCGGAGGTGGTGCAACAGACGGTGGAGATCATTCAGCAGATTTCCCACGACCTGAACGAAGCCGCCCGCAGCATTGATGCGGTCAGCAAACAATCGGAGATCATCGGCAGCATAGTCCAGACCATTCGCGGGATTGCCGACCAGACCAACCTGCTGGCGCTCAATGCGGCCATCGAGGCGGCCCGGGCCGGCGAGCATGGACGGGGGTTCGCGGTGGTGGCGGACGAGGTACGCAGCCTGGCGGCACGCACCAGCCAGGCGACGGTGGAGATCGTCGAGGTGGTGCGCAAGAACCACGACCTGTCCATGAGCGCGGTCACCAGCATGCAGTCGAGCCTGAGTCGTACCGGACTGGGGGTCGAGCTGGCCAATGAGGCGGGGGAGGTGATCCTTGAGATTCAGCAGGGCTCAAGGCATGTGGTGGATGCCATCAGCCAGTTCAACTCGACCTTGCAGCTGTAGCCGCGGTTTTCCTTCGGATACAAAAAAGGGTTCCCGTGCAGGGAACCCTTTTTGTTGGCGCTGTTACAACGCAGCGAGGAACTTCTCGTCGATCGGCTTGGCGCTGTTCTTGGCCTCTTTCTCTTCCTTGGCCAACTGCATCTTGTCTTGCAGGCGCTGGGCGATTTCCTGGTTGATCGTCAGTTGCCGTTCAGGTGGCAGGTTCCTCAGGTCTTCTTCGGTCAGCCCCATATCCTTGAGGATGCTGTCGCGCAGGCGCTGTTCGGGCGTCTTGCTCATGTAGTCCTTGAACTCGCTCAGGGCACCGGTTTCCGTGGCGCTGGTAGCCTGTGGCGTGCTGGTGGCGGGCGGCGTGGCCTGGAGCAGGACACGGGTCTTGGCGAACGCTGCATTGACGTTGTCGTCCACGGTATTGCCTTGCAGGCTGGACTGGGACGTCGGCACGGTCACGGAGTTCTGGGCCTGCTGCAGCATGCCGCTGTACAGCGCGCTGGCGGCAGCGGTGGTCGGGTCCATATCGGTGCGCGAGGTGGGCTGCACCGAAACGGATTTCTGGGCGTTGACCAACATGATCGGGAACCTGTGTGAGAGAACTAGGCTGAAGTTTTAGCAAGTTCCATGCCGATACTTTAGTCATTGAATATCAAGAGGTTAGGGCAATTGTTCTCGGCGGGTGGCCAGTAAGCGGACAAGTCTTGCCGCTTCCTGGCAATTGCCGCCCGCCTGTTTGCCGAGGGGCGGCGATCAGCGTCTCAGTAAGTGATGGGAATGCCGAAATGCTCCTGGAAGGCATCGTCCACAGGCTCGTACCCCAGGACCTTGGTGGTTTCGCTGAGATCCAGGCGCTTGAAGCGGTTGTTGGATATGCCGTGGCCGATCAGGAACTGCACCCCAGGGGTTTCGACCGCTCGCTGCAGCAGTTGCACAGCGTCCCGAGGGCTGAGCCAGGCGCTCAGGTCGCGGGTGGTGGTCAGTTCGTGGTGTTGCGGGTCCTCGAATGCCCCGATGCGCAGGGCGATGCAGGACAGCCCGCGCCGGGCTGCATAAAAGGCACACAGGGCTTCGCCATAGCATTTGCTCACACCGTACAGGTTGGCTGGCATCACCGGCATGCCCGGGGTGATCTGCCGGTCCACCGGGTAGCCTTCGATGGTCTGGGCGCTGCTGGCGAACACCAGGCGCCGGCAACCGGCGTTCACTGCGGCCTCGAATAGGTAGGTGGTGGCGAGGATGTTGTTGGGCAGCAGTTCGTCGAAGCCGGCAGTGGCGTGGGGGATGCCGGCCAGGTGCACGATGACGTCGATCCCCGGCAGCAGGCGGCTGATGGCTTGCGGGTCATCAAGGTCCAGGCGCACGAAACGGTGGGGCGCCGGGATGTCGAAGTCCGGTTCGACGCGGTCGGTGAGGGTGAAGCGATGGCGCTCCTGGGAGCCCTGGAAAAACACTTTGCCGATCCTGCCGCAGGCGCCGGTCAGTAGTACGTTGAGTCCATCCATGTCGAATCTCCGGTGGGCTGAGAAGGGGCAGGCTAGGGCGTGCCGTTACGTCCATGCAGCACAAAGCCCGGACGCAGGCTGAGGCGTTCGTAGTAGGCAGCCACGGCGGGGAAGTCCGGGTGTTCCATCGGGGTCATCTTCCAGCGATTGACCGAGAGGCCAAGGACGATATCCGCCAGGCTGAAGTCTTCACCGAGCACATAGTTCCCGGTGCTCTCAAGCTGCCGTTCAAGGATCGCCATCTTGCCGTTCCAGGCCAGCAGGCTGGCGCCGATGCGCTGGCTGTCCTGGCAATCCGGATGCTGGCGCACCAGGCCCATGAAGGCGTAGCTCCAGGCCGGATTGAGTTCGGTGGCCTGCCAGTCCATCCACTGTTCCACCAGCGCCCGGGCTCGCGGGGCGATGGGCAGCAGGCCGCTGCCGGGGTGCAGGTTGGCCAGGTAGCGGCAGATGCTGTTGGACTCCCACAGGGCCCCGGCATCATCGATCAGCACCGGGACCTGGGCGTTGGGGTTGAGGGCGAGAAATTCGGGACTGTGGGTCGACTGGAAGCCGCTGCCCCAATCTTCCTGCTGGTAGGAAAGGTCCAGCTCTTCACAGGTCCACAAGACTTTCCTGACGTTGATGGACGAGGCTTTACCGAGAATTCTGCAGGGGGTTCCCATGACGCTTCCTTGTTCGTGGCACAGGTTGGCGATGGGAATCTATCAGCGAGCCAGGTTCTCGGCGACGGCCAAATTGCCTCCAGGGGTGTTTTGCCCAGCTTCAGGCCGGATCGGGCAGGGCTGAAGCCGGCAGACCGAAGACCCGGTCGAACAGCCAGTTGAAGGCGAAGGTGTAGCAGGGGATGAACAGGATCAGCGCCAGGTCCAGGAGGAAGGCCTGCACCAGGCTGATGTTCATCCACCAGGCGATGAGCGGGATCAGGAACACGATCAGGGTCAACTGGAAGCCCACGGCATGGGCAATGCGCCGCTTGACGGTGCGGGTGCGCGACGGCTGACGGCTTTCCCAGCGCTCGAACAGCGTGGTGTAGATGAAGTTCCAGGTCACCGCGATGCTGGTGATGACCACGGCCAGCGGCCCGGTGCTGCTGGGGGACGTGCCGGACAGCAGGGCCAGGCCGAGGGCCGAGAACGTCATGCCGAACACCTCGAACAGGGATACGTAGACCAGTTTGCGTTTCACGCCTTGCATGGAAATTCCTCGGTATTGAATGGCAATGGCCAGAGCTGGACTGGCGCAGGGCGCGAAAGGTAGCTTCAATAGTGGTGACAGAAAAAGTCGGAAGCTTTCAGTTTTATTGATAGGTTGCCCTCCATGAATTTCTCCAGTGACAGCATCCAGTTGTTTCTCGCCGTGCTCGAGCGCGGTTCCTTTTCTGCGGCGGCCCGCTTCCTGGGCAAGGTGCCCTCGGCGGTCAGCATGGGCATTGCCAACCTTGAGGCTGAACTGGGTTACGCCCTGTTCGATCGCCGCCATCGCGAGCCGGTGCCGACGCCCCTGGCCCTGTCCCTGGCGCCCCATGCGCGGTTGATCGCCGACCAGCTCAAGCAGTTGCAGGTGCACGCCATCGAGCTGTCCCTGGGCCTGGAGAGCAAGCTGTCGATTGCCGTGGTGGATGACATCGACAAGCAGCGAGTGCTGGCCGCCATCAAGCTGATTGCCGAGCGCTATCCGCTGCTGGAGGTGGAGGTGCTCAGTGCCCCCCAGGATGATGTGCTGCAACTGCTGCACAGTGGGCGAGTGAGTGTGGGCGTGGCCTTTGCCGGCTTGAGCGTGAATGCCCTGGAGTATTTCCAGTACATCGGCAGTGAGCGGGTGATTGCCTGTATCTCGCCGCGACATCCGGTGTTTGTGGCCAGCGATGGCTCGTTGTACCTGGAGGAGCTGATCCGGTTCCGCCAGGTCGTGGTGGCCAGCCGCGACTTGCCCATCAGCGATACGCGGCCCTTGGTGGGCGAGTCGTTGTGGCGCACCGACAGCCTGGCCATGGCCCTGCACATGGTGGAAGCCGGCATCGGCTGGGGCAATTTCCCCTTGTCGGTGATCCAGCCGCTGCTGGTGGCAGGGCGCCTGCAGAGGCTGAAGTTCAAGAACCTCGACAACGGCTTGTCGTTGCCGGTGCATGCGGTGTGGCTGAAGAACCGGCCGCTGCAGAAGGGCGCCCTGGCCCTGGTGCAGTTGCTCAGTGGCGAAGACCCGGCGCTGGGGCCGCTGCCCGCCCCCGGGGTTTAGCCCAGGGCCTGTTCACGCAACCAGCGCAGCAAATGACCGGCCGCCGAAGCGTCGCTGATCGCCTGGGCGGACAACAGGTAATAGGCACTGCCGTCGGCGACGAAGCCGAAGGGGGCGCAAAGCAATCCTCCAGCCAGATCATCGCGCACCAGTTGCCGGGGGGCGATGGCCAGCCCGAGTCCCGCCACCGCCGCTTGCAGGCTGAAGTAGAAATGCTCGAAGACTTGCTCCTGTAGAGCCAGGGAGGCGGGCAGCTGCTGCTGTTGCAGCCAGTGCTCCCAGGCTTGCGGCCGGGTAGCACTGTGCAAGCGCGGGGCGTGTTCCGCCAGGGTCGGCTGGCCGTCTGGCGAAGGGGTCCAGTCAGCCTGTCTGTCCGGCCGGCACACGGGGCCAATGGCTTCGTCGAACAGCCAGTGGGCCTGAGTTTCATCGCTCCAGGCGAAATCGTTGCGGCGGATCGCCAGGTCGATGCCGGCGTTGAACGAGAAAGGCCCGCCGCCGGCCAGCAACTGGATCGATATTTTCGGGTGAGCGGCCTGGAACGCCGGCAGGCGTGGAATCAGCCAGCGCATCAGCAGGGTCGGTTCACAGGACAGCACCAGCGGCGCCTCGGGGTCCGGTGCCCGCAGGCGGCTGGCGGTGTTCTCGATCAGGTCCAGGGCCTGGGTCACGCTGTGCAGCAGTTCGGCTCCGGCCGGCGTCAGAAATACCCGGTGGCTGCGGCGTTCGAACAGCGCCGTGCCCAGGTCCTCTTCCAGGGCGCGCACGGCGCGGCTGATGGCGCCGTGGGTCAGGTGCAGGGCGGCGCCGGCCTGGGTGAAGCTTTCCAGGCGTGCCGCTGCTTCGAAGCAGCGCAAGGCGCCGAGGGGCGGCAGGCGTCGGCGCAATGTCTGTGAGTTTTTATCACTGAGAGTGTCAGTTTTCATCGTTGGCTGTCCCCGTGCCGATCCCCATACAGTAGCGCCTGATTCTATAACCAAGGCGTATGTAAGGTGACTGAACTGTTAGTCGTAATCACCATTACCATTCTTGCTGTACTCAGCCCCGGAGCCGATTTTGCCTTGGTAACGCGCAATAGCCTGATGCTCTCGCGCCGCCACGGTGTGTTCACTGCCCTGGGTATCGGGCTCGGGGTCATGCTGCATATCGGCTATAGCCTGCTGGGGGTGGGGGTGCTGTTGCAGCAGTCGCTGCTGTGGTTCACCGGGCTGAAGATTGCCGGGGCGCTTTATCTGATCTATCTGGGGATCAAGCTGTTGCGCGGTTCGGACCAGGGGCCGCACGAGGAGGCGGCGGCGAATGTCGAGACTTCGTCATGGGCGGCTCTGCGCAGCGGCTTTCTGACCAATGCGCTGAACCCCAAGACGATGATTTTCGTTCTCAGCCTGTTTATGCAGGTGATCCGGCCGGGCACGGCATTGCCGGTGCAGGTCGGCTACGGGGGGATCATTGTCCTGGCTCACGTGTTGTGGTTCGTGGCGGTGGCGCTGTTTTTCTCGGCACCGGTCATTGCCAGTCGACTGCAGGGGTACAAGCGCCGTATCGATCAGGTATTTGGTGTGGTGCTGGTGGGGTTCGGGCTGCTGCTCAGCGTGCTGAGCCTGCAGCCCTGAAACACCTCAGGTGCTTTCCCGCACCCGCAGCTCGAAGCCCATGTCCACTACGGGCTCGGCCACGCTGTTGCCGGCCAGCAGGGTCAGCATCTGCTCGGCTGCACGGCGGCCGATGGCTTCCCTTGGGGTGCTGATACTGCTCAGGCGCGGCACCATGTGTTCCGAGGAGGGCAGGTCGTTGAAACCCAGCACCGCCACTTGCTCCGGAACCTTGATCCCGCAGCGCATGGCTTCCAGCAGTGCGCCCTGGGCCAGGTCGTCGTTGCCGAAGAAGATGGCGTCGACTTGCGGCTGGCTCTGCATCAGTTGCAGGAACAGTTCGCCGCCCAGGCCCACGGAGGATGGGCGTGGGGTCAGCAGTTCCAGATCGGGGTTGTACAGCCCGGCCTCTTGCAGGGCACGACGGAAACCTTCGCCCCGTAGCAGAGTGCGTTGATCCAGTTGTGCGCCGACGTAGGCCAGGTGCTTGCGCCCACGGGAAATCAGGTGCCGGGCGGCGGTCTCGCCCGCGTTCAACTGGGAGAAACCCACGCAGTTGAGTCCGGCGCCGGGGTCCAGGTCCATCATGTAGACGCAGGGGATGTTGTTGGCCTCGATCATCCGCCGGGCGCTTTCGGTACGGTCAAAACCGGTCAGCAACAGACCCCGGGGCTGGTAGGTCATGTAGTTGCGCAGCAGGTTTTCTTCTTCGTCCCGGGAGTAGTGGTAGTTGCCGATCAGCACTTCGAAGCCCTTGGGCCGCAGGACCTGATGAATGGCTTCCAGGGTTTCGATGAACAGCAGGTTGGACAGCGACGGCACCAGCACCACCACCGACTGGCTCTGGGCCGAGGCCAGGGCACGGGCGGCGGAGTTGACCACGTAGTTCAGCTCCTGCGCGGCCTTCTGCACCTTTTCCACCAGCTCGGTGGCCACGCTGCTGACGCCGCGCAGGGCCCGAGAGGCGGTGATCGGACTGACACCGGCCAGTCGCGCCACTTCGTTGAGGGTAGGGCGCCCGGTGGTACGGGAGCTTTTATCGTTTTTATGAGGGGTCATCAGACGGCTTGCCAAACAAAATTCAAGTCACTAAGGTAGCGCTGTCCTGAAACAGCTGCAATGCGTGAGCGAGGTGTGCCTGACCCTCGCTCTTTGGTTTGGCGGACTATATACGCGGCAACCCACAAAAATGACAAGAAGGCGTCGGCAGACACTGTTTTTGTACTAGAACTAGAACTAGCGAAGGTAGCGCTGTCTGCGCGCTGAGGTGTTACATGAGTCAATCTATTACCGCCCTGGTCATCATGGGTGTTGCCGGCTGTGGCAAATCCAGCGTCAGCCAGGCGCTGTGCCAACGCAGCGGCGCCACGGCCATTGAAGGCGATACGTTCCACCCTGCCGCCAATATCGCCAAGATGAGCGCCGGCATTCCCCTCGACGACGACGACCGTGCCGGCTGGCTCGACAGCCTCTGCGATGAATTGCGTCGGACCCTGGCCGCCGGTCAGCGTCCGGTACTGACCTGCTCGGCCTTGAAGCGCAAATACCGTGAACGCCTGCGCGCAGCGACCCCCGGCCTGGGCTTTATCTTCCTCGAACTGACACCGGCAGTGGCCGCCGATCGCGTGGCACACCGGCCAGGGCATTTCATGCCTTCGACCCTGATCGACAGTCAGTTCGCCACCCTCGAATCCCCCGTGGGGGAGCCGCTCACCCTGGCCCTGGATGCCAGCACCCTGAGCGTCCAGCGCCTGGCCGAACTGGCCAACCAATGGTGGCTGGAGCATGGCCTTGAACCTTCACATTAAGTGCTGGCTCGAAATAGGTAGCGCTATCCCACTCGGCCCTTGTTTTTAACGCTTAAATAAAAACAACAAACCGGAGGCAATCCCATGTTTGGCATGTCCCAAGAGACCTATCTGCTGGTTGATGCAGTGGTCACTATCATCGGCCTGATCGTCTTGATCACCCGATTCAAGCTGCATCCCTTTATTGCTCTGACCATTGCCGCGGGGTTCCTCGGCCTGACCTCGGGCATGCCAGTGGACAAGATCATCAAGGCGTTCCAGGACGGGTTTGGTGGCGTGCTCGGTTTTGTCGGCATCATCCTGGCCCTGGGCACCATGCTCGGAAAAATGATGGCCGAGTCCGGCGGCGCCGATCAGATTGCCCAGACCCTGATCCGTTCGTTCGGCAAGGAGCGGGTGCAGTGGGCGATGATGTTCGCCGCGTTCCTGGTGGGCATCCCGCTGTTCTTCGAGATCGGCTTCGTGCTGCTGATCCCGCTGGTGTTCATCGTCGCCCGGCGCACCGGGGTGTCGCTGATCAAGATCGGCATTCCACTGCTGGCTGGCCTGTCGGCGGTGCACGGCCTGGTGCCGCCGCATCCGGGGCCGCTGCTGGCCATCGGGGTGTTTGGTGCCGACATTGGCAAGACCATTCTCTACGGCCTGATCGTTGCTCTGCCGACGGCCATCATTGCCGGTCCGATCTACGGCACCTTCATCGCCAAATACATCCCGGGTCACCCGTCCCAGGAGCTGGTGGACCAGCTGGCCCGTGAAAACACCTCGCAGAACCTGCCCAGCTTCAGCGTGACCTTGCTGACTGTGCTGCTGCCGGTGTTCCTGATGCTGCTCAAGACCTTCGCCGACGTGGCGTTGCCGGACGGGCACTTCTTCCGCATCTGGATGGACATGATCGGCCACCCGATCAGTGCCTTGCTCCTGGCCCTGCTGCTGTCGCTCTACACCTTTGGCTACAAGCAGGGCATCGGCTCCAAGCAGATCCTCGGTTTGCTCGACGCCAGCCTGGCGCCTACCGCGGCGATCATCCTGATCATTGGTGCCGGCGGTGGTTTCAAGCAGATGCTGGTGACCAGCGGCGTGGGTGATGTGATCGGCCACATGGCGGTCAATGCGCAGATCTCGCCGATCCTCCTGGCCTGGCTGGTGGCGGCGGTGATTCGTATCGCCACCGGTTCGGCCACCGTGGCCACCATCACCGGCGCGGGCATCGTGGTGCCGGTGGTGGGGATGATCCCCGGGGTCAACCGCGAACTGCTGGTGCTGGCCACCGGTGCCGGCTCCTTGATCCTGTCTCACGTCAACGACGCGGGCTTCTGGCTGGTCAAGCAGTACTTCAACATGACTGTGGCCGAGACCTTCAAGACCTGGACGGCGATGGAAACCATCCTCTCGGTGGTGGGCCTGATCTTCATCCTGTTGTTGTCGTTGGTGGTTTAAACGGCGGGGCTGACCCCTGTAGCTGCTGTCGAGCCTGGGGCGAGGCAGGGCAAAGGCCCGAAGGGCCTTGCCCGGTGATCTAACGTCAGCCCTTGATAGGCATCTGAATCGCCGCGAGTGCTACGCACTCGTTCGCAGCCTGCGGCAGCGGCTACAGTACAGGCACAAAAAAACCGCATCGCTGCGGTTTTTTTGTGGCTGAAGGAGTCTCAGCTTTTCTGCACCAGGCCATCGGCGCGGAACATCCCGCGAATGCCGCGCACCGCCTGGCGAATCCGGTCCTGGTTCTCGATCAGGGCGAAGCGCACGTGATCGTCGCCGTATTCACCGAAACCCACCCCGGGCGACACGCAGACCTTGGCCTCGGCCAGCAGCTTCTTGGCGAATTCCAGGGAGCCCAGGTGCGCGTAGGCCTCGGGAATCTTGGCCCAGACGTACATCGAGGCCTTGGGGTTCTCCACCATCCAGCCCAGCTCATGCAGGCCCTTGACCAGCACATTGCGCCGTTGCCGGTATTGCTCGGCAATGTCCTTGACGCACTGTTGGTCGCCTTCAAGTGCCGCGATTGCTGCTACCTGCAGCGGGGTGAAGGTGCCGTAGTCGTGGTAGCTCTTGATCCGCGCCAGGGCGTTGACCAGCTCCGGGTTGCCGACCATGAAGCCGATGCGCCAGCCGGCCATGTTGTAGCTCTTGGACAGGGTGAAGAACTCCACCGCGATGTCCTTGGCTCCGGGCACCTGCATGATCGACGGGGCTTTCCAGCCGTCGTAGACGATGTCGGCGTAGGCCAGGTCGTGGATCACCAGCACGTCGTACTGCTTGGCCAGGGCGATCACCCGCTCGAAGAAATCCAGCTCCACGCACTGCGCGGTGGGGTTGGAGGGGAAGCCCAGGATCATCATCTTCGGCTTGGGGATCGAACCGCGAATGGCCCGCTCCAGCTCGGCAAAGAAGTCCACGCCGGGCACCAGTGGCACCGAGCGCACCTGGGCGCCGGCGATCACCGCGCCGTAGATGTGGATCGGGTAGCTGGGGTTGGGCACCAGCACCGTGTCGCCCTGGTCCAGGGTGGCCAGCATCAGGTGCGCCAGGCCTTCCTTGGAACCGATGGTGACGATGGCTTCGCTTTCCGGGTCGATATCGACCTCGTAGCGATCCTTGTACCAGCGGGAAATCGCCCGGCGCAGCCGTGGAATGCCTTTGGAGGTGGAGTAGCCGTGGGTGTCCTCACGCTGGGCAACGGTCACCAGCTTTTCGACGATGTGCGGCGGAGTCGCGCCGTCGGGGTTGCCCATGCTCAAGTCGATGATGTCTTCGCCGCGCCGACGCGCAGCCATCTTCAGCTCGGCAGTGATATTGAAAACGTAAGGGGGGAGACGATCGATGCGCGCAAAGCGGCGCGGCGAACCTTGTTCGGCCATTGTTGCCTCGAAAAGACGTAAGCGCCCGGAACCGTCCGAGCGACGTTGGCCACTGCGGTGGCCTGCGGGGGCAGACGATAAAGGCGCTGGCGCCGGCTTGTCCAGAGCAGCGGAAAATTATTTTTGCGCTGCCGGCGGTTTGCCCGGCTGGCGGGTTTGCCGCTATAACGTGCACGCTTTTTGCCTGCAAGGACGGCGCCCGGCCTGTGCCTGATCCGTTCGGGCGGATCTGATGCCGCTCGGCAGCTCTTCGAACAACAGCGTCAAACGGGATGAATGATGGAGTTTACCAGCGGCTTTTTGCTGAGCCTTTCGCTGTGCCTGGACATCGGCGTGGCCAATATCGCGATGATCACCCTGGCCATGCAGCGCGGCTATTTCCAGGGCTTCTGCCTGGGCCTCGGAACTTGCGTGGGTGACCTGATCTACGCGCTGTTGGCCCTGGCCGGGATGACCGTACTGTTGCAGTACGAAACTGTGCGTTGGGTGCTGTGGATCGGCGGTTCGGCGCTGCTGGTGTATTTCGCGGCGAAGATGATCTACGCCGCCATTCATCACAGTGCGCTGCTGGCCACGGCGGGGGAGGCGGACCGCGGTTCGCCGCGCAAGGAGTTCCTGCGCGGGATCTTCCTGGCCATGTCTTCCCCCAGCGCGATCCTCTGGTTTGCCGCCGTGGGGGGCACCCTGATTGCCCGATCCGGTGGCGGCACGATTGCCGACTCCGGGTTGTTCCTGGCCGGCTTCTTTTGCGCCGGGCTGGTCTGGACCATGGGCCTGTGCCTGGCCGCGACCCAGGGCGGCAAGTTGCTGGGCGACAAGCTGTTGCGCTACTCCTACCTGGCATCTGCGGCGATCTTCTGCTATTTCGCGGTGTACGTGATCCTATCCGGTTATCAGGAGTTCATCGTCGGCGCTGGGGTGGTCGACCTTCCGGCGCTCTGATCCTGGCCCTGGCGATTGGCTTCTATACTTGCTGGCGTACCCATCTTTTCTGCGGCAGGAGTGGCATTCATGGATGAGCAAAAACAGGGCGCAGGTCCAGAACCGCGCTTCGAAAGAGAGCGTTTTCTGCTGATCGCCGGCTTCAGCGAGCGGTTTACCCCTGGCGCCAGCCAGGACATCGGGCAGCTCTGGCAGCGCTTCATCCCCCACATCGGCAAGGTGCCGGGGCAAGTGGATGAGGTGACCTACGGCATCTGTTGCAACCCCGATGGCCAGGGCGGTTTCGAATACCTGGCCGGGGTCGAGATCAGCAAGCTCGACGATTTGCCCGAGCGCTATCGCTGGATCGAGGTGCAGCCGCAGAACTATGCGGTGTTCGAGCACGGTGGCTCCTTGCAGGAACTGCCACAGACCTTCAACTACATCTGGAAGACCTGGCTGCCCCAGTCCGGTCGCGAGGCGGCCGATGCCCCGGAATTCGAGCGCTACAGCGCCGACTTCAACCCCGATACCGGCAGCGGCGTGGTGGAGGTCTGGCTACCGCTGAAAAGTGAATGATCCCCTCGGGGGCGCTGGCCGGCCCCCGATTCCCCCGGCCTTGGCCGCAATCTATACGCCGTCTTAATACCGCCCCCCGCAATCAGTGTCCGACCTTGATACGCCCTCACCTAACCTGCGTGGCGCAGAGGAGAGCGGCGGACGGCTCGTTCCCGACTCCCTGCCGGTGCCCGTTGCCGGGTGCCTGACCGGTTGCGCCCCGGGCCGCTGTCTGCGGTTGCGGCGCCGCCTCAATGGATTAAGGGGAAAAGCCTTGCTGACACTGGAATTCATCTACGGCGCCAGCGGTTTTTGCGCCGTGCTGCTGTTTGTCTACCTGGGTTACGCGCTGATCCGTGCCGAGAAATTCTGATGACCGCACCCAACGCTACCCCGGCATTTTCATTCGCCCGTCCGGGCATTCTCGAGAAAGGAAACCAGCCATGTACGACCTGATCTTCGTGGGCCTGTCCCTGGGGTTCTTTGTACTGACGGCCCTGGTCATCGTCGCCATGGGCAAGATTTGAACGGAGCATCGACATGTTGAGTACTGTGCTGGAATACGCGGTGATCCTCGGGGTAATGACCGGGCTCGCCGTACTCATGGGCAAATGGCTGGCCCGGGTCTTCAGCGGCCGCGGCCACGCCTTGCCCGAGCGGGCCACCTACCGCCTGCTGGGGATCGACCCCGGCGAGACCATGGGCTGGGCGCGCTATGGCTCGGCGCTGTTGCTGTCCAACGCAGCGATGATGCTCCTGGGCTACCTGGTGCTGCGCCTGCAAACCGTCATGCCCCTCAACCCCCTGGGGTTGGCGGCGCAGACCCCGGACCTGGCGTTCAACACCGCCGCGTCCTTTATCACCAACACCAACTGGCAGGCGTACTCAGGTGAAAGCAGCCTGTCGAACTTCAGCCAGATGGCGGTGATCACCTTCCTGATGTTTGTCGGCTCCACCGCCGGTGTGGTGGCAGCGGCCGGTTTCATTCGTGGCCTGAGCCGTTCCAGCTCCGCCGATATCGGCAACTACTGGGTCGACTTCACCCGCACCCTGTACCGGGTGATGCTGCCTTTGTGCCTGGTCATGGCCCTGGTCTATGTCTGGCAGGGCATGCCCCAGACCCTCAACTCCCAGGCCCTGGCCACCACCTTGGAAGGCGCCCAGCAGCAGCTGATCGTCGGCGCCGTGGCCAGCTTCGAGTCGATCAAGCACATCGGCACCAACGGTGGCGGCTTCTTCAGCATGAACGCCGCCCACCCGTTCGAGAACCCGACTCCGCTGACCAACGTGCTGCACATCCTCAGCATGTTGCTGATCCCTTCGGCGCTGACCTACACCTTCGGCAGCATGCTGCTGCGGCGGCGTCAGGGCTGGGTGTTCTTCGGCACCTTCCTGGTGATGTTCGTCGGCTTCCTGGCCATTGTCTTCACCGCGGAGCAGGGCGGTAATCCGCTGCTGACCCAGGTCGGTGCCGACCAGCAACTGTCGGCAACCCAGAGTGGCGGCAACATGGAAGGCAAGGAACTGCGCTTCGGCATCGCCGACACCGCGCTGTTCGTCACCACCACCACGGGCGCCACCACCGGTTCGGTGAACGCCATGCATGACTCGCTGACCCCCATGGGCGGTTTCGTGCCCCTGGCGCAGATGATGCTCAACTGCGTGTTTGGCGGTGACGGCGTGGGCTTTATCAACCTGATCCAGTACGCCCTGCTGACGGTGTTCCTGGTGGGCATGATGATCGGCCGCAGCCCGGAATTCCTCGGCAAGAAGATCGAGGCCCGGGAGATCAAGCTGGTGATGCTCTCGGTGCTTGCGCACCCGATCTGCATCCTCGGTTTCACCGCCCTGGCAGCGTTGTGGCCGGACACCTTGAACAGCCTCAACAACCTTGGCCCCCATGGTTTCAGCGAAGTGCTCTACGCCTACGCCTCGGGTACCGCCAACAACGGTTCGGCGTTTGCCGGGCTCAATGCCAACACGCCGTTCTTCAACACCACCATCGGTCTGGCGATGCTCATGGGGCGTTTCTTCACCATGCTGCCGATGCTGGCCGTGGCCGGTTCGCTGGCGGCGAAAAAGAACATCCCGGCCGGTGCCGGCACCATTCCCACTGCCACGCCGCTGTTCATGTTCCTGGTGGTGTTCGTGGTGCTGGTGGTGGGTGGCCTGACTTTCCTGCCGGCCCTCGCGCTCGGCCCGCTGGTGGAGCAACTGCAGTTGCTGGCCGGCCAGACTTACAAGTAAGGGGTTGTGATGACGACGCAAATGCAAACCCAAGGCACCACTGCGGTGCTGTTCAAGGGCCTGTTGCGCCCGGTGCTGGTGGCGGCGGTGTTCTTCATGCTGCTGACCGGGCTGGCCTATCCGTTGGCGACCACCGTGCTGGCCAACCTGCTGTTCCCGTTTCAGGCCCAGGGCAGCCTGGTGCAGCGTGACGGGGTGGTGGTGGGCTCGGCACTGATCGGTCAGTCCTTCAGTCGCCCGGAGTATTTCCAGGGCCGCCCGAGCATGACCCTGGGCAGCGATCCGCTGGACCCGAGCAAGAGCGTGCCCCAGCCCTACAACGCCGGGGCCAGTGGTGCCAGCAACCTGGGCCCCACCAACCAGAAACTGGTGGACAGCGTGGCGGCGCGGGTCAGCGCCTATCGCCAGCTCAACGGCCTGGCGGCGGACATGCCGGTACCGGTGGACGCGGTGACCGCTTCGGCTTCCGGCCTGGACCCGCACATCTCCCTGGCCAACGCCCAGCTGCAATTGAACCGGGTGGCCCGCCTGCGCAACCTGCCGCTGGCCGAGCTGCAGGCGCTGCTGCAGGACCACAGCGAAAGCCGCACCTTCGGCCTGCTGGGCGAGCCCCGGGTCAATGTGCTGCAACTCAATCTCGCGCTGGATGCCCTGGCACCCGTGCATGCCTCGCCCCTTGCGGTCAGTGAGTAAGAGATACCGATCATGAGTAATAACCCTCGTATAGCGTTGTTCGACCGTGGGCTGCTGTTCACGGCGTGCCTGGATGCGGTGAAGAAGCTGCTGCCACAGGCGCAGTGGAAGAACCCGGTGATGTTCGTGGTCTATCTGGGCAGCATTCTCACCACTTTGCTGTGGTTCCAGTCCCTGGGCGGTGAAGGCGAGGCCTCCAGCGGCTTCATCCTCAGCATCACCCTGTGGCTGTGGTTCACCGTGCTGTTCGCCAACTTCGCCGAGGCCCTGGCCGAGGGCCGCAGCCGGGCCCAGGCTGCGAGCCTCAAGGGCATGAAGCGCCAGACCCTGGCCAAGCTGTTGCAGCAGCCCAGGCATGGCGCCGCCTGGCTGCCGATGGCCGCCAGCGAGCTGCGCAAGGACATGGTGGTGCTGATCGAGGCCGGCGACCTGGTGCCGCTGGATGGCGAGGTCATCGAAGGCGTGGCCACGGTGGACGAGAGCGCCATCACCGGTGAATCGGCGCCGGTGATCCGCGAGGCCGGGGGCGACTTCTCCTCGGTCACCGGCGGCACCAAGGTGCTGTCCGACTGGCTGGTGGTGCGCATCAGCGTCAACCCCGGCGAGTCGTTCCTGGACCGCATGATCTCCATGGTGGAATCGGCCAAGCGCCAGAAAACCCCCAACGAGGTGGCCCTGACCATTCTCCTGGTGGGGCTGACCCTGCTGTTCCTGCTGGTGATCGTGACCCTGAGCCCGTACTCGATCTTCGCCGTGGCCATGAGCGGCACCGGCAGCGTGATCAGCGCCACGGTGATGGTGGCGTTGCTGGTGTGCCTGATCCCCACCACCATCGGCGGCCTGCTCTCGGCCATCGGCGTGGCAGGCATGAGCCGGATGATGTCGGCCAATGTCATCGCCACTTCCGGGCGCGCTGTGGAAGCCGCTGGTGACGTCGACGTGCTGCTGCTGGACAAGACCGGCACCATCACCCTGGGCAACCGTCAGGCCAGCGCCTTCCTGCCGGCCCCGGGGATCAAGGACAGCGAGCTGGCGGACGCCGCGCAACTGGCTTCCCTGGCCGACGAAACCCCGGAAGGCCGCAGCATCGTGGTGCTGGCCAAGCAGAAGTTCGACATCCGTGGCCGCGACATCGAGGCCCTGGGCGCCAGCTTCGTGCAGTTCACCGCGCAGACCCGCATGAGCGGCGTCGACCTGCCGGAGGGGCGCAGCATCCGCAAGGGCGCGGCCGATGCCATTCGCCGGCACATCGAAGCCCTGGGTGGCAGCTTCCCGCCGGCCTTGCAGGCCAAGGTCGACGAAGTCTCCCGGCGCGGCAGCACGCCGCTGGTGGTCAGCGACGGCGCCCAGGCCCTGGGCGTGGTGGAACTCAAGGACGTGGTCAAGGGCGGGATGAAGGAGCGCTTTGCCGAACTGCGGCGCATGGGCATCAAGACCGTGATGATCACCGGCGACAACCGCCTGACCGCGGCGGCGATTGCCGTGGAGGCCGGGGTCGATGACTTCCTCGCCGAGGCCCGTCCCGAGGACAAGCTGCAACTGATCCGCGACTACCAGGCCAAGGGCAAGCTGGTGGCCATGACCGGCGACGGCACCAACGACGCCCCGGCCCTGGCCCAGGCCGACGTTGCGGTGGCGATGAACAGCGGCACCCAGGCGGCAAAGGAAGCCGGCAACATGGTTGACCTGGACAGCAACCCGACCAAGCTGATCGAAGTGGTGGAAGTCGGCAAGCAGATGCTCATGACCCGCGGCGCCCTGACCACCTTCAGCGTGGCCAACGACGTGGCCAAGTATTTTGCTATCGTACCGGCCGCGTTCGTCGCCACTTACCCGCAGTTGGGCGCGTTGAACGTGATGCAATTGACCAGCCCGAACTCGGCGATTCTCAGTGCGGTGATCTTCAACGCGCTGATCATCGTGTTCCTCATCCCCCTGGCGCTCAAGGGGGTGAAGTATCGGTCCATCGGCGCGGCGGCCTTGCTTAACCGCAACCTGCTGATCTACGGACTGGGCGGGGTGCTGGTACCCTTTGCCGGGATCAAGCTGATTGACATGCTGCTGGCCGGGCTTGGCCTGGTTTGACGCAAGGACAGGCAATGCGGCGCTCCCTGGGGGCGCCGCATTGTTCATTTAAGGAAGCTCATGACTGTGCTTGATGCAAGTCCTGCGCCCCGCGACGGGCGCCCCGATCCCGATGCGCTGCTGGAAAAGCTGCAACAGGACGAACAAGCCGCCCAGCGCGGCAAGCTGCGGATCTATTTCGGTTCCAACGCCGGGGTCGGCAAGACCTGCGCCATGCTCACCGCCGCCCGCAACGAAGTGGCCCTGGGCCGCGACGTGGTGGCCGGGGTGGTGGAAACCCACGGCCGGCGGGAAACCGCCGAGCTGCTGCAAGGCCTGGAGGTACTGGAGCGTCACAGCCTGATGCACCGCGACTATGCCTTGCCCGAATTCGACCTGGACGCGGCCCTGGCGCGACGTCCCTCGGTGTTGCTGGTGGACGAGTTGGCCCACAGCAACGTCCCCGGTTCCCGGCATCCCAAACGCTGGCAGGATGTGGAAGAACTGCTGCGGGCCGGGATCGATGTCTGGACCACCCTCAACGTCCAGCACCTGGAAAGCCTCAACGACATCGTCAGCGGCATCATCGGCATCCGCGTGCGCGAGACGGTGCCTGATCACCTGTTCGATGAGGCCCACGAAGTGCTGGTGATCGACCTGCCACCGGACGACCTGCTGCGTCGACTCAAGGACGGCAAGGTCTACATGGGGCCCCAGGCCGAGCGCGCTTCACGCAATTTTTTCCGCAAGGGCAACCTGTTGGCCCTGCGCGAGCTGACCCTGCGCCGTACCGCCGACCGGGTCGATGCGCAAATGCGCGACTATCGCCGCGAGCGCTCGATCAATGCCCTGTGGCCGGCCCGGGAGCGCTTGCTGGTGGGGATCGCCGGTGACCCGGCGGACGAACGCCTGGTGCGCGAGGCCGCGCGCCTGGCGCAGAAACTCGAAGCCGACTGGATCGTCGTGCACGTGGCCTCGGCGCAACGTCGTGGCCACGGTGCCAGCCGTTATGCAGCAGCGATGAAGACCCTGGCCCTGGCCGCCGAGTTCGGCGCCGAGACCGCGACCCTGCCAGGCCTGGACGTGGCCGAGGCGCTGGTGGCCTGTGCCCGTGAGCACAATGCCAATCGCCTGGTGCTGGGCCATTACCCGCGCAAGGTCTGGCAGTTCTGGCATCAGTCGGTGAGTGATCGCATCAGCCGCCAGCATCCGGAAATCGATCAGATCGTGATCGCCAACGGGCCCTTGAGCCGGCGCCCGGCCGCTGCGGACAAGCCAGAGGCCGGATTGTCGCCGAGTCGAGCGCCGGCCTATCTGTGGGCCAGCCTGGCCTGTTTTGCCGCCACTGCAGTGGCGGCGCTGCTGCTGAAGGTGTTCGACCCGGCCAACGTGGTGATGTTGTTCCTGCTCACTGTGGTTCTGGTGGCCTTGCGTTTCGGGCGGGGGCCGGGTGTCTGGGCGGCCATGCTGGCGGTGCTGTGTTTCGACTTCTTCTTCGTTCAGCCGGTGTTGTCGTTCACCGTCAACGACACCCAGTATTTCTTCACCTTCGCCTTGATGCTTGGCATTGCCCTGATCACCGGCCAGCTCACCGCGCGGCTGCGCCACCAGGCCCGCACCGCCGCCGAAGGCGAACGCCGCGCCACCTCCCTGGCCGGGCTGGCTCGGGAGTTGTCGGCGGCACTGACCGAGGAGCAGATCTGCGCCGTGGCCCTGCGCACCTTCAGCGGGGTGTTCGAGGCCCGGGTCGGATTGGCGCTGCCGGATGCGGACAATCGCGTGCGAGCCTTGAATGCCAATACCCTGGCGGTCGATGAAAGCATTGCCCAGTGGGCCTATGACCACGACCAGCCGGCAGGCAGCGGCACCGACACCCTGGCGGCGGCCAAGGGCTGCTACCTGCCGCTCAAGGCACCGATGCGCGTGCGCGGGGTGCTGGTGCTGGAGCTGACGGACGCCGAACGCCTCAACGAACCCGAGGAGCAGCGCCTGCTGGAGGCCTGCATGAGCCAACTGGCAATCGCCCTGGAGCGGGTGCATTACGTCGAAGTGGCGCAGAGCACCGTGGTGCAGATGGAAGGCGAGCGCATGCGCAACACTTTGCTCGCCGCTATTTCCCATGACTTGCGCACTCCGCTGACCACCATCATCGGGGCCGCCGATGCCGCGTTGCCCCATGCCCCCAGTGGCCCGCTGCCCGAGCTGTTGCATGGCATCCATGATCAAGCCACGTCGATGCAGCGCCTGATCGAGAACCTGTTGGACATGGCGCGCATGCAGGAGCGCGGGGTGCGCCTCAAGCGTCAGTGGAATTCCCTGGAGGAGATTGTCGGCAGCGCCCTGCGCCAGTTGCGTGAGCCCCTGGCTGGACATGAACTGCGGGTGACCATGGCGCCCCATCTGCCCCTGGTGGAGGTGGATGCGCTGCTGCTGGAACGGGTGCTGGTGAACCTGCTGGACAACGCCGCCAAGTACACCCCTGCCGGCACCCTGGTGCAGATCACGGCCCGCCAGGTGGACCAGCAGATCATCCTGCAGGTCAGCGACTCCGGCCCCGGCTGTCCCAAGGGCAGTTCCCCGGACAGCCTGTTCGATGCCTTCAGCCGTGGCCAGCAGGAGTCCGCGGTGGCCGGGATCGGCCTGGGGCTGGCCCTGGCCAAACGGATTGTCGAAGCCCATGGCGGGCGTATCGAGGCCCAGCCTCACGCCGACGCCGGGCTGAGTTTTGTCATCACCTTGCCGGCGGGACAACCGCCATCCATGGAAGCCCTATGAGCAACCCACGCATCCTGATTGTCGAGGACGAAGCCAACATCCGGCGTTTTGTCGGCATTGCCCTGGAGGACGAAGGTTTCCAGGTGTTCGAGGCCGACAGCGTCAAGCGCGCCCTGATCCATGCCGCCAGCCGCCAGCCGGATCTGGTGATCGTCGACCTGGGCCTGCCGGATGGCGACGGCAAGCAATTGATCAGCGAGCTGCGCGGCTGGCTGGCGGTGCCGATCCTGGTGCTGTCGGCCAGGGACCGCGAAGACGAGAAAGTCACCGCCCTGGATGCCGGCGCTGATGATTATCTGGTCAAACCCTTCGGTGTGCCGGAGTTGCTGGCGCGCATTCGTGCGCAACTGCGGCGCCACGGCCAGAGCGGCGCGGTGGCGGCCACCAGCAAGGTGGCCTTCGGTGCCATCGAGGTCGACCTGGCCACCCATGAGGTGCGCCGCGAAGGGCAGTTGGTGCACCTGACTCCCATCGAATACCGTCTGCTTTGCGCCCTGATCCGCGGCCAGAGCCGGGTCCTGACCCATCGCCAACTGCTGCTGGAGGTCTGGGGCCTGGACTATGTCGACCGCGCCCATTACTTGCGGGTGCACATGGCCCATCTGCGGCAGAAGCTGGAAGCTGATCCGGCTCAGCCCCAGCACCTGATCACCGAGTTGCAGGTGGGTTATCGCCTGGTGGGGCTCTGATCCTGCCTGGTGGCGCCGCTCAGGGCTTTTTTGCCGCGACGCCGCTCATGTACAAAATCGATGTACAAGGTGATGCAGCCGAAGGCGGTGATGCTGAACAGCACAAGAAGGCCGATCTGGATGTTGCTCATGGGGAAAGTCCTGTGGGCAAGACGCGGCAGGGCCGGCTTGATGGGGCCGGCCAGGAGGCGTCGGGGATCAGATAGATAATCCCTGGGCGCCGCCCTTGCCAGGGTTTATATGAAAGCTTTACGGCGGCCCCGACTATCCCTATGCCCTGCATACGCCAGGCTCCCGGCAACGCCACTCTTGCTAGAATCGGCCATCCTTCACCGTCTTCAGGTTGCCGCCCATGACTGCTTCGACCCCGCTGATCCGTACCGTCCTGCCCTCCGACCTGGATGCCTGCTTTGCCATCGAGACCCTGGCCTACGAAGGCGACGAAGCTGCGACTCGGGAAAAGATCGCTACCCGCATCGCTACCTGGCCCGAGGGCTTTATCGTCGCCGAGGTGGAGGGGGCAGTGGCCGGCTTCATCAACTCCGGTGCCACCTTCGAGGTGCAGATGGCCGACGAAGCCTTCAAGGAACTGATCGGCCACGACCCGGCCGGTTCCGAAGTGGTGATCATGTCGGTGGTGGTGCATCCGGATTTCCAGGGCCAGGGTCTGTCCCGGCAACTGTTGCAAGCCTTCATTGCACGCATGACCGAGCTGGGCAAGGCGCGCATCCACTTGATGTGCAAGGAACGCCATGTACCGCTCTACGAGCGCTTTGGCTTCGTCTATGTCAAGGCGTCGGCGTCGGACCACGGCGGCATGGCCTGGCATGAGATGGTGCGGGGGTTGTAAGTCCCAGGCATGCCCCTGATGCACAAGGGGCGCCGGCGTAGGGGCTTTTCAGGGGGCTGCTAAGCAGGAGTGCCCTTGAGTTGAAGTGCTGAACTCAAAACGCCAGGACCATCCTGCGTTCATAACCCATCCGGCCTTTGCAGGCTTCGCCATTCTCGACCCAGCCCAGCTTGAGATAGAGCTGGAGTGCGGCGTGGTTGTCGGCATCCACCGCCAGCATCAGGCCCTTGAGCTGCGGCCATTCCTGGAGCGCGGCGCCGGGCAGGGCTTGCAGGCAGGCGGTGCCCAGTCCCTGGCCCTGGAACGGCAGGTCCACTTGCAGGGCGTGCAGGGTGGCGTGGTCGGCCTCGGCCCAGGCCGGCAGGCAAGGCGCGTGCTTGAGCAGCAGGAACGCCACCGGCCGTTCGTCGCTGAGCAGGGCAAAGCCCTTGATGGCGCCGGCCGGTGCATTGCCCAGGGTGTACAGCGCGCCATGGATATCCCCGGAAAACGCTCTCTGTTCAGGCCGTACTTCAAGGCTCAGCAGTTGGGCACGCTGATGGCTGTCGAGCTGTTCACAAGGCACGAGACGAGTGGTCACTGGCGGGACTGTCCAGGGGAGGGAAGGGGGCGGATTCTAGCGATTTTGCCCGAGCGGTAAAATTTTTTATCGAGGTTGTCGATTGTCTGGCTGGCCAGACGACTAAGGGTGAACCGAGCATTCAAGTGCGCTCTTGCAGGGGCTGCCCGGTGCCGGTTGATTCCACTCTTGAGGAGTTTTGCCATGCACAACCCATCCAGCGAAGCACAGATCCGCAGCCTGATCGGCCATTGGCAGCAGGCGGTGGTCGCCAGGGACATCGAGCGTATCGTCAGCTTTTACGCCGATGACATCGTCTCTTTCGACGCCGTCGGCGCCCTGCAGTATTCGGGCAAGGCGGCCTACCGTGAACATTGGCAGGCCTGCATGCAGGAGTGCCCGGGGCCGGGCATCTTCGAGTTCCACCAGCTGCGGGTGCGGGCCGCCGAGGAGCTGGCGTTCGCCCATTGGCTGGCCCATTGCGGGGGCACCGATGCCCAAGGACAGACCAAGGCCTGCTGGATGCGGGTGAGTGCCGCCTATGAGCTGCGCGACGGGCAGTGGCAAGTGGTGCATGAGCACTGGTCGGCGCCGTTCGACATGCAGACCGGGACCACTCAGTTCGATCTGCAACCTTGATGAGCGGGTGGTTCGCCAAAGGACAAAACAGCAACCATAGTTGATCAGCCCGAACCCGGAGACACCCATGAAATACCTCTGTCTGGTCTACAGCGATGAACAGTTGTTGCACAGCTTGCCCGAGAGCCCCAAGGACGCCGAGTGCCAGGCCTATGCCGAGTCGGTCCAGGGCAGCGGACGGATGCTTGCCGCCGAGGCGTTGCAATCGATACAGACCGCCACCACGGTGCGCATGCGTGGCGGCAAGCTCTCCATCACCGATGGTCCGTTCGCCGAAACCAAGGAGCAACTGGCCGGTTTCTACCTGATCGAGGCCAGGGATTTGAATGAAGCGATCCAGGTGGCGGGGAACATTCCGGCGGCCCGGGTCGGCAGTGTCGAAGTGCGTCCTGTGCGTGAACTCAATCCCTGATAACAAGCATAAGCAGGAGTTTGCCAATGACCTTTTCAACAGTCGGCCGCCAGGCCGCCGAGCATGAACTGTCCATCAGCCGCTTGATCGATGCGCCGCAGGCCAGGGTGTTTCGCGCCTGGACCGAGCCGGCGTTGCTGGCGCAATGGTGGGGGCCGCACGGCATGACCACCCCGGAGTGTGAAATGGATCTGTGGGTCGGTGGTCAATTTCGCACGTTGATGCGGGCTGCGGACGGTGCCGAATACCCGACCATGGGGTGTTTCTGGAGATCCACGCGCCGTCGCGCCTGGTGTTCACCGATGCCTATGTGCCGGGCTGGATTCCTTCGGGCAAGCCGTTTATGACCGCTGAAGTGACCTTCGAGGAGCAGGACGGCAAGACGCTCTACACCGCCCGCGCCATGCATTGGAGCGAAGCCGATCGGCAAGCCCACGAAGCCATGGGATTTCACCAGGGTTGGGGAGAGAGCCTGGAGCGTCTGGTGGCCCTGGTCACCCAAGGCATGGCGGACTGATGCCGGGTCAATCCGGTGAGGCCCTACAGGTCCTGGTGGCGCGGGTCTACCGCGAGCAATCGCGGCGCATTCTCGCCACCCTGATCCGCCTGCTGGGGGATTTCGACCTGGCTGAAGAGGCCTTGCACGAGGCCTTCTTTGTCGCCGTGGAGCGTTGGCAAAAGGACGGCGTTCCGGACAATCCTCGGGCCTGGCTGGTGTCCGTTGGACGCTTCAAGGCCATCGATGCCTTGCGCCGGCGGGCGCGCTTCGCCGCTTCCCAGGCGGCGCTGGTCAGCCAGCTGGAGCACCTGGAACAGCACGACTGGGAGGGTGAGGACGTGCAGGACGATCGCCTGCGGTTGATCTTCACCTGTTGCCACCCGGCGCTGGCGGCAGACGCCCAGGTGCCACTGACCCTGCGGGAAATCTGCGACCTGAGCACCGAGGAAATCGCCCGGGCCTTTCTTGTCTCTCCGGCCACCATCGCTCAGCGTATCGTGCGGGCCAAGGCGAAGATCCGCGACGCCGGAATTCCCTATCAGGTGCCGACGCTGGACGAGTTGCCCGAGCGCCTGGACAGTGTCTTGCGAGTGATCTACCTGGTGTTCAACGAAGGTTATTCGGCCTCCATGGGGGCCGAGTTGACCCGTGAGGACCTGACCCGTGAAGCGATACGCCTGGGGCGCCTGCTGCTGGAGCTGTTACCGGAAGCGGAGGTATTGGGCCTGCTGGCCCTGATGCTGTTGCACGAGTCGCGACGTGGGGCGCGACTCTCCAGCACGGGCGAGTTGATCCTGCTGGATGAGCAGGACCGTTCCCTGTGGCAACGGGCCTTGATGGACGAAGGTTGCGCCCTGGTGGAGCGCGGGTTGCGCAGCGGACGCGGCGGAGCCTATTGCCTGCAGGCGGCGATTGCCGCGGTGCATGCCGAGGCTCCCAGCGCCGAACAGACCGATTGGCCGCAGATCGTCGGCCTGTATGAGGTGTTGCTGCGGCTGCAGCCTTCGCCGGTGATCGAGCTCAACCGTGCCGTGGCCCTGGCCAAGCGTGACGGCCCCGCGGCCGGCCTGGAGCAGGTGGAGGCCATCCTGCAGCGCGGCGACTTGCAGGATTACCACCTGATCCACGCTGCCCGTGCCGACTTCTGCCGGCAGTTGGGGCGAGTCGAGGCGGCGCGGGAGTCCTACCAAAGAGCCTTGGCCCTGACCCGGCAAGCTCCTGAACGGCGTTTTCTCGAAGCGCGCCTGGCCCACCTGGTCTCCAGCTCTGCGTAGCTTTACAGGACGCGCTCTACAGGGGCGGATACCCGAGCTGCCTCACTCCAGCATCCGCCCCAACAGCCAGCTCCCGGCCGGCCCTGGCGGGTGCAGGCGCGACCAGAGGGCATCCACCACCACCTTGCGCGGCCAGCCGCGTACGTTCAGTTCCTGCAATTTGCCGGCGCCGAAGCCTTCCACCAGCCAGCTCGGCAACGGCGCCCAGCCAAAACCGCCCTGGGCCATTTCCAGCAGCATCAGGTAGCTGGGCGCCGACCAGACCCGTCCCTGGGGACGGCTGTCGTAGGGGTTGAGCACTGTCGCCAAGCGCAGTTCCCGGTGCTGGCGCAGGGCTTCCTGATCGACGTGCTCGAGCCGGGCCAGGGGATGCTTGCGGGAGACGTACAGGGACATTTCACCCTGTTCATCCAGGGTCTGGTGATCCAGGTCTGCCGGGTAATCGGCCTGCATCTCGGCGAAGGCGATGTGCGCCCGGCCACTTTGCACCAGGGCAATCAGGTCTTCGCATTCGGCAATCAGGCATTCCAGTTCCAGGTCCGGGTAACGCTGCTCGAAGGCGCTCAGGCAGCTTTCAAAGCGATCCGACTGATAGGTGTCGGACAGGGCAACGGTGAGTTTCGCCTCGACTCCCTGGGACAGTTGGCTGGCGGCCATTTCCAGGCGGCTGGTGGCCGCGAGGATTTCCTCCGCGTGCTGCAGCATCACCTGCCCGGCGGGGGTCAGGCCGGGCTTGCGGCTGGCCCGATCGAACAATTGCACATTGAGGTCGATTTCCAGGCTGGCCACTGCCGCGCTGATGGTGGACTGGCTCTTGCCCAGTTTGCGGGCGGCGGCGGAAAAGGAACCCTGGGTCGCTGCCTGGACGAACGCCAGCAGCACTTCGTGTGAGGCCATGAACTATCGCCTTGGTCGATGGTTATTGATTATTAAGTATCGACCTGATCCTGGAAAATCGCCAACACATTCACTCAAGGAGCACGGCAATGAGCCTGCAAAAATCCCTTACCGAACGTATTTTCCAGGCTGTAGGTTTTGAGCTGCTGGCCGTGCTGATCTGCACGCCGCTGCTGTCCTGGATCATGGATAAACCCATGGCTGACATGGGCCTGGTGACCATCGGCATCGGCCTTTTGGCGCTGATCTGGAACGTGGTGTTCAACGGTCTGTTCGATCGTCTGCTCAAGCGCCTGCAACTTGCACGCAATGGTTGGACCCGGGTCCTGCATGCCCTGCTGTTCGAAGGCGGTCTGGTGGCGATGGGGGTACCGCTGATTGCCTGGTGGTTGAATGTCAGCCTGTTGCAGGCGTTCATCCTCGATATCGGCGTGCTGTTGTTCTTTCTGCCCTACACCTACCTCTACCACTGGGTCTACGACGTACTGCGGGACAAGTGGTTGCAACAGCGTCTGGCTCATTGAGCCGCAGGCCTTTGTGATAGTCGCCGGTTTCGGCCGGCGAAAACCCACGGGGGGCCTATTATGGCGTAGAGGTCTGCGAGCTGATTTCAGACAGAACTGGACACCGTCCTCGGGTTTTTCTGAAAATGTGCGTCCGCTGGAGGCCGTCACTGAACCAGCAGCCCTCCCGACTATCTGAAGACCATGACTATTTCCCGCAACTGGATCATCTGCGAACACTGCGATTCGCTGTACGAATCCGTGCCGCTCGGCAAAGGCCAGGCCGCTCAGTGCTCGCGCTGTGGCGCGTTGCTGGCCCGTGCCCGCTACATGAACGTGCAGCAGCTGTTCGCCTTGTCGATTACCGCCGGGTTGTTGTTCGTTTTCGCCAATCTGTTTCCGGTGATCAAGATCAGCCTCGAAGGCCTGAGCAACGAAGCCACGCTCTGGCAGTCGGTAGAAGCCCTGGCCCAGGGCCGCATCAGCCTGATTGCGGCGATCACCGGCCTGACCATCATTCTGGCGCCGTGCCTGCAGATCATCCTGCTGTGCTGGGTGCTGGGGTTCGCCAATTTCGATCGTGCCGCGCCAGGCTTCAAGGCCTGCATGCGGGCCCTGGAGCACCTGCGGCCGTGGAGCATGCTGGAGGTGTGCCTGCTGGGCATTCTGGTGGCCATCGTCAAGCTCGCTGGCATGCTCGATGTGCACCCCGGCCTCGGGCTCTGGGCCCTGGCCATGCTGACGGTGCTGATCATCCTGATTTCCGGCAAGGACATCCGCTATCTGTGGGATGACCTGGAGGGTCGCTACTGATGAGTACGCCCCCTTACGCCCGGGACTATCAACTGATGCTCTGCCACACCTGCGGCCAGGTCTGCGAGCAATCCGAGCACCAGTGCCCCCGATGCGACTCCGTGGTCCATGCGCGCAAGCCCAACAGCCTGGCGCGGACCTGGGCCTTTCTCGTGGCCAGCCTGATCTTCTACATTCCGGCCAACCTGCTGCCGGTGATGCACACCAGTATTTTTGGCAGCGCCAGTGAAAACACCATCATGAGCGGCGTGGTGGAGTTCTGGAGACACGGCTCCTGGGACATCGCCCTGTTGATCTTCATCGCCAGCGTGGTGGTGCCCTGCATCAAGTTCTTTGTCCTTGGCACCTTGCTGGTGACCTGCCAGCGCCGCAGCCTCTGGGCCCAGCGCGAGCGTGCCAGGCTGTACCGTTTTATCGAGGTGATCGGCTATTGGTCGATGCTCGATGTGCTGGTGGTGGCCCTGGTGGCGGCCCTGGTGCAGTTTCGGGCCCTGAGTTCCATCGATCCGCGGATGGGCATTCTATTTTTTGGTTTGGTGGTGGTGCTGACGATGTTGGCGGCCATGAGTTTCGATCCCCGGCTTATCTGGGATGTAGAGGTTGAAGATGTCTGATCATCCAGGTTCCAAGGCGGCAGGTTCCCAGCCGGCTCCCGGCGCTCCGGCGCTGCGTACGCGGCGTTTCAATGTCTCGCTGGTGTGGTTGGTGCCCATTGTCGCGGCCTTGGTGGGGCTGTCGATGGTGGTCCACAACTCGCTGTCGGCCGGGCCGGAAATCACCATCAGTTTCCAGACTGCCGAGGGCCTGGAAGCCAACAAGACCCAGGTCAAGTACAAGAACGTGGTGATCGGCAAGGTGACCTCCATCGCCTTGAGCGACGATCGCCGCAAGGTGCTGGCCAAGGTCGAGCTGGATCAGTCCGCCGAACCGTTCACCGCCGACGACTCGATGTTCTGGGTGGTGCGTCCGCGGATTGGCGCCAACGGCGTTTCCGGGGTCGATACCTTGCTCTCCGGGGCCTTTATCGGCGCCGATGCCGGCAAGTCGGAGAAGCGCAAGAACAGCTTCAAGGGCCTGGAAACCCCGCCGCTCATTACCTACGGGCAGAAGGGCAAGCGCTTCACCCTGCACACTGACGACCTGGGCTCCCTGGACATCGGTTCGCCGGTCTACTACCGGCGCATCGAAGTGGGGCAGGTGGTGTCCTATCAGTTGGCCAACAGCGGCAAGGGCGTGGACGTGAAGATCTTCGTCAACGCGCCCAATGATAAGTACGTCACCACCGACAGCCGATTCTGGAACGCCAGCGGTGTGGATGTGACCCTGGGCGCCAACGGCTTGAAGGTCAACACCGAGTCGGTGTCCTCGATCCTTGCCGGCGGCATCGCCTTCGTCGAACCCAAGTACAGCCCCAACGCCAAGCCGGCCGAGGAGAATGCCGAATACACCCTGTTCGGCGATCAGGATACGGCGCTGGCTCCGCCGGACGGCGCGCCGTATTACATCCGCATGCGCTTCGATCAGGCCCTGCGCGGCCTGTCGCTCAATGCCCCGGTGGAGTTCCTCGGGGTGAACATCGGCAAGGTGGTGTCCATGGACCTGGACTACGACGAACAGCGCAAGTATTTCCCCACCCTGGTAGGGGCGGTGATCTATCCCGAGCGCCTGGGCAAGGCCCATGAAAAACTGGCGAAGCAGACCGGCGGCGAAGACGACGCCCGCTCCGCGCAACTGATCGGCGCCTTCGTCAAGAACGGCCTGCGGGCCCAGCCCCGCAGCGGCAACCTGCTGACCGGCCAGCTGTACATCTCCCTGGATTTTGTCGCCAATGCCAAGCCGGTGGCCTACAACCCCGCCGCACGGCCGCTGGAGATCCCCACCATCCCGGGCAGCATGGACAAGTTGCAGGAACAACTGCAGGCCGTGGTGGACAAGATCAGCAAGCTGCCGATCGACTCCATCGCCGCCAACCTCGATGGCAGCCTGGCGGAGATGCAGAAGACCCTGAAACAGGTCAACGGCCAAGTGCTGCCGCAGATGCGCGACACCCTGGAGCAGTCGAAGAAGACCCTGGCCAGCGCCAACGAGAGCTTCTCCGAGGATTCGCCGCAGCGACAGAAACTCAGCCAGGCCATGGAGGAAGTGCAGCGCACCGCCCGTTCGGTACGGGTGCTCAGCGACTTCCTCGGTCGTCATCCTGAAGCGTTGATTCGCGGTCGTCTCAAAGACAACCAACCGGATGCCTACCAGTCGCCATCCTCCTCTGTCCGCGAATCCGCACCGGAAGCCCAACCATGAAAAAAATCGCCTTGTTGTTGAGCCTGACCCTGGGACTTGCCGCTTGCAGCTCTGCGCCGACCCGTTACTACACCCTGATGCCGCCGGTGACTGAAGGCAGCGCTGCGGCCCGTAACGCGAATCTGCAGTTCGAGATGTCCACGGTGCGCATCCCGGTCCAGGTGGATCAGCCGCAACTGGTGGTGCGCCAGGACAGCGGCACCCTGGCGATCCTGGAAACCCAGCGCTGGAGCGCGCCCTTGGTGGATGAGTTCCACGACGCCCTGGCCAGCCAGATGGAGCACAAGCTCGGCACCCGCAACCTTGAAGGCTTGCCCAAGCAGCCCGGGCTCCCGGTGCTGTCGTTGCAGACCGATGTACGGCGTTTCGAATCCCTGCCCGGGCGTTACGCGCTGATCGATGTGGTCTGGAGCCTGCGCTTGCGGGGCGAGGGCGGCCCGGCCCGCAGCCTGACCTGCAGCAGCCAGATCCGCCAGCCGGCGGGTGTTGAACTGAGCAGCCTGGTGCAGGCTCATCAACAGGCCATTGCCCAGTTGGCCGCACAGATCGCCAGCACCGCACAGCGCTGGACCTGCCCCTGAATCAGCCCTGTAGCCGCTGCCGCAGGCTGCGAACGGCTGCGCAGGAGACGCAGGTTTTTCCGGCCGCCACAGGTTTGGCTCAGGATCGCCAGGCAAGGCCCTGCGGGCCTTTTCGCAGCCTCGCGGGCTCGGCAGCGGCTACAGGTGTCGGGTTGTAGCCGCTGCCGCAGGCTGCGAACGGCTCCGTAGGAGACGCGTGGATCTTGAGGTCGCTGGAGGTTCGGCAAGAGATCGCCAAGCAAGGTGTTCAGCGCCGGGCGCTGAGTTGCTGGGGCGCGAGGAAGGCGTCGTGGAAGTAGTCACGCAAGGCCTGCATCGCCGGGGTGAAAGTCCGTTCGCGGTGCCAGGCCAGGCCTACGCTCATCGGGGTCACTGCGTCGCTCAGGCTCAGGGTCTCGATGCGCTTGCCCTCCAGGGACCAGGGTCGATGCACCAGGTCCGAAAGAATCGCCACGCCGCTGCCGTTGGCCACCATGCTGCGCACCGCCTCCACCGAACTGGTGCGCACCCGGACATTGGGCTGCTGGCCGGCCTGTTCCCAGTAGCGCATGGCACTCTGCTCGGCTTCGTCGACGGTGAGCAGGATGAACGGCTCCTGGGCCACGTCCGCCAGGCTGACGCTGGCTCGTTCGCAGAGCCGATGGTGGGCCGGCAGCCATAGCCGGCGCTCGGAGTTGAACAGGGTTTCCGAAACGATGTCCGGGTGGGTCAGGTTGGCGGTGAGCACCACCGCCATGTCGAAACGCCCCTCCAGCAACCCTTGCTCGATGGCCTGGCGCTCCTGCTCGTGGAGTTCGATGGTGACGTCCGGGTGCCAGTGCTCCAGGCGTTGCAGGTGGTGCGGCAAGAAGTAGCCGATCACCGTGTAGCTGGCCGCCAGGTGCAGCACACCACTGGCCCGATAGTCCGGCAGCGGACTGTTCAGCGCATCCTCGACACTGCGCAAGATCACATAGGCGCGGTTGAGAAAATGCCGCCCGGCGTCGGTCAGGTTCATGCCCTGGGCCGAGCGCACGAACAATTGCACGGCGAGCATGGCTTCAAGCTCCTTGATCGCCGTGGTCACCGCCGATTGGGAGATATTCAAGTGGATCGCCGCCTGGGAGATCTGCCCGATCTCTGCGGTCGCCACGAAGTAGCGCACCTGGCGCAAGGTCAACGACATGTTCCATTCCCCATCACCTCTGCAGGAGCCGGTTTGTCGGCCAAAGCCATCTCACGCCGGTCTTCGCCGATACGTGGATCACCGCCTGCCTACTCCTAGCAGAGCTTTATCTGTTTTTCAGAAGATGCTCTATCTGATAATAGATCTTCCCAAGGGGTCAAGGCCGCTCTAATTTTCACTGCACGAAGTCACAAGAGTTGGAGCAACAGTGATGCAGGCAGTGGATTTCAATTCGGACATGGGCGAAAGCTTCGGCCCCTGGACCATTGGCGACGGCGTCGACAACGAGCTCATGGGCTTTATCAGTTCGGCCAATATCGCCACCGGCTTTCACGCCGGCGACCCCGGCACCATGCGCCGCACCATCGAACAGGCCAAGCGCCTGGGGGTGGCTATCGGTGCGCATCCGGGGTTCCGCGACCTGGTGGGCTTCGGCCGCCGGCACATCAACGCACCGGCCCAGGAGCTGGTGGACGACATGCTTTATCAGCTCGGCGCCCTGCGGGAAATGGCCCGGGTGCAAGGCGTGAAGTTGCAACACATCAAGCCCCACGGCGCGCTCTACATGCACTTGGCCCGGGACGAGGAAGCGGCGCGGCTGCTGGTGCAAAACCTGCGCAAGCTGGAGCCCGAGCTGCTGCTGTATTGCATGCCCAATTCGGTGATCTGGCACGTCGCCCAGGAGCTGGGCCAGCCGGTGATCCGCGAGTTCTACGCCGACCGCGATTACGACCTCAGCGGCTCCATCGTCTTCACCCGCCAGGTGCGCGCCCTGGACCCGGCTGCCGTCGCCGCCAAGGTGTTACGCGCTTGCCAGACCGGCCTGGTACGTACGGTTGAAGGCGAGGACCTGGCCATCGAGTTCGATTCCATCTGCCTGCACAGCGACACCCCCGGCGCCCTGGATCTGGTGGAGGCCACCCGCACGGCGCTGGATCAGGCCGGCATCGAGGTGCGCGCACCGCGCTGAGGCGCATCGACACGAAGCACCGCGCACAGACGCGGGGTTCATCTGGTTTTGATTTTTTGCCTGCCTTTCTACAACTATTCCAAAAGGAACAGACATGGCCGAATACAGTGTTATCACCCCCTTGCCGGGCACTTTCTATCGCAAGGCCACCCCGGAGTCGGCGCCTTTCGTCGAGGTCGGCGACAGCGTCAGCGCCGATACCGTGATCGGCCTGATCGAAGTCATGAAGCAGTTTTCCGAACTGACCGCCGGGAGCGCGGGTCAAGTCAGCGCCTTTGTGGTGCAAGACGGTGATCCGGTGGAACCGGGTCAGGTCGTCGCGACGCTCGAACAGTGAGGGCCAGGGCATGACTCAAGCAATCAAGAAGTTGCTGGTGGCCAACCGCGGCGAGATCGCCGTGCGCATCATCCGTGCGGCCAAGGCCCTGGGGATTCCCACCGTTGCCGCCTGCAGTGAGGCGGATGCCGACTCCATGGCTGCACGTATGGCCGATGAAGTGCAGATCATCGGCCCGGCGCGGGCCGACAAGAGCTACCTGAATGTCCAGGCCCTGCTCGGTGCCTTGCAGGCCCGTGGTGCCAATGCGGTGCATCCGGGCTATGGCTTTCTTTCCGAGAATGCCGACTTCGCCGAGGCGGTGGTCGAGGCCGGGGCGATCTTCGTCGGTCCCAGCGCCGAAACCATCCGCCGCATGGGCGACAAGGCCGAAGCCCGGCGCACGGCGCAGGCGGCGGGAGTGCCGGTGGTACCGGGCTCCCCAGGTGAGCTCTTCGACCTGGACGCGGCGCTCAAGGCCGCTGAAAGCGTGGGCTTTCCGCTGTTGATCAAGGCCAGTGCCGGCGGTGGCGGACGCGGGATTCGCCTGGCGCAGGATGCGGCGCAATTGGCCGAGGAGTTCCCTCGGGCGCAACGCGAAGCCCAGACCGCCTTCGGCAATGGTGCGCTGTACCTGGAGCGTTTCATTGGCCGTGCGCGGCACATCGAAGTCCAGGTCTTGGGCGATGGCCAACACGCGGTGCATCTGTTTGAACGCGAGTGCTCGCTGCAACGGCGGCGGCAGAAGATCTTCGAAGAAGCGCCGTCGCCGGTGCTCAGTGCCGAGCAGCGTGAGCAGTTGTGCAGCAGCGCCGTGCACCTGACCGAAGCCTTGGGTTACCAAGGTGCTGGCACTCTGGAATACCTCTATGACGACAGCACCGGCGAGTTCTTCTTTATCGAGATGAACACGCGGATTCAGGTGGAGCACCCCATCAGTGAACTGATCACCGGCATCGATCTGGTCCAGGCCATGTTGCGCATCGCCGGGGGCGAGCCCCTGGGGTTGCGCCAGAGCGATATCCAGCTCAATGGCGCGGCCTTGCAGATGCGCCTGAATGCCGAAGACCCAGCGCGGGATTTCTTCCCCAGTCCGGGCAAGGTCGAGCAACTGATCTGGCCGCAAGGGGCGGGGGTGCGGGTCGATAGTCACTTGTACCCGGGCTATGCTGTGCCGCCTTATTACGACTCGCTGCTGGCCAAACTGATCGTCCACGGGCGTGACCGTGGCGAGGCCCTGGCCCGGGCGCGGCTGGCCGTGGAACACACCACCTTGACCGGCATGGCCAGCACCTTGGCGCTGCACCGTGAACTGCTGGCCGAGCCCTGGTTGCAGCAGGCCGATTTTCACACCGCAACCCTGGAAACCTGGCTGGCCGAGCGCCGCGCCGGAGGTGTCGCATGAACCAGCCGATCCGCTACAGCTTTGGTGCCGACGAGCACCTGTTCGCCGAAGTCAGCGACAGCATGTCCCTGGAAGCCTTCTTCAAGGGCATGGCGGTGACCCGTGCCGTAGAGCGCCTGGAGTTGGATGGGGTGCTGGATGTGTGCCTGGCCAATGCCTCGTTCCAGATTCGTTTCGACCCGGATCGCATCGCTCCGCAGGTTCTGCTGGAGGCGGTGCAGCAGGCCGAGGCCGGGGCGGTGGCCGAGCGCAGCCTGCACACTCGGATCATCGAGATCCCCGTGCTCTACAACGATCCCTGGACCCACGAAACCCTGATGCGCTTTCGCGACCGGCACCAGGACCCCAGCGCCACGGACCTGGAGTACGCGGCGCGGATCAATGGCCTGGCGGACGTCGAGGCGTTCATCGCCGCCCACAGCGGTGCGCCCTGGTTTGTCTCCATGGTGGGCTTCGTCGCCGGGTTGCCGTTCATGTTCCAGATGGTCGAACGTGAACGGCAGTTGCAGGTGCCCAAGTACCTGCGACCACGCACCGATACGCCAAAACTGACCCTGGGTCATGGCGGCTGTTTCGGCTGCATCTACTCGGTGCGCGGTGCCGGCGGCTACCAGATGTTCGGCGTCACCCCGGCCCCCATCTACGACCCGCAGCAGCAACTGGCCTACCTCAAGGCGCACATGGTGTTCTTCCGTCCGGGGGACATCGTGCAGTTCAAGCCCATCGATCGTGAGGCTTATGACCAGGCGGTGGCCGAAGTCGAGGCCGGGCGCTTCGACCTGCGTATCCGCGAGGTGGAGTTTTCCCTGGATGCCTTTCTCGCCGACCCGGTCGGCTATCCCAAGTCGCTGCAGGAGGTGCTGGCATGATCAAGGTCATCAAACCGGGCCTGGCCACATCGGTGCAGGACCTGGGTCGCGAAGGTTTCTATCACCTGGGGATTCCGCCGTCCGGGGCCCTGGACCAGTACGCCCTGAGCGCGGCCAACCAGCTGGTGGGCAACCCGGCAGGCGCGGCGGGGCTGGAGTGCACGCTGCTCGGGCCGGAGCTTGAGTTCAGCGCCGACGCCCTGGTGGCGGTTTGCGGCGCGCATATGACGCCCAAGCTCGATGGCGTGGACATGCACCTGGACACCGCCTTTGCGGTCAAGGCCGGGCAAGTGCTGCGTTTCGACTTTCCCAAGGCCGGGGCTCGGGCCTATCTGGCGGTGGCCGGTGGCATCGATGTGCCGCTGGTGCTGGGCAGTCGTTCGACCTACGCCCTGGGCGCCCTGGGTGGTTTCCAGGGCCGGCGCCTGGCGGCCGGGGATGAGCTGCCGGTGGGTGTCGCCAGCGGCAAGAGCCGTCCCGGTGCCAGCTTGCCCATGGCGCTGCGCCAATCCCTGGGCGGCGAAATCACCTTGCGGGTGGTGCCGGGGCTGTACTACGAACGCTTGAGCGAGGCGGCCAAGGCCAGCTTCTTCGCCGAACCCTGGACCGTGGGCTCGGAGGCGGACCGCATCGGCTATCGCTTCAAGGGCGGCAGCGCCTTGAGCTTCCAGCCCCGGGAGCAGCCATTCGGCGCCGGTTCCGATCCGTCGAACATCGTCGACAGCTGCTACCCGATTGGCTCGATCCAGGTGCCGGCGGGGCTGGAACCCATCGTCCTGCACCGGGACGCGGTGTCCGGTGGCGGCTACGCCATGATCGGCACAGTGATCAGCGCCGACCTTGACCTGATCGGCCAGATGCAGCCCAACCAGAAGGCCCGCTTTGTTGCGGTGACCCTCGAAGAAGCGCTGGAGGCCCGGCGCTCCTACAAGAAAAAGCTCAGCTGTCTGAGCAAACTGTTTCCTTCCTGATTCTGCCCGCCGCATCGCGCGGGCCATGCCAAACGGTAGGCCAACGCCGCACTTCGGTGCGGTGACGGCTGCCCGCGCTTCAACCCTTGATCGGTTCTGGAGTTCACGCACATGGCAGCTTTATCGCAAGCGAATCAAACCGGGCAGACCCCGGCCGATGTGGCCCTTCCCAGCGATGCACGCATGGGCCGACTGTCCCTGACCATGGCCTGGTGGGCGGTGTGCAGCGCGATGTTCTATATCGTCGTCGGCGCTTCCCTGGCCCTGTCCTACGGCACCCGCAATGCCTTGATCGGCATGCTCTTGTCGGTGCTCAGCTATGGCCTGGTGAACAGCGTCCTCAGCCGCTTCGCCATGCGCAGCGGGCTCTCGGTGGCGCTGTTTTCACGGTTGTTGTTCGGCAGCACCGGGGCTTGCCTGGCGACCCTGATCTTCTTCTCCACGGCCATCTACTACGCGGTGTTCGAGGGTTCGGTGATCGCCGTGGCGCTCAACCACCTGTACCCGCAACTGCTGTACCCGCTGGCGGCGCTGGTGGTGGTGCTGTACAGCGTGCCGTTGATTCTGGGCAGCGTGCAGCACTGGCTGGACAAGCTCAACGGTGTGCTGTTGCCGGTGTACCTGGGGGGCTTGCTGTTCGCCGTGGGCCTGTCCATCAGCCGTTATGGCTACCAGCCGCAATGGCTGGATTTCGGCCCGGCCAATCCCAGTAGCACGGGCTGGTGGGATTGCTTTGTGGCCTACATGGGGGTGTGGATCCTGATGCTGTTCACCTTCGACTATGCACGCTTCGGCAAGCCCGAAGACGCCGGCTATCACGGTCGCTGGAACTTCGGCATGCCGTTCTACGCGGTGACGTTCTTGCTCAACGGTGCGGCAGGGATCTATCTGGTGAGCAGCATTCCCCATGACGGTGCACTCAACGAAGTTTCGGTGGTGATGGCGATCCTGCAATTGATGGGGCTGTGGGGGCTGTTGTTCGTCTGGGCCACGCAAACCCGGATCAACACCGCCAACTACTACCTGGCGACCTTGAACATGCAGGCGTTCTTCGGCCGCTTCGGCCTGCGCGGTTCCTACCTGATGTGGGCGGTGGCCGTGGGGATCATCGTCTACGGCCTGATGCTGGCGGATGTGTTCGCCTACCTGCTCAAGGCCCTGGCCTATCAGGGGATCTTCGTGGTGGCCTGGGTCGGTGTGGCCCTGGCGCAGATTCTGCTGGGGCGTACCGACGTGGCGGCGATTGAGCGCGTGGCGGCCTTCAACCCGGTGGGGCTGACGGCCTGGTTCGGCGGCACGGCCCTGGGCCTGATGCTGATGTGGGCGGGGGGTGGCTTGGCCAGTTTTTCGGCACCACTGACCGGGGTCCTGGCGTTTGCCTTGCAGGCCGGGCTGGCCAGTCGTTTGCACAGCCGCTTGCCCGCCGCCGGCTGACGGGGCGGGGCCAGCGGCGGTTCAGAACAGTTGGGTGAACAGCCAGTACAGGCTGCCCGACAGCAGGATCGCCGCCGGCAAGGTCAGGACCCAGGCCATGGCCAGGTTGCGGATGGTGCGCATCTGCAATCCGCCGCCATTGGCCACCATGGTCCCGGCCACCCCCGAGGACAGGACGTGAGTGGTGGATACCGGCAGGCCGAACATGTCCGCCGCGCCGATGGTCAGCATGGCCACGGTCTCCGCCGAGGCGCCCTGGGCATAGGTCAGGTGGGTCTTGCCGATTTTCTCGCCGACGGTCACCACGATGCGCTTCCAGCCCACCATGGTGCCCAGGCCGAGGGCGATGGCCACGGCGATCTTCACCCACAACGGGATAAAGCGCGTGGCGTTGTCGATCTGCTGTTTGAACAGTTGCAACTTGTCCCGGGTGTCCTGATCGAAGTGACCCACTTGGTTCTTGTCCATCAGGCGGATGGTTTCGCTGGTCAGGTACATGTCGTTGCGTACGTTGCTCATGGCTTCGGCGGGCACCTTGGCCAGCGAGCCGTAGCCCTTGACCTCGGCACCGATGGCACCGGTCAGGGCCGCCAGGGCAGGGATCAGTTCAGGCGTTGCCTCCTTGCTGCGCATGTAGTCCGAGAGCACCGCGCGAGGATCGGCGGGGGCCACTTGCGGGGCGCTTTTCACCAGGGCTTGCTGGGTGACCTCGGCCACTGCGGCAAATTGCAGTGACTGGTCGGCGGGCATGGTGCGGTTCAGGGCATAGGCCATGGGCAGGGTGCCCACCAGGATCAGCATGATCAGGCCCATGCCTTTCTGGCCGTCGTTGGAGCCGTGGGCGAAGGACACCCCGGTACAGGTCAGGATCAGCAAGCCGCGAATCCACCACGGCGGCGGGGCGTCGCCCTTGGGCGCCTTGTACAGCGCGCGATTCTTGACGAACAGGCGCAGGGCCAACAGCAGCAGGGCGGCAAACACGAAACCGATCAATGGCGAGAACAGCAGGGCGTAGCCGACCTTGGTGGCCTGGCTCCAGTCCACGCCGCTGGTGCCGTCGCGGCCGTGCATCAGTGCGTTGGCCACGCCGACGCCGATGATCGAGCCGATCAGGGTGTGGGACGAAGAGGCCGGCAGCCCCAGCCACCAGGTGCCGAGGTTCCACAGGATGGCGGCGATCAGCAGGGCGAAGATCATGGCGAAGCCGGCGGAGGAGCCCACTTGCAGGATCAGTTCCACCGGCAGCAGGGCGATGATGCCGAACGCCACCGCGCCGCTGGACAGCAGCACCCCGAGGAAGTTGAACAGGCCGGACCAGACCACCGCGAACTGCGGCGGCAGCGAGTGGGTGTAGATCACGGTGGCTACGGCGTTGGCGGTGTCGTGGAAGCCGTTGACGAACTCGAAGCCCAGGGCGATCAGCAGGGCCACGCCCAGCAACAGGAAGGGCGTCCAGGTGGTGACCGTGGTGCCCAGTTCGTGCATGTCGTGCACCAGGCTGTAGGCGGTGAACAGCAAGCCCATGGCCAGCACCGCGAAAAACACCACCAGGGTGAAGGGGCCGGGTTTTTTATCCAGTTGCGGTTGGTGATCGAGGCTGGAGGAGGCGGCAGTCAGGGACGGGGTGGCCATTGCTGGACAATCCTGTTGCTGGAAAGGAATGGTGTCCATGATCGTTGCCAAATGTTACAGGGAGACTGCCTCAGGTCATGGTTTAGGCGATTGAGCCGTTCCGTTGATCAAATCAAGCCCGCGTGGCCATCCCGTTATCCCGCTTATCGCATAGGAGCCGGTTTGCCGGCGAAGAGACCCTCAAGCCTGGCACCTGCCTTGGGGGAGCCTTCGCCGGCAAGCCGGCTCCTACAAGGTGGGGTCAGTAGTCCTGGCGCTTGCGGAAGGCCCAGCGCCCGGCGATCAGGGTGAAGGTGGCCACCAGCGCCACCAGAATCCAGAAGCCCTCCGGGTCGCCGGAAAAGGGAATACCGCCGACATTCATGCCGAAGAAGCCGGCGATGATGTTGATCGGCAGCGCCAGCACCGTGACCACGGTCAGGGTGAACAGGGTGCGGTTGGTCTGTTCATTGAGGTTGGCGGCAATCTCTTCCTGCAGCAGTTTGATCCGTTCGCCCAGGGCGGTGAGGTCGTTGATGATCAGGGCGAACTCTTCGGTGGACTTGCGCAGTTCCTTGACGTCGTCCTTCTGCAGCCATTGCGGCGGCCGATTGAGCAGGCGCAGCAGGGAGCCCGGCTCCAGGGCCAGCAGGCGTTGCAGGCGCACCAGCACCCGGCGCATGGCTCCCAGTTCGGCACGGTTGCTGGAGACTCGGGACGCCAGCAACTGGTCTTCGATCTGGTCGACGCTGAGGCTGGTCTTGCGCACGATCTGGGTCAGCACTTCACCCTGGTCGCGCAGCAGGTGCACCAGCAGTTCCAGGGGCGAGCGAAAGCGTTCGCCGGCCTTGACCGAGGAGCGCAGCTTGTCCACCGAATGCAGGGGCTGCAGGCGGGCGCTGATGATCAGGTTGCTGCGCACGCAGACCCACAGGGTGGAAATGTCCGAGGACACCATGCTGCTGAAGTTGAATACCACATCGTTGACCACCGCCAGCAGCGCCGAGTCCACGTGTTCGATGCGAGTCGAGCGCGAGCCTTCGTGCAGGGCTTCGAAGAACTCCTCGGGCAATTGCAGGTGGGCTTTCATCCAGCGCTCGCAGGCGGCGTGGGCCAGGTTCAGGTGCAACCAGAGGAATTGGTCGTCGTTGTGCGGCTGTTGCAGGGCTTGCAGGGCCTTGGCTGAGTCCAGTTCATGACCCCGTTCGCCGGGCCGAAAGTTGAAACCGTAGAGCAGGCCAAACAGATCGGAATCGCGGTGACTCTGGTCGATGCTGTGGTTCATGGGGTCTCGCAGGAGGGACAGTGCCTGGCGCGGGCGTTACAGGTTCACTTGGACCTCATCATGGCAAGGCTTTTTGACAGTTTTGTGACGTTTCAAAGTGCACAGTACGCGTTGCCATACCAGTGGTCGGCAGCGCTCAAGAATGGATCGCGGATGCCGATCACGCTCACATGCAATGCGCATTCGATTTTCCTCGAATGCTCCTGACAGGGAAGTTCGGACCTACGCATGCCTTTAGGGGCTTGCTCCATCCCTGCCATGAGATCTTCTCGATGTTTTTGCAAAAATCCCTGAGAGCGCAAATTCTTGCCCTGCTGAGCGGTAGCCTGTTTGCGGTGTTGTTGATCGCCCTGGCGTGTTTTCACTTGCTGTCCGGTGGCGTGCAGAGCTACCGCGAGCTGATCGAAGGTCCGCTGCGCAGTTCGCAGCTGATCGACGAGGCCAACCTGCAGTTCAAGAGCCAGGTGCAGGAGTGGAAGAACGTGTTGCTGCGGGGCAAGCAGCCCCAGGAGCTGAACAAGTACTGGCAGCAGTTCGAAGATCGTCAGCGGGATGTGCAGAACATCCTCGGCCAGTTGGCCCAGAAGCCGGGCCTGGACTCGGGCTTCAAGAGCCGGGTGCAGCGCCTGGCCGAGGAGCACCGTGCGCTGGGGGCGGCCTATCAGAAGGGCCGTGACGCCTATGTGGCCGCAGGCGCCGATCCGAGTGCCGGTGACGCGGCGGTCAAGGGCGTGGACCGTGCCACCAGCGAACAGATGAGCGAGTTGGTGACCGAGCTGCGCAAGCACAGTGACCAGCAGTCCCGGGACATCAGCGCGGCGGCTGATCGTACGGTGTGGCTGGGCATCCTGGTGATGCTGGTTTCCGGTTTGCTGATCGGCCTGCTCAGCCTGTGGCTGGTGAACCGCAGCCTGGTGCAGCCGATCCGCCAGTTGATCGACTACGTCGCCCAGCTCAGCCGTGGCCAGTTCGCCGACCGGGTGGCCAGCGATCGTCAGGACGAGCTGGGCAGGCTGGCGGGGGCCGCCAACACCCTGCGTGACTTCCTGGCCCAGACCTTCAGCAGCCTGCAGCGCAGTGCCGCGGACCTGGACAGCTCCAGCGGCGAGCTCAATTCCATTGCTACCCTCATGTCCCAGGGCACCAACGAGCAGTTCAACCGCACCGATCAGGTGGCGACGGCGATGAACGAGATGTCCGCCACTGCCCAGGAAGTGGCGCGCCACGCTGCCGATGCTGCCCGCGCCGCAGATGATGCCGACCAGTCGGCGCAGCAGGGCGAGCAGGTGATGCAGAGCACGATCCACAGCATCACCCAGATGCGTGGCGAGATCGCCAACACCGCCACGGTGATCCGCCGCCTGGAGGCTGACAGCGGGCGTATCGGCAAGGTCCTGGAAGTGATCCAGGGGATCGCCGAGCAGACCAACCTGCTGGCGCTCAACGCCGCCATCGAAGCGGCCCGGGCCGGTGAGGCGGGGCGCGGGTTTGCCGTGGTCGCCGATGAGGTGCGCAGCCTGGCCCAGCGAACTGCGGCGTCCATCATCGAGATCAACCAGATCATCCAGAGCGTGCAGACCGGTGCGGTGGATGCGGCCCAGGCCATCGAGAGCGGTCAGTCACGCAGCGAGCAGAGTGTGCAGCAGGTGACCGAGGCCGGTGCAATGCTGGAGCGCATCACCGAAGCGGTGGAAGCGATTCGCGACATGAATCGGCAGATCGCCACCGCCGCCGAGGAGCAGACATCGGTGGCCGAAGACATCTCGCGCAACCTGACCGAGATCACTTCGATTGCCAGTACCAACCTCGATAACGTCCAGCGCACAGAAGCGGCGAGCCGCAACTTGCACGGTCTGTCGGGACAGTTGAACGCAGTCACGGCGCGTCTGGGCGCCTGATACCGCTCACCCTCTATGCGGGCCCAAAAGCACAAGGCCGCGCTCCGGTAACGGGGCGCGGCCTTGTGCTGTGTGCGGGGCTTACTGGTCTTGCTTGTTGCTCAGGACCTTGCCGGTCTTGGCGTCCAGGTCCACGTCCCACTCGATGCCTTTGCTGTCACGCAGTTCTACCTGGTAGACGTAGGTGCCTGTCGCGGTCTGCTCCAGCTCGGTGTCGGTGATGCTGGCGGCGGTGGTGCCCGGGTGCTGGGCCAAGGCTGCCTGGTTGAGTTTTTCCAGGTCCATGATGGCGCCGGATTTGAGCAGGCCCGGGATCAGGTCCGGACGGACATCGGCCTGGGCCAGGCCGGCGGTCAGGGTCAGGGCGGCAGCGGCGAACAGAGCGGAGAACTTGGTCATGGGTTGATTCCTTGGGGTGATGGGTTTCGATGGACACAGGTTAGCCAGTGCAACTTAACTCACCCTTAATTCAGGTCAGTGGTTGCGCCGTTTGTTCAAGCCAGGGGGCTGGGGCGGGGCCCAAGCTGGTGTCTCCCTTCTAGGAGACTCAGTGAATGAAACGATGGCTTGCGTGGTTGTATGCCCCCTTGTTCTTTGGTGGATTCATCGGTGGTGCATTGTGCTGGATGAGCGCGGCAGAGGCGTCTGCGAGCGGGTTGCTGGTGTTGTTTGCGGCCGCGCTCCTGGTGTCGTTCCTGGTGGAGTGGGTCCTGCCTTATGAGCCGACATGGAATCGCTCCCAGGGTGACCGCCTGCGGGACAGTCTGCATGCCTTGGTCAATGAGGGCCTGAATGCCCTGGGCCTGCTCGCATTGCCGGGACTGGTGGCGCTGCTGGCCCATGACGGCCTGTGGCCTCGGGACTGGCCGCTCTGGGGCCAATTGCTGCTGGCGATCGTGATCGCCGATTGCGGGATCACCCTGGCTCATTACGCCAGCCATCGCTGGGCCTGGCTCTGGCGCCTGCATGCGGTGCACCACAGTGTGCTGCGCATGTACGGTTTCAACGGTCTGCTCAAGCATCCCCTGCACCAACTGCTGGAAGCGACGGCGGGGTTGCTGCCGTTGTTGGTGCTGGGCATCCCGCTGCCGGTGGCACAGTTGCTGGCCCTGGCCATTGCCATTCAATTGCTGTTGCAGCATTCCAATGTCGATATGCGCCTGGGGTTGCTGCGCCTGGTGTTTGCCTGGGCGCCGGTGCATCGCTTTCACCATATGAAGTACGGCCGTGCCGGTGATGTGAATTTCGGTCTGTTCTTCAATGTATGGGACTGGCTGTTGGGAACCGCGTTCTATCGGCATGACTACGCGATGCGCCAGGGCGACCTGGGCATCGGTAGCCGTCCGGACTATCCGGTGGATTACTGGCCGCAGTTACTGGAGCCATTCAAGGCCCAACACTATGCCGCCGAGCCCAAGGTGCCCGAGGCGTTGCGGCGCCCGGTCAATCCAGCAGGCGGGGCTTGAGGGTTTTCAGGGCCTGGCCGGCGGTGACGCCGAACAGCGCCTTCAAGGTCCGGGAGAAGTGCGCGGTGTCGGCGAACCCGGCGCCATGGGCCGCCAGGGCCATGGCCTGCCCCTCCAGCAACAGGGCCATGGCCAGGCGCAGCCGTCGCCACAGCACCAGGCGCCGGACGGGCAGGCCGACATCACGGGCGAACAGCCGTTCCAGCTGGCTCAGGGACAGATGGGCCTGGGCTGCCAGTTGCGTCGCTGCCACCTTGCCCTCCAGGGCAGCGTCCAGGGCCAGCAGCGCCCGTGCCACGCGACGGTCGGCAATGGGCTGGCGCGGACAACTGCGCAGCGCCGCTTCCAGGCCGGGCAGTGAGGGCTCGACACGGCTGACGCTGAGCTGCAGGTCCTGAGCCGTGATTCGCAGTGGCTCGGCGAAGACCGTGAAGGCCCGGTCGGGGGCCTGGATAATGGCGTGGCGACGCAGCGCCTGGATCAGCAGGAAGTGGCCACTGAGTCGGACTCCGTCCAGTTCCACGGTGACCGGCTGTTCGGGGGCAATGATCAGTTGATGGGCGTAGTGGGCATGGGGCGTGGTGCGCCCCATCGCCCCGTGGATCAGACCAAAGTCATGGCCCAGCCAGAGTTCGCCGCTCCAGTGTGAGGCGGACATTCAGTAACCGCTGGCCTCCAGCAGTTGGGCCACGCTGGCGCTGGCCGGCCGCTTGAAATATTTGAGCAGATCGGCGCTGCGGTTGGTGAAGATGCCATCGACCCCGGCCGCCATGACCTTCTTGAAGTCCACCGGTTCATCGACGGTGTAGACGTGCACCAGCAGGCCCTGGTCGTGGGTGTACTGATTCATCCAGGGTTGCACCAGATCCGCATAGCTCTGATCGCCGCCAGCCGTCAGTGCTGCCGAGGGACCGGTACCGATGGCTCCCTGGGTCTTGGCGAAGTCGACCCAGCGCTTGAACTCGGCCTGGTCCTTGGGTTGCTGCTTGGCATAAAAAGCGGCTTTGTCGGTCTCGCCGCTGCTGGCGAACGTCTGCCCGGAGGCTGGCTCGATGCTGCCGGGAGCCACCCACAGCAACAGGACTTTCGGCACCTTGGGCATTGCCTTGTGCAGCAGCTCCAGGCTGTGTTTGTCGAAGGTCTGCAGCACGACCTTGCCTTTGCCCTGGCCCACGGCCAGTTCGCTTTTCGCCAGCTTGGAGCCCGCCGGGCTCAGCCAGCCGCGGTCCTGGAGTTTTTCCTTGAGATCGTGCTCGATGCCGGGAAACAGCTGGGGCTCCTTGGTCTCGATGTAGAGCCCGGGTTTGTGCTGTGGATTGCCCTGGGCGATGTCGATGATCTCGTCCAGGGTAAGGATCTTCAGGCCGACGAAACCCGGACGGGCGCGGTCCGGATGGGCCTGGTTGAACCAACTGCCGGCGTCGAGGGTTTTCAGTTCGGCCATGGTGAAGGCGTTGGCCGGACTGTCCTTGCGTTCGGGGAATTTCTGCGCCACGTCGGTGGTACGTTGCAGGTTGTTGTCGTGCAGGGCGAAGAGCACACCATCCTTGCTGCGCTGCAGGTCCATCTCCAGGTAGTCGGCCCCCAGGTCCCGGGCCAACCTGTAGGACGCGGCGGTGGACTCGGGGGCATCGAAAGAGGCTCCACGGTGGGCGATCACTGCCGGGTGCGGAATGCCCTGGCGAGCGGCAAGTGCATTCGGATCAGGCTGTTCAGCGGCCTGGGCCAGGCCGCAACCGAGCATCAGGGCCAACATCAGGGCACAAGGGGGGAAGGTCGCTGGCATGCTCGAAATCCTTTCGTGGAGGCGGGGGCAAGGACCTATCTTTTAGCAACACAATGACGCTTGTGCTATCTCCAGAGCGACATAAATCCTTCTCATGCGCATCTTTCGCGGTTTTTTCCGGTGCTTTGCAGTACTCTTGGGCGCTGCAGTTTCCCCATCAGAGGGAAGCCTGAAAACAGCTCCTTCCTTGCCTCGCGTGTAGACCATCGATCACCCGTCCCATGGGACTTACAGTGAGGTTTACCATGAGCATCACCTCCGAACTCATCTGTCAGGCTGCCGATCAGCTCAAGGGCTTTGTCGGCTTCAATCGCAAGACCGGTCGCTACATCGTGCGTTTCAGCGAAGACTCCTTCGGCATGGATGTGGCGGATGACGCCATAGTGCCGGCCAATGAATTTGTCTGGGCACCGGTTTCCGATCAGGCCATGAGCCTCAAGCGCGAGCAGATCCAGTTGCTGCTGGATCAGAACATCGACGACCGGATCAACATCAGCGAACCGCTGCGGGTCTACATGCGTCGCAGCGATCTACCGGAAATCCAGGCGGTGCGCAGCCTGCTGTCGACCGCCCAGGGATGATCCGCGCTTGCCCTGAACCGCATCCGGAGCGGTTCAGGGCCTTGCTTCAAATGCCGAAGCTGTAGGCCCGCTCCACCTTGCTCACCCGGGTATGAAAGTAGCGGTACCAGTCGTTGCGACCACGCTCGCGGATGGCGCGGTGTTCGGCCTGTTGTTTCCAGGCCAGGATCGCCGCCTCGCAGCTCCAGTAGGACACGGTGATGCCAAAGCCATCCTCGCCCCGGGCCGATTCGACCCCAAGGAATCCCGGTTGTTGGCGAGCCAGCTCGACCATGTGTTCGGCCGCCCGGTCGTAGGCGGGATCGGTTTGGCGGCGCTGGGAACTGAAGATCACTGCGTAATAGGGTGGGGCGGGCGTCTGGTCGATCATCCTTGTGCCTCCAGGCAGGCGTTGAGCAGGGCTGTGACCAGGGGCGGTGTGCGGCCTTGGAGGGCCGCGCGCTCGGGCTGGAACAGTGTGGCGACGAAGAATGGATGGCCGTCCAGTTCCACGGCGCGCAAGTCGCCGTCACTGTCGTGGCCAGCAGGGCGCAAGGCGCCGCCGAGCAAGGGGTCGGCAAAGTCCGGATTGACCCCATAGCGGCAGCGATAACCTTCCTCGATGCTCTGGGTGCCGTAGGCCTGGGCGATCCGGCTGCCGCTGTGCAGCTGGATTCGGTCGCGGGCTTCCACCAGGGCGCAATTCAAGGGAGTTAGCACCGCGCGCTGGGCATGGGGGTTGATCTCGCCGTGCTCGGCGTCGTTCCAACCCAGTACGTTGCGGGCATATTCCAGCACCGCGTGCTGAAAGCCGCCGCAGGTGCCGAGGAAGGGCCGTTGCTGTTCCCGGGCGACGCGTATCGCCAAGAGGGCACCGTCGATGTGGCGGTAGGGACTGCCAGGCACGCACCAGATTCCGTCGAAGCCTTTGAGCTGTTGCTCGTGGATCAGTCCCGGCGTGGCCAGCCACTGGTAGTCCACCCTGACCCCGCTATCGGTCGCGGCGCGTTCCAGGGCCAGGGGAATGGCCTGGTGTGCGGTGATCTGTGGGTCGTGATCCCCCACCAGGGCGATGCGGATGGTGACGGTAGATCGGGCTGTGTGCATGTGGCCTCTCTGACTTGTCGACTGCCTGGAGCCACTATAGATTGGCGATCACGCAATCAATATTGGCGTTTGCCCAAGTGATCAATGCAGCCGCGCACTATCAGCTGGACTATCCCGACCTGTCACTGATTCTCGCCCTGGTCCGTGGCGGCTCCCTGGCTCGCGCCGCGGCTCTGCTCAAGGTGGATGTTTCCACGGTGTTTCGTGCCGTGCGCCGGCTGGAGGCCGGGCTCGGGCAGCAACTGTTCGACAAGAGCCGCGCCGGCTATCTGCCCACCAGCCTGGCCCAGGCTCTGGCACAGCAGGCCGAACAGGCGGAGCAGGCCCTGGAGGCCGCGCGGATCGGCGTGGCCCAGGGAGGAGAGGTGATCAGCGGCACAGTGCGCCTGACCTGCACCGATTCGGTGTTGCAGGGCCTGCTGCTGCCGGCCTTGGCGCAATTCATGCCGAACTACCCGGCGCTGGTGATCGAACTCTGTACGTCCAATGATTTCGCCAACCTCAACCGGCGTGATGCGGACATTGCCCTGCGTCTGACCGCGACACCGCCGGAACATCTGGTGGGGCGCTGCCTGGGGGCGGTGTCGTATCGGCTGTGCGCGAGCCCGGAGTACAAGCTACGGGTGGATTGCAGCGACCTGTCGAAGGTGGCCTGGATCGCCCCGGATGATTTTCTCCCCGACCATCCCACCGTAGTCTGGCGCCGTCAGCGCTGGCCTGGCGTGCAGCCCAGCTACCGCTGCAACAGCATGCTCGCGGTGAGCGAACTGGTAAGGGCCGGCCTCGGCGTTGCAGCCTTGCCGGATTTTCTCATGGGCGCTGGTGGTCTGGAGGCGTTGAGTGAACCTCTGGGGCATGACACAGCGCTGTGGCTGCTGACCCGTCCGGATTGCCGGGCCCTGCGTTCGGTGGTGACCCTGTTCGATGAACTGGCGCGCCATCTGCGCTGGCCATGAGCAAGGCTCAAGGGTGGGGCTGATCCTTGCGCACAAAGTGTGCGTGCATCTCGCTGGTGAGGTTCTCGATGCGTTCGGTCAGTTGCTTGGTCATCTCCGTGAGCCGGGTGTTCTGCTCCAGCAACTCCAGCAGTTGGCGGGCGGTCTGCGCGGCCTGGGCCTGGCGTTCGCTGTTGGCGATGGCCAGGGCTTCGCGGTGTTGGGCGTCGGCGTCCGATTGGGCCTTGTCCCGCGCGGCCTGGCGGGTCTGGGCCAGGAGGATCAGCGGTGCTGCGTAGGCTGCCTGCAGGCTGAAAGCCAGGTTCAGAAGGATGAAGGGGTAGACGTCGAACTGGGTCACGCCAGTGAGGTTGAGGGCAATCCAGATCACTACGATCAGGGTCTGTGCACCGAGAAAGGTCGGGGTACCAAAGAACCGGGCAAAGGCTTCGGCCTTCAGGGCAAAGGCGTCGTTGCCAAAGGTCGGTGCCAGGTGGGCGTGGGCGCGGTGAAAGCGCAGGTGGTCGACGATTGGGGTGGTTTTTTCCGGGGTGTCGCTGGAACTCATGATGGCCTCCGCCAAGCGCTGGAACGTCAGGCCACTATAGCCACCCTGGCCGGGCCCGACGTCGTTATCGACGCCGGGAAAACCACCCTCAGAGCACGTTGCGCTCGTTGGCAAACATGCTGACGGCTTGTACCGCGTCACTGGCGCCATCGCGAATCTGCAGGATCACCGTCCCGGCCTGATCCGCCAGTTGCACGCCCTTGGCAGCTCGTTCACGAGTGCCGTCCATGCTCTTGATCGCTTGCTGCGTTTCGTTCTGGATCATGTCGATCATGCTGGAGATTTCCGCCGTCGAGCCGCTGGTGCGCGCCGCCAGTTGCCGGACCTCGTCGGCCACCACGGCAAAACCTCGTCCCTGCTCCCCGGCACGGGCGGCTTCGATGGCCGCGTTGAGGGCTAGCAGGTTGGTCTGATCGGCAATCGCGCGAATGGTATTGACGATGGCGGTGATCTGCTCGGAACGTTCGCCGAGGTGGGCAATCAGCGAGGAGGAGTCCTCGATGTTATGGGCGATCTGGCGCATTTCGCTGGCCGCTTGCTGGATCACTTCTGTTCCTTGTTCGGCGACTTTCCGGGTCTGCACCGAGATGTGATAAGCCTGGCTCGCACTCTGGGCATCCTGCTCGTGCTTCTCCACCTGCTGAGTCACGTCGGCGGCGTACTTGACCACCTTGCACAGGCGTCCGCTGGCGTCATAGACCGGGTTGTAGTTGGCTTCCAGCCACAGCGTGCGCCCGTGCTTGTCGATCCGCTCGAAGCGGCCGTTGAAGAACTCCCCCCTGTTCAGGCGATTCCAGAAGTCCTGGTAGGCGCTGCTGTTGACCAGCTCGGGTTTGCAGAACATCCGGTGATGCTTGCCCTGGATCTGGGCCAGGCTGTAGCCCATGCGGCTGAGGAAGTTGGCATTGGCACCGATGATGCTGCCGTCCAGGTTGAACTCGATGACCGCCATGGCCCGGTCGATGGCCTCCAGTTTGTTCCGGGCCTCGACTTCCTCTTGCACCCTGGCGGTGACGTCAAGGGCATATTTGACCACTTTGTACACCGTACCGGAGGCATCGCGGATCGGGTTGTAGCTGGCCTCCAGCCAGAGGCTCTGGCCGGTGGCGCCGACCCGCTCAAAGGTGCCGGACTCGAACTGGCCGTTGTTCAGGCGGGTCCACAATTGCTGGTAATCGGCGCTGCGAGCGTATTCCGGGAGGCAGAACAGTCGGTGAGACTGGCCGATCACCTGGTCTTGCCGATAGCCCAGGGTCTTCAGGAAGTTGTCGTTGGCTCGGAGCACCGTGCCCTGGAGGTCAAACTCGATCACCGCCATGGAGCGGTCGATGGCCTCCAGCAGACGGGATTGTTCGACGATGGTCTGGTTCAGGGAATCGATGGTCTTGTTGTGACGGTTGAATAGCATGTTGGCAGGTGCTCTGTGGGAGAAACGTCGCGTCGATCCCTATGGAGTGCGCCGGTATGCCGAAAGCTCCCCGGCGATCGGCATTATCTGCTCAATGTCAGCGTTCCATGACTGACAGATAATTTCGCAGCGGTGAAGCGGGCGACATTTCGGGCGAACGTCGCTGGCCGCATCAAGAGGAGACGTAACGGCTGCGAATCGATTTAGTTGGGTTGGATGACTTTGCTGGCAGCGGTGCCGGAGGCGTTATCCGCTGCTGCAAAGTGGCGGCATTATGATGTCAACCACGAAGAAAAATCCAAATAAACTTATACAAAAGTATTTTTTACTTTATTTTTGTATAAGTTTTAACGGTTTTTATGCCATTTGCGCGTGTGAGAAATGGGCTTCGCTGTCATTGCTGGCGGTGCGGTTGCGCCCGTTGTTCTTGGCCAGATACAAGGCCTTGTCCGCCGCATCGAGCCAGCTGGCAGGGTCGGGGAAACTTGAGTTGAAAGCCGCCAGACCGATACTCAGGCTGACTTTCAGCTCCTGTACCTCTGGATGCTGGTACTGGTTGAACACCTGGCGCAGGCGCTCCATTACATCCAGGGCCTGTTGCCGGCTCATGCGTGGCAGGATCACGCAGAACTCGTCGCCACCGTAGCGGCCGGCGAGATCGTCATGGCGCAGGTTGCGCCGCAGTTCATTGCTCAAATGGCGCAGCACCGTATCGCCGACAATATGCCCGTAGGTGTCGTTGATCGCTTTGAAGTGGTCGATGTCGATCAGGGCGATGCTGGCTTCCATCTGCTGTTGCTGGCACTTGTGGAACTTGATGTGCAACAGGTCTTTCCACGAGCCGTGGTTGAGCAGGCCAGTGAGGCTGTCGGTGCGGCTCAGGGCGCTGAGGGCACGCTTGTGTTCGGACAGTTTGATCGCCAGTCGATAGCAGACCATGCCCACTGCGAGGGGGTAGAGGGTCAGCATGGGCAGGCAGGCATAGATTTGCAGCGGGCTGATCTGGGTACTGAAGGCGGCCCCGAACAGCGCCCAGGACAGCAGTATCCCTGCACATTGGGCCAGGCCGCCACGAATGAACAGGCGCAAGCCACCTGCGGCGACATTGTTCATGCACATCATCGAGAGGATGGTGACTGCCGGCAGGGGATTGAATTGCATGGTTGCCGCCCAGAATCCCCCCAGCAGCGAGTCATATAACAGGTTGCGGCGTTCTGCCCGGTAGGGAAAACCAGAACGGGTCGAGAGCTGATACGCCAGATGGGGCCAGATCAGGCCATTGAACAGCAGCAGGGCCCATACCCAGTCAGGCGGGGCCAGGGGGTAAATTGCAGCCAGGACACTGATGCCGCCGATACTCAGGCCGATGATCCTTGGCCAATAGATGCGCCGGGCAAATGACAGCCCCTTGCCGCGTTGGTTTTCCATAAATTCGTGCACCGGATTCTGTACTGAAACACTTTGTGGTGTTTTTTGCGGCTTGGCCGTTTATCGGATCAGTCTGGTGAATATTGTCATTTATTCCAGTGGGAATAATCAGTGTCCTTCGAAGCCATTTAACAGTGGCCGGGAACGTTGCACGACGGGAGCGCAAGCTGGCTCATGCTTGGTAGTGGGCCAGGAACATGTCCAGTGCCGATTCGATGACCCGGGTCTGCATGTCTGCTGTCAGGGGCGGCTGGCCCATGGTGATCTGCGGCCAGAAGGCAAAGCTCTTGATCAGCCCGTGCATCTGTTGCGCGGCGAACTCCGGGTCCAGGGGCTTGAGGCGGCCATCCGCCAGGGCCCCGCGGATCCACAGGGTCAGGCCTTCTTCCCGTTCGCCGAGTCGTTCCACCATGTTCTGTGCCCGCTCGGGGGAGTGAATGGTTGCGGCGATGGCGACTCGGGCCAGGTCGAGGAAGTTGTTGTCGGCTAGCAGTTGCAGCTTGGCGCGCAGAACGTTTTGCAACTGCTCGCGCAATGGCTGGTCGCTGCGGTAGCTGACTTCCGATTGGGCGCTGGTGCTGTTCCAGAGCTTATGCAGAATTTCGGCGAATAACTCTTCCTTGCTGGGGAAGTGGTTGTACACCGTGCGCTTGGAAACCCCGGCTGTCGCGGCAATCTTGTCCATGCTGGTGATCTCGAAACCGCTGGCGCGGAATTCGCTGATCGCCGCCTGGATGATGGCGTCGCGTTTAAGGTCGGTGAGGCGCTTCGGAGCTGTCATAAGTTGGGTTCGGTCAGGGTCGGCGTAGAAATCAGTCGGCAGTCTACTTCGTCTTAATTCTGTTGCAATGCAGAAACTACACTGTGTAGTGTAGCTTTTCTTGAAAACGATGATTGGCGGCTGATGCTTGCGTGCCCTGGCCAGTAGATCGTCCCGCAGAACAACGTCGGAACCTGCCGCGTTCCAATGGAGTCATTTCAATCATGGCCACTGTTTCGTCCAGCGTCACCCGCGCTCCCCGCCAGGAAACCTCCCGCCAGGAGCAGGGCGCCTTTCGTAACCATGCTCCGGTACGTCGCGCCGGTTTCGGTAAAACCCTGCAGATTTTCTGGAACATGCTGTTCCACAAACCGCGCAATACCCGTCCGGCCGGTGCCATACCCGTCCAGCCGCTGACCCGTGAGCAACTGCAGGCGGCTCCCAATCACAGTGTGTTTCGTCTTGGGCACTCCACGGTGCTGTTGAAGATGCGCGACAAGTTCTGGATCACTGACCCGGTGTTTGCCGAACGTGCATCCCCGGTGCAATGGGCTGGTCCGAAGCGTTTTCACCAGCCCCCCATCAGTCTGGAGGCGCTGCCCGAGATCGAGGCGGTGATCCTCTCCCATGACCATTACGATCACCTGGACCACCAGACAGTACTGGCCCTGGCAGGCAAGACCCGGCACTTTCTCACCCCGCTGGGAGTGGGAGACACCCTGATCAAATGGGGGGTACCAGCGGCCAAGGTCCGGCAGCTGGATTGGTGGCAGGGCTGCGAAGTCGAGGGCATCCGCTTTATCGCTACGCCGTCGCAGCACTTTTCCGGTCGCGGGTTGTTCGATGGCAATCACACCTTGTGGGCGTCCTGGGTGATGATCGACGCAGCGACGCGGATCTTCTTCAGCGGCGATACCGGTTACTTCGACGGCTTCAAGCGCATTGGCCAGCAATACGGGCCCTTTGACCTGACGCTGATGGAAACCGGTGCCTACAACGTCGAATGGCCCCATGTACACATGCAGCCGGAGCAAACCCTGCAAGCTCACATCGACCTGCAAGGTCGCTGGTTGCTGCCGATCCATAACGGCACCTTTGACCTGGCCATGCATGCCTGGCATGAGCCCTTCGACCGTATCCTGGCCCTGGCTTGGGAGCGCAGCATCACTATCACTACGCCGCAGATGGGTGAGGCCTTCAACCTCGCACAACCTCAGCGGGGCGGAGCCTGGTGGCTGGAGGTGGAAGGCGCCTCGGAACAGGCGGCTGTCGAGTCTGCGTAATCCTGCCTTGATCCATGTGTGTCAGGTCGGCAAAGACAGGCCGAGGCTGTGAAACCTGTTGGATGTCCGCTCTGAGGGAGCAGTGTCATGGCTTACAGAATTCATATCTTCGGCGCATCCGGTTCCGGGACTACAACTTTGGGTCGGGCCCTGGCCGAGCGCTTGTGCTGCAAACACTTCGATTCCGATGATTTTTTCTGGCAACCCTGCGCCAAGCCTTTTAGTTGCCGGCGTCCCCGTGACGCACGTATCCATATGCTGCAAACCCAGGTGTTGACGGAGCCGGACTGGGTCCTGTCCGGCTCCCTTTGTGGTTGGGGAGATGTGCTGATCCCCAGTTTCACTCTGGCGGTCTTCGTGCAATTGGACCCTGAGGTTCGCTTGCAGCGCTTGCGTGCCCGGGAATTCCAGCGCTACGGCGAGCAGATTTTCGAGGGTGGCGAACGCTACGTCGCGACCCAGACTTTTCTCGCCTGGGCCGCCGGCTACGATGAGGGTGGCCACGGAACCCGCAGTCTGCGGCGCCATGAAAGCTGGATCAAAAACCTCGACTGTCCGCTCGTTCGCCTGGATTCGACCCAGCTTTCAGTAGCGGACTTGTGCGGGCAACTGCTCAAGGCACTGGATCACTCGATCATTGCGTAGTCAGGGCGTTCCATGGGGTTGGGAGTCGCGCCCTTGATATTCATGCCGCGGCCCGGAGCGAAGCCGGGAAAGAACACCAACCCTTGAGCTTCAAGGCAGAACGCCAGTGCCAGGCGGGTCACGTCACGCACCTCGTAGCCGGCTTCGAAGCGCTGGATAGCTTGCACCGAGACCGCGGATTCACGGGACAGTTGATCCATGTCCCAATCCAGCATGTCCCGGGCCTGGGCACAGTGCTGCGGAGTGAATTGATAAAGGGCGATACGTTCCAGGGTGATTTTCATCGCTAGAGAGGCCATGGTTTTCTCCGGGAGGTTAGGCTGGAAGTTGGCTTTGTACTGGTTATTTGTACAGTTGTTTAATTCCCGGATCAAACTGATTTTTGCTCTCTGCCCGCGCCTTTGGTCACAAGGTTTTTCCCGGGATCGGGTCCGTCCTGTTCAGGTAGGTACTGGGGGACTGTCCCAGCACCCGGCGGAACATGGTGGAGAATGCCCCGGGGCTGTCATAGCCGAAATCCAGGGCGATGCGTGTCACTGACTCCGCGGCTGCCAACCGCGCCAGGGCCAGGATCACGCAGGCTCGTTGTCGCCATTGAATGAAGCTCATACCCGTTTGCTGGCGGAAGACGCGATTAAACGTGCGCAGGCTGACGCGCAACCGATCCGCCCAGTGCTCCGGGGATTGGTGAATATCGGGTTGCCCGAGAAAGGCCTGGCACAACTCCAGTAGCGGCCCATCAGCCGGCAGAGGGATATGCAACGGTAGCGCCGTGCTGCGTCGCAGTTCATGCAGCAGCAGGTCGACCAGCAATCCGTCACGCCCGCCCTGATCGTATTGCAGGGGAATCTCTACGGCCTCCAGGAGCAGTTGGCGTAACAGCGGTGAGACGCTGACGACTCGACAGCCGCTGTTATCCAGGGGCGCCGCGGCAGGTTCGATATACAGGCTGCGGGTACTGACCCCGAGCATCAGCACCTCATGTTCCACCTCGGGTGGAATCCACACCGCATGTTGCGGTGGCACTACCCAGTTGCCCTGATCGGTGCCCACCTGCATGACTCCGGTAGCGCCATACAGCAGTTGTGCCCGCCGATGACGGTGACGAGGCAGGCGTTGGCCGTCGGCGTAGTCGGTGCCGATGGCCAGTACCGCACGCGGTGTCTGATCCAGTTGATCGATGGAGATATTGCGCATGCCGAGTCGTTCCGTGTTTGGCGTAAACGCAAATATTATTGGCTGACTTGCTGAAGTCGGCCAAGCGGTGAAGCTCTATCGTCCAGCTCTTGTGCAAAGACGAGCGTGGTCCGATGTTCTATCTACTGCTGGCACTTTTTGGTTGCATGACGGGTATCAGCGCCGTGCTGTTCGGCTTTGGCGGCGGATTTGTAGTGGTGCCGCTGCTGTACTGGATGCTGCTGGGCAGCCAGGGGGCGGACTCGGCGGCAGGGCAGTCGGCGATGCATGTCGCGGTGGCTACCTCGACTTGCGTGATGATCGTCAATGCCCTGGTCGCTAGCCGTCGACACCATCAGGCGGGCAATCTTGTTCGCCACTACCTGTGGCCGCTGGGGGGCTATATAGGGCTGGGGGCTATCTTGGGTGCGGCAGCGGCCATGTGGGTCAGTGGCGAAGTGCTTCGCTATGCCTTTATCGCCTACCTGGGAATCACCGTTGCTGACTGCCTGCTGCGACGTGGTTTTCTTGAACCGTCTCAAGGGCAGGAGGCGCGTCTTCTTGGAGTCCGCGAAACGCTCTTTGGCGGTGTAGGAATAGGTGTAGTCGCCACCTTTCTCGGCGTAGGCGGCAGTGTCATGACGGTGCCCCTATTGCGCCGTTGCGGTTTGTCCATGACCCAGGCCACCGCAATGGCCAATCCTCTGAGCGTGCCTGTGGCGTTGGCGGGAACGGTCACCTACATGGCCCTGGCCCGTTTCAGCTCGTTCGATCTCGGCCCCTGGTTTGTCGGTTATGTCGACCTGCTGGCGTTCTCGGTACTGACCCTCGGCTCGTTGCTGGGCATCCGCCTGGCCACTTCCTGGATTGGCAGAATTCCCGACCGCGTACATGCAAGGGTGTACATCGGTCTGTTGTTGCTGGTGTTGTTCAGCATGTGTGTGAAGGGCTAGGAGCGTCACGCTTGGTGGCTCGATTGTCCTTGTCCGCAGATCCATAATTGCCCGCTGCTGAATGCTGGCTCTGGCTTGGCTGACCGTGTTTTCGGCTTTTTCATACAAGGGAGCTTCCATGTTCAACGGATTGATCCAATGCACAGCCGACGGCTGGCAGGGGCGGTGGTCAGGAAGCATCCGGGGGCCGTGGCCCTGGAGTTGCCCAAGCGGTGAAACCGTAGGCGGCTATTTTGCTTCCAGGCCCGGTGCCTCGCGAATCACGAAATGGTCCAGGTTCTCGATGTTGGCGCTGAACACCCCGAAGGTCGCTTCGGGGTTTTTCTTGCTCGGCACCTGCTTGAGTGTCGGGGTGACACCGTAGAAGAAACAGTACAACTCGCGCTGGCTGTCGATGGCGCTCTTGATCTCTTCGAGGAAGGCTTTGCGCTTGCGATAGTTGTCGATCAGTTTCTTGCTCAGGTAGACGTTGACTGAATAAGGCTTCTTCTTGGCTTCTCCCTCTTCCTTGAACCAGACCTTGTGCTCGAAGTCGATGCGAAAGCTCTGGGTGTAGTCCTTGATTTCCTTGATCTTGCCCCAGTAGATCAGCCCCTTGTTATCCAGCAGGTACTCGATCTTCTTGAAGAACGAGGCGTAGGACGCGGTGTGTTCGCCAATCTTCAACGGCATGCGCTTGAGCAGTTCCTTGTCGTCGATATTCGACACGAAGCATTCCACCGGGTGAGCGAAGACACAGGTCTTGTCCGGGGTTGTATCGCGCCCGGCGTGGGGCATTTGCAAGCTGGCAGGCGTCACTGGCGGGTTGTTTCCAGGTGTCTGCGGCGCTGCTGTCGGGTTGGCCGGTCGCCGCAGGTATTCGCGGCGGGTCAGCAGCAGCTCCGAAGGGAAGTGTTCCTCGCGATCATCCTCGACTGCAGCCCCTTCGATGCTGCCGGGGCTTTTGCTGATCCCGTAAGGGCAGCCTTCTATATGAAGAGTGCTGGGCAGGTTCTTGAAATGCGGAGTGCGGATGTAATTGACGTTCTTGGCATTGAAGGTACCCAGCTGATTGGCGGCATCGAACGCTGTGCGACAGTCGTCATTGGGGCACTGGAAGCTTTCCTTGGCCGAGTCGAAGACCAGGGTTTCATCGAAGTTCAGATCCCGCACGTCATAGATCGACAACTTTTCGTCGAGGCTGATGCAGTAGGCGGTATCGAATTTCATGAGCGCTTTGATCCTTAAGCGGGGGAGTGGACTTTATAAAGGCAGGTCTTGAAGCCTGCACGCACTTTAATGAGCCGGGCCTTGTAGATGAAGCAGGTACGGATTTGCGCGGCCAATAAAAAAGCCCTGACCAAGTCAGGGCTTCTTGTTTGTTTCATCGATCCGGGAATCAATCCCAGCTCAATGCACCGCCAGTCTGATACTCGATCACGCGGGTCTCGAAGAAGTTCTTCTCTTTCTTCAAGTCCATGATCTCGCTCATCCATGGGAACGGGTTGGTGGTACCTGGGTACTCTTCCTTCAAACCGATCTGCGACAGGCGACGGTTGGCGATGAACTTGAGGTAGTCCTCCATCATCGCCGCGTTCATGCCCAGTACGCCGCGCGGCATGGTATCGCGAGCGTATTCGATTTCCAGTTGGGTGCCCTGGAGAATCATCTGGGTGGCTTCTTCCTTCATCTCGGCATCCCACAGGTGCGGGTTTTCGATCTTGATCTGGTTGATCACGTCGATGCCGAAGTTCAGGTGCATGGATTCGTCGCGCAGGATGTATTGGAACTGCTCGGCGACACCGGTCATCTTGTTGCGTCGGCCCATGGACAGGATCTGGGTGAAGCCGCAGTAGAAGAAGATGCCTTCCAGGACGCAGTAGTAGGCGATCAGGTTGCGCAGCAGTTCCTTGTCGGTGTCGACGGTGCCGGTTTCGAACTTCGGATCGGAGATAGAACGGGTGTACTTCAGGCCCCAGGCAGCTTTCTTCGCGACCGAAGGAATCTCGTGGTACATGTTGAAGATCTCGCCTTCATCCATGGCCAACGATTCGATGCAGTACTGATAGGCGTGGGTGTGGATCGCCTCTTCGAACGCCTGGCGCAGGATGTACTGGCGGCATTCCGGGTTGGTGATCAGGCGGTACACGGCCAATACCAGGTTGTTGGCAACCAGGGAGTCGGCGGTGGAGAAGAAGCCCAGGTTGCGCATGACGATGCGACGCTCGTCGTCGGTCAGGCCTTCCGGGTTTTTCCACAGGGCGATGTCGGCGGTCATGTTGACCTCTTGCGGCATCCAGTGGTTGGCGCAGCCGTCAAGGTACTTCTGCCAGGCCCAGTCGTACTTGAACGGTACCAGCTGGTTGAGGTCGGCGCGGCAGTTGATCATGCGCTTTTCGTCAACGGCGACACGAGCGGAAGAGCCTTCCAGTTCAGCCAGGCCTTCGGCGATATCGAGCTGGTCCAGGGACGCCTTAGCGCGGGCCACGGCAGCGGAGTCGCTGGCAGTCACGGCGCGTGCTTCAAGAGCGGCGGCACCACCGGCGCTGTCGAGGCGGTCCATGTTGGCTTCGGTAGCGTGGCCGGCGTTAGCGCCTTTGACTGCAACTTCGCCTTCTTCTTTGTCGAATTCGTCCCAGCTCAGCATGACGTGTCGTCTCCTGCTTGAGGGCCAGATGCCCGTGTGAAAACAAAAGGGTTGGCTTTTCACACGGCGCTACTGGCCGCGTTAAATCATTGGAAATCGTTTGTTGCAGCAGTGAACGCAGGCAATAAACAGAAATACGTGTTCGGGTGCCTTGAAGCTGCTGTCGGGCGGAACTGAGGGTGTCGGCTCCGGCGCGGGATTCAGCAGGTCGTTTTCATCCGGTAAGGGAATGTTGCGGGCCCGTTTTGAGGACGCATTATAAGGATATTTTCAGGGCCGTGGGGCGACCGATGGGCGCAGGCGGGCCCAAGAAGGAGGGGGACTGAGAGCAAAGCGCGGGTTTACAAGGCTTTGGCCGTTGAAGATTTTTTTTCAGGCTCGAAAAAAATATCTTCAAGTGGCCAAAAAATAGCCAATTTTACTAGATGTTGTGTTTTTGCAAGCCTTTTTCAGGTTTTGAACACAACTCGAATCGTCCGGTTTTGTCGCTGAAAATCTCCTGGCAGAGGTCTTCAAGGTCGGCGGGATTGCCCTCGCCGAAGTCGTCAGCCAAGAGGCTCAGAAGGTCGTTGGCAGTGCCATGAGCAGGCCATCAATCACGGCAGGAAAAGTGCGTGCGATTGCCGTACTCGCACGTCGTCAAGGTGAAGCCTTTCACTACCCTTGGGTGGGTGTTGTCGGGCATCTTTGCCGCAAGAGGGATTTCTTGCGGCCGGCAGTCATCAAGGTCTATGCAATGAACTTGGCTATTAACCGTTAGAACAACCGTTGCCCATTACGCGGTATTGAAGAATATGCCGCTGGCCGTGGGAGTCTTCATATTCCATGCGCGCTGGTACAACTTCGCATACTTCTGGAACTTCGCTCATGGAGATAACTTTGGCGATATCCAGGTCAGTGGAGTAAGTGTATTCCTCTACCGGTACTTGCTGCTGGGCGACATCAGTCGGGATCTCATCAGCCATCGCGGTAACGCACAGACTGCTGAGGGCCAGAACTAATAAAGCTTTCATTTGCGTTTTACCTTTCTAAGGTCGTGTGGGGTCACGCAGCCTTTGTGGGGCTGCGTGTGGAACTTGAGTAGAAGTTTGATTAACTGCCTTCGTGGGGGCTGCAACTTGGTTAATCAGATTGCCTGTTTGGCGAGACGGATTTTAGGCCCGGGGCCGGCGGCCATATAGGCGTACTTTTGATAAACACCTTTGACAGTTTTTGTAACAATCCCCGAAAAAGGCCTGTCTGCTGGTCTGTTTGAACATTTTTATCCGCGGTGAATATCGCTGTAAGCAGCGTTCTTGAAGGGTTGCGGCAAATATCGGGGTATTTCGCAGGGGGTTGTTACTACCATCGTCGAATGGTTCTATAGGCGCCCCCCGGCTACAACGGGGTCATACAAAAACAACTATGTCACCGAGGTAAGAAAGATGAGTGCGGCTTCTCTGTATCCCGTTCGTCCCGAGGTTTTGGCCAATACGCTGACTGACGAGGCGACCTACAAGGCCATGTACCAGCAGTCGGTCGTGAACCCGGACGGTTTCTGGCGCGAACAGGCCAAGCGTCTCGACTGGATCAAGCCTTTTACCACGGTGAAGCAGACCTCCTTCGACGACCACCACGTGGATATCAAGTGGTTCGCCGATGGCACCTTGAACGTCTCCTACAACTGTCTGGATCGCCATCTCGCCGAACGTGGCGATCAGATCGCGATCATCTGGGAAGGCGACGATCCTTCCGAAAGCCGCAACATCACCTACCGCGAACTGCATGAAGAAGTCTGCAAGTTCGCCAATGCCCTGCGCGGCCAGGACGTGCACCGCGGCGACGTGGTGACTATCTATATGCCAATGATCCCCGAAGCGGTGGTGGCCATGCTGGCCTGTACCCGTATCGGCGCGATCCATTCGGTGGTGTTCGGTGGCTTCTCGCCTGAGGCGCTGGCCGGTCGCATTATCGACTGCCGTTCGAAAGTGGTGATCACTGCCGACGAAGGCATCCGGGCCGGCAAGAAGGTGCCGCTCAAGGCCAATGTCGACGACGCCCTGACCAACCCGGAAACCAGCAGCATCCAGAAAGTCATCGTGTGCAAGCGCACCGGTGGCGACATCAAGTGGAACCAGCACCGCGACATCTGGTACGAAGACCTGATGAAAGTGGCCGGCAGCGTCTGTGCTCCGAAAGAGATGGGTGCCGAAGAAGCGCTGTTCATCCTTTACACCTCTGGCTCCACCGGCAAGCCCAAGGGCGTGCAGCACACCACTGGCGGTTACTTGCTCTATGCGTCGCTGACCCATGAGCGGGTGTTCGACTACCGTCCGGGCGAAGTCTACTGGTGCACCGCCGACGTCGGCTGGGTCACCGGCCACACCTATATTGTCTATGGCCCCTTGGCCAACGGCGCCACCACTGTGCTGTTCGAAGGTGTGCCCAACTACCCGGACGTGACCCGGGTGGCGAAGATCGTCGACAAGCACAAGGTCAATATCCTCTACACCGCTCCGACCGCGATCCGCGCCATGATGGCTTCGGGCACCGCTGCCTGTGAAGGCGCCGACGGCAGCAGCCTGCGCCTGCTGGGGTCGGTGGGCGAGCCGATCAACCCGGAAGCCTGGGATTGGTACTACAAGAACGTCGGCCAATCCCGTTGCCCGATCGTCGACACCTGGTGGCAGACCGAAACCGGCGCCACCCTGATGAGCCCGCTGCCGGGGGCGCATGCCCTGAAGCCGGGTTCCGCAGCACGTCCGTTCTTCGGCGTGGTCCCGGCCCTGGTAGACAACCTGGGCAACATCATCGAAGGCGCGGCCGAGGGCAATCTGGTGATCCTCGACTCCTGGCCGGGCCAGGCGCGGACCCTGTACCGCGATCATGATCGTTTCGTCGATACCTACTTCAAGACCTTCCGTGGCATGTACTTCACGGGTGACGGCGCGCGTCGCGATGAAGACGGCTACTACTGGATTACCGGCCGCGTGGACGATGTACTCAACGTGTCCGGGCACCGCATGGGGACCGCCGAGATCGAAAGTGCCATGGTCGCTCACCCTAAAGTTGCCGAAGCGGCGGTGGTGGGCGTGCCTCACGACATCAAGGGCCAGGGCATCTATGTCTATGTGACCCTCAATGGCGGCGAAGAACCGAGCGAAGCCCTGCGTCTGGAGCTGAAGAATTGGGTGCGCAAGGAGATCGGTCCGATCGCCTCGCCGGATGTCATCCAATGGGCGCCGGGCCTGCCGAAAACCCGATCCGGGAAGATCATGCGGCGAATCCTGCGCAAGATTGCCACGGCGGAGTACGACGGTCTGGGCGATATCTCCACCTTGGCCGACCCAAGTGTGGTGCAGCATCTGATTGATACCCACAAGACCATGAACGTCGCCTGAGGCGGGTTCCGAGTCATCCAGCCCCGCCCGGCCTTGTGCCGGGCGGGGCTTTTTTGTGGCCACGTGATGCGCCGGCAAGCTGATTGCTGCAGGGCTGCGTGGTTGTTGCAGGGGGTTGGCTTGTCAGAGAAGAGGGGCGAATAAATATCGGATATTTCCGGCGAGCGCATACGAATGTTACCGATGTTGCCGGAGATGTAACCCCGCGCTCACTTTCGGGGCAAAGGGAAACGCCCGGCCCTATTCCGGGGCCTTTTATACCCTTACAAAAAATAAGTCATCACGCTGCGCTTGCCGGAATAGAAGGCTTTGCGAATAATAGGCCCGCAATTTGCAACATAGATCGGTTTACTGTCTTTTGCTCTTGCATAGATTTGAAGAGCTGTCAATGTGCTGCCCCGGCATTCTCAATGCTTCTGTAATTTGTTGTCGCATTGAGGAAATATCGGCTTCCAGCCTGTCGTTAGAATGCCGGTCACTCGCTCGTCGCTGCCTGTGTGTGAGTCCTCTGCGGAGTTCCCGGGACGCAGCGCGGCAATTCAGGTTTCACCCATTCGCATATTGGGCTGTCGCTCACTCTGCCGTTTTCGCCCTTTACCGATGGAGTTCTAAGATGAAGAAACTCGTGCTTCTTGGCGCCCTGGCACTGTCCGTGCTGTCCTTGCCGACTTTCGCCGATGAAAAGCCGCTGAAAATTGGTATCGAAGCGGCTTACCCTCCGTTTGCCTCCAAGGCGCCGGATGGCAGCATCGTCGGTTTCGACTACGACATCGGCAATGCCCTGTGCGAAGAGATGAAGGTCAAGTGCGTATGGGTCGAGCAAGAGTTCGATGGCCTGATCCCGGCGCTGAAAGTGCGCAAGATCGACGCCATCCTCTCGTCCATGTCGATCACTGACGATCGCAAGAAGTCCGTGGACTTCACTAACAAGTACTACAACACTCCGGCCCGTCTGGTGATGAAGGCCGGTACCCAGGTCAGCGATGGCCTGGCTGAGCTCAAAGGCAAGAATATCGGCGTACAGCGTGGCTCGATCCACGAGCGTTTCGCTCGTGAAGTCCTGGCGCCGCTGGGTGCACAGATCAAGCCTTACGGCTCGCAGAACGAAATCTACCTGGATGTGGCGGCCGGTCGCCTCGACGGCACCGTGGCGGACGCTACGCTGTTGAATGACGGTTTCCTGAAAACCGACGCCGGCAAAGGCTTCGCCTTCGTCGGTCCGGCTTTCACTGATGTCAAATACTTCGGCGATGGCGTAGGGATCGCTGTGCGCAAGGGTGACAAGGCCGATCTGGACAAGATCAACGCTGCCATCGCTGCCATTCGTGAGAATGGCAAGTACAAGCAAATCCAGGACAAGTACTTCGACTTCGACATTTACGGCAAGTAAGACCGTCGAAACAGTCAGTCCGAGATGGCGCAAGCAGCAGAATCTCTGAAGTTTGCGCCATTTTTTCATCCCAATTTTCGAGGACCTGAATCATGTTGAAAGGCTACGGGGCTGTCATCCTCGATGGCGCTTGGCTGACGCTTCAGCTCGCCTTGTCGTCCATGGCCCTGGCCATTGTTCTGGGTCTGATCGGGGTCGCGTTGCGCCTCTCGCCGGTGCGCTGGCTGGCCTGGCTCGGCGATCTGTATTCCACGGTGATCCGTGGCATTCCCGATCTGGTGCTGATCCTGCTGATCTTCTACGGCGGCCAGGACCTGCTGAACCGTGTGGCGCCGCTGCTGGGCTACGACGATTACATCGACCTCAATCCGCTGGCCGCCGGTATCGGCACCCTGGGTTTCATCTTCGGTGCCTACCTGTCGGAAACCTTCCGTGGCGCCTTCATGGCGATTCCCAAGGGGCAGGCCGAAGCGGGCATGGCGTACGGCATGAGCAGCTTCCAGGTGTTCTTCCGGGTGATGGTGCCGCAGATGATTCGCCTGGCGATTCCCGGCTTCACCAACAACTGGCTGGTGCTGACCAAGGCTACCGCGCTGATTTCGGTGGTGGGCCTGCAAGACATGATGTTCAAGGCCAAGCAGGCGGCAGACGCCACTCGCGAGCCTTTCACCTTCTTCCTCGCAGTGGCGGCCATGTACCTGGTAATTACCAGTGTTTCGTTGCTGGCATTGCGTCACCTTGAGAAGCGCTACTCGGTAGGCGTAAGGGCGGCTGATCTATGATCTTCGACTACAACGTCATCTATGACGCCTTGCCGCTGTACTTCAGCGGCTTGCTGACCACTCTGAAGCTGTTGGCACTGTCGCTGTTCTTCGGTTTGCTGGTGGCCTTGCCCTTGGGGCTGATGCGGGTGTCCAAGCAGCCATTGGTGAACATGAGCGCCTGGCTCTACACCTATGTAATCCGTGGCACGCCGATGCTGGTGCAGTTGTTCCTGATCTACTACGGCCTGGCCCAGTTTGAAGCGGTGCGTGAGAGTTTCCTCTGGCCCTGGCTGTCCAGTGCGACCTTCTGTGCCTGCCTGGCCTTTGCCGTCAACACCAGCGCCTACACCGCAGAAATCATCGCCGGCAGCCTCAAGGCCACGCCTAACGGTGAGATCGAGGCGGCCAAGGCCATGGGCATGTCGCGCTACAAGATGTATCGCCGCATTCTCCTGCCATCGGCCCTGCGCCGGGCTCTGCCGCAGTACAGCAACGAAGTGATCATGATGCTGCAGACCACCAGTCTGGCCTCCATCGTGACCCTGATCGACATCACCGGCGCGGCGCGCACGGTCAACGCGCAGTACTACCTGCCGTTCGAGGCCTATATCACTGCGGGTGTGTTCTATCTGTGCCTGACGTTCATCCTGGTGCGCCTGTTCAAGCTGGCCGAAGGCCGCTGGCTGCGCTACCTGGCACCGCGGAAGCACTGATATGCAGCGTATCGATCATCCATTGCCCTGGAGCCACCTGGGCAGCGAACGCAGCATCTCGGTGTTCCGTTTCGGCAGTGGCGAGCGCAAGGCCTATATCCAGGCCAGTCTGCATGCCGACGAGTTGCCCGGCATGCGCACCGCCTGGGAGCTGAAGAAGCGCCTGGCCGAACTGGAAGCCGAGGGTGCCCTCAACGGTGTTGTCGAGCTGGTGCCCGTGGCCAATCCGCTGGGGCTGGGGCAGTTGCTGCAAGGCAATCACCAGGGGCGTTTCGAGGCCGGCAGCGGCAAGAACTTCAACCGCGACTTCGTCGAGTTGAGCGGGCCTGTGGCCCAGCGCCTGGAAGGGCGCCTGGGGGATGATCCTCACGCCAATGTGCGCTTGATCCGTCAGGCCATGAGCGAAGTGCTGTCCGAATTACCGCCGGCCGCCAGCCAGTTGCAGGGCATGCAGCGGGTGCTCCTGAGTCATGCCTGCACGGCGGATGTGGTGCTGGACCTGCATTGCGATACCGAGGCGGCGCTGCATATGTACGCCTTGCCGCAGCATTGGCCGCAGTGGCGCTCCCTGGCGGCGCACCTGGATGTGAAGGTCGGGTTGCTGGCGGAAGATTCCGGTGGCAGCTCGTTCGATGAAGCCTGCTCGCTGCCCTGGTTGCGTCTGTCGCAACAGTTTCCCGAGGCGCAGATCCCCCTGGCCTGCCTGGCCACCACTCTGGAACTGGGCGGTCAGGCCGACACCGGGCGGCCTCAGGCCGAGGCGCATGCCGCTGGCATCCTGGCGTTTCTCGCCGAGCAGGGGCTGATCGCTGGTGAGTGGCCGGCGCCTGGGCGTGAAGCCTGTGAAGCCATGCCGTTCGAAGGTACCGAATTGCTGTATGCGCCGCACCCCGGCGTGGTGAGCTTTCTGCGTCCGGCCGGTAGCTGGGTGGAAGTGGGCGAACCGATTTTTGAAGTGATTGATCCCCTATCCGATCGGGTCAGTACGGTGTGTGCTGGCACCAGCGGCGTGTTGTTCGCCGTTGAGCGGCTGCGTTATGCCCAACCCGGTTTCTGGCTGGCCAAGGTGGCGGGGCGCGAAGCGCTGCGTCACGGGCGCTTGCTCAACGACTGACTGTTTTTGTGAGAACCGACCGCATGTACAAACTTGAAGTCCAAGACCTGCATAAGCGCTATGGCAGTCACGAAGTGCTCAAGGGTGTGTCCCTGAAGGCCGCAGCTGGCGATGTGATCAGCATCATCGGCTCCAGTGGCTCGGGCAAAAGTACCTTTTTGCGCTGCATCAACCTGCTGGAGCAGCCCCATGCCGGCAAGATCCTGCTGAACAACGAAGAGTTGAAGCTGGTGGCCAACAAGGATGGCGCGCTGAAGGCCGCCGATCCCAAGCAGTTGCAGCGCATGCGTTCGCGCCTGTCGATGGTGTTCCAGCACTTCAACCTGTGGTCGCACATGACCGCCATTGAAAACATCATGGAAGCACCGGTGCATGTGCTGGGTGTGTCCAAGGCTGAGGCTCGCGAGAAGGCCGAGCATTACCTGGCCAAGGTGGGTGTGGCGCACCGCAAGGATGCTTACCCGGGGCACATGTCCGGTGGTGAGCAGCAGCGCGTGGCTATCGCCCGGGCTCTGGCCATGGAGCCGGAAGTCATGCTGTTCGACGAGCCGACCTCGGCCCTGGACCCTGAGCTGGTGGGTGACGTGTTGAAGGTCATGCAGGCCCTGGCCCAGGAAGGCCGGACCATGGTGGTGGTGACTCACGAGATGGGCTTTGCCCGTGAAGTCTCCAATCAGCTGGTGTTCCTGCACAAAGGCGTGGTGGAAGAACGCGGCAACCCGCGGGAAGTGCTGGTGAACCCGCAATCAGAACGTTTGCAACAATTCCTCTCCGGCAGCCTCAAGTAATAGCTGCCGTTATGCACCAAATTAGGTCATGCTGCGCACCGCGCGCCAGATGGTCTAACTTGGTGCTGCCGCCCTTGGCTTCTAACACTGTTTTCGTTTCGGATTGCCCGCCATGACTGCCCATCGAATTGGTTTCCTGATTTGGCCCAGCACTAAAGCCTTGACGCTGGCGCTGGCCGAGGAGGCCTTGCGTGTTGCCCAGCGGGTGCACCCGGACGTGGTCTATGAGCTGGCATTCCTGCAGGCCGAAGCGCCAGTCGAAGGCGCCTGGCAACTGCCGGGGGAGCCTTGGGCGGGCAAGCTTGAAGGTTGTCAGAAGTTGTTCCTGCTGGCCGATGAGCCGCCGGCACCGATGAGTTCGACCCTCAGTAGCGCCCTCAAGCAGCTGGTGCGTGCCGGCTGTGTGATTGGGGGGTTGTCCGCCGGGGTTTACCCGCTGGCCCAACTGGGTCTGCTCGATGGTTATCGGGCGGCGGTGCACTGGCGCTGGCAGGACGATTTTGCCGAACGTTTCCCCAAGGTCATTGCCACCAGCCATCTGTTCGATTGGGATCGTGATCGCCTGACGGCCTGTGGCGGCATGTCGGTGCTGGATCTGTTGCTGGCGGTGCTGGCGCGCGATCACGGTGCCGAGCTGGCCGGCGCGGTGTCGGAAGAACTGGTGGTGGAGCGCATCCGCGAGGGCGGCGAGCGTCAGCGGATTCCGCTGCAGAACCGTCTGGGCTCCAGCCATCCGAAGCTGACTCAGGCCGTGCTGCTGATGGAGGCCAATATCGAAGAACCGCTGACCACCGACGAAATTGCCCAGCATGTCTGTGTGTCCCGACGTCAGTTGGAGCGGATCTTCAAGCAATACCTGAATCGGGTGCCCAGTCAGTATTACCTGGAGCTGCGCCTGAACAAGGCTCGACAGATGCTGATGCAGACGAGCAAGTCGATCATTCAGATCGGCCTGTCCTGCGGCTTCTCCTCCGGTCCGCACTTCTCCAGTGCCTACCGCAATTTCTTTGGCGCCACCCCCCGTGAAGATCGCAATCAACGGCGCAGCAGCAGCCCGTTCGAACTCTCCTCCGTACCAGCCGAGCGCGGCTGACCCCGTCCGTTAGGCGTCGGCTTGCCGGCCAATCCCACGGGCAACCCGCTCACCGCGCAACATCCCGATCGACGCCTTGTGGTCGCAATGCCGATAACCGTTTCGAGGTTTGGGGCCGCTCGACACGTAACTATCTGAATAGCAATCTGAATAACTATCTGGATAACTACCTGGGTAATTACCTTGGGCAAATTGCCCGGCGAATCTGCCGCTAGAGCCTTGCGCAGTTTAAACTGCGCCTTTGCGACGCTATTTGTCGCATTGCCATAAACCCGCGTAAAACCTGGGTTGGCGCTATAAGAAGTTGTCGCTTGGCGACAAGGCCGGGCACAAAACTGTCCTTACAATCCCTCCATCGCTCGCCAGTTTCAGGCGGGTGTTCCTCTTCAGGAGACTCCGATGTCCGTTGAGCAAGCTCCGGTGCAACGCGCCGATTTCGACCAGGTGATGGTTCCCAACTACGCACCTGCGGCTTTCATTCCTGTGCGCGGCGCGGGGTCTCGAGTCTGGGATCAGTCGGGACGGGAGCTGATCGACTTCGCCGGCGGCATTGCGGTCAACGTACTGGGCCACGCTCATCCGGCGCTGGTGGGGGCTCTGACCGAGCAGGCCAATAAACTGTGGCATGTGTCCAACGTGTTCACCAACGAGCCGGCCCTGCGTCTGGCCCACAAGCTGATCGACGCCACCTTCGCTGAGCGCGCGTTCTTCTGTAACTCCGGTGCAGAAGCCAACGAGGCCGCCTTCAAGCTGGCCCGTCGCGTGGCTCACGATCGTTTCGGTGCCGAGAAGTACGAAATCATCGCCGCGCTGAACAGCTTCCACGGGCGCACCCTGTTCACGGTGAACGTCGGTGGCCAGTCGAAGTATTCCGATGGCTTCGGTCCGAAAATCACCGGCATCACCCATGTGCCGTACAACGACCTGGCTGCTCTGAAGGCCGCGGTTTCCGACAAGACCTGCGCCGTGGTGCTGGAGCCGATCCAGGGCGAAGGCGGCGTGCTGCCGGCCGAACAGGCCTATCTGCAGGGCGCTCGCGAGCTGTGCGATCAGCACAACGCGCTGTTGGTGTTCGACGAAGTACAAACCGGCATGGGCCGCAGCGGTGAGCTGTTTGCCTACCAGTATTACGGCGTGACTCCGGACATCCTCACCAGCGCCAAGAGCCTGGGCGGCGGCTTCCCGATCGCGGCGATGCTGACCACCGAAGCGTTGGCCAAGCACCTGGTGGTTGGCACCCACGGCACCACCTACGGCGGCAACCCGCTGGCGTGTGCCGTGGCCGAGGCGGTGATCGATGTGATCAACACCCCCGAGGTACTCAATGGCGTGAAGGCCAAGCACGATCGCTTCAAGACCCGTCTGCTGCAGATCGGCGAGAAGTACGGCCTGTTCACTGAAGTCCGCGGCCTGGGCCTGTTGCTCGGTTGCGTGCTCAGCGAAGCCTGGAAAGGCAAGGCCAAGGACGTGTTCAACGCTGCCGAGAAAGAAGGCCTGATGATTCTGCAAGCAGGTCCCGACGTGGTGCGCTTTGCCCCGAGCCTGGTGATCGAGGATGCCGATATCGACGCCGGCCTGGACCGCTTCGAGCGCGCCGTGGCGAAACTGACTCAAGCCTGATCCAGGTAGCAGTACTTCTCGGCGTCGGCTTTAGTGGCCGGCGTCGAGCCTAATTCCTGTGCCGGGCTGTCCCGGCATTTTTTTCCCTGAGTCGGACGGTTTCCGACCTGTTTTAGAGTAAGGAGTGACACCATGCTGGTGATGCGCCCCGCGCAAATGGCTGATCTGGGCGAGGTACAGCGTCTGGCTGCAGACAGCCCGATTGGTGTCACCTCCTTGCCGGACGATGTGGACCGCTTGAGCGACAAGATCGCTGCAAGCGAGGCTTCGTTCGCTGCTGAAGTGAGCTTCAACGGTGAGGAAAGCTACTTTTTCGTCCTGGAAGACACCGACAGCGGCAAGCTGGTGGGGTGTTCGGCCATCGTCGCGTCCGCCGGTTATTCCGAGCCGTTCTACAGCTTCCGTAATGAAACCTTTGTCCATGCGTCCCGCGAGCTGAAGATCCATAACAAGATTCACGTCCTGTCCCAGTGCCACGACCTGACCGGCAACAGTCTGTTGACCAGTTTCTATGTGGTGCCGGAGCTGGTGGGATCGCCCTGGTCGGAGCTCAACTCCCGGGGTCGCCTGCTGTTCGTTGCCAGCCACCCGGAGCGTTTCGCCGATTCGGTGGTGACCGAGATCGTCGGCTACAGCGATGAGCACGGTGATTCGCCGTTCTGGGACGCCATCGGGCGTAATTTCTTCGACCTCAACTACGCTGAGGCCGAGCGCCTGTGCGGCCTGAAGAGCCGGACCTTCCTTGCCGAGCTGATGCCTCATTACCCGATCTACGTGCCGCTGCTGCCGGACGCCGCCCAGGAAGCCATGGGCCAGGTGCACCCGCGGGCGCAGATCACCTTCGACATCCTGATGCGCGAAGGTTTTGAGACCGATCACTACATCGACATTTTCGACGGCGGTCCGACCTTGCATGCACGGGTTTCGGGAATCCGCTCCATTGCCCAGAGTCGCGTGGTGCCAGTGAAGATTGGCGAAGCGCTCAAGGGCGGTGGTCGTCAGTACCTGGTGTCCAACGGTCAGTTGCAGGATTACCGCGCGGTGTTGCTGGAGCTGGATTACGCCCCGGGCAAACCGGTCACCCTGGATCTGCAAGCCGCCGAAGCCCTGGGCGTCGGCGAAGGTGCCAGCGTGCGTCTGGTGGCGGTTTAAAGCCTGCTTCCATTACCTGGAAAGCATGCCTGGAAAGCAGCGAGTTTCGCGCAGGCCATCAGCGGCCTGCGTCTGAGGAGATAGCATGATCGTTCGTCCCGTACGCAGCAGCGATTTACCCGCGCTGATCGACCTGGCCCGCAGCACCGGCACCGGCCTCACCACCTTGCCGGCCAACGAAGAGCGCCTGACTCACAGGGTTGGCTGGGCGGAAAAGACCTTTCGCGGCGAAGCCGAGCGTGGCGATGCGGACTACCTGTTTGTGCTGGAAGACGACAACGGCCGGGTGGTGGGGATTTCCGCCATCGCCGGCGCCGTCGGCTTGCGCGAGCCCTGGTACAACTTCCGGGTCGGCCTGACGGTCAGCGCCTCCCAGGAGCTGAACATCTACCGCGAGATCCCCACGCTGTTCCTGGCCAACGACCTGACCGGCAACTCCGAGCTGTGCTCGCTGTTCCTGCATGCCGATTACCGCACCGGCCTCAACGGCCGCATGCTGGCCAAGGCGCGGATGCTGTTCATCGCCGAGTTCCCGCAGCTGTTCGGCAACAAGATCATTGCCGAGATGCGCGGCATGTCTGATGAGAATGGTCGTTCGCCATTCTGGGAGAGCCTGGGCCGGCACTTCTTCAAGATGGAGTTCAGCCAGGCGGATTACCTGACCGGGGTCGGCAACAAGGCGTTCATCGCCGAGCTGATGCCCAAGTTTCCGCTGTACACCTGCTTCCTGTCCGAGGATGCACGCAACGTGATCGGCAAGGTCCACACCGACACCGAGCCGGCCCTGGCCATGCTCAAGAGTGAAGGTTTCAGCTACCAGGGCTATGTCGACATCTTCGACGCCGGCCCGGCGGTGGAGTGCGAGACCAGCAAGATCCGCGCGGTACGTGACAGCCAGGCATTGGTGCTGGCCATCGGCACCCCAGGCGACGACGCCACGCCGTTCCTGATCCACAACCGTAAACGCGAGGACTGCCGCATCACTGCGGCGCCTGCACGCTTCGCCGCGGGCACCTTGGTGGTTGATCCTCTGACCGCCAAACGCCTGCAACTCAACGCCGGCGACCAGGTCCGCGCGGTTCCGCTGTCTGCTTCTCGGGAGTCGAAATAATGAGCACGCTGTACATCGCTGGCCAATGGCTGGCCGGCCAGGGCGAAGCCTTCACCTCGGTCAATCCGGTGACCCAGGCGGTTATCTGGTCCGGTAACGGCGCCACGGCCGAGCAAGTGGAAAGCGCCGTGCAGGCCGCCCGCCAGGCGTTTCCGGCCTGGGCCAAGCGCTCTCTGGAAGAGCGCATCAGCGTGCTCGAGGCCTTTGCCGCCAGCCTGAAGGCGCGGGCCGACGAACTGGCCCGCTGCATCGGCGAGGAAACCGGCAAGCCGCTGTGGGAAGCCGCCACCGAAGTCACCAGCATGGTCAACAAGATCGCCATCTCGGTGCAAAGCTACCGCGAGCGCACCGGCGAGAAGAGCGGCCCCTTGGGCGACGCCACCGCTGTGCTGCGACACAAGCCCCACGGCGTGGTGGCGGTGTTCGGCCCTTACAACTTCCCGGGGCACTTGCCTAACGGGCACATCGTTCCCGCGCTGCTGGCGGGCAACAGCGTGCTGTTCAAACCCAGCGAGCTGACGCCGAAAGTCGCCGAGCTGACGGTGCAGTGCTGGATCGAAGCCGGCTTGCCGGCAGGCGTCCTCAACCTGCTGCAAGGCGCCCGGGAAACCGGTATCGCCCTGGCCGCCAATCCGGGTATCGATGGTTTGTTCTTCACCGGTTCCAGCCGCACCGGCAATCATCTGCACCAGCAATTTGCCGGGCGTCCGGACAAGATCCTGGCGCTGGAAATGGGCGGCAACAACCCGCTGGTGGTGGATCAGGTCGCTGATCCGGATGCGGCGGTGTACACCATCATCCAGTCGGCCTTCATTTCGGCCGGCCAGCGCTGCACCTGCGCCCGCCGCCTGCTGGTGCCACAAGGCGCCTGGGGTGATGGGTTGCTGGCGCGCCTGGTGGCGGTCAGCGCGAGCATTGATGTCGGTGCGTATGACCAGCAGCCGGCGCCGTTCATGGGGTCGGTGATTTCCCTGGGCGCCGCTCGCGCGCTGATGGATGCGCAGCAGCAACTGTTGGCCAATGGCGCCGTAGCCTTGCTGAAAATGACCCAGCCCCAGGCTCAGGCGGCCTTGCTGACCCCAGGCATTCTGGATGTGACGGCAGTGGCTGAGCGTCCCGATGAAGAGCTGTTCGGGCCCTTGCTGCAAGTGATCCGCTACGCTGATTTCGATGGGGCCATTGCCGAGGCCAACAACACTCAGTACGGCCTGGCTGCCGGTCTGTTGTCGGATTCTGCCGAGCGTTACCAGCAGTTCTGGCTGCAGAGCCGTGCCGGGATCGTCAACTGGAACAAACAGTTGACCGGTGCCGCCAGCAGCGCGCCGTTTGGTGGTGTTGGGGCTTCGGGCAACCATCGGGCCAGTGCCTATTACGCGGCGGATTACTGCGCGTATCCGGTGGCTTCCCTGGAAACCCCGAGCCTGGTGCTGCCGAGCGCGTTGACGCCGGGTGTGCGCTTGTCCTGATTCGAGAGGCCTTTATGGTCTCTTCGCCGGCCAGCCGGCTCTTGCAGATCTGTAGGAGCCGGCTGGCTGGCGAACGAGCGCGAAACGCGCGCCCTGTGTAGATACCGATGCCTATAACAAACAGATTCGTGGAGCCTCGCTGATGAAATCCTATGAAGTCAATTTTGACGGTCTAGTGGGGCCGACCCATAACTACGGCGGTTTGTCCTACGGCAACGTCGCCTCCCAGAGCAACAGCCAGCAGGGCTCCAATCCCAAGGAAGCGGCGCTGCAGGGCCTGGCGAAAATGAAAGCGCTGATGGAAATGGGCTTCCAGCAAGGCGTGCTCGCCCCGCAGGAGCGGCCTGATGTTGCGGCCTTGCGCAAACTGGGTTTTGCCGGGACTGATGCGCAAGTCATCCAGCAAGCGGCCCAGCAGGCGATGCCCTTGCTGGTCGCCAGTTGCTCGGCATCGAGCATGTGGGTGGCCAACGCCGCCACCGTCAGCCCGAGTGCCGACACCGCCGATGGCCGTGTGCATTTCACCGCCGCCAACTTGAACTGCAAATACCACCGCAGCATCGAGCATCCGACCACCAGCCGTGTGCTGGGGGCGATGTTCGCCGACCAGAAACACTTTGCCCATCACGCCGCGTTGCCGGCGGTGGCGCAGTTCGGTGATGAAGGCGCGGCCAACCACACCCGCTTCTGCCGTGATTACGGCCAGGCCGGTGTCGAGTTCTTCGTTTTCGGTCGCAGCGCGTTCGACAACCGCTACCCGGCACCGCAGAAGTACCCGGCACGTCAGACCCTGGAAGCCTCGCAAGCCGTGGCGCGTCTGCATGGCCTGAGCGAGGAGGGTGTGGTCTATGCCCAGCAGAATCCCTCGGTGATCGACCAGGGCGTGTTCCACAACGACGTGATCGCCGTGGGCAATGGCGAGGTGCTGTTCTATCACGAGGACGCCTTCCTCGAGACCGAGAAGATGCTCGCTGAACTGCAGGGCAAACTGGGCAAGCGCGGCGGCAACTTCCAGTCGATTTGTGTGCCGCGCTCGCAGGTGACGGTGGAAGATGCCGTGCGCTCCTACCTGTTCAACAGCCAACTGCTGTCCCGTGCCGATGGTTCGATGCTGCTGATCGTGCCGGAAGAATGCCGCAGCAACGAGCGGGTCTGGCAGTACCTGCAAAGCCTCACCAGCTCGGGTGGCCTGATCCGCGAAGTGAAGGTTTTCGATCTCAAGCAGAGCATGCAGAACGGCGGTGGCCCCGCTTGTCTGCGTCTGCGAGTGGCGCTGAATGAAACCGAGCTGGCGGCAGTCAATCCTGGGGTTATCATGACCGCGCCGTTGTACGACACCCTGACCCAGTGGGTCGGCAAGCACTACCGCGACCGCCTCAGTGAAAGTGATCTGGCGGACCCGCAGCTGCTGCTTGAATGCCGGACGGCACTGGATGAACTGACGCAAATCCTTAAACTGGGCGCGGTTTATCCCTTCCAGATCAATTGAAAGCCCGCGCCCGGCGATCCCGGGCGCGCCGCTTCACCCCAGATGAGAACGACCCCCATGAGCGATACCCTGCAACTGATCCTTGAAGACACCGACGGCACCCAACTGCAAACCTCCTGCACCCGCTTCGCGGTGCTGTGGCAGGGCAAGGAAGTGTGGATCCAGCAGGACGGCCGTGGCCAATTGCTGATCGGCGTGGACGTGGAAGAGGGCGATGCCGAATACGCCAGCCTGTTGCTGCGTCCACTGGCAACCAACCTGGTCAGCCTGCAACTGGAAATGGAACCGGCCGACGCTGGTGAAGATGATCACGTGCATGGCCCTGACTGCGGTCACGCTCACTAAGGAAGCCGCTTTATGCTCGCCCTCGGCAAACTGCTTGAACTGACCCTCGCCGGCCGTGAACCGGCAGAGAAGACTCAACTGACTGTCGACGGCGTGCGCATGCGCTGGCTGAGCGAGGGCGCCCTGGAAGTACGGCCGCCTGAGGCTCGGGATAACGGTCTGGACCTGTTGCTGTCCGCCGGTATCCACGGCAACGAGACAGCCCCCATCGAGCTGCTCGACCGTTTGTTGCATGACATTGCCCGGGGCGATTTGAAGCCCAGGGCGCGCATTCTGTTCCTGTTCGGCAACCCCGAGGCCATGCGCCGTGGCGAGCGATTCGTCGAGCAGGACGTCAATCGGCTGTTCAACGGTCGGCATGAATTGAGCAGTGGTTTCGAAGCCCTGCGGGCTTGCGAGCTGGAACGTCTGGCGGCGAGCTTCTTTAACCTGCCGGGGCGCGAACGCTTGCACTACGATCTGCACACGGCGATCCGTGGCTCGAAGATCGAGCAGTTTGCCCTCTATCCGTGGAAGGATGGGCGCCAGCATTCGCGCCGTGAACTGGCGCGCCTGCGGGCGGCGGGTATGGAGGCGGTGCTGCTGCAGAACAAGCCTTCCATTGTCTTCAGCGCCTACACCTACGATCAGCTGGGGGCCGAGTCCTTCACCCTGGAGTTGGGCAAGGCACGGCCGTTCGGGCAGAACCAGGGGGTCAATGTCGAGCGCCTGGAAACCCGTCTCAAGCACATCATCGAAGGCACCGAGCCAGAGCCCGAACAGGACACCCTCGATGGCTTGAAACTGTTCAGCGTGGCGCGGGAAATCATCAAGCACAGCGACAGCTTCCACCTGCATTTGCCGGCGGACGTCGAGAACTTTTCCGAGTTGGAAGTGGGTTACCTGCTGGCCGAGGATATCGCCCAGACCCGTTGGGTCATCGAGGAAGAGGGCGCGCGGATCATTTTTCCCAATCCCAAGGTCAAGAACGGCCTGCGTGCGGGGATTCTGATTGTGCCGACATCGGCTGACGGCCTGGCCTGAAGGGCCGTTCACCGGCAAGCCGAGCCCCCGCAGGAGCCAGCTTGCCGGCGATATCGCTAACGCTTAAACCGCTACCGCACGCTGCTCGTTACGGCGCAGGGCGCGAACTTTCTGCAGGGTATCGGCGCAGGTCTTCGCCGCTTCCTGGCCCTTGTGCACGAAGTGCTCGAAGAAGAACTTCTGATGCTCTTCGCCTGCATGGAAGTGATGCGGGGTCAGCACCACGGAGAATACCGGCACTTCGGTTTCCAACTGCACCTGCATCAGGCCGCTGATCACCGACTGGGCGACGAACTCATGGCGGTAGATGCCGCCGTCCACCACCAGCCCCGCAGCGACGATCCCGGTGTAGCGACCGGACTTGGCCAGCAGTTTGGCGTGCAGAGGAATCTCGAAGGCGCCGCCGACTTCGAAGAAGTCGATATCGCTTTCCTGATAACCCTGGGCGAGCATTTCCGCGACGAAACCCTGGCGGCTCTGATCGACGATTTCCTTGTGCCAGCAGGCCTGGATAAAGGCGATACGCTCGTTGGGGTGGTGTTTGCTTTTGCTATCGATTGCGGTGGGTTGCATCTGTTCTGACTCCTGTTTGTATGAAAAACAGGGCGTATATGAATCGAATGGGATTTAAGGGGGCGCGCAGAACGGCCGTGGATTTCCCACGAGCTGCCCGGCAGCGGCCCTTTGGCGCCAATCCCGTTCTCTCTTCATCCGGACTATGACCGTCGGCCCCGGAATCACACCGGGTCTGCTGACCTTGTTGGCACCTGTGGACTTGCCACGGGCATCGCCAAGCGCTCGCGGGCTATGCACATTGCGCGCAATTACCGCCGGTGGGGAATTACACCCCGCCCTGAGAACGATTGCCCGCGAGTTTTTCGCGGGCGGTGAGTTTTTAACACAGATTTGGCGGGGAAGCATTGTGCCTTTTGGATAATGTTCATCAGATTTTTCACCCTGTGGCACAAGGTTTTCTACAGTTGCTGCTTGATTAATCGGCCGTGGGGCCGCAGTAATTCGTTTCGAAAGGGAATTCCCCCTGTTCAGCGCGGACCTTGCGGTCCCCCGTAGTTGGAGCCAGATGTGATGAGCGTGATCGATCTTCGTAGTGACACCGTGACCCAGCCGACTCCCGGCATGCTCGAGGCCATGGCTTGCGCCCGTACCGGAGACGATGTCTACGGCGAAGACCCGACGGTCAATCAGTTGGAGGCGGAACTGGCACAACGCCTGGGATTTGCCGCGGCCCTATTTGTACCTTCCGGCACCATGAGCAATCTGCTGGCCTTGATGGCCCACTGCGAGCGAGGCGATGAGTACATCGTCGGCCAGCAGGCCCACACCTATAAATATGAAGGAGGTGGTGCCGCGGTGCTGGGATCGATCCAGCCTCAGCCTCTGGAGCTCCTGGCCGACGGTTCCCTGGACTTGGATCAGGTGGCGGCCGCGATCAAGCCCGATGACTTTCATTTTGCCCGCACACGCTTGCTGGCCCTGGAAAACACCATGCAGGGCAAGGTGCTGCCCCTGGCTTACCTGGCCCAGGCCCGGGCCTTTACCCGTGAGCGGGGGCTGGCCCTGCACCTGGATGGTGCGCGCTTGTATAACGCGGCGGTGAAGCTGGGGGTGGATGCCCGGGTGATCACCGAACACTTCGATTCGGTATCGGTGTGCCTGTCCAAGGGACTCGGTGCGCCAGTGGGCTCGGTGTTGTGTGGCTCCCGTGAACTGATCGGCAAGGCGCGGCGCCTGCGCAAGATGGTCGGCGGTGGCATGCGCCAGGCCGGTGGGCTGGCGGCAGCGGGGCTGTATGCCCTGGAGCATCAGGTACAGCGTCTGGCGGATGACCATGCCAATGCGCAACTGCTGGCCCAGGGGCTGAGCCAGGCGGGCTTCAGTGTCGAGCCGGTGCAGACCAATATGGTGTATGTGCAGATGGGGGATAGGGCCGAAGCCCTCAAGGCGTTCGCCGCTGAGCGAGGGATCAGCCTCAGTGCCGCGTCACGGCTGCGTCTGGTGACCCATTTGGATGTCAGTTCCGGGCAAATCGAACAAGTGGTGCGCACTTTTGCCGAGTTTTCCCGTAACTGACAGTGTTCTCCGTCCAATTGACTGTTTGTATCGTACAAACACGCTGTACCAAGTGATTAACGCCGATATAATGCGGCCCTTTGCCGTCGTTTCGTCTGTTGACGTTGCGCACAGGCCTTTGGCCGCAGTCTCCGTGGAAGAACCTAATGAAAAGCGCAGAAATCCGTGAAGCCTTCCTCCGCTTCTTCGAAGAGCAAGGCCACACCCGTGTAGCCTCCAGCTCCTTGATCCCAGGCAACGACCCCACCCTGCTGTTCACCAACGCGGGGATGAACCAATTCAAGGATTGCTTCCTGGGCCAGGAAAAGCGCGCTTATACCCGCGCTGTGAGCAGCCAGAAGTGCGTCCGCGCCGGCGGCAAGCACAACGACCTGGAAAACGTCGGTTATACCGCTCGTCACCACACCTTCTTCGAAATGCTGGGCAACTTCAGCTTCGGCGACTACTTCAAGCGTGACGCCATCACGTTCGCCTGGACCTTCCTGACCTCCGACAAGTGGCTGAACCTGCCGAAGGAAAAGCTCTGGGTCACGGTTTACGCCAGCGACGATGAGGCTTACGACATCTGGACCAAAGAGGTCGGGGTGCCGGCCGAGCGCATGGTGCGCATCGGTGACAACAAGGGCGCGCCCTACGCTTCCGACAACTTCTGGACCATGGGCGATACTGGCCCTTGCGGCCCTTGCACCGAGATTTTCTACGATCACGGCGCCGATATCTGGGGCGGCCCACCCGGTTCGCCTGAAGAGGACGGTGACCGTTACATCGAAATCTGGAACAACGTGTTCATGCAGTTCAACCGCACCGCCGATGGCGTGCTGCACCCGCTGCCAGCGCCGTCGGTGGACACCGGCATGGGCCTGGAGCGGATCAGCGCGGTGCTGCAGCATGTGCATTCGAACTATGAAATCGACCTGTTCCAGAGCCTGCTGGACGCGGCGGCCAAGGCCATCGGTTGCACCAACGATGCCCAGGCTTCGCTTAAAGTCGTGGCTGACCACATCCGTTCCTGTGGCTTCCTGATTGCCGATGGCGTACTGCCATCCAACGAAGGCCGTGGCTACGTACTGCGCCGGATCATTCGTCGCGCTTGCCGTCACGGCAACAAGCTGGGGGCCAAGGGCAGCTTCTTCTACCAGATCGTCGCGGCCCTGGTGGCCGAAATGGGCGAAGCCTTCCCAGAGCTGAAATCCCAGCAGGCGCATATCGAACGCGTGCTGAAAGCTGAAGAAGAACAGTTCGCCAAGACCCTGGAGCAGGGTCTGAAGATCCTCGAGCAGGACCTGGCGGCACTCGAAGGCTCGGTAGTGCCGGGCGACGTGGTGTTCAAGCTCTACGACACCTACGGTTTCCCCATGGACCTGACCGGTGACATCGCCCGTGAGCGCAGCCTGACCCTCGATGAGGAAGGTTTCGAGCGCGAGATGGAAGCCCAGCGGGTACGTGCCCGTTCCGCCAGTTCCTTCGGCATGGACTACAACAGTCTGGTCAAGGTCGATGTGGCCACCGAGTTCACCGGCTATCACGCCACCAGCGGTTCGGCCAAAGTGGTCGCTCTCTATAAAGAAGGGCAATCGGTCGACGTACTGAATGAAGGCGAAGAGGGGGTTGTGGTTCTCGACCAGACTCCGTTCTACGCCGAGTCCGGCGGACAGATCGGTGACTGCGGTTACCTGCAGGCCGGCAATGCGCGCTTTGATGTGCGCGACACCACCAAGACCGGCGGTGCGTTCCTGCACCACGGCGTACTAGCGTCGGGCAGTCTGATCGTGGGGGCTGCAGTCGATGCTCAGGTCGACGCCGACGTGCGTCACGCCACTTCGCTGAACCATTCGGCCACCCACTTGCTGCACGCCGCACTGCGCCAGGTACTGGGCGAGCACGTACAGCAGAAAGGCTCTCTCGTGGACAGTCAGCGCCTGCGTTTCGACTTCAGCCACTTTGAAGCGATCAAGCCTGAGCAGATCAAGGCGCTGGAAGACATCGTAAACGCTGAGATTCGCAAGAACACTGCGGTGGAAACCGAAGAAACCGACATCGACACCGCCAAGAAGAAGGGCGCCATGGCGCTGTTCGGCGAGAAGTACGGCGACAGCGTGCGCGTACTGAGCATGGGCGGAGATTTCTCGGTGGAGCTGTGCGGTGGCATTCACGCCAACCGTACCGGCGACATCGGCTTGCTGAAGATCACCAGCGAAGGCGGCGTGGCTTCCGGTGTGCGGCGTATTGAAGCGGTCACCGGTGCTGCGGCCCTGGCGTACCTGAACGCTGCGGAAGAACAACTCAAGGAAGCGGCGACCCTGGTCAAGGGCAGCCGCGACAACCTGATCGACAAGCTGTCGGCGGTGCTGGAGCGCAATCGTCTGCTGGAGAAGCAGCTCGAGCAGTTGCAGGCCAAGGCTGCCAGCGCTGCGGGTGACGATCTGTCCGCCCAGGCGGCAGACGTCAAGGGCGTGAAAGTGTTGGCTGCGCGTCTTGATGGCCAGGACGGCAAGGCGCTGTTGGCGCTGGTGGATCAGTTGAAAAACAAACTCGGTCGCGCAGTGATCCTGCTCGGCAGTGTCCATGAGGAAAAGGTCGTACTGGTTGCAGGTGTAACCAAGGACCTGACTGGCCAACTCAAAGCCGGTGATTTGATGAAACAAGCCGCTGCGGCAGTGGGCGGGAAGGGTGGTGGTCGTCCAGACATGGCTCAAGGCGGTGGTGTTGATGCTGCTGCGCTGGATGCGGCACTGGCCCTGACCGTGCCATTTGTCGAACAGGGTATTTAAGGCGCCGAGCCGGGCCCGTCGTCTAGTGGCGGGTCCATGCGCTGTGCAGTTTGATTGATTAACGGGCGCCCCTTTACGGGCTGAGGCGGCTTAGAAAATGGCTTTGATCGTACAGAAATTTGGAGGCACTTCGGTCGGCTCTGTCGAGCGGATCGAGCAGGTCGCCGACAAGGTGAAGAAGTTCCGCGAAGCCGGCGATGACCTGGTGATTGTGCTGTCGGCGATGAGTGGCGAAACCAACCGCCTGATCGATCTGGCCAAGCAGATCAGTGGCGAAGCTAAACCGGTTCCCCGTGAGCTGGATGTGATCGTCTCCACCGGCGAGCAAGTGACCATTGCGTTGCTGGCCATGGCGTTGATCAAGCGTGGTATTCCTGCGGTGTCCTACACCGGCAACCAGGTACGTATTCTTACCGATAGTGCTCACAATAAAGCGCGAATCCTTCAGATCGATGATCAGAAGATTCGTGGTGATCTGAAGGCCGGTCGTGTGGTTGTGGTTGCCGGTTTCCAGGGCGTTGACGAGCACGGCAACATCACCACGCTGGGGCGTGGCGGCTCCGACACTACTGGTGTGGCGCTGGCAGCGGCCCTGAAGGCTGATGAGTGTCAGATCTATACCGACGTAGATGGCGTCTATACCACTGATCCACGTGTGGTACCCAAGGCTCAGCGTCTGGACAAGATCACCTTCGAAGAAATGCTGGAAATGGCCAGCCTCGGTTCCAAGGTGCTGCAGATCCGCGCGGTCGAGTTTGCTGGCAAGTACAACGTTCCGCTGCGCGTGTTGCACAGCTTTCAGGAGGGTCCGGGCACCCTCATTACTATTGATGAAGAGGAATCCATGGAACAGCCGATCATTTCCGGCATCGCCTTTAACCGCGATGAAGCCAAGCTGACTATCCGTGGCGTGCCAGACAATCCTGGCGTGGCCTTCAAGATTCTCGGCCCGATCAGTGCGGCGAACATTGAAGTCGACATGATCGTGCAGAACGTCTCGCACGATAACACCACCGACTTCACCTTCACCGTGCACCGCAATGACTACCTGGCGGCTCAGACTGTGCTGGAAAACACCGCTCGTGAGATCGGTGCCCGTGAAGTGGTCGGTGATACCAATATTGCCAAGGTCTCGATCGTGGGTGTCGGCATGCGCTCCCACGCGGGTGTGGCCAGCCGCATGTTTGAAGCCCTGGCCAAGGAAAGCATCAACATCCAGATGATCTCCACTTCCGAAATCAAGGTTTCGGTAGTGATCGAAGAGAAGTACCTGGAACTGGCAGTGCGTGCGCTGCACACCGCGTTTGAGCTTGACGCTCCAGCCCGCCAGGGCGAGTGATAAGTGTTTGAAAGGGGCGCGGTCTGACCGCGCCCTTTGTGTTTTTGATCGGCACGGGAGAAAACTGTTCTTTTGCCCGTGCTAGTCAATACTTAGGCGTGTAGGACTGCAGCCGACCAGGTTGTAGGCCGACACCCTTTTTTTTGCAGACTGTAGTCCCTGAAAATGTAATGCGTGAGGAGATAGGTATGCTGATTCTGACTCGTCGGTGCGCAGAAAGCCTGATCATTGGTGATGGCGAGATCACTGTGACCGTGCTCGGCGTCAAAGGTAATCAAGTGCGTATTGGTGTCAACGCCCCCAAAGAAGTGGCGGTTCACCGTGAGGAAATTTACCTGCGGATAAAGAAAGAGAAGGACGAAGAACCAAGCCATTAATTTTTATCGTTTTTTTTGTTTGCAAACGGGGAGAAAGCTGGTTAATATACGCCCCGTGTTGCGGAGAGCTGGCCGAGTGGCCGAAGGCGCTCCCCTGCTAAGGGAGTACACCTCAAAAGGGTGTCGGGGGTTCGAATCCCCCGTTCTCCGCCATTATTTGTTTAGTACGTTGTAATCTGGCTTTTTCTGTAAGTTGTTGAAATTACTAGAAAAAGTGCTTTACAAAAAGATTTAACGGCCTATAATGCGCGGCAACAAATGCACTCGTAGCTCAGCTGGATAGAGTACTCGGCTACGAACCGAGCGGTCACAGGTTCGAATCCTGTCGAGTGCACCATTTAAGAGTTAGTTGCAGTAATGTAGTTAACTTGGCTTCAACCAGTTGTGGTCTGGTCTAAAAACACAAAATGCACTCGTAGCTCAGCTGGATAGAGTACTCGGCTACGAACCGAGCGGTCACAGGTTCGAATCCTGTCGAGTGCACCATACATCAGAAAGCCCGCATCGAAAGATGCGGGCTTTTTGCTTTCTGCGTTTTATTTGTCGCTCTTTTTGCTCGTCCGGTTGGAACAGCTTTGATCTTCGGAAGTCGAATGCCCTGTCTGTTGCCGAACTTTTTTCTCTGCGTGTGTGTTTTCTTTTTCTGCCGGGGCGTCGCAATCTCATAGATTCGGACGCTACTCAGGTTTATGCCGCAAGCGCTTGTTCTTGCCGCGATTTTTTAACATTTAAAACTGCCAAGCGGTGTATCATTGCGCCCGTCAGCCCCGCCGGGGCTTGTGGAATACCTCCATGGACTTACCCAGTAGTTACTCAGTATCCCGTTTTCACAATCATGAACTGACTGATTGATCCTTCCGGCGTGCTCCTCTGCTGGGAGTGGAGTTCGCCTATGACCGAAGTAGAAGTAAAGAAAACGCAGGAAAGCCTGCAAGACCGCCTCGCTCAAGTCGTTGAGCTGCTGCAGCGCCAGCGGGTGGTTGAAGACCTGACACACCGTCAGGAAGGTCACCATCACGATCGGGTCGAGAACCTGGTCCATCGGCAAAATCTCGTCGAATTGCAGCGCAAGCTTGATGATCTGCACTCTGCCGACGTTGCCTATATCCTTGAAGCCCTGCCTCTGGAAGAGCGCCTGACTGTCTGGCAGTTGGTCAAGGCTGAGCGTGACGGCGACATTCTTCTCGAAGTATCCGACTCCGTGCGTGAAACCCTGATCGCCGACATGGACGATCACGAGCTCCTGGCTGCAGCCAAGGAGATGGACGCCGACGAACTTGCTGACTTGGCTCCCGAGCTGCCGCGAGACGTAGTCCATGAGTTGATGGAGGCCCTTGACGGCCAGCAGCGTGAACGCGTTCGCTCCGCGTTGTCCTATGACGAGGAGCAGGTCGGTGCGCTGATGGACTTCGAGATGGTGACGATTCGAGAGGACGTCAGTCTTGAAGTGGTTTTGCGCTACCTGCGTCGTCTCAAGGAACTGCCGGGCCATACCGACAAGCTGTTTGTGGTGGATTACGACGGCGTGCTCAAGGGGGTGCTGCCGATCAAGCGCCTACTGGTCAATGATCCGGACAAGCAGGTCGCGGAAGTCATGGCCAGCGACCCGGTGAGCTTTCATCCGGATGAAGATGCCTACGATGCGGCTCAGGCATTTGAGCGTTATGACTTGATCTCGGCTCCGGTGGTCGACAAGAACGACAAGCTGATTGGTCGTTTGACCATTGACGAAATGGTCGACCTGATTCGTGAGGAAAGCGAGACCGAAGTCCTCAATATGGCCGGTCTGCGGGAAGAGGAGGATATCTTCGCCTCGGTCTGGAAGTCTTTGCGCAACCGTTGGGCCTGGCTGGCAATCAATCTGATCACGGCGTTTGTCGCATCCCGAGTGATTGGTCTGTTCGAAGGTTCTATCGAAAAGTTGGTAGCACTGGCGGCCTTGATGCCGATTGTTGCCGGTATCGGCGGCAATTCGGGTAATCAGACCATCACTATGATTGTCCGGGCCATGGCCCTGGACCAGGTGAGTACCGGCAATACTTCACGCTTGATGCGCAAGGAGCTGGCTGTAGCCCTGATCAATGGTCTGGTCTGGGGGGGAGTGATCGGTGTTGTTGCTTACATGCTTTACGGGAGTTGGTCGTTGGGAGTGGTGATGACCGCCGCGATGACCTTGAACCTGCTGTTGGCAGCCCTGATGGGGGTCCTGATCCCCATGACACTGGCGCGCTTGGGGCGTGACCCGGCAATGGGCGCCAGCGTAATGATTACTGCCATGACCGACAGCGGCGGCTTCTTCATCTTCCTTGGTTTGGCGACGATCTTCCTGCTCTGAGCCAGCCTTGCACATCGGTTTATTCGCGAAGCGCCTTTATGGCGCTTCGTTGCTTTTATCGCAGGCAAAAAAAAGCCAGCAACTAGGCTGGCTTGAGCTTTCAGGGTGAAATCAGTTGGCGTCTGCGGCCATTTCGGCGTCATGGGCGATCAGCGAAACCAAAGCGTTCTGCTGGCGATGTGAAAGTTGGCGGAAGCGTTGAAGCAGTTCGCGTTCATGCAAGGACAGCTCAGGGCTGTCCAGACGCATGCTCAACTCTTCACCCAAGGCACCTTCCTGAATAAGACTCTGCTCCAGGCGCGCGATGATTTCGGAGTTCATGCTGCGGTGATGATTGCGAGCCACCTCGGCAATGCGTTCACGCATCCCGTCGGGTAGACGTACGACGAACTTGTCAGCCGTACGGCTGGAATAAATTGCCTGTTTCAATGGGCGCATATATTTAACCGGTTAGTTCAGGGGAGCGGTTCTCGGAATTGGCCGCGAGCTGTCTTTTAGGACAAGCCTGATTGCCAAATGTTCAACCTGAATTGTTAAGAGGCCCGCATCATGCCTCAAAATTGCCAGATCCTTGGCGTCAATTCTGTGACAAATATTGAACTGGATAAAGGCGTTATGCCAGCACCAATTATCAGAAATGCGGACTGGTTTGAAAAGATCACCGGGCCCGCGTTGTTGGCCGCATTCTCCCATCCGACGGGAGTGTCAGTGCACTTGTGAAGGTGCATGCTATGCGGATGAAAGCGTAATCCCTACCTGTTAGAGGATAGTGGCAAATGGCCGATTTACTAGTTGTGCTGTCCGGAGCGGCAGCCCATGCCGGGTAGACTGATTTATTTGATGGGGCCTTCAGGGGCCGGCAAGGATAGCCTGATTGATGCGGCCAGGCAGTCTTTAAGTGTCTTGGGATGTGAGGTTGTAAGAAGGGTGATCACGCGCTCGGCCGAGTCGGTGGGTGAGGAGGCGCAAGAGGTCACTGTCGAGGAGTTCGAGCGGCGGGTGGCCCTGGGCGATTTTGCCTTGTTTTGGCGAGCTAATGGTCTGGGTTATGGCATTCCCGTGCAAATCGATACTTGGTTGGCGCAGGGGCGGAACGTGTTGATCAACGGCTCTAGAGGCCATTTGCCACAGGCACGGGAACGTTATCCTGATTTACTTCCGATAGTTCTGATGGTTGATACCGAGGTATTGCGCCGTCGCCTGCTGCGTAGAGGCAGGGAAAACCTGCCGGAGATAGAGCGTCGCCTACAGCGCAACGAACAGTTTGCCTCTTCTGCCTGGCTGGATGACGAGCAGGTTGTGCGCCTAGACAATTCCTGTGAGTTGACGACAACCCTGGAACATCTGCTGGCCATACTGAGCGAGCACGGGATCAGCGCAATATCGGGTCGAACTTGATCTTGCGTCCGGCCAACAGCGCCAAAAGGAATAGGCTGAACATTGAGCCGCAGATGATCAGAGCAGCTTTGCCCAAGGGGGCTTCAGGCAGCAGCAAGGCGGCGATAGCGCTGATTAACGTCAGAATAAGCAGGCTTTTGGCTGCGGTGGACATTGGAGACTCCTGAAGTCTTGGTCTTAAAAAATCCAGCGTTCGGTTGGCGTGGCGGCAAGTTGCTGCGGGGTCTTTTCCTGGTTGACCCGAGCCACTCTGCGAGGCTCGACCTGGGTGTTCATGACTGCCAGCTGCGGTACCGGGTGCTGGTTGTAACGAGCGGTAGACAGTCCGGTAGGGTCAGCGTTGTCTACAGGTTGAAAGTGAAAGGCCATCAGTACGGCAATGGCGATCGCATTCAAGAGAAACAGGGCACTGTTCATGGGCGTCATCTCCGCAGTGTTTTACCCACTGATAAAGCAGCCTGCGTGCCAAGAGTTTAACTGCAGATAAACTCTTTAAAAACAATAACTTGAGATGAATTCTAGGGATTGTTGAATTGCATTTTGCAATGATGGCTTTTTGCAGTGATGCAATGTGCACGACGAGGCCATGAGCGAGCGGAGCGCTCCTGGCGGCTCGTGCAAAAAGCCCTATGGATAACATGACAAATGCGGCCTTGGCCGTTAACATGCACGCCGTCCCACGCGCCATGAAATATCAGGCGCTTGCCGTTTTGTCTCAGTAGCTCAATTGGATAGAGCATCCCCCTCCTAAGGGGAAGGTTGGCAGTTCGAACCTGCCCTGGGACACCATCCCCCTTCGCGGTCTCAATCCGCTACAGGCAACAACGCCGGCAGCCCCTGCCAGGCAACCCCAGCCCAGATGCCGCTACCGGGCATCAGCAGTCGGCTCAGGCTTGTTTCATTGAACACCTCACCCAGAGAGTCGGCCCTGAACGCTGCGATCCATTGGCTGCGCCCGAGCATGAAGGCTCTGCCGAAGTCCTCCCAGTCGCTGAAGCAATCCTGAGCGCGTTGGGCATTGAGGAGCATGATCCGCCATCCGCTCTCGGTGTCTATCCAGCCCATCAACATTGCGCAACGGACAAAGAAGGCGCTGCGTACGCAGGCGAAGGCCATTGCTGCTCGCGGGTCGTCGCTGGCGTTCAGGCTGTGCAGGTCAACTCGGAACCACTGGCGTTCCAGGGTGCTGTCCAAGTGCTCGCGGACTTCGTCGTCCGTGGCGTTGCTGCGAAAGCCGATCTGGTGCAGCAGCGGGGCCCTCAGGGAGGCTTTCGCCTGATCCATGAAATGAGTGGTCTCGGGATCGAAGAAGCCGGTCATTCCGGTGGCATCCACCATGGGTTGGGCCAGGCTCAGTGCCCAGCGTTTGCGCGGCGTGAACACCACCAGAGAGGTGGGCGACTGGCGGCGAAAGTAGCGCCATACCAGCCAGGCGCCGAAGGCTACGGCAATTATCGTCATCATGTGCGTTTCACCGGTTCCTGGCTTGCCAGGCCACGATTTCCTCGGCCAGGGGCGCAGACATGTCCGTCCAGGGCACGCCTTCGGTCCGATACAGCGGGTCGTCGGGGTGGCATTGTGGCCGGGGGCTTTTCTTGAAGATATGGCGGGTGGCGTACTTGACCGATGGCGCCTGGGGGGCAACCTCTAGCAGCAAGTCGGACTGACGGGCCGCCACCAGCCATTCGACCATGGCCGACGGTGCGTCCAGTCGGTAGAACAGTTGCGGGTAGCGAGCCACCAGGCGGGTCTGGGCTTGCGCATCGCTGACTTCCTCGATACGCAACCAGCCGGCATCGGTGCGGACGATGCCGATGGCAATGCAGTCGGCTGGCGTCTGCAGGTCGGTGCCCAGGCTGTTGAGGAGGCGCAGCAGGTCTTGGAAGTAGCGCTCGATGGGCGGGCGGTTCTGCTTGCCTTTGACTTGCTCTACGGTCAGTGCGCCGTCGTCCTGGATGATCAGGCTGACGGTGATGTGGGGCTGGCCCTGGGCATCACGCAGACTGAACACGCGCATGCCCTGTTGCTCTACGGCTTCGGCATAGCGTTCACCGTAGCCGCCGGTCAAGGCCCGGCGGTTGGCGAATTGCCCCAGACAGTGACGCATCACATAGCTTTCGAAGGCCATTTCAGCCCGTAGCAACGGGCTTTCCGGACGCAGTTCGACCCAGGTGTGTTCGGCGCAGGAGACCGTCACATTGAGGGCGTCGGGAGAGCTCTGGCGCCAGCCCTGATCGACCCGGGCGGCCATCTGCGCGTGCTCTTTTTCCCATAGCGCCAGGGCCTGCGGGCAAGTGATGCGTTCCAGCTTGCCCTCCAGTGCCGTGCCTTTGCGCGAGGTCAGGAACTCCACCAGTTGCGCTTCCTGCTGCAACAGCGCTGGCTCTTGAGGCTCGACCCAGACCAGGGGCGCCACGACGTTGGCGATATCTGCGGGCTGCGCCTTGGCGGCGCAGTCGAAGTACCCGCTCACCCAGGCTGGCGGCGTATCGGTACCCAGCGCTGCACAGGCGTCCTCCAGGGTCTGGATGCGCCGTGCGGGTTCGAAGTTGCCCACCAGGTGCCGATAGAAGTGATTCAGCAACCAACCCTGTACCGCGTCTTCGTCTCCGCGCCCCTGGCTGCGCTGAGTGATGCCGCGTTTGAGTTCATCGGCATTCAGCAGGTTGCGCGGGGCGTAGCTGGGGCTGCGCTTGTCGGCGCTTACTTCCATATCTGCCACCAGTTTTTCTTGGCGGTCGGTTGAGTCGGGGCTTGCAACTCGCTCAGGATTTCTTCGATCCGGGCGCGGCACCTGATGTCGTAGTCATCGTCCGGGGCGCACAGGGCCAGGGTTCGTGCGCAGTAGTCAATGGCTTCGGCGGTGCGGCCGCGGGCCTTGAGGAAGTCCACCGAGCTGGACATGACCGAGACTTCGTTCAAGGACAGCACTGCTGGCTCGTAACGTTGCCAGAGGCTGTCGGCGTTGTCGGGATGGGCATGGGCCAGGTAGCGCGCGACCTGAATCCGGGCGAACAGCGCGGAGCTGTCCAATTGCTGATCGCTGACGCCTTGCTCTTCCTGCCACTTGAGCAAGCGTTCAAGCCAGATGAGGATTTCATTGTCGCGATCGAGCTTGTACAAGGCGTACGCCACCGAGGCGACGTACTCATTCGGGTCGTGGCGGCTATAGCCGAACTCCGCCGAGTAATGCCAAAGCTGTTCTGCGGCATCAATGATGCCAGGCAGATCTTCCAGGCAGATACGAGCACTGAGCAGGCCGTTGTAGTGCTCGGCGAACGGGCTGGCGGCGATGCCGCGCGCGTGCAACTCGATGGCGTCTTCGTAGCGGATCTGGTTGTAGTAGCGATAGTTGATCGCCAGGTTGTTGCAGAGCATGGAGTACAGGTGCGCGCAGGCATCGTAGGGATGTCCGCTGCCGCTGGCGAAGTAGCGCTCCATGTGGGCCTGGCCCTGCTCGTAGGCGTCTTTCTGCGCTTCGCGCAGCAACGAATAGGCTTGGTCTCGGGCGTCTCTGGGCAACTTGTCGGCTTCGGTCTCTGCCAGATCTTCGATGCTCAGTGCGTAGTTGTAGGCGTATTTGCCGCAGGACAGCACCGGCCTCGGTGCTTTCAGTGCTTCGATCACTCCCAGACTGTTGACCCGAGCGGCAAACAGCGAGAACGCACTGCGATTGTCCTGCATGCGACCTGCCTGGATGGCGTTCTGCAGCAGGCTGGCTTCGGTGGCCGCGTCGATCAGGCCGCGCTCTGCGTCATGCACCGCGGTCAGGCGGGTGATCCAGGGCTGCTCGGGGGCACGCCGCAGAGCTTCGGCGCGGGCTTGGGCAAACAGGGAGTCGCGTGTGTCCAGATCTTCCATGGCCTGGTACAGGGCGGCCAGGAGTGGGGTGGTATCGGGCTCGGTGGTTTCGATGTTCGGCAGCGCTTCGAGAAAACTCTGCAGTGCTTCTTCGGTAATACAGGCGCGCATCACGCAGATCGGCCACCAGGCACTGTGCTCTTGGGGATCTTGCAGGCGGTCGAGAACCAGGCGGGCGGTGGCCGGCCAGAGCTCGGTTTGCCTGTCATAAACGTCGATGAAGGCTCGAAACCCCGCTTCGTCGATACGCCCGGCTTCCATCAGCCAAGGCAGTTCGTACTCGATGAAATTGTTGCCGCCGTCAGAATCCAGGCTCAGGGCTGCGGCATTGCAGACCTTCAACGCTCCGCTCAGATCACCCTGGGCGTGCAGGGCGCGGGCGGCCAGGCGTGCGGTGCGCACTTCCCATTCGCGGCGCTGGGGCAGCGAGCGGCCAGCAGTCAGCTGGGCGATGGGTTGTTCGAACAGCGCCAGGCGTAACGGGATGATCTCGATCAGGGAATTGCCCAGCCACAGCCAGTCGCCTTCATCGATGTCCTGGTCGGGGCCGGCCGTGCGTAAGGCGTTGACGGCTTCCAGCGCGGCGCTCCGGGCTTCTTCGTCGCGGTCGTGGAAGGCCAGGACGCGGGCGCGGCGTTGATACTGGTCGGCGGCGTCCCAGGCACGCAGCGCCGCACGGGCAGGATTGCTCAAGGTCAGGGCGTAGCGCACTTCGATGGTTTTCAGCGCAACTTCGAGGCGACCCTGTTCCAGCTCGTCGAAGATTCGGTAGCGACGATAGTGCTCGACATTGAAGTCCAGGGTTTGCGCGGCCATCTGGTTGAGCTGTTCGAGCACCTCAAGCAAGGTTGCGTCGTCGTCCAGATAACTGGCGATGCGCAAACGCAGGATGGCCAGGTTCATCGTCAACTCAGCGCGGGCAGGCTCATGCACGGCTTGCAGCAGGGCATTGCCATCCTCTGCGATAACGGCGCGAGCCGCGGCTGAATCACCGGCCTGCATCCATAGCGTGTGCAGGCGGTCGATCGAGGCCAGGGAGTCGGCCCGCAGCGGCTGTGCTTGCAACTGGGCCAGCAGGGTATCGGTTTCCTGGTCCTGCTGTTGCGCCTCAAGGCGGTCCATGAACTGTTCCAGTTCAATCCCGGTTATCGCACTGCTGTCATGCGCCATCGTTAACTCCATTTGATAATGACCTGCGCATCCCTTGATGCACTGCCTGGCAGACCGGCATTTGCTCGTCGATGATACCGCCGTCGGGCGTCATGCCGATCCTTCGACACCCGGATTGCAAGCCTGTGGGACTTGCGACTGATGGAACCTTTGCCGGCTGGCCGATCCTGCATGCAGGACCAGCATTGCGGAGCAAAAACGATCGAGGCTTTGAGGCGCTGCACGCTATCAGGTGATGTTTCAGAATCCAAGGTTTGAGCACGCCGCCTAAGTGTTTTTCAGCGAAGGGCCAGGACTTTTTTCATCAGGCGGCAAATGCTGTCTGGCCTCTATAAGGGAATGGCGAATCCGGCCGATAACTTCAGTGGACAATTGTGTTCCCAAGTGGCGATCTGCATCACAGGTCGACTTGAAAGTGCTTGATAGCCCGTGGCCAGCAGCTATTATCTGCGCGCCAAAAACAGGCTGCGAAGCCGGGCGGGTCCTGCTGTCCCTGGATTGATCTTCTTACTTGCCTGGAATCTTCGATGCTGGCGTACCACCAAAAGAGCTTTTTGATCGTCGATGATTTCTCGGACTTCCGCAGTTCGGTGCGTTCGATGTTGCGTGAGCTGGGCGTCAAGGACGTGGACACCGCCGACACTGGCGAACAGGCCCTGCGCATGTGCGCGCAGAAGCGCTATGACTTCATCCTCCAGGACTATCATCTGGGCGACGGCAAGAAAAACGGCCAGCAGGTGCTGGAAGACCTGATGCTGGAAAAGCTCATCAGTCATGAGAGCGTGTTCCTCATGGTCACTGCCGAGAGCAGTCAGGCCATGGTACTCAGTGCCCTGGAGCACGAGCCCGATGCCTATCTGACCAAGCCCTTCAATCGTTCCGGTCTGGCCCAGCGCCTGGAGCGGCTGCAGCAGCGCAAGACCCTGCTCAAGCCGATTCTTCAAGCCCTTGATCGGGGCAAGCCGGTGGAAGTGCTCAACGCCTGCATCGCCCTGTGCAAGCAGGACCCGCGTTACGCGCCGTTGTGCCTGCGCTATCGGGCGGATGCCCTGCGCGACATGCATCAGAACGAGCCTTTGGAGCGCCTGTATAACAGTATTCTCGCGGACCGGCCTTTGCCCTGGGCCTACGTCGGCCTGGGGCGCCTGCTGTTCAAGCGCGGGCAGGTCGGCGAAGCCAAGGCCGTCTATGAAAAGGCCCTCAAGGCTTTCCCGATGATGCCCGGGCTTTACGACGGACTGGCGGATGTGCTGGTGGCTGAAGGCGACACCAAGCGTGCCCAGCATGTGCTGGAAGAGGCAGTGCGCCTGTCACCGCTGGCGGTGCGTCGTCAGGCGCTGCTGGGCAAGCTGGCCATGGCCAACGAAGACTTCGACAGCGCTTCCAGGGCTTATCGGCAGGCTGTATCTCAGGGCGCGCAGTCGCGCTTCAAGGACCCGGAAAGCAATCTTGGCCTGGCCCATGCCTTGATCAGCAAGGGCAGTGAAAAGGGCCTGGACACCCGCACCCGCCTGGAGATCAACCAGACCCTGAGTGCCGTGGCCAAGGAAAACCCCACCGACCCCGGACTGCAGATTCGTGCGCGCTTGATGAAGGCCACCAGCCTGCTGCTCAATGATGCGGAAACCGCAGAGAAGCTCACCGAGCAGGCGTTGATGCGCCTGGACGGCATGGAGCAGTTCATGAGTCCCGAAGCGGCATTGCTGGTGGCCAAGCAACTGCAGATGTTGGGGCAGGCCAGTGCCGGTGCGTCGATGTTGAAAAACTGTGCGGAAATCTACGGCGACGATCCGAAGGTCATGCAGAACATCGCCAAGCTCACCGATGATCCGACTATTCTCAGTTCGTCCAATGCGGCGGCCGACATCAACCGCCAGGGGGTGCGCAGCTACAAGGCGGGCAATCTGAGCGAGGCTCGGGAGCTGTTCCGCAAGGCTTTGGCCATGCAGCCGAAGAACATCAGTATTGCCCTGAACATGGCGCAGTCGCTGTTGCACGGCACAGACCCCAAGACAGACGCGGCGCTCCTGGAAGAATGCCAGGCGTGCCTGAAAATGGTGGGCATGATGCCCGATACCGATGCGCGTTATGCGCGCTACCAGAAGCTGCGAAGCAAGGCGTTTGGCGAATGAACGAAGAGCAACAGGCGCTCGATTTTTCCACGGTGATTGCCTCCACCGTCCATGACATGAAAAATTCCCTGGCCATGCTGATGCAGGCCCATGCCCAGTGGCAGGCCCGTCAGCCCGAGACGCAACTGGCGCCGGAACAGGGGGTGATCGATTACCACTTCGCTCACCTCAACGGCATGCTGGTGCAGCTCTTGGGGCTGTACAAGCTGGGGGTCAACCAGTTGCCGCTGCAACCGGCTTACCACGAGTTGGATGATTTCATCGAAGCGCAACTGGTGAGCCATCAGGATGTGTTCAAGAGTCGTGGAATCTCTGCCACCTATGAGGTCGATCCCTTGAGTCCCCTGGGCTTCTTCGATCGAGAGCTGATTGCTTCGGTGTTGGCCAATTGCATCAACAATGCGCTGCGTTATGCCCGCCATGCGCTGTTGATCACGGTCAGTGATGAAGAGGGGCAGGTGGTGCTGTCCATCAACGATGACGGCGACGGCTACCCGCCAGCGATGATCGAGCGTCAGGCCGATTATGTGCAGGGCATCAATCAGAGCAGCGGCAGCACCGGGCTGGGGCTGTATTTCGCCGGGCGCATTGCCGAGTTGCATCAGCGCAATGGCGTATGCGGACACACCTGCATCAGCAACGGCGGCCCATTAGGTGGCGGGCTGTTCAAGCTGTACTTGCCTTGAGTGTCTGATCGGCGTGCTCGGCTGCAGCCAGGTGTTATCAGGCTGGCCGGGCCCTGGCAGGGGCTGTTCCCTTCTTCTTTTTCAAAGTCGGTGCTGGCCGTGACGTGTGGGTTGCTCACCGGGAGTTCGCGCCTTCCCGGGATTTTATTCTTGCCTGCTTGAAATCCTGAACGGGTGATGCGTATTTTGTACGGGTCGCCGTTCGCGGCTCGTATAACAACAAGGATTGAGTCATGACAACCGATGGCCACAGTTCACTCGCCGAGCGATTGACGGGCATTGATGAGATTGAATGCGTCACTGCGGATCTCAATGGCGTGCCGCGGGGCAAGGTGATGACAGCCGAGGGCTTCCTCGAAGGGCGGCGTTTGCAGATGGCTCGCGGGGTGCTGCTGCAATGCATCATGGGCGGGTATCCGCCGGCACGGTTTTACGGCAGCGACGACGGCGACCTGGCGCTCAATGCCGACCCTCGGCAGATTCATCGTCTGCCCTGGAGCCAGACGCCGCGGGCGCTGGCCATTTGTGACGCGGATGAGCTCAGTGGCGAAAGTTCGCGACTCTCCACCCGCGGCCAACTCAAGCAGGTGATCGCACGCTATGCGGCCCTGGGGCTGGCGCCGGTGGTGGCTACGGAACTGGAGTTTTTCGTGTTCGCCGCCAATGACGATCCGGCACAGGCTTTTCGGCCACCGGTAGGCCTGGACGGTCGACGGGAGGAGGGCTACTCGGCATTCAGTGTCAGCTCCAACAACGGCCTGCGGCCGTTCTTCAAGGAAGTCTACGAGTGCATGGCGGTCCTGGGTCTGCCTCGCGATACCTTCATGCATGAAATGGGTGTCAGCCAGTTCGAGATCAATCTGCTGCACGGCGATCCGCTGTTGCTGGCAGACCAGACCTTCCTGTTCAAGCACCTGCTCAAGGAAGTGGCCCTCAAGCACGGACTGATCGTGGTTTGCATGGCCAAACCTCTGGCGCATACACCGGGCAGTTCGATGCATATTCACCAGAGCCTGGTGGAGATCGGCAGTGGGCGAAATGTCTTCAGTGACGATGCCGGGCAGCCGACAGCGATGTTCCGCCATTTCATCGGCGGGCTGCAGGCCGGGCTGGCGGACTTCACCGCATTGTTCGCGCCCAACGTGAACTCCTATCAGCGCTTGTGCCATCCTTACGCTTCGCCGAACAATGCCTGCTGGTCCCATGACAATCGGGCTGCGGGGCTGCGTATTCCGGCCAGTTCGCCGGTGGCGCGACGGGTAGAGAATCGCCTGCCGGGCGCGGACGCCAATCCGTACCTGGCGATTGCCGCGAGCCTGGCAGCGGGCTTGCACGGGATCGAGAATGAGCTGGAACCCACGGCGGCGATCCAGGGCGAGTTCGAGGTTCCGGACAATCTGTCGCTGCCTTGTACCTTGCATGCGGCGCTGGAGCGTCTGAAGCGTAGTCAGTTGGCAAGGGAACTGTTCGGCACTGAGTTCATCGAAGGCTACATCGCTTCGAAGACCATGGAGTTGACCAGCTTCTTTGATGAAATCACTCCCTGGGAGCGGCGTGTGCTAGCGGCCCAGGCATAACCGAACCGTCGCTGGTCGGGCCCTTGTTTGCCAAGGGTCCGACACCTCATTCAAGGAGCCGCTCGGAACGCCGATGCGCCAAATCTGGAAATCCTTTCGAGCGCTTTATTTCGCCTCGCTGATGATGTTGATCGGCTCGGGTCTGCTCAGCACTTATCTGGCTCTTCGCCTGGCCGCCGACCATGTCGATGGCCTGTGGGTGGGGGCCTTGATGGCGGCCAACTATTTCGGCCTGGTATTGGGGGGCAAGCTGGGGCACCGGTTGATTGCCCGGGTCGGGCATATCCGCGCCTACGCTACCTGTGCCGGGATCGTCGGGGCGGCGGTGCTCGGGCACGGATTGGTGGACTGGCTGCCGGCCTGGCTGGTGCTGCGGATGATCGTCGGCCTGGGGATGATGTGCCAATACATGGTCATCGAAAGCTGGCTCAACGAGCAGGCCGACGCCAATCAGCGCGGGCTGGTGTTCAGCGGCTACATGATTGCCTCTTACCTGGGCCTGGTTCTGGGTCAGTTGATTCTGGTCATGCACCCGGCCCTGGGGTTGGAACTGTTGATGCTGGTGGCCCTGTGCTTTGCCCTGTGCCTGGTGCCGGTGGCCATGACCCGGCGTATTCACCCGGCGCCTCTGCATCCGGCGCCGATGGAGCCGCGCTTCTTTATCAAGCGAGTTCCCCAGTCCCTGAGTACCGTGCTGGGGTCGGGGTTGATCGTGGGTTCCTTCTATGGCCTTGCGCCGCTCTATGCGTCGCAGCAGGGCTTGAGTACCGAGCAGGTCGGTCTGTTCATGGGGAGCTGCATTTTTGCCGGTCTGGTGGTGCAGTGGCCATTGGGCTGGTTGTCCGATCGCTATGATCGGGCGTTGCTGATTCGCTGTTTCGCGCTGTTCCTGGCGGTGGTGGCCCTGCCTCTGGCGATCCTGCCGTCGGTCCCTCTGGAGATGCTGTTTGTCCTCGGGTTCCTTTGTTCCCTGGTGCAGTTCTGTCTCTATCCGTTGGCGGTGGCTTTCTCCAATGACCACGTGGAAAGTGATCGTCGGGTGTCGCTGACGGCGATGCTGCTGGTGACCTATGGCGTGGGGGCGAGCATCGGTCCGTTGGCGGCTGGGGTGCTGATGAAGTTGTTCGGCAGTCAGATGCTGTATGCCTTCTTCAGTTTCTTTGCTCTGGTCCTGGTCTGGAGGATTCGGCCGAAGGCGGTGACCAATCTGCATCAGGTGGATGATGCGCCGCTGCATCACGTCGCCATGCCGGACAGCATGTCCAGCTCACCTCTGGTGGCGGCCCTCGATCCACGAGTGGATGAGCAGGTGGTGCAGGATCAGATGCAGACCGCGCCCGCGCCGGACGCCGCGCCTGCAGCGGAGCCTGAGACGCCGCAAGCGTCGGATGAGGCGTCGCCCGATGAATGCGCTCGGGATCATTTAAGCGGGGCTCGGCCCTAGAAACGAGAAACGGGCAGTTGCCGTAAGGCACTGCCCGTTTTCATTGGTGCGTGGGGCTCAGAGATCGTCTTTGTCGAAGCGCCGCGCTTCACGCTGCAACTGATAGACGAAGCGCTCTACCTGACGCTGCACCAGGCCGCTCATGTTGTGGAAACGCACGCCGGCAAAGGTGGTGTCGATACGTTCCTCGTGATGCAGGTAACGCAGTTCGACCGGGGCGGTCATGCTGCCGAAGGGCAGGGCGGCAATAAAGCGCTCGTACACCTGGCCCAGTTGCAGGCGCGAAGAGATATCGCCGTCGAAGCGCAACTTGCAGCCGGTAGCGGAAATATCCAGCAGCTTGCCGGTCAGAGGGGACTTGAGTTTTTCGCCGCTGAGTTCGATGTCGACCAGTTGCGCCAGCTTGAGTGCGGCGCGGAAGGCGTTGCGGCGCTGGTGGTAAACCACTTCGTCCGGCAGGGTGGCCCGGTAGCAGCGACCGCCATTGGACTCGTCGAGGGTCGGCAGGCCGTTGCTTTCCCAGGCGATGCGCACGCCTTCATGAAAGCCTTCAACACGAAATGGCTCGCCCGCCAGCATGAATCGCTCACCGTCGCGGGGGATCATTTCATCGAGGGCAATCATGTTGCTATCGCGGTCCACTTCCACCAGATAGCTCTGGAAGCGCTGGCTGCGCTCATGGAAAGTGATGATCAGCGGGTCGTGGCTCTCTTGCAGCAGCCGCAGGTTGGAGGAAATTTCCAACGCAGTGGTGAACACCTTAGGTGGCTGCGGAGCATCTTCCGCGTTTGAGGCGTTGAACACGGTTCATCAATCTCCAGACAAAATACAACTACACGCAGGGTCTGGCATTTTGCCAGTATGTTTCACGGCTTGATAGCACGCGCTCATTTTTGGGGCTTAAGCCTGACTGAGTGGGCGGGGCTTCGCAAGCATAGAGGTAGAGCCGCGGGCGTCATAAAGAGCTGGGGGTTCGCCGCCGTTGAGGATTTTCAACTGGTTGGCGGTGGTGGCCTGTTGAATCTGGATCGAGCGGCCGTTGAGTTCGTTGGTGGCCTGGCAGTCGGCGAGCAACTGGGTCAGCAGGTTGCCCTGCTCGAGCAGTTGATCGCCCAGGCTGGAGTGACTGGCCAGTTGTTCGAGGCCTGCACGATTGCTCGGCAGGTTCAGGCTGGCAAGGATCTCTGTGCGCTTACGGCCATGCTGTTCCAGCAATATGACCAGGGCCTGCTTCTGCGCCAGGATATCCTCCAGCAGCGGCATGTCGCGGCCGTGCAGGGCAATGGATTCGGCTCTGAGCAGCTCCAGCAGTTGTTGAGCTGGAGCAAGGTCGTCATTGATCAGTTGCAGTAGATTGATGTCGTGCATGGCTGGCCTTGGGGATTAAGCGTCCAAAAGCCTGGCGCAAGCCTGTGGCTAGCGCTGGGCTTCGAAGTTGAGCAGTTTGCTGGCTACACGGTTGCTGTCGACCTTATAGCTGCCATCGGCAATGGCTTGCTTCAACTCGGCCACGCGGGCCTTGTCGACAGCAGGCTGATCGCGCAGCTTGTCGGTGATTTTCTGCAACTGTTGAGCCTCATTGCTGAGGTGTACCGATTCCCCGCTTTTGCTGGTCTCGGCTGCAGTCGTCAGCGGAGCGGATTTGCCGGCATCACCGGTTTCCTTGCTGGCGCTGGTACGCGTACTGCCTGTCAGTGAGGGGGAGCTGTTTAAACGGCTGAAGTCGATGACCATGATGAAGAAAACCTCTGGGTATTTGGACGCTTGCCATGTTTTCGGCCATACCCTGAAAAACTTTAGGCTCGATTGTCGACGAGCCAGCGCAGGTATCTGCGACCCTTTATCGGCCACAGTTTAGGGAACGAGCGAGTCGAGCGCCAGTTATCTACATGGCCACTTCCACCTGCCCCGGCGCGGTGACGCGAGCCTTGATCACGCGTTGCGAGTTCAGGTTCTTGACCCTGATCTGCTCGCTCATGCCGCCGTTGGACAGTGCTTCCCCCGGCATGCGCACGTTCAAGGTGCCGCTACGTGCCGAAATCACTACCTGATCGCCCTTGCGTACTACTTCAGCCTGTTCCAGGTGACCCAGAGTAATAAGCTGGTCGGCGACCATTGGTCGGACAAGTTTCTGACCAATGGCCTGGTCCACGGAAGTCAGGTAGCCCTGATTGTTTAGGCTGATATCTCTCTCGCGCAATACCACGTCTCCTGGCTCGATGATCCCGGCGCGCTTGAGTGGGCGCGAAGTGGTGACCACTTCGCGAAACAGTTTGACCTGGGCTGGCACGAACACCGTCCAGGGTGAGCCTCCCTCGCAGCGGACCTTGACCGTTACCCGCCCCAGTGGCTGTGCCGGACTTTCCAGGCTCGCTGTCAATTCCTTGTCGCAAGCAGGCATGCGCATGCGCGGATCCAGCTGGTTGACTTGGATTTCGTAGCGTCCTTCCGTTTGACTGGTAGCCAGATAGTCTTCTACCGTGAATTCAAGAAACCCTTGAGTGACGCCGATAAGTAGATCAGGCAGGGTGACCGAATCAGCAACGGCAGGGCCGCCAGGGTTTAGGATACATAGCGCCGACATCCCGCAAAGCAATGCGCGGTAGGGGGATGTCAGGCGTCGGAAAAATGTCGTTTTGGCGTTCATAACAGTTAAAAAGCAAGCGCCGTGCCGTTTAGTGATGAGCGTGCGTCGGATCTTAAAGCTTTGGGGAGTCTGGGCATGGCTGGTGTAATGGATTCGGTAAACCAGCGCACGCAATTGGTTGGGCAGAATCGTCTGGAGTTGTTGCTGTTCCGTCTGGACGGTGAGCAACTCTATGGGATCAACGTATTCAAGGTTCGCGAGGTGCTGCAATGCCCCAAGTTGACCCTGATGCCCAAATCCAACCCTGTGGTGTGCGGTGTCGCGAATATTCGAGGGGCGACCATTCCGATCCTGGATCTGGCAATGGCCACAGGTTCGGGGGGGTTGCAGGATCAGAGCAATCCGTTCGTCATTATCACTGAGTACAACACCAAGACTCAGGGGTTTTTGGTGCGCTCGGTGGAGCGTATCGTCAATATGAACTGGGAAGAGATCCATCCGCCGCCCAAGGGCACGGGGCGCGATCACTACCTGACGGCGGTGACTCGGGTGGACAACCAGTTGGTCGAGATCATCGACGTTGAAAAGGTTCTGGCGGAAGTCGCCCCCACCTCCGAGTCTATTTCGGTGGGCGTGGTTGACGTCGAGACTCAGCACAAGGCGGTTTCCTTGCGGGTGTTGACCGTTGACGACTCGTCAGTGGCGCGCAAGCAGGTGACTCGCTGCCTGCAGACTGTGGGTGTCGAGGTGGTGGCGCTGAACGATGGCCGGCAGGCGCTGGACTACCTGCGCAAGCTGGTGGATGAGGGCAAGAAGCCGGAAGAGGAATTCCTCATGATGATTTCCGACATCGAGATGCCCGAAATGGACGGTTACACCCTCACGGCCGAGATACGTAGCGATCCACGCATGCAAAAGCTGCATATCATCCTGCATACTTCGTTGTCAGGGGTGTTCAATCAGGCGATGGTGAAGAAGGTCGGTGCCGATGACTTCCTTGCCAAGTTCCGTCCTGACGACCTGGCATCCCGGGTAGTAGACCGGATCAAAGCAGCAGACCACAGCTGAGGGCATCAGCCCCCGGCGAACATAAGATTTAAGAGGCGGCAGCATTGTCTACGGGTAATTTGGATTTTGAACAGTTCCGGGTCTTCCTGGAAAAAGCCTGTGGTATTTTGCTCGGGGAAAACAAGCAATATCTTGTCTCGAGCCGTCTCAACAAACTGATGGAACAGCAAGGCATCAAAACCTTGGGTGAGCTGGTTCAGCGGATTCAGACCCAGCCGCGCAGCGGATTGCGCGAGATGGTGGTGGATGCGATGACGACCAACGAAACCTTGTGGTTTCGTGACACCTATCCCTTCGAAGTATTGAAGAACAAGGTGCTTCCCGAAGCCATCAAGGCCAGCCCCAATCAGCGCTTGCGGATCTGGTCGGCGGCATGCTCGTCGGGGCAGGAGCCCTATTCCTTGTCGATGTCCATCGATGAGTTCGAGCGCAGCAACATGGGCCAGTTGAAGATGGGGGTGCAGATTGTTGCTACCGATCTGTCCGGGACCATGCTCAATAACTGCAAGACCGGCGAATACGACAGCTTGGCCATCGGCCGTGGTTTGTCGGCCGAGCGCCTGCAGCGCTACTTCGACCCTAAAGGGCCGGGGCGCTGGGTGGTCAAGGCGCCGATCAAGAGCCGGGTGGAGTTTCGCTCGTTCAACCTGCTGGACAGTTACGCCAGCCTTGGCAAGTTCGACATCGTGTTCTGTCGCAATGTACTGATCTACTTCTCGGCTGAGGTCAAGAAGGACATCCTGATGCGCATTCACAGCACGCTGAAGCCTGGTGGTTACCTGTTCCTGGGCGCTTCCGAAGCGCTCAATGGTCTGCCGGATCATTATCAGATGGTGCAATGCAGCCCTGGAATCATCTACCAGGCGAAATGATGGGCGGTTGCAGCAATAGAAAAGGAGGCCTCAGGGCCTCCTTTTTTGTGGGTGCCATTTTATCGGGTGGCCGGGCTAAAAGCGGCAGGTCGATTGCCGCTTTGCCGGCGTTTCGCGGAAATCCATTGCCGCTTTTCTGGCATTGCCGCCTTGCCGCTGCCGTAGAACCCTTGATTTACGGGGGGCTTTGACTTGGCACGTAGCTTGCTAAGTCAAGGTTACGAAAAATCAGGTCACCCAAAGGTTTCCGACATGAGCATCAGCTTCGATAAAGCGCTCGGTATTCACGAACAAGCGCTTGGCTTTCGCGCCAAGCGTGCCGAAGTGCTGGCCAACAACATCGCCAACGCCGACACCCCGAACTACAAGGCTCGGGATCTGGATTTCTCCGCTGTGCTCGCCGAGCAGAACGAAAAGGTCAAGAGCGGCACCTTCGCGTTGAACATGACCAACACCCGGCATATCGAAGCCCAGGGCCTGAGCAGTGGCGCCGAATCGCTGCTGTATCGCACGCCGATGCAACCCTCGATCGACCAGAACACCGTGGATGCCCAGTTGGAGCAATCGAGCTACGCACAGAACTCGGTGGACTTCCAAGCCAGCTTCACGCTGCTCAACAGCAAATTCAAAGGGCTGGTTGCAGCCCTGCGCGGAGAGTAATCCATGTCCCTTGCCAGTGTTTTCAATATTGCCGGTAGTGGCATGAGCGCTCAGACCACTCGTCTGAACACCGTCGCCAGTAACATCGCCAACGCCGAGAGCGTGTCGTCGAGCATCGACCAGACTTACCGCGCTCGTCATCCGGTGTTTGCCACCATGTTCCAGGGCGCCCAGAGCGGTGGCAGCGATTCGCTGTTCCAGAACCAGGATGCTGCAGGCCAAGGCGTTCAGGTGCTGGGCGTGGTGGAAGACCAGAGCAATCTGGAAGCTCGCTACGAACCGAATCATCCGGCTGCAGATGCCAAGGGCTACGTCTTCTACCCCAATGTCAACGTGGTGGAAGAAATGGCCGACATGATTTCCGCCAGTCGCTCGTTCCAGACCAACGCTGAAATGATGAATACCGCCAAAACCATGATGCAGAAGGTCCTGACCCTGGGTCAGTGATAAGGGGCGAAGCCAATGAGCGTTACTGATACCACCAGCGGTCCGTCCCTCAAGGATGTACTGGCCAACTCGTCGAAGAAGACCGCGAACACCACCAGCGCCGATGGCCTGGCGGCAGCGACGAACAGCGCCACCGGCAAGCAGGCCCTGGGCAAGGACGCGTTCCTCAAGTTGCTGGTGACCCAGCTGAACAACCAGAACCCGCTGGATCCACAGGACAACAGTGCGTTCGTTGCCCAGTTGGCGCAGTTCTCCACCCTGGAAGGGATCACGACCCTGAATACCTCGGTGAACTCCATCACTGGCAATTACAAGTCGTCTCAGGCTCTGCAGGCTTCGTCCCTGGTCGGTCGCTCGGTGATCGTCCAGTCCGGCACCACACAGGTTGACACCAGCAAGAGCATGACCGGTTCGGTGACCGTTCCGTCCAGCGTCAGCTCGGTCAAGGTGACCATCACCGACAAGGATGGCAACACCGTCAAGACCATCGACATGGGCAGCCAGAAGGCCGGCAACGCCAGTTTTGTCTGGGATGGCACCATGACCGATGGCACCAAGGCGGCCCCGGGTAACTACACCTTCAAGGCCAGCACCACCATTGATGGCAAGGGCACTGACCTGATCACCTACCTGCCGGCGACGGTCAACAGCGTCACCATCAGCCAGACCGGCGGAGAGTTGATGCTGAACCTGGCAGGGATGAGCAGCCCGATTGCCCTGTCCAAAGTACAAACCATTGGTATCTAGAGCCGACTAACCGGCACAAGGAGTGGAATATGTCTTTCAATATCGGCCTTAGCGGTCTCTACGCTGCCAACAAACAGCTGGACGTCACCGGTAACAACATCGCCAACGTCGCGACCACTGGTTTCAAGTCTTCCCGCGCTGAATTCTCCGACGTTTACTCGGCCACCAAGCTGGGCAGCGGTACTCAAGTGATTGGTAACGGCGTACGCCTGTCCAACGTTTCTCAGCAGTTCACTAACGGTGATATCAACAACACCGGCAACGTGCTGGACATGGGCATTCAGGGGCAGGGCTTCTTCGTGCTCAGCACCAATGGCTCGCTGACCTACACCCGTGCCGGTACCTTCAAGACCGACAAGGAAGGCTTCATCACCAACAGTGATGGCACTGCGCGCCTGCAAGGTTATGCCGTAGACGCCAACGGCAAGATCATCAACGGTGTACTGACCGACCTGCGGATCGATACCTCGAACCTGGCGCCCAAGCCAACCGACTCGATCTCCTCGACGATCAACCTGAACTCCGATTCGACTCCGATCAATGTGGCCTCGACCGCTCCGGTCTATGTGTTCAATCCGACCGACAACACCACCTACACCAAGTCGTTCAGTACCCCGGTGTATGACTCTCAGGGCAACAAGCACGTCATGGATCAGTACATGATCAAGACGCCGAACCCCAATGAGTGGCAAACCTACACGCTGATTGATGGTCGCAACCCGGACGGTACTGCATTCACCATGGCCAACCAGTCGCCGATCACCATGAAGTTCGACTCGTCGGGCAAGCTCAGCACCATTACCCCGCCAGCTGCGCCAGGGACTACGCCGTACACCATAGCCGGCAACAAAATTGTCATGTCGGCTACCGCCTGGACTCCGGGTACCGTCACCAATGGCGTATTCGCCCCTAACGGTGCCAAGCCTGCGGCGAACGGTGTCAGCATCGACATGACCAAAACCGGTTCGGTGTTCGGCGAAAGCACCCGCTCGATCATCGCGCAGAACGGCTATTCCACTGGCCAGATCAGCAGCCTGACCATCGATGGCACCGGTGTGATGCTGGCCAACTTCAGCAACGAGCAGACCAAGGCGATCGGTCAGATTTCCCTGGCCAGCTTCACCAACGAGCAAGGTCTGCAGCCGGTAGGCGGCACTCAGTGGAAAGAGACCTACTCGTCCGGTATTCCAGGTTATGACGCACCGAAGACCGGCACCCTGGGAGCGATCCAATCCAACTCCCTGGAAGAGTCCAACGTCAACCTGACCAACGAGCTGGTGAACCTGATCAAGGCGCAGAGCAACTATCAGGCGAATGCCAAGACCATCTCCACTCAGAGCACCATCATGCAGACCATCATCCAGATGACCTGATACCGGTTCGCTTGAGCGCTACACAAAAAGCCCCTCGATGAGGGGCTTTTTCATGCCTGTTTGCTGCCACCCAGTTTCTTTATTGGTGGTGGGTTCGTAGGCGTGCGCTGGTGGGGGGGGCTTTGCATGCGTGCAAGCTTGTATCGCAGGTGGCTGGCTTGTTGTCGGGGCTGGCTTGCCAGTGAAGGCGTCCTTGAGGCTTGCGCAACGCTTGGATGGGGAGGCTTGTTCATCGCTAAGCCGGCTTCTACAGCTTTGTTGCGGGCAAAAGAAAACCCCCGATAAGCCGCAGGCCTACCGGGGGTTGGCACAGGCGCCATGGGCGCCTGTCAGCTCAGCTTATTGGCAAGCTTCGCAATCCGGCTCGTCGATGGCGCAAGCCTTCGGCACTGGAGCAGGGCCGGCAGGCGCTGCCAGGACCGAGTCGTCACCGTGGTTGCCGCCGCTGGAGACAGCGTTCAGCTTGCCGGTGTTGATGGTCGACTTCTCGGTGCTGGTGGCGGCCAGGGCGCGGAGGTAGTAAGTGGTTTTCAGGCCACGGTACCAGGCCATGCGGTAGGTCACGTCCAGCTTCTTGCCCGAGGCGCCGGCGATGTACAGGTTCAGCGACTGAGCCTGGTCGATCCACTTCTGGCGACGGCTGGCAGCGTCGACGATCCACTTGGTTTCCACTTCGAAGGCGGTCGCGTAGAGCTCTTTGAGTTCTTGCGGGATGCGCTCGATCTGTTGCACCGAACCGTCGTAGTACTTCAGGTCGTTGATCATCACCGAGTCCCACAGACCGCGAGCCTTGAGGTCGCGAACCAGGTACGGGTTGATCACGGTGAATTCGCCCGACAGGTTCGATTTCACGTAGAGGTTCTGGTAGGTCGGTTCGATCGACTGCGACACGCCGGTGATGTTGGCGATGGTCGCGGTCGGTGCGATGGCCATGATGTTGGAGTTACGAATGCCTTTCTGCACGCGGGCACGAACCGGTGCCCAGTCCAGGGTTTCGTTGAGGTCCACATCGATGTACTTCTGGCCGCGAGCCTCGATCAGGATCTGTTGCGAGTCCAGTGGCAGGATGCCTTTGGACCACAGCGAGCCCTGGAACGTCTCATAGGCGCCGCGCTCGTCGGCCAGGTCGCAGGAAGCCTGGATTGCGTAGTAGCTGACCGCTTCCATGGACTTGTCGGCGAACTCGACCGCAGCATCGGAACCGTAGGCGATGTGCTGCAGGTACAAAGCGTCCTGGAAGCCCATGATGCCCAGGCCCACTGGACGGTGCTTGAAGTTGGAGTTCTTCGCTTGCGGCACCGAGTAGTAGTTGATGTCGATCACGTTATCGAGCATGCGCACGGCGGTGTTCACGGTGCGTTCCAGCTTGGCGGTGTCCAGCTTGCCGTTGACGATGTGGTTCGGCAGGTTGATCGAGCCCAGGTTGCAGACGGCGATCTCGTCCTTGTTGGTGTTCAAGGTGATCTCGGTGCACAGGTTCGAGCTGTGGACCACGCCCACGTGCTGCTGCGGGCTGCGCAGGTTGCACGGGTCTTTGAAAGTCAGCCATGGGTGGCCGGTTTCAAACAGCATGGAGAGCATCTTGCGCCACAGGTCTTTGGCCTGGATGGTCTTGAACAGCTTGATCTTGCCTGGGTACTCGGTCAGGGCTTCGTAGTACTCGTAGCGCTCTTCGAAGGCCTTGCCGGTCAGGTCATGCAGGTCCGGTACTTCGGATGGCGAGAACAGGGTCCACTTGCCGTCATCGAAGACACGCTTCATGAACAGGTCCGGGATCCAGTTGGCGGTGTTCATGTCGTGGGTACGACGACGATCATCACCGGTGTTCTTGCGCAGCTCGATGAACTCTTCGATGTCCATGTGCCAGGTTTCCAGGTAGGCACAGACAGCGCCCTTGCGCTTGCCGCCCTGGTTGACTGCTACTGCGGTGTCGTTGACCACTTTCAGGAAGGGGACGACGCCCTGGGACTTGCCGTTGGTGCCCTTGATGTAGGAACCCAGCGCACGTACCGGAGTCCAGTCGTTGCCCAGGCCGCCGGCGAATTTCGACAGCATGGCGTTGTCGTGGATGGCGCCGTAGATGCCCGACAGATCGTCCGGGACGGTGGTCAGGTAGCAGCTCGACAGCTGTGGACGCAGGGTACCGGCGTTGAACAGGGTCGGGGTCGAGGCCATGTAGTCGAAGGACGACAGCAGGTTGTAGAACTCGATGGCACGGTCTTCGCGTTGCTTCTCTTCGATTGCCAGGCCCATGGCCACGCGCATGAAGAAGATCTGCGGCAGTTCGAAACGCACGCCATCCTTGTGGATGAAGTAACGGTCGTACAGGGTTTGCAGGCCCAGGTAGGTGAACTGCTGGTCGCGCTCGTGGTTGATCGCCTTGCCGAGTTTCTCCAGGTCGAACTCAGCCAGCACCGGGTTCAGCAATTCGAACTCGATACCCTTGGCGACGTAGGCCGGCAGTGCCTTGGCGTACAGGTCGGCCATTTCGTGATGGGTGGCGCTCTCGGCGACCTCGAGGAAACCCAGGCCTTCGGCGCGCAGGGTGTCCATCAGCAGGCGGGCGGTGACGAACGAGTAGTTCGGCTCGCGCTCGACCAGGGTGCGGGCGGTCATCACCAGGGCGGTGTTGACGTCTTTCAGGGCCACGCCGTCGTAGAGGTTCTTCAGGGTTTCGCGCTGGATCAGGTCGCCATCGACTTCTTCCAGGCCTTCGCAGGCTTCGCTGACGATGGTGTTCAGGCGGCCCATGTCGAGGGGAGCGAAGCTGCCATCGGCGCGGGTGATGCGGATCGAAGGGTGGGCTTGTACCGTCTCTTCGCCGCTGGAGCGAGTGGCACGTTCCTTGGCGCGGGAGTCACGGTAGATCACGTAGTCACGGGCAACTTTCTGCTCGCCGGCGCGCATCAGGGCCAGTTCGACCTGGTCCTGGATCTCTTCGATGTGGATGGTGCCGCCCGAAGGCATGCGACGCTTGAAGGTCGCGGTGACCTGTTCGGTCAGGCGCGCCACGGTGTCGTGGATTCGCGACGAGGCAGCGGCAGTGCCGCCTTCAACTGCGAGGAACGCTTTGGTGATAGCGACGGTGATCTTGTCATCGGTGTAAGCAACGACAGTGCCGTTTCGCTTGATCACGCGCAATTGGCCAGGGGCGGTAGCAGACAGATCCAGGTTGGAATCGGCGGCCTGCGGCGCATTGGCCTGCGGGTTCTCGCGAGTTGTGTCGGTTTGCATGGGTGTCTCCACGTTCTCTATGTTTGTTTGGGCACCAATGAGGTGCCCACCGTTCCGTCCTGAAGCACTACAGCCGGCAGAGGCCGGGCATAACGACTTCGGGACAGTTCAGGAAGGGGGCTATTGGCGCCGCTTCCATGCCGAAGTCATGGTGTCGAGCCTGGGCTCGGCACCTTACTTCCTGGTGGGTGACAGTCTTGTTGCTGCAACACCCGTACCGCTTTCTCCTGGACAGGGTGGAAAACGATGCCATCCGCACGCGCGGTCTTGGTCTTCTGAAACAGCGATTGGTTCCACCAAACGGGGCAAGAAAAGGGCTTGAGTTTCTTGTCTGAAGTGTGTTTGGTTTTTTGCGTAAAACCCTAGATATAGGTGTTTTTGGCCGGCGGGCTACAAGATAATGCGTTTTGGGGGCTGATTGCAACGTGCTGCCTGTGGATAAGGTTGTGCGTAAATTGTGTATGGACTGGGTAAAACTCGCGCAGGCCGCAGTCCTAGTGCATGGAACCGTTTGTCACTGTTTTTTACCGCCTGAAATTGCCTTGGGCGGATTTTTGCGGGCGCGAACCCTATCACAAAAAATCCCCCTGACCGAGTCGTTTTAGTCGCTTGTGTGGGGGCCGATCCCGGTTGCTACAATCCGTCGCGGTCCATGAGTTGCTGGCGACGTTTTCCATGGCCGGTTATCCGTCTTTTTCATGACAAAAAGACGGGTGCTTTCTTTCCAGTGAATGCTGGCAATAAAAAGAGGTCGAGCGTGGAGCAAGAAGCCTGGCAGGTACTGATTGTCGAGGATGACCAGCGTCTGGCTGAGTTGACCCGTGAATATCTCGAAAGCAACGGCCTGCTGGTGGCTATCGAGGGCAACGGCGCCCGGGCTGCTGCCAGGATCATTGCCGAGCAGCCAGACCTGGTGATTCTCGACCTGATGCTGCCCGGTGAAGACGGCCTGAGTATCTGTCGCAAAGTCCGGGGTCGCTATGACGGGCCAATCCTCATGCTCACCGCCCGCACCGATGACATGGATCAGGTCATGGGCCTGGACCTGGGGGCCGATGACTACGTCTGCAAGCCGGTACGCCCACGGTTGTTGCTGGCGCGGATCCAGGCCTTGCTGCGGCGTAGCGAAGCAGCGGAGCCTGCCCAGGAGAAAACCCGGCGCCTGCAATTCGGTCCTCTGGTGGTGGACAACGCCCTGCGTGAGGCATGGCTGAGCGATGTCGGCATCGAGCTGACCAGTGCCGAGTTCGATCTGTTGTGGCTGCTGGTGGTGAATGCGGGGCGGATACTGTCCCGTGAGGAGATCTTCACCGCTCTGCGCGGCATAGGTTATGACGGCCAGGACCGTTCCATCGATGTGCGCATCTCGCGCATCCGGCCCAAGATCGGCGACGACCCGGAGCACCCGCGACTGATCAAGACCATTCGCAGCAAGGGCTATCTGTTCGTTCCTGAAGCCGCCGCCGAATTGCCCTCGTGAACTCCATCTTCCTGCGGATCTATGGCGGTATGTGCGCCGCGCTGATCCTGGTGGCGCTGCTGGGGGTGCTGGCTCTGCACCTGCTCAACGAGGTGCGCAGCGAGCAGTACCGCGAACGACTGGCCCACGGCACCTTCTCGCTGATGGCGGATAACCTCAAGCCCATGAGCGAGATCGAGCGTCGCCGCGCCTTGGCCGTGTGGGAGCGGCTGTTGGGGATTCCCCTGAGCCTGAAGACCTTCAACCAGACCGACCTGGACAGCAGCCAGCGTGGCCGGGTGCTGCGCGGACAGGCGCTGGTGGAGCAGATCGGGCCCTTTGCCGCCCGGGTCTATCGCCTGGTCAGCGAGAAGGAGCAGTTGCTGCTCAGTGCCGAAGTGCAACAGATCAGCGAGCAACTGGCCCGGGCAACCATCTATCTGTTGGCGGACGAGTTGGTACGGTATCCGGTGGCGGAGCAGCCTGAGCGCCTGGCGGCATTGAAGAAGGCCAAGGGGTTTGGTTTCGATATGCACCTGTCCACCCTGGATGCCGCCGATATGGATGAGGACCAGCGCCGACGGGTGGCCGAGGGCGATACGGTGATGGCCCTGGGCAAGGGCGGTGATTCGATCCGGGTATTTGCGGGGTTGGTGGGTACGCCCTGGGTGCTGGAAATCGGCCCTCTGTATCAGATGAACCCTTATCCGCCGCAATGGCTGGTGCTGATTGCCGTGCTCGGCCTGAGCTTGATCGGCCTGATCGTCTATTTATTGGTACGCCAACTGGAGCGACGTCTCAGCGGCCTGGAATCGGCGGCCACGAAAATTGCCAAGGGCAGCCTGGAAACCCGCGTGCCGGCTCGTGGTGTGGATTCGGTGGGGCGCCTGGCGGCTGCATTCAACGGCATGGCCGAGCATTTGCAACGCTTGTTGGCGATCCAGCGCGAACTGGTGCGGGCGGTCTCTCATGAGTTGCGTACACCAGTGGCTCGGTTGCGTTTTGGTCTGGAGATGATTGCTTCGGCAAGTACCGATCAGGCGCGACAGAAGTACCTGGATGGCATGGATCACGATATTCAGGACCTGGATCGTCTGGTGGACGAGATGCTCACCTATGCCCGCCTGGAACAGGGCTCGCCGGCCTTGAACTTCCAGCGTATCGACCTGGATGCCCTGATTAACCAAGTGATCAGCGAACTGGCACCCTTGCGGGCCAACCTCAAGGTCCAGCGTGGGCTGTGCCTGTCCGACGCCGAGTGCGACGGGGCCTGGGTCGAGGCCGAGCCGCGCTATCTGCACCGGGCGCTGCAGAATCTGGTGAGCAATGCCATGCGCCATGCGGAATCCCAGGTCACTGTCAGTTATCAGGTGGGCCAGTTGCGCTGTCGGGTGGATGTGGAGGATGACGGTCCCGGCGTGCCGGAAAGTGCCTGGGAAAAGATCTTCACGCCTTTTCTGCGCCTGGATGACAGTCGTACCCGGGCTTCCGGCGGTCACGGGCTGGGGCTGTCGATCGTGCGGCGAATCATCCACTGGCACGACGGTCGGGCCCTGATCAGCCAGAGCAAGAGCCTCGGGGGCGCTTGCTTCAGCCTCAGCTGGCCCCGGCAGCAGGAGCCCCGCTGAGGATTGTCGGCGGGGCGGCCTTGATGGCGATCAGACTGAGCAACTGGTTGTCCTCGACCACGAACTGCCCCTGTAGCTCACTGCCGTGGTGCCATTCATCGCTCAGGTCCGTCAGTAGGCGCACTCGGACCTGGCCCTCGAGAGACCACTCCAGTACTTCGGCGTGTTCGAAGTAGAAGTTTTTGTGCACCAATGGATACAGGGTCTTGTACAGGCTTTCCTTGATCGAGAAGGTCAGGGTCACCGCCAGGGCGTGCAATGCGGGGGGCAACAGGTCCCGGCGTTGCAGTTCCGCCGGCGTGAGGATCTGCTCAGCCAGATTGGCCGCGCGTTCATTGCTCAGCAGCTTTTCCAGGTCTATTCCCAAGGCTCGCCAGTGCTGTTTGTCGGCGACGATGGCGGCGGCGCGGCCGGTGCCGTGGGTAATGGAACCGCAGATATGCTCGGGCCAGATCGGCGCCCGGTCGGCGCCGATCGGAGGAACCCAATCCACATTCTGCAGTTGCCACAGGGCGGCCCGGGCGCACAGGCGTCCGGCCAGGAATTCGGCCTGGCGCTTGGCCACCGAGCGCTGGATGTTGGGCGGCGCTTCAATGCCGCTGCGCTGGAAATCGTCCGCGGCCAATTGCCCGGGATCGAACCGAGTGCTCAGCCAAAGGGTATGGGGCAAGGCCTCCGGCAGGGGCCAGGAGGCATCTAGAGAGGTACAGCAAGCGGGGAGAGGGGGGAGTGCATTCATGGCCGCTAGTTTGCCGGGTTGAAGAGTTCGAGGGTAGCGGTGTGTGGTGCAGAGAGGGGACTCAGAAAGCTGGGCGAGAGCGTTGTGCAGGTTGAAATGCCTCAAGACAGCTAGATGGATCTGGTTCAGGCGAGGTTAAGAGTGTGTTCAGGGGGAGTTCAGGGCGGGCTGTTTACTCTAGCCCCGTACCCAAAAAGCCAATAGCGCAAAGGAAACTTCCTATGACTTCATTGAAAAAACTGATCCTGGCCTTTACCGTTCTCGGCGCCAGCGCCGCCGTCCAAGCCGCTGACAGTAACTTCGCCAGCCTGACCTACGGCCAGACCAGCGACAAGGTTAAAAAATCCAGCCAGCTCAACAGCAATCTCGGGCATCCGAACGCCGATGGTGTGATCGGCAAGGACAACACTTGGGGTGTGCGTTTCGGTCAACAGAATGACCAGGGCCGTTACTACGCCACTTACGATTACGTTTCCGGCTCTCACAATGGCATTAAACTGCGTCAGCAAAATCTGCTGGGCAGTTACGATATGTTCCTGCCGGTGACCAGCAGCACCAAGCTGTTTGGCGGTGCTACCGCCGGCTTGACCAAGCTGACCCAGGAATCCCCGGGCTTCAGCCGCGACAGCGACATCGGTTACGCGGTGGGAGTGCAGGCGGGTGTCCTGCAGCAGGTTTCACAAAATACCTCGGTAGAGCTCGGCTACCGTTACCTGCGCAGCAATGCCGGGACCGAGATGAGCGAGCGGGGCGGCAGCAAGCAAGGTTCCTTGAGCCTTACCAGCAGTGCCCAGACTTATCTGTCGGCCAACTACGCTTTCTGATAAGCGGCCTGGCCTGAACCGCGCCGGACTGTGCCTTGGGCACGGTCCGGCGCTGGCGCATTGATCGTCAGGGCGCAGGGGCGCCCTCGGAGATGTCGAATTTTGCCTGGGAGAGCGTTATGAAGTTGCTGGTCGTCGAAGATGAGGCGCTGTTGCGCCATCACCTGCAAACCCGCCTCACCGACAGTGGCCATGTGGTCGAGTCCGTGGCGAACGCCGAGGAGGCGTTGTATCAGACCGAGCAGTTCAATCACGACCTGGCGGTGATCGACCTGGGATTGCCCGGCATGGGCGGACTGGACCTGATCCGTCAGTTACGTGCCCGTGGCAAGACGTTTCCGATCCTCATCCTCACCGCCCGCGGCAATTGGCAGGACAAGGTCGAAGGCCTGGCCGCCGGTGCCGACGACTATGTGGTCAAGCCGTTTCAGTTCGAAGAGCTGGATGCACGGCTCAATGCGTTGCTGCGGCGTTCCAGCGGTTTTACCCAGTCCACCATCATTGCCGGCCCTTTGCTGCTGGACCTGAATCGCAAGCAGGCGTCCATGGATGATCAACCCCTGGCCCTGACCGCCTACGAATACCGGATCCTCGAGTACCTGATGCTCCATCACCAGCAGGTGGTGGCCAAGGACCGGCTGATGGAGCAGTTGTACCCGGACGATGACGAGCGTGATCCGAACGTCATCGAGGTGCTGGTGGGGCGGCTGCGGCGCAAGCTGGAGGGGCCGTCGGGCTTCAAGCCGATTGATACGGTGCGCGGCCTGGGCTATCTGTTCAACGAGCGCTGCCGATGATTCGATCGCTGCGGCTGCGGCTGATGCTGGCGGCGACCACCTTGGCGGTGCTGTTCATGCTGGCGTTGCTGCCGGCCATGCAGGGGGCCTTCAGCCTGGCGCTGCTGGACTCCATCGAGCAGCGCCTGGCTTCCGACGTCACCACCCTGATTTCGGCGGCGCGGATTGAAAACAACCGCCTGCAGATGCCCGCACAACTGCCGGACGAGCGCTTCAATCTCGCCGACAGTCGCTTGCTGGGCTACATCTATGACCGAGAGGGGCACCTGGTCTGGCGCTCCCGGGCCACCCAGGAAGAGAACATCAATTACCGGCCGCGGTACGACGGGCGCGGTAACGAGTTCGCCAGAATCCGTGAAGCCAATGGCCAGGAGTTCTTCGTCTACGACGTCGAGATCAAGTTGTTGGGGGGCAAGAACGCGGCTTTCAGTATCGTTGCACTGCAACCGGTGCGTGAGTACCAGCAGACTCTGGAAGGGGTCAGGGAAAACCTCTATCTAGGCTTTGGTGCGGCGTTGCTGGTGCTGCTGGCATTGCTCTGGCTGGGGTTGACCTGGGGTTTGCAGGCCCTACGACGCTTGAGCCAGGAGTTGGACCAGATCGAGAGCGGTACCCGCCAAAGCCTCAGTGAGGAGCATCCGCGAGAGCTGTTGCGCCTGACCGGCTCCTTGAACCGTCTGCTGCAAAGCGAGCGCGAGCAGCGTAGCCGCTACCGCGACTCCCTGGATGACCTGGCCCACAGCCTGAAAACCCCGTTGACGGTGTTGCAAGGGGTCAGCGAGGACATGGCGCAACGGCCTCAGGATCGGGAGCAGGCCTGGGTCCTGCAGGCGCAGATCGAGCGCATGAGTCAGCAGATCAGCTACCAGTTGCAGCGTGCCAGCCTGCGCAAAAGTGGCCTGGTGCGTCATCAGGTGCGCCTGCGGCCGGTGCTGCAAAGCCTGTGCGACACCCTGGACAAGGTCTATCGCGACAAGCAGGTGCGCGTGTCCTTCGATTTGCCCGAGCGCTGCTATGTGCCGATCGAGCACGGGGCCTTGCTGGAATTGCTTGGCAACCTGCTGGAGAACGCCTACCGCCTGTGCCTGAGCTCGGTACGCATCAGTGTGCGCGAGACTCTGGATGGCTCAGAGCTGTGTGTGGAGGACGATGGCCCTGGTGTACCACCCGATCAGCGGGCGCGGATTCTCCAACGTGGCGAGCGTCTTGATCGCCAGCACCCAGGGCAGGGCATAGGCCTGGCGGTGGTCAAGGACATCATCGAGAGTTATGGCGCGCAGTTGACCCTGGGGGATTCAGCCTTGGGTGGTGCGGCCTTCAGGATTCACTTCCCGGCCCTGTAAAGGGCGCTTTGGCTACTGCTCCCGGGCGCGATAGGCGCCTGGGGTCAGGCCAGTCCATTTCTTGAATGCCCGATGAAAGGCCGAGGGTTCGGAAAAGCCCAATTGCTCGGCGATCTGTTGCAATGAGAGGTCAGCCCGCCCCAGGTGGTAGATGGCGATGTCACGGCGCAGTTCGTCCTTGAGTGCCTGAAAGCTCGAACCTTCTTCGCGCAAATGGCGACGCAATGTCTGCGGGCTGACGTGCAGGTGCTGGGCAACGCTTTCCAGGTCGGGCCAGCGCTCCCGGTCGCGGCTGAGCAGACGCCGCAACTGGCTGCTGAGGCTGTCGCCCTGGTCCGGGCGTGACAGCAGATCGGCGGGGGAGCGCTCAAGAAAGTGCTTGAGGGTACGTTCATCCTGTAGCAGCGGCATGCCCAGGTAGCGACTGTGGAACAACAGGCTGCTGTGCTCCTGGCTGAACAGCAGTGGGCAGGGGAACAGCAAATCGTATTCTGCGCCGTGTTCGGGTTTCGGGTAGCTGAAGCAGGCTTGTTCAAGGCGTATGCGCTGGCCGATCAGCCAGCTGCCCAGGCGATGCCAGATCACCAGCAGGCTTTCGCTAAGAAAGTGCTCCGGGTCCCATAACTCAGCATCATCCAGGCTCAGACGGGCCATTTCTCCTTCGTGCGTCAGACGAAGGCGCGGTGCTTGCGCAAACAGGCTGTAAAACAACAAGCCGCGATTGAGCGCTTTTTCCAAGGTGCGGCAGTGGATCAGCGCGTGGCACATCATGGCGAAGGTTCCGCGTTTGCTGGGGCCATGGCCGAAACCCAGGTACTCGTCGTCCAACGCCAGCCACAGTTGCTGCAGCAGACGGGTGAATTGTTCGGGGGCGATGCGTGCCTTGGGCTGGCTCAGCAGCTCTGGACTGATGCCCAACTGCTGCAGAAGCGGCCCGTAATCGTAGCCGCGACGACGTGCACCGCCCAAGGCGGCACGGGCAAAGTGGCTGGCGATGGTGCGTTCGCGCATGAAGGCTGGTCCGTCCATTGAGTGGCGGATGTTAGCCAGCCCCCTATGAGGGAACAAGGCGGATATCCGCCAAATTGTAGGACGAGACTCGGTGAATGGGCGGAAATCCGCCAGCGGCGCCGGGTGCAGTGGAAGCCAAGATCGGCCTGTCCCCCTGATGTCTAAAGGCCTGTAGGGCTTTTTTACAAGGTGGCACGGGCTTTGCGATAGAGCCGGAAGATCTGCCAGCACGCAGTTCGACACAACAAATCCCTCCAGCGCAGGAGGGTTCGCACTTTAGGCACCGCATGCATCGACGGAAGCTGTATGCCGGGGCTCTTGAGGAACTTTGCAATGACGACTCGTCAGCCACTGTACAAATCCCTGTATTTCCAGGTGATCGTTGCCATCGCCATCGGCATCCTGCTCGGTCACTTCTATCCTCAGACCGGCGTGGCCCTCAAGCCCCTGGGTGATGGGTTCATCAAACTGATCAAGATGGTCATTGCGCCGATCATTTTCTGCACCGTGGTGAGTGGTATCGCCGGCATGCAGAACATGAAATCGGTGGGCAAGACTGGCGGCTACGCGCTGCTGTACTTCGAAATCGTCTCCACCATTGCCCTGCTGATCGGCCTGATCGTGGTCAATGTGGTGCAGCCGGGTGCTGGCATGCACATCGACGCCTCGACCCTGGATGCTTCAAAAGTCGCTGCCTATGTGACTGCGGGCAATGACCAGAGCATTGTCGGCTTTATCCTCAACGTGATCCCGTCGACCATCGTGGGTGCCTTCGCCACCGGCGACATCCTGCAAGTGCTGATGTTCTCGGTGATCTTCGGTTTCGCCCTGCATCGCCTGGGTGCCTACGGCAAGCCGGTGCTGGACTTCATCGACCGCTTCGCCCACGTGATGTTCAACATCATCAACATGATCATGAAGCTGGCGCCCCTGGGTGCGCTGGGTGCCATGGCCTTCACCATCGGTGCCTACGGCGTCGGCTCCCTGGTGCAACTGGGCCAGTTGATGATCTGCTTCTACATCACTTGCGTGGTATTCGTGCTGGTGATCCTGGGGGGCATCTGCCGCGCCCACGGCTTCAGCGTGATCAAACTGATCCGCTACATCCGCGAAGAGCTGCTGATCGTGCTGGGTACCTCGTCCTCGGAATCGGCCCTGCCACGCATGCTGATCAAGATGGAGCGCCTGGGTGCCAAGAAGTCGGTGGTCGGCCTGGTGATTCCTACCGGTTACTCCTTCAACCTGGACGGTACCTCGATCTACCTGACCATGGCGGCGGTGTTCATTGCCCAGGCAACTGACACCCACATGGACATCACTCACCAGATCACCCTGCTGCTGGTGCTGCTGCTGTCCTCCAAAGGCGCCGCGGGCGTGACCGGCAGCGGCTTCATCGTTCTGGCCGCCACCCTGTCGGCTGTGGGGCACCTGCCGGTGGCCGGTCTGGCGCTGATTCTGGGTATCGACCGCTTCATGTCCGAAGCCCGTGCCCTGACCAACCTGGTGGGCAACGCCGTGGCTACCCTGGTCGTTGCCAAGTGGGTCAAGGAACTGGACGAAGACAAACTGCAGGTCGAGCTGGCGTCTGGTGGCCGTGCGATCATCGACACCCGTGAAACCGACGATCTGGGTGTGGCTGAAGGCCCGGCACCGAGCATCAAGTAAGTCTTGCTGAATATAAGAAACCCGCTACGGCGGGTTTTTTATTGCCTGGAGGTTGAGCACAACGGTCAGTCCGGCTGACCGTTGTGGTAATTGTTGCGCTGCTCGCGGCTGCCTACTCTGAAGCAATCGATCAAGAGGAGAGGGCACATGCAAGGGCCGTTGGCGTCACTCAAGGTACTGGATTTCTCCACCCTGTTGCCGGGGCCGTTCGCCTCGCTGCTGCTGGCGGACATGGGGGCCGAGGTATTGCGCATCGAATCGCCAACCCGCATGGACCTGCTGCGGGTGCTGCCACCCCACGACCACGGTGTATCCGCCAGTCACGCCTATCTCAACCGCAACAAGCGCAGCCTGGCCCTGGACCTCAAGCGGCCCGAGGCGCTGGAGGTGATCCGGCAACTGCTGCAGGACCACGACATCGTTCTCGAACAGTTTCGCCCAGGCGTGATGGAGCGCCTGGGGTTGGGGTACGAGGCCTTGAAGGCGATCAACCCGCGGCTGATCTACGTGTCCATTACCGGTTATGGCCAGACCGGACCCTACAAGGACCGCGCCGGGCACGATATCAACTACCTGGCCCTGGCCGGGCTCGCCAGCCAGACCGGACGCCGCGACCAGGGCCCGCTACCTCTGGGCATCCAGGCAGCGGATATCGCCGGGGGCTCGCTGCACGGCGTGATCGGCCTGCTGGCGGCAGTGATCGCCCGGCAGCATAGCGGCCAGGGCCAGCACCTGGATATCAGCATGACCGATTGCGTGTTCAGCCTGAACGCCATGGCCGGAGCCGGTTACCTGGCCTGCGGGGTAGAGCCGGGGATGGAACAGCAGGTGCTCAATGGCGGCAGCTTCTACGACTACTACCGCAGCCGGGATGGTCGTTGGCTATCGGTGGGCAGCCTGGAGCCGGTGTTCATGCAGCAGCTGTGTCAGGCCCTGGGGCGGCCGGAACTGGCGGTCCAGGGCTTGTCTCCCATGCCCGAGCAGCAAAGGGCCCTCAAGCAGGCCTTGCAGATCGAGTTCGAGAAACATGACTTTGCCGAGCTGTGCCAGTTGTTCGCCGGGCTCGACGCTTGTGTCGAACCAGTGCTCAGCCTGGCTGAGGCGGTGGAGCACCCCCAATTGCAGGCTCGGCAACTGCTGAGCCAGGTCCCCCGGGAAGACGGTAGCCCCCAGACCCAGATGGCATGTCCGCTGAAATTCTCCGACGGTTTGCCCGAACCGCGGCATATCGGCGCCAGGCTGGGCGCCCATTCCGATCAGGTGCTGGCGGAGCTTGGCTACAGCGCTGAACGTATCGAGGAACTGCGACGCAGCCAGGTCATTGCCTAGGCGTCGGCTTGCCGGCGAAGCGCGTTGATGCCATCACTCGACCCGGGTTTCGCCGCTGTACACCAGGGTGTGCCGACAGCGTCGGCACAGGTAGCGACGTCCCTGGGCCACCAGCTTGTGGCGTTGCGCCGAAAACGGAAAATCGCTCTCGGCGCAGGGGCAGCGGTAGATGTAGCGGGTCACGCTGCGGCGTTTGACTTCATAAGTGTGGCAACGATTGGGCGGCAGTTCATACACCCCGCGCATGATCAGTTGCCACTCCTCGCCGTGGGGCTGAATGCGTTCGCCAAACAACTGATGAGCGATCAGGTGCGCGACTTCGTGGGCCACGGTCTGCTTGAGAAAGTCTTCGCTGTTTTCCCGGTACAGCTGGGGATTGAAGCGCAGCAGGTTTTCGTGCAAGTGGGCAACGCCGGCTTTCTGGCCTCGTAATTTGAGGCTGACCACCGGGCGTTTGAAAGGACGTTTGAAAAAGGATTCAGCGAGTAGGAAACAGTCTTCGACGCGGGTATTGAGTTGCTCGGGCATGCTTAACGGCTCTCCAGAGCGGCTGAGTATGCCGCAAAGAGCGGCTAATCCGAATCGCCCAGGCGCCGAATGGTCGCAGGAGCGCCCATTAAGAAGGCCGCCTTGCGGCGGCCTGTGTTGGCAGATGGAGGATTATTATTGGTGCGGCGTCAGTTGGTGTACACGGGGCCGACGCCCAGGCCCCAGACAATCACGGTGAAGGCCATGATCGCTACCAGCACCACCAGTCCTACCGCCAGGACCGAGCTGGAAAACAGGAATCCTTCGTCCGATGGGATGTTCATGAAGGTCGGTAGCCCGACGTAGAGCAGGTACACCGTGTAGCAGATCGCCGCCGTGCCGACGATCATCCCCAGCCACATATGCGGATACAGCGCCGCCAGGCCGCCGACGAACAGCGGTGTCGCGGTGTAGGTGGCAAAGGCGACGCAGCGCGCCAGGCTCGGGTTGGCGTCATAGGTCCGGGCCATCCAGTGGATGAAAGCACCCATCACCGCCACGCCGCCAAGCATGGCCAGGTACGACATGATGGTCATCCACAGGGCGCTTTCCATGGTCAGCATCACCGGCGCGCGGTTGCCAATGACCCAGCCGACCTGGGTGGTGCCGATAAAGGCCGAGATCGCGGGGATCGCCGCCAGAATCAGCGTGTGGGTCAGGTACATGTGGCTGATGCTTTCTTCTGCATCGCCACGGATTTCTCGCCATTCCTGATCGGGGTGGGTGAAGAGTCCTACGACATGATGAATCATGGTCAGTCACTCCTTTCATTGTTGCCATCGCCCCCCAACGGAGCGCTTACAGCCAAGTGGCACAGTCAGTATAGGTCTATATATGCATGCGACCTTATGTCGCAGTATAGGGAGGAGTTTTCGTCAGATGTGCGCACCTTTAGAGCAAATCGCGCTGTAAAACCCCAGGGTAATCGCTGTCCTGTCTGTCAGCGCGGCCCCGGGGGCGCTACGTTTCGACGCTTTCAAGGGGGCGGGGTTTTTGCGTAAAATGTCCGGCTTTTCGTCACATACCTCGCGGATTCCAAGCGCCATGGGCACTCTTACGGTCAACCAGAACAAACTGCAGAAACGCCTTCGCCGACTGGCGGGCGAAGCGGTCGCCGATTTCAACATGATCGAAGAGGGCGACAAGGTCATGGTCTGCCTGTCCGGCGGCAAGGACAGCTACACCATGCTCGACGTGCTGTTGCACCTGCAGAAGGTGGCGCCGATCAAGTTCGAGATCGTCGCGGTGAACATGGACCAGAAGCAACCCGGTTTTCCCGAGCATGTACTGCCGGCCTACCTCAAGGAATTGGGGATCGAGTACCACATCGTCGAGAAGGACACTTACTCGGTGGTCAAGGAGCTGATCCCGGAAGGCAAGACCACCTGCTCGCTGTGCTCGCGCCTGCGTCGTGGCACCCTGTACACCTTCGCCGACGAGATCGGCGCCACCAAGATGGCCCTCGGTCACCATCGTGACGACATCGTCGAGACCTTCTTCCTCAACATGTTCTACAACGGTTCGCTCAAGGCCATGCCGCCCAAGCTGCTGGCCGATGACGGGCGCAATGTGGTGATCCGCCCGCTGGCCTACTGCAGCGAGAAGGACATTCAGGCCTACTCCGATCTCAAGCAATTCCCGATCATTCCCTGCAACCTCTGCGGTTCCCAGGAGAACCTGCAGCGTCAGGTGGTCAAGGAGATGCTCCAGGACTGGGAGCGCAAGAGCCCGGGGCGTACTGAGAGCATTTTCCGCGGCCTGCAGAACGTGATCCCTTCGCAACTGGCGGATCGCAATCTGTTCGACTTCGCCAGCCTGCGCATCGACGACAGTGCCACGCCGCGTTTCGTCAACGTGGTCAATCTCTGATCCGCTCTCGCTGAGTCTATATCGCCATGCCGGTTGCTATCCGGCGTGGCGAGGGGGCTTCAGTCCCCGAGAGCCTGAGGAATGAAAGCAACACTGCCCTCGGCTTTTCTTTTCGCCAGCCGTTCACCGTTGGTCGGCAGTGTGCGCACCAGTTGATGATCCTTGCCCAGGTAGCCGAGCATCGACGGTTCATTCTCACGCTGTTGCACCAGGATCAGCGTGCGCTGGGGGTCCCAATGCTGGCCGCTGGTCCTGTCCAGCCAGGCCATGAAGTCTGCGCTGGTGCCGGAGCGCGGGAAGTCCTGGGTTTCGGCGACGTAGTAGAAGGGCGCTCCCTGATTCTGCAGGTACAGCGGCACTTTGTTATCCACCTCGACCATCACCATGCGCCATTGATGCCAGGGGGCAATCCGGCTTGCCTCGGCTCTGACCTGCGTGCCGAACTGGATGACACCGCCCGTGCCATTGCTCCAAGGGTAGGCCACCCCCAGCACCAGCAGCAGAATCACCGCTGCGCTGGCAAAGCCTATGGCCCAGCTGCGTTCGCCGGGCTTGCCGCTGGCGCGTCGTTGGAGCAGGTGGCGGTTCAGCCACCAGGCCCCTAACAGCTGGGCGAAGGGCACCAGAGGCAGGACGTAATAGCTGCGCCGACTGCCACTGGCAGTGAAGAACAGGAACAACAAACCCAGGGCCCAGACCAGCCAGCGCTCATTGGGTTGTAGCTGGCGCCAGTGACGCGCCGCTACCCAGAGGCCGAGTACCCAGCAGGGCGCCCAGGGCAAGGTGTAGGCCGGCAGGTAGATCAGGTAGGTATAGATCGGTCCGATATGGTCGAAAGGATCGAAGAAGCGTTGCACATTCTCCCGGAATACCAGGCTCAGCCCGCTTTCAGCGTAGGTCGGGGCGCCATACAGGTGCGAGAGCACGAACGGCACCATGTACAGCAGGGCAGCCATCAGCAACGCCAGGCACAGGCGCGGATTGAGGTGACGCTTCCAGCGTCCTTGGCTCAGCAGGTGTGGCAGCAGGATCAGCCCCGGCAGGACGAAACCGATCAGTCCCTTGAGCAGCGAGGTCGCCGCCAACAGCAGGAAGAACAGGCAATAGCGACTCAAGCGAGTGTCTTCTGGCCCTCGCCAGTACCACCACACTGCTGCCAAGACCCCGCACACGGTGAGAATGTCCGCGGTGGCCACCCGGGCCCAAAATGCAAAGTAGAAGGTGGTGGCCAGCATCCAGCCGGCGATCAGCCCTGTGCCCTTGTGAAACAGCTGCTCGCCAAGCAGGTATACCAGCCAGATGCTCAGCCACCCGGCGAGCACCGAGGACAGCCGCAGCGACCAGTGCCCCAGGCCCCCGGTCAGCCAGGCGCTGGCGGTGATCAACCAGTAGGACGGCAGGGGTTTGTCGTAATAGGGAGCGCCCTTGAGGTAGGGGTCGAAGTAGTCGCCACTCTGCAGCATCTGCAAGGCAATGTTGGCCCAGCGGGTTTCCGCCCCCCACAGCTCACGGGAGCCCAGGCCGAGGAGCAGGATCAGGGCGCTGACGCCCAGAAGCAGGATTAGATCCTTGCGTTCGCTATTGCAGATTTTCATGGGTGGGTTTGCGCAGGCCGGGTGGTGGAAGGAAAGGGCCAGGAATGCCAGCGCCGATGGTGGTCGACGCTGACGCTCTCAGGCAGGCGTTTGGGCAGCTTGGTCAGGGTTGAGTGGCCGGCAGGATCAGGATCAGCATATTGCCTTGCTCGTAGCGCTTGCCGCCCGGCGGCAGCAGGGCGACTTCTTCGTTCTCCAGTACGTCCTTGACCCGCATCACCACACCCACCGATCCCTGTTTGCGTGCGTCGCTGATCCATTGGCCAACGTCGGCCATGCTGACCTTGCGCTGGGCCGATTCAGGGTAGGCCAGGCCGTATTTCAGTTCGCCCTCGGTGTTGTACAGCGCCACGTCCGGGCGTTGCAGGCGCCAGGCCAGTGCTGAGGCCGCTCCCAGGTCATTGCTCAACAGGCTGTGGGTCTGCTGGAGTTGCGCAAGGTGTTCCTTGATGAACTGGTCCGGCATCTTGTTGTGCACGATCAAACCGGGCATTCCCGCAGGCAGCAGCGCTACCAGCAGCCAGATGCCCAGGGCCGGCGTTGCCCAGTAGTTGAGCGGCCTGGAGGCCGGCAGCAGGTTGGCGATGATCCAGCCCATGAGCATGATGAACACCAGGGACAGGCTGAGCATTTCGTCGTGGTCGTACACCGGCCGGGTGATCTGGATCACCACCAGCGCCACTAATGCAGCGACGCCGATCAGTAGGTTGAGCAGACTGTTGAGGCGAACAGTTCGAGTCTTGCCTGCGCTGATCCACTGGATCAGTGCATGGCCCATGAGCACGGCCAAGGGCAGCAGGCAGGGCATGATGTAGGTCGGCAGCTTGCCGCGGCTCAGGCTGAAGAACGCCAGCGGCAGCAGCAACCACAACAGCAGGTAACCGGTGGCCGCCTGGTGCTTGTCCTTCCAGGCCTGAATCAGGGTGCCTGGCAGCAAGGCCGCCCAGGGCAGGCTCGAAACCACCAGCAACGGCAGGTAGAACCACCAGGGGCGAGTGTGCTGCGCATTGTCGGCGGCAAAGCGGCGGATATGCTCATGCCAGAAGAAAAACCGCCAGAAATCGGGTTCATGGGCATGAATGCTCAAGACCCAGGGCAGGCTGATGGCAATCGCCACCAGCACGGCCACCAGGCCAAAGCGCAGCAACTCGCCGAAACGCCGTTGCCAGAGCATGTAGGGCAGGGCGATCAGTACCGGCAGCAGCCAGGCCAGGAACCCCTTGGTCATGAAACCCATGCCGCAGGCGGCGCCCAAGGTGCCCCAGGCCAGCAAGCGGCCGCCTGGTGTCTGGCTGTCCAGGGCGAACCAGAGCGCCACCAGGCTGAGGTTGACCCATAAGGTGAATTGGGGATCGAGATTGGAGTACCCGGCTTGCCCGGCGATCAGACCGAAGCTCATGTAAAGCAGGGCGGCGGCAAAACTCTTGCGCGGGTCGTTCCAGATCCGGCGAGTGATCAGGTAAGCCAGCAGTACGCTCAGACCGGTGCTCAGGGCCGAGGCAACACGCACGCCGAACAGGTTGTCACCGAACAGTGCCTGGCCGATGGCGATCATCCAGTAGCCGGCAATGGGCTTTTCAAAATAGCGGATGCCCATGAAGTGCGGAGACACCCAATCCCCGCGAAGCAGCATCTCCTGGCTGATCTGTGCATAGCGGGTTTCATCCGGAATCCACAGGCCGTGGCTGGTCAGTGGCAGCAGGTAGAACAGGGCGAAGGCCAGCAGCAAAAAGGGTAGTGCCCAGCGCTGGATGCCGCTGGTTGTGCTCCCGCCCACGGTATAGCCGGAAGGCGTGGCGCTTGTTCCATAAGCCTGGGGCGGTAAAGTGCGCTGCATTTGTGTCCTCTGAGTCATGTGTTGAAAACGGTACTTCGCTACATTCATCAGGTATGAGTGATGAACTGTAAATTGTTGTCGAGTGCTCGGGGTTCTCAAGTTTTAAAAAATATACTTGGCTTCGCCTGTTTGATAGACCTTGTTGTAAGTGAGAGGGGCGCTCTATTGGTCTAGGGGCTTATAAGCTCAATTAGTTGGCGAGTGAGTGTGTCTGCTTTTTGAGTGAAGTCTGTTGGGAAGTTGTTAAAAATAGTTGAAAGTTACTCGAGAGGGCCCTTAAGAGTTTTTCGCCAGCTTTCAGCATTGATAATGCCCAGTACTTCCATGGTTCCGTTCACGTTCAGGGTGACAAATAGCGAACTGGCGTAATGACTGGCCAGTGCATGTTCAAAGCCCAGCTGGCTTTCCAGGTCACTGATGCAATCGCTGTGGGTAACCAGGATCAGGTTGCGCTTGAACAACTTGTGCGTCTTGATCTGGTCTTCGAAGTGTTTGCCGCAGTTGCTCAGCCAGTCCTGGGTCTGCACCGGCCGCTTGAACATGAATTCCGAGGTTTGCCGGGTACGGGTTGCCGGGCTGCTGATGACGTCGGTGGAGGCCATGCCCAGAGTACGGAATGCCTGGCCCACGTCGCTTGCCATGCGGCTTCCAGGCAGGGTGATGCCATCGGCAGGCCCCAGGCAGGGACTGGCGGAGCGGTCGCAGCGCTCGGCATGTCGCACCAGGGCAATCACCTCGCCGTCTTGCCAGTGGCGATAGAAGCCGGCTTGCTGCATCTGGTTGTCGACACCCAGGTCCAGTGGTGTGGCTGGCCACAGGACAAAGCCGCAGACGAGGATTGCCAGGGCTGCCCCACAGACGCCAGCCAGGATGCGCACGCTGCGGGTTGTCTTGCCGCCAGTACCGGATTCAGCAGTATTGAGCACGTCGTTTACCTGATTAGGTTTTTGCCAGGGGTTCTGAAAAGAACGGCATGCGCTCACCGCTGCCCTCGCCGCAACTGGGGCCAATTTAGGTCGGGCCAGGTGGGCGGAGAGTGAAAGCAATGTGAAAAAAACGAATGAATGGCGACAGTTCTTTTAAACCTGACAGCCTGGGTTCAGGTTGTTGGCCTGATCAGTGCTTTGCGGTCAGGCCTTATTCATCTATTGGCCCGCAGAATGTGGCTGCAGTTAACTGTCTATCTATCGCTCTTATCGTTGCGGCAAGTGCGAAGTGAACTTTATCCGATAATAAACAGCGGAAGAAAAAACCTAGGTTTAGTTCAGCTTATTGTCAGCTTGAGCTGGAGGAGTTTGAGAGCGGATGTTTCCCTGCCCGTTGTGCCGGGCAGAGAGCCATGTTGGTGACGGGGGATCAGTGATTGACGGTGTAGGCCAGCATCGCCGACAGCTGGCACAGTGGTCGACCACTTTCTTGCTGCCACTGGTTGAATACTTCCTGAACCAGGGCCTGGTCACGCTTGCTGCTGGGCACCTTATCGATGATGTTCTGGGCATTGAGGGCCGCCACGACGTCCCACGTGGGGATGAACGTGTCCTTGCCCACCATGCGCAGGAAACGTGGGGCGGAAAGCCCCCCCATCTGGTTGCCGTGCTTGGCCAGGTATTGCCAGAGCCCAGTGATGTCCTGGACCGGCCAGTCGGCAATGAAGGCGCCGAAACTGCCGTGCTGCTTTTCGACATCAAGGATCATCTGGGCATTGCGCGGCACACTCTTGAGCTTGCCCAGATGGCGAATGATCCGTGTGTCCTGCATCAGTCGCTCCAGATGCTCGGCGCCCATGAGCACCACTTTGTCTGGATCGAAGCCAAAGAACACTTGTTCGAAGGCCGGCCATTTGGCGTCCACCAGGCTGTGTTTCAACCCGGCGCGAAAAACCCGCAACGCCAGGGTCGACAAGTAGCGATCAGCGCTCAATGAACGCAGGTAGTCGTTGTTCGCTGGCGTCGGCAACTGGGTTTCCAGGGCTGCGGCGCAACCGAAGCGATTAAGACAGTATTCGTTCAACCATTTGTAATCGTGCATGCCTGCTCCGGGTTGGTTCGGGAGTATGGGTCAAGAAGTCTGCTGACCAAGGTGGGGGCGCCGAAACGGCGATGCAAGGTCCCCGGGCGATGTCATGCCCGGGGAAACCAGAGGGGAGCGGGGCGTCAGGCCGGGTTGGCACCTTCGCCAGCGAGCCGGCGATTGAGCTGGAAGCGCCAGCGTACGTAGAGCAGTGCCGAGGTGAATACCGCCAGGCTGGCGAACATTTCCAGCAGGCCGAACAGCTGGCGATTCGGGTCGTAGGCCGCCAGAGCCCCCTTGATGAAGTACAGGTTGACCACAAAGCACATCCACGCGTGTCCGCGAGCACTGCCGCTGAGCATGCCCGGTGCCATCAACAGCAGGGGCACCAGTTCGATCAGCAGGATCACCCAGGGCCGGGCGCCGTGGAGGTCGGCTAGCAGCAGGTAGTAAACGCAGAGCAGGCCTATCAGGCCGAAAAAACAGATCAGGCTGAGGATTCGGGCTATCCGGACCCGAGGTTCCAGCCATTCCACCGGGGGCAGGATCTTCGGCTTTTTAGCCACGGCCGTTCTCCAATTGCTGAGCGGTTTTCGCCAGGCGCAGGCCCAAGGCCCGGCACAGGGCGATTTCATGTTCGTCCAGCGGGCTCTTGCCGTCCGCCCCGGCATGATGGCTTGCGCCATAAGGCGTACCACCGCCGCGGGTTTCCAGCAACGCCGACTCGCTGTAGGGCAGGCCGGTGATCAGCATGCCGTGATGCAACAGCGGCAGCATCATCGACAGCAGGGTGGCTTCCTGGCCGCCATGCAGGCTGGCGGTGGAGGTGAAGACACCGGCGGGCTTGCCCACCAGGGCGCCGGTCAGCCAGAGGTTGCTGGTGCCGTCGAGAAAGTACTTCAGCGGGGCTGCCATGTTGCCGAAGCGAGTCGGGCTGCCCAGGGCCAGGCCCGAGCAGTGCTTCAGGTCGTCGAGACTGGCGTACAGCGCGCCGCTTTCGGGAATGCTCGGTGCCACGGCTTCGCACTCTGTGGAAACTCCCGGCACGGTGCGCAGGCGTGCTTCCAGGCCGGCCTGTTCGACGCCCCGGGCGATCTGCCGGGCCATCTCGTTGGTCGAACCGTTGCGGCTGTAGTAGAGGATCAGGATGTACGGCGCGCTCAAGGCAGGATCTCCAGCACATTTTCCGGTGGGCGCCCGATGATGGCCTTGTCGGCGGTTTCGAGAATCGGCCGCTCCATGAGTTTCGGGTGTTGGGCGATAGCAGCGATCAGTTGTTCTTCGCTGAGGCGGGTGTCCGCCAGGTTGAGCTCTTTGTACTCATCCTCGCCGGTGCGCAACAGTTGGCGCGCACTGAGGCCGAGCTTGCCCAGCAGGCGGTGCAACTGGGTGGCGTCCAGTGGGGTTTCCAGGTAGCGGACCACGGTCGGCGCCAGGCCGCGTTGTTCCAGGAGTTCCAGCGCACCGCGGGATTTCGAGCAGCGCGGGTTGTGATAAAGCGTCAGATCGGTCATGTGCGGGTCGCATCTTGCGTAAGGTGGCGGCTATTCTACCCGCGCGACGGACTCTCCTGAACCTTGGGAGTCGATAGGTCGCAGCGATTATCGGTCATCGATCATTTTTCAAGGCACCCTTCAACACAGGAAGCACGGCATGGCAAGGCAATTGGCAGCAGCATTGGCGATATTCACCACCCTATTGCTGGGCGGCTGCGGGAATGACTACGGGGTCGACCAATACGGCCAGAAAGTCGCCGCCGAGCGCCTCGACAAGCAATGGCTGGTGCTCAACTACTGGGCGGAGTGGTGCGGGCCTTGCCGCACAGAAGTGCCGGAATTGAATGCCCTGAACGAGCAGCTCAAAGGGCAGTCGGCCACCGTGCTGGGGGTCAATTTTGACAATGTGCAGGGCGAGGAGCTCAAGAACGCCAGTGAGAAGCTGGGGATCAAGTTCACGGTGCTGGCGCAGAATCCCGAGCAACTCTTCGATTTGCCACGCAGCGAGGCGCTGCCGGTGACCTACATCATTGACGACAAGGGCAAGGTGCGTGAGCAACTGCTGGGCGAGCAGACCGCCGCGGGTGTACTGGCAAAATTGCAGGCCCTGCGCGGTCATTGATGGGGGAATGCCTGCAGCCGCTGATAGCGTCGGCGGTCGCAGGCGTTGGGGTCAACCTGCCCCGGTTCGGATCAGCCTTCTTCCAGCCACCAGCGCAGCGGCTTGCCTTCGGCAGGCCAGAAGCGCACTTGCTCGATCGGCGAAACATCCCAGCGCTCCACGCTTTCCAAGGCCTGGAGGAAGCGCCGTTCCTGCTCCATCAAGGCTGGAGCACAGAGTTTGCGGGTGCTGCCTACCTTGCCGAAACGGAGCTTTTCGCCGTCCAGAGTGTAAGGCGCGAACCAGTGGTTGCATCCGCCATTGCCATAGGCGCGACCGTCTTCACCCAAGGTGATGGTCAGGTGGCTGTAATCGATCAGTGGCCGTTCGCCGATCCACTCCAGGACGTAACTGCGATCCTGCTGCAGCTTCAGCGGCTCGGCGGCGCAGCCCATCAGGCCGGCCCCCAGTGCCGCAGTCAGCGCCAGACGTTTCATTGGCCGGCCTGCTGGCATTTCGGGCAGAGGTGGCGTTCACCCTCACTGGCCCAGCCCAGCTCGGCAATGCGTGCGCTGGCGGCAGGTTTCTGGGCCTTGGTGCCGAGCTTGGCGTCCACTGCGAACTCGAAGTTCAGCTCTGCTGTGCAGCTGTCGCAGTTGACTTGCCATTGATGAATCGCCAGTTCGCCGAATACCGGGCCACGGGCCACGGCGACCCATTGGCCGACCGGATTGATCAGGTGGCGGACGGTGTCCACTGTCAGGCGCATGGACAGGTCCTTGCTGCCCTTGAGTGTGACCAGCAGCACGTCGTCGGTACGGATCGAACCACCGTTGCCGGTGACTTGATAACGACCCGGTACCAGGGCGCGGCATTCGATCAGGGTGTGTTGCGGGTTCATCAGGTTGTAGCGGAAATCGTGTTCGACCATGGGTCCTCCAAATCTGCCGCGTATGCTAGCACGGGCCCCTGCGCCGCAGGTTGCGGGCAGGCGACCTTCGATCAGGCCGTGACCGGGATTTCAGCCTCGGACCTGATTTTGCGGCTGGCCCGCAGCCCAGCTGGCGATGTTGTGCAACGTGGTGTCGGCGATGGCCGCCAGGGCCTCATGGGTCAGGAAGGCCTGGTGCGCGGTGACTATCACATTGGGGAAGGTCAGCAGCCGGGCCAGCACGTCATCCTGCAGGGGCAGGTCGGAACGGTCCTCGAAGAACAGCTGGGCTTCCTCTTCATAGACGTCCAGCCCCAGGTAACCCAGTTGGCCGCTCTTGAGCGCGTCGATCAGCGCCGGTGTATCCACCAGGCCGCCACGCCCGGTATTGATCAGCATGGCCCCGGGCTGCATGTGCGCCAGGCTGTCCTGATTGATCAGGTAGCGACTGTCGTTGGTGAGTGGGCAGTGCAGGCTGATGATCTGCGCCTGGGCCAGTAGCTCCGGCAGGCTCAGGTAGCGGGCCCCCATGGCCTCGACGGCAGGGTTGGGGAAGGGGTCGTAAGCCAGCAATTGGCAGCCGAAGCCGGCCATGATGCGAGCGAAGGTGGCGCCGATCTGCCCGGTGCCGACAATGCCCACGGTCTTGCCCACCAGATCGAAGCCGGTCAGGCCGTGAAGGGTGAAGTCGCCTTCACGGGTGCGATTGTAGGCTCGATGCAGGCGTCGGTTCAGCGCCAGGATCAGGGCCACCGCATGTTCCGCCACGGCATGGGGCGAGTAGGCCGGGACCCGGACCACATCCAGGCCCAGGCGCTTGGCGGCGGGCAGGTCGACATGGTTGTAGCCGGCTGAACGCAGGGCGATCAGCCGGGTACCGCCGGCGGCCAGTTGCTCCAGCACCGGAGCGCTCAGGTCGTCGTTGATAAAGGCACAGACCACTTCATGGCGCTCGGCCAGGGCCGCGGTGTCCAGGCTCAGGCGGGCGGCCTGGAATTGCAGTTCGATACCCGTGGGCAGGCTGGCGCCGAGAAAACTTTCACGGTCGTAGGTCTGGCTGCTGAAAAGAATCGTACGCATGCTTGCATCCTTGGTCGGGACGCCCAGCATGCAGGCCGGGCGCCGGGCAGGTCTTGTCCTGGATCAGGCGTTGATCCGCGCTTCGGCGGCGAGACGGCTGATGGCGTGGTCCAGCTCATCCAGAGCGGCAAAGGCTTTGACGTCTTCCTGCTTGAGCAGGGTTTCGCTGCGCTGGCAGGCGGCGCGCAACTGCGGCACTCCGCAATATCGGGTGGCTCCGTGCAGGCGGTGGACCCGTTCGATCAGGGCGCTGTGGTCGTTGGCTGCACGAGCGGCGTTGATCGCCTCGCGATCGGCCTCCAGTGAGGCCAGCAACATGGCCAGCATGTCCGCCGCCAGATCAGCCTTGCCGGCCGCCAGGCGCAGGCCTTCGTCCTGATCCAGCACTTGCAGCTCCAGGTTCAGTTCCGAGCGTTCATTGGCTCGCTCCGGGCCTTGATTGCGCAAGGCCAGCCCGGTCCATTTCAGTACCACCTGGGCCAGCTGCCGTTCACTGATGGGCTTGGTCAGGTAATCGTCCATGCCGCTTTGCAGCAGGGCGCGTTTTTCGTTGGCCATGGCATGGGCGGTCAGGGCCACGATGGGCAGTGGCGTGCCATGGCGCTCGCTTTCCCATTGGCGGATCGCCTCGGTACTTTGTCGGCCGTCCATGCCCGGCATTTGCACGTCCATCATCACCAGGTCGAAAGGTTCGTTCTGGATCGCGTTCAGGGCTGCGTAACCGTTGTCCACCGCCAGCACCTTGGCGCCCATGTCCTCCAGCAAGGTCTGGATCAGCAGCAGGTTGGCCGGGTTGTCGTCGACACACAGGACCCGTGGCGCACGGCTGGAGAGGCTTTCCTCCGGCTCGCTGCGGGCCCGGCGCGGGGTGACCAGGTCAGACAGGGCGCGACGCAGTTTGCGGGTGCAGGCCGGCTTGGCCTGCAACTGGCTGTGGGGGTTGGGGACCGACAGGTGGAACAGCGTCTGTTCGGTGGTCGGGCACAGCACCAGGACTTTGCAGCCCAGGTGTTCCAGGTCCCAGATGTGCTGGCTCAGGCGTTCGGGAGACATGTCGTTGGTGGTGATGCCGAGCACGGCCAGGTCAATGGCCTGGTCGCTTTGGTGTACGCCGGTAATGCCATTGGTCAGGGCGTCCAGGGTGTTGAACGGGGTCACTTCCAGGCCGCAGTCTTCCAGTTGATGCTGCAGGGCCTGACGGGCCAGTTCGTGATTCTCCAGCACCGCTACGCGTCGCCCCAGCAATGGTGGACCCGGCAGGTCCTCGGCGTCATCGCGGGTTTTCGGCAGGTTCAGGCTGATCCAGAATTCCGAGCCTTCGCCCGGGGTGCTGTCGACTCCGATTTCGCCACCCATCTGTTCGATCAGGCGTTTGGAGATCACCAGCCCCAGCCCGGTGCCGCCGGGTTGCCGCGACAGCGAGTTGTCGGCCTGGCTGAAGGCCTGGAACAGAGCGCGAACATCCTGGTTGGACAGGCCGATGCCGGTGTCTTGAATGCTGATGCGCAGTTGCACGCTGTCTTCGTGTTCTTCTTCCAGCATCGCCCGGGCGACGATGGTGCCTTCGCGGGTGAACTTGATGGCGTTGCTCACCAGATTGGTGAGGATCTGCTTGAGCCGCAGTGGATCGCCCACCAGGGACAAAGGCGTATCCCGATAGACCAGGCTCACCAGTTCCAGCTGCTTGGCGTGGGCTGCCGGCGCGAGGATGGTCAAGGTGTCCTGCAGCAAGTCCCGCAGGTTGAAGGGAATGCTGTCGAGCACCAGCTTGCCGGCTTCGATTTTCGAGAAGTCGAGGATCTCGTTGATGATCCCCAACAGGCTGTCGGCGGATTTTTCGATGGTGCCCAGGTAATCCAGCTGGCGCGGTGTCAGCTCGCTTTTCTGCAGCAGGTGGGTGAAACCGAGAATGCCATTGAGGGGCGTGCGGATCTCATGGCTCATGTTGGCCAGGAACTCCGACTTGATGCGGCTGGCTTCCAGGGCTTCCTTGCGCGCCAGGTCCAGCTCGATGTTCTGGATCTCGATGGTTTCCAGGTTCTGGCGCACGTCTTCGGTGGCCTGATCGATGCTGTGCTGCAGTTCTTCCTGGGCATTCTGCAGGGTGCTGGCCATGCGATTGATGCCCGAGGCCAGCTCATCCAGCTCCTGGCTGCCCAAGGGCGGCAAGCGGGTTTCCAGGTTGCCGTCCTTGAGTTGCGCCACGGCCTGCTTGATCTGGGTCAGCGGGTTGTTGATGGTCCGCCCCATGCGCACTGCCAGCAGGGCAGCACCGGCCAGGCCGGCGGCAATCAACAGCAGACTGGCGAACAGGCTGCGGTAACCGCGCAACAGCATGCCGCTGTGGGACAGCTCCAGTTCCACCCAGCCCAGCAAACGGTCTGATTCATCGGGGATCAGGTCACCGGCCAGATTGCGGTGGCGGCCGAAGACCGGCAGTTGGTAGCGGGTCGCGTCATTCCCACTGCGTTGCATGATGTGGGTGCTGTTATCGCTGGGCGGTGGATTGAGCATGCTGGGGCCGGCGTGGGCCATGAGCGTGCGATCGGGGGCAAGGAATGACACCGCGCGTACGTCCTGCTGTTCCAGGGCTTGGGTGGCGATGCGTTCGAGCATCGGCGAGTTGCGGTTGCCCATCGCCGGCGCCACCAGGGAGGCCAGTTGTTCGGCGATCATTTCGCCGCGCTGCAGCAGTTGGGTCTGCAGGTCGGAGAGCTGCATCCAGGTGAAGTAACCGCCCAGTACCAAAGCCATCAGGCTGGTGGGCAGTAAGGTCAGCAACAGTACGCGGCCTTTGATTCCCAGTTTCTTGAGCACGCAACTCTCCTGCTTCCACGCTGTTTTGAAAGGTCGACGGGCACGTCCGTGATGCGCCACCTGCGCAGTGTAACGATTTGCCAGGGGCTGATCTTGGCAAATTGCAGACCGTTAGCCGACAGCCGGAGGGCGGATAGGGGGCTACGACCAAGGCGCTGGTTGCCGCAAACCGGGCAATCTTGAATAATCGCCCAACTGAGAATGACTTGCAGAAGCTAATGACTCCCGTAGCTGTTGAGCCTCCCCGTATCCTGGCAATTGAAGACGACCCGGTGCTCGGTGCCTATGTGCATGAGCAGCTGGGGCGCTGCGGCTTTGCCGTGACCTGGTGCCAGAACGGCCAGGAAGGTCTGGGGATCGCGCGTCGGCAAGCCTTCGATGTGGTGTTGATGGACATCCTGTTACCGGGCATGGACGGCCTGGAGGTGCTGACCCACTTTCGCCGGAGTCACTCCACGCCGGTGCTGCTGATGTCGGCCCTGGGAGCAGAGGCCGATCGCATCAGTGGATTCCGCCTGGGCGCAGACGACTACTTGCCCAAGCCCTTCAGCATGGCCGAGCTGCGGGTACGCATCGAAGCCATCCTGCGGCGAGTGGCCCTGGACCGGCGGCCGACACCACCGAAACTCAGCAGCAGCGTGCAGAGCCTGCGTTTTGATGACGAGCTGTGTGACGTGTTCTTTGCCGAGCGCCCGGCCGGCCTTACCCGTAGCGAATACCGCCTGCTGGAAACCCTGCACCGCAACGTCGATGAGGTGCTGAGCAAGGCCTTCCTTTATCAGCATGTCCTGCAACGCGGGTATGCGGCCCACGATCGCAGTCTGGACATGCATGTCAGTCAGATACGTCGCAAGCTCAAGGCGCTAGGCTACAGCGAACGTGAAGTGCGTACGGTGTGGGGCAAGGGCTATGTGCTGAGTGCCTTCGATGAGCTGGTCTGATCTGCCGGGCCGGCACTCGCTGTTCTGGAAGCTGGCCTGCCTGCTGGTGGCGTTCTGTCTGTTGATGATCTGGTTGAGCTGGTCCTGGGGGCGCTATGTTGAGCAGAAGAACCTGTACCTCGCCGATGAAGCCCGGGCTACCTTGCGCAGTTACGCGCAGGAAGCGGAACAGGCCTGGAAGACCGGCCAGCATGCCGGCGTGGATGTCTGGATCCAGGCAATGGCAGGCCGTGAGAGCACCTGGGTCGGCGTCATCGGCAGTGATCTGCAAGCGCTGAGCAGCTACCCGCTGACAGCGGCCGAGGCTCAGCGCCTGACGTTCCTGCGGGGGGCGGATTGGCCGGTGAGCCGGCACAGTCGCGGGTTGCCCTGGCTGAAAATTCCGTTCCCCGATGATCCGTCTCTCGGCAGTCTGGTCATCGAGCTGCCGCAGCGTTTCATGCCCGGGCGATACCGGGTGTTCTGGCGCGTGATCACCAACGGCGTGATCCCCGGACTGTTCACGCTGCTGCTGTGCGTGGGCTTGTACCGCTTGTTGGTGGTGCCGCTCAATCAGTTGCGGGAGCAGGCCAATGCCTGGCGTGCGGAGCAGTTGAATGTGCGGCTGTGCACCGAGACCACTCAGCGCAAGGACGAGTTGGGGGAGTTGGGGCGAGCGTTCGATCAGATGTCCGAGCGGCTGCAAAGCACCGTGGCTGTGCAGCAGCAGTTGCTGCGGGACCTGTCCCACGAGTTGCGCACTCCCTTGAGTCGTCTGCGGGTGGCTTGCGACAGCGAGCAGAGCCTGGGGGCATTGCGTGAGCGCTTGTCCCGGGAAGTCGACGCCATGCAGCGCCTGGTGGAGGACAGCCTGCAACTGGCCTGGCTGGACACCGAGCGGGCGCCGCTGCCGGAGGAGCAGATTCAGGTCCAGGCCTTGTGGGAAATGCTCAGCGAGAACGCCTGCTTCGAGAGCGGCTGGTCGCCAGCGCAGTTGCGCTGTGATCTGCCGGCGGATTGCTGGGTGCGCGGGCATCTCAATACCCTGGCCCAGGCTCTGGAAAACATCCTGCGCAATGCCATCCGGCATTCGCCACCCGGGGCTCTGGTCATCCTCGATGGTCGACGTGACGCTGAATATTGGCATCTGTGGCTGGACGACCAAGGGCCGGGGGTAGCGGAAGAGGCGTTGGAGCGCATGTTCGATCCGTTTATCCGTCTGGACGGTTCACGGCCGGGAGATGGAGGTTTCGGCCTCGGCCTGAGCATTGCGCGCAATGCGGTGGAGCGCCAGGGAGGTCGTTTGTGGGCGCAGAACACGGCCCATGGCTTGCGTGTTCACATGCGCTTGCCGGCGGCTTGAGACGGCCCTGTGCCGCCTTATATCAATAAGCCATAAGCCCCGCACTTTGCGTGATATGGCGCTTGGGCGTTTGCCGGTATGATAGGCGCCCCCGCAGTCTGGATTGCGAATACGCCATGACCTTGCAGTACCCAACCATCGCCGATTGCGTCGGCAACACCCCGCTGGTTCGTTTGCAGCGCCTGCCTGGCGCCACCAGCAATACCCTGCTGCTCAAGCTCGAGGGCAATAACCCGGCGGGTTCGGTCAAGGACCGCCCGGCACTGTCGATGATCACCCGCGCCGAGTTGCGTGGGCAGATCCAGGCTGGGGATACCCTGATCGAAGCGACGTCGGGCAACACCGGGATCGCCCTGGCCATGGCTGCCGCGATCAAGGGTTACAAGATGATCCTGATCATGCCCGACAACTCCAGCGCCGAGCGCAAGGCGGCAATGACCGCCTATGGTGCCGAACTGATCCTGGTGAGCCAGGAAGAGGGCATGGAAGGCGCCCGTGACCTGGCCGAGCGGATGCAGGCCGAAGGCCGTGGCAAGGTGCTCGATCAGTTCGCCAACGGCGACAACCCGGAGGCCCACTACACTGGCACCGGTCCCGAAATCTGGCGCCAGACCCAGGGCAGCATCACCCACTTCATCAGCTCGATGGGCACCACCGGCACCATCATGGGCACTTCGCGCTATCTCAAAGAACAGAATCCCCTGGTGCAGATCGTGGGTCTGCAGCCGATGGAAGGCTCGGCGATTCCCGGCATTCGCCGCTGGCCCGAGGAGTACCTGCCGAAGATCTATCAGGCCAGCCGGGTCGATCGCATCGTCGATATGGCCCAGAGCGAAGCTGAAGACGTGACCCGGCGCTTGGCTCGGGAAGAGGGCATCTTCTGCGGCGTGTCTTCCGGTGGTGCGGTGGCGGCGATGCTGCGCCTGTCCCGGGAAGTGGAAAACGCGGTCATGGTCGCGATCATCTGTGACCGTGGCGATCGTTACCTGTCGACCGGCATTTTCGATGCGCCCAACTGATGGCTAAGCACGAGAGAGGCCTGCGCTTCCAGCCTGCGGGCGGTAGCCGGGCCCCACAGATTCCGGTGGGCAAGAAGCAGCGGTTGGCTATCCAGCGTCTGGCCAATGATGGCCGTGGCATTGCCTTTGTCGAAGGGCGTACCTGGTTCGTCAGCGGTGCCCTGGCCGGTGAAGAAGTCGAAGCTCGGGTGTTGGGCAGCCATGGCAAAGTGGTAGAGGCCCGTGCCGAGCGCATCTTCAACGCCAGTGATCTGCGTCGCCCGGCGGCCTGCGCCCACGCCGGGCGCTGCGGCGGTTGCAGTGTCCAGCACCTGCCCCATGCCGAACAGCTTGCCCTGAAACAGCGCATGCTCGCCGAGCAGTTGTCCAAGGTCGCGGGTGTCGAGCCCGAGGCCTGGGCCGCTCCCTTGAGCGGTCCCGAGTTCGGCTATCGGCGTCGCGCCCGGGTGGCGGTGCGCTGGGACGCCAAGGGCAAGCAACTTGAGGTGGGTTTCCGTGCTGCCGGTAGCCAGGACATTGTCGCCATCGACGATTGCCCGGTGCTGGTACAGGCTTTGCAACCTGTCATGAACCGTTTGCCCGCTATGCTGCGACGCTTGAGCAAGCCTCAGGCACTGGGGCATGTGGAGTTGTTCAGTGGTTCGGCGCTAGCGGTGCTGTTGCGCCATATGGCGCCGTTGTCCGAGAGCGACCTGACGATCCTCAAGGACTTCTGCGATTTCCATCAGGCGCAATTGTGGCTGCACGCTGAAGGTGAGCCACAACCCTTTGATCCATCGCAGTCACTGGGTTATCGCCTGGAGACCTGGGATCTGCACCTGGCGTATCGGCCGGGTGACTTCGTCCAGGTCAATGCGGGGGTCAATGAAGCGATGGTGGCCCAGGCTCTGGAGTGGCTCGCGCCGCAAGCTCAGGAGCGGGTGCTGGATTTGTTCTGCGGCCTGGGCAACTTCGCCTTGCCGCTGGCTCGGCAGGTGCGGGAAGTGGTGGCAGTGGAAGGCGTGGCGACCATGGTGGCGCGGGCCGCTGAAAATGCTGCCAGCAACAATTTGCATAACACGCGCTTTTTTCAAGCCGATTTATCCCAACCTCTGAGTGCTGCCGAGTGGGCTGATGAAGGCTTTTCTGCGGTACTCTTGGACCCACCCCGCGACGGTGCTTTCGAGGTGGTCCGCCACTTGGCGAGCCTGGGTGCCAAGCGGTTGGTGTACGTGTCATGCAATCCGGCAACTTTGGCTCGTGACACGGTCGAACTGATCAAGCAGGGCTATAGGTTAAAACGTGCCGGGATCCTCGATATGTTTCCTCAGACGGCGCATGTCGAGGCCATGGCGTTATTCGAAGCGAGCTAGGATGGCTTGTCTAATCCGACTGATCTTTCTGGTGTGGTTCGCTGGCCCTGCGAGCTGTGCCCGAGCGTTGAAGATCAGCGATTTGACGCATTGAATGTGCGTCGTAGGGAAGGTAAAGCAAGATGGTACAGGTGAGAGCGCACCAGCCGATCAACACCGACGGCAGTATCAATCTCGAGGCATGGCTTGATCATACGGTCAGCGTCGACATGGTACTGGACCGTGAAGCCTTGAAAGAGGCCTGCGAGTTCGCTCGTGAGGCCGAGCTACAACACATTGCCGCCAAAGGCCTGAGCTCTGAGGGCGTGTCGAGTTTCAGCACGGGCCTGGAGATCGCCGAGATCCTTGCTGATCTCAAACTGGACCAGGATTCCCTGGTCGCCGCGGTACTGTACCGCGGCGTCCGCGAGGGCCAGATCCAGTTGCCAGCGGTCAGCCAGCGTTTTGGTCCGGTGGTGGCCAAGCTGATCGATGGTGTGCTGCGCATGGCTGCCATCACCGCCAGTCTCAGTCCTCGCCAGTCCCTGGTACTCGGCACTCAGGCGCAGGTTGAGAACCTGCGCAAGATGCTGGTGGCCATGGTCGATGACGTGCGGGTGGCGCTGATCAAGCTGGCGGAGCGGACCTGTGCCATTCGTGCGGTGAAAAGCGCCGACGAAGAGAAGCGCAATCGAGTGGCCCGGGAAGTCTTTGACATCTACGCGCCCCTGGCTCATCGCCTGGGCATCGGCCATATCAAGTGGGAGCTGGAGGACCTGTCCTTCCGGTACCTGGAGCCCGAGCAATACAAGCAGATCGCCAAGCTCCTGCATGAGCGGCGCCTGGATCGCGAACGCTTCATCAGCGACGTGATGAACCAGCTGCAGAACGAACTGAAGGCCACTGGGGTCAACGCCGACATCAGTGGGCGGGCCAAACACATCTACTCCATCTGGCGCAAAATGCAGCGCAAGGGTCTGGAGTTCAGCCAGATCTACGATGTGCGCGCCGTGCGGGTGCTGGTGCCGGAAATGCGCGACTGCTACACCGCACTGGGCATCGTGCATACCTTGTGGCGGCATATCCCCAAGGAATTCGACGACTACATCGCCAACCCCAAGGAAAACGGCTATCGCTCGCTGCACACCGCGGTGATCGGCCCCGAGGGCAAGGTGCTGGAAGTGCAGATCCGCACCCACGCGATGCACGAGGAAGCGGAGCTGGGGGTGTGTGCCCACTGGAAGTACAAGGGCACCGACGTCAAGTCCGGCTCCAACCATTACGAAGAGAAAATCTCCTGGCTGCGTCAGGTGCTGGAATGGCACGAGGAGCTGGGGGACATCGGCGGCCTGGCCGAACAGCTGCGGGTGGATATCGAGCCGGATCGGGTGTACATCTTCACCCCCGACGGCCACGCCATCGACCTGCCCAAGGGCGCCACGCCGCTGGACTTCGCTTATCGGGTGCACACCGAGATCGGCCACAACTGCCGTGGCGCGAAGATCAACGGGCGCATCGTGCCGCTCAACTACAGCCTGCAGACTGGCGAGCAGGTGGAGATCATCACCAGCAAGCACGGCACCCCGAGTCGCGATTGGCTGAACCCGAACCTGGGTTACGTCACCACGTCCCGGGCGCGGGCGAAGATCGTCCACTGGTTCAAGCTGCAGGCTCGCGATCAGAACGTCGCCGCCGGCAAGACCCTGCTGGAACGCGAGCTGAATCGTCTCGACCTGCCTCAGGTGGACTTCGACAAGTTGGCCGACAAGGCCAACATGAAGACTGCCGAGGACATGTTCGCGGCTCTGGGTGCGGGCGATTTGCGCCTGGCGCAACTGGTCAACCTGGCCCAGCAACTGGTGGAGCCCGAGCGCGGCAACGAGCAGTTGGAGCTGATCCCGCGCAAGGCCGCCGGCTACAAGCCGGGCAAGCGTGGCGACATCCAGATCCAGGGGGTGGGCAACCTGATGACCCAGATGGCGGGTTGCTGCCAGCCGCTGCCGGGGGATGCGATCGTCGGTTACATCACCCAGGGCCGTGGCGTGAGCATTCACCGCCAGGACTGTGCCTCGGTGCTGCAACTGGCCGGGCGCGAGCCGGAGCGGATCATCCAGGTCAGCTGGGGGCCGGTGCCGGTGCTCACCTATCCGGTGGACATCATCATTCGCGCCTACGACCGTTCCGGCCTGCTGCGTGACGTGTCCCAGGTGCTGCTCAATGAGCGCATCAACGTATTGGCGGTCAACACTCGTTCGAACAAGGAGGACAACACGGCGTTGATGTCCTTGACCATCGAAATTCCGGGCCTGGATGCATTGGGACGTTTGCTGGGGCGCATCTCCCAGCTGCCGAACATCATCGAGACCCGACGCAATCGAACCCCGTGATGCCCGCATGAAATGGATGAACTGATGTACAGCCTTGAAGACCTGCGCCACCTGATGGCGCGCCTGCGGGACCCGCAATACGGTTGCCCGTGGGACATCAAGCAGAACTACGCCAGTATCGTTCCCCATACCTTGGAGGAGGCCTATGAGGTCGCCGACGCCATCGAGCGCGGCGACTTCGACCACTTGCAGGGTGAGCTGGGCGATCTGCTGTTCCAGGTGGTGTATTACAGCCAGCTGGCCCGGGAGGAGGGGCGCTTCGAATTCGATGGGGTGGTGGACAGCATCACCCGCAAGCTGATTCGCCGGCATCCCCATGTATTCCCTACTGGCGACTTGTACGCGCCGCTGGATATCCCGCGGCTCAATGAGGAGCAGGTCAAGGAGCGCTGGGAGCAGATCAAGGCCGAGGAACGGGCAGAGAAGTCCGACGCTCCGCAGCAGCTGTCCCTGCTCGATGATGTGCCGGTGGCCCTGCCGGCCCTGTCCCGCGCGGCCAAGTTGCAAAAGCGCGCGGCGCAGGTCGGCTTCGACTGGCCGGACGCCTTGCCGGTGGTGGACAAGGTTCGAGAGGAGCTGGACGAGGTGCTGGAGGCCATGGCTGACAACGACCCGGCAGCCATCACTGATGAAATCGGTGACTTGCTGTTTGTCGTGGTCAACCTGGCCAGGCACCTGAAGGTCGACCCGGAAACCGCCTTGCGCGGTGCCAATGCCAAGTTCGATCGGCGCTTTCGATTTATCGAGCAGGCATTGCGCGACACCGGCCGTCCCGTGGAAGATTGCACCCTCGAAGACTTGGACGCCCTGTGGGGTGAAGCCAAGCGTCAGGAAAAGAATTTGCCCAGCTGTGGCTGAGGCCGTTGCCTAAGTGAGTAAGCACCATGAGCCTTTCCCTTCGCGACCAGTTGCTCAAAGCAGGGCTGGTCAACCAAAAGCAGGCCAAGCAGGTCAGCAAAGACAAGCAGAAGCAGCAGCGCCTGGCCCATAAAGGCCAGATCGAACTCGATGACTCCCAGCAGCGCGCAGCCCAGGAAGCCATGGCCGAGAAGGTCAAGCGTGACCAGGAGCTCAATCGTCAGCAGCAGGAGAAGGCCGAGCAGAAGGCCCGTGCAGCGCAGATCAAGCAACTGATCGAAGTCTCGCGTCTGCCCAAACTGAACACCGAGGATTACTACAACTTCGTCGACGACAAGAAGGTCAAGCGTCTGTCGGTGAACACCCTGATGCGCAACAAGCTCAGCAGTGGCTCCCTGGCCATCGTTCACCACGGTGGTGGTTACGAGGTGATTCCGCGGGAGGCGGCGCTGAAGATTCAGGAGCGTGATCCGCGGCGTATCGTACAGCTCAATACTCCCACCGAGGCGCCGGATGAGGATGATCCATACGCGGCCTATCAGATCCCTGATGATCTGATGTGGTAAGCATCCGGTAACGACCAACCCCGCTCATGGCGGGGTTGGTCGTTTATGGGGAGCAGGTAGGAATCCGCGTGGAGATCCCGGTGCTCCTGCGCTGACGTTGAGTCAGGAACTCTGAGGCGCGCGGTTCTGCTCGAGTTTTTCCAGTTCAGCCTTGTAGCTGTGGGCGTCGCTCTCGGAGTGGAACATGCCCACCAGCATGTCTTGTTGATGTACATCCCAGATCCGTACACCCGCGGCTACGCCTTCATGGGACATATGTGAATCGTCGCGTTCAGTTACTTTTACAGTCATCTGCTAGCTCCAATCTCAGTTGATCTGCAGCAAGGCGTGTGCAGGGCTCTTTTATATATTTTGTTAGCTTGCTAAGTAAATTGCCTGGATCTGCAACAGACCTTTGCAGGATCGGCGACAATCCCGCAGGCCGTGAAAGCCGTGACATTTCGCCGCAGTCGGCGAAGTTTCATGACAAAAGTTTCATCTAGGAGGGCTTGCCCCGGCGTCTGGCAGGCGGACATGGAGTGACATTTCAAGCAAAAAAAAGCCCCGCTTTCGCGAGGCTTTGATCGTGCTGCGGCTTAACTGCCTTTGACTGTCTTGCCGTTGACGGTGCCGTTGAGGAGCATGATGTTGTACTCCTTGCCGTCGGTTTCCACCTGTTGCAGGCGTACCAGCAGGTAATCCCAGTCCTTGGCGAACCACATCACGGTGATGCGTTTGCTCTGTGTCGGGTCGCGCACGCGCTCGACCTTGATCGCATCGATCTGGCCGGCCTTGGTGTCGACCTTCTCCGAGCCCAGGACGCGGAAGTCATAGGTGTCGACTTCACCGCCATCGACCACTTGATAGCTCATGGTCTTCTTGCCGGCGGCTACGTCATGCTGCAGGGCCAGCTGGTAGGTGGATTTGTCCACCATGCCGGTATTCAGAGGCAGCTTGACCGCATCGCCGCGGTCGGTGCCGGTGACCATCTTCGCGCTCCAGTCGAAGTCCAGGTCGGCTTTCTTGGCCTTGCCCAGACCACCGCGTTCGAAGTGATAGGACTGGGGCACCAGGGTGTCCTTGTCCAGGGTCAGGGTGCTTTCTTCACTCAGGCTGGCGATCATCATCGATGCCTTGAAGCTGAGTTTCCACGTGCCGTTGGCGGTTTTTTCCAGGCTGCGTTCAGCTGTGCCGCTCATGGGCAACTGCTTCCAGTCGGCGGTATAGCTGGCGGAGAACGGTTGAAGGTCTGCCGCCTGCACAACCGGCAGGGCGAACAGAGCACAAGCGAAGAGCAGGGCGCGACGCATAAAATCTCCTAGGTTCGAATCAAATAGCCGCTGGCGGCCAGTAATTGACCATCCAGTAAAGCACCCTGATCGCCGAGCGTCAGCCGACCTTCGGCAAACCAGCGTACGGCCATGGGGTAAATCCGGTGTTCCTGGACGTGCACTCGCTGCGCCAGGCTTTGCGGCGAGTCGTGCAACTCTACCGGGATCACAGCCTGTACGACCAGAGGCCCGCCATCGAGTTCCTCGGTGACGAAGTGCACACTGCAACCGTGCTCGGTATCTCCGGCCTCCAGCGCCCGCTGATGAGTGTGTAACCCTTTATATTTGGGTAGCAGCGAGGGATGGATATTCAACAGGCGGCCCTGGTAGTGGCGGACGAATCCAGCGCTGAGAATGCGCATGAACCCGGCCAGTACCACCAGTTTTGGTTGGAAGGTATCGATCAGCTCGATCAACCCCTGGTCGAAGGCCTCGCGGCCTTCGAAGGTGGTGTGATCAAGGAAGCGGGTAGCGATACCCGCTTCCTTGGCGCGCTGCAGGCCATAGGCGTCAGCGCGGTTGGAGATCACGGCAGCGATGCGAAACGGACTGTCGTCGGTCCGCGCGTTGTCGATCAGGGCTTGCAGGTTACTGCCGGTGCCGGACAGCAGCACCACAACATCACAGGTCGGCGACATCCGCTCTTGCATCAGTGGGCCTTGAGGTTCTTCAGCTCAACCTGGGCCGCGCCTTCGGCTGCGGTGGCGATTTGGCCAATGACCCAAGGCTGCTCGCCAGCTTCGCGCAGAACGTTCAGGGCGTTTTCGACCTGGTCCTGGGCGACGCAGATGACCATGCCCACGCCACAGTTCAGTACGCGGTGCATTTCGTGTTCGTCGACGTTGCCTTGCTCTTGCAGCCAGTCGAAGACCGCCGGACGTTTCCAGCTCGCCACATCGACCACCGCCTGGGCGCCTTTTGGCAGCACGCGCGGGATGTTGTCCAGCAGGCCGCCGCCGGTAATGTGGGCCATGGCCTTGACCGCGCCGGTGTCCTTGATCAGCTTGAGCAGCGGCTTGACGTAGATGCGGGTCGGGGCCATCAGCAGGTCGGTCAGTGGCTTGCCGTCCAGCTGGATGCTTTCGATGTCGGCACCGGATACTTCGATGATCTTGCGGATCAGCGAGTAGCCGTTGGAGTGCGGGCCGGAAGACGGCAGGGCCAGCAGGGCGTCACCGGCGGCGACTTTCGAGCCGTCGATGATTTCGGCTTTTTCCACCACGCCGACGCAGAAACCGGCCAGGTCGTAGTCTTCGCCCTCGTACATGCCTGGCATTTCAGCGGTTTCGCCGCCCACCAGGGAGCAGCCGGACAGTTCGCAGCCGGCGCCGATGCCGGTCACTACCTGGGCTGCGGTGTCGACGTTGAGCTTGCCGGTGGCGTAGTAGTCGAGGAAGAACAGCGGTTCGGCGCCGCAGACCACCAGATCGTTGACACACATGGCCACCAGGTCGATGCCGATGCTGTCGTGCTTGTTCAGGTTCAGGGCCAGGCGCAGCTTGGTGCCGACGCCGTCAGTACCGGAAACCAGTACAGGCTGCTTGTAGCCGGCCGGGATTTCGCAGAGGGCGCCGAAACCGCCCAGGCCGCCCATGACTTCCGGGCGCGCAGTGCGCTTGGCGACGCTCTTGATGCGTTCGACCAATGCTTCACCGGCGTCGATGTCTACACCGGCGTCTTTGTAGCTCAGGGAGGGTTGCTTGCTCATGATCCAGGCCTTTAGGGGGGATTCAGGGGGTATCGACCGAACCAGAGAGCCTGCTGAAACACTGCAAAAGGGTTTCAGGGTGCCCAGCTGATGCCGGTCTGCGAAGGCGCGCGATTTTATCAGGCTTGAGGGGCAGCGGCCATCCTCGGGCCGACGGGTAGAGGCATATCCGGTTAAAAAAAAACTGCGATTGGCCGTGTTGGTGCCCGTGCCCATGCCTGTATAAGGTATAGCGCTCAAGTGGCTATCGTTATGACAGTGCGAAAACAATCGGGCGACGGGTGAATGTTTTGCCGGGGCTTGTGGTCACAGCCTTGCTCGCAGCGGTTCATGGGTACTGTTTCAATCGTTTTTTGTCGTCGGGAATCTTCCATGCGTCTGGGTAAATTTCTATTTGTGGGCTGTTTGTCATTGGTCAGCTTGGCGAGTCATGCCGAAACCCTCAATGGCTTGTATCAGGTGCGTGAGCCGGTGAGCAGCCAGTCGCCCGAAGAGCGCAACCAGGCCACCCAGCGAGCACTGGAAACCCTGGTGCTGCGTCTCACTGGTGACGCCAAGGCTGCGCAGGGTCCCGGTCTGGCAGCGATCCGCAAGGACCCGCAGCAGATCATCAGTCAGTACGGTTATGACGCCGGGCCGCCGGAAAGCTTGCAGGTGGACTTCGATCCGGTCAGTACCGATCGTGCCCTGCGTCAGGCGGGGTTGCCATTGTGGGGAAGCAATCGGCCGTCGATCCTCGGTTGGTGGCTGAGTGACTCAACCGAAGGCTCGAGCCTGGTCGGGGATGGCCAGGCCAGTGCCGCGCCCCTGCGGCGAGCCGCTCAGCATCGTGGCCTGCCTCTGCGTTTGCCTCTTGGCGACCTGGATGAGCAGATCGTCGCGACGGCGCCGAATCTCGAAGGCGCCGATCCGACTCCGCTGCGTGAAGCTTCCGAGCGCTACGGCGCAGATGCGCTGTTGGCGGTACATGCTCGTGAAGAGGGCGGCCAATGGCAGGCCAAGTGGCGGTTGTGGCTTGGCGATCAGAAAGAGCAAGGCACTGTTCAGGGGGCTGATACCGCCGCCCTGGCAGATGGCGTGTTGCTTGCGGTGAGTCAGCGTCTGGCACCGCGTTTCGTTACCCGTCCCGGTGTTTCCAGTGAGCAGTTGCTGGAAGTGCAGGGCATGACCCTGGAGCACTATGCCGCCTTGGGGCACCTTTTGGAGCCTTTCGGTGCGCAGTTGCAGAGTATCGACGGTGACCGGGTCGTCTATCGGGTCAATGGCAGCGCGGAGCAACTGCGGGCGCAGTTGTCCCTGGCCAAGCTGCAAGAGATCCCGGCTGATGAGGTGCCGGCTCCCCAGGTGTCTGTGCAAGGCGGGCAAGGCACCGCGCCGGTCGCAGCGCCTGCGACACCGGCACAGTTGCGTTTTCGTTGGTAGCAGGTTGATTTCCTTCTATATAGAAGCAGGAGTGGTTTATGGCTGATACGCGTCGTTGGGTCTGGTTGGGTGGAGTGCTCCTGGTTTGTGGGTTGGTTTACCTGCTGCACCCGATCCTGAGTCCGTTCCTGGTGGCGCTGTTGCTGGCCTATCTGTTCGACCCCTTGGTGGATCGCCTGGAAAAATGGGGGCTATCCCGAACCTGGGGTGTGGTGGCTGTGTTTGCGCTGTTCACCCTGATCGTGATGACGCTGCTGCTGGTATTGGTGCCGATGCTGGCCAAGCAGTTGCTGCGATTGTATGAATTGGCGCCGCAAATGCTCGACTGGATGCAGCACTCGGCAATGCCCTGGGTGCAGTCCCGGCTGGGGTTGGCGGATGGCTTCTGGAAGTTCGACAAGGTCAAGGCTGCCATCAGCGAGCATATGGGGCAGACCACGGACATCGTGGGTGTGGTGCTGAGCCAGGCCACGGCTTCGGGTTTGGCGCTGATCGGCTGGCTGGCCAACCTGGTACTGATCCCGGTGGTCAGCTTCTACCTGCTGCGGGACTGGGATCTGATGATGGCCAAGATCCGGAGCCTGTTGCCGCGCAATCGCGAGGAGCGGGTGATGTCCCTGGCGGGTGAGTGTCATGAGGTGCTGGGGGCATTTGTCCGCGGGCAATTGCTGGTGATGCTGGCTCTCGGGGTGATCTATGCGGCAGGGCTGATGTTGGTAGGGCTCGAGCTGGGCTTGTTGATCGGCCTGATTGCCGGTTTGGCAGCGATCGTGCCGTACATGGGCTTTGTCATAGGCATTGGAGCTGCGCTGATAGCCGGTCTGTTCCAGTTTGGTGGCGACCTGTACCCGATGCTCGGCATCGTTGCGGTATTCATGGTCGGGCAGGCGCTGGAGGGGATGGTGCTGACGCCGTTGCTGGTAGGTGATCGCATTGGTCTGCATCCGGTGGCGGTAATCTTTGCCATTCTTGCGGGTGGCGAGCTGTTCGGGTTTACCGGGGTGCTGCTGGCTCTGCCGGTGGCGGCGGTGATCATGGTGCTCGTACGCCATGTGCATGACCTGTACAAGGACTCGGACATCTACAGTGGTGCTGAAGACCCCGAACTGTAGGCGGGCAAAAGGCTCGACGAGCAGGGGCGCCCATTCATGACTGTCCATCTGTTGCTGTCCGGGCTGTCAAAGAATCCCCTTTGCCCCGCTTCGGCTGACGCAAACCTTTGATTTTGCTTGTGGTCTGCTGCATTGTGCGCTCGGCGTCACGGGTATAAACTTTGCAAACTTTACACAGAGGCCACTAACGGTTCCTTTGGAACTGTTCAGTCAGCATGAAACCGATTCAGCTGCCCCTAGGTGTGCGTCTGCGTGATGACGCCACCTTCATCAACTACTATCCAGGCGCCAATGCCGCTGCACTCGGCTACGTCGAGCGCCTATGCGAAGCCGACGCCGGTTGGACCGAAAGCCTGATCTACCTCTGGGGCAAGGACGGCGTAGGCCGTACGCATTTGCTGCAGGCGGCGTGTTTGCGTTTCGAGCAGTTGGGGGAGCCGGCAGTTTACCTGCCGCTGGCAGAGTTGCTGGATCGTGGTATCGAGATTCTCGACAATCTTGAGCAGTACGAATTGGTTTGCCTGGATGATCTGCAGGCGGTGGCCGGCAAGGCCGATTGGGAAGAGGCGCTGTTCCATCTGTTCAATCGCTTGCGTGACAGTGGTCGACGCTTGCTGATCGCGGCCTCGACCTCACCCCGGGAGTTGCCGGTGAAACTGGCGGACTTGAAGTCCCGTCTGACCCTGGCGCTGATATTCCAGATGCGTCCGCTCTCTGATGAAGATAAATTGCGTGCCCTGCAACTGCGTGCGTCCCGTCGTGGGCTGCATCTGACCGATGAAGTCGGGCATTTTATTCTGACTCGCGGGACTCGCAGCATGAGTGCACTTTTCGAGTTGCTCGAGCGCCTTGATCAGGCCTCATTGCAAGCTCAGCGCAAGCTGACCATTCCTTTCCTGAAAGAGACTCTGGGCTGGTAAAACCAAGGCCTGCAGCGCTTCGCTGGAAGGCGCTCGGCATATTTCAGGCGTCAGAAAACGCACCTTTGGAAGGGTTTCCAGAGGCGGGCGGACTTAAAATGGGCTTAAAGCCTTAGATGTACGGAAGAAACTCATAAGTCACATTCTGATCGATTGAATTTGCAAATGAGGGCGATAGAAGGCATAGTCGCGTCTTCTTTTATTTCAAGCCACGGTCGTGCCCATGCTAAATCGCTTCGCACCCCTCGTGCCTCTCGCACTCGTTACCCTGTTGTTTGGTTGCGCTTCTCACACCCCTGTGTCTCAGCAGCAACCCGTGCAACAGGCTCAAGTCTCCGCAAAAAACCAGTCTTCCGCTGTTTACCAGGAAGAGCTGGCAACTGAAAAGGAACTGGCAGAGTTCTCTGACAGCAAGCCTTACCAGTTGCCAGTTCTGGCTGACAGCATCCTTGAGCGCGGCATGTCCCTGATCGGTACCCGTTACCGTTTCGGCGGTACCTCGGAAGCCGGCTTCGATTGCAGCGGTTTCATTGGTTATCTGTTTCGCGAAGAGGCGGGCATGAACCTGCCGCGCTCCACTCGCGAAATGATCAACGTCAAGGCTCCTCTGGTAGCGCGTAACAACCTCAAGCCGGGCGATCTGCTGTTCTTCAGCACCAACGGTCGCGGGCGCGTCAGCCACGCCGGTATCTATCTGGGGGATGATCAGTTCATCCACTCCAGCAGCCGTCGCAGTGGCGGCGTGCGAGTAGACAGCCTGGGTGACAGCTATTGGAGCAAGACCTTCATCGAAGCCAAGCGAGCCCTCGCCATGGCACCGACTGTGGTCACTGCACGTAAATAAGCTGACTGTTTGTAGGGCGAAGTTAAAGTCTTACTTGAAGTTTGGCGTGTAGGCGCTAGAATCCTGATCTATTGTTGAAACTAACCGCGTAAGCCCTGCTTACGCGGTTTTGTTTTCAGTACCACGGCAGAGAAAGCCGCATCCCGATCAGGATTGTTCAGCTTATGTCGACCTCGGCCCGTTTCGCGCTTATTGCCCTCGCTGCACTGCTCAGTGCTTGCGCCAGTCGTACACCGCCTCCGGCGCCTGTGGTACGTGCTCCTGTATTCAATTCCTCCCAGGCCTTTTCTCCGGTTGCCGAAGACGTGCTGTTTCGCGCCTTGGGTCTGGTAGGCACGCCCTATCGCTGGGGTGGCAATACACCGGACTCCGGATTCGATTGCAGCGGTTTGATTGGTTATGTCTACCGTGATGCGGCGGGTATTTCCTTGCCGCGCTCGACTCGGGAAATGATCGGCATGCAGGCGCAGGATGTGGGCAAGAATGCCTTGCAGACCGGTGACCTGATCTTCTTCGCCACCAATGGCGGTTCTCAGGTCAGCCATGCCGGGATCTATGTTGGCGAAGGGCGTTTCGTGCACGCCCCGGCCACAGGTGGCACCGTGAAGCTCGACAGTCTGTCCAAAGCCTATTGGCAGAAGGCCTACCTGAGCGCCAAGCGTGTACTGCAGCCGGAACATCTGGCGCACAACCCATAACACTTCTCCGGTCGAGGTGCTCGTGACTGCTCGTACCCTCAACCTCGACGATGCCCTTTATCAGTACCTGCTGGACGTTTCACTGCGTGAGACGCCCTTATTGCGTCGTTTGCGTGACGAAACCCAGGCGCTGCCCAATGCGCGCTGGCAGGTGGCGCCGGAGCAGGGGCAGTTCCTCGCGCTGCTGATCAAGCTGATCGGTGCTCGCCGCATCCTCGAGGTCGGGACCTTCACCGGCTATAGCGCCTTGTGCATGGCCCAGGCGCTGCCCGACGATGGTTTGTTGATCTGTTGTGATATTCCCGGCGATTACAATGCCACCGCCTGTCGTTACTGGAAGGACGCGGGAGTCGACCAGCGTATTGATCTGCGCCTGGCGCCCGCGCTGCAGACTCTGGCTGGCCTGGAGCAGGCGGGCCAGCTTGAGTCTTTCGATCTGATCTTTATCGATGCGGACAAGGCCAATTATCCAGCCTATCTGGAGTTTGCCCTGCGTTTACTGCGAGTTGGGGGCCTGGCGGTGTTCGACAACACGCTATGGAGCGGGCGAGTGCTGGAGGCGAATGCCGCCAGTGAGGATACCCGAGCCATCCAGGCGCTCAATCGCGCCTTGAAGGATGACTCGCGTATCGACCTGTCGCTGCTTCCCTTGGGGGATGGCCTGACCCTGTGCCGCAAGCGTTGAACTCAGGGCGCTTTGGCGGCGGATACCCGCCAGATCTTGTTGCCGACGTCATCGGCGACCAATAGCCCCCCTTGCTGATCGATGACTACCCCGACCGGGCGTCCCAGGGCTTTTTCATCGGCATTGAGAAAGCCGCTGAGTACGTCGATCGGTTGTCCCTGGGGTTTGCCTGCACGGAAAGGCACGAATATCACCTTGTAGCCGCTGTGGGGCTTGCGGTTCCAGGAGCCGTGCTGGCCGATGAAGGCTCCTTCGGTAAAGGGCGCGGGAAGTTTGCTGCCTTCGGCGAAGGTCAGGCCCAGTGAGGCTGTATGCGGGCCCACGGCATAATCCGGGGCGATTGCCTTGCTCACCTGTTCGAGGTTTTTTGGCTTGACCCGCACGTCCACGTGTTGCCCGTAGTAACTGAAGGGCCAGCCATAAAAAGCCCCGTCCTTGACCGAGGTGATGTAGTCCGGAACCAGGTCGCTGCCTATTTCGTCGCGCTCATTGACGGCGGTCCATAGCGCTCCACTGACCGGCTCCCAGGCCAGGCCATTGGGGTTGCGCAGGCCGGTGGCGAACAGGCGATGCTTGCCGCTGGCTCGATCCACTTCCCAGATGGCTGCACGGCCTTCTTCTTTATCCAGGCCGTTTTCCCCAACGTTACTGTTCGAGCCGACGGTGACATACAGCTTGCTTGCGTCCTTGCTGGCGATGACGTTCTTGGTCCAGTGGTGGTTGAGTGTGCCGCCGGGGAGGTCGAGCACCTTGGTGGGGGCTGCGCTGATGTGGGTGTCACCGACCTGATAGGGGAAGCGCAGCAGCTTGTCGGTGTCCGCTACATACAGATCATTGCCCACCAGGGTCATGCCGAATGGGGAGTTGAGGTTCTCCAGGAACAAGCAGCGGGTTTCGGCTACGCCGTCGTGATCCTGGTCTCGCAACAGGGTAATGCGATTGGCGCTGGGGACGGTTGCGCCGGCGCGGCCCATCACTTTTCCGGCGATCCAGCCGCGAATGCCCTGGCTGTCATCCGGCTTGGGCGGTGCATTGGTTTCAGCTACCAATACATCGCCATTGGGTAATACATACAGCCAGCGTGGGTGGTCTAGGTTTTCGGCGAAGGCGGCAACCTGTGTGCCGGCTGCTGCCGTGGGTTTTGCGCCCTCGGGCCAGCCGATGGCGGGGGCAATATTGACCGTGGGGATCAGCGTGGGATTGGGCTGCGGCAGTTTGGGGTTCGGTCCGGTGCCGTCCGAGACTTGCAGGCTTGAGGTTTCGCCGCAGGCGGTGAGGCCGGCGGCGATAGCGATAAGCAAGGTGTGTTGAAGCTTGAGCATGCTGATTTCCCTATGAGTGCACGAACGTCGTAGTCATAGAGGAGCATAGCCAGTCGATGGTTCCGCCTGATCAGCGGGCCTCCTTGAACAGTACGGCAATCCCCGGATGGTAGTGGCCGCTTTCGTTGTGCAGCTTGCGGTAGGCGTAGGGGAAGTACCAGGCTACGGCGCAGCAGTGCTCCTTTTGCAGTTCGTCCAGCATGTCCTGAAGTTCTTCGGGAGAGGCGCTGTGCTGGGCTTTTTGCGGGGCGACAAACAGGCAGCCAAGCCTCAGGTCGCTGGGGTAGCTGATCTTTCTGGCGTCACTGGCAATGTCCAGCAATGGCTGGGTCAGGTGCAGGCTGTTGACCCGCGGCCAGCGCTGGGTGCTCTGGATATAGGCGCGTTCGTCCTTGGTGGCCAGGTACAGGTCGGTACGAGCGTTGCGGGCGCCGTCTTCCTGTTGCTTCTTGCTGGGACTGTGTTCCAGGCTGATCATCTCCGCCATCCAGGCCGCCGCAGAAAGTAATCCCAGGTTGGCCTTTTCATCGAACCAGTACGGGGTTTCGCTATCGCCGCGGACTGCGTTGTAGCGGTCAATGCAATCGAACCAGCGTTCCAGCATCGGGCGCAGGAATTCCAGCTTTGGATTGCTGATGATCATGCCTTGCATCGAGCTCACTCCTTATTGTTGTGCGGCAGGACCTTGGGTCCTGGGTTATGGCTTTTTGATATCACCGCTCTGAGTGTGGCACAAGATTGGCGTCAGTTTGTTGATGCAGTGCAGTTTTGTGTGATGTGCGACGGCTGGCTTTAATTGACGCTCCACCCCCAACCCTCTAACCTTCGCGACTTGTTTCAGGTGCTCTGTGGCCCATGGTCGACAGAGTGAAACAGGGAAGCCGGTCAGGGCCTGTTCCAGCGATGGACACGGCAACGATTCCGGCGCTGCCCCCGCAACGGTAGATGAGTCAAGGCTGTGCCACATGCCACTGTGTCGATGACATGGGAAGGCGCGCAGCCCGGCAGCGATGCCCCTCATGAGCCCGGAGACCGGCCTGATCCATCCAACGGCATCACGGTGGGCGATGCCAGGCTAGCGCCGTCTCTTTTTTTTCCTGCCCGCCGTTCCCCAGCCCCAACGGAGAGCTGCCCCATGAGTGAATCCCCCGATCGTGACGAGCGCCATCTGGCGCGCATGTTGCGCAAGAAAGCCGTGATCGACGAGCGCATCGCCAACTCGCCCAACGAATGTGGTCTGTTGCTGGTGCTGACTGGCAATGGCAAGGGCAAGAGCAGTTCGGCCTTCGGCATGCTGGCGCGGTCCATGGGCCACGGTATGCAGTGCGGTGTGGTGCAGTTCATCAAGGGCCGTAACAGCACAGGGGAAGAGTTGTTCTTCCGGCGTTTTCCAGAGCAGGTGCGGTTTCACGTGATGGGTGAGGGCTTCACCTGGGAGACCCAGGATCGCCAGCGCGACATTGCTGCGGCCGAAGCGGCCTGGGCGGTATCCAGGGAGCTGTTGAGCGACCCGGAGATTGGTCTTGTCGTACTCGACGAGTTGAACATCGCGCTCAAGCACGGCTACCTGGATCTGGACCAGGTGCTCAGTGATCTGCAGGCTCGGCCACCCATGCAGCATGTGGTGGTGACCGGCCGCGGCGCCAAGCCGGAGATGATCGAGCTGGCAGATACCGTCACTGAAATGGGCATGGTCAAGCATGCGTTCCAGGCCGGTATCAAGGCGCAGAAAGGTGTTGAGCTGTGAGTGTGAATTCATGACCGATGTTCGTCATTGCCCGGCGGTATTGATCGCCGCACCGGCTTCCGGCCAGGGCAAGACCACCGTGACCGCGGCACTGGCCCGCCTGCACCGCAACCAGGGGCGCAAGGTGCGGGTATTCAAGTGTGGTCCGGATTTTCTCGACCCAATGATTCTTGAGCGAGCCAGCGGTGCTCCGGTGTACCAGCTGGACATGTGGATGGTCGGGGAGCAGGAAAGCCGTCGCTTGTTGTGGGAGGCTGCGGGCGAAGCAGACCTGATCCTGATCGAAGGGGTCATGGGGCTGTTCGATGGCACGCCCTCCAGTGCCGATCTGGCGCGGCATTTCGGCGTCCCGGTGTTGGGGGTGATCGATGGCACCGCCATGGCCCAGACCTTTGGTGCGCTGGCCCTGGGACTGGCCCGCTATCAGCCGGACCTGCCGTTCGCCGGGGTGCTGGCCAATCGGGTAGGCACCTTGCGCCACGCGCAGTTGCTCGAAGGAAGCCTCACCGAGGGATTGCGCTGGTACGGTGCCTTGTCCCGAGAGACTGACATCGAACTGCCCAGTCGCCACCTGGGGCTGGTACAGGCCAGCGAGCTGAATGATCTTGACCTGCGCCTTGATGCTGCCGCTGAAGCCCTGGCCAGCAGTTGCCAAGTGGCACTGCCGCCGGCAGTGAGCTTTGCCGCACCAACGCCGGTACCCTGCGAGCCTTTGCTTGCCGGTGTGCGAATCGCCGTGGCGCGGGATGAGGCGTTTGCCTTTACCTACGGTGCCAGCCTGGATCTGTTGCGGGCCATGGGCGCGCAGTTGAGCTTCTTCTCGCCGATTCATGACACTGAGCTGCCGGAGGCGGACAGTCTGTATCTGCCCGGTGGATACCCTGAATTGCACCACCAGGCGCTGGCGCAAAACACCGCGATGCTGGGTGCCATTCGTGCCCATCATGCTGCGGGCAAGCCGTTGCTCGCGGAGTGTGGCGGCATGTTGTACTTGCTGGACTCCCTGACCGACGTCGAAGGCCAGCGTGCCAATCTCTTGGGGCTGCTGCCCGGTGATGCCGTGATGCAAAAGCGCCTCGCGGCCCTGGCCTTGCAAGCGGTGGAGTTACCGGAAGGCAGCTTGCGTGGTCACACCTATCATCATTCCCTGACCAGCACGCAACTCGAGCCGATTGCCCGCGGCATCAGCCCCAATGGTGGCCGTGGTGCGGAAGCGGTGTATCGCGATGGGCGGATGACGGCCTCCTATGTGCACTTTTACTTTCCGTCCAACCCGGCGGCGGTGGCGGCTTTGTTCGTGCCAGCTCGCGCTGGCAAGCCAACGCCTGTAGAGGATGCGGTAGGTGAGTGAGCAGGATTTTTCTACGGCGGAGCGTGAGGCGGTTTATCGCGCCATTGCCGAGCGCCGGGATATGCGTCACTTCGCCGGTGGCAGTGTCGCGCCCGAGCTGCTGCGGCGTTTGCTGGAGGCGGCGCATCAGGCACCCAGCGTGGGGTTGATGCAACCCTGGCGTTTTATCCGTATCAGCGATCGCCCGTTACGTGGACGAATCCAGCAGTTGGTGGAGGAGGAGCGGGTGCGCACTGCCGAGGCCTTGGGGGAGCGTTCCGACGAGTTCATGAAACTCAAGGTTGAAGGCATCAATGACTGTGCCGAGGTGCTGGTGGCGGCGTTGATGGATGGGCGTGAGCGGCATGTCTTTGGTCGGCGCACTCTGCCGGAAATGGACCTGGCTTCGCTGTCCTGTGCCATTCAGAACCTCTGGCTGGCGGCGCGCAGCGAAGGCCTGGGCCTGGGCTGGGTTTCGCTGTTCGAGCCCCAGGCCCTGGCCGACTTGCTGGGATTGCCCGCCGGTGCCAAACCCTTGGCCGTGTTGTGCCTGGGCCCGGTTACCGAGTTCTATCCGGCGCCGATGCTGGCGCTGCAGGGTTGGGCGCAACCCCGGCCATTGAGTGAGTTGCTGTATGAGAATTACTGGGGAGTGAGTCAATGAGTGTGGCGTTGCTGAGTGTCGCCGGGGTGGCGCTGGATGCGCTGCTGGGCGAACCCAAGCGCAGGCATCCGCTGGTGGCCTTTGGCCGTATGGCGGATCGTATCGAGCAACGTTTCAACGCCGCCGGCCGAGGCTGGCGCAGTCATGGGGTCACCGCCTGGGTACTGGCGGTGCTGCCCTTGACCCTGCTGGCCACGGCCCTGTCCTGGCTGCCCTACATTGGTTGGGTGGTGGAGATCATTGCACTGTATTGCGCCCTGGGCCTGCGCAGCCTCGGCGAGCACGTCGCGCCGGTGGCTCAGGCTTTGCGCAGTGAAGACCTGGATGAAGCCCGGCGTCGGGTCGGTTTTCTGGTGAGCCGTCAGACCAGTGAACTGGATGCCACCGAAGTGGCGCGGGCAGCCACTGAATCGGTGCTGGAAAACGGCAGCGATGCCGTGTTTGCCGCCTTGTTCTGGTTTGCCGTGGCCGGTGCGCCGGGGGTGGTGCTCTATCGCCTGAGCAACACCCTGGATGCAATGTGGGGCTATCGCAACGAGCGTTTTGAGCGTTTCGGCTGGGCGGCGGCGCGAATCGACGACCTGCTCAACTATATTCCTGCGCGCCTGGTGGCCCTGACCTATGCCTTGCTGGGCAAGACCCGCCTGGCGCTCAAATGCTGGTGGCGCCAGGGGCCGACCTGGGACAGCCCCAATGCCGGTCCGGTGATGGCGGCTGGAGCGGGCGCCCTGGGGGTCGAGTTGGGCGGCGCAGCGATTTATCACGGTGAGTTGCACCAGCGTCCGCAACTGGGCGAAGGCGAGCCGGCGAGTGCCGACTCCATCGATCGCGGTTGGCAGTTGGTGCAGCGGGGTGTCTGGCTGTGGTTGTTGATTTTGTGCCTGGGGGCTGAATTCTATGCTTGAGCACGGCGGAAGGTTGCGCAAGGCGGCCCAGGAACACGGGATCGCCGAAGAGGCCTGGCTGGATCTGTCCAGCGGATTGGCGCCCTGGCCATTTCCCTTGCCGACCATTCCCCTGCGTGCCTGGGCACGTCTGCCGGAAACCGATGATGGTCTGGAACAGGCGGCCTGCGCCTACTACGGCGCGACTGAGGTGCTGCCGGTGGCCGGTTCCCAGGCGGCGATCCAATTGCTGCCGCGGCTGCGGCGGGCGGGCAAGGTCGGGGTCTTGTCACCCTGTTATGCCGAACACGCCGAGGCCTGGCGGCGCAGTGGCTACCGGGTGCGTGAGGTACTGGAGCAGGAAGTGGATTTCTTTCTCGACAGCCTCGATGTGCTGGTGGTGGTCAACCCCAACAACCCCACCGGTTTGAGCCTCACGCCCGAGCGCCTGCTGGATTGGCATGCCCGCTTGGCCCAGCGCGGTGGTTGGTTGGTGGTGGATGAAGCCTTCATGGATAACACCCCGCAACTGAGTCTGGCCCGGCATGCCCATCAGGTGGGGCTGATTGTCCTGCGTTCATTCGGCAAGTTCTTCGGGCTGGCTGGCGTACGCCTGGGCTTTGTCCTGGCCGAGCGCCGGTTGCTCAGGCTGTTGGCGGAGCAGGTTGGCCCTTGGGCGGTCAGCGGGCCGACCCGGGTGCTGGGGCAGGCTTGCCTGCGGGATGTCGAGGGGCATGCCCGGCAACGTCTGCGCAGTGAAGAGGCTAGCGAGCGCTTGAGTGAAGTTCTTGCGCGCTACGGCTTCAAGCCTCAGGGCGGCTGTGCGCTGTTCCAGTGGCTGATCACCGCCGAGGCCGAGCGGCTTTATCAATTCATGGCGCGGCGCGGCATTCTCCTGCGGCTGTTCGCCCACAACAGCAGTCTGCGCTTCGGCCTGCCCGCCGACGATGCCGATTGGGCGCGCCTGGAACAGGCGCTGCAGGCTTATCGCAAGGACTATCCATGAGCACGCTGATGGTACAGGGCACCACCTCGGATGCCGGCAAGAGCACGCTGGTGACCGCGCTGTGTCGCTGGTTGCTGCGCCGGGGCGTCAGCGTGGTGCCGTTCAAGCCGCAGAACATGGCGCTCAACAGTGCGGTGACCGCCGACGGTGGCGAGATCGGACGGGCTCAGGCGGTCCAGGCCCAGGCGGCCAACCTGGCACCCCACACCGATATGAACCCGGTGCTGCTCAAGCCCAACAGCGACACCGGCTCCCAGGTGATCATTCACGGACGGGCCGTCACCACCATGAATGCCGTGGCCTATCACGACTACAAGGCCATCGCCATGCAGGCGGTTCTGGCTTCTCATGAGCGTCTGCGAGGCGCTTATGACGTGGTGATGGTGGAAGGGGCCGGCTCTCCGGCAGAGATCAATCTACGGGCTGGCGACATTGCCAACATGGGGTTTGCCGAAGCGGTGGACTGTCCGGTGCTGCTGATTGCTGATATCAATCGTGGCGGGGTGTTCGCCCATCTGGTGGGGACTCTGGAGCTGCTTTCGCCCAGCGAGCAGGCGCGGGTCAAGGGCTTCATCATCAATCGTTTTCGTGGTGACCTGGCGCTTTTGCAGCCGGGCCTGGACTGGCTGGAGGCCCGTACCGGCAAGCCGGTGATTGGTGTGCTGCCCTATGTCATGGACCTGCACCTGGAGGCGGAGGACGGCATCGACCAGCGCCAGGCCGGCAAGGTCGAGCAAGTGCTGAAGGTGGTGGTGCCGGTGCTGCCGCGCATCAGCAATCACACGGATTTCGATCCGTTGCGCCTGCATCCTCAGGTGGACTTGCAGTTCATCGGCCCCGGGCAGGTGATTCCCGCCGCCGACCTGATCATTCTTCCCGGCTCGAAAAGCGTACGCGGCGATCTGGCCTATCTGCGAGCCAACGGCTGGGATCGGGCCATCGACCGGCACCTGCGTTATGGCGGCAAGCTGCTGGGGATCTGTGGTGGTCTGCAGATGCTCGGCAAGCAGTTGCACGACCCACTGGGCTTGGAAGGCGCGGCGGGCTCCAGCCCGGGCCTGGGCTTGCTGGATTTTGAGACCGTGCTCGAAGCAGAGAAACAGCTGCGTAACGTCAGCGGCAATCTGACCCTGGAGAATGCATCGGTCAGTGGCTATGAAATTCACGCTGGGGTCACTCGCGGCCCGGCCCTGGAGCAGCCTGCGGTGCAGTTGGAGGACGGTCGCTGCGATGGCGCTTGCAGCGTCGATGGGCAGATCCTCGGCACCTATCTGCATGGTCTGTTCGAGACTCCGGCAGCCTGTGGTGCGCTGTTGCGCTGGGCGGGACTGCAAGATGTGCAGGAGGTGGATTACCACGCCTTGCGCGAACGCGATATCGAGCGTCTGGCGGATCTGGTGGAGCGTCATCTGGATACCGCCGCGCTGCTCAAGCTCTGTGGCCTGTAAGCCGCGGTGGACTTACTTTTCAAAGGTGCTCAAGCATGCTGCAACTGATTCTCGGCGGTGCCCGCTCCGGCAAGAGTCGCCTGGCGGAAAAACTGGCCACCGACAGCGCCCTTGAGGTGACCTACATCGCCACCAGCCAGCCTCTGGATGGCGAGATGAATCAACGTATTGCCCATCATCGTCAGCGCCGCCCGTCCCATTGGGGGTTGATCGAAGAACCGCTGGAGCTGGCCCGGGTGCTGCAGCAGGCCGCTGGCACCGGGCGTTGTCTGCTGGTGGATTGCCTGACCCTGTGGTTGACCAATCTGTTGATGCTCGAGGACGAGCAGCGCCTGGTGCTCGAGCGCGAGGCCTTGTTGCAGTGTGTGGCGACGCTGCCGGGGGAGATCATCTTTGTCAGCAACGAAACTGGAATGGGTGTCGTGCCCCTGGGCGAATTGACTCGCCGCTACGTGGATGAAGCCGGTTGGCTGCATCAAGCCCTGGCCGAACGTTGTCAGCGTGTGGTGCTGACGGTGGCCGGCCTGCCCCTGACTTTGAAAGGAACTGCGTTATGAGTAACTCCTGGTGGCTGAACCCGTGCAAGGCGGTCGATGCCCGGATGGTCGAGCAAGCCCTGGCGCGTCAACAGCAATTGACCAAGCCGGCCGGGTCCCTTGGCCAACTGGAGCCCTTGGCGGTACGTCTGGCCGGTTTGCAAGGTCAGCTCAAGCCAGGCCTTGAGCGGTTATGGATTTCGATTTTCGCCGGGGATCACGGGGTGGTTGCCGAGGGCGTATCCGCCTACCCACAGGAAGTGACTGGGCAGATGCTGCTGAACTTTGTCAGCGGCGGCGCGGCTATCAGCGTGCTGGCACGGCAACTGGGTGCGCAACTGGAGGTGGTGGACCTGGGCACAGTGGCCCCAGGATTGAGCCTGCCGGGGGTGCGCCACCTTAACCTGGGTGCCGGTACGCAGAACTTTGTCCAGGGGCCGGCCATGACCCCGGCTCAGGGGGAGCTGGCCCTGCAAGCAGGCCGCGACAGTGCGTTGCGCGCCCGAGCCGAGGGTGCCCAACTGTTTATCGGCGGTGAGATGGGCATTGGCAACACCACTGCCGCCAGTGCCATTGCCTGTGCCTTGCTGGACATTCCGGTGGCGCAGTTGGCCGGACCGGGCACCGGCTTGAATGCCGAAGGGGTCAACCACAAGGCCGAGGTCATCGAGCGGGCCTTGGCCCTGCATGCGCGGTCCCGCGACGATGCCTTGCAGACGCTGTTCAATCTCGGTGGTTTTGAAGTGGCTGCGTTGGTGGGGGCCTATCTGGCCTGCGCTCAGGAAGGAGTCGCAGTACTGGTTGATGGGTTTATCTGCAGTGTCGCGGCCCTGGTGGCGGTGCGCCTGAATCCGGCGTGCCGTCCATGGCTGCTGTTTGCGCATCAAGGGGCCGAGCCGGGGCACCGGCATGTGCTGGGCGCTCTGCAAGCCGACCCGTTGCTGGACCTGGGTTTGCGTCTGGGGGAGGGCAGCGGTGCCGCGCTGGCGGTGCCATTGCTGCGCCTGGCCTGTGATCTGCACGGGCAGATGGCGACCTTCGCCGAGGCGTCCGTGGCGGACCGCCCGGCATGACCCTGTATCTGGACCTGTTGCGCCACGGTGAAACCGAACTGGGCGGTGGTTTGCGCGGCAGTCTGGACGACGCCCTGACAGAGCGGGGCTGGCAACAGATGCGTGACGGGGTTCAGGGGCGCGGGAGTTGGGATCTGATCGTCAGTTCACCCTTGCAGCGGTGCTCGCGTTTTGCCGAGCAACTGGCTGCGCAGTTGCAGTTGCCCCTGCTGCTGCAGCCTGATGTGCAGGAGTTGCATTTTGGGGCCTGGGAGGGGCAGAGCGCAGCGGCGCTGATGGAAACCAATGCCGATGACCTGGGCCGATTCTGGGCCGATCCCTATAGCTTTACTCCGCCCCAGGGAGAGCCCGTGGCGGACTTTTCCCAGCGGGTGCTGGGGGCGATCGAGGGCTTGTACCGGGACTGTGCCGGGCAGCGGGTGCTGTTGATCAGTCATGGTGGGGTGATGCGCCTGTTGCTGGCCCGGGCGCGGGGGCTGCCCCGGGAGCAGTTGCTGAATGTGGAAGTCAGCCACGGTGCGTTGTTCAGCTTGAAAGTCGCCTCTACGGGGCAATTGAGCGAGGAGGACTGAGATGCTGCCATTCTGGATTGCCCTGCAGTTTCTCAGCAGCCTGCCCATTCGCCTGCCGGGCATGCCTCAGCCTGAAGAGCTGGGGCGCTCATTGCTGTTCTATCCGCTGGTGGGGCTGTTGTTCGGTGTGCTGTTGTGGTTGCTGGACGCCGTGCTCGCTGGCACCCCCTTGCTGCTACACGCGGCGTTGCTGCTGAGCGCCTGGGTATTGCTCAGCGGGGGATTGCACCTGGATGGATTGGCAGACAGTGCCGATGCCTGGCTGGGGGGCTTCGGTGATCGAGAGCGCACCTTGAGCATCATGAAAGACCCCCGGAGCGGGCCCATCGCTGTGGTGACGTTGGTGCTGGTGCTGTTGCTCAAGTTCGTTGCACTGGTGGCGCTGATCGAACAGCAGCAGGGCGTTGCCTTGTTGCTGGCACCTCTGATTGGGCGCGCCTCATTGCTGGGGTTGTTCCTTTGCACGCCATATGTGCGTGCGGGAGGCCTGGGTCAGGCGCTGGCCGATCATCTGCCTCCACTGGCAGGGCGACAGGTACTGGGCTTGAGTGTCCTGGTCTGTTTGCTGCTGGGGGGCTACAGCGGACTTTGGGTGGTGCTGCTGGCGGTGTTGCTGTTCTTCTGGTTGCGCCAGTTGATGATCCGGCGCCTGGGTGGCACTACCGGCGATACGGCGGGGGCTCTGCTGGAGTTGCTGGAGACGGCGGTATTGCTGGTGATGGTGCTTCTTTGAGCAAGCTCTGCAGTAGCTGCTTTTTCTGAAATTTCTTGCCTTGGATTAATAGCGGGTATATACACGCATCATGCTTCCCTCTCAATGTTTGTGCACCAATCTGCGTCGTGCCGCTCGTGGCGTCAGCAGGTATTACGACGGCGCCCTCGACGGCTTCGGGATTAACGTTGCCCAGTACTCTTTGCTGAACAATCTGCTGCGTCTCGATCAGCCGAGCATTTCCAGCCTGGCGGAGGCCATGGGCCTGGACCGCAGTACGCTGGGGCGTAATGTGCGAGTCCTGGAGGCTGCGGGCCTGGTCCGGTTGATGGAAGGTGACGACCAGCGCAATCGTCTGGTGCAACTGACCGAGGCGGGGCATGAGCGCTTGGTGGCAGCTTTGCCGGCCTGGGAAGCAGCCCAGCAGCGGCTGATCGATCGGCTTGGGGTGGAGAAGCGTGAAACCTTGTTGGCCTTGCTGAACGAACTCGCCTGAAGGCGTTTCGTTCGACTACAAGCGGGTATATACCCGCAACTGGAGAATAAAAATGTCATCGATGTGGCGCACCTGCGGCTGGGTACTTCTCGGCAGCGCATTGATCCTGGCGCTGTCGCTGGGGGTTAGGCATGGTTTCGGCCTGTTTCTGCCACCCATGAGCGCGCAGTTCGGCTGGGGCCGTGAAGTCTTCGCCTTTGCCATTGCCTTGCAGAACCTGATCTGGGGCCTGGCACAGCCGTTTACCGGGGCCCTGGCCGACCGTTTTGGTGCGGCCAAGGTGGTGCTGGTCGGTGGCGTACTGTACGCGGTCGGGCTGGTGTTCATGGGGCTTTCGGATTCGGCGCTGAGCCTGTCCCTGAGTGCCGGGTTGCTGATTGGCATCGGTTTGTCCGGAACTTCCTTCTCGGTGATTCTCGGGGTGGTCGGTCGTGCCTTGCCGCCGGAAAAGCGCAGCATGGGCATGGGGATCGCCAGTGCCGCAGGTTCCTTCGGCCAATTCGCCATGCTCCCGGGAACCTTGGGGCTGATCGGCTGGCTGGGCTGGTCGACGGCATTGCTGGTGCTGGGCCTGCTGGTGGCGCTGATCGTGCCGCTGGTCAGCATGCTCAAGGACAAGCCGCTGCCGGTGCTGGGGCATGAACAGAGCCTGGGCGAGGCCCTGCGTGAAGCCTGTTCTCACTCGGGGTTCTGGTTGCTGGCGTTCGGCTTCTTTGTCTGTGGTTTCCAGGTGGTGTTCATCGGCGTGCATCTGCCGGCCTATCTGGTGGATCAGCATCTACCGGCGACAGTCGGAACCACGGTGCTGGCGCTGATCGGCTTATTCAACATCTTTGGCACTTACACAGCGGGCTGGTTGGGCGGGCGGATGTCCAAGCCACGGCTGTTGACCGGTCTGTACCTGTTGCGTGCGGTGGTGATCGGCCTGTTCCTGTGGCTGCCGGTGACCCAGGCCAGTGCCTACCTGTTCGGCATGGCCATGGGCTTTCTCTGGCTGTCCACCGTGCCCTTGACCAACGGCACGGTCGCGACCTTGTTCGGGGTCAGGAACCTGTCCATGCTTGGCGGCATCGTGTTTCTGTTCCATCAGTTGGGCTCGTTCCTTGGCGGTTGGCTGGGGGGCGTGGTGTATGACCGTACCGGGAGTTATGACTTGATCTGGCAGGTGGCGATTCTTCTCAGTCTGTTGGCCGCGGCTCTCAATTGGCCGGTGCGTGAGCGGCCGGTGGCGCGCTTGCAGGCGAGTGCAGCGTGAAGTCATGGCTGGGTTGGAGTGTCGGCCTGGGCGTCGGCATTGTGCTGTTGTGGCTGGCCTGGTGGGGATGGCATCGCGGCGGGCTGGCGCTGATGCAGTTGGGCATGGGTGCTTGCTAGGTGGCCAGAGGGGCGAGTAACGTCGATATCCGACGACTATTGAAGGACGCTGAACATGGCTAAGCGCTGGTTTGTGGTTCCGGCATTACTCACATTGTTTGCAGGTTCGGTCTGGGCCGCGGATTGTCCGGCGTTACTGCAGGGGTCTGTATCCAAGTTGCACGCCAAGGAATCCATCGATCTGTGCAAGCGCTTTGCCGGCAAGCCGCTGGTGGTGGTCAATACCGCGAGCTTCTGTGGGTTTGCTCCGCAATTCAAAGGCCTTGAGGCGCTGTATCAGCGTTACAAGGAACAGGGGTTGGAAGTGGTGGGTGTTCCGTCCAATGACTTCAAGCAGGAGTCCAAGGATGGCGCTGAGACTGCCAAGGTCTGTTACGTCAACTACGGCGTGACGTTCACCATGACCGAGCCGCAAAAGGTTCGAGGGGCCGATGCGGTGCATCTGTTCAAGGTCCTGGCGCAGCAGAGCAATGCGCCGAAGTGGAATTTCTACAAGTACGTGGTGGATCGCCAGGGCAATGTGATTGCCAGCTTTTCCAGCCTGACCAAGCCGGATAACCCGGAGTTCATTGAGGCGGTAGAGAAGGCGTTGGCGTCCAAATCCTGAGTTTTGCGGATCAGCACATGAAAAAGCCCCGCCTCTTGAGAGGCGGGGCTTTTTCTTTCGGCTCTAGAGGCACAGGCCTCTTAACGATTTAGAAGCGGTAGGTTGCACCTACGCCGAAACCGTTCGCGCTGTTGTCGTACTGGGCGTTGTAAGTCTGGCCAAGGGCATTGCTGCGGTTGACGTTGACTTTCTCTTCCTTGAGGTAGGAGTAGGCAACGTCGATGGTCAGGTCTTCGGTTGGGCTCCAGCCGGCACCCAGGCTGAAGATGGTCCGGTCGCCGGTAGGGATGCGTGGTGAACGGTCAGTGTTGTTGGTTGGCGCCTGGTCAAAGGTCAGGCCGGTACGCAAGACCCACTGTTTGTTCAACTGGTAGGACGTACCGATGGCGTAAGCCCAGGTGTCATGCCAGTTCTGCTCTTCCTTGATGCTGCCCAGTTTCAGCGTCGGGGCCAGTGCGCCACCTGTTGCAGCAGTGACACCCTCGTTGTTGACGGTGATGTCTTTCAGGCGGCTCCAGCGGGTCCAGGTGGTACCGGCATAGAGTTTCCAGGCATCGTTCAGTTCCTGAGTGACCGAGAGGTCGTAGGACTCTGGAGTGTCGATTTTCAGGGAGGCGTCGTAGCGGTTGCTTTTCAGGAAGCCTGGGTTGGTGCCGGCACCGGCGGTGACATCAGTGTGACCTTCCAGTTTGTATTTCACTTTCGAGTGGTAGGTCAGGCCCACGCGGGTGGTGTCGGTAGCCTGGACCAGCACGCCGATGTTGTAGCCATAACCAACGTCGTCACCCTTGATTTTGACTTTGCCGTCATTGGGCGAAAAAGGGGTAGTCAAGGCTGATTCCAATACACCGGAAATACGGTTGATGGTCGGGCCAAAACCGATCGAAACCTTATCGTTGAAGGCGTAGCTTACGGTTGGCTGGAACGTTACGACCTTGACTTCGCTTTTGCTGCCGAAGTTACGTCCCTGGAAGCTGCTTTCATAGTCGGTGACCAAACCAAATGGAGCATAGACCCCCAGGCCGAACGCCCATTGGTCATCGATTGGTTTGACGTAGAAGCCCATAGGCACAGCAGTTAAGGGCACCATATCGCCCTTGTTGGTGCCCTGGCGGCTGCCACTGGTGTTCCTGAGGTCAGTGGACGCATCGATAGCCGCCATACCGCCAGTGACTTGCTGGCGTTTCAGGCGCGACATACCGGCAGGGTTACCAAATACAGTACTTGCATCATCGGCAGCGGAAGAGCGGCCAGCAAAGCCAGTACCCATGCCGCTGATGCTTTGTTCGTTAAGAGCAAAACCGCTGGCGAAGAGTTGGGTAGAGGCAAGTGCAACCGCGAGACTGATGGTGGATTTGAGCATGAATTTTTTCATTATTAGAACTCCTGGTGATCACCGAGGCGAAAACTACCAACATTTCGGCTACGGCGCTATAGGCTGTAACAGTTGATTTAGAGCGGTTTTGTAGGACAATCCGACCAAAATCGGGGTTTTTCTCCGATTTTGTAAAGGTCGGTGTCAGCAGGCGAGCTGGCTCAACGGTGAAACGCAGGTTTGCCAGGCGCAGGCGAAATCTCTCAAACGTCCTTGTGGTTGAAAGGTCTTCCTCCAGATACGGGCCATGCCGAGCAGATCGTCGGCTGCGGGGAGCGGGGTGTGTTGTTGTTCCACCAGCAACCAGGCGATGGCGGTGGCATAACGCAGATTGACGGTCAGTTCCAGGTGCGGTCCGGCGAGGAACGCATGTTGGCTGGCCAGTCCTCTCACCAGGCTGGCCCGTTCCGGGTCCAGCGCCAGGTAGTGATCCCAGAGGTCCTGGTGGCGCACTTCAGTGATGCGGTACAGGCCGTGGCCGCGGCGATCGTGCAGTGCCGAGCCCAGCGCCGACTGACTGGCGGCAATGCCCAGCAACAAGGCTTCAGCGGTTTTGCTATGACTGCCCAGGTACATCAGCGTCGGGCGAATGACATAGCGGCACAACTCGCTGGCGGCGATACCCATAATGCCCTCGAGGGGGGGGGGAGGTGGCCGGCGAAACCCGAAGGTGCTTGGCAGCAATGAAAGGATCAGGTTTGCCGGAAGCGGCGCGGGCCGCCTGACTTGAAGTGTAGTGTCATATCTATGTTGTAAAGGCCTGTTTTTAAAACATTTCCGAGCTCTTGTTATAAGCCTTATACCTATTGGTACTTTGGTTGGAGGAGTGGATTGGTAAATCACAGGCAATAAAAAGCCCCGCGATCAGGCGAGGCTCTTGGGTTTTCAGCACTCTGGCGTATCAGGCCACCAAGGCCTGGCGTGTACGCTCGATCACTGCCTGCAGCGGTTCGGCGCTGGAGTATTGATCGGGATACAGGCGTTCGCTGTGACGGGCGATGCCGTGTTCATTGACCAGGGTGAAGCTGAAGCAGCCTTTGCGAGTGGCCATGATCAGGCAGTTCAACGGCGCAAAAGCGTGGGTTAGGGTGCGAATGGCATCCTGAGTATGGATTTGAGTAGACATAATTATTAGGTGTTCCTACAAATGACACGGTTAAGAACCGTGCAACGTTAAAACGTTCCAGTAACGTCGACCACTATTGGTCAGACGAAGAACCCGACTGGAACAAAGCAGCCAGTTGCAGCGCTTTAATAAGGTTGCGCTAGGGGCTGGCAGGTAGGTACTTAGGAGGGCAGGCAACACAGCAAGGGCAAAGGTTCTGGGCCCAGGGTGGAGATCCTGATCAATTTGCAGGTTGGTTCGGTCAGAGTAAGTAACTTGGGCACTGCCTTTGATTTCGTTTCAAGGGCGGTGTCAGTTTGAGAATTACCTGGAAACCAGCGAGGTGGTCGGTCCTTGATGTTCGACGTTGTTCTCGTTAGGAGAGGTGTCGGCGGGACTTGTTCGACCAGAATTGACTTTCAGCTTGGTACTAACGGGGCGGAGTCTATCGGGTTGAAGGTAGGAATGCAAGTGTGCTAGGAAAAATGTTCCCTGGGCAACGACGTCACGGGGTGACGATTGTGTCACCTCCGACACGGCGGGGTGTACGAAAGTGGTGCATTGCCGACGTCAGTTTCCGCCCAGTTGTGCACACTTGTTGTGCCACATGTCACCGGGTTGTCACCTTCCCCAAGGCTTGCTCCATAGCCTGTCTCGAGAATTTAAGTCAATGATAAACATCGTCTTTTTTTACTGGTGAAAAAATCGTCAGTTTGACTGCAGAGCCCGTCTCATGGGGCTTTGAGAGGGTTGTAGAGGGGTTGTCCACTGACTTATCCACAGCTTCTGTGGATTGTCCCAAGCGCTTGCTCTAGGACGGGCGTGCTGGCTCTTTTTTGACTTTACCCGAGCGAAAAAAGGAGTAGAGTGGCGCGCCTTCCGATCTGCCCCACAGTGCTTTATGAAGTTTCGCTCAGTATCACCTTCTGTTACCGCCCTCCCTGACAGTGTTACCGAACCCAAGCGTTTCTCCTTGCGTGTGGCTCTGTGGTTGCTGGACAGCCCGCGCCTGGGACACAACCCTAACGTCAAGCACTTTGCCGGACGTTTACTCAAGCAGCCGGCCCGGGAAGGGGTGGTCGCGGCGCAAAGTCGCCTGGGTCAGTTGATGTGCCGCGAGTGTGGCAACGCCCGGGACCGCCGTATCGGTCACGACCTGTTGCGCCAGGCAGCCCGCGCCGGTGACCGTCGTGCTCAACTGGAGCTGGGCCGTATCGAAGACTGAGGCTGTCCAACGCCCGGTGGCTTGGTTAACCTTCGTTCCTTATTTCGCTGACAGGAATTGCTATGGCTATGGACTTGACCAGCCTGCTGCTCGGCCTGGCGGGAGCGGCGCTGCCGTTACTGGTGCTGGCCTGGCAACTGCAGCGTCGCGCCAGTTCCAGCCAGTCCGAGCTATCACTGCTGGAAGAGCGTCTGGCTACGGCCCTATTGGCCCAGGAAGGACTCATGGCACAGCTGGATGCCAGTCGTGATGAAGTCAGCGACCTGAGTCAGGCCAATGCTCTGAAGCAGGCGGACCTGGCGGCTGTGCGTCGAGAGGTCGAGTTGCTGCAGATTGAGCGGGACAACGCCCGTGACGCTGCTCACGCCTGGAACCTGGAGCGTGCCGCCAAAGAGAACGAGTTGCGACGTCTGGATGCCCAGGCCGCGTCGTTACAGGCTGAGCTACGAGAGCAGCAGGAAAGCCACCAGCAGCGCCTTACCGATCTGCAAGGGTCCAGGGACGAGCTTCGGGCCCAGTTCGCCGAGCTGGCGGGCAAGATCTTCGATGAGCGCGAACAGCGTTTCGCCGAGACTAGCCAGCAGCGGCTTGGGCAGTTGCTGGACCCGCTCAAGGAGCGCATCCAGTCGTTCGAAAAAAGGGTCGAAGAGAGTTATCAGGCCGAGGCCCGCGAGCGTTTTTCCCTGGCCAAGGAGCTGGAGCGTTTGCAGCAACTGAATCTGCGCTTGAGTGATGAAGCCACTAACCTGACCCGCGCCCTCAAGGGGCAGAAGACCCAGGGCAATTGGGGGGAGCTGATTCTTGAGCGGGTGCTGGAGCATGCAGGCCTGGAGAAGGGACGCGAGTACCAGACCCAGGTCAGCCTCAAAGGGCCGGACGGTGAGCGCTTCCAGCCCGATGTTCTGATCATGCTGCCGGGTGACAAGCAGGTGGTGGTGGACTCCAAGGTCAGCCTCACGGCCTACCAGCAGTACGTCGGCAGCGACGATCCACAGATTGCCCAGGCGGCCCTGAAGCAACATGTGCTGTCCCTGCGCAATCACGTCAAAGGCTTGGCCGGCAAGGATTACAAACGTCTGGAAGGTTTGCACAGCCTCGACTTCGTACTGCTATTCGTGCCCATCGAAGCCGCATTCTCGGCAGCCCTGCAAGCCGAGCCCAACCTGTTTCAGGAAGCGTTCGACCGGCATATCGTCATTGTCAGCCCAACCACCTTGCTCGCTACTTTGCGGGTAATCGACAGCCTGTGGAAGCAGGAGCGCCAGAGTCAGAATGCCCGTGAAATCGCCGAACGGGCGGGCTGGCTCTATGACAAGTTCGTGCTGTTTATCCAGGATCTGGATGAAGTCGGCAACCGCTTGCAGCAACTGGACAAGGCATATGCCGCCGCGCGCAACAAGCTCACCGAAGGTCGGGGCAATCTGGTCAGCCGCAGTGAGCAGCTCAAGTTGCTGGGGGCCCGGGCCAGCAAGAGTTTGCCGGCAGATTTGCTGGAGCGGGCCATGACCGATGCCGACGGGCGAGAGTTGGAGTTGCCGGAGTAGCCCGTCACTGGCTCAGCCCAAAGGCAGATGACGACTCAATAGGGCGCGCAAGGCTGCCGGTTTTACGGGCTTGGCCAGATAGTCCAACCCTGCCGCGTGCACCTGGGCGATCATCTCCGGACGCCCATCAGCACTGATCACCACGCCCGGCACCGGCTCCCCCAACTGAGTGCGTAGCCAGGCCATGACGTCGGTGCCGGTTTCGCCATCGTCCAGGTGGTAGTCCACCAGCGCCAATTGCGGGCGGATGCCTTCCTTGAGCAGCGCCGCGCACTCTTCGCGGTTCCGGGCAGTCCAGACTTGGCAACCCCAGCGTGTAAGCAGGCTGTTCATGCCGATCAGGATGCTGTCTTCATTATCCACACAGAGCACCTGCCCGCCGTTGAGGGACTGCCCGTTGAGCTCCACCGCTTTGCCTGGCGCGACCACGCTACTGCGGGCCAAGGGAACGTTGACACTGAAAACGCTGCCCTTGCCGGGCCAGGAGCGTACCTGCAACGGGTGGCCGAGGACCCGGCACAGGCCGTCGGCAATGGCCAGGCCCAGTCCCAGGCCTTTTTCGGCGCGGGTCTGGTGGCTGTCCAGGCGCTTGAACTCTTCGAAGATCACCTGCTGCTTGTCCCGGGGGATACCCGGTCCCCGATCCCAGACTTCAAGGCTCAATGAGTCGCCCCGACGACGCACTCCCAGCAAGACCGGGCCCTTGGCATAGCGGAAGGCGTTAGTCAGGAAATTCTGCAGCACCCGCCGCAGTAACTTGCTGTCACTGTCGACCCGCAGACGGCTACCGCGCACCCGGAATTGCAGGCCCTGCTCATGGGCCAGGGCCTTGAATTCCGCCCCCAGGGTGTCGAACAGCTCGTTGAGGGCAAAGGGTTTGCGATCGGGGGTGATCTTGCCGTTTTCCAGGCGCGAGATATCCAGCAGGTCGCTGATCAGGTCTTCGGCAGAGCGCAGTGAGCTGTCCAGGTGCTGCACCAACTGCTGGGCTTCGACAGAGAGTCCGTCATTCTGGTGTGAAAGGGCGGCGGAGAACAGCCGTGCAGCGTTCAGGGGTTGCATCAGGTCGTGACTGACGGCCGCCAGGAAGCGCGTCTTGGATTGGTTGGCCGCTTCCGCCGTGCCCTTGGCTTCGGTCAGCGCAGCATTGAGTTGCGACAGTTCATGGGTGCGTTCCGCCACCCGTTGTTCCAGGCCCTCGTTGGCCTCGGTCAGGGCCTGCTCGGCCTCGCGGAACGGGGTGATGTCAGTGAAGCTCATGACGAAGCCGCCGCCGGGCATCGGGTTGCCGATCAGTTCGATGACCCGGCCGTTGGGGAACAGCCGCTCGGAAGTATGGGCTCGTCCCTGGCGCATCCAGTGCAGGCGTCGGGCGACGTGGACCTCCGCTTCGCCGGGGCCGCACAGGCCGCGCTCGGCGTTATGGCGAATGATGTCGGCAATCGGCCGGCCAACGCTGATCAGGCCTTCGGGGTAATTGAACAGCTCCAGATAACGACGGTTCCAGGCCACCAGTTTCAACGACTGGTCCACCACACTGATGCCCTGGGTGATGTTTTCGATTGCGCCTTGCAGCAGTGCGCGGTTGAACTGCAGCACTTCAGAGGCTTCGTCAGCGATGCGCACCACGTCTTCGAGTTGCATCTCCCGGCCTTCGATGGCGGCCTTGACCACGGCACGGGTCGAGGAGGCGCCAAGGACACCGGCGAGCAGGCGTTCGGTATGGGCGATCCATTCGCCGTCGGCGTTCTGATTCGGGTTGAAGCCTTTGCCCTGACGATAGGCGAAGCGGATGAAGCTCTGGCGGGCGCGCTCTTCACCGACAAAGCGCGCGGCCAGTTTCAGCAGGTCGTCGATCTGCACTGCCAGCATCGAGCGTGAGCTGAGGCGACCGCTGATTTCCTGGCCGATGAAGCGTCCGGCCTGCCAGTGTTCGGAAACCCGGGTGCGCGACAGCACCGAGACCCAGGCGAACAGGGTGAAGTTACCGGCCAGTGACAGCACCACGCCCTGGGTCAGTGGTGTGATGGGCAGGTCCAGCGGATTGCTGTGCAGCCAGGCCAGGCCGGGGAAGCTGCTCAGGGACCAGCCCAGGCTGTGGGCAGCGATGGGCAGGACCAGGGTGTAAAACCAGATAAAGGTGCCGGCGGCGAGTCCGGCAAACACCCCTCGACGGTTGGCCTGTTTCCAGTACAACGCGCCAAGCATGGCCGGCGCCAGTTGAGTCACGGCGGCGAACGCAATCTGGCCGATGGTGGCCAGACTGGCGGTGGAGCCCAGCAGGCGATAGCTGACATAGGCCAGCAACAGGATGACCACGATGCTGACTCGGCGCACCGAAAGCATCCAGTGACGGAACACTTCGAAGGGGCGTTCGGCGTTTTTATGTCGCAGCAGCCAGGGCAGCAACATGTCGTTGGAGACCATGGTCGACAGTGCCACGCTGGCCACGATCACCATGCCGGTGGCGGCCGAGGCGCCACCGATGAACGCAAGCAAGGCCAGGGCGGGATGAGCCTGGGCCAAAGGCAGGCTGATAACGAAGGAGTCCGGCAATACGCTGCTGGGCAGGAGCATCTGTCCGGCCAGGGCGATGGGCACCACGAATAGTGCGGCCAGAGCCAGGTAAGCGGGGAACACCCATTTGGCCAGGCGCAGGTCCTGGGGCTCGATGTTCTCGACCACGGTGACGTGGAATTGCCGCGGCAGGCAGATGATCGCCATCATCGCCACTCCGGTCTGCACCACCATCGACGGCCAGTTGATGGTTTCCTTCCAGTACTGCTCCAGGCGGGGCGCGAGCATGGCCTGGTTGAACAGATCGTCGAAACCGTCATAGAGGCCAAACGTGACGAAGGCGCCGACGGCCAGGAAGGCAAACAGCTTGACCAGGGATTCGAAGGCAATCGCCAGCACCATGCCCCGGTGGTGCTCGGTGGCGTCGAGGTTGCGGGTGCCGAAGACAATGGTAAACAGCGCCAGGATCAGCGACACGATCAGTGCCGTGTCCTGGGCGCGGGTACCCATGGCGTCGGCTCCGGCGCCGATCAGCAGGTTCACTCCGAGCACGATGCCCTTGAGTTGCAGGGCGATGTAGGGCAGCACCCCCACCAGGCAGATCAGGGCTACGACCACCGCCAGGGACTGGGACTTGCCGTAGCGGGCGGCAATGAAGTCGGCAATGGAGGTGATGTTCTCCTGCTTGCTGATCATCACCATCTTCTGCAGCACCCAGGGGGCGAACACCAGCAGCAGGATGGGGCCCAGATAGATCGGCAGGAAAGCCCAGAGTTGTTCGGCCGCCTGGCCCACGGCGCCAAAGAAGGTCCAGCTGGTGCAATAGACGGCCAGCGACAGGCTGTACACCCAGGCCCGCACCCGCGGCGGAAGGGGCGCGCTGCGACGGTCGCCATAGAAGGCGATGGCAAACATGATGGCCATATAGGCCAGGGCAACGGCGGCAATCAGCCCGCTGGACAACGACATGGAAACTCCGAAGCAAAGACGCCGGGCACGTCAGCCCGGCCAGACAGTCTGGCACGATGTTGAGTTGGCGTCAGTGTCGACCAAGGTATCAGCGTGGCCTGATGTCGCAGGGCCGGACGGTCGTTCGGGCGGCTAGGGTTGCAGGGCAAGCTCGATCATTTCATGGAGTTCCAGCATCACCACCGGCTCCACTTCGAACCTGATTGGCGGTGCCATGGTGGCAGTGCTGACCCTTAGTGGCGCGTTGATGTTCTTTTCCTTGCGCCAGCGTTTGGCCGACAAGGTCCTGCGCTCGGGAGGCTGAGCAGTTGCTTGATTGCGAGGCGCAGCGGTCGACGCTCATGGAAACCAAGGGCAATTCTGTCGGTTGGCGAGAGGGCCGCTCACGTTCACTATGGGCACCTGTTCCCTGCTGCCATGGAGTGCCTTATGTTTCCTGGGTCTGGTCATCGGTTGCTCGACAAGCAGTCGCGTCAGTCGTGTTTCAGCGACCATTCAGCGCTAACGGGCGGCCAGTCGGGCCGCTCAAAACCTTTTGTGTCAGGGAGGGCGGTATGAAGGTCATTCGCAGTGCTGACTTTACCGGCGAGCGGGCCTGGGCAGCCCTGGATATCGCCAACATGAACGGCATCACCACGCGCCTGCACTGGACTGACCAGCCGTACCGATGGCACGTCAATGACGGTCAGGAGGTGTTCGTGGTGCTGGGTGGCCAGGTGCAGATGCGCTATCGCGTTGAGGGGGTGGAGCAGTCGGTGCTGCTGGAAGTGGGCGACATTTTTTATGCCGATCTGGGAACCGAGCATGTGGCTCATCCCCAGGGTGTTGCCAGGGTGTTGGTGATCGAATCCGAAGGCAGTGTCTAGGTTTGTATCTGCAAAATAGATAACAGATAGAGAAATTACCCGTTATATAGATATTCGATTAGGTTCTACCATGGGCTCCACCTCATCAGAGGACAGGAGACACGTCATGCCATGCACCCACAGCGTCAAAGCCGGCCGCCGGCCCTTGAGTCATCTACAGCACCCCCGTGAAGCCATTCGCCAATTCACTCCCAACTGGTTCGCCGCCACCATGGGCACCGGTGTTCTGGCCCTGGCGCTGGCCCAATGGCCGGCGCCGGTGCCAGGCCTGCATCAGGTGGCTGAAGGCTTCTGGTGGTTGACCATCGTCCTGTTCCTGCTCTTTACCGCGATGTACACCGCGCGCTGGGTGCTGTTCTTCGATGAGGCGCGGCGAATCTTTGCTCACTCAACGGTATCGATGTTTTTCGGCACCATTCCCATGGGGCTGGCGACCATCATCAACGGCTTGCTGCTGTTCGGCATTTCGCGCTGGGGCGAGGCGGTGGTGCATCTGGCGCAAGTGTTGTGGTGGCTGGACGTGGCCATGTCCCTGGCTTGCGGGGTGTTGATCCCCTACATGATGTTCACCCGGCAGGAGCACAGCATCGATCAGATGACCGCCGTCTGGTTGCTGCCGGTGGTGGCGGCTGAAGTGGCGGCGGCCAGCGGCGGCTTGCTGGCGCCGCATCTGGCGGATGCTCACGCCCAACTGGTGATGCTCAGTACCAGCTATGTGTTGTGGGCTTTTTCGCTGCCGGTGGCTTTCAGCATCCTGACGATCCTGCTGCTGCGCATGGCCTTGCACAAATTGCCCCACGAAAGCATGGCGGCCTCGAGCTGGCTGGCCCTGGGCCCGATCGGTACCGGCGCCCTGGGCATGCTGGTGCTGGGGGGCGATGCACCGGCGATCTTTGCCGCCAATGGCCTGTCCGGCGTCGGCGAGATTGCCGCCGGCCTGGGGCTGGTGGCGGGCCTGACCTTATGGGGCTTCGGCCTGTGGTGGATGTTGATGGCGGTACTGATCACCCGCCGTTACTTGCGCGAGGGCATTCCCTTCAACCTCGGTTGGTGGGGCTTTACCTTCCCGCTGGGTGTGTATTCGCTGGCCACCTTGAAGCTGGGTAGCACTTTGCACCTGGGATTCTTCAGCGTATTTGGTGCGGTGTTGGTAGCGGCCCTGGCGTTGATGTGGCTGATCGTGGCCAGGCGTACGGTCCAGGGGGCCTATAAAGGAGAGCTGTTTGTTTCGCCGTGCATTGCGGGCTTACGGAAATAATCGCCAAAGATAGGTAAGGTTGTGGCCTGGATCGATATTCGACATTCCAATAACAGTATCCACGCCACTCAGGGACATGGAAGATGAGTCACCCTTCGCAGTTCACTTTGCTCCGCAAGCGGCGGTTCCTGCCGTTCTTCATCACGCAATCCCTCGGCGCCTTCAACGACAACATCTTCAAGCAGTCGTTGATCCTGGCCATTCTCTACAAGCTGAGCATCGAGGGTGATCGCTCGATCTGGGTCAACCTCTGTGCCTTGCTGTTCATCCTGCCGTTCTTTCTGTTCTCGGCCCTGGCCGGGCAGTTCGGTGAGAAGTTCGCCAAGGATGCGCTGATTCGCCTGATCAAGCTGGGGGAGATCGCGATCATGGCCGTGGGAGCGGTGGGCTTCGTCTTCGACCATCTCTGGCTGATGCTGTTGGCGCTATTTGCCATGGGGACCCATTCGGCGCTGTTCGGCCCGGTGAAATATTCGATCCTGCCCCAGGCCCTGCGTGAAGAGGAACTGGTGGGCGGCAATGGCCTGGTGGAAATGGGGACTTTCCTGGCGATTCTGGCCGGGACCATCGGCGCGGGGATCATGATGTCCTCGGCTCATTACGCCTCTATTGTCTCGGTTGCCATCCTGGGCGTCGCGGTGTCGGGGTACCTGGCAAGTCGGGCCATTCCACGGGCGGCTGCTGCAACCCCGGACATGCGCCTGAACTGGAACATCTTCAGTCAGTCCTGGGCCACCTTGCGTCTGGGCTTGGGGCAGACACCGGCGGTGTCGCGGTCAATTGTCGGCAACTCCTGGTTCTGGTTTGTCGGGGCAATCTACCTGACTCAGATTCCCGCCTATGCCAAGGAGTGGATGCACGGCGACGAGACGGTGGTGACCCTGATCCTCACTGTGTTCTCGGTGGGTATCGCGGTGGGCTCGATGCTGTGCGAGAAGCTTTCGGGGCGCAAGGTTGAGATCGGCCTGGTGCCGTTTGGCTCCTTTGGCCTGACGGTATTCGGCCTGCTGCTGTGGTGGCATTCCGGTGGTATCCCGGAGAGTGTCAATGGTCATGGCTGGCTTGAAGTGCTGGGCTTCGGGCATGCCTGGTGGGTGTTGTTCGACGTGCTGGGACTGGGGGTATTCGGTGGCTTCTATATAGTGCCGCTGTATGCGCTGATCCAATCGCGTACTCCGGAGAATGAACGGGCCCGGGTAATTGCTGCCAACAATATTCTCAATGCGCTGTTCATGGTGGTATCGGCGATTGTTTCCATCGTCATGCTGAGCATGGTCAAGCTGACCATTCCCCACCTGTTCCTGGTGGTGTCGCTGCTCAACATCGCGGTCAACGTCTATATCTTCAAAGTGGTGCCCGAGTTCAGCATGCGGTTCATGATCTGGCTGCTCAGCCATTCCATGTACCGCGTCGAGCATCGCAATCTGGAGCAGATCCCCGATGAAGGAGCGGCGTTGCTGGTGTGCAACCACGTGTCGTTCGTCGATGCCTTGTTGATTGGCGGCGCGGTGCGCCGGCCGATTCGCTTCGTGATGTACTACAAGATCTACAACCTGCCAGTGCTGAACTTTATCTTCCGCACCGCCGGTACCATTCCTATCGCTGCAAGGCATGAAGATCTGGAAATCTACGAAAAGGCCTTTAAGCGTATTGCCCAGTATCTGCGTGACGGTGAGTTGGTGTGCATTTTTCCCGAGGGCAAGCTGACTGCCGATGGTGAGATTAATGAGTTCAAGGGCGGCCTGACACGGATTCTCGAAGAAACCCCGGTGCCGGTGATTCCCCTGGCACTGCAGGGCTTGTGGGGCAGCTTCTTCAGTCGCGACCCGAACAAAGGGTTCTTCCATCGCTTCTGGTCACGAGTGACTTTGGTGGCCGGGCCAGTCGTAAGTGTGGAGGCCACCGAACCCGCGCAGTTGCAGGCGGTGGTGGGGCAGTTGCGCGGCAGTCGTCGCTAGGATTGCAGTGAATACAAAAACGCCCGCAGCATTGCGGGCGTTTTCATTTCTGTGCGGCGGCGGTCAGCTGGCGCTGACTTTCAAGCCCACCAGGCCGGCGATGATCAGCGCCACGCTGGCCAGGCGCACCAGGGCCATGGATTCGCCGAACAGGATGATCCCTGCGATCACCGTGCCAATAGCACCGACCCCGGTCCAGATGGCGTAGGCCGTGCCCAGGGGCAGCTCCTTCATGGCCAGACCGAGCAGGCCCAGGCTGATAGCCATGGCGAGGATGGTCAGGGCGGTGGGCAGCGGACGGCTGAAACCGTCGGTGTACTTCAGGCCGACAGCCCAGCCCACTTCAAACAAACCGGCAAACAACAAAATGATCCAGGACATGCTGACCTCATCGGTTGATGGGGTCGTCCCCACAAATAAGTCACTCGATTGAGCCGCGAGGTCGTCCTCGCGCTGCGCAGTATACTGCTCAATGCGGCTCGGTCGATCAGTTTTCAGCTCGGTTGCCGACTCGTTGTGTTTCCAGTTTTTGCTCGCTTTTGTCCCTCATGCCGCGGAAGTAGGTCGAGAGCAAGGCCCCGGAGATGTTATGCCAGACGCTGAACAGGGCGCTGGGTACTGCCGCCAGTGGAGAGAAGTGGGCGCTGGCCAGGGCGGCCCCCAGGCCGGAGTTCTGCATGCCGACTTCCAGGGCCAGGGATTTGCGTTGTGCCAGTGGCAGTTTGAAGAGCCGGCCGGTGAAATAGCCCAACAGGTAGCCGAAGCTGTTGTGCAGCATCACCACCGCCATGATCAGCAGTCCGGACTCGGCGATTTTTGCCTGGCTGGCCGCCACCACGGCGGTGACGATGATGACGATGCTCACCACCGAAACCAGCGGCAGTACCTCTACCGCATGTTGTACCCGATGGCCCAGCAAGCGCTGGGCCAGCACGCCCAGCACGATCGGTAGCAGCACTACTTGCAGGATCGACCAGAACAGCTCCATGAAAGACACCGGCAGCCAGGCCGAAGCCAGCAGCCAGATCAGCGCAGGGGTCAAGAGTGGCGCGAGCAGGGTGGTGACTGCAGCAATGGCCACCGACAGGGCGAGGTCGCCCCGGGCCAGCCAGGTCATGACGTTGGACGAGGTGCCGCTGGGGCAGCAACCCACGAGAATCACGCCGACGGCAATTTCCGGCGGCAGATGGAAGGCCTGGCAGAGTAGCCAGGCCACCCCGGGCATGATCACGAAGTGCGCGACCACTCCCAGTGCGACGCGCCAAGGATGACGGGCCACTTCGGCGAAGTCTTCGAGTTTCAGGGTCAGGCCCATGCCGAACATCACCAGGCCCAGCAGCGGCACGATGGCGCCCTTGAGGCCGATGAACCAACCGGGTTGGAAGAATGCCAGGACGGCGAAGATCAGTACCCAGTAGGCGAAGGTGTTGCCGACAAAGCGGCTCAGTGCAGCCAGTGCTCGCATGACCTGTTCCTTATTATGTGAAAACGCCACCGAAGGCGGTGGCGTCTATAGCGGGGCGGCTATTGGAGCAAGGCGTCAGATGCCTTGCGGAATCTCCTCGCCACCCAGGGCCTCGAACAGCGCCGGCAGGAAGTCGCCGAAAGTCAGCATCATCAGGGTGAAGCTGGCGTCCTGCTGGCCGAGGGCTTCATCGCCGCCGTCCTGTTCCGCCTGATCCTGCAGCAGGTCTTCGAACTTCAGGCGCTTGACCACCATCTTGTCGTCGAGCATGAAGGACAGTTTGTCCTGCCAGGCCAGGGACAGTTGGGTGACCACCTTGCCGGTGCTCAGGTGCAGCTGGATTTCCTCGCCGGTCAGGTCCTGGCGCTTGCAGCGCACGATGCCGCCGTCTTCGTGGGTGTCGCGCAGTTCGCATTCGTCGAGCACGAAGAAGTCGTCGGCGGCTTTTTGCGTCTTGACCCAGTCGGTCATGATTGCGCTCGGGGCGATCTTCACGGTCAGTGGACGTACTGGCAGGGTGCCGAGGACTTCGCGCAGGGTGGAGAGCAGATCTTCGGCGCGCTTGGGGCTGGCGGAGTTGACCAGAATCAGCCCTTGTTTCGGGGCGATGGCGGCGAAGGTCGAGGAGCGGCGGATAAAGGCCCGGGGCAGGAACGCCTGGATGATTTCATCCTTGATCTGGTCGCGCTCCTTCTTATAGACCTTGCGCATCTGTTCGGCTTCGATCTCTTCGACCTTTTCCTTCACCGCGTCGCGCACCACGCTGCCAGGCAGGATGCGTTCTTCTTTGCGCGCTGCCACCAGCATGAAGTCCTGGCTGACGTGCACCAGCGGGGCGTCTTCACCTTTGCCGAAAGGGGCGACGAAACCGTAAGTGGTCAACTCCTGGCTTGCACAGGGGCGCGCCAGTTTGGTCGCCAGTGCAGTTTCCAGCGCCTCAGCATCAAAAGGCAGATCTTGGGTCAGGCGATAGATCAGCAGGTTTTTGAACCACATGGGGTGAATCTCTCCTTTATACAAAGGAGGGCATTATTCTCTTCGCTGCTGCTCAGGCCAACCCTTCGCTAAGCCTTTGGAAGGCCTGAAAAAATTATTATAAAAAGTGCTTGCCAGAGTGGGGGCTGCTCCGTAGAATGCGCGCCACACCGAACGTGAAGGGTGATTAGCTCAGCTGGGAGAGCGTCTGCCTTACAAGCAGAATGTCGGCGGTTCGATCCCGTCATCACCCACCATTCGCATTCAGTGTTACGCGCAGCGGTAGTTCAGTCGGTTAGAATACCGGCCTGTCACGCCGGGGGTCGCGGGTTCGAGTCCCGTCCGCTGCGCCATATTCGGTAACCTGGAACACTGAACGCCAGGTCACCACAGAAAGCCCGCTAGCGCGGGCTTTTTGCTGTAAAGAGTTTGTGGGTAGTGCGGCATTTCATGGGAATTCAGATTTTTTTGATAAAATTATCAATTAAATCAACACTTTAAGAATTTCTGTGGCATAATGCGCCCCGCAACGAAGGTAAAGGGTGATTAGCTCAGCTGGGAGAGCGTCTGCCTTACAAGCAGAATGTCGGCGGTTCGATCCCGTCATCACCCACCACTTACTTTCAACGCTACGCGCAGCGGTAGTTCAGTCGGTTAGAATACCGGCCTGTCACGCCGGGGGTCGCGGGTTCGAGTCCCGTCCGCTGCGCCATATTCGATAACCTGGAACACTGAACGCCAGGTCATCACGGAAAGCCCGCTAACGCGGGCTTTTTGCTGTCTGGGGTTTGGCTTTAGGCAAATCCGGCACCCCAAAAAGCGGCCCGCAGGCCGCTTTTCTTGTTTCAGGGCCTACTGCTCGGCGTTACGGCTGTGCCGGTAGTCACTGACAGCTTCGTAGACCGCTTTGCGCAAGCGGTTGATACCACCGATAGGGCGATGGGCCTCAATGCCGAACCAGGGATTGAAGGATTGATTGTCGCAGGCGAGGTTTTGCGCAGGAGTGTCGAAGTCCTGGGCGGGGATCGTCAATCGGGCCACGGTTTCAAACGGTGCGTCGCTTTCTTTCCACTCGATGCTGGTGTCTTCGATCGGCATGAACCGGCTCGGATCCTGGCGCTGGATCTGCAGCACGAAGCAGGCTGGCATCCGATCGGTGGAGAGCTGCTGGGTCAGTGCGCTGCGCAAGAAGTTGGGCAGGTCCTGGTTCTGCGCTGGCAAGCTGTAGGCCGGGCAGCTGTCCGGGTCTGGCATGACCCGGAACTTGGCGTTGGCGTTACCGAACTTGTAGGGCGAGACCGAAAAGTAGGTCGTCTGGGTCGGGCTGGCTGGTGCTGGTGACAACGTGGCCAAGGCGATGAACAGATGGCGGATCTGCCAGCTGCGAGGATCCCAGCCAGGGAAGAAGGCGCCGACTTTCTTGCCATCCGCTTGGGCTGCAATGTTTTGTTGATACTCCGCCACATCGCTGACGAAGAAGTTCGGATGATTGAACATCACGAAGTCCTGCTCGCGTCGCGCCGATTCCGCGGGGATCAGCTGTTGCCCAGGAACATCCAGCAGTTTGATCGCCATGCCGCGGGCATCGCGAATGCTGTCGAACTGCGGATAGGCATTGCCGTTGGACAAACGCACGGTCGCTTGCCAGGTCTGGCCGGGGTTGGCGAATACACCCTGGCGCAGTTCCGAATTCAGGTCCTTGAGCACCTGGACCTCGGCTTTCACGCAGCCATGAGCCTTGGCGTGGGCATCGCGCAGGTAGCGCGTGCCTTCGCGGTGTTGATCGACGATGCGTACGGCGGTCTGGATGATGTCCTGGGTGCGTGCGGCTTCATCGGCGGGAATCTGCTCCTGCACTGCCACCGGACCACGGTGCTGCCAGGCGAACCAGGCGCTGCCCAGGGCCCAACCCAGCAGGCCGATGCCAGCCAGCAATAACAGAGTCTTGCCCAGCAATGCACTGAGGCTTAGCCAGAGCCTGGCCAGCAGTGACGGTCGTTTTCTTGCGAGATCGAGTTTCATGGCAGTTGTGACTCCAGCGGTCCGCCTAGCACTTTCAAGTATTCCAGCAGCGCCCAGCGCTCTTCGGGTTGCAGCAGAGGGCCGATGACGCCGTTGCCACGCTGGCCGGCACGGAATTCGTGGCCGCTGTTGTGGTTGCCGCTGATGCGGGTATCGAATTCAAAGCCATTCTTGAAGGCTTCCGGGCGATAGCCCAGGTGCTTGGGATCGTATTCGAAGGTGCCTCGATAGAAGGTGGTGGAGCGTTCGGATTGGGGCGAAAGCAGTTGATACAGGTTGGGCACCGAGCCGTTGTGCAGGTAAGGCGGTGTCGCCCAGACCCCAGCCAGTGGCCGGGCCTTGTAGGCACGCAGCTCCCGTACGCCGATCGGCAGGCCATAGCCATCCAGCCGTGGCCGTTCCTCGGGAGTGACCTTGGCATCTCGGTAGGCACGTTCCTCGACGAAGGCGGTGATATAGGCCAGGCCCTTCGCGGCCGAGAGTTGGCGCAGGTCAAGTGGTTCAGTGGGCGTCGGGTGCAGTTCGACGTTGGACTTGGCCAGTTCGGCGGTGTCCCATTGCAGGGCGCTCAGGTCATAGCGCAAGTCGGCGATGTTGCTGGCGGAGTTCGGGTCGGTACCAATCACCGAAACCGGGAGCATCTTCAGTTGCTGCACTGGGCGGCCGTTGCTCTCGCTCACTGTCGGTAGGTGACAGCCGGCGCAGTGGCTGGCGAACAGGTCGCGGCCCTTGGCAGCCAGAGGTTTATCGACAGTGCCCAGCAGTGCCTCAGGCCATGTGGGAGGCTTCAGGCGCTGCAAGGTTTCTTCTATATGGTTAAGGTCGCGAACCCGCACGCTGGACGGGTAGCGGGCATCGCCGGTGAGGGGCTGGCCGTTGCTGTCGAACAGATTGAGGGTGGCACCGACCCCCAGGGCCTCGCCAATGTTGCGGGCCATGGGTTGCTGTGCGGAACCGTTCCACTGCACCCAATCGAAGGTCCAGATGTCCCACAGTTGTGGGTAATCCACCGGGGCGTTGGCGATCCGATAGTTCTGCGCAGAAATGGCATCGCCGAAACTGGCGTTGGCTATGCGGCCGAAGGCATCGGTACGGCCCGGGCCTTCCTCGGTGGGATAGAGGCCACGATGGGTATCGTTCCAGGCGACTCGGAGGAAGGTGTCCAGCGAGGCCTTGAAATCCTTGCGCAGTTGTTCATGTTGCGCGTCATAGTCTGCGCCCAGCACTTTGCGGGCGAAACGCTCGAATTTCCATGGGTTGTAATAGGTGGTGGCCAGACTGGCTACCAGCGCCTGGCCGAAGCTGCCGCCGCGCAGGGTTGGCACGCTGGAGGGCAGGACGTGTTGCGCCGATCCGCCATCGATTCGCAATGCCTGATGGTTGAAGCGCAGTTCCCCGGTGTGGCAGGCGGCGCAGGTGATGTCCAGGTACTGTTCCGGGCTGCCTGGGTTCTGGTGTCGGGCGAACCCTACTGGCAGGTTGCCGGGATTCTGCGCGGTGGCTTTCTGTCCGGGCTGAACCAGGAACCCGAAGCGTGCCAGGTACTCCGGCGCTGCAAAGGACTGCTTGGAGAAGGGCAGCTCCAGGGCGGTGAACCATTCATAGCGCAGGCCTTTGACTTGAGTGCCTTGGGGGGTGAAATAGTACGTCTGGCGATCGGCAGCGTCCCACTGGTCCAGATAGTGCACCTGCTCGACGGGCACATAGTCGGGAAGCTTGGGGTTGGCGATGTAGTACACAACCACGGCCAGGGCTATGCCGATCAACACGGCAATCAACAGCAATACACGGTAGATGAGGCGCAAGATGTACGTCCTTGTCGAATTTGCTTTCCTTATGCCTGAGCGTCTCTGACGCGGCAAGTAGCCATTACTTGCGCTATGGTTATTCGCGCTCGTTCCAGCGCCTCACCGAGCCGCCTGAGCGGGCGTTCCCCAAAGCATAAAACGTGTTTAAAGACGTGAACTTATCGGACATTTACTACTCTTACGCCGGTAGCCATTGGTCGTGGTCGCCTGATAAGCTCGCGGCTTTATTCGATTGCCCTTTAGGCGCATGAACAAGGAAATAGCATGAAACAGCATCGGTTGGCGGCGGCGGTGGCCCTGGTTAGCCTGGTACTTGCGGGGTGTGACTCGCAGACCAGCGTAGAGCTGAAAACCCCGGCGCAAAAAGCTTCCTACGGTATCGGCCTGAACATGGGCAAGAGTCTCGCCCAAGAAGGCATGGATGACCTGGATTCCAAAGCGGTAGCCCAGGGCATCGAAGATGCCGTCGGCAAGAAAGAACAGAAGCTGAAGGATGAGGAACTGGTTGAAGCCTTTGCCGCGCTGCAAAAGCGTGCCGAAGAGCGCATGGCCAAGATGAGTGAAGAGTCGGCTGCTGCCGGCAAGAAATTCCTCGAGGAAAACGGTAAGAAAACCGGCGTGACTACCACTGCTTCCGGCCTGCAGTACGAAGTGCTGAAGAAGGCTGATGGTCCTCAGCCCAAGTCGACTGACGTGGTCACGGTTCACTACACCGGTACTTTGACCAACGGTACTGTATTCGACAGCTCGGTAGAGCGTGGCAGCCCGATCGATCTGCCTGTCAGTGGCGTCATCCCGGGTTGGGTTGAAGGTCTGCAACTGATGCACGTGGGTGAGAAGTACAAGCTGTACATCCCTAGCGATCTGGCCTACGGCGCACAAAGCCCAAGCCCGTCGATCCCGGCCAACTCGGTTCTGGTGTTCGAACTGGAGCTGCTGGGTATCAAGGATCCAGCCAAGCAGGACGCCGCCAAGTAACCTGTCTCTGCGCCTGAAGCAACGCCCCGTTTTTACGGGGCGTTGTCGTTTCTGCGGGCCACTGCTGGTAAATATTCCGAACCGGCGCCATCGTAGGTGGTCAGAACTGGGTATCGGCGGTGGCTAGTCTGTGAAGGCCGCCAAGTCAATGAAATTATGGGTTTTTTTATGTGAGTAAAAAACGCCCGATCTGAGCTAAGCCCTTATGAAACGGGGCTTTCAGCTGTGAAAAATAGCTCTGTTCACAAGGTTATCCACAATTTGTGTGGATAACATTTCAGTGGAGTGATGATGAAAGCACCCTGGAGTTTTGCTCGATTCCTGCCCCTGGCTGGTCGGTTGCTGAGCCGCGGTCGTTTACCGACGCTGTTGTTTGCCGTGGCCAGCAAGGGGGCCAGCCAGGGTGGCCGTCTGGGCAAGGTCAAGGAGGATCTGCGCCTGCTCCAGGCACTGTGTCTGGCTTACTGGCGAGGTGAGTATCGCGCTGTGAGCCCCAAGGCTTTGCTATCGGTAGTGGCAGGGTTGATGTATTTCCTCAGCCCGGTGGACGCGATCCCCGATTTTCTCCCGGTATTCGGCATGCTCGACGACATCGCCGTGCTGGCGTGGTTGATGAAGACCCTGGATGACGAACTTGGTGCCTTCCGCGCCTGGCGCAACCGCCAGATGCCGGAAAAACTGGCAGTGGTTGAACGCCTGCCGGATACACCGGAACAGCTGCAGCTGGAGGGGCCGCGGAAAAACTGAGGCGATTGACTGGCTCTCTCAACAATCATGCTCCCCGCGACCGCCGCCGCTGTTAGGATTACACTTCAAGGGAAAAGTCCGACTCGGTAAGAGTCGTTGTCCTACGGGGTAGTAATGGATATTCAGATTATTGAACGCGATGGCGAGCCCGAATATGCGGTTCTGCCGTGGGCTCAGTATCAAGCTTTATTGACAGCCGCAGGCCTCACCAAACAACAACCACACGCCGCTGCAACCTCTCAGGCGGCACCACCAGCCCAGAGTCTTCCGGGCCTGGATCAACTACGCAATCTGCGCGAAGGGAAGGGCATCGCCATCGAGGCGCTGGCCCGCAAAGTAGGTATCAGTCCGTCTTACCTGGCCCTGATTGAAAGTGGCGAGCGTCAACCCGACGCTGCGATTCGCCGCAGCCTGGCCTGGGAGTTGACGGTGCCGGGGTGGAGGGAGCAATCGTGAGTGTAAGGATCAGTCGTCAGCACTGGGATGGGCTGTTGGGCGAATTGGATCAAGCCCGTCGCCAACGCCATCTTTTAACCTACCGGGCATTGCTGGAGCGATTGCAGCTGCCTAGCCCAGCCATGCAAACCCTGACGGCCGCGCTGGAGCATCTGGCGGCCCTGGATGCCCGGGCCGAACAGCCATTGCGCAGTTCATTGGTGATCAGCCAAGGCGCTAGCCGTTTACCTCGTACCGGGTTCTTTGAGTGTGTGGAGCGCTTGGGACGTTTTTCCGGGCCATCCGATGGCGTGGCCGCTGCGTCATGGCACGCATCGGAAGTGGTGCGCGTGTTCGAGTATGAATACCCCGAATCAGCGGAGGCTTGAATGTTCTGGCGACTCAAGGCACGACTCAGCTATTGGCTGGCGCGCCGGTTGTTTCATTGGCCGTGGTTTATCCGCGAACCTCGCAGTTGGCGGTGGATGGAGGGGCAATTCGCACGCATGGCCAATCTGGGGGATGTCGACGCGCAAAGTTTCTACGGGCACATCCTGACTTTTCGTGGGCATGGGCTTGGGGCGCGGGAGGAGGGCATTCGCCTGCTGCGCCTGGCGGCTCTGGCCGGTGACGGTAAAGCCGCCTATCAATTGGGGGTGATCAGCCTCGCCGGCTCCGCCAGCAAGGCTCCTGATGCTGCCGAGGCAAGCCGTTGGTGGACGCTCTCGGCCAAGGCCGGGCATCCACTGGCGGAGCTCAAGCTGATGCAGCTGAATCAGGCGGCTGATTCCGATCCCGCATCGGTTCGTTGAGCGCCTCGCTTCCCATGCGGGCTGCAGCGTCCAAACTGTCGATTACGTGGATGCTGTAGCCCTGAACATTCTTGGCATGATGCTTGGCCTGGGATGCCAGCTCTGCCAATTGGCTGGAATCCAGTAGTCCACAAGCCTGTGGATACAAGTGCACGACGCCGATGGACAGTGACAGCAAGGGGAACTCCTGACGCACTCCTTGACGGTTGGGGGCGACAAAGCAACCGGCCTCCAGGTGTTCGCTGCGGTAGAAGCGTCGGCACTGACTGTGAAAGTCGTCCAGCAACTGGTTCAGGCGCCTTTGCCAGTCTTCAGGTCCGAGCACCAGCAAGAAATCATCCCCGCCAATATGCCCGACGAAGTCACGACTCGGGTCGACCCGATCATTCAGGCATTGGGCCAGGCACAGCAGCACTTCATCGCCACGGCCATAGCCGTAGATATCGTTGAAGGGCTTGAAGCTGTCGATGTCCACGTAACAGATCACTGACTCTTGCCCTTGTTGCAGCAGGCGGGTGAGGCATTGCTGGATGGGCACGTTGCCCGGTAACAGGGTCAGGGGATTGGCATAGCGCGCCTGCTGGATTTTCAGTTCGGTGATCAGCTTGAGCACATCTATTACCCGTCCCAGTCCCAGGTAGTGACCGTTGAGGGTGATGATGAAGTCTTCCTCGATGCGTTGCCGGGCGCGACTGGTGATCAGGCGGCTCACCTGCTGCAGGGACTGGCTGAGTTCGACGGCAAGGAAGTCGTCATTCATCAGGCGGCTGATGGGTTTGCGGGCAAAAAGATCGGTAGCAAATGGCTTGAGCAGGGCATCTGAAAGCGAATGCCGGTGGACGATCCCGCAGGGGTGGCCCTGTTCGTCGAGGACTGCCAGAGAGTTGAGGTTGGCTTGCCGGCGAAAGGCTTCCAGCACGTTGGCTGTCGGGGTATTACGGGCCACGGCGGGCTGTTCGTTGAGCAGCGCGCTGAGGTCACTGCCTTCATCGTTGAGTGCCACGCTGGTTTGGTCATGCTTGGGCATCATTGCCCGGGCATCCCGAGGCGGCTGTTCCTGCGGCCGGCACAGCAAGTAGCCCTGGACTAGATCCACTCCCATTTCGCTGAGCACCACCAATTCCTCGAGCATCTCTATCCCTTCGGCTATCACTTGGGCGCGAGACGCCTTGGCGATCTGCAGAATTGAACCGACGAATTCGCGCTTTAGGGCGTCCTGATGGATACCATCGATAAAGTGCCGGTCGATCTTTACATAGTCCGGTCGCAGCTCGGACCACAGGCGCAGGCTGGAGTAACCGGCGCCGAGGTCATCCAGGGCGATGGAAAATCCCATGTCCCGGTAGTGATGCAGGGCGTTGTGCAACAGCTGAAAGTCGTCGATGGGGGTCTGTTCGGTGAGTTCGATCACCACCTGGCTTGGAGGAATGCCAACGTCCTGTAGCAGTTGCAGGGTCCGGCCAGGTTGATGGGTCGCTTCCAGCAGGGATTCCGGCGATACGTTGAGGAACAGTTTGCCGGGTAATTGCTGCTCGCTGAAGCGTTTGCAGGCGCTGTGGCGGCAAGCGAACTCCAGTTCGCTCAGGCGCCCGGCCTGGCGGGCCACCGCGAACAGGGCGACCGGGGAGTGCAGGGGGCTGTTGGAAGGGCCACGGCTCAAGGCTTCGTATCCGAGGATACGTCGCTGCGAGAGAGAAATGATCGGCTGGAACAGGCTGTGCAAACCGCTTTGAGCCAGGATTGAACTCAATGCACTCAGCTGTTCGGTCGTGGTCATGGCGATCTCTGTCGATAAAAAAAGGACCGGGCGCCGCTCCTGATTCAAGAGCGGCGCCCGGTCCTTTATTTCACGACAGAATGATGACTGTTTAATGACGCTCCGAGGAGCGATCGAATTAAATTGCCATCATCTTCAGTGCTTGGCTACCGAGGTGTTGAGCTTCAGATAGTCCAGCAGAATGCGCCCTGTTTCGCTCAGGTAGGCGTCGTCTTCCGGCTTGGTCTTGTCTGGCTCGGCAGCTGCTAGTGCATCTTCGTCTTCTTTCTTCAGCTCTTTGAGCGGCTCTTCACCCTTGGCCTTGCGACGAGCATTTTCCAGAGCCAGTTGCTTGGCTTCGATGTCGGCATGCTGTGCCCGACGATCCGCTTCGTTGAGGCTGACGGTTTTTTCCGCCATCAGTTTCTGTGCCAGGGCCAACTTGTCGCGGATGAACACGAACTCCGCATCTTTCGCTGAACGGCTTTCATGTTCGGCCTTGAGCTGGGCCAGGAATGGCTTGAACGGATCCACAGCCGGTTTGATGGCCGGGCGAATGGTGTCCCAGGGCATGGCTTCAGGCAGAGCGCTTTCACCGATTTCCTTGGTGTCGATGATCGACGGGTAACCGATGTCCGGAAGAACGCCCTGATGCTGGGTGCTCTGGCCGGAAACCCGATAGAACTTGGCCAGGGTCAGTTTCAGCTCGCCATGGTTCAGTGGCTGAATGGTTTGCACCGTACCTTTACCGAAGGTCTGTCCACCAATGATCAGCGCTCGGTGGTAGTCCTGCATGGCGCCAGCGAAAATCTCCGAGGCCGAGGCCGAGAGACGGTTTACCAGCAGTGCCATCGGGCCTTTATAGAAGGCGCCGGGGTTTTCATCCTCCAGCACATCCACACGACCGTCGGCGTTGCGTACCAGTACTGTCGGCCCTTTGTCGATGAACAGGCTGGTCAGTTCGGTGGCTTCCTGGAGGGAGCCACCGCCATTGTTGCGCAGGTCGATGACCACGCCATCGACCTTGTCTTTCTGCAGCTCGGTCAGCAGTTTTTTCACATCGCGGGTGGTGCTCTTGTAGTCCGGATCACCAGCGCGGAACGCCTTGAAGTCAAGGTAGAAGGCCGGGATCTCGATCACTCCGAGCTTGTAATCCTTACCATCCTGCTTGAGGTTGAGGATCGACTTCTTCACTGCCTGGTCTTCGAGCTTCACCGCTTCGCGGGTGATAGGCACGATCTTGCTGGTCTGGTCGTTTGGCGCATTGCTGGCCGGAATCACTTCCAGGCGGACCAGGGTGCCTTTCGGACCACGGATTAGCTTGACCACTTCGTCCAGGCGCCAGCCCACTACGTCGACCATTTCCTTGTTGCCTTGGGCGACACCGATGATCTTGTCTGCGGGAGCTATCTGCTTGGTCTTGTCTGCCGGGCCTGCCGGCACCAGGCGCACGACCTTGACCTGGTCGTTGTCGCTCTGCAACACGGCGCCGATGCCTTCCAGCGACAGGCTCATGTTGATGTCGAAGTTTTCCGCGTTATCCGGCGACAGATAATTGGTGTGCGGGTCGTAAGACATGGCGAAGGTGTTGATGTAGGCCTGGAAGATGTCTTCGGCCCGGGTCTGGTCCAGGCGCGCCAGCTGATTCTTGTAGCGCTTGGTCAGCGTCTCCTGAATCTGCTTGGGCTCCTTGCCGGCGATCTTCATGCGCAGCACTTCGTCCTTGACGCGTTTGCGCCACAGGTCGTCAAGCTCTGCAGTGGTCTTGAGCCAAGGGGCGTCCTTGCGGTCGATCAGCAAGGTCTCCTTGGCGTTGAAGTCGATCTTGTCGACGCCTTTGTTGAGCTCCGCCAAGGCGAAATCCAGACGCGCTTTGACCCGGTCCAGATAACGCTTGTAGATGGTGAAGCCGGCATTCAGGTCGCCGCTCTTGAGGAAGTCGTCAAACTGGGTTTTCCATTTGTCGAATTCCGCGATATCGCTGGCCATGAAGTAGCTGCGCGATGGGTCCAACAGCTTCAGGTAGCTGTCATAGATGATCACCGAGCGCGCATCATCCAGCGGAGGTTTGCTGTAGTGGTGGCGTTTGAGCAGTTCTACAACATTGAGGCTGGCAATTACCTCATCGCGATCGGGCTGAAGTTGATCCCAGCTATTGGCTGCGAACGTATTGGTCGACATCGGCAGAAGGCCGAAACCAATGAAAAGGGCGAGGGCGGTGCTGGGGAACAAATGCTTCATGCTGATTCGACGCGGGGGCAATTGATAACGCATATTAGGCCGTCTTTGAAGTCGCCGGTTCCATAAGGACCGGTCGCATAATGCAAAAAGCCCGGTGCTACCGCTCCGGGCTCAGTCCAGACTCACTATGGAGGCACAGTGAAAGCATTGCAAGGCGTTGAAGGTCATGTGGAGTGGGTTGAAGAGCCAAGCCCTGCCTGTGATGTAGGGCAGGTTCGCATTCGGGTGGCGGCTGCGGGTCTCAATCGGGCCGACCTGTTACAGCGTGCAGGGCTCTATCCGCCCCCTCCGGGAGCCAGCCCGATCCTGGGCCTGGAGTGTTCCGGGATTATCAGCGAAGTGGGGCCGGGTTCTTCCTGGCAGATCGGTGACCGGGTGTGCGCGCTGCTGGCCGGTGGCGGCATGGCCGAGGAAGTGGTGGTTGATGCACGTCATGTGCTGCCGGTGCCCGAGGGGTTGTCCCTGGCCGAAGCTGCGGCGTTGCCCGAGGTCTACAGCACGGCCTGGCTCAATCTGTTCCAACTGGCGGCGCTCAAGCCTGGCGAGAAGGTGCTGTTGCACGCGGGAGCCAGTGGTGTCGGTTCGGCCGCGATCCAGCTGTGCAAGGCGTTTGGCAATCCATGCTGGGTGAGTGTCGGCTCCGCCGATCGCCTGGCCTATTGCGAAAGTCTCGGCGCCCAAGGCGGTGTGGTGCGGACTGAGGGGCTGGAAGCGCTGCGGGACTTCGGTCCATTTGACGTGATCCTCGATCCTGTAGGGGCCAATTACGCGGTCAGCAACCTCAAGCTGCTGGCCGTTGATGGGCGCTGGGTGCTAATTGGTCTGATGGGCGGGCGTGAAGCGCAACTGGACCTGGCTCAGGTGCTGGCCAAGCGTATCCAGCTGTTGGGCTCGACCCTGCGTAGCCGCGACGAACAGTTCAAGGCTGACCTTTTCCGTGACCTCGGGCAGAACGTCTGGCCGCTGTTCGCTGAAGGACGCCTGAGCCCACAGTTGGCCAAAACCTTTGCGATCAGGGACGCCGAAGCGGCATTTGCCGAGCTGGCGACCAATCAGGTCTCGGGCAAGCTGGTGCTGGTGATCGACTCCAGCCTGACGTGATTGCTGGCTTAGGATCCGGCTGGCCGGCGAAAGGGTGTTGCAATCCGCTTGGCTGGCAAGTTGGCTCCTACACCAGCCAGCTTCTATAGAAGCTGGCTGTCCGGGCATTTCAGGGCCAAGGGTTACTTCCAGTGGTGGATCGGCCAACCGGACTTCTCTGCATGTTCGCGCAGTATCGGGTCCGGGTTCACCACCTGGGGATGGTCTACCCGCAGTAGCAGCGGCAGGTCATTGCGCGAGTCGGAGTAGAACGTCGCGCCTTCCAGGTTTTCTTCCTCGGTGTCCAGCCATTCCAGCAGGCGGGTGATCTTGCCTTCGCGGTAGGTCAGAGTGCCAAGGGTATTGCCGCTATATACGCCGTGCAGTACTTCCAGCTCAATGCCCAGCACTTCGTCGATGCCCAGGCGGGCGGCAATCGGCTTCACCAGATGGGTGCCCGAGGCGGAAATCACCAGGATCCGGTCGCCGGCCTGGCGGTGAGCGGCGATAGTCTTGCAGGCGTCGCTGAAAATGATCGGCTCGATCACCTCTTCCACCCAAGGCTCCACCAGGTGCGCCACCTCTTCCGGGGTACGCCCTGCCATGGGTTCCAGGCTGAAGCTCATGAACTCTTCCATGGCCAGCTTGCCGTGACTGTAAGCGTCCATCAGTTCGTTGTTGCGACGCATGAACGACTCGCTGTCGACCCAGCCAAGGCGGCCCATCTGTGCGCTCCAGAGGGTGGCGCAGTCGCCGTGGATCAGGGTCTCGTCCAGATCAAAAATTGCCAAGGCCATCAGTACAGCTCTCTCTTCAGGATCAATTGCGTGAAAGCCATCAGGCTACCTCACACAGGGCGGCAGGATCGATGGTCAGCGCCAGACGTTGGCCGTCAGCGTGCAGGTCATCGGCCGAACGGTTGAGAACATCCACCACCAGCTCCACGCCGCGAGCCTCGACCCGGTAGCGAATCACATTGCCCAGCAGGCTGTGGCTGCGGACCAGCGCATCAAGCTGGCCCTCTCTGCCGAGTTCGATGGCTTCCGGGCGAATGGCGATACGCCCGCTGACCGGGCGCTGCAGCAGCTTGCTGGCGCTTTCGGCGTCCAGCAGGTTGTAGTTGCCGATAAAACCCGCCGCGAATACATCCACCGGTGCGGTGTAGAGCGTTTCAGCATCGCCGCTCTGGACGATCCTGCCCTGGTTCATCAGGAAGATCCGGTCGGACATGGTCAGCGCTTCTTCCTGGTCGTGGGTGACGAAGATGGTAGTCAGGCCCAGTTCCCGCTGGATGTTGCGGATCTGTTCACGCAGGTGCTTGCGGATACGTGCATCCAGGGCCGACAACGGCTCGTCCAGCAACAGCAAGCGCGGCCGGGTCACCAGGGAGCGGGCCAGAGCCACCCGCTGGCACTGGCCGCCGGACAGTTGGTGTGGATAACGACTGGCAAAGTCATTGAGCTCCACCAGTTGCAAGGCTTCAAGGACCCGCTTGCGGCTGTCGTCGGCGTTGACCTTCTGCATACGCAGGCCGAAGGCGACGTTCTGTTCCACGGTCATGTTGGGAAACAACGCATAGCTCTGGAACACCATGCCGATCCCGCGTTTCTGTGGGCTCAAGGGCACGATGTCCTGGCCATCGAGAAGGATCTTGCCACCGTCCACGGGAGTCAGTCCGGCGATGCAGCGCAGCAGGGTGGACTTGCCGCAGCCGGACGGGCCCAGCAGGGTGACGAACTCGCCTTTCTGGATTTCGCAATTGATATCGCTGAACACCGTGGTGCCTGCGTAGTTCTTTTGCAGGTGTTGGACGCTGACGAAGCTCATTGGCTTTTGTCCTTGTTCAAGATGTTGGCGGCCCAGGTCAGAACCAGCACAAAGAAGAAGTAGGAGATCACCAGGGCGCTGGTGAAGTGGCCGCTGCTGTTGCGCATGTTGTTCAGGTAGACCTGCAGGGTTTCATAGCGGGTGCCCACCAGGATGTTGGCGAACACGAACTCGCCGAACAGGAACGAGAAGGACAGCAGCAACGCCACCATCAGGCCTTTGCGCAGGTTGGGCAGGACCACCAGGAAGGCTGCCTGCCAGGTGCTGGCGCCGAGCAGTTGGGCGGCGTCCATCAGGTCGCGCAGGTTGATCGCTTGCAGGTTGTTGGTGATGGCCCGGTACATGAACGGCAGCGCCACGGTGAAGTAGCAGCCGATGAGGATCCAGGGCGTGCCAACCATGGCGAAGGGCCCTGAGCCATAGAGCTGCAGCAGGCCCACCGAGGACACCACTGGCGGCACCGCGAAGGGCAGCAGGATCAGGATGTTCATCAAGGCGTCGAGCTTGGGAAAGTGGTAGTGCACCACAAACAGCAGCGGCAGGATCAGCACCGCCGACAGCACCAGGGCGCCGACGCAGACCAGCAGCGACTGGCCGAAAGCATTGAGGAAGCGCGGGTCGCTCCACAGCTGCAGGTACCACTTGAAGGTGAAACCGCTGGGCAGGATGGTGGCCGACCAACTGCTGGCGATGGAGTAGACAAGGGTCCCCAGCAGCGGCAGCAACAGGATGGCGAACAGCAGGTAGACCACCACCCGGTGGTACAGGGCGGCGGAGCCGGGTTCAGCGCGAGACATGGTAGCTCCTCTTCAACAGCAACTGATGGACGATGGTGACCAGGGTCATCAGGGCCACCAGCACCACCGCCAGGGCGCTGGCCATGTTCGGGTCCAGGGAGATATCCCCGGAAACCATGGCGGCAATGCGGATCGGCAGCACGTTGAAGTTGCCGGTGGTCAGGGCGTAGACCGTGGCATAGGCGCCCAGGGCATTGGCCAGCAGGATGACGAAGGTGCCCAGCAATGCCGGGGTCAGCACGGGCAGCCCGATGTGGCGCCAGAACTGCCAGCCGTTGGCGCCCAGCAGCGCGGCGGATTCACGCCAGTCTTCGCGCAGGGCGTCGAAGGCCGGGTACAGCAACAGCACCCCCAGGGGAATCTGGAAGTAGGTGTAGAGAATGATCAGCCCGGTCTTGGAGTACAGGTTGAAGTCCTGAATGATCCCCGACTGCTTGAGCATGATGGTGATGGTGCCGTTGAAGCCCAGGAGGATGATGAAGGCAAAGGCCAGGGGCACGCCGGAGAAATTGCTGGTCATGTTGGCGAAGGCGTTGACGAAGTTGCGCAGTTTGGAGTCCACCCTGCGCAAGGAGTAACTGCCCAGCACCGCAATGATGATGCCGAACACGCTGGACCAGAAACTGATCTCCAGGCTGTGCTGGATGGCCTGCAAGTAGAACTTCGAGCTGAAGATCTTGCTGAAGTTGGCCAGGCCCCAGCCGAACTCTTCCGACTGCAGGCTGTTGATCAGCACCCACACCAGCGGGGCAATTTGGAACACGATGAAGAACAGGGCAAAAGGCACCAGACAGAGTGCCGCCAGCCATTTGCCGCGGGTGACTGAATTCACTGCAACAGCTCCCGGCAGAAGGGTTTGTCATGGGCCACGCCCAGTAGTTGGCAGATGGTGCCGCACAGTTCGGTCTGCTTTGGCGTGGCACCTGGGTCGAGACTGAAGGCATTGCCGAGAACGAACAACGGAACTTCCCGCTCCTCGGCCAAGAGACCGTTGTGGGAGCGGTCGTTGTTCATGCCGTGGTCGGCGGTCACCAACACCTGGTAGCCAGCATCGAGCCAGCCTTGCAGATAGTCGGCGAGGATGATGTCTGCCGAACGCGCGCTGTTGCGGTACTGGGTGCTGTCGAGGCCGTGCTTGTGCCCGGCGTCATCGATGTTCATCGGGTGCACCAGGAGAAAATCCGGTTGGTGCCGCAGGCGCAGGCTCTCCGCATCGGCGAAGAGATGGGAGTCGGGATAGTGATCGTTCCAATAGAAATGGCCGTACTGGATCGGCAGCTCGGGATTGGCGGTGTGCCGGTCCCGTGGTGCATTGAAGGGACTGCGGTTGTACAGCTCGCTGACCCAATGATAGGCCGCGGCGGCAGTGGAGCGGCCGGCCTCGCGGGCGTAGTGGAAAATGCTGCGCTGGGTGGACAGGCGCGAGACCTGGTTGTGGACGATACCGCTGTCGATCGGCGCGACACCGGTGAGGATGCACTCGTACAGCGGCCGGGACAGGGCCGGCAATTCGCATTGCAGCTTGTACAGGGCGCTGCGGCCTGCGCCGACGTAGGCTTGCAGGTGGCCCATGGCGTGTCGGGCAACTTCGTGGTTGAGGCCGTCGAGCACCACAAGGATGACGTTGTGCTTCATGAACGGGGGAACTCCGGGATCAGGCAACGCATGGAACCTGTAGGAGCGGCCGGACGGCATTGCCCTTGCCGGCGAAGGTGCCTGCACGCTCGTACAGGTCTTCGCCGGCAAGCCGACTCCTACGACTGATGCAGTATTACGGCATGTTGATGATCACTTCTTCCTGCCACTTCTGCGGCAGGGACTTGGAGGTTTTCTCCCAGGCATCGGCGTCCTTGATCGGGGTTACGTGCTTGTATTGCTCGTTAGGCAGCAGGTTGGCCTGGACGTCCGCTGGCAGAGTCAGATGCTCGGCCCGGATCGGGCGCGCATTGCCGCGAGCCAGGTTGGTCTGGCCGGCATCGCTGAAGATGTACTCGCGGGTCAGCTTGGCGGCGTTGGGATGCTTGGCGTATTTGTTGATGATGGTGGTGTAGCCGGAGATGACCGAGCCGTCGGATGGGATCAGCACTTCGTAGTCATCCTTGTTGACCATCTTGTTGCGGTAGCTCAGGCCGTTGAAATCCCAGACCACGCCCACTTCCACTTCACCTTTCTCCATGGTGGCGATGGTCGGGTTGGCCAGGGACAGGCGCCCCTGCTTGGCGATCTCGGCGAACATCAGCAGCGCCGGCTGGATGTTCTTTTCGTCGCCGCCCTTGGCGATGGCCGCGGCCAGCACGCCGTTGGCGGCTTGGGCTGCGGTGCTCACGTCACCGATGGAGACTTTGTACTTGCCTTTCTCCAGATCTGCCCAGCTCTTCGGCGCCTCAGACCCGTGCAGCAGCTTTTTATTGATGATGAAGGCGATGGTGCCGGTATAGGCCAGCGCCCAGTTGCCGTCTTTGTCCTTGGCCCAGTCCGGGACCTGGGCCCAGGTGCTGGGTTTGTAGGGTTGGGCCACACCCTGCTTGACTGCGATGGGGCCGAAGGCGGCGCCGACATCGCCGATGTCGGCGCTGGCGTTGTCTTTTTCCGCGGCGAACTTGGCGATCTCCTGGGCCGAACTCATGTCGGTGTCGATGTGCTTGAGGCCGTAGATTTTCGCCAGGTCCTCCCAGGTGCCTTTCCAGTTGGCCCAGTCGTCGGGCATGCCGACGCTGTTCACCGCGCCTTCTGCTTTCGCAGCGGCTTCCAGGGTTTTCAAATCGTTGTCAGCAGCCATGGCGGCGGTGCACAGGGCAATGGTCGAACCTAACAGTGATGCCAGGAAAAGCTGTTTCATCCGAAGCTCCTTTGGGCGTGTTCAACGCTGCGTTGTTATCGACGGTCTTGCGGTGGGTTGGTCTAGGTCAGCAATACCTGAGCCAATTTAGGCGTGTTGGATGACACTTTGATGTCGGTGCCAACGGTCGGCGCATGGATTCGGGCGCAGGTTCGGCGCTGCGAAATAAGCGTAGACCATGCCCAAACACCCGTTCTGCAAGGTTCTGGCGGGCAATTTGCAGGTTCACCAGAGGCTCGCTCAGCGGCGTTGTCATCTATCAGTCATATGCATTGCCTAGGCTTTGGACACGGCTGCAGAGCGCTGTCCCGACCACTGCGCTGCCCTGAATCAGTGCTGGTCTAGTCCAGATAGGTAACGTTGATGCGTATTGATGCAACCAAAGCGGTGACAGCCATCGGCCAGGTTCTGCAGGAGCAGATCGCCCATGGTCTGTTGGCACCCGGCAGCAAGCTGCCGGCCGAGCGCAAGCTCAGCGAGTTGTTCGCCACCACCCGCATCACCGTGCGTGAGGCCCTGCTGCAATTGGAGGCCCAGGGGCAGATCTACCGCGAGGAGCGCCGGGGCTGGTTCGTTTCGCCGCCGCGGCTGGCCTACAACCTGATGCAGCGCAGTCACTTCCACGCCATGGTCAGCGCCCAGGGGCGAGTGCCTTCCACTGAGGTGATCTCGGCGCGCCTGCAACCGGCGTCGGCGGCGGTCTGCGCCTGGCTGCAATTACCGGCACTGTCCAGCGTGATCCAGATCTGTCGAGCGCGGCGCATCGATGACCGGCTGGTGCTGTATGTGGAGCACTACCTGAACCCCAAGTACTTTCCACACATTCTCGACCTGGATTTGAACCAGTCGATCACCGAGCTCTATGCCCGGCATTACGACCTGCATTACGGGCGGGTGCGCTTCGAGATCGTGCCCACCTCATTGCAGCCGGAAGCGGCGGCGGCCCTGAAGGTGTCGGTGGGCAGCCCCGGGCTGCGCATCGCCCGGGTCAACTATGACCAGCACGAGCGGCTGATCGACTGTGATCTGGAATTCTGGCGGCATGACGCAATTCACGTGGGCGTTGACGTTCTTTAGACGCCAGTGCCGTTGGCCGGCAAGACGGCGCCTACGGGGTCATTGCTTTTCCGGGGCGCTGCCGGGGGTGATCACCTGGATGCTCATGCGCGGGGTGGCCAGGTCCAGTCCGGCTTCGTCCAGGTGACGCTTGAGGGACAGGTTGAACGCCCGGGACACTTCCCATTGCTTGATCGGCGCGGTCTTGAAACGGGCCCGTAGGATGGCGCTGCCGGACTCGAAACTCTCCACTCCCTGGATCTCCAGAGGCGACCAGATGTTGCGTCGTTGCAAGGGATCGGTACGCATCTTCTGGCCCACATCGCGCATCAGCTTGATTGCGTCGTCGATCTCCATGTTGTAGGGAATCGCCACGCGAAAGATCGCGTAGCCGAACTCCCGGGAGTAGTTCTTGATGCTCTTGATTTCGCTGAACGGGATGGTGTGCACGATGCCGTCGATGTCCCGCAGGCGCACGGTACGGATGGTCAGGCCCTCGACGGTGCCCAGGTGACCGCCGACATCCACGTAATCGTCGATGGCCAGGGAGTCCTCGATGATGATGAACAGACCGGTAATCAAGTCTGCCACCAGCGACTGGGCGCCGAAACCGATGGCCAGACCGATGACACCGGCACCGGCCAGCAGCGGTGTGACGTTCATGCCCATGTTGGCCAGGGCGACGATGGTGGCGATGATGAAAATCGCCACGAACAGCACGTTGCGGATCAGCGGCATCATGGTCTGTGCGCGGGCGTTGGCCAGGCCCTTGCGCGAGCGGGTCAGGGCGTGATGCACCGCGGTGTCGCTCAAGATCCAGATCAGCCAGGCGAAGATCAGGGTGCCTGCGAGGCTGAACAGCTTGACGCTGACTTCATGGCCGTCGCCTTCGGTGAAGCGGATCAGCGACATGCCCCACACCCGCAGGCCCAGTTCGATGAACGCCAGCCACACCGCCAGATGGGCCAGGGTATAGAAGAAGCTTTTCAACCGTTCGGAATACAGCGCATGGCGCTTGTGCCCACGCTGGGGCTTGAGGGCGTGGCGCCGCACCAGGCCGTTGATCACCATGCACAGCACCAGCAGCACCGTGCACAACAGTGACTGGCGCAGGGCCGTGCTGGTGTCGCCGGCGGAAACGAAGGTGGCGAACAGCGAAATGCCCACCAGCACCAGGGCGGGGAGATACCAGAAGGTGCCAATGATTTCGATGGTGTCGCTCAAGGCGCGGCGGGTCAGGCGCCGGGACAACGGTTGGTTGCGGATCAGGTGCGCGATCGGCCGGCGAAAGCGCAGGATGAATACCCCGGTGGACAGCGCCGCCATGACATTGGCGAAAGTCGCTGCGGTATGGGCCAGGTGTTGGCCGAGGCTGGCCACCATCCGAGGGTCGCTCAGGGCCTCGCCGAACGCGGCGAAGCTGCCGATCCACCACAGTGGTCGGAACGCCTGGCGGCGCAGGATATACAGGGCACGATGACGATGCGGACCATCGAGGACGGAAAACGCCACCACACAGATCGCCGAAAAACAGGTGCCCACCACCAGGGCGTAGGCCAGGACCATGGCCAGGTCCTTGCCCAATGACGAGGGCAGGGAGTAGGTCATGTAGACGGTGATCAGCAGAGCGATCAGCCAGGGGCCGAGCTTGCGCAGGGCGAAGCGCAGCAAGTCCCAGGTCTTGGGGTGCTGGGGCAGTTCTTCGGTGAGGCCGAAACGCAGGCGCACCCGGTGGCTGAGCCAGATCAGCGCCGCCGCCAGCAGACTCCAGACCATGAGAATCAGGGCAAAGGCAAAAATGATCGGTAGCCATTGGCTGGCTGGCAGCATCAACGCCGACAGTTCTTCCTGGGCTTGATCGAACTCGTCGGTCCAGCGGTTCAAGGGGCTATCAGCGCCGGAGAACTGTTTCTCCAGGCTCGACAGAGTGCCGCCGATCAGGCCGAGCACGCCTTCTTCAGTGGCGGGCTGGGCTTTTTTCGTGGCGTCCCGGAGCTTTTTCAGATCAGCCAGCAGCTTGGCGCGTTGCTGGTCGTTTTCCAGGGACTTGATCACCTCGTCCAAAGACTGCCCCAGGGGCTCTTCGGCCTGTGGTTGCGGTTTGCTCTGGTTGCCCAGCAGGCCCGGCAGGCCAACCGCCTGCGCACTGCTCAGGGGCAGGAGGGTCAGCAGGCAGACAAGCGCAAAGCAGGGCAGGGCGAAAAGACGAGCGAACACTGGGCGGTCAACCTCGGAGAAAATCGGATCAACCGAGTGTACGAGGCCGCCAAATTCAATGCGAGGGCGAGCGCGGCATTTATTCCGCCAGTTTGGCGAGGATTTTGTAAACCACAGTGCCGAGAATCAGCAGCATGCCGATCCACATGCTGAACACACCGAGGTTCTTGTCCCGGAAGTTGAAGCCGATGGCCAGGAGAATCATGCCCGTGAGAATCGGGATGAGCATGGAGTGGAACGCAGACATCGAGATCATGGCGACGGCCTTGTCAGGAAGAGTACTCATAAGTCTAGGTCGCTTTACCGCGCCCCGGGTTGATGTGTATCAGAAACCGGCGGGGCCCCCTGAGGGGCGCCCGCGGTGACAACTCAGGGCAGTTCGTGGCTGGCGTAGAAGGCGCTCAGCACCTTTACCAGGTGGGCCAGGTCATGGCTGCCACAGAGTTCACGGATCGAGTGCATGGCGAAGGTCGGCAAGCCGATGTCGACAGTGCGCACGCCCAGGTGGCTGGCGGTGATCGGGCCGATGGTCGAGCCGCAACCCATGTCGCTACGCACCACGAAGCTCTGCACCGGGACTTCCTCGGCCATGCACAGATGGCGGAAGAAACCGGCGGTTTCGCTGTTGGTGGCGTAACGCTGGTTGCTGTTGACCTTGATCACCGGGCCGGCATTGAGTTTCGGGCCGTGATTGGCGTCGTGCTTGTCAGCGTAGTTGGGGTGCACGCCGTGAGCGTTGTCTGCGGAAATCAGCAGCGATTTCTGGATGGTACGGACGAACTCGTCGCCTTCGGGCAGCAGGCGGCGCAGGGTCTGTTCGAGCATCGGGCCATCGGCGCCGCAAGCCGAGCAGGAGCCGACTTCTTCATGGTCGTTGCACACCAGTACGCAGGTTTCCTCGCTGTCGGCTGTCAACAGGGCCTGCAGCCCGGCGTAGCAGGACAGCAGGTTGTCCAGGCGTGCGCCGGCAATGAAGTCACCGTGCAGGCCGATCACCGCCGCGCTCTGGGTGTCGTAGAAACTCAGCTCGTAGTCCAGCACCACATCGGCGTTCAGACCGTGTTCGCGGGCCAGTTGGTCGGTCAGGACCGCGCGGAAATCCACACGTTCGTCACCGGCAAACTGGGCAAGGATCGGCGGCAATTCGTTCTGCGCGTTGATCGCCCAGCCCTGATTGGCTTCACGATTGAGGTGGATGGCCAGGTTGGGAATGATCGCGATGGGGGCCTTGAAGTCGATCAGTTGGCTTTCCACCTTGCCATCGCGGCGGAAGGTTACGCGGCCGGCCAGTGACAGGTCACGGTCGAACCAGGGAGCCAGCAGTGCGCCGCCATAGACTTCCACACCCAGTTGCCAGAAACCCTGGCGCTGCAGTTCAGGCTGAGGCTTGACCCGCAGGCAGGGGCTGTCGGTGTGGGCGCCCACCAGGCGGATGCCGCCTTGCAGGGGCGAATGCCGGCCCAGCTTGAAGGCGACGATGGAGGAGTCGTTGCGGGTGACGTAGTAGCGGCCGTTGGCTTCGGTGGTCCACGGCTCGCGCTCGTCGAGGCGCTGGTAACCTGCCGCTTCCAGACGTTGAACAAGGCTGGCAGTGGCATGGAAAGGGGTAGGGGAGGCCTTGAGGAAGTCGATCAGGCCTTGGTTCAACTCTTCGCGCATAAGTAGCTCCAGACAGCAGTGGCGCGAGTTTAACGTATAGCAGGGCACTGTAGGAGCCGGCTTGCCGGCGAAGCGGTTGTCGACCTGGGGGATGGTCGTCAGGGGGCCTTCGCCGGAAAACCCGCTCCTGCAGAACGCTGTCAGAAGGGCGCGGGGCAATCGAAGCGCAGGCGCTCGCCGGTCTGGGGATGAGTGAAGCTGAGCATGCTGGCATGCAGGCACAGCCTTGGCCAGGCGGCCAAGGCCTGTGGGTGGGCGTAGAGGCCATCGCCCAGTAGTGGGTGCCCGATGGACAGCATGTGTACCCGCAACTGATGAGAGCGGCCGGTGATGGGGGTCAGCTCGACCCGGCACCAGTCGCCGCAGCGCTCCAGCACTCGCCAGAAGGTCAGGGCGTGCTTGCCGAATTCGTGGTCCACCACATGCCGGGGTTTGGTTGGCGGGTCATAGCGCAAGGGCAGATCGATGCTGCCGCTGTCCAGTTCCGGCTGGCCCCAGCACAGGGCGGTGTAGGCTTTTTCGGTTTCGCGGTCATGAAACTGTCGCGACAGTTCGCGATGGGTGTCTGCGTCCCGGGCCAGGAGAATAATCCCTGAGGTTTCCCAATCCAGTCGGTGGACGATACGGGCTTCGGGGTAGCCGTTTTCCTGCAGGCGAGTGATCAGGCAGTCCTTGTTGTCGTCGGCGCGACCGGGGACTGAAAGCAGCAGGGTGGGTTTGTTCACCACCAGGACGGCGGGGTCCTGATGCAGGATGTGGATATTCGACAACGGCATTAAAACAGCCTCGTAACAAACGCCAACGGCGGCTCGCCGACTTCAATGCTGTGCATGAAGTCAGCGAGCCGCCGTGGCTCCCGTCGGATCAATCAGCGATCAGGCAGGGTGATATTGAGTTCCAGGATCGAGCAACTGCCCTGGTTTTCCAGAGCGACGTGCACGTCGTCGGACCCGATATTGACGTACTTGCGGATCACTTCCACCAGTTCCTTCTGCAAGGCGGGCAAGTAATCAGGGGTGCTGCGCTGGCCGCGTTCATGCGCCACGATGATCTGTAGACGCTCTTTCGCTACCGACGCGGTGCTGACCTTTTTGCTGGCACGAAAGAAGTCAAAAAGATTCATTATCTACCTCCAAACAGGCGCTCGAAGAATCCCTTCTTCTCGACATCAAGGAACCGGTGTTCCACGGTTTTGCCCAGCAAACGATCGACCGCGTCGCTGTAGGCCTGGCCCGCATCGCTCTGGTCGTCGAGAATCACCGGCACGCCCTGGTTGGAAGCCTTGAGCACGGCCTGGGATTCCGGAATCACGCCCAGCAGGGTCACTGCGAGAATTTCTTTGACGTCTTCAACGCCAAGCATTTCGCCATTGCTGACGCGCTCCGGGTTGTAACGGGTCAACAGCAGGTGCTCCTTGATCGCGTCTTCGCCTTTTTCGGCGCGGCGGGACTTGCTGGCCAGCAGGCCGAGCATACGGTCGGAGTCGCGGACCGAGGAGACTTCAGGGTTGGTCACGACAATCGCTTCGTCGGCGAAGTACATGGCCAAGTGGGCGCCTTTCTCGATACCGGCTGGGGAGTCGCAGACCACGAACTCGAAAGTTTCCTTGAGTTCCATCAGGACTTTTTCCACGCCTTCCAGGGTCAGCGCGTCTTTGTCGCGGGTCTGGCTGGCGGCCAGTACGTAGAGGTTTTCCAGGCGCTTGTCTTTGATCAGGGCTTGCTGCAGGTTGGCTTCGCCATTGACCACGTTGACGAAGTCATACACCACGCGACGCTCGCAACCCATGATCAGGTCGAGGTTACGCAGGCCGACGTCGAAGTCGACGATGACTGTTTTGTGACCACGCAGAGCGAGGCCGGTACCGATAGCGGCGCTGGTGGTGGTTTTACCCACACCACCCTTGCCGGATGTAACCACGAGAATCTTGGCCAAGGTGTTTCACCCCTAAGGAAAAAGGACTTTTAGCCCCTGAAAAACATCTCTTGAAAACTACTGCAGTCGGACAGCCTTGGCTGGAGCTCGGTCAGCGGCAGGGTTTATCGTCGATAAACTCTGCTGATTGCCAATTTCCTACTTCGTTTGAGCCGTAATCGCTACGTTTTAGAGATGCTTGGAAAATGCGGCAGTATCCGTTAAAGACGTGTGATGTTCAACACGTCACCCGACAGGCTGACCTGGACTCCAGAGCCCCACAAAGGGTCGCGCCGCAGGTCTTCGGAAACCTTGTACTGACCGGCGATGGAGATCAGTTCAGCGCTCAATTGCTGACAGAAAATCCGTGCCTTGGTGTCACCTTTGACGCCAGCCAGCGCCCGACCACGCATTGGGCCGTATACATGGATATTGCCATCGGCGAGAAGTTCCGCGCCGGGGCTGACCGAGGACACCACCACCAGATCGCCACCTTGGGCATAGATCTGCTGTCCGCCGCGTACTGGCGAAGTGATGATGCGGGTCGGTTTGACGGTTGGCTCAGGCGGCTTTTCCGGTACTTTCTTGACCTCGCTTTCCGGCGGATCGAGTGGGCGCTCCCGAGCACCGGAAGGTGGCAGTACTGGCAGATCGACGGCGATGGCTGCTGCAATGTCTTCAATCCGGCTGGCGCGGATTGCCAGGGTACGCAGACCGTGCTGGCGGCAGACACGCATGAGCCCGGGCAGATCCACCGAGCCCTCGGCAGCAGGCAGCTTGTCCAGCGCCAGTACCAGTGGCGCGTTGCTGAAGAAGTTTGGCGCCTGGGCGACCTTCGCGGCCAGTTGGCGATCGAGGCCTTCAAGGTCGTTGCGGGCCAGTTCCAGCACCGTGATGGCGAGCATGCTGCCCTTTAACTGGAACACAGGATCTTGGTCTAGCGATTCGGTTTGGCTCATGGTCTGCAGAAGGCGGCTTGTCACTAAAAGTGCCGAGACTTATAACGAGATCGCCCGCGCCCCGCAAGCCAGGTCGAACCGATGTAGAATGCGCGACCTTGTTGTCTGTCCCGGAATCTGTAATGGATCGCCCGCGTTTTCGAGCTGCATTCTTGTCTCCACGTTTCTGGCCGCTGTGGCTGGGACTTGGCGTGTTATGGCTGATCGTCCAGCTGCCTTATCCCGTGCTCCTGCAAATCGGTCGCGCCCTGGGGGCGTTGATGTACCGAGTAGCTGGCGATCGACGGTCTATCGCCCGACGCAATCTGGAACTGTGTTTCCCGGAAAAAACCGCCGCAGAGCGCAAGCGCCTGCTCAAGGAAAACTTCGCCTCCACCGGGATCGCCTTCTTCGAAATGGCCATGAGCTGGTGGTGGTCCAGGCAGCGTCTGGCGCGCCTGGCCCATGTTGAAGGCCTGGAACACCTCAAGCAGGCCCAGCGCGAAGGTCACGGGGTGATTCTCATGGCCCTGCACTTCACCACCCTGGAAATTGGCGCGGCGCTGCTGGGGCAGCAGCACACCATCGATGGCATGTACCGCGAGCACAAGAACCCGCTGTTCGATTTCATTCAGCGTCGTGGCCGCGAGCGACACAACTTGGATTCCCTGGCCGTGGAACGAGAGGACGTGCGCGGCATGCTCAAGCTGCTGCGTTCCGGTCGGGCCATCTGGTATGCACCGGACCAGGACTATGGCGCCAAGCAGAGCCTGTTCGTGCCGTTGTTCGGCATCCAGGCGGCTACCGTGACCGCCACCAGCAAGTTCGCCCGCCTGGGCAAGGCGCTGGTCGTGCCTTTCACCCAGGAGCGCCTGGCCGATGGCAGTGGGTATCGCCTGGTGATTCATGCACCCCTGACGGATTTTCCCGGTGCCACTGAAGAAGAGGATTGCCTGCGGATCAATCAGTGGGTGGAAAGTGCGTTGCGCGCCTGTCCCGAGCAGTACCTCTGGGCCCATCGACGCTTCAAGAGCCGGCCACCGGGCGAGCCCAAGCTTTACAAGAAGCGCGGTTGACCACCTGGCATTGATTGCCGGACCTTGTGCGCCACGGATGGAGTGAGTTGATGAGTGTTGCGCAACCGATCACAGGTTTGATTCTTTCCGGCGGTGGTGCCCGGGCCGCCTATCAGGTGGGCGTGCTGGCGGCGATTGCCGAGCTGTTGGGGCCTGGGGCGCGCAATCCGTTTCCGGTGATCGTTGGTACCTCTGCCGGGGCTATCAATGCGGTCAGCCTGGCCAGTGGGGCCACGGATTTTCCCGCGGCAATCGAACGCCTCACGGCATTCTGGCGCAGCTTTCGCAGCGATCAGGTGATGCGCAGCGATTGGCCGGGAGTGATTCGCCAAGCCAGTCGTTTTGTCGGCCACAGCCTGTTGGGGCTCGGTGCACAGGTGCCGGTGGCGCTGATCAACAACTCGCCGCTGCGTGACCTGCTCAATCAGCACATGCATCTTTCGGGCATCAACCAGGCCATTTCCCAAGGCCAACTGCATGCGGTAGCGGTGACGGCCTTCGGCTACGAATCCGGACAGGCGGTGACCTTTTATCAAGGTGGTGGGGTCATCGATCCCTGGTTGCGTCATCGGCGCATCGGCGTTCCCACGCAGCTGACGGTGGACCACCTGCTGGCCAGCGCGGCGATCCCCTTGCTGTTCGCGCCAGTGAAGCTTGACCAGGAGTATTTCGGCGACGGTGCCGTGCGCCAGTCGGCGCCCATCAGCCCGGCGTTGCACCTGGGGGCCAGCCGCGTGCTGGTGGTGGGGGTCAGTGGCAACCCGCGGGGCAATGATCCAGACGCTACCCGGCAGCGTTCTTACACCGGGCAGCAGCCGACTCTGGCGCAGATTGGTGGCCATATGCTCAACAGCACCTTCATTGACAGCCTGGAAAGCGATATCGAACTGCTGGAGCGGCTCAATCATTTCAGTCGACTGTTACCTGGCAGTGCGGCGGATCGCGGCTTGGGTATTGCGCCGGTGGAAGTGCTGGTGATTGCCCCGAGTCAGCCGATCGACGAAATAGCGGCGCGGCACCGGCAGGAGTTGCCAGCGGCACTGCGCTTGTTCCTGCGCGGACCGGGGGCAACCCGGACCAGTGGTGCCGGGGTCCTGAGCTATTTGCTGTTCGAGGCGTCGTATTGCAGCGAGTTGATCGAACTGGGGCGCAGTGACGCCCTGGCCAAGGGCGAGGAGTTGGCGCGGTTTCTGGGCCTTAAGGGTTGAAGCCCGGGCTCAGCCGATGAGCCCGGGATTTTCCCAGCCTGAGGTCAGTGAGGCAGGTAGTCCTGGATGAACTGGCGGATTACACCGATAAAATCCTCGTCCGCGGTAAAACCCAGCTCGCTGGCATATCTGGCACTGAAGGCTCCCGGCCAGGAGCCGACGATGCGTTCGATCCTGGCGTCCGGGCGTAGCTGAATACGCTGGGCAACTTCGTCTCCGGCCACTTCCCGCAGCGCGTCGATCATCTGCGCCACGGTCAGCGACAGACCGGGCATGTTGATCACTCGGCCCTGACTCAAGCGCTCTGCGGCCAGCTCATGACCATGGATCAGGTTGGCAATGGCCCGGGCTGGAGACATCAACCAGAGTCGGGTATCCGGGGCCACCGGGCAGACACTGGCCTGGCCATTGAGGGGTTCGCGGATGATACCGCTGGCGAAGCTGGACGCCGCCAGGTTCGGTTTGCCTGGTCGCACCACGATGGTGGGCATGCGCAGGCTGCGACCATCGACGAAGCCGCGTCGGCTGTAATCGGCGAGCAGCAGGTCATTCATGGCTTTCTGGGTCCCGTAGGAGCTTTGCGGAGCCCAGACCTGATCATCGTCGACGTTCTCCGGCAGTTGCCCACCGAAGACGGCCACAGAACTGGTCATCACCCACTTTGGGCAGGAGCCCAGCTGACGCACCCGTTCCAGCAGACCTTGGGTCGCACTGAAGTTGACCCGCATGCCCAGTTCGAAATCGCCTTCCGCCTGGCTGGAGACCACGGCGGCCAGGTGAAAGATGCTATCGGTGTCGGCGTCGATCAGTTTGGCCAGCACCTGTTCATCGCTAATGTCTCCTTCCTTGACTTGCACCCGTGGGTCATCGAGGCCCTGCACGGGCTCGCGGTCAAATGCGGTAATGCGCTTGATGGGCTGCAATTGGCCGTGACGGTCGGTGAGTGTGCCCCGTTGCAGCAAGGCTTCGATCAACCGCCGTCCGAGAAAGCCGGCCGCGCCGGTGACAAGAATATTCATGAGTGGCTCCAAGTGTTCAGCGATTGACGAGTTTTCCGGGAATCTTGAAGACCAGCAGGGCGCCGATGAACAACGCGCTGGCCATGACGTACATGCCGATGGTGGTGCTTTGGGTCAGGTCTTTGAGAAAGCCCATCAGGTAGGGCGAGACAAAGCCGGCGAGGTTGCCCCAGGAGTTGATCAGGGCAATGCCGGCGGCGGCCGCGGTGCCGCCGAGAAAGGCCGTGGGCAGGCTCCAGAACAGCGGCAGGGTGCTGAAGGCGCCCATGGCCCCCAGGGTCAGGCCGATCATCGATACCGTGAAGTTGTCACTCCAGGTGGCGGAAATCATCAGGCCGATACCGCCAAGCACGGCGGTCAGCGCCAGATGCCAACGGCGTTCGCGCAAGCGGTCGGCGCTGCGGGAGATCAGCACCATGGTCAGCGCTGCCGCGGCATAGGGAATCGCCGTGAGCATGCCGACCTCGAACACGTCGCTGACGCCGGCCTGGCGAATCAGCGAGGGCAGCCAGAAGCCAACGGTGTAGAAGCCGGCGATCATGCAGAAATAGATGGCGGTCAGCAGCCAGATCCGGGGTTGCCCGAACACTTGCCTGACGCTGTGAACCTGATGGCTGTCGGCCTCGGCCTCGATTCGGGCCTGCAGCAGGTTTTTTTCTTGTCGGGTCAACCAGCCCGCGTCGGCGATACGGTCGCTGAGGCAGTAGATCACCAGGCCGCCCACCAGGATCGACGGCAAGCCTTCGAGGAAGAACATCCATTGCCAGCCTGCAAAGCCCTGGTGGCCATTGAGGGCACTCATGATCCAACCGGACAGCGGCGCGCCAATCAACCCCGAAAGCGGTACTGCGGTAGCGAACAGGGCGTACATCTTGCCGCGGCGGTTGGAAGGGAACCAGTACGACAGATAGAGGATGACCCCCGGATAGAACCCGGCCTCGGCAATGCCCAACAGAAAACGCATCACATAGAAAGAGGTAGGGGTGCTGACGAAAGCCATGCACGAGGAAATGATGCCCCAACTGATCATGATGCGAGCGATCCACAGGCGCGCACCGACCCGATGCAGGATCAGGTTGCTGGGAATTTCCACCAGAAAGTAGGCGATGAAGAAAATCCCCGCGCCCAGCCCGTAGACCGCTTCGGAAAATTGCAGGTCTTCGGACATCTGCAACTTGGCGAAGCCGACGTTGACTCGATCCAGGTAGGCCACCAGGTAGCACAGCAGCAGCAACGGCAGGATGCGCCAGGCGACTTTGCGATAAGCCAGGTCCTCAAACGAGGCGGTGGGGGAGCGGGCGGCAGTTTGCGACAGTGATTCAGTCATGTCTTTACCCATCCTTTTTTCTTGTATTTGGGTGATTTTGTTTTTATCGGACTTGCTGAGGCGTCTTAGATATCATAATACATCATACGAATTCAACGGCCGGATACCGAGCGGGACGGCGTGCATGAAATGCAGTACCGTTAGCCACTTTGAATACAGAGATACCCATGTCCAAGCCTGACAACTCTTCCCTCGCCGTCGACTCCCTGGCGACGCTCAAGGATGCGGCCAAGGGCACCCTGGCGGATCAAGTGACTGCGGCACTCAAGGCGCATATCGCCAGTGGCGAGGCCCTGCCGGGTTCGCGGCTGCCCACCGAGCCGGTTATGTGCGAGCGTTTCGGGGTCAGCCGTACGGTCATCCGCGAGGCGATTTCGCGCTTGAAGTCGGCCGGGCTGGTGGAGGTGCGCCAAGGTAGCGGCACCGTGGTCAGCGAGGGCGCGCATATCAAGGCCTTCACTATCGATCTGGATGTACGCGGGTCGATCGAGGCGGTTCTGCGGGTGACTGAACTGCGACGTGGTATCGAGGGCGAGGCGGCGGCGCTGGCGGCGCAGCGGCACACCCCCGAGCAACTGCAGGCGATCCATCAGGCATTGCTGGCCATCGATGTGGCCGAGCAGGCCGGCCAGGACGGCGTGGAGCAGGACCTGGCGTTTCACTTGTCGATTTCCCAGGCCACCGGCAATCCGCTGTATCCCTCATTGCATGAGTTCATTGCCCAGTTCATCAAAGAGGCGATCCGCATTACCCGTTCCAATGAGGAGCGGCGCCGGGACCTGGCGCACTCGGTGCGCGATGAGCATTTCGCGGTCTATGGGGCCATCGCCGCGCGTGATGTTGAAGGGGCGCGGCAAGCAGCGCTGAGCCACATCCACAATGCGGTGGAGCGGCTCAAGAGTGCCGATCCGGGATTCTGGCGGGACTCCGGATCACGTCTTGCCTGATAGGCTGCGTCGCGCTGGCCCATCAGTCTGAGTGGCCGGCACTCATCGGAACATGAGGGCCGGCCGTCTCAGGGGGTATCAGAAGTGGTATTTGACCAACAGGCTGGCGGTGTCCTGGTTGGTCTCGAAGTTACGCGAATCCTTGATGCCGTATTTGTTCTTCCAGTAGTCGTACTCGAAACCGACGTACAGCTGCTTGGCGCCCCAGTTCAGTGCCTTGCCCAAGTCATATTTGATCTGTGGGTTGAAGTGCAGGTTGGCGTGGTAGGTGCCTTTGGCGTTCTGGTCGTTGTCCACCACCCAGTCCATGAAACCGTCGATCAGGATGTCCGAGCGGCCCACGGGAATGGTGTAGGACCACACCGGAGTGATCTGCCAGACGTTGTCACCCGCGCGGCTGCCTTCGGTGTGGCGCTGGTAGAAGTTCAGCTGGAAGTAGTCGAAGCCCGGTACTGCCAGGTCGAAGCCCGGGCCGATCAGGTAGGACTCATTGTCGCCTTCGCCGAATTCGTAAGTGAACGCCAGGAGCACGTCCTTGATCGGGCCGAATTCCAGTTTCTGGTCGAAGATCTTGCCGAACGACAAGCGTGGCGAGAACTCGCCGTAGTAGGTGTCCGGGCCGACATTGCCGTCTTCCTTGCCGTTGTAGAAGATGCGGTCGAGGAAAAAGAAGTTGTCCCCGTACTTCCAGGCGTCGGCGTGTTCGAAGGTGACCGTTTGTTGAATCTGCGGGTTGACTTCGAAGTTCTTGCCATACAAGTAAGTCAGGCTGTTGTTCTGCCATTGCAACAGGTCGCCAGCCACGGCCTGCCCCCCGGCCAGCAGACTGGTGGCCAACATCAGGCTCTTGCACATCGATTTCATTCGGTTGCTCCCAAGTAGGTAGTTCCACGTTTTTTTTGGCTTGACGCTCTGGTGTGGCGCCTTTTTTCTTTGCTGTAAAAAACCATCCGATCGGTCAGCTTTGTTGCTTTTAGCAAGAGCTGAGCCAAGGCCGAAAAAAAACAAAAAACTCCCGTCCAGCTGTAGCGATACAGCCGGGCGAGAGTGTTTTCGCGATATTTTCGGGCGCCTTGTTACCTGTCCAGGCCGGGATAAGTTGGCTCTTGGGTCAGGTTTTTCATCCGGGCTTTTTTTTAGACCAGATTTGCGCGGCCGCGGAGAATACTGGCTCTCACGGCAGGGCTCAAGTGCGCCGCAACGGCGCACTTGCAACCACTTTGGGGCAGGCCGGCCGGCCATATCAGGCAGGTATCCGCAATGAAGGGTAATAGCCGGGCAAGAATCGCTGGCCATCGGGGCGATGGGCCGGCGCCAATGGCCATGGAGCGGCCACCGCCAGAGGGGCCTGGGCAGGCTGCATAGGAGTGCTCCCTGTTTGTTTTTATTGTCAAGGCGCGGCGTCTGTGGGCGGCGCTCGGTCCTGGGGGCCGAGCGCTGCATTCAAGCGTGAACGGTGCAGCTGCCCCCGGGCGCCGAACCGGCGCCCGGGGGGCGACTCAATGCTGATGAGCGTGGTGGGCGCTGTTGGCCGCGCGCTCGCTGCCGCCGAGGATGTTGAACAGCAGGTTCAGCACCAGGGCACTCAAGGTCGCCATGGCAATGCCGCTGTGGGTGATGGGGCTCATCCACAGCGGCAGGTGGGCAAAGAACTCCGGGCGGACCACGGGAATTAGGCCCATTCCGATGCTCACAGCCACCAGCAACTGATTGCGGCGGTCAGCGATGTCGGCTTCCTGGAGGATCTTGATCCCGGTGGCGGCCACCATGCCGAACATGGCGATGGCTGCGCCGCCCAGTACCGCTGGAGGAATCGAGGCCACCAGGAACGCTGCTTTGGGCAGCAGGCTGAGGATGATCAGCAGGCCACCGGCGACGATGGTCACGGAACGGCAGCGCACCCCGGTCATCTGCACCAGGCCGATGTTCTGGGCGAAGGAAGAGTGGGTGAAGGTGTTGAGGAAACCGGCGAAGAACGACGCCCCGGCATCACACAGCAGGCCGCGGCGCAGCATGCGCGGGGTGACCTCCTGACCGGTGATCTTGCCCAGGGCCAGGAACATCCCGGTGGACTCGACGAAGATGATCACCACCACCAGGCACATGGACAGGATGGGGGCAAGATGGAACTGCGGCATGCCGAAGTGCAGCGGCGTGACCACCTGCAGCCAGGGCGCCTGGGCCATGCCACTGAGGTCAACCATGCCGATCAGGCCGCAGAGGATGTAGCCCAGGCCCATGCCGATCAGCACGGAAATATTGACCCAGAAGCCACGCATGAAGCGATGGATCAACAGGATAGTGCCCAGCACCAGCGCGGCGATAGCCAGGTAGATGGGTGACCCGAATTGCGCGGCAGCGCTGCCGCCGCCGGCCCAGTTCACCGCCACTGGAAACAGTGACAAACCGATCGAGGTGATGACCGTCCCAGTGACCAGGGGCGGGAAGAAACGCACCACCTTGGACATGAACGGCGCAATCAGCATGCCGAAGAACCCTGCGGCGATGGTCGCACCGAAAATCCCCTGCATGCCGATCCCGGGCATGCCGGCCATGGCCACCATGCTGCCGACGGCGGCGAAGCTGGCCCCCATCATCACCGGCATGCGAATGCCCATGGGGCCGATGCCCAGTGACTGGACGATGGTGGCGATCCCCGCTACCAGCAGGTCGGCATTGATCAGGAAGGCGATTTCTTCACGACTCAGGCCCGCGGCCTGTCCGATGATCAGCGGCACCGCAATTGCACCGCCGTACATCAGCAGAACGTGTTGCAGACCGACCAGGATCAGTTGCAAGAAGGGCAGACGCTGAATGGCGGGCGCATCGGGGACGCACTGTTCGGATGAATCGGACATGCAACACCTCGGATCTTTTTATTCTTGTGATTTAACCGCTGCGTCTTTACGCGCAGCGTGTCTGCAACGGGCGAAGCTTGAGCGGCTGATGGCAATCAAGCCCGCCCCTACAGATGAATCCGGTTCTGTAGGGGCGAGCTTGCTCGCGAATCGGCCCAGCGACAGGCGCTGATCAGTTGGTCTGGGCGCCCTGGGCAATCCAGGCACCGATCAGTTCACGTTCCTGTTGGGTCATCTGCGTGATGTTGCCCAATGGCATGATCTGACTGGCGACGGACTGGGCCTGGATACGTGCGGCTTGCAGGCGGATCTGTTCCGGGGTATCGAACATCACCCCGGCCGGTGCGGTGCTGAACAGGGGGCTGGTGGGCTTGGCCGAATGGCAAACCGTGCAGCGCTCCTGGATCACGTTATGCACCTTGTCAAAGGATGGCCCGGCACTGGATGCCTGTGCCGGACTTGCCGCTGGAGCCGCCGGGGCTTCTGCGCTGGCTGGCGCCGCGGGTTTGGCGCCACCGCCCAGTGCAGTTTCCGGCAGGGGCTGGTACTCGATCTGGCCGGCGGCCTTGGCTACTTCGGGGGCGCTGGGAGCTGGCGTCGGACCAGTCACGTAAGCCAGGCAGATCATGCCCAGTGCAGCAACGGGCAGGGTCCAGGCGAACTTGTGGCTGTCATGCCGGGTGTTGAAGTAGTGACGTACCAGCACCGCCAGGACCGCGATCCCGGCCAGGATCAACCAGTTGTACTGGCTACCGTAGGTGCTCGGAAAGTGGTTGCTGATCATGATGAACAGCACAGGCAGGGTGAAGTAGTTGTTGTGACGCGAACGCAGCAGGCCCTTGGCCGGCAGGGTCGGGTCCGGTGTGCGGTTTTCCGCGATCGCCGCCACCAGTGCGCGCTGGGCCGGCATGATGATGCGGAACACGTTGCCCACCATGATGGTGCCGATGATGGCGCCCACATGCAGGTATGCGCCACGGCCGCTGAACACTTTGCTGAAGCCGTAAGCGGCGGCAATCAGCAGAACGAACAGGATGAAGCCGAGCAGGGCAGGTTTCTTGCCCAATGGCGAATCGCAGAGGAAGTCGTAGACGAACCAGCCGGCAATCAACGCGCCGATACCGATGGCCACGCCTTCAGGGCCGGTCAGGCCGCTGCCGGGGGCAACCAGGTAGAGCATCGGGTTGTAGTAGAACACCAGGCACAGCAGGGCAATTCCCGACAGCCAGGTGAAGTAGGCTTCCCACTTGAACCAGTGCAGGTTCTCCGGCATCGAGGGCGGGGCCAGTTTGTATTTTTCCAGGTGATAGATACCGCCACCGTGAATCGCCCAGAGGTCGCCGGACAGGCCGTCCTTGGGGTTGACGCGATTGAGGTTGTTCTCCAGCCAGACGAAATAGAACGATGCGCCGATCCAGGCCACACCAGTGATCATATGTACCCAACGCACGCTCAGGTTGAGCCATTCCAACAGATGTGCTTCCACAGTCTTTACCTCTTGCCTGTCACCCTTGTTGTCGGGTGATCAGACCTTCTCTTATTGGTGGGGGGCGAGGATCAAACACTCATCCTCTTTGAAGAAATGCTCATCGCAGTTATTGCCTTTGCCACTGCGATCAACCACCAGGAAGTCATCCCGCTTTTCGATCGTCAGCACCGGGTGGTGCCAGACGCCGCGATGGTAATTGATGCCCTGCCTGCCATTACTGACGAAGGCGCGGACCAAGCCTGATACAGGTTCATCGCCAAGTGGCGCGACCACGATCAGAAAGGGGTTGCCGAGCAGCGGAATGAAGGCCTGGCTGCCCAGCGGATGGCGTTCCAGCATGCGGACGGTCAACGGCATTTCCAGCGCGTCGGCGCGGAAGATGCTGATGATCGCCTGGTCCTCCGGCTGGGCGGTTTCAACCGTTGCCAGGCGGTGGAAGCGCATGGTCGAACCATTGTTGATCATGAAGTGATCACTGCCGTCGGTTTCGATCACGTCACCGAAAGGGGCGAAGGCTTCTTTGCTCAGGGGTTCAATCATCAATGTGCGCATGCTGTTCTTCTTATCTTGAGTGTGTTTTGTCTGTTTTGCGGTCATCGCGAGCCAGTTTGCTCCAACAGGTGCGGGCTGGCCTGCGATGGGGGACGTCTATTTCGCGACCTTGCCCAGGAGACGCAAGCGGCTGACGCCACCGTCCGGAAACACGTTCAGGCGGATATGGGTGATCGGCCCCAGGGCTTTGATCTGCTCGACAAAGCTGTGCTCGGCATGCATTTCCAGCTTTTGGCTGGGTAGCAGTTCACGCCAGAACAGGCTCTGGGTTTCGATCTGGCTGTCGGTGCCACCCTTGACGAATGCGCCCTGGATCGAGCAGCTGTCCGGGTAGTTGCCCTTGAAGTGCAGGGTGTCGACGATGATCTTCTCGATTTCGCCGGCATGGCCCAGGGCGACGATCACCCAGTCATTGCCGGGAGTGCGACGGCGGGCCGTTTCCCAGCCGTCGCCCATGTTGATGCCGCGGCCCGGGTTGAGGAGGTTGCCCATGCGTCCGAAGTGTTCGTCGGAACAGGCCAGGGCACGACCGCCGTTTAGGGCCGCAGCCAGGTCGACTTGTTCGTTGTCAGCGATGGCCGACCAGTCGCGGTACGGCGTACCGTAGACCCGCAGGCGCGCTACACCGCCATCCGGATAGATATTAAAGCGCAGGTGACTGAAGGGCTGATCGTTGTTGATCTCGTGGTAGTGATGGCTGTTGCCTTGCAGCTCGACAGCAGACAGCACTTCGACCCACTGGGTGTCTTCGCCAGGTTCGCCTTCGCTGAGGAAGCAGGCTTCCAGGGACGCCGATGGCGGGAAGTTGCCGGTGAAGAATGAGGTGTCGATGTCCACGCCCTTGATCGAGCCTGGCACGCCCAGGCGGATCACTGCGCTGTCGTAGCCTTCGAAGCGCTTGCGACGGGATTCCCAGCCATCCATCCACTTGCCGTTGTCATCGAACACGCCTTCCTTCCAGACAGCCGGGGTTGGCTGGAACAGCCGGTTCGCGTCAGCGAACCAGTCATCGGTGACCGAGATGATCTTGGTGCCCAGGCGCGCGTCGGCCAGGTTGACGAACTTCTCGAAAGGGGCGGCGTAAGCTTTCATTCTTCTTGTCTGCCTTGAAATAGGTGGCTTGGGATGCACGTAGAACCGGGAGTGGCGTGGGGGCATCCAGGTTCTCGGGGCTATCCTCAGGAGCGGGTCGCTACAGGGTCAGCAATCTGAACAATGCAATCTTGTTGATCTCTGCCAGTGCGCACTTGAACTCAGTGTCCACTGAGTTGTGGATGCGGGTTTCGAACGCGGCGAGAATCTGGTGCCGGTTGCTGCCTTTCACCGCCATGATGAAGGGAAACTTGAACTTGGCCTTGTAGGCATCGTTCAGCTCGGTGAACCGTTGGAACTCTTCGGCTGTGCATTGGTGAATACCGGCGCCAGCCTGTTCGTTGGTGCTGGCTTCGGTCAACTGGCCCTGGACGGCGGCTTTGCCGGCCAGATCCGGGTGAGCGTTGATCAGTGCCAACTGGCTGGCGTGATCGGCGCTCAGCAGGATATCGCTCATGCGCTGGTGCAGGCCTTCAATCTGGTCGACGGAGGCGTCAACACCCAGGTCGTAGGCTCTTTCAGCCACCCATGGCGAATGTTCATAGATATCGGCGAAAGCCTCGACGAAGGCTTCACGGCTCAGGGTCGATGGCTTGAGGCTCTGGAAAGCAGTCATTTCGCCGCTCCCTGGTAAGGATGGGTCTGTTGCCAGTGGCGGGCGATATCGACACGACGGGTGAACCACACCTGTTCATGGCCTTTGACGTATTCGATGAAGCGCTTGAGGGATGCCAGGCGGGCCGGGCGACCGATCAGTCGACAGTGCAGGCCGATGGACAGCATCTTCGGGGCTTCGGCACCTTCGGCGTAGAGCACATCGAAGGCATCTTTGAGGTAATGGAAGAAGTCGTCGCCCTTGTTGAAGCCCTGGACCTGAGTGAAACGCATGTCGTTGGTATCCAGGGTGTAGGGGATGACCAGATGCGCCTTGCCGGTGGGGTTGTTGGGTTCCCAGTAGGGCAGGTCGTCGTCGTAGGTATCGCAGTCATAGAGGAAGCCGCCTTCCTCCATTACCAGGCGTCGGGTGTTCGGGCCGGTACGGCCGGTATACCAGCCCAGTGGGCGTTCACCGGTGATCTCGGTAAGGATGCGGATCGCCTCGAGCATGTGCTCGCGTTCCTGGGCTTCGTCCATGTACTGGTAGTCGATCCAGCGGTAGCCGTGGCTGCAGATCTCATGGCCGGCCTCGACCATGGCGCGGATCACGTCCGGATGGCGCTGAGCAGCCATGGCTACGGCAAAGATGGTCAGCGGAATGTCGAATTCCTTGAACAGCTTGAGGATCCGCCAGACGCCGGCGCGGCTGCCATATTCGTACAGCGACTCCATGCTCATGTTGCGCTCGCCCTGCAGCGGCTGCGCCGAAACCATTTCCGAGAGGAAAGCTTCCGATTCCTTATCGCCATGAAGGATGTTGCGTTCGCCGCCTTCTTCGTAATTGAGCACGAAGGACAGGGCGACACGAGCATTGCCTGGCCAGTGAGGATGAGGGGGGGTAGAGCCATAACCGATCAGGTCGCGAGGGTAGTCAGCGCTCACTGCAGTCTTCCTTCTTATTCGTGATAACGGTGGCGTGGCGGAACCTGAAGCCGGAAAGCCAGGTGAGCGTCACTGCGATGGACTGATTGTATACAAGTTTATATTCACTTTGTAAGCCTGATTTTTTGCATTTTTCTGCTTTTGTCGCTATGGCCTGCACCTGCAAGAAACTTGCCTATATGGTCAGCTAATGGATCGCAAGTCGTCTGCTGCTGTGGTGTTGAGGTCAATCCACAGGCTTGTGGGTACAGCGCTGCCGGAGTGAATATTTGTGATTATTATTGTGTACAATTTTTTTGAAAAGTGTCTTAATCGTGACCTCGCCGCAGCTTTTCACCCGCCGAAATGCTGTGGCCCCCTTTCAATCACTGACTCCGGGAGGCGCGAGGCCTGGGCGCACCAGTTGTGACAGGCACGCAGAATCAATGGGACGTTTGACTACACACGTTTTGGACGCCGCACATGGCTGCCCTGGCAGCGCTATCAAGGTTGAGCTGTATCGGGTTGACGGGGCGCAGATGGAATTGGTCGCCAGCACCCTGACCAACAGCGATGGCCGTTGCGATGCGCCGCTGCTGCAGGGCGATGACTACCGTTCCGGGGTTTACCAACTGCATTTCCACGCTGGCGATTACTACCGCGCCCGGGGTGTACAGCTGCCACAGCCGGCGTTCCTTGATGTAGTCGTGCTGCGGTTCGGTATCAGTGCCGAGCAGGAGCATTACCACGTGCCGCTGCTGATCTCGCCGTACAGCTATTCGACCTACAGAGGAAGCTAGGACTTTCCCCCCAAGAATCCTGCGCAAATAGCTTCTTTGGTCCTTGCCCGCTCACACTGCGGGCTTTTTTTCGCCGGTTATAAAGTCGTCGCTGGCAAGTCGGTTCCTGGCTGAGTGCTGCAGGAGCCGGCTTGTCGGCGAAGCGCTTAACGGCTCAACAGGGATGCGGCTCCAGCCCCTGTGAACAGCCCGGCACTGATGCGATTGAACCAGCTTTGGCCCTTGCCGCTGCGCAAGTAACGCGCGGCGCCATGGGCGCTGAAGCCGTAGGCCAACTTGCAGCTCAGGTCCAGCAGGGTCCAGGTAGCGATCATGGTCAGCAGTTGGGGCAGGAAAGGCTGCTGGGCATTGAGAAACTGCGGCAGGAACGCGGCGAAGAACAGAATGTCCTTCGGGTTGCTGGCCCCCAGGACAAAAGCGCGTCCGAACAGTGCACGAAAGCGCGGTTTCAGTGCGACTTCCGGTACCACCGCGCCGTGGGAAAGCTGCCGCGATTGCTGCCAGCTCTGCCAGGCGAGGTAGAACAGATAGAGGGCGCCGACGATCTTCAGGGCGCTGAACAGTTGCTCCGAAGCCAGTAGCAGTGCGCCCAGGCCCAGCGCGGATGCGCTCAACAGGCAGGTCGAGGCCAGGACCCCGCCGAGAAAAGCCGGGTATGAGCGGCGCAGGCCATAGTTCAGGCTGTTGCTGATCATCAGCAACGACAAGGGACCCGGAATCAGGATCACTACCAAGGTAGCGCCACTGAACAGCAGCCAGGTTTCCAGACTCATTGCATTCTCCCAATACACAAAAACCCCATCCGAAGGGATGGGGCGGGTGAGAGCAGGTGTGGCTTACAAGAAAATGAACTTGGCGATGAAGATCGCGCACAGCACATACAGGCTGATGGAAATTTCCTTGTGCTTGCCCGTTCCTGCCTTCAGTACCACATAGGTGATGAAACCCAGGGCAATGCCATCGGCGACGGAAAAGGTCAGGGGCATCATGATTGCCGTGACAATCGCCGGAATGCTGTCGGTGGCTTCGTCCCAGTTGATATGGGCCATGCCGCCCATCATCAGCATCGCAACATAGATCAAGGCACCTGCTGTCGCGTAAGCAGGGATCATGCCTGCCAGCGGCGCAAAGAACATGGCGGCAACAAATAGCACACCTACGGTGACGGCGGTAAGGCCAGTCCGCCCGCCCGCGGCCACACCGGCGGCACTTTCCACGTAGCTGGTCACTGGCGGCACCCCGACTACTGCGCCGAAGACGCTTGAAGCACTGTCGGCCTTGAGGGCGCGCGAGAGATTCTCGATCTTGCCGTCGGCCTTCACAAGGCCGGCACGCTGGGCCACGCCCATCAGGGTGCCGGCAGTGTCGAACATGTGCACGAAGAGGAAGGCCAGTACCACGCTGATCATGCTGATGTTGAACACCCCGGCAACATCCATGGCCATCCAGGTGGGCGCCAGGCTCGGCGGGGTGGACAGGATGCCGTTGTAGTGCACCAGCCCCAGGCCCCAGCCGGCCAGGGTCACGGCGATGATGCTGATGAGGATTGCGCCGAACACTCGGTGGTAGCTGAGCACCGCGATCATCAGAAAGCAGATGGCCGCCAGCAGCGGACCCGGTTCACGCAGGGAGCCGAGCTTGAGCAGGGTGGCCGGGCTGTCGACGATGATACCCGCCGTTTTCAACCCGATCAGTCCGAGAAACAGCCCGACACCCGCTCCCATGGCGAAGCGCAAGCTCACCGGAATGCTGTTGAGCAGCCATTCACGAATCCGCGACAAGGTCAGGATCATGAACAGCACACCGGAGATGAATACCGCGCCGAGTGCTGTTTCCCAGTTGTAGCCCATGGTGCCGACCACGGTGTAGGTGAAGAAGGCGTTGAGACCCATGCCCGGGGCCAGGCCCACTGGCCAGTTGGCGTACAGGCCCATTAGCAGGCAGCCCAGGGCAGCAGCGATGCAGGTGGCAACGAAGGCGGCGCCGTGGTCGATGCCGGCGTCGGCCATGATGTTGGGATTGACGAAGATGATGTAAGCCATGGTGATGAAGGTTGTCACACCGGCAATCAGCTCGGTCTTCACCGTGGTGCCATGCAACCTGAGTTTGAAGATGCGCTCCAGCCAGCCGCTGTTCAGCGAGGGCGAGAGGTCCAGCGGAGAGGCTTCGGATTTGCGGCTTTCCACAGCGAGTACTCCTCAAGAGTTTTATTGTTTTTTCCAGAACCGGGCACGGGAGGGTGGGCAGCGGCTCTTTGAGGCAGGCAGGGCTTGTGGGGTTTGTTGACCTTTGGGTCAAGAACTCACACGTGGCGAATTATGCTTTTGTATACAAAGAAAGCAAATAATGTTTTTGGTTTTGTGTGCGAAAAATCTGAGGACTTGGCTATATCACCATCGCCCTTTATGCCGGGCAGTGCGGAGGGTTGGTCAGAGTCTGTTCGGCGGTCTGGGAGGGCGCGCCGAGAGGAAGGGGCTATCAGTCGTCTGCAGGTTTTCCCGCCAGGGCCTGGTTTACGGCCAGCCAGCCATTGACCGCACTTTCTCCGGCTTCGGCGAAGGCCCGTTGCAGCAGTTTTACCTGTTCGCGACGCAGGGAGTGTTCAAAGCGCGCGCCATCGTCGGTCAGTTGCAACAGGCGTTTTCGTTTGTCGCTGGCTGGGGCGATGCTGTCTACCAGGTGCATTTCCATGAGTTGGCGCAAAGGCGTATTCAGTGCCTGCTTGCTCACCCCCAGCAGCGTGAGCAGTTCTTTCACACTCAGGCCGGGGTAACGGGCAATGAAAAACACGATGCGCTGGTGCACGCGACTCAAGCCTCGGCGTTCGAGCATTTCGTCGGCCTTGGCGGTAAAGGCCTGATAGCCAAAGAAGAAGGCTTCCATGGCGGCTTGTTGCGAGGTCTGGTTTTTAAGGTCAAGCATATTGACGTATCTGCGAGAGTCGGCGTAATTTCGGTCAAGCAGTTTGACGTATTTCCTCCGACCTTTGCTAGCGGTGACCTCCATGGCCTTCTCCGAACGTGTATCGCGCCTCAAAAGCTCCTTGATCCGTGAAATCCTTGCCGCGGCCCAGCGCCCGGAAGTGATGTCGTTCGCAGGCGGGCTGCCGGCCGAGGTGATGCTGCCCAAGGTGCAGTGGCAAGACATGCCCTTGTCCATGGGACAATACGGCATGAGTGAAGGCGAGCCGTCGTTGCGTGAAGCCCTGGCTGCCGAGGCGCGCAAGCTCGGCGTGCCTTGCGAGGCGAGCCAGGTCCTGGTGGTCAGCGGCTCCCAGCAGACCCTTGACCTGGCGGCCAAACTGTACATCGACAAGGGCACCCAGATCCTGTTGGAGGCTCCGACCTATCTGGCTGCCCTGCAGATCTTCCAGTTGTTCGGTGCCGACTGCCTGACTGTGCCATTGGAGGCGGACGGTCCGGATCTGGCGCAGATGCGCGCTCGCCTGGAACAGCATCGTCCAGCCTTCGTCTACCTGATTCCGACCTTCCAGAATCCTTCGGCGGTGCGCTACAGCGAAGCCAAGCGCGAGGCGGTGGCGGCCCTTCTGGACGAGTTCGGCGTGACCCTGATCGAGGACGAGCCCTATCGCGAGCTGACCTTCGACGGTGGCAGCGCGACCCCCATTGTCAGCCGCCTGAAAAAGGCCAGTTGGATCTACACCGGCACCGTGTCGAAAACCCTGCTCCCGGGATTGCGGGTTGGCTACTTGATCGCCAGTCCGGACCTGTTCCCTCATCTGCTGCGCCTGAAACAGTCCGCGGACTTGCACACCAACCGCGTCGGCCAGTGGCAGGCCATGCAATGGATCGGCAGCGATCAGTTCCAGCAGCACCTGGGTGAACTGCGCAGTTTCTACCGTCTGCGCCGTGATGCCTTTCAGATCGCGCTGCAGACTCATTTCGCCGATCTGGCGGACTGGCAGGTGCCCCAGGGAGGTCTGTTTTTCTGGTTGAGCTTGAAACAACCCCTGGATACCCGCACTTTGCTCAAGTCCGCGTTGGAACAAGACGTGACTTTCATGCCCGGCGAACCGTTCTTCTCTGAACCGGAGCGCAATCATGGGCATCTGCGGTTGAATTTCAGCCATATCGATCCGGCACGGCTGGACGAAGGCCTCAAGCGGCTGGCCACCGTGATACGTCAAGCACAGGCTGCACAGGCAGCCTAAGGGGAGGGCCATGTACAAGGTTTATGGCGATTACCGTTCGGGCAACTGCTACAAGATCAAGCTGATGCTCAGTCTTCTGGGGCTGCCTTATGAGTGGCAGGCGGTGGACATTCTCGGAGGCGATACCCAGACCGAAGCCTTCCTGGCAAAGAATCCCAACGGCAAGATACCGGTACTGGAACTGGAAGACGGCACCTGCCTGTGGGAGTCCAACGCGATTCTCAACTTTCTGGCCGACGGCAGCGAATTCCTGCCCAGCGAACCGCGCCTGCGCACCCAGGTCCTGCAATGGCAGTTCTTCGAACAGTACAGTCACGAGCCTTACATCGCGGTGGCGCGCTTCATTGAACAGTACGAGGGCTTGCCCGAAGAGCGCTGGGACGAATACCTGAAGCTGCACAAGCGTGGCTACAAGGCGCTGGATGTGATGGAAAAACAATTGAGCCGCACGCCGTATCTGGTGGGCGAGCACTATTCCATTGCCGATATCGCGCTGTATGCCTACACCCATGTGGCCCATGAAGGCGGTTTCGATCTGACCCGCTATCCGGGTATCCAGGCCTGGGTCCAGCGCGTACAGAGCCATCCGCGGCATGTCGGGATGTTCGATTGAGCGGATTTTCCGAGGGGGCAACTGACCCGGGACAGCATCGTCCCGGGGAGAGGCTTCAGGCCGCCGAGAAGCGCTGGTTCAGGTAATCGATGATCACCTTGGATTCATACATCCAGGTGGTCTGGCCGTTCTCTTCGATACGCAGGCATGGCACCTTGATCTTGCCGCCCTGCTCCAGCAGGGTCTGGCGATCCTGCTCGTTGTTCTTGGCGTCGCGCAGGGCCACCGGTACGTTCAGGCGGTGCAGGGTACGGCGCGTCTTCACGCAGAACGGGCAGGCGTGGAACTGATACAGGGTCAGGCCCTTGGCGGCCTGCTCGACCTGCGCTTGAGCGGCGGCAGCGCGCTTCTGCTTGCGCGGGCGGGTGATGAAGTCGATGAAAATGATGAGTTGGCCCAGGCCGACTCGCAGCGCTTTGACGATCACGGTATTGCCTCTTGCCCATGAATGAAGGGGCGGCAGCTTACCTGATTTTTGCCGGACGAAAAAAACCGGCGATCAACGCCGGTTTTTTCACTCAGGGCCTGTTACTTGATCAGGCTGAGGAACTCGCTGCGAGTCGCGGCATTTTCGCGGAACTCGCCCAGCATCACTGAAGTGATCATCGACGAATTCTGCTTTTCCACACCGCGCATCATCATGCACATGTGCTTGGCCTCGATCACCACTGCAACCCCCAGAGCGCCGGTCACTTGCTGAACGGCGTCGGCGATTTGCCGGCTGAGGTTTTCCTGGATCTGCAGGCGACGGGCATACATGTCGACGATGCGCGCGACTTTCGACAGCCCCAGGACCTTGCCGCTGGGAATGTAGGCAACGTGAGCCTTGCCGATGAATGGCAGCAGATGGTGTTCGCACAGCGAGTAGAGCTCGATGTCCTTGACCAGCACCATTTCGCTGTTGTCAGAGCTGAACAAGGCACCGTTGGTGACTTCTTCCAGGGTTTGGGCATAACCGCGGCAAAGGTACTGCATGGCTTTGGCGGCACGCTTGGGCGTATCGAGCAGGCCCTCGCGGGAGACGTCCTCGCCCAGTTGGCCGAGGATCGCGGTGTAATTCTGTTCCAGGGACATGAAACTACCTGTGGGATTTTACGCAAAGGGCAAGGGTACGGTGGCAGACACGGCGCTGCAAGCTTAGTGCAGCGGCTTTATTCGTCGCGGCCTTCCATCATGGTGCGTTTGAGCATTACGTACAGCGCGCCAGTGCCGCCATGTTTAGCCTGGCAGGAGGTGAAGCCCAGCACTTGTGGATGCTGGCGCAGCCAGGTGTTGACGTGGCTTTTGATCATGGGGCGCTTGCCGTCCAGGCGCACGGCCTTGCCGTGGGTGACGCGTACACAGCGGATCTCGAATCGGGTGGCTTCGGCGAGAAACGCCCAGAGGGTTTCGCGGGCCTTTTCCACGGTCATGCCATGCAGGTCGAGGCTGCCTTCAAAGGGAATCTGGCCGATTTTCAGCTTGCGCATCTGGCTTTCCTGAACCCCGTCGCGGGCCCACATCAGCTCATCTTCAGGTCCCACATCGATGACGAACTGATCGGACAGCCCGTCCACCGTCGTGGTCTCGCTACGCACTGTGGCAGCCTGGCGCAGCTTGGCGATCTGTGCGCGGTCGGCCTTGGGTTTGCCTGTGTCGGCCCGATCGTGCTTGATCGGCTTGACGCCGCGGATCTCGTTTTTGAACAGGGAAAAATCGTCGTCTTGCATGTCAGCCTCCGCGAAGGGCGGCTAGTTTACCCAACTCGGAACACCTTAAGGCGCGCAAATCGCGCCCAGGGTCGTCAGTCGTGTTTTTTCATCAGGTGTGGCGCCATGTTCAGTGCCAGGGGCTGGCGCATTCGGCGCCGGCAACGCCGCCACAGGCGCACACCGATGTACAGCAGTAGCAGGCCGATCAGCAGGATCAGCGCCGAGCCCAGTGGGCTAGCGTTGAGTTCTCCTAGCGCCGGAGCGCGTCCCAGCAGGCTTGCGGTCCCAGCCAGGGCCAGCAGCACGCCGAAGGTCGCCAGCAATGCAGAGAATCCAGCCCCCAGGCGCAGGCGCCAGTTTCGCGGGCTTTTGGGCCGCAATCGGCGTGCGTCAAAACCATCGGATATCTTCATTCCGACCTTCCTCAATGGGTATCGGCCCTTCGACCGGGAGTTGACCGGGTGGTTCCTGAGGCTAAGGCAATTGCTGCAAATGCGAGGCGTTTATGGATGAGCGGCCCGCCAGCCGCTCACCAAGGCTGGTCAGATCAGGCTTGCGGTCTGGGCGAGAGTGGCAAAGTTGTCGGCCATGATCGCCATTTCAGTCTGCTGAACATGCTCGGCGCTGAGAATGCCGCCCTTGTAGGGCAGGTCACGGGTGGCGCAGGCGTCCTCTACCAGGGTGCAACGGAATCCCAGGTTCTTCGCTGCTCGCACGGTGGTGCTGACGCTGGAGTGGCTCATGAAACCGGCGACGATCAGGTCCAGGGAGCCCAGATCCTGCAGGCGCTTTTCCAGTTCGGTGCCGTGGAAGGCACTGGGCAGCAGCTTGCCGATGATGGTCTCGTCGCCTTGGGGCTCAAGGCCGGGGATGAATTCGCCGCGCTCGCCCTGAGGGTCGAACAGGCCGCCGACGGTGCCAAGATGGCGCACATGCACGATGGGCCGGCCGGCAGCCCGGGCTGCGGCCAGCAGTTGGCCGATGTTGGCCACTGCCTTGTCCATGCCGGACAGGGCCAGGGGGCCGCTGAGGTACTCTTTCTGGGCGTCGATGATCACAAGGGTCGCGTGGCTCAAATTGGCCGCTGCATAACCACGACCGCTGAGTTGAAACATCGTCTTTGGAACGGACATTCTGGGGCTCCTGTGAGTGGGGCTTTTGCGACATTGTCCTCTGGCGGAGCGCTTCTGTGAATCGCTACTAACGTAAGGTGCGCCGTTGTTGGCCTGCAGCCTTGTCAAGAGGGGCAAGGTATTTGGCTTGCCGGGCAAAAAGCGGTCGGTCAGGCGATTGTACGGCGGTGGTTTTTCATTCGTCGTCGGCAGGCGCTTTGGCTGTTAGAATTGCCGGTCGTTTTTTCAGGAGTTCTGTCCCGTGATCACTTCCCGCCTTCGCACCTTGCGTGACCATATCCGCTGGGCTGTCAGCCGCTTTCATGGGGAGGATCTGTTCTTCGGCCATGGTACCGACAACGCCTGGGACGAGGCCCGCCAATTGGTGCTCGGAGCCTTGCATCTGCCCTGGGAAATCGCCGACAGCTACCTGGACTGCGCGTTGGAAGACGACGAGTTGGTCCACCTTCAGCACTTGCTCAAGCGCCGAATCGAAGAACGCGTGCCCACAGCCTATCTGTTGGGCGAGGCCTGGTTCTGCGGCATGTCGTTCATCGTTGACGAGCGTGTGCTGATTCCCCGCTCGCCCATCGGCGAGTTGATCGAGAAACGCTTCGAACCCTGGCTGGGCACTGAGCCTGCGCGGATTCTCGATCTGTGCACCGGCTCCGGTTGCATCGGCATTGCCTGTGCCTATGAGTTCCGCGAGGCCGAAGTGGTGCTGGCCGACCTGTCCTTCGAAGCCTTGGAAGTGGCCAACCAGAACATTGAGCGCCACGGTGTCGATGAGCGAGTGTTCACCGTGCAGGGCGATGGTTTCGATGGCTTGCCGGGGCAGCGTTTCGACCTGATCGTTTCCAACCCGCCTTATGTCGATGCCGAAGATTTTGCCGACATGCCGGACGAGTACCAGCATGAGCCCGAGCTGGGCCTGGCCTGTGGCGATGATGGCCTGAATCTGGTGCGGCGCATGCTGGCCCAGGCCGCTGATCACCTGACCGAGAAAGGCTTGCTGATTGTCGAAGTGGGCAATAGCCAGGTGCACGTCGAAGCGCTGTACCCCGAAGTCGATTTCGCCTGGCTGGACTTCGAGCGCGGCGGTCACGGTGTGTTCATGCTCACTGCGGAGCAGTGCCGCGAGCATCAGGCGCTGTTCGCCGCCCGCGCCTGAGCCATGTGCCGGCCCGCGCAAGGCGGGCCTTGATCCCTGAAGAGGTTGCGACTCAGCGGTGAGTCGCAATCCAGATCAGCAGACCCGCCTGGAAGACCGCAAAGGCTACCAGGCAGGTGATGGTGAAGCGCAGACCGGTGTCTTCACGTTTGTACTTGGTGACTTTCTCTTCCTGCTTGCGCAGTTTGACTTCCAGCTCCTCCAGGTTCTGCTCGGCCTGCTGGAGCATCTGTGCGGCTTCCAGTATCTCCACGAACTGCAGTTTCTCGGTGTTCCACTGGCTCAACAGCTCGCCCACTTGAACATCCTTGACGCTGCCCTTGAGATGCTGGGCATCGGCATACACCACGTCGAAGCCCAGGGTACGCAGCACATGATCGCGGCGCAGGCGAGTGTCCTCATTGAGGGCGTCCTTGTTAGCGAGCTCGAAGCCGTCGACCCGGTAGTGCGGCCACTTCTTCTGCGCCCATTGCGCGGCCTGGGCCAGCAGGAAGCGTCCGATGCCACGGTTCAGTGGTTCGATCTGCAGCCCGCCTTCGGGCTCGAAGTGCACCCGGTGGGTGTCGTGCTCGACCCAGACATCCAGGTGATTCTGTTCCTTGCGCACCCGCTGGCCGGGCAGGCTGATGGTCATGCGCAGCAGGCTGTGCTCTTTGTTGTTGCGTTCGGTATAACCGAACTCGACAAAACGCAAAGGGCGCCCGCCGGTGGCGCGATCGGTCTGCAGGGGCGCCAGGCGCAGCATCTTGTGATGTTCAGCCTGGACGTCCGCCCACGGCAACGGCGCCGCTTCCGGTACGGCGGCTTCCTGCTCGGTGGCGGGTGAATTCGAGGTATCAGTCATAACGGCAAGTCCTGTCCAATCGCTGCGCGCCGACAGCAATCGAACGGCCGGCAAAGGCTTATCGGCCGTTTTTTTCAGGACTGGAGGGTAAAAACAGCCTAACGGGTGTGAAGTCCGTCAATAAAACTGATGATGGATCGGCCCAGTTCCGCCGCCAGGGGCAATTGCGGGTCCTTGTAGGACGCCAATTGGCGCTTGAGATCGTTGGGTACGATACGCAGAACATGGTTCATGCCGTCGATCAAGGTCAGTTGAGCATCCGGTTTTGCCGCCTTGAGCACCCGGGCGTCGTCGACGCTGACCTGGATATCATTGCTGCCCTGAATGATCAGCGCCGGCATTTTCAGGCGGGCGAAAGCGGCGGCCGGGTCCTCGCGGAACAGGGTGATCAGATAGGGTTGTACGCTGGGGCGGAAGATCACTTGCAGGGCTGGTGGCACATCGTTGTCGACCTGACCGGCCTTGAGGCTGTCCAGCAGTTCATTGCTGCGCACCATCAGCGCCGGCGGCAGGCGATAACTCAGTTGCTGGCGCAGCACCTGATCCACGGGGCGGGCGGTGCCGGAGATGGAAATCACGCCGGCGGCGTCCAGTTGGGCGGCGGCGAGGCTGGCGATCAGCGCGCCTTCGCTATGGCCCAGCACGATCAGTTGGCCCAGACGCGGATCGGCCTTGAGCTGCTTGCCCCAGGCCACGGCGTCGGCCACATAGGCGTCGAGGGTCAGGTTGCGTTCATCCGGGGTCGCCGCGAGGCTGGCCGCCACACCGCGCTTGTCGTAGCGCACGCTGGCGATGTTGTGCTTGGCCAGCACCCAGGCCAGGCGCTTGAGGCTATCGTTGCGCCCGCCGTCGGGGTTGTTGCCGTCGCGGTCGGTGGGGCCGGAGCCTGAGATGATTAGCACCACCGGCACCGGCTGCGCGGATTTGGGCAGCAGCATCGAGCCATACAGCTCGCCGTGGCCGGTGTCCAGGCTTACGGGGCGTTGCAGGACGGCCGCGTTGACCAGGCCGGTGAACAGGGAAAGGCTCAAGAGAAGGACTCGCAGCATCATCACGCCATCATGGATAAGGTGCCGGTTGGACTCGGGCAGGGGCAGAAGGTTCGAGGATGAACTAGTTGGGTAGCCTGCGTATACTTGCGCGCTTCAGTAATCCTGATTGAGTTATTTCGGCTGATTTCACGGAGCTCCCCGCATGTCCGGCAATACCTACGGCAAGCTGTTCACTGTCACCACCGCGGGCGAAAGCCATGGTCCGGCGTTGGTCGCCATTGTCGACGGCTGCCCGCCGGGCCTCGAGCTGTCCCTGGAAGACCTGCAGCGTGACCTGGACCGGCGCAAGCCCGGCACCAGCCGTCACACCACCCAGCGCCAGGAACCCGATGAAGTCGAGATCCTTTCCGGGGTGTTCGAGGGCAAGACCACGGGCTGTTCCATTGGCCTGTTGATCCGCAATACCGACCAGAAGTCCAAGGACTACTCGGCGATCAAGGATCTGTTCCGTCCGGCTCACGCCGATTACACCTACCACCACAAGTACGGCATTCGTGATTACCGTGGCGGCGGTCGCAGCTCGGCGCGGGAAACCGCCATGCGCGTGGCGGCCGGGGCCATCGCCAAGAAATACCTGGCCAGCCAGGGCATCGTGGTGCGCGGTTACATGAGTCAGTTGGGCCCGATCGAGATTCCTTTCAAGACCTGGGATTCGGTGGAGGACAACGCATTCTTCAGCCCCGATCCGGATAAGGTTCCGGAGCTTGAAGCCTACATGGACCAATTGCGCCGGGATCAGGACTCCGTGGGAGCGAAGATCACCGTGGTCGCCGAAGGCGTGATGCCGGGCCTGGGCGAGCCGATCTTCGACCGGCTGGATGCCGAACTGGCTCATGCGTTGATGAGCATCAATGCGGTCAAGGGCGTGGAAATCGGCGCCGGTTTCGCCTGCGTCGCCCAGCGCGGCACCGAACACCGTGACGAACTGACCCCGCAAGGTTTCCTCAGCAATAACGCCGGCGGCATTCTTGGCGGGATCTCCTCGGGGCAGCCGATCGTTGCTCACCTGGCGCTCAAGCCGACGTCCAGCATCACCACGCCAGGTCGCTCCATCGACGTTGATGGCAATCCGCTGGACGTGATCACCAAGGGCCGTCACGACCCTTGCGTGGGCATTCGTGCCACTCCCATTGCCGAAGCCATGATGGCCATCGTGCTGCTGGATCACCTGCTGCGTCACCGCGGCCAGAATGCCGACGTGCGCGTCAGCACGCCGGTACTGGGCCAGCTGTAATGGCGGTTCTGCCAGTCGCTACGGTCTGATGACCGTGGCGGCGCTGCCGTACTGGCGGCTTTCCAGTTTCTACCTGTTCTATTTCGCTCTGCTGGGGTCGACGGCGCCGTTTCTGGCGCTGTATTTCGATCACCTGGGGTTTTCCAGCGCGCGGATCGGTGAGCTGGTGGCCATTCCCATGCTCATGCGCTGCGTGGCGCCCAACCTTTGGGGCTGGCTGGGGGACTACACTGGCCGGCGCCTGGCGATCGTGCGTTGTGGCGCCATCTGCACCCTGATCTGTTTCTCGCTGATCTTCGTCAGCAAGAGCTACGCCTGGCTGGCGATGGTCATGGCCCTGCATGCATTTTTCTGGCACGCAGTCCTGCCGCAGTTTGAGGTGATCACCCTGGCGCACTTGCAGGGGCAGACCTCACGCTACAGTCAGATCCGTCTTTGGGGTTCCATCGGTTTTATTCTTACCGTGGTGGCTTTGGGGCGCCTGTTCGAGTGGTTGAGCCTGGATATCTACCCGGCGGCACTGGTGGCGATCATGGGCGGCATTGTGCTCAGCAGCCTGTGGGTGCCCAACGCCCAGCCTGTGGTGCAGGGGCCGCGGTTGGCCGGGGAGGGCTTTATCAAGCAGCTGCGCGGCCCCGGGGTGCTGGCCTTCTACCTGTGTGTGGCCCTGATGCAGATGAGCCACGGTCCTTACTACACCTTCCTGACCCTGCACCTGGAGCACCTGGGCTATACCCGTGGCCTGATTGGCATGCTCTGGGCTCTGGGTGTGGTGGCCGAGGTGCTGATGTTCCTGGCCATGAGCCGGATTCTGGCGCGATTTTCCGTGCGCCGGGTGTTGCTGGCGAGTTTTCTCTTGGCGGCTTTGCGCTGGCTGCTGCTGGGCAGCCTGGCGGAGCATCTCGGGGCACTGTTGTTGGCGCAGGTGCTGCATGCGGCAACCTTCGGCAGCTTTCACGCCGCGGCCATTCATTTTGTCCAACGCAGTTTCGGTGCTCGCCAGCAGGGCCAGGGCCAGGCGCTGTACGCCGCCCTGGCGGGAACCGGAGGTGCCTTGGGCGCCCTGTATTCCGGCTACAGCTGGAACGCCCTGGGCGCCACATTGACCTTTAGTATTGCTAGCGTCGCCGCCCTGGCCGCAGCCGTTATCATTGCCACCCGCATGCAAGAGGAGTTGCCGTCATGAGCAGCCTGTCCGTCTACCACGTATCCAGCCCGGACCTGCCGAACAAGGTTCTGACCCACTTTGACGATATCGCTGCGACCTTGGCCGAACAGGGTATTGGCTTTGATCGTTGGCCAGCCTCGACGCGGATCGAGCCGGGGGCCAGCCAGGAAGAGGTGGTTGCGGCCTATCAGGAGCAGATCGATCGGCTGACGACCGAGCAGGGTGATGTCAGCGTGGATGTGATCAGCCTCAACCGTGACCATCCACAAAGAGCCGAGTTGCGTGCCAGCTTTCTCGACGAGCATCGCCATGACGAGGATGAAGTGCGGTTATTCGTCGCCGGGCGTGGACTGCTAAATCTGCACATCGACGACTACGTCTATGCCGTTCTTTGCGAAAGAAACGACCTGATTTCGCTGCCGGCGGGCACTGCCCATTGGTTCGATATGGGGGAGGAGCCGCACCTGGTCGCCATCCGCCTGTTCAGTAATCCTCAAGGCTGGTCGGCCAGCCTGACCGGCGACGCTATCGCCAGCCAGTTCCCACGCCTGGACGATTGAGCGGGAAGCGCTACGTCAACGGGCCGGTCACACGCAAGGTGGGCCGGCCCGAGCAGGAAACCGAAGGTGGCTTACGCGGAGTGGTAAGTCGGCAAGGCAAAGCGGTTCTGGCTTTGCAGCATGGAAATCTGCGGCAGCTCACTGGCCTGTTCGGCCAAGTCACGACGAATTGCACTGATGACCCAGGACAGCTGGTCGGCGGCATGCAGCTGCGCGTAGGAAATCGAACGCTTGAACTGTTTGCCTTCGCTGTTACGCAGGGTGAGCAGGATGCCACCGTCAGGACGGGGTTGAGTGGTCACTTCGAAGTTGGAGAACAGGGAAGAAAACTTTTCTTGGATCAGGCTCATGTCTATCAGCTCCGTTAGCTCTTGAAGGGCAAGCGTGGAGTGATAGGTGCAGCGATTGTGCCAGTATTGTTTTTTTATAAAATCCTTATAAATCAATAGCTTATAATTTCTATGGAATTCCGATCTCGTGCAAATTGCATGAATGGCCATCGTGCATCCTGCATTTTGCAGGTTGGCGGCGATTGACCGTGGGCGTGGCTACAGCGTTATGACCGCTGGCCCCGAGAGAAAATTCAATCGTTTATGGACGGGGCTGGAGGGCCCTGGAGATAACCGGCGGGGAGATACAAAAGTTTGCAAAAACTCCGTGTACAGGCCCGCGACGGCTGACGTATTTTCCAGCCTGTCACGCCGTTTCAATGCTGCCTCGGCGACCCGGCCGAACAGGTTTGAAAGGTGTTTCTGCGACATGGAATGTGTTGCGGCGCGATCCAGCGATCCTGCCCGACGAATAATAAGAAACAGGACGCCCTCCATGAACGGTCCCACTGCATTGGTGCCGGTGCTGTCAGCAGCGCTGCACTTGCCCTGCCTTTATCCCTTTGCGGGTGATCCCCGCAGTCTTCGCTTGCCGGTTGCCGAACCCTGGGTCGCCAACCCCGGTTGAGCCTTGCGCTGGCTGTTGCCAACGCCCGGCCTGGCCCGGGCACAGACCTTTGCTGTCGAACCGGAGCCACCATGAACAAGTACAAGAGCGACATGATCACCTGGGGCATGATGCTGCGAAAGGTGCCGTCCATTGCCAAGGCGCTACCTCGGGTGGTGCGAGGCATGAGGGCAGGGAACATCGACAACCCTGACCAACCCTGTGGACTGGGCTGGAGTTTCGAGCAGGCCACCCTGCGCAATCCCCAGGGGCCGGCCCTGTTGTATGGCGATCGGGTACTCAGTTACTCCCAGGTCAATCAATGGGCCAACCGCATCGCTGCTTACCTGCGGGAGCAGGGCATCGGCAAGGGCGATGTGCTGGCGATTTTCATCGAGAATCGCCCTGAGCTGCTGGTCACGGTGCTGGCGGTGGCCAAGCTTGGCGGGATCTGCGCGATGCTCAACACCGCGCAGACCCAAAGCGTGCTGGCGCACAGCCTGGAACTGGTGAAGCCGGTGGGCATCATGGTCGGTGGTGAGTTGCTGGCGGCTTTTTCCGCAGTACGCGATCAAGTGGATATCGATCCGGCTCGCACCTGGTTCGTGGCCGATCAGGACACCTTCGTCGACCCTGGACCGACTCCGCAGGACCTGGTCAACCTGATGGCCGAGAGCGCCGGTTATCCAGCGGACAATCTGCTGCAGACCCAGCGCATCTTCTTCAACGACCCTTGTTTCTACATCTATACGTCCGGCACCACGGGCCTGCCCAAGGCGGGGATTTTCAAGCATGGGCGCTGGATGCGCACCTCTGCCGGTTTCGGCACCATCGCCCTGGATATGCAGCCCGGCGACGTGGTGTATTGCACCTTGCCGCTGTACCACGCCACCGGACTGTGCGTCTGCTGGGGCTCGGCCATCACCGGCGCCTCGGGGTTCGCCATTCGCCGCAAGTTCAGCGCCAGTCAGTTCTGGGACGATGCGCGTCGGTTCAAGGCGACGACTGTGGGCTATGTCGGTGAATTGTGTCGCTACCTGATCGATCAGCCCAGCACTGCCCGGGATACCGAGCATGGCGTGTTGAAGATGATCGGCAATGGCCTGCGTCCGGGAGTCTGGAGCGAGTTCAAGCAGCGTTTCGGCGTCGGTCATGTCTGTGAGCTGTACGCGGCCAGCGACGGCAATATCGGCTTCAGCAATATCCTCAACTTCGACAACACCGTGGGTTTTTCCCTGATCCCCTGGGCATTGGTGGAGTACGCCCACGACACCGGGGCGCCATTGCGCAACAGCCAGGGCTTCATGCAGAAGGTCGCCAAGGGCGGTCAGGGCCTGCTGTTGGCGAAGATCGACGACAAGGCGCCGCTGGATGGCTACACCGATCCGGAAAAGAACCTCAAGGTGATCCTCAAGGATGTGTTCGAGAAGGGCGATTGCTACTTCAACACCGGTGACTTGCTGCGCGACATCGGTTTTGGCCATGTGCAGTTCGTCGATCGGCTGGGGGACACCTATCGTTGGAAGGGCGAGAACGTCTCCACCACCGAGGTGGAAAACATTCTACTGGGGCACCCGCAAGTGGCCGAGGTGGTGGCCTATGGCGTCGAAATCCATAACACCAACGGCCGTGCCGGAATGGTGGCTATTACCCCGGCGGAGTCGCTGGCAACCCTGGATTTCAGTGAGTTGCTGCAATATGCCAGACAGCAGCTTCCGGCTTACGCGGTGCCGCTGTTCCTGCGGATCAAGGTGAAAATGGACACCACTGGCACCTTCAAATATCAGAAGAGCCGACTCAAGGAGCAGGCGTTCGACCTCGAACGGGTCGGCGACGATCCGGTCTATGCCTGGCTTCCCGGGTCGGATACCTATGTGCAACTGACCCCGCAGATTTTTGCCGATATCCAGGGCGGGCGTCTGCGTTATTGATTCTGCCTATGGCGGCTCTTGGGAAAAAAGGGATGACAGGCTGCGGCCGGCTTGGGGAAACTAGCGCCTTTCCGATTTGCCGAACCTGGAGTTTCCGATGACCGACAAAAGCCGCCAGATGACTGAAGAAGAGGCCGCCCAGTTTGTCGAACAGGTATTCAACGTGGCCCGTCAGGGCGACGCACAGATGCTCGACAAGCTGGCGGCCAGTGGCCTGCCGGTCAACCTGCGCAACCACAAGGGTGACACCTTGCTGATGCTGGCCGCCTATCACGGGCATGTGGACGCCGTGCAGGTGCTGCTCAAGCACCAGGCCGATCCCGAGATTCGCAACGACAATGGCCAGAGCCCGATCGCCGGCGCCGCCTTCAAGGGCGACCTGGCGGTGGTCAAGGCCCTGGTGGAAGGCGGAGCTCAAGTGGAAGGTTCGTCCTTTGACGGGCGTACCGCGCTGATGATGGCAGCGATGTTCAACCGCACGGAAATCGTCACTTACCTGATCAGCCAGGGCGCCGATCCCAAGGCTTGCGACAGCAATGGTGTCAGTGCCCTGGAAGCCGCCAAGACCATGGGTGCGCAGGACACTGCCGCACAGCTGGAAAAACTCCTGGCCTGAGCCGTCAAGGTTCGAGGGGTGAGGGCGCCAGGCCCGCGTCACAGGCGTAGGTCTGGGGGCGCACTTTAGGCTATCCTTCGCGCCCTCGAATTTCCTTGTCTTCAGGATGTCCCCATGAAAACCGCCCTTATCGAACTCATCAGCAAAATCAGCTCCGGGTGCATGGGCGATGCCGAGATCCAGCAGATCGCCGACGAAGCGGCCCAGGCCTACGCCGATCCCCAGGCGTTCCTGGCGGCCAATCCGGACATCAACTACGACGACAGCTTCCCCATTCCCCTGGGCGAGTGGGTGGTGGTCGGCAGCCTGCCGGAGACTGTGCTGTTTCAGGCCGACACTTATGTTGATCTGTTCGCACAGATCGTCGCGTCTTTCGGCAAGGACGTGCCTTTCAACATCAAGCCCAAGCAGTTGGCGAAGATCGAAGCCTTGACGGCCTTGAACCGCATCCAGATCCAGATGGGCAGCATGAACCCGGAAAACGGCGGCTATGTGCTGATGAATTTCAGCCAGTTGCTGGATGACGAACTGCAGATGGTGCTGGTCTACGGCAATGACCTGCCGCGAGTGCTGGAGTTGTGTGCCGAAGTCGGTATCGCCGCAGCGCCGGCCCTGGAAGCGTTGAAGATTGCCGTGCACGTCTGAATCCGCCATAGCGGTGGAATAAAACGGAACCCTGATTCAGCGCGACTATCCTAAAGAGGCACACCTTCATTTGGGAGCGACACCATGGGTTCCACCTTCAATGGCCTGGTTGGCCTGATCATTCTGGCCCTGGATATCTGGGCCATCATCAACGTGCTGAAAAGCAGCGCTGAAACCGGGATGAAGATTGTCTGGGTGTTGTTGATCATCTTCCTTCCCGTACTTGGGTTGATCATCTGGGCCATTGCCGGTCCCCGAGGTAATGTCAGGCTCTGAACCAGGACACGTGACGAACAGCCCCGGCATCATGGCCGGCGATGGAAAAAAAGGGCCGCCAGGCCCTTTTTTGTGTGACTAAACATGCGTTGAACGAAATTTTCACAAGGCCTCAAAGACAATTCGCCGGCGTTTTTCCCCTGGTGCGAATCCCGGCAATCTGTTGTTCCAGAGCCGTAGGAGCTGGGCTTGTGGGGAGCGCCCACTAATCAATGGCAATGCCTTCAGTGATCGTGCAACATCTGCGCACCGCGTAATCCCCGTCGCCCTGGCGACAAAAAGAGGGCAGAACGCCACTTTTTCTCTGCAACTTAAACTTCCAATGGGTCCTAAAACCACATGGCAAACTCGGATGCCCTGAGTCAGCAGCGATCCTCGAATCGCCTGCTGCAACCGACCGTCAAATCCCATCTGGCCTACACGCTGCTGTGCGCGCTGGTCATGATGGTGATGTTTTCTTTGTTGCGCGTCGCGCTGTTGGTCTACAACCGCGAGATGATTCTCGACACCCCGGCTTCGACCTTCCTCGAAGCGTTTGCCAATGGGCTGCGTTTTGACCTGCGGCTGGTGGTCTACCTCAGCGTACCGCTGGTGCTGGCCATGCTCAGTGCCCGGGCCATGGCGGCTCGCGGGCTGCTGCGCTTGTGGCTGACGGTGACCTCCAGCATTGCCTTGTTCCTTGGCCTGATGGAGATGGATTTCTACCGTGAGTTCCACCAGCGTCTCAACGGTCTGGTCTTCCAGTATGTGAAGGAGGACCCGAAAACCGTGATGAGCATGCTCTGGTACGGTTTCCCTGTGGTTCGCTACCTGCTGGCCTGGGTCGTGGGAGCCTGGATCCTCAGCCTGGCGTTCAAGTGGGCCGACCGTGCCACTCGGCCTCGCGGTCCGTTCAGCGGTGGCAATGTCGGCGCACGCCAGGTTGCGCCCTGGTATGCACGTATTGCGGTATTCGTGGTCTGCCTGCTGATCTGTGTGGTGGCGGCTCGTGGCACCCTGCGCCAGGGTCCGCCGATGCGTTGGGGGGATGTCTACACCACCGAATCGAACTTCGCCAACCAGCTGGGCCTCAACGGCACCCTGCAGTTGATGGCGGCAGCCAAGGATCGCTTCTCCGAAGACCGCACCAATATCTGGAAGGCGAGCTTGCCTCAGCCGTTGGCTCAACAGACCGTACGCGACATGCTGCTGGTGCCGAACGACAAACTGGTGGATGCGGACATCGCCGCCGTGCGCCGTAATTACACGCCGGATGCGGACAAGACCCTGCCGATCAAGAACGTCGTGGTGATCCTGATGGAAAGCTTCGCCGGGCATTCGGTGGGCGCGCTGGGACGTCCTGGGGAGATCACTCCCTACTTCGACAAACTGTCGACACAAGGCCTGCTGTTCGACCGCTTCTTCTCCAATGGCACCCATACCCACCAGGGCATGTTCGCCACCATGGCCTGCTTCCCCAACCTGCCGGGCTTTGAATACCTGATGCAGACCCCGGAAGGCAGCCACAAACTGTCTGGCCTGCCGCAGCTGCTGAGCGCCCGCCAGTATGACGATGTGTATGTCTACAACGGTGATTTTGCCTGGGACAACCAGTCGGGGTTCTTCAGCAACCAGGGCATGACCAACTTCATTGGTCGCAATGACTTCGTCAATCCGGTGTTCTCCGACCCGACCTGGGGTGTGTCCGACCAAGACATGTTCAACCGTGGCCTGGAAGAGTTGAAGGCCCGTGAAGGCAAGGGGCCGTTCTACGCCCTGCTGCAGACCCTGTCCAACCACACCCCGTACGCATTGCCGACGCCATTGCCCGTGGAGAAGGTCACCGACCGCGGTAGCCTCAATGAGCACTTGACCGCCATGCGCTATTCCGACTGGGCGTTGGGCCAGTTCTTCGAGAAGGCGAGCAAGGAGCCGTACTTCAAGGAGACGCTGTTCGTCGTGGTCGGTGATCACGGTTTCGGCAATGAGCAACAGATCACCGAAATGGACCTGGGTCGTTTCAACGTGCCGATGCTGATGATTGCACCCGGTATCCAGGAGAAGTTCGGCCAGCGCGACCACACCGTGGGCACGCAGATCGATATCGTGCCGACCATCATGGGCCGCCTCGGTGGTGATGTGTTGCACCAGTGCTGGGGGCGTGACCTGCTCAACCTGCCCGAAGGCGACAAGGGCTTTGGCGTGGTCAAACCGTCGGGCAGCGATCAGACCGTGGCGCTGCTGACGGCGGATCGGGTGCTGGTCCTGCCCAAGGAAATGCCGCCCAGGCTGTACAAGTACGAGCTGGGTGCAACCCCTGGCGGCGAGCTGATTTCCGGAGCCGCCGATGAGGCGCAGCTCAAGCAGAAGCTGGAATCCTTCCTGCAGACGGCGACCAAGAGCCTGATCGACAACACCGCCGGCGTGGTCAACGGCAAGCCGGATTGACCCTTGGACTTGTCGGCGCTTGTAGAGCGTTGGCAAGACCTTGCTGATAAAGAAAACACCCCTGATGGGGTGTTTTTTTTTTGCCTGTCGACAGATGAGGCCATTGATTTGTCTTGAGGTATTTCCCGTTCTTCTTGGGAAAAGTTTCTCGGTGATTAGTCGATTTCTCGCGTTTAAATGGGAAATTTCTTGGATTTTAGGATTCATCTGATGTTAGCCGATACAACAGACTGTAATGATCGCATCCGCTTCGGCCCGGACGGATACGCACAAAGCTCCAGATCTGGCACGCAGCATTGATTGTTGAATGGTGTGGTCGGCAGTACGCCACGATGATGGGTAAATGGAGAATTAAATGAAAAAGTTTCGTTTGGCGGCGGGTGTTGTATCGGCTCTATTCTTCGCGGCAAACAGTGCTTTTGCATATGATGTGCTGCTTACATTTGAGGGTAAGGTTGTACCCACGACATGTAAGGTAGACGGGCTTTCTGAAATTAAACTTAATCCTGTGAGTACAAGTGCTCTTAAAAGCTCGGGTGATTTTGCAGGTGCGAGTCCTTTTACTATTCATGTGTCGGGGTGTGATGCTACTAAGTTAAAAGGAAAGTTTAGTTTTGAATTTCCTAAAGTGGACGCTAAAACAGGCGCTCTTATAAACAGTGCTCCCGGTGGTTCCACGGCTCAGATCCAACTGCTTGATCATGGAAGTAATCCTATTCATCTACTGGCCTCGTTTGCTCAAGAGCCGTTTGCGCCCGTGGTTGCAAATGAAAGTGAGGCGCGATTTGCATTCGCTGCTCGGTACTTGGCAGGTGAAGACCCAGTGACTGCAGGGGACGTTAAAGCCGAACTGACCTTTGATCTTGTTTACGAGTGAAATCAAAGCCTTGAAGCCTGAGCTTCGAGGCTTAATCCTGTGAGCGATAGAGTCCATGTTTTGTTGTTTCATTTCACGTCTGATCACTTGTATCGCTATTTTGCTGTGTTCTCTATCCGTCCAGGCCAGCGTGGTGGTTGATGCCACGCGAATTGTCTATCCAGCCAAGGAGCGCGAAGTTTCTCTCAGGCTGAGCAATCAGGGGCAACAAGCGGCGCTGGTACAGACCTGGATCGACTATGGTCGCGTCGATGCCAAGCCGGATGAGGTGGATACACCTTTCATGGTGATGCCGCCCATGGTGCGGATCGATCCCGACAAGGGGCAGTCGCTGCGGATTGCCTTTGTACCGTCAACTCATTTGCCGAAGGATCGCGAGTCGGTGTTCTGGCTCAATGTGCTGGATGTACCCCCACTGGCGAGTGCGCAGGTCGGCAATCACATGCAATTGGCGTTTCGTACGCGTCTGAAGTTGTTTTTCCGCCCTGCGGATCTTCCGGGAAGTTCCACTGAAAGTGCGGAAAAACTGCGCTGGAATTTATCCAGGTCTGGCAAGGACACTGTCTTGCAGGTGCACAATGATGGAGCCTTTCATGTGTCTTTCAAGTCGGTTGAGTTAAAGCTCAAAGATGGTCGGGCTTTAACAGTGGAAAGTCATATGGTCGCTCCAAAATCATCTGCTGATTTTGTTTTTGAACAAACACCCAAAGCCTCGGAGGTCGGGGGGGGTGTGATGTACGAATGGATAAACGATTTTGGAGTCAATATGCGCGTTGAGGCCAAGCTGCAACAGTAAAATACTCCAGAAAAAGCTCTTGGTTTTATCCCCTGCTTAATGTTCGTGCCGAGGCATTTGCCTCGGTATTTTCGTCATTGACCCATCGTACTGACTGTTCGGGCAGGTTAGATGAGTGCTTTGTCAAAAAAGTTGCTGTTACTTGTGAGTTGCGTACTTGCTTGCTCTAGAAAGTGTTTGGTTGTGCGTGATGGTTTTATTCTGGGCAGCATGACGCTGATCGGAACGTGGATGGTTATTGATGTCAGCGCGGCTGACGAGCCGATTCGTTTCAATCCGGCGTTCTTTGGCAACAGTCGTGGAGAAACGCTGGACCTGTCCAGGTATGAGCAAGGTAATCCGCTGACGCCCGGGACTTATCGCCTTGATGTGTATCTCAATCAAAACCGGGTTGGGACTCAAGAGATCCTGCTCAGGACTGTGGCCGATGGTTCAAGGGTCGAGCCCTGCCTGCCACCCGCTTTGCTGGAGCAACTGGGCGTTGATTTCACCCGGCTGCCCGAGGACCAGGCCAACCGGGCCCGCGCCGCCGAGTGCCTGGGGCCCGACGAAATGGTGCCTCAGGGGCGCCTGGAAGTGGACATGGCCGACTTGCGCGCTGATCTGTCCATTCCTCAGTTGTACCTGAGCCGGACCCAGCGCGGTTATGTGTCTCCCAAAGAGTGGGATGCGGGGGTCAATGCAGGCTTTCTCGGCTACAGCAACAACCTGTCCGAGAACCGTAGCAACGGACAGCGCAGTCGCCAGTTTTATAGCGGCCTCAATACGGGGCTCAACCTGGGCCAATGGCGCCTGCGACACAATGGCTCCTACAGTTATGACGATCAGTCAGGTTCCGGCGGTCGCAGCCAGTACAACGCCTTGAGCAGCTATGTGCAGCGCGATATCACCGCGGCCCAGGCCCAGCTGACCCTGGGGGAGTTCTATACCCCCAGCAGTCTGTTCGACAGTTTTTCCTTTACCGGCGTACAACTGCGCAGCGATGAGCGCATGTTGCCTGATTCGATGCGTGGGTTTGCGCCCGTGGTGCGTGGCGTCGCCGATACCACCGCCAAGGTCAGCGTGCGCCAGGGCCAGAACCTGTTGCATGAAACTACGGTGCCCCCGGGGCCGTTTGCCATCGATGACCTGAACAGCGCCGGTTACGCCGGTGACCTCAATGTCACCATCACCGAAGCCGATGGGCGGACCAAAAGTTTTGTGGTGCCCTATGCCTCGATGGCCCAGTTACTGCGACCCGGCAGTTCGCGCTTCAGCCTGAGCGCCGGCCGCTACCGCGATGACAGCCTGGATACGCTGCCCGGTTTTGTTCAGGGAACCTATCAGTACGGTTTGTCCAATCTGTGGACCGGTTATGGCGGCAGTATCCTGGCTCAGGATTATCGAGCGTGGCAGGGCGGCGTGGCCTTGAGCACTTCCCTGGGAGCGGTGGCGCTGGATCTGACCCATTCCCAGGCCTCGGGCTTGAACGATTCAGAGGCTGACGGCCCCACGCAACTCAGTGGTCGCAGCCTGCGCTTGTCGTACAACAAGCTGATTGAAACCACTGCCACCAACTTCAGCGTGGCGGCCTATCGGTTCTCCAGTGAGGGTTATCTGAACTTCGACGAGTACGCTCGCCTGCGGGACAGCCCGTCGCAAGACCGGTCGTTCAAGCAACGCAGTCGGCTGCAGTTGAGCCTGAGCCAGCCGATAGGCGAGCGCATGGGGCAGCTGAACTTTTCCGGTCTGGCGCAGGATTACTGGCGTCGCGATCAGGGGCGGGATCTGAGCTATCAGGTGGGGTACTCCAACAGTTACAGCTGGGGGAGTTTCAGTTTCAGCGCCGCCCGCACCCGCAGCGGAGGGGGCAGCATGGACAATCAATACCTGCTCAGTATCAGTTTGCCTCTGGGACGCAGCCGCTATTCACCCTACCTGAGCTCGTCCATCAACTACGACGGCAGCGGCAATCACGGCGTCAATAGCTCCTTGAGTGGCAGTCTCGGCGAAAACGCCCAGGTCGGTTACAGCCTCTACGGCTCACGTGATCGTTATGCGGGGCAAAGCAACAGCAACTATGGCGGCAACCTGCGTTATGACGCGGCCCATGCCAACTACAACCTGAGCGCCAGCCGTGGCCAGAACTATCAGCAAGCCAGCTTCGCCATGCAAGGCACCCTGGTCGCCCACCCGGGCGGCATCAACGCCACCTCGGGGCAGGGCGAAACCATGGCGGTACTCGAAGCCGCCGGGGCCAAAGGGGCTCAGGTCCTGAGTAACGCCAACACGCGGATCGCTGATAACGGTTATGCAGTCGTGACCGGACTTACGCCTTATCGACGCAACGATATGGCCCTGGACCCTAAGGGCACTTCCCGGGATGTCGAGCTGGAGATGACCTCGCAACAGACAGCTCCGCGTGCGGGGGCGGTGGTCATGCTGCGTTATCCGACCGTGGTGGGGACGGCCGTGCTGCTCAAACTGGTACGCGATGATGGCCAGATGATTCCCTTGGGCGCGCAAGTTCTCGGTGCCAATGGGGAGGTGTTGACGCAGGTCGGACAGGGCGGCCGAGCCTTTGTTCGGGGATTGGAAGGTCAGGGCCAGTTGTTGATTCAGTGGGGGGCAGGGCAGAGTTGCCTGGCCTCTTATCGCATGCCCAGCGGCCCCTCCTCGAATGACGAGTATTACCAGCAATTGGAGTTGCCCTGCCATAAGGGCGGCGCAAACTTAAACAGGTAGGTAAGGGGTGAGTATCAAAGTCCTGCTCAACAATCGATGGTCCTTAATCGCGTGGTTACTGCTTGCCACCATTTATGGCAATCACGCTCTGGCCACATGCACCGGAAAACCATTGTCGACACCCTTCACCAGTGCCGACTTCGCCATGCTCAAGCCTCCGCGCGATATTCCGGTGGGCAGCACTATCCTGGTCAAGGAGATAGACCAGGGCAACACCACCATGACCTGTAGTGGCAACGGGCTCTGGTTTGACTACGGCTTTGTCGGGGGCGCCACCAAGACCGCCTTTGAGCATGTCTATGAGACGGGAGTGCCGGGGATTGGCATGCGGATCTACTGGTACAACGAGGGCGGTGTTTACATGGAATGGCCAAGGTTCGAGCGTCGGTTGAACCCCACCACCTATTCACCGCCGCATAAGTTCAGGTTCGAACTGGTAAAGACCGGCACCATCAGCTCGGGAAAGTTCATCGATCACAAGATCGAGATTTATTATCACAACCAATTGAGCAATAAGATTTCGTTCAATAACGTGTCCTACACCGCTCAGAGCAGGGGTTGTACTGTCGCCCGTCCGGTGCAAACGGTCACCATGCCCACTGTTCCACTGGGCAAGTTCAAGCCGAATCCCACTCCGATCGGCCCCAAGTCGTTTGCGATCGATCTTAAGTGTGACAAAGGCGTCAAGGTTGCCTATTACATCACCGGGCTCAATACCGACCTGCATATTTTAAAAAACAGCGTGGGGAAACGCATGGCCAAGGGCGTGGGCCTGATCCTGGTTCAAGGTGATGCCAGCAGCCAGACCCAGCAAATGTTTAGCACCCGCACTGAGTTCAAGACTTCGCAAACTACTGTCGATGACGAAAGACTCAGTATCCCGCTCACTGCCTTTTACATTCAGTACGGTCCGGAAGTAACGGCAGGCGATGTCCTGACCAACGCCACGGTGACGTTCATGTATGAATGAACGGGGGGTCTTCACTCGTCTGTGAACCTCGCCCAGCGTCCTGTCGTCAGGACGCTGGCTGTTTCAGTAGTCAGTTCACGCTAAAGCGGTCTGGCTGATTCAAATCCTGCCCAGCAGCAATAACACCAAGAGCACCACCAGCACGACGCCGATGATTCCCGAAGGGCCATAACCCCAACTTCTGGAGTGAGGGAATACAGGCAGGCCGCCAATCAGCAGCAAAATCAGAATGACGATCAGAATGGTGCCCATGGTGGTTTCCTTGAATTGAATAGAGTTGAACAACGCAGTTGTTCAAGGACAACTTGGCTTTATGAATAAAGCCAAGCGCTTAATAAATCCGACTCTGCGCCTATCGAGATAATTCCAAATTTTTTAATGCATTGCGCTGCCCGGGTTATTTCCTTTGCGTCTGTCATCGATCGCGCGGCAGCGTGCACCCGGCCAGCGGTTTGCCCGGGGCATTCAGCAGCCTGATGGTGCGTGGGTGGCGCAGGGGCCTTCGCTACACTGCGGCCCATCTTCCCCGGAACAACAAGGCAACTCTTATGCACAATCGCATGATGATCACTGGCGCCGGCTCTGGCCTGGGTCGCGAAATCGCTTTGCGCTGGGCCCGCGATGGCTGGCGGCTGGCCTTGTCCGATGTCAGCGAAGCGGGCCTGCAGGAAACCCTGAAGCAGGTACGCGCCGCCGGTGGCGACGGTTTCGTGCAGCGTTGCGATGTGCGTGATTACAGCCAGTTGACCGCCTTTGCCCAGGCTTGCGAAGTGAAGTTCGGCGGCATCGACATCATCGTCAACAATGCTGGCGTGGCTTCGGGCGGGTTCTTCGGCGAGCTGTCCCTGGAGGATTGGGACTGGCAGATCGCGATCAACCTGATGGGCGTGGTCAAGGGCTGCAAGGCTTTTCTGCCGCTGCTGGAACAGAGCAAGGGCAAGATCATCAATATCGCCTCCATGGCCGCCTTGATGCAGGGCCCGGCCATGAGCAACTACAACGTGGCCAAGGCCGGAGTGGTGGCGCTGTCCGAGAGCCTGCTGGTCGAGCTGGCGCAGCAGGAAATCGGCGTGCACGTGGTCTGCCCGTCGTTCTTCCAGACTAACCTGCTGGATTCCTTCCGTGGTCCGACCCCGGCCATGAAGGCCCAGGTGGGCAAATTGCTGGAAAGCTCGCCGATTACCGCCGCCCAGATTGCTGATTACATTCACACCCAGGTCAATGCCGGTCAGTTCATGATCCTCCCCCACGAGCAGGGGCGCATGGCCTGGGCCCTGAAGCAGAAAAACCCTCAGGCGCTGTACGACGAAATGACCCAGATGGCGGACAAGATGCGAGCCAAGGCCAAACAAGGGGCCCACTGAGCTTGCTCCACCCCCTTGGCCTCGTTAGGGTTGCCGGCACCTGGCAATCCTGACGAGACCTTGCATGCTCAATTACCTGTGGTTCTTCCTCGCCGCGCTGTTTGAAATCGCCGGCTGCTATGCCTTCTGGATGTGGCTGCGCCAGGGCAAGAGCGCCTTGTGGGTGATTCCCGCCCTGATCAGCCTGACCCTGTTCGCCCTGTTGCTGACCAAAGTCGAAGCCAGTTACGCCGGACGCGCCTATGCCGCCTACGGTGGCATCTACATCGTTGCGTCCATTGGCTGGCTGGCGGTGGTGGAGCGGGTGCGGCCCCTGGGCTCGGACTGGCTGGGGCTGGCACTGTGTGTGATCGGGGCCAGTGTGATTCTGTTCGGCCCGCGCTTTTCCAACGGTTGAGCATCCCGGCCCAAAGGTTTGGGCCGGTCCAGGCATCAGTCGAACAGCTCCTTGGGCACGTCGTGCTTGAGCATCAATTGGCACTGTTCGCTGTCTGGATCGAAAACGATCACCGCCTGGCCCTTGCTCAGGGCCTGACGAACCCGCAGCACGCGGGTTTCCAGAGGCGTCTCATCGCCGTTATCGGTGCCCTCGCGGGTGACGAAGTCTTCGATTAGACGGGTCAGGGTGTCGACTTCAAGTTGGTCGTGGGGAATCAGCATGGGGGGCCTCCGAAAAACAATCCCGGATGCTACTGCGCCCGGGGGTGTGCCGCCAGTTGTAGCGCGCACAAACCCCGGGTCGCGGTTCAGGACTTGTTGCCCACCAGGCTGTCCACCGAGGGCACCCGAGTGTCGCTTTCCATCTGTGTGTCGTGTTCCAGCTGATGACTGAAACGGTCCAGGGAGCCCTGGGCCGGCTGTGCATCGCTGGCGAACACCGGTGGGCTGAGGATATAGGCGCTGAGCAAGCGGCTGAGCGCCGCCAGGCTGTCGATGTGGGTGCGTTCGTAGCCGTGGGTGGCGTCGCAACCGAAGGCCAGCAGCGCCGTGCGAATGTCATGGCCGGCGGTCACGGCCGAATGGGCGTCGCTGAAGTAGTAGCGGAACAGGTCGCGGCGCACCGGCAGTTCGTGCTCGGCGGCCAGACGCAGCAGGTGCCGGGACAGGTGATAGTCGTAAGGGCCGCCGGAGTCCTGCATGGCCACGCTCACCGCGTGCTCACTGGAGTGCTGGCCCGGTGCGACCGGGGCGATGTCGATGCCGACGAATTCGCTGACGTCCCAGGGCAGGGCCGCCGCCGCACCGCTGCCGGTTTCCTCGGTGATGGTGAACAGCGGGTGGCAGTCGATCATCAAGCTTTCACCGCTGTCGACGATGGCCTTGAGCGCTGCCAGCAGGGCGGCGACGCCGGCCTTGTCATCCAGGTGCCGGGCGCTGATGTGGCCGCTTTCGGTGAACTCCGGCAGCGGGTCGAAGGCGACAAAGTCGCCCACGCCTATACCTAAGGATTCGCAATCGGCGCGGGTGGTGCAGTAGGCGTCCAGGCGTAGTTCGATGTGGTCCCAACTGATGGGCAACTCGTCCACCGCGGTGTTGAAGGCGTGGCCGGAGGCCATCAACGGCAGCACGCTGCCGCGCAGTACGCCGTTGTCGGTGAACAGGCTGACCCGGCTGCCCTCGGCAAAGCGGCTGGACCAGCAGCCTACGGGGGCCAGGGTCAGGCGGCCGTTGTCCTTCACCGCACGGACGCTGGCGCCGATGGTGTCCAGGTGCGCCGAGACGGCCCGGTCGGGGCTGTTCTTCTGGCCCTTGAGGGTGGCGCGGATGGTGCCGCGCCGGGTCAGTTCGAAGGGGATGCCCAGTTCTTCCAGGCGTTCGGCAACGTAGCGCACGATGGTGTCGGTAAAGCCGGTGGGGCTGGGAATGGCGAGCATTTCCAGGAGGACTTTCTGCAGGTAGGCGAGGTCCGGTTGGGGAATCGGGCGGGTCATGGAAACTCCTGATGAAAAAAGGCCATCGATGGTTTCGATGAGGGCATGGATGGAGGGCCTGGGGGGGCGCCTTCGCTGGCGAGCCAGCTCCTACCAATGGGGCAGGGGCCGGCTGGCCGGCGAAGGATCAAGGCGCCGGTTGGCTGTGGGGAAACAGCAGATCGATAAAGCGCTCGGCGGTGGGCTGCGGTTCGTGGTTGGCCAGCCCGGCGCGTTCGTTGGCTTCGATGAACACGTAGTCCGGCTGGTCTGCTGCCGGCACCAGCAGGTCCAGGCCGACCACCGGAATGTCCAGGGCCCGGGCCGCGCGGATGGCGGCGTCGGCCAGGGTCGGATGGAGAATGCCGGTGACGTCATCCAGGGTGCCGCCGGTGTGTAGGTTGGCGGTGCGCCGGACGAACAGCCGCTCGCCGGCCGGCAGCACGCTGTTGTAGTCGTAACCGGCGGCATGCAGGGTGCGCTGGGTTTCCGCGTCCAGGGGGATCTTGCTTTCGCCGCCGGTGGCCGCCTGGCGTCGGCGGCTGCGGGCCTCGATCAAGGCGCCAATGGAATGCCGACCGTCGCCGATGATCTCGGCGGGACGGCGGATGGCCGCAGCCACCACTTCAAAGCCGATCACCAGGATGCGCAGGTCCAGCCCTTCGTGGAAGCTTTCCAGTAACACTCGGCTGTCAAAGCGTCGGGCCTGGTCGATGGCGCGCTGCACCTCTTCAATTGTGCTCAGATCCACGGCCACGCCTTGTCCCTGTTCTCCGTCCAACGGCTTGACCACCACCCGCTGGTGCTCGTCGAGAAACTCCAGGTTGTCGTCGGCGTTGCCCGCCAATTGCTGGGCGGGCAGCTTCAGGCCGGCCTCTTTGAGCACCTTGTGGGTCAGGCTCTTGTCCTGGCACAGGCTCATGCTGATGGCACTGGTCAGGTCGCTCAGGGATTCCCGGCAGCGCACCCGGCGCCCGCCGTGGCTGAGGGTGAACAGCCCGGCGTCGGCGTCATCCACCTGGACATCGATGCCACGGCGATGGGCCTCCTCGACGATGATCCGTGCATAGGGGTTGAAGTCCGCCTGGGGCCCGGGGCCGAGGAACAGCGGCTGGTTGATGCCGTTCTTGCGCTTGATGGCAAAGGTCGACAGGGTGCGAAAGCCCAGCTTGGCGTAGAGGTTCTTGGCCTGGCGGTTGTCGTGCAGCACCGACAGGTCCAGATAGCTCAGGCCGCGGCTCATGAAGTGTTCGATCAGATGCCGCACCAGCACTTCGCCCACGCCCGGGCGGCTGCAATCGGGGTCCACCGCCAGGCACCAAAGGCTGCTGCCGTGCTCCGGGTCCTGGTAGGCCTTGTGGTGGTTCAGGCCCATGACGCTACCGATCACCGCGCCGCTGTCTTCGTCCTCGGCCAGCCAGTACACCGGACCGCCCTGATGGCGCGGAGTCAGCAGCTTCGGATTGATGGGCAGCATGGCCCGGGCCTGATACAGCTGATTGATGGCCTGCCAGTCCGATTCGCTCTGGGCCCGACGGATACGGAAGCCTCGAAACACCCGGGTGGCCTGGCGATAGTCGCTGAACCACAGACGCAGGGTATCGGAAGGGTCAAGGAACAGTTGCGCCGGTTCCAGCCCGAGCACCTGTTGCGGCGCCGCCACATACAGAGCGATGTCGCGCTCGCCGGGACGCTCGTTGAGCAACTCCTCGGCGAGGCGGGTGGGGTTGGGAAAGGTATGGCCGATCAGCAGTCGGCCCCAGCCGCAATGCACGGCGATGGGTTCATTGCCGGGTTCGCTGCCGTCTTCGGCAAAGCGCGCTTGCAGACGTTCATAGGACGGCGCCTGGCCGCGCAGCAGGCGTTGGCTGTAAGCCGTGGCGTGAGCTTTCATCGGTCAGATTCCTTGTTCGCTGAGCCACAGGTTCAAGGCCGCCAGTTGCCACAGCTTGGAGCCGCGCAGGGGCGTCAGTTGGCCCTGGGGATCGGTCAGCAGGCGATCGAGCATGGCCGGGTTGAATAGGCCGCGATCCTGGCTCGGGTCCAGCAGCAGTTCACGCACCCAGTTCAGGGTGTCGCCTTGCAAATGCTTGAGGCCCGGCACCGGGAAGTAGCCTTTCTTGCGGTCGATGACCGCGCTGGGGATCACCCGCCGCGCCGCTTCCTTGAGCACCTGCTTGCCACCGTCCGGCAGCTTGAAGCGCGCCGGCACCCGGGCCGACAGCTCCACCAGGCGGTAGTCGAGGAACGGTGTGCGCGCCTCCAGGCCCCAGGCCATGGTCATGTTATCCACACGTTTGACCGGGTCATCCACCAGCATCACCGTGCTGTCCAGGCGAAGGGCCTTGTCCACAGGCGCGTCGGCGCCGGGTTGGGCGAAATGCTCGCGGACGAAGTCGCCGGCGGCGTCGCGTGCCGTCAGCCATTGCGGCTGTACGGTGGCCGCGTAGTCGTCGTAGCTGCGATCGAAGAAGGCCGCACGGTAGGCGGCATACGGGTCGCTGGCGCCGTCTACCTGCGGGTACCAGTGGTAGCCGGCGAACAGTTCGTCGGCGCCCTGGCCGCTTTGCACCACCTTGCAGTGCTTGGCCACTTCTCGGGACAACAAATAGAAGGCGATGCAATCGTGGCTGACCATCGGTTCGCTCATGGCGCGGAACGCCGCCGGCAACTGGTCGATGATCTCGCCCTCGTCGATGCGCAACTGGTGATGCCGGGTGCCGTAGTGGCGGGCAATCAGGTCCGAGTACTGGAACTCGTCGCCGCGTTCGCCGCCGGCATCCTCGAAGCCGATGGAGAAGGTCGACAGGTCGTCTACCCCGACTTCCCGCAGCAGGCCTACCAGCAGGCTGGAATCGACACCGCCTGACAGCAGCACGCCGACATCCACCGCCGCCCGTTGCCGGATGGCCACCGCCTCGCGGGTGCTTTCGAGCACTCGGTCAGTCCAGTCTTCCAGCGTCAGCCGGGCTTCGTCGGCACGGGGGCCGTAGGGCAGGGACCACCAGGTCTGCTGTTCGCTGCGGCCGTCGGCTTCGATGCGCATCCAGGTGGCCGGTGGCAGTTTCTCGATGCCCGCCAGCAAGGTGCGTGGCGCCGGCACCACGGCGTGGAAGTTCAGGTAGTGATTGAGCGCCACCGGGTCGAGGATCGGGTTGATGTCGCCGCCCTTGAGCAAGGCCGGCAGGGCTGAGGCGAAGCGCAGCCGCTGGCCGGTGCGCGACAGGTACAAAGGCTTGACCCCGAGGCGGTCGCGGGCGATGAACAGGCGCTGGGCATCGCGCTCCCAGATGGCGAAGGCGAACATGCCGTTGAGCTTGGGCAGCAGGTCGGCGCCCCAGGCGTGGTAGCCCTTGAGCAGCACTTCGGTGTCACCGCCGGAATGGAAGGCATAGCCCCGGGCTTCCAGTTCGGCGCGCAGTTCGGGGAAGTTGTAGATCGCGCCGTTGAAGGCCAGGGACAGCCCCAGCTGGTTGTCGATCATGGGCTGCGCCGAGCCATCCGACAGGTCCATGATTTTCAGCCGCCGATGGCCGAGGGCGATTGGGCCCTGGCTGTGAAAGCCCCAGGCGTCGGGGCCACGGGGGGCCAGGTGATGAGTGATTCGTTCAACCGCTGCCAGGTCGGCAGGTTGATGATCAAAGCGTAATTCGCCAGCTAATCCGCACATAAGTCCTTACCGGTTTTTCCGTTGGGGAGAGTCAATCTGCAGTCGCCAAAAGGGCGGCTACCTGGAAACTGACCTGTGCATAACTCGGGAGTTTTAGACCGATCGGTTATAAGTAGTTGAGCGAGGGCGGGCTGTTGGATGGAGTCGGTCGTGCTGGCTAGCGGTCATGGGCGGCGCTGAAAAATCAGCGCCGCCGCTCTGCTTCAGGCCTGGCCGCGAATCAGGCGACGCAGGGCGAAGCGATTGGGATGGCAGGCTTCGGCCACGCTCCTGGGCAGTGGCAGCGGCTCGTTTTCCAGCCAGGCGGCCAGCAGTTCGCCTGACAGCGGCGCGGTGATCAGCCCGCGAGAACCATGACCGCTGTTGATGTACAGGCCGTCGAGCCAGGGGCAGGGCAGGTCCGGCACCTGGCGCGCGTCCTTGCCCAGGGCGGCGTAGGTGTCGGCGAACGCTTCCGGGTCCGCCAGAGGACCGACGATGGGCAGGTAGTCCGGGCTGGTACAGCGGAAGGCCGCGCGGCCTTGCAGGCGGTCCAGGGGCAACTGCTCGGCGTTCAGGCGTTGCAGCAGGTCGCTGGAAATTTCCCGCAGCATCGCAAGGTTACCGGCATGTTCGGCAGTGGTCGGCGTCAGGTCCTGGCTCTTGAAGTCGAAGCTGGCGCCCAGGGTGTGCTCGCCCAGTCGCGGCGGAGCGACGTAACCCTCGGCGCAGACCACGGTGGCCAGGCTCTGACTGTGCTCGGTTTGTGGCAGGCGGGTGATCTGCCCGCGAATACGTTTGAGGGGCAATTCGGCGCTGGCCGGGAAGCGTTTGATTTCGGCGGCACCGGCAAGGATCACCACCGCTGCGCTGGCCAGCATCCGTTCGCCGTCCCAGGCTTGCCATTGCTGGTCGACCCGGCGTAACTCCAGCACGTCCTGATGAGTCAGGAGCCGGATCTGCGGATGCTTGGCCTGCCACTGGCACAGGGCGGGCGGATGCACCCAGCCACCTTCGGGATAGAACAGGCCGCCGTGGTCCAGGCCGATGCCGGCCAGGGCCTGGGCCTCTGGCTGATCCAGCCGCCGCAGCAGGTCGGTGGGGAAGGCCGCGGCCAACTGCGCCTGGCGTTCGGCCTCCTTGGGATTGAACGCCAGTTGCAGCACCCCGCAAGCGTCCCAGTCCTGGCCGCGTTGCAGGTGTTCCAGTTGGCGTCGGGTGTAGCCGAAGCCACTGAGGATCATCTGCGACAGTGCTGTGCCGTGGGCTGAAAGCTTGAGGTAAAGCACCCCTTGCGGATTGCCCGAGGCTTCCTGGGCCAGTTGCTCATGGCGTTCCAGTAATTGCACCTGCCAACCGCGGGCAGCGAGGCTGGCGGCGCTGGCGCAACCGGCCAGCCCGCCGCCGATCACCAGCGCGGTTTTGGCCTGGACCGGCGGGCGGGCGAACCAAGGCTTGGCTCGGGCTGGCGGCGGCGCGTCTTCCGGCCAGCCGAGGAAGTCGCCGCGCAGCACTTCCCATTTGCGACCGATGCCCGGGGTGCGCTTCATCTTGAAGCCCGCCGCGTTCAACAGGCGGCGTACCCAGCCGGTGCTGGTGAAGGTGCTGAGGGTGGAGCCCGGCGCCGCCAGGCGCGCCAGTTCTGCGAACAGTTCCGGGGTCCACATGTCGGGGTTCTTTGCCGGGGCGAAGCCGTCGAGAAACCAGGCGTCGATCTGGGCGTCCAGTTGCGGCAGTTGCTCCAGGGCATCGCCGATCAGCAGGGTCAGGGTGACCCGGCCATCGTCCAGCACGATGCGCTGGAAGCCAGCGTGCACGGCGACGTAGTGCTTGAGCAGCGGTTGGCTCAGGTCCGCCAGTTCCGGCCACAGGGCCAGGGCCCGTTGCAGGTCGGCCGGACTCAGGGGGTACTTTTCCACGCTGACGAAATGCAGCCGGGCAGTGGCCGGCGCCTGCTCCTGGAACAACTGCCAGGCGCAGAGAAAATTCAGCCCGGTGCCGAAGCCGGTTTCACCGATGACAAATTTTTCGCCTGCCTCGAGCGCGGCAAAGCGCTCCCGCAGGCGGTTCTGTTCGATGAACACATGGCGGGTTTCATCCAGGCCCGAGTCGCTGGAGAAGTACACATCATCGAAGACCCGCGAGCGCGGGCGTCCTTGGTCGTCCCAGTCGAGCTGGGCGTGGGGCAGTTCAGGTGTCATGTTCGGCTCGTTTGGCGCAAGGCGGCCATTCTAGCCGATCACCGGCCCCGTGCCTGATCCACGGCAAGCCGCGGCGGGTTCAGGGATTTGTTTTCCTTGGCGCAGGTCCATCCGCTAGTCTTGGACAATTCTTGGAAGGGAGCCACCCATGTTCGAATCCGCTGAAATCGGTCACGCCATCGACAAAGAAACCTACGATGCCGAGGTGCCGGCCCTGCGCGAGGCCTTGCTCGAAGCCCAGTTCGAGCTACGGCAGAAGGCCAAGTTTCCAGTGATCGTGCTGATCAATGGTGTCGAGGGCGCGGGCAAGGGCGAGACGGTCAAGCTGCTCAACGAATGGATGGACCCGCGGCTGATCGAGGTGCGCACCTTCGACCAGCAGACCGACGAGGAACTGTCCCGGCCACCGGCCTGGCGTTACTGGCGGATGCTTCCGGCCAAGGGGCGCATGGGGGTGTTTTTCGGCAACTGGTACAGCCAGATGCTCCAGGGCCGGGTGCATGGCCAGATCAAGGACCCGCGCCTGGACCAGGCAATCAATGGCGCCGAACGCCTGGAAAAGATGCTCTGCGATGAAGGCGCGTTGATCTTCAAGTTCTGGTTTCACCTGTCCAAGAAACAGATGAAGGACCGCCTCAAGTCCTTGCAGGATGACCCGCTGCACAGCTGGCGCATCAGCCCGCTGGACTGGCAGCAGTCGCAAACCTACGACAAGTTCGTCAAGTACGGCGAGCGGGTGTTGCGCCGCACCAGTCGTGACTACGCGCCCTGGCATGTGATCGAGGGCGTCGATCCGCATTACCGCAGCCTCACTGTGGGCCGGATTCTGTTGGAAGGATTGCAGAATGCCTTGAGCCGTCAGCCATTGAAGTCGACCCAGGTCAACGCCGCGCCGTTGCCGACAGCGGTGGATCAACTGAGTCTGCTGGACAGCCTGGACATGACCCAGCACCTGGACAAGGACGACTACGAGGAACAGTTGATTACCGAGCAGGCGCGTCTGGCCGGTTTGCTGCGGGACAAGCGCATGCGCAAGCATGCCCTGGTGGCAGTGTTCGAAGGCAACGACGCGGCCGGCAAGGGCGGCGCCATTCGCCGCGTCGCAGCGGCGCTCGACCCGCGCCAGTACAGCATCGTGCCGATTGCCGCACCCACTGAAGATGAACGGGCGCAGCCTTACCTCTGGCGTTTCTGGCGGCATATTCCGGCGCGCGGCAAGTTCACCATCTTCGACCGTTCCTGGTACGGGCGGGTGCTGGTGGAGCGGGTCGAGGGTTTCTGTCAGCCCACTGACTGGCTGCGGGCCTACAGCGAGATCAACGACTTCGAAGAGCAGTTGGCCGATGCCCGGGTGATCGTGGTGAAGTTCTGGCTGGCCATCGACAAGGACACCCAACTGGAGCGCTTCCAGGCACGGGAGGCGATTCCCTTCAAGCGCTTCAAGATCACCGAGGACGATTGGCGCAACCGCGACAAGTGGGGTGACTATCGTGCCGCTGTCGGCGACATGGTGGACCGGACCAGCACCGAAGTGGCGCCCTGGACGCTGGTGGAGGCCAACGACAAGCGCTGGGCACGGGTCAAGGTCCTGCGCACCATCAATCGGGCCCTGGAGACCGCGTTCGAGCGTTCCGACAAGCACGACAAGAAACAGAAGAAGGACAAGAAGTAGACCGATGGTCGCGCATACGCCCAGTGAATGATTGTCGCGGTGGGCGAGGAGGGGGATCTATGCTCGATGCTCTTTCCTGCCGCCAACAACAGTGAGGTGCGTCATGCGTGAAGTGGTGATCGTCGACAGCGTGCGGACTGGCCTGGCCAAGTCCTTTCGCGGCAAGTTCAACCAGACCCGTCCGGATGACATGGCCGCTCACTGCGTCAATGCGCTGCTCGCCCGCAACGGCATCGACCCGGCCAGTGTCGAGGACTGCATCGTCGGCGCCGGCTCCAATGAAGGCGCCCAGGGTTTCAATATCGGTCGCAACGTTGCCGTGCTCTCGGCTCTGGGCACTGGCACCGCGGGCATGACCCTCAACCGATTCTGTTCTTCAGGCCTGCAGGCGATCGCCATCGCCGCCAACCAGATCGCCTCCGGCTGCAGCGACATCATCGTCGCCGGTGGCGTCGAGTCCATCAGCCTGACCATGAAGAGCGTCAATACCGACAACCTGATCAACCCGCTGCTCAAGGAGCAGGTGCCGGGCATCTACTTCCCCATGGGCCAGACCGCCGAAGTGGTCGCCCGGCGCTATAACGTCAGCCGCGAGGCCCAGGACCTCTACTCCCTGCAAAGCCAGCAACGTACCGCCCAGGCCCAGGCTGATGGCCTGTTCAGCGACGAGATTGTGCCGATGACGGTCAAGTACAAGGTCGAGGACAAGAACACCGGACAGGTGCAGATGGTTGACGGCGTGGTGGATCGTGACGACTGCAACCGCCCCGACACCACTCTGGAGAATCTCGCAGCGCTCAAGCCGGTGTTTGCCGAGGATGGTTCGGTCACTGCGGGCAACTCTTCGCAGCTGTCCGATGGTGCCTCGATGACCCTGGTGATGAGCCTGGAGCGGGCCCTGGCCCTGGGACTCAAGCCCAAGGCGTTCTTCCGCGGCTTTACCGTGGCCGGCTGCGAGCCTGATGAAATGGGTATCGGTCCGGTGTTCTCGGTGCCCAAGCTGCTCAAGGCCAAGGGGCTGACGGTGGATGACATCGACCTGTGGGAACTCAATGAGGCCTTTGCGTCCCAGTGCCTGTATGCCCGCGACCGGCTGGAGATTGATAACGCCAAGTACAACGTCAATGGCGGTTCGATTGCCATTGGCCACCCGTTTGGCATGACCGGTTCCCGTCAGGTGGGGCATCTGGTGCGTGAGTTGCAGCGGCGCAACCTGCGGTATGGCATCGTCACCATGTGCGTGGGGGGCGGCATGGGCGCCACCGGGTTGTTTGAGGCAGTCCGTTAGGTTTCTAGTGCATCACCGACCAAGCCGGCCCCTATGGGGGACGGCTTGTGCTGTTTACGACCGGCACAATCGTGTTTGCGCTTTGCTGCCAACTGTCTCTGTGTCGGCCCCTGGCCCGGGCCTAGAATGTGGACCTTGCTCGTCAGGCTTTGTGGGGTTCGCATGCATGTCTCGTCCGGTCGTTGGGTTTATGGCTTGTTCCTCGCCTTATTGACCGCGTTGTTGTGGGGCATCCTGCCCATCAAGCTCAAGCAAGTGCTGCTGGTGATGGACCCGGTGACCGTGACCTGGTTTCGCCTGCTGGTGTCCGGCGGCTGTCTGTTTTTCTATCTGGCGGCGGTGGGGCGTTTGCCGCGCTGGCGCGCGCTCGGTCCCAAGGGTGTGTGGCTGGTGCCGATTTCGGTCTTGGGGCTGGTGGGCAACTATGTGTTGTACCTGATGGGCCTGAACCTGCTGAGCCCGGGCACGGCGCAACTGGTGGTGCAGATGGGCCCGATCCTGTTGCTGATCGCCAGTGTCTTTGTGTTCAAGGAGCGCTTCAGTCTGGGGCAGGGCCTGGGACTGCTGGTGCTGTTGCTCGGTTTCGGGCTGTTCTTCAATCAGCGCCTGACCGAGCTGCTGACCTCCCTGAGTGACTACACCGCCGGAGTTCTGACCATTCTCGCGGCTTCGGCGGTCTGGACGTTTTATGCCCTGGGCCAGAAGCAATTGTTGAGCGTGTGGAATTCCTTGCAGGTGATGATGGTGATCTACCTGTTCTGTGCCTTGCTTCTGACGCCTTGGGCGCATCCGCTGGAAGCCTTGGAACTGAGCCCGTTGCAGGGCTGGCTGTTGTTGGCCTGTTGCCTGAATACCCTGATCGCCTATGGCGCCTTTGCCGAAGCCCTGGCCCATTGGGAGGCGTCGCGGGTCAGTGCGACCCTGGCAATCACGCCCCTGGTGACCTTTGCCGCGGTGGCCTGGGCGGCCTGGCTCTGGCCAGAGTATGTACACGCCGAACAGATCAATGGCCTGGGTTATGGCGGGGCGCTGCTGGTGGTACTGGGGTCGGCCTTGACGGCGTTGGGGCCGTCGCTGATGGCGGGATTGCGCGCCCGACGGCAGCGGATCGCTGCGGGGTGAGTTTCGCTGGCAAGCCAGCTCCTACAGAAGTGTGGCAGTAGGAGCTGGCTTGCCAGCGAAAAAGACGCTGCGCTAACCCTGTTTTCCAGCCTCCAGCATGTTTTCCGGTCGCACCCAGGCATCGAACTGCTCATCCGTCAGGTACCCCAGGGCCAACGCCGCTTCCCTGAGGGTCAGGTTCTCGGCATAGGCCTTCTTGGCGATTTCGGCGGACTTGTCGTAGCCGATGTGGGGATTGAGCGCGGTCACCAGCATCAGGCCTCGTTCCAGGTGCTCGGCCATCTGTTGGGGATCGGGCTCCAGCCCGGCGATGCAGTGCTGCTGGAAGTTGCTGCAGCCATCGGCCAGCAGGCGGATCGATTGCAGCAGGTTGTGAATGATCACCGGCTTGAACACGTTCAGTTGCAGATGGCCCTGGCTGGCGGCAAAGCCGATTGCCACGTCGTTGCCCATCACCTGGCAAGCCAGCATCGATAGGGCTTCGCATTGGGTTGGGTTGACCTTGCCGGGCATGATCGAGCTGCCCGGCTCGTTGGCCGGCAGCTTGACCTCCGCCAGTCCCGCTCGCGGGCCAGAGCCCAGCAGGCGCAGGTCGTTGGCGATTTTCATCAGGCACACGGCAAGGGTTTTCAGCGCGCCGGACAGCGTGGTCAGCGGCTCGTGGCCGGCCAGGGCGGCGAATTTGTTGGGGGCGGTGACGAAGGGCAGGCCGGAAAGGGCGGCCAGTTCGGCGGCGATGGCTTCACCAAAACCGTGGGGCGAGTTCAGTCCGGTGCCCACGGCAGTACCGCCCTGGGCCAGCTCGCACACCGCAGGCAAGGCGCTGCGGATGGCTCGTTCGGCGTATCCCAGTTGGGCGATAAAGGCAGAGATTTCCTGGCCAAAGGTGATCGGAGTGGCATCCATCATGTGGGTGCGGCCGGTTTTCACCAGCTTCATGTGCCGGGCCGACAGCTCGGCCAGGCCACCGGACAGTTCGCTGATCGCTGGCAGCAACTGGAACTGCACGGCCTGGGCTGCTGCGATGTGCATGGCGGTCGGGAAGCAGTCGTTGGAACTTTGCGAGCGGTTGACGTGATCGTTGGGGTGTACCGGGGACTTGCCGCCGCGTGGGTTGCCCGCCAGTTCGTTGGCCCGGCCGGCCAGCACCTCATTGACGTTCATGTTGCTCTGGGTGCCGCTGCCGGTCTGCCACACCACCAGGGGAAACTGGTCGTCATGCTCGCCGGCCAGTACTTCGTCGGCGGCCTGTTCGATCAGCCGGGCAATGTCGGCGGGCAGGTCGCCATTACGATTGTTGACTCGGGCGGCGGCTTTCTTGATCAGGGCCAGGGCATGCAGCACGGATAGAGGCATGCGCTCGTTGCCGATGGCGAAATTGACCAGCGAACGTTGGGTCTGTGCGCCCCAATAGGCTTGTTCCGGGACTTCAACCTGGCCCAGGCTGTCGGTTTCGATTCGATTCATCGTGGCATTCCTCCAAGTCTGACTGGCCAGTTTAGGCCCTGATCTGCGGCTCGGGTTCCGTGGAAGGGGTTTTCCGCCCGCCGCCCGGGCAAAACCAGGGGGCGCCAGGGGGTGGGGTTGAGGGACGCGGATTAATAGGCGCAGAATGGGCGCCCTTGGGGTTCTACCTCGCCTGCTAGATAAAGGAAACTCGATGACCCGTTTTCGTGCCATCTGTACCGCGGTTGTTCTGGTGTGTGCCAGCGGCCAGGTTCTTGCCGATACCGCCAGCCACAACGCCAGTGCCGAGGCCTTCCTGACCCTGGCCCATGCGGACAAGCTCGGTACGCCGGTGTACATGCAAGTCCAGCAAATGTTTGCCCAGCGTTTTGAGCAGACCAAAGCCCCGGAATCCAAACGCGCCCTGCTGGAAACCTACCAGGCCAAGGCCAACGCGGCCCTGGACCAGGCCATTGGCTGGAACAAGCTGAAGCCGGACATGGTCAAGCTCTACACCAGCAACTTCAGCGAGTCAGAGCTCAAGGAACTGGTAGCGTTCTACCGGTCGCCACTGGGCAAGAAAGTCCTGGAAAAAATGCCTCAGCTGACTCAGCAATCGGCGCAGATGACCCAGGCCAAGCTGGAAAGCGCGGTACCGGTGGTGAACAAGCTGCTGGCCGACATGACCGCCGAGCTCGAGCCTAAGGCTGCTCCGGCGAAGAAGAAGTAAGCGGAGCCTGCAATGACCATGCAACAACGTATCGAAACGGCGCTCGGGGCCTTGCAGCCCGAGCACCTGCAAGTGCTGGATGAAAGCCACATGCACAGCCGTGGCCTGGAAACTCACTTCAAGGCGGTACTGGTCAGCGAGCAGTTCGCCGGCCTCAACAGCGTCAAGCGTCATCAGAAGGTCTACGCCACCCTGGGTGAGCTGATGGGCCAGTTCCATGCGTTGGCGCTGCACACTTACACACCCGAGGAATGGTCGAAGATCGGTGTGGCTCCGGCTTCGCCGACCTGCGCCGGAGGCAGTAAGCATTAATCGCGGTTTTTTTGATAGAATCCGCAACGCGCCGCTTATGCCGGCGCGTTTTTTTTTGCATCCGGTTCACCCTTTACGAGGGTAGCCACCTGGAGAGATTTCCCATGACACAACCCATTGTCGTGGCGGCACTGTACAAGTTCGTCACCCTCGAAGATTACGTCAGCCTGCGCGAGCCCCTGCTGCAGGCCATGCTCGACAACGGCATCAAGGGCACCCTGCTGATCGCCGAAGAAGGCATCAATGGCACGGTATCTGGCAGTCGTGAAGGCATCGACGGGCTGCTGGCCTGGCTGAAGAACGATCCACGCATGGTGGATATCGATCACAAAGAGTCGTATTGCGACGAGCAGCCGTTCTATCGCACCAAGGTCAAGCTCAAGAAAGAGATCGTCACCCTGGGTGTGCCCGGCGTGGACCCCAACAAGAAGGTCGGTACTTACGTCGAGCCTCAGGACTGGAACGCCCTGATCAGCGATCCCGAAGTGCTGCTGATCGACACCCGTAACGACTACGAAGTGTCCATCGGCACCTTCGAAGGCGCCATCGACCCCAAGACCACCAGCTTCCGCGAGTTTCCGGACTACATCAAAGCCCACTTCGACCCGAGCAAGCACAAGAAAGTGGCGATGTTCTGCACCGGTGGCATCCGTTGCGAGAAGGCGTCGAGCTACATGCTCAGTGAAGGCTTCGACGAGGTGTTCCACCTCAAGGGCGGGATCCTCAAGTACCTCGAAGAGGTACCGCAGCAAGAGAGCAAATGGCAGGGCGACTGCTTTGTATTCGATAACCGGGTCACTGTGCGCCACGACCTGAGCGAAGGCGACTACGATCAATGTCATGCCTGCCGTACTCCGGTGAGCGTCGAGGATCGGGCTTCCGAGCACTATGTGCCGGGCATCAGTTGCCCTCATTGCTGGGACAAGCTGAGCGAGAAGACTCGCCGCAGCGCCATCGATCGGCAGAAACAGATTGAGTTGGCCAAGGCCCGCAACTTGCCGCACCCGATTGGTTACAACTACAAGCAATCACCTTCCGAGGCTTGAGCCATGTCTGCCCGCCTGCTCTATGTGATGGACCCGATGTGTTCATGGTGCTGGGGCTTTGCGCCCGTGGCCCAGGCCCTGGCGGAGCAGGCCCAGGCCGCCGGAGTCGAGTTGCATCTGGTGGTGGGCGGCTTGCGCACCGGCAGCGGGGCGGCACTGGAGCCCAATACCCGGCGCTACATCCTTGAACACTGGCAGGCGGTGCATCAGGCCACCGGCCAGCCGTTCACCTTCGAGGGTGCCTTGCCCGATGGCTTTGTCTATGACACCGAGCCGGCTTGTCGCGCCATCGTCACTGCTCGCAGCCTGGCTCCGGACTGTGCCTGGAAACTGTTGGGGTTGATCCAGCGGGCGTTCTATGTCGAAGGCCGCGATGTCACCCTGGCCAGTGTGCTGGTGGAGTTGGCGGAGCAGGCCGGGGTTCCTCGGATCGAGTTCGCCGAAGCCTTCGATCGCGCCGAGCAGCATGCCGCCACGGCGGCGGATTTTACTTGGGTCCAGGACCTGGGGATCGCCGGATTTCCCACCTTGCTGGCGGAACGCAACGGCCAGTTGGCCTTGCTGACCAACGGCTATCAGCCGCTGAGCGAGTTGTCGCCGTTGCTGGGACGCTGGTTGGAGCGCGCCGCCTGTGCCTGATTCAGTCGATTCAAGCCCCACCGGTAAAACCGTAGATCGTTTGAGCTGGGGGGAAATCCGTCGCCTGGCCCTGCAACATAGAAAGTCGCTGTGGATTGCCAATGGGGTGGCCGTGCTGGCGACCCTGTGCAGTGTGCCGATTCCGCTGTTGCTGCCGTTGCTGGTGGACGAGGTGCTGCTGGGCCATGGCGATGGCGCATTGCAAGTGATGAACCGCCTATTGCCCGATGGCTGGCAAACTGCGGCGGGCTATATCGGGTTGATGCTGTTGATCACCCTGATCCTGCGTTGCTCCGCCCTGGTGTTCAACGTGGTCCAGGCGCGGCTGTTTGCCGGTTTGGCCAAGGACATCGTCTATCGGATCCGCGTGCGCCTGATCGAACGGCTCAAGCGCATTTCCCTGGGGGAGTACGAAAGCCTGGGGGGAGGCACGGTCACTACGCATCTGGTCACCGACCTGGACACGGTGGACAAGTTTGTCGGTGAAACCCTGAGCCGATTCCTGGTGGCCATGCTGACCCTGGTGGGTACGGCCGGCATTCTGATGTGGATGCACTGGAAGCTGGCGCTGCTGATTCTGCTGTTCAACCCGTTGGTGATTTTTGCCACGGTGCAACTGGGCAAGCGGGTCAAGCACCTGAAGAAGCTGGAAAATGACAGCACTTCGCGTTTCACCCAGGCCCTGACCGAGACCCTGGAGGCGATCCAGGAGGTCCGCGCCAGCAACCGCCAGGGCTACTTTCTTGGACGCTTGGGCCAGCGTGCCGAGGAGGTTCGGGACTACGCCGTGGCCTCGCAGTGGAAAAGCGACGCCTCGGGCCGGGCCAGTGGTTTGCTGTTCCAGTTCGGTATCGACATTTTTCGTGCGGCGGCGATGCTCACAGTGCTGTTCTCCGACCTGTCCATCGGCCAGATGCTGGCGGTGTTCAGCTACCTGTGGTTCATGATCGGCCCGGTGGAGCAGTTGCTGAACCTGCAATACGCCTATTACGCCGCGGGCGGGGCCCTGACCCGGATCAACGAGTTGCTGGCGCGGGCCGATGAGCCGCAGTACAGCGGTGGCGTGGATCCGTTCCAGGGGCGCGAAACCGTCGGCATCGAGGTCCGCGGCCTGAGCTTCGGCTACGGCGATGAGCGGGTGCTGGACAACATGAATCTGTCGATTGCGCCTGGTGAAAAGGTGGCTATTGTCGGTGCCAGTGGTGGGGGCAAGAGTACCCTGGTGCAGCTGTTGCTGGGGCTGTATACGCTGCAGACCGGGGTGATCCGCTTTGGCGGTGCCACTCAGCAGGAAATCGGCCTGGAAACGGTACGGGATCACGTCGCCGTGGTGCTGCAGCATCCTGCCTTGTTCAACGATACGATTCGCGCCAACCTGACCATGGGCCGTGAGCGCAGTGATAGCGCTTGCTGGCAGGCCCTGGAAATTGCACAGCTCGAACCCACCGTCAGGGCGCTGCCCCAGGGCCTGGACAGTGTGGTCGGGCGCTCAGGTGTGCGTCTTTCCGGTGGGCAACGCCAGCGCCTGGCTATTGCGCGGATGGTACTGGCCGAACCCAAGGTGGTGATTCTTGATGAAGCCACGTCCGCTCTGGACGCAGCCACCGAGTACAACCTGCATCAAGCCTTGACGCGTTTTCTGCGTGGGCGGACTACGCTGATCATTGCTCATCGCCTGTCGGCGGTTAAACAGGCTGACCGGGTTTTGGTGTTCGATGGCGGGCAGATCGCCGAAGATGGCGACCATCAGCAGCTGATTGCTGATGGCGGCCTTTATGCCAAGCTATACGGGCATTTGCAGCAGGTTCGATAGTCTTGAGTTTTGTCCGGGTTTCTGTGTTTAGTGCTTGAATTTCCTGGTGGAATAACCGCTTCGGCTTGAGAGAGCGGCCGTTTCCCCGTGAAGGTTCGCCCCGGACGCTGCCCAGCCTGCGTCGGAGCTATGGAAATTCGCCTAATCTGTGCTGTCTGAGTCGGGACTACTGGGTGTTCATTTGGCAGTGCGCAAGCAAGGACCCTCATGAAGCAAAAGCGGACTTTCGCAACGCCGCGGTTGTTGGGCATCGTCTGGCCCTTTATCGCCGTGGTGTTATTTCAAGCGCTGTTGGGCGGCCTCAGCCTGTATGTCCTGTCGGCAGTGCGTGGCTATGTTGCCGGTGAGAGCTTGTGGTCCAAAGGCCAGAAAGACGCCATCTACTACCTCAATCTGTACGCCGACAGCCGTGACGAAGGCACCTTCCTCAAGTACCAGAACGCCATAGCCGTACCCCAGGGCGGGCATGAGTTGCGGGTGGCCCTGGATAGCCAGCCGCCGGATCTTGAGGCGGCGCGCCTGGGGATTCTCAAGGGCGGCAATCACCCGGATGACGTTCCTAGCCTGATCTGGCTGTACCTCAACTTCCGACATTTCAGCTATCTGGAAAAGGCCATCGATTTGTGGACCGTGGGCGACGGCTACCTGCTGCAGCTCGATACGGTAGCCCGAGAGATGCACAAGGGGATCGGCAGCAACAGTGCCAGCGAAGCCGACGTGCAACGTTGGAAGAGTCAGATCTTTGCTATCAACGATGGAGTCACGCCGGCGGCCAAGGCCTTCAGCGATGCCTTGGGGGAAGGCTCGCGGGTGATCCTGCGCCTCTTGCTGGTGACCAACCTGGCCACAGCGCTGATCCTGATTGCCCTGGCCTTGCTGCGTACCCACAAGCTGCTGGCCCAGCGGCATGCCTTTGCCGACGCGTTGCAACTGGAGAAGGAGCGCGCCCAGATCACCTTGCAGTCCATTGGTGACGGGGTGATCACCACGGATGTCGAGGGCGCTATTGCCTATATGAACCCCGCGGCGGAAGAACTGACTCGCTGGAAGGCCGAGCAAGCGGTGGGGTTGCCCCTGGCGGCGTTGTTCAATCTCTTGGACGAAAACGCCCAGGCCGACGGCTTCACTCTGATCGAACACATCCTCAGTGGCCAGCTCAGTGGCGGCAGCGAGCATTCCAAGCTGATCCAGCGCCTGGATGGCAGTACGGTGTCGGTGACCCTGGTGGGTGCGCCGATCCGCAATGCCGGGAAGGTCAGTGGCACGGTACTGGTGTTGCACGATATGACCCAGGAGCGGCAGTACATCGCCAATCTGTCCTGGCAGGCGACCCACGATGCCTTGACCGGCCTGGCCAATCGCCGGGAGTTCGAATTCCGCCTGGAGCAGGCGTTGCACGGCTTGATCCGCCAGCCCGCCAGGCATGCGCTGATGTTTCTGGACCTGGACCAGTTCAAGCTGGTCAACGACACCTGTGGCCATGCGGCTGGGGATGAGTTGCTGCGGCACATCTGCGCGTTGCTGCAGTCGGGGCTGCGCGAAGGTGACACCCTGGCGCGATTGGGCGGGGACGAGTTCGGGATTCTTCTGGAGAACTGCTCGCCGGAGGCGGCGGAGAAGATTGCCGAAGGGCTGCGTCAGACTGTGCAGAACCTGCATTTTGTCTGGAAGGGCCGGCCATTCGTGACCACCGTGAGCATTGGGCTGGTGCATATCGCCCAGACTCCCACCACGCTTGAGGCGTCGTTGCGGGCAGCGGATATGGCCTGTTACATGGCAAAGGAGAAAGGTCGCAATCGGGTGCAGGTCTATCATGCCGACGATTCAGAACTGTCCCTGCGATTTGGCGAGATGGCCTGGGTTCAGCGGCTGCACATGGCCCTCGAGGAAAACCGCTTCTGCCTCTATTCCCAGGAAATCACCGCCCTAGGTCGTACCGAGCATGATGGTGGGCACATCGAGATTCTTCTGCGCCTGCACGACGAGGCCGGCCGGATGATCCTGCCGGACAGCTTCATTCCGGCGGCGGAGCGTTACGGCCTGATGACCTCTCTGGACCGCTGGGTGGTACAGAACGTATTCAAGATCATCGCCCAGTGCATTGCCGAGGGCCGGGAAGGACCAATGGCGATGTGTGCGATCAATCTGTCGGGTACCACCATTGGCGACGACGAGTTTCTCGACTTCCTGCGAGAGCAGTTCGTGGTCTATGGCGTACCGCCGAAGATGATCTGTTTTGAAATTACTGAAACCAGTGCAATTGCCAATTTGGGCAGTGCGATCCGTTTTATAAATGAACTCAAGGGTTTGGGCTGCCATTTTTCCCTGGATGACTTTTGTGCGGGAATGTCGTCGTTCGCTTATCTCAAACATTTGCCTGTAGACTTCCTCAAGATCGATGGAAGTTTCGTAAAGGATATGCTGGACGACCCGATTAACCGCGCCATGGTCGAGGTGATCAACCACATCGGGCATGTCATGGGTAAGCGCACGATTGCCGAGTTTGTTGAAACACCGCAGATCGAGCAGGCCCTGCTTGAGATCGGCGTGGATTATGCTCAAGGCTACATTGTTGAACGTCCGCAATTATTCACCTGTGACAGCTTACAGTGTCGACCCGTGCGGCCACAGCCGCTGTTGTTCAAGGCGCCCGGCACGTTCCGTTGAAACCTCTTTTGGATCCGCATATCACAATCAAAAGGAGCCCGACAGTGATCGACACATTCAACCGAACCGGCCCGCTCATGGAAGCTGCCAGCTACCCCGCCTGGACTCAGCAATTGATCCGGGACTGCAGCGAGAGCAAGCGCCGTGTGGTGGAGCATGAGCTGTATCAGCGCATGCGTGACAACAAACTCAGTGCCAAAGTCATGCGTCAGTACCTGATCGGCGGCTGGCCTGTGGTTGAACAGTTCGCCCTGTATATGGCGCAGAACCTGACCAAGACCCGTTTTGCCCGTCACCCTGGCGAAGACATGGCACGTCGCTGGCTGATGCGCAACATTCGGGTCGAACTCAATCATGCCGATTACTGGGTGCATTGGAGTCGGGCCCATGGTGTGACCCTGGAGGATTTGCAAGCTCAGCAAGTGCCACCGGAGCTGCATGCCTTGAGTCACTGGTGCTGGCACACCAGTTCGGCGGATTCGCTGATCGTGGCGATCGCTGCAACCAACTACGCCATTGAAGGGGCGACGGGCGAATGGTCGGCCCTGGTCTGTTCCAGCGGCGTCTATGCCGCTGCGTTCCCGGAAGAAGACCGCAAGCGCGCGATGAAGTGGCTGAAGATGCATGCCCAGTACGATGATGCTCATCCCTGGGAAGCCCTGGAAATTATCGTCACGCTGGCGGGTTTGAATCCGAGCAAGGCCCTGCAAGTTGAGCTGCGCCAGGCCATCTGCAAGAGCTATGACTATATGTACCTGTTCCTGGAGCGCTGCATGCAGCAGGAAAAAACCACAGTGACTCGCGAGCGCCTAGCGCTGGCTGAAGGGTAAGTCGGGCGGGGGCTTTACGGGCAGGTCGATTGTCATGGGCAAGGGTTGCCTGAGGCAGTGGAGTTGCCCGTGATTGATATACAAGTGCGAGGCCTGCTACCTAGCCCGCCATTGCCAGCCGATTGCGTCCTTCCCGCTTGGCCACGTACAGCGCGCTATCGGCGCGGCGCAACAGGCTCTCTGCGGACTCACCCGGCAACAGGGTCGAACAGCCCAGGCTGACGGTGAGTTCGATCAGTTTGCCGTCAGCCTGGTATTCCTGGGCTTGGGCGGCATTTCTCAGCCGTTCGCCCACCATCGCCGCTGCGTCGCGCCCGGTGTTGGAGAGCAGGATCAGGAATTCTTCCCCGCCAAAGCGAAAGACCATGTCCACATTACGCAGTTGCCCCTTGATCGAGGCGGCAACGGCCTTGAGCACTTCGTCGCCAGTGCTGTGGCCGTAGCTGTCGTTGATGCGCTTGAAGTGGTCGATGTCCAGCATCAGCAGTGACAGTGGGAGTGAGTGGCGGCGAGCCATCTCGATTTCCCGTTGCAGGGTTTGGTCCATGGCGATCCGGTTGCCGGTATCGGTCAACGGATCGCGCAGGGCGCTGCGGGTTGCAGCGCGATACAGCAAAGCGTTGCGCATCGGGTACAGCAGGGTTGAGAGCAACGACTCCAGGTAACCCTGTTCGGTCTCGCTGAAGCGTTGGCTGCGGCGGAACACCAGCTCGCCCATGGACTCGCCTTCGTGGCTCAGGTTGTAGCTGATGGAGTGGTGACCGCGCTGGCCGAACTCCAGGCGCAGGTCGCTGAGTGGGTGCTGGTAATGGAGGGCGTCGAGGGGGACCAGGCGTTGCACTTCGCGAAAGAACAGGCCGAGGATGCGTTGCGGCTCAAGGCTGGTTTGCAGTTGCAGTCCCAGTTGTTGGCGCAATTGTCCGAGGCTGACGGGCTGTTTGATCAGCGGTGTCTGTTGGCCAAAGCCCAGGCGTTGCAATTTGGCGCTATCGAAGTCAATTGCGTTGGTCTGGGTCGGTGTTTTCATTTGAGCTTGAGCCCCCTGAGCACTAATTACGGTGTTTCTGCCTGGGTGAGAGCGGCTCTGAGCTGCGCGTCATACTGTTCCTTCAGTCCCGTAGGACAATCGCGCACATTTTAGGCCGCTTCGCCTTTGGCTATAAAGCCCTCGGCACAAGCCGTTTCCCGCAGCGTCAATGCACCGTGGGTTGAGTGTTGTTAGAGCGAAACTCGTGCCATTCGGTTCATACGAATAAAACTTGTTTGAATTCAAATGGTTGGTGAGTGTGCGGGAGCACGACTTACCTTGGCTGACATTTGTTTGGCTTGAAACCCGTGGGGGATTGGGCTTGCCAAGGCGTCGCGACAGTATTCTGTCGCGACGAACGGAGAGGGTTACTGTGCGTTGAAAGCCTGGCCGTTGATTCCGGTGCTGTCCGGGCCCATCAGATACAGGTAGACCGGCATGATCTCTTCCGGTGTCGGGTTGTTGCTGGGGTTCTCGCCCGGATAAGCCTGGGCACGCATGCTGGTACGGGTGGCGCCCGGGTTGATGCTGTTGGCACGGACCGGCGCCACAGTGTCCAGCTCATCGGCCAGGGTCTGCATCAGACCCTCAGTGGCGAACTTGGACACGCCGTAGGCGCCCCAATAGGCCCGGCCCTTGCGGCCGACGCTGCTGGAGGTGAACACCACCGAAGCATCCTGGGACAGTTTGAGCAGGGGCAGCAGGGTGCTGGTCAGCATGAACATGGCGTTGACGTTGACTTGCATCACTCGCATGAAGTTTTCCCCCGACAACTGCTCCAGCGGCGTGCGAGGGCCAATGATCGAGGCATTGTGCAGCAGGCCGTCGAGGTGGCCGAACTCGGTCTCGATCATCGCTGCCAGTTCGTCGTACTGGTGCGGCAGGGCGGTTTCCAGGTTGAACGGAATCACTACTGGCTGGGGGTGGCCAGCCGCTTCGATGGCGTCGTAGACCTCGGTCAGGTTGGCTTCGGTCTTGCCCAGCAAGAGTACAGTGGCGCCGTGGGCGGCAAAGGTCTTGGCGGCGGCGGCGCCGATGCCACGCCCGGCGCCGGTGACCAGAATGACCCGGTCCTTGAGCAGTTCAGGGCGAGCGGAATAATCAAACATAAAAGGCCTCAACAGAAATTCGATCGTCTCCGGCGCTTAGCCGGGAATTGCTGCCGCTTAGCAGCTGCACAATGCGTTATCCAGAACCTGGCGCAGCTCCAGCGGATGGTTGACCACCACGTCGGCACCCCAGTGCCGGGGATTATCGTCCGGATGGATGTAGCCATAGGTCACGGCGGCGGTCTTGGTGCCGGCGTCGCGGCCGGATTCGATATCCCGCAGATCGTCGCCGACGAACAGGACGCTGGAAGGGTCCAGGTCGAGCATCTTGCACGCCAGGATCAGCGGCTCCGGATCGGGCTTGCTGTTCTTGACGTGGTCGGGGCAGATCAGTAGCGCCGAGCGCTCGGCCAGCCCCAGTTGCTGCATGATCGGCTCGGCGAAGCGCAGTGGCTTGTTGGTGACCACGCCCCAGATCAGATTGGCTTTTTCGATATCGGCCAGTAGCTCCGCCATGCCGTCGAAGAGCTTGCTGTGCACGGCGCAATGCTTGAGGTAGCGCTCGAGGAATTCCAGACGTAACTCCTCGAATCCCGGGGATTCCGGGTCCATGGAAAACGTCACGGCTACCATGGCCTTGGCGCCGCCCGAAACTTCGTCGCGGATATGTTGGTCGGCAATCGGCGGCAGGCCGCGATCACGGCGCATGCCCTGGCAGACTGCGATGAAGTCGGGCGCGGTGTCGAGCAGGGTGCCATCCATATCGAAAAGAACGGCTCTGATGGCCATGTCTCACTCCTCTCGCAGGGTCTGGATCATGTAGTTGACGTCAACGTCCGCTGCCAGTTTGTAGTGCTTGGTCAGGGGGTTGTAGGTCAGGCCGATGATGTCCTTGACGGTCAGGCCGGCGGAGCGGCTCCAGGCGCCGAGTTCCGAAGGACGGATGAACTTCTTGAAATCATGGGTGCCGCGAGGCAGCAGTTTCATGATGTATTCCGCACCGATGATGGCGAACAGGTAAGCCTTCGGGTTGCGGTTGATGGTGGAGAAGAATACTTGGCCGCCGGGCTTGACCATGCGGAAGCAGGCGCGAATCACCGATGAAGGGTCAGGGACGTGCTCAAGCATTTCCAGGCAGGTGACCACGTCGAACTGCTCAGGCATCTCCTCGGCCAGGGCTTCGGCGGTGATCTGCCGGTATTCGACATTGACGCCTGATTCCAGCTGGTGCAACTGGGCGACCGCCAGAGGTGCCTCGCCCATGTCGATCCCGGTCACGGTGGCGCCGCGCTGAGCCATGGCCTCGCTGAGGATGCCGCCGCCACAGCCGACGTCGAGGACTTTCTTGCCGGCCAGGCTGACCCGTTCGTCGATCCAGTTGACCCGAAGCGGGTTGATGTCGTGCAGGGGCTTGAATTCGCTTTCGCGGTCCCACCAGCGATGGGCCAGGGCTTCGAATTTGGCGATTTCAGCGTGGTCGACGTTGCTCATGGGTGATACTCCAAAGCTAAGAAATTCTCTGTTGGGCCTCGAGCGTCCGCTCAAGGTCCGGGTTATTGGGCGTGGCCGCTGATGCGCTGGCCCCAGTTGCGGGCGGTGGCGCTCAGTTGTTGTTCGTCCTGGCGAGTCAGGCGCCGGTCATCCAGCAGTTGCTTGCCGGCGACCCACAGGTGTTTCACGCAGTCCCGGCCAGTGGCGTAGATCAGTTGCGACACGGGGTCGTAAATCGGTTGCTGGGCCAGACCGGACAGGTCGAAGGCCACCATGTCTGCGGCCTTGCCGATTTCCAGAGAGCCCACTTCGCTTTCCAGCCCCATGGCTCTGGCGCCATTAAGGGTGGCCATGCGCAGGGCGCGATGGGCATCCAGGGCGGTTGCCGAACCTGCCACGGCCTTGGCCAGTAGTGCGGCGGTACGAGTTTCCCCCAGCAGGTCCAGATCGTTGTTGCTGGCCGCGCCGTCGGTGCCCACCGCGACGTTGACCCCGGCCTGCCACAGGCGCTCTACCGGGCAAAAGCCGCTGGCCAGTTTCAAGTTGGATTCCGGGCAATGAATGACGCTGGTGTTGGTTTCTACCAGTAAAGCCAGGTCGTCATCGCTGATTTGGGTCATATGAACCGCCTGGAAGCGCGGCCCCAGGAGGCCCAATCGAGCCAGGCGCGCCAGTGGGCGCTCGCCACGCTGCTCCAGGGATTGCTGCACTTCGAACGCGGTTTCATGCACATGCATGTGGATCGAGGCGTCGAGTTCTTCGGCGATCACCCGGATCTTTTCCAGATTCTCATCGCCTACGGTATAGGGCGCATGGGGGCCGAAGGTGATCTTGATCCTTGGGTGGTGCTTGAGATCACCAAACAGTTCGACGCCCTGACGAATGGCTTCGTCGGCATCGTGGGCTCCAGGAATGGGGAAGTCGAGGATCGGTATGGCGAGTTGGGCGCGTATGCCGCTGTTGTGAACGCGCTCGCTGGCAACCTTCGGAAAGAAGTACATGTCAGAGAAGCAGGTGATGCCGCCTTTGATCTGCTCGGCGATGGCCAGGTCGGTACCGTCACGGACGAAGGCTTCATCCACCCACTTGGCTTCGGCGGGCCAGATATGCTTTTCCAGCCAAGTCATCAGTGGCAAGTCGTCGGCCAGGCCGCGAAACAGCGTCATGGCTGCGTGCCCGTGGGCATTGACTAGTCCCGGGCTGAGCAGCATGCCGGGCAGTTCGCGAACTTCAGTGGCGCGAAGCTTCAATGCCTCGGCTCGCGGGCCGATGAACAGAATGCGCCCGTCGCGGATGCCCAGGCCGTGTTCCTTGAGGACGACGCCGGCTGGCTCCACTGGCACCAACCAGGTCGGTAACAGCAGCAGGTCGAGCGCAGTCTCACGGTTCGGCATCGAATATCGGTCCAGGGCTTCATATAAAGGATGGCGAAGTATACCCGAGCGTCTTGGCGGGGGGATCGCTATAATCCGCGGCTTTTGTTCATGAGTACGGGGTGAGGGATGCGCGATCGTCTGTTGGCTGCGGAGAAGGTCAAGGCCATTGATTGGCGGGATAACACTCTGTACCTGCTCGATCAGCGGAACCTGCCCTTCGAGGAGACTTGGGTTGCCTGCGACAGCGCGGCCAGGGTCGCCGAGGCGATTCGTTCAATGGTGGTGCGCGGCGCTCCAGCCATTGGCATCAGCGCAGCTTATGGTCTGGTCCTGGCAGCTCGTGCGCGCTTTGCCGTAGGCGGCGATTGGTTGGCCGCTCTGGAGGCGGATTTTGCCCTGTTGGCGGAGTCTCGCCCGACCGGTGGCAATCTGTTCTGGGCCTTGAATCGCATGCGCGAGCGTCTGGATCGGGTCAAGGATCAGGCTGAGCCGCTGGCGGCGCTGGAAGCCGAAGCCATGTCGATCCATGAGAGTGATCGTGAGGCCAACCTGACCATGGCTCAGCTGGGCGTGGATTTGATTCGTCGGCATCAGGGCAATCCCCAGGCCTTGTTGACTCATTGCAATACAGGCGCTCTTGCGACCGGTGGCTTCGGCACGGCTCTGGGGGTGATTCGTGCGGCTTGGCTGGAAGGCATGGTGGAGCGAGTTCATGTCGATGAAACCCGGCCCTGGCTCCAAGGGTCGCGCCTGACAGCCTGGGAGTTGGCCAGTGATGGCATTCCTGTGACCTTGAACGCCGACGCTGCCGCCGCCCACATCATGAAGACCAAAGGTGTGACCTGGGTCGTTGTCGGTGCTGACCGAATCGCCGCCAATGGCGATGTGGCGAACAAGATCGGCACCTATCAGCTGGCGGTCAATGCCATGCATCACGGCGTGCGCTTCATGGTGGTGGCCTCCAGTTCGACCATCGACATGAATCTGGCCAGTGGGGACGACATTCCCATCGAGGAGCGCGACGCCGCAGAGTTGCTGGAGCTCGCTGGCAAGCGGGTGGGGGCGGATGTGGAGGTCTTCAATCCGGTGTTCGATGTGACGCCCGCGGACCTGATCGATGCCATCGTCACCGAAAAGGGCGTCGTCGAACGTCCGGATGCAGCAAAGATGGCGCAATTGATGTGCCGTAAGCGCTTGCATTGATGTTCGGCCTCGAAGGTTGCTGTCTATGACTTCCGAGGTGGGCCGCCGAGTCGGAAAAAACACATAAATGTGTGCGAATTTGGCCTCTGAGCCTCTCTCGTCTCTTATCAGGCTGTCATCGGTCAACTAACTATGCTCCATGCGCGTCAGGGGGATAGGTGCGTGGCGGCGATTGTGATAACATCCGGCGGTTTCCAAGGCGGTCCGATGCGACTGCCTTCACTGCGCAAATCCATGGCATAACTTGTTGATTTGTCGTAAGTCGGTGCATGGCACTAGGCCTGCAGCGGCGAGCTTCGTTCGTCCCATATGGATGTGACGAAGTTTCACCAGAAAAAGGAATCAGGCTTCTCATGGGCGAACTGGCCAAAGAAATCCTCCCGGTCAATATCGAAGACGAGCTGAAACAGTCCTACCTCGACTACGCGATGAGCGTAATCGTCGGGCGGGCACTGCCTGATGCGCGCGATGGCTTGAAGCCCGTGCACCGGCGTGTGCTGTACGCGATGAGCGAGCTCGGTAACGACTGGAACAAGCCGTACAAGAAATCTGCCCGTGTTGTCGGTGACGTGATCGGTAAGTATCACCCGCACGGTGATACCGCGGTGTACGACACCATCGTTCGTATGGCCCAGCCATTCTCCCTGCGCTACCTGCTGGTAGACGGCCAGGGTAACTTCGGTTCGGTCGACGGCGACAACGCGGCGGCCATGCGATACACCGAAGTGCGCATGACCAAGCTGGCGCACGAGCTGCTGGCCGACCTGCACAAGGAAACCGTGGACTGGGTGCCGAACTACGACGGCACCGAGATGATCCCGGCGGTCATGCCGACCAAGATCCCCAACCTGCTGGTCAACGGTTCCAGCGGTATTGCCGTGGGCATGGCGACCAACATTCCGCCGCACAACCTCGGTGAAGTCATCGACGGTTGCCTGGCGCTGATCGACAATCCCGAGCTGACTGTCGACGAGCTGATGCAGTACATCCCCGGCCCGGACTTTCCGACCGCAGCGATCATCAACGGTCGCGAAGGCATCATCGAGGCCTATCGCACCGGCCGTGGCCGCATCTACATGCGTGCCCGCTCGATCATCGAAGACATCGACAAGGTGGGTGGCCGCCAGCAGATCGTCATCACCGAGCTGCCTTACCAGCTGAACAAGGCCCGCCTGATCGAGAAGATCGCCGAGCTGGTGAAAGAGAAGAAACTCGAAGGCATCACCGAACTGCGCGATGAGTCCGACAAGGACGGTATGCGCGTGGTCATCGAGCTGCGTCGCGGCGAAGTACCCGAGGTGATCCTCAACAACCTCTACGCCCAGACCCAGTTGCAAGCCGTGTTCGGCATCAACATCGTGGCGCTGATCGATGGCCGTCCGCGGATCCTCAACCTCAAGGATCTGCTGGAAGCCTTCGTTCGTCACCGTCGCGAAGTGGTGACCCGTCGTACCGTGTTCGAGCTGCGCAAGGCGCGTGAGCGCGGTCACATCCTTGAAGGCCAGGCTGTTGCCCTGTCCAACATCGACCCGGTCATTGCCCTGATCAAGGCCTCGCCAACACCGTCGGAAGCCAAGGAAGCGCTGATCAGCACGCCATGGGAATCCAGCGCGGTGATGACCATGGTCGAGCGTGCCGGCGCGGATTCCTGCCGTCCGGAAAACCTCGATCCGCAATACGGTCTGCGCGATGGCAAGTACTTCCTGTCCCCGGAGCAGGCGCAAGCCATTCTGGAGCTGCGTCTGCACCGCCTGACCGGTCTTGAGCACGAAAAACTGCTGGCCGAGTACCAGGAGATCCTCAACCAGATCGGCGAGCTGATCCGCATCCTCAACAGCGCCACGCGCCTGATGGAAGTGATCCGCGAAGAGCTGGAAGTGATCCGTGCCGAATACGGTGATGTGCGTCGCACCGAGATCCTCGATGCACGTCTCGATCTGACCCTGGGCGACATGATTCCGGAAGAAGAGCGCGTGGTGACCATTTCCCACGGCGGCTATGCCAAGACCCAGCCCCTGGCTGCGTACCAGGCTCAGCGTCGTGGCGGTAAAGGTAAATCCGCTACTGGCGTCAAGGATGAGGACTACATTGCTCACCTGCTGGTAGCCAACAGTCACACCACGCTGCTGCTGTTCTCCAGCAAGGGCAAGGTGTACTGGCTCAAGACTTACGAAATTCCTGAAGCATCCCGCGCTGCTCGTGGCCGTCCGCTGGTGAACCTGCTGCCGCTGGACGATGGCGAGTACATCACCACCATGCTGCCGGTAGAGGAATACACCGAAGGTCACTACATCTTCATGGCCACCGCCAACGGCACCGTGAAGAAGACCCCGCTGGAATCCTTCAGTCGTCAGCGTAGCGTCGGTTTGATCGCCCTGGAGCTGGACGAAGGCGACGTGCTGATCAGCGCTGCGATTACCGATGGCGAGCGTGAAGTCATGCTGTTCTCCGATGGTGGCAAGGTGACTCGCTTCAAGGAGTCCGACGTGCGTGCCATGGGCCGTACCGCTCGTGGTGTACGCGGTATGCGTTTGGCCGAAGGCCAGAAGCTGATCTCCATGCTGATTCCGGAAGAGGGCAGCCAGATTCTCACCGCCTCCGAGCGTGGTTTCGGCAAGCGCACGGCCATCAGCGAGTTCCCAGAGTACAAGCGTGGCGGTCAGGGCGTTATCGCCATGGTCAGCAACGAGCGTAACGGCCGCCTGGTAGGCGCGGTCCAGGTGCTGGACGGAGAGGAGATCATGCTGATTTCCGATCAGGGCACCCTGGTTCGTACCCGTGTCGACGAAGTGTCGAGCCTGGGTCGTAACACTCAGGGCGTGACCCTGATCAAACTGGCCAGCGATGAAACCCTGGTAGGCCTGGAGCGGGTGCAGGAGCCATCGGAGATCGAAGGCGAAGAGTACGAAGGTGAAGAGGGCGCTGAATTCGAGGGTACCGTGCTGGATACGGTAGCCGAGCCGGATGATGCAACCGATGGCCAACAGGCAGACGCCGCAGGCGAAGAAGAGTCGAAAGACTAAATAAATCGTAGCAGGGCAGAGTGTTTGCTCTGTCCGCTACCGTGAATGCATAGCGAGAGTGGATGTGAGCAAACGAGCCTATAACTTCTGCGCAGGTCCCGCTGCGCTACCTGAAGCTGTCCTGTTGCGTGCCCAGGCCGAATTGCTGGATTGGCATGGCAAGGGCCTGTCGGTCATGGAGATGAGTCATCGCAGTGATGAATTCGTCTCCATTGCCACCAAGGCCGAGCAGGATCTGCGTGATCTGCTGAATATCCCCTCGAACTATAAAGTGCTGTTTCTGCAAGGCGGCGCCAGCCAGCAATTTGCCCAGATTCCACTGAACCTGCTGCCAGAAGGCGGCAAGGCTGACTACATCGACACCGGTATCTGGTCGCAGAAAGCCATCGAAGAGGCTTCCCGCTACGGTCAGGTCAATGTCGCGGCCACTGCCAAGCCTTATGACTACTTTGCAATTCCCGGCCAGAACGAATGGCAGCTGTCGAAGGACGCCGCCTATGTGCATTACGCGCCGAACGAAACCATTGGAGGCCTGGAGTTCGGCTGGATTCCAGAAACCGGCGATGTTCCCCTGGTGGCCGACATGTCTTCCGACATCCTCTCGCGCCCTGTGGATATCTCCCGTTTCGGCATGATCTACGCCGGCGCGCAGAAGAACATCGGTCCTAGCGGCATCCTGGTGAACATCATTCGCGAAGACCTGCTGGGGCGTGCCCGTTCCCTGTGCCCGACCATGCTCGACTACAAGGTCGCTGCGGATAACGGCTCGATGTACAACACGCCGCCGACCCTGGCTTGGTACTTGTCCGGCCTAGTGTTCGAATGGCTGAAGGAGCAGGGCGGGGTGGAAGCCATCGCCAAGCTCAACGAAGTCAAGCAGCGCACCCTGTATGGCTTCATCGATGCCAGCGGCCTGTACAGCAACCCGATCAACAAGTCCGACCGCTCGTGGATGAACGTGCCGTTCCGCCTGGCCGACGATCGCCTGGACAAGCCGTTCCTGGCTGGCGCCGAGGCTCGTGGCCTGCTCAACCTCAAGGGCCATCGCTCGGTGGGCGGCATGCGCGCCTCCATCTATAACGCCGTGGACATCAACGCAGTCAATGCGCTGGTAGCCTACATGGCGGAGTTCGAGAAGGAACACGGCTGATGTCTGAGCAAGAACTCAAGGCCCTGCGCCTGCGCATCGATGCTCTGGACGAGAAGGTTCTGGAGTTGATCAGTGAGCGTGCGCGTTGTGCTCAGGAAGTTGCCCGGGTGAAGATGGCTTCCCTGGCAGAAGGCGAAGTGCCGGTATTCTATCGTCCCGAGCGCGAGGCTCAGGTGCTCAAGCGGGTGATGGAGCGCAACCAGGGGCCGCTGGGTAATGAAGAGATGGCGCGTTTGTTCCGCGAAATCATGTCTTCGTGCCTGGCGCTGGAGCAGCCGCTGAAGGTGGCTTATCTCGGTCCCGAAGGCACTTTCACCCAGGCTGCGGCCATGAAGCATTTCGGTCATGCAGTGATCAGCAAGCCGATGGCGGCGATCGACGAAGTGTTCCGCGAAGTGGCGGCCGGTGCGGTTAATTTCGGCGTGGTGCCGGTGGAAAACTCCACCGAGGGCGCGGTCAACCATACCCTCGACAGCTTCCTCGAACACGATATGGTGATCTGCGGCGAAGTCGAGCTGCGTATCCACCACCATCTGCTGGTAGGCGAGAACACCAAGACCGACAGCATCAGCCGTATCTATTCCCATGCCCAGTCCCTGGCCCAGTGCCGCAAGTGGCTGGACGCCCATTATCCGAATGTCGAGCGCGTGGCGGTGTCCAGCAACGCTGAGGCGGCCAAACGGGTCAAGGGCGAATGGAATTCGGCGGCTATCGCCGGCGATATGGCAGCGGGTCTGTATGGCCTGACGCGACTGGCAGAGAAAATCGAGGATCGTCCGGACAACTCCACGCGCTTCTTGATGATCGGTAATCAGGAAGTGCCGCCGACTGGCGACGACAAGACCTCGATCATTGTCTCCATGAGCAACAAGCCCGGTGCGTTGCACGAGCTGCTGGTGCCGTTCCACGACAACGGCATCGACCTGACGCGCATCGAGACCCGACCCTCGCGCAGCGGCAAATGGACCTATGTGTTCTTCATCGACTTCGTTGGCCACCACCGTGATCCGTTGATCAAGGATGTGCTGGAGAAGATCAGTCAGGAAGCAGTGGCACTCAAGGTGCTAGGTTCCTACCCGAAAGCGGTTCTCTGAGGCTTTAACAATGAGTGGCGACTTCCTCGCACTGGCACAACCAGGCGTGCAACAACTTTCGCCTTACGTTCCGGGCAAGCCCGTGGACGAACTGGCCCGTGAGCTGGACATCGATCCGGCCACCATCGTCAAGCTGGCGAGTAATGAAAACTCGCTGGGCGCCAGCCCCAAGGCGCTAGCAGCGATTCGCGACGAGCTGGCGGAGCTGACCCGTTACCCTGATGGCAACGGCTTTGCTCTCAAGTCCCTGTTGGCTGAGCGCTGTGGTGTGGAGATCCAGCAGGTAACCCTGGGTAACGGTTCCAACGACATTCTGGAGTTGGTGGCTCGCGCCTATCTGGCGCCAGGCCTGAATGCCGTGTTCAGTGAACACGCGTTTGCCGTCTACCCCATCGTGATCCAGGCAGTCGGTGCCCAGGCAAAAGTAATTCCCGCCAACAACTGGGGGCACGATTTGCCGGCCATGCTCCAGGCGATCGATGAGCAGACCCGTGTGGTGTTCATCGCTAATCCGAACAACCCGACAGGGACATGGTTCAGTGCCGAGGCGCTGGATGAGTTTCTTCAGGACGTGCCTGCCCATGTGCTGGTAGTGCTGGATGAGGCCTATATCGAGTATGCCGAAGGCAGCGACCTGCCTGACGGTCTGGACTTTCTGGCAGCCTACCCGAACCTGCTGGTGTCACGGACCTTTTCCAAGGCCTATGGTCTGGCGGCCTTGCGGGTTGGTTATGGTCTCTCGACCCCGGTGGTGGCGGATGTGCTGAATCGGGTGCGTCAGCCATTCAATGTCAACAGCCTGGCTTTGGCGGCGTCCTGTGCCGCCTTGCTGGACGAGGATTACCTGGCTGAGAGCCGTCGACTGAATGAGTCGGGCATGCAGCAGCTGGAGACGGGTTTCCGTGATCTGGGGTTGAGCTGGATCCCTTCCAAGGGCAATTTCATCGCCGTGGATCTGGGGCGTGAAGCTGCGCCAGTGTTCCAGGGGTTGTTGCGTGAAGGTGTGATTGTGCGTCCGGTGGCTAACTACGGCATGCCGAACCATTTGCGCGTCACCATTGGCTTGCCTGCGGAAAATACTCGCTTCCTTGAGGCTTTGGCCAAGGTTCTGGCCCGTGGTTGATGTCATTCCAATGCAATCTGCTGTGCCTATGATCGGTCGCCTGGTAGTGATCGGCCTGGGGTTGATTGGTGGCTCCTTTGCCAAGGGGTTGCGCGAAAGTGGTGTATGTCGCGAAGTGGTCGGTGTCGATCTGGATCCGCAGTCCCGCCAGTTGGCGGTTGAGCTGGGGGTGGTGGATCGCTGTGAGGAAGACTTGGCTCTGGCTTGCCAGGGTGCCGATGTGATTCAACTCGCGGTACCGATCCTGGCCATGGAAAAACTGCTGGCAATGTTGGCTGGCATGGATTTGGGGGCGGCGGTGCTGACCGATGTTGGCAGTGCCAAGGGTAATGTGGTGCGTGCGGCGCAGGCGGCCTTTGCGGGTATGCCAGCTCGGTTCGTCCCGGGGCATCCTATTGCCGGCTCCGAGCAGAGCGGCGTCGAAGCCTCCAATGCGCAGTTGTTCCGTCGTCACAAGGTGATTCTGACGCCTCTGGAGCAAACCGATCCTGCCGCGCTGGATCTGGTCGACAAGCTTTGGCGTGAGTTGGGGGCTGATGTCGAGCACATGCAGGTCGAGCGCCACGACGAAGTTCTGGCAGCGACCAGTCACCTGCCGCACTTACTGGCATTTGGTCTGGTCGACTCCCTGGCCAAGCGCAGTGAAAATCTCGATATCTTCCGTTACGCTGCGGGCGGGTTCCGCGATTTCACGAGAATCGCCGGCAGCGACCCGGTCATGTGGCACGACATCTTCCTCGCCAACCGCGAAGCAGTTCTGCGCACACTCGATACATTTCGCAACGATCTCGACGCCTTGCGCGACGCGGTCAATGCAGGGGACGGGCATCAGTTGTTGGGCGTATTCACTCGCGCCCGGGTTGCCCGCGAGCATTTCGGTAAAATCCTGGCCCGCCGGGCCTATGTGGACGCTATGAACTCCAACGATCTGATTTTCCTGGCAAATCCTGGTGGCCGCCTGTCTGGGCGGATTCGTGTACCGGGCGACAAATCGATTTCCCACCGTTCGATCATGCTTGGCTCCCTGGCTGAGGGCACCACCGAAGTCGCGGGGTTTCTCGAGGGTGAGGATGCTCTGGCGACGCTGCAGGCCTTCCGCGATATGGGGGTGGTCATCGAAGGTCCGCACCATGGGCGTGTGACTATTCATGGTGTGGGTCTGCATGGCTTGAAGCCAGCGCCGGGCCCGATCTATCTGGGTAACTCCGGCACTTCGATGCGCCTGCTCTCCGGTCTGCTGGCTGCGCAGAGCTTCGACAGCACCCTCACGGGGGACCCCTCGCTGTCCAAGCGTCCGATGAATCGCGTGGCCAACCCGCTGCGGGAAATGGGTGCGGTGATCGAGACAGCGGCCGAAGGTCGCCCGCCAATGGTGATTCGTGGTGGTCACAAGCTCAAAGGGCTGACCTACACCTTGCCAATGGCCAGTGCCCAGGTTAAGTCCTGTCTGCTGCTGGCTGGCTTGTATGCTGAGGGGAAGACCACCGTCACAGAGCCAGCACCGACCCGCGACCATACTGAGCGTATGCTGCGTGGTTTTGGCTACCCGGTGAGTGTTGACGGTGCAACTGCATCGGTTGAGTCGGGCGGTAAGCTCAAGGCAACTCATATCGAAGTCCCGGCAGACATTTCTTCTGCGGCGTTCTTCCTGGTAGCTGCTTCCATCGCCGAAGGCTCTGAGTTGGTGCTGGAGCATGTGGGAATCAACCCGACCCGTACTGGCGTGATAGATATCCTGCGCCTCATGGGCGCTGATATTCGTCTGGAAAACCAGCGCGAAGTCGGCGGTGAGCCGGTTGCCGATTTGCATGTGCGTGCTGCCAAGCTCAAGGGGATCGAGATTCCTGAAGAGTTGGTGCCATTGGCGATCGACGAATTCCCCGTGCTATTCGTAGCTGCCGCCTGCGCCGAAGGGCGTACTGTGCTGCGTGGCGCGGAAGAGCTGCGGGTCAAGGAGTCCGATCGTATCCAGGTAATGGCTGATGGCTTGCTGACCTTGGGAGTCAAGTGTGAGCCAACTCCTGACGGCATCATTATTGAGGGTGGCCAGATTGGGGGCGGTGAAGTGCACGGTCATGGTGATCACCGTATCGCCATGGCATTCAGCGTTGCTTCGTTGCGTGCCAATGCGCCGATTCGTATCCACGACTGTGCGAACGTTGCTACCTCGTTCCCGAACTTTCTTGCGTTGTGCGTGCAGGTGGGGATTCGTGTCGCGCAAGAGGCTCAGTCGTGAATATCAAGGCGCCCGTGATCACCATTGATGGGCCAAGTGGTTCAGGTAAAGGCACCATTGCTGGCAAGCTGGCCAAGCATCTGGGTTGGTGCCTGCTGGATTCCGGGGCTCTTTACCGGCTGCTGGCTTTCGCCGCACGCAATCATGGCGTTGACCTGACTAACGAAGAGTCGCTGAAGTTGTTGGCAGCTCATCTGGATGTGCAGTTTCTCGGTGCCACTGAAAATCATCCACAGCGGATCATCCTCGAGGGCGATGATGTGACCGACGACCTGCGCAATGAGCAGGTTGGAGCCTGGGCGTCTCAAGTGGCAGCGCTGCCGGCTGTGCGTGATGCCTTGTTACAGCGTCAGCGTGCATTCCAAGAGCCGCCGGGCCTGGTTGCGGATGGTCGCGACATGGGCACCGTGGTGTTTCCTGATGCGCCATTGAAGATTTTCCTGACTGCCAGTGCCGAGGAACGTGCCCGTCGGCGTTACTTGCAGTTGAAGGGAAAAGTCGATGGTGTTAGTCTGTCGAGTCTGCTAGATGAGATACGTGCGCGCGACGAGCGCGACACCCAGCGAGCGGTAGCCCCGCTCAAGCCGGCGGCCGACGCCATACAGCTGGATTCCACGGAGTTGTCCATCGATCAGGTGTTGCAACGCATCTTGAGTGAGATCGCCATCCGCGATATCGCCGGGTGAACAAGGAGGATCGCGGGGGACCAGTCATAGTCCTGCGATCTTTCTTTTATATGAACGTAACCCACATTGTCTGGGATGTGGCAGATGGGCGTATTCTTCGCCCTTATCAACAGGAATTAAAATGAGCGAAAGCTTTGCGGAACTCTTTGAAGAAAGCCTAAAAACCCTGAACCTTCAGGCAGGCTCCATCATCACCGGTGTTATCGTCGACATCGACTACCAAGCGCGTTGGGTAACTGTTCACGCTGGTCTGAAGTCTGAGGCACTGATCCCGCTTGAGCAGTTCTACAACGATGCTGGCGAACTGTCCATCAATGTTGGTGATGAAGTTCACGTTGCTCTGGATTCGGTTGAAGACGGTTTCGGTGAAACCAAGCTCTCCCGTGAAAAAGCCAAGCGCGCTGAATGCTGGATCGTTCTGGAAGCAGCCTTCGCAGCCGAAGAAGTGGTCAAGGGCGTTATCAACGGTAAGGTTAAAGGCGGCTTCACAGTCGACGTTAACGGCATCCGTGCGTTCCTGCCAGGTTCTCTGGTTGACGTCCGTCCAGTGCGCGACACTACGCACCTGGAAGGCAAAGAGCTCGAGTTTAAAGTCATCAAACTCGACCAGAAACGCAACAACGTTGTCGTTTCCCGTCGTAGCGTCCTCGAAGCCGAGAACTCCGCTGAGCGTGAAGCTCTGTTGGAATCCCTGCAGGAAGGTCAGCAAGTCAAAGGTATCGTCAAGAACCTCACCGACTACGGCGCATTCGTTGATCTGGGCGGCGTCGATGGCCTGCTGCACATCACTGACATGGCTTGGAAGCGTATCAAGCATCCTTCCGAAATCGTCAACGTTGGCGACGAGATCGATGTCAAGGTTCTGAAGTACGATCGCGAGCGCAATCGTGTTTCCCTGGGCCTGAAGCAACTGGGCGAAGATCCATGGGTTGCTATCAAGGCTCGTTACCCAGAAAGCACCCGCGTTACCGCTCGTGTAACCAACCTGACCGACTACGGCTGCTTCGCTGAGCTGGAAGAAGGCGTGGAAGGTCTGGTGCACGTTTCGGAAATGGACTGGACCAACAAGAACATCCACCCTTCGAAAGTCGTACAAGTCGGCGACGAAGTGGAAGTTATGGTTCTGGACATCGACGAAGAGCGTCGTCGTATCTCCCTCGGCATCAAGCAGTGCAAGTCCAACCCGTGGGAAGACTTCTCTGGCCAGTTCAACAAGGGCGATAAGATCTCCGGCACCATCAAGTCGATCACCGATTTCGGTATCTTCATTGGTCTGGACGGTGGCATCGACGGTCTGGTTCACCTGTCCGACATCTCCTGGAACGAAGTGGGCGAAGAAGCCGTACGTCGCTTCAAGAAGGGCGACGAACTGGACACCGTTATCCTGTCGGTTGACCCAGAGCGCGAGCGTATCTCCCTGGGTATCAAGCAACTGGAAAGCGATCCGTTCTCCGAGTACGTTCAAGAGAACGACAAAGGCGCAATCGTTAAGGGTGTTGTAAAAGAAGTTGACGCCAAAGGCGCCATCATCACCCTGGCTAACGATATCGAAGCTACTCTGAAAGCCTCCGAAATCAGCCGCGACCGCATCGAAGATGCGCGTAACGTTCTGAAAGAAGGCGAAGAAGTTGAAGCCAAGATCATCAGCGTTGACCGTAAGAGCCGTGTAATCCAGCTCTCGATCAAGTCGAAAGACGTTGAAGACGAGAAAGAAGCTATCCAGAGCCTGCGCGACAAGCCAGCTGCTTCGGATATCGCTGCTGGTCCTACCACTCTGGGCGACCTGCTGCGTGCACAGATGGAAAAGCAGAACTAAGTTCTGTCAGACCATAAAAAGGGCGACTTCGGTCGCTCTTTTTTTTTGCTCCAAAATCGTTAGTTTGAGAGTTCTCCGCAAGGGAAACCAACACGTACCGTGAGCTGTCTCTTTCTTAGGTGGCCGGCTGCATATTCGGAGCTAGGCTTTGCCTTGGATGTGCATCATTCGAGCAGCAGGGGCTGCTATAAGGAAGAGCATGAGCAGGCTGGTTATGATTGTTTTGGTTCTTTTGTTGGTTGGTTGTGCGACCAATGTAAAGACTCATGCTGTTCGTGGGGTCAGTGGTATTGAGATCGATTGTTCAGGTTTGGGAGCGGATTGGGGGCAGTGCTACAGGCGTGCTGCGAGCGAATGTAAGGCTGGTGGTTACAAAATCATCACTAAGTCGAGCGACGCCAAGGACGAGGAGGGAGATTTTCCCTTCGGCTGGAATCCGGCGGGGTACCTCACGCGTACGATGCTCGTGATGTGTCGATAGAAAGGCCTGAGTTTACATCTCTGCGTCTCTATCACTGGCAAAAGGAGTTTGTGTTATCTGCGCAGTTCTTGGGCTGTTCAAAACCTTCAGAGCATGCTAAAACCTTTTGAGCACTGACCTAGCTGCTTGAAAAAGAAGGGAAAAATATGACGAAGTCGGAGTTGATCGAACGAATTGTCACCCATCAAGGGCTGCTGTCATCCAAGGATGTCGAGTTGGCTATCAAGACTATGCTTGAGCAAATGTCTCAGTGTCTGGCTACTGGGGATCGAATAGAGATTCGAGGGTTTGGTAGTTTTTCCCTTCATTACCGTGCTCCGCGTGTTGGGCGTAATCCTAAAACAGGTCAATCTGTTAGTTTGGATGGGAAGTTTGTGCCTCACTTTAAGCCGGGTAAGGAATTAAGGGATAGAGTCAATGAGGATGATATTATCTAATGGTCTTCATTTTTTATTCGGATGCCGTAAATGCATGATGGTGCTGATTTGAAATTGGAGTGGATAAGTATGCCAGAATGAATTTCTTCTTCGTGAGAAGTTCTATTTTTTTGGGGGGGGGGATGTATTTTTTTGCCGAAGTATTCGGTGGTTTTTGCTAGATTGCCCGCCCACATGCTTTATATTTTGAGTTGTCAGGTCATCGCTAGTTGATTTGGCCAGCAGTAGCCTCTAATAGCATCCTTGTATGAAGGTTGCCCATCCTCGGTGCAAAATAACGCTGGAATTGTACGGCTCCTATTGCTAGGGTTCTGCTTGTTTTTTAGATGAGTATGCGCTCTTAGACGTTTCGATATTGCCAGAGTGTAAAACTGGCATCAAAATACAATGATGTTACATGGTATATACCCAAGCATTGATAATCGAAGAGATTCTGTTGATGATGAAAATGTGTAGGCTCATCTTCGTATCTGTCAAGGGCTTTCAGTTACGCCATTATGCCTTTCTTTGTTTTTTCGGATAATTATCTTCTATTGACATTTTTTTTTGTTTGTGATTTTTTTTTGGCAATATCAGAACTGTAGATTTAGGAAGTGGAAATGACAGCTAAAAAAGCATTGATTACTGGTATTACAGGGCAGGACGGATCATACCTGGCAGAGTTTCTGCTGGAAAAGGGTTATGAGGTCCACGGTATCAAGCGTCGTGCTTCTTCCTTTAATACCCAAAGAGTAGATCATATTTATCAGGATCCACATGTTGATGATCAGCGTTTTATTTTGCATTATGGTGATTTAACTGATTCTTCAAATCTAACTCGGATCATTCAAGAAGTTAAACCTGATGAAGTCTACAACTTAGGGGCTCAGTCCCATGTTGCTGTAAGTTTCGAGTCTCCTGAATATACTGCGGATGTTGATGCAATGGGGACGCTGCGTATCTTAGAGGCAATCCGTTTATTGGGGCTGGAGAAAAAAACCCGTTTTTATCAAGCTTCGACCTCGGAGCTTTATGGGCTAGTTCAGGAGGTTCCGCAGCGTGAAACAACTCCATTTTATCCACGGTCCCCATATGCTGTTGCAAAACTATATGCTTACTGGATTGTTGTAAACTACAGAGAGGCATATGGAATGTATGCCTGTAACGGAATTCTTTTTAATCATGAATCACCACGTCGCGGTGAAACCTTTGTTACTCGAAAAATTACTCGGGGATTAGCCAATATTGCTCAAGGTCTCGAGCAGTGTTTGTATATGGGGAATATGGATGCACTTCGTGACTGGGGACATGCCAAAGATTACGTACGCATGCAATGGATGATGCTTCAGCAAGATAAGCCTGAAGATTTTGTAATAGCTACTGGTGTGCAATATTCTGTTCGTGATTTTATTTTATGGTCTGCCGCCGAGCTAGGAATAAAAATTCGTTTTGAGGGAAGTGGCCTAGAAGAAAAAGGCTTCATTGAGTCTATCGTGGGGGATAGCGCTCCGTCGTTGAAGCCAGGCGACGTGATTGTGCGTATCGATCCGCGCTACTTCCGTCCTGCCGAAGTGGAAACATTGTTAGGTGATCCTACTAAAGCTAAAGTGAAGTTAGGCTGGACTCCAGAAATTACGGCTCAAGAAATGTGTGCTGAGATGATCTGTGAAGATCTTAAGGTAGCCAAACGACATGCGCTGCTGAAGAAGCATGGTTACGATCTGCCTGTTTCTTTGGAGAACTGATATGACTAATTATCAGGAAGACGGCATATTTATTGCTGGTCATAATGGGATGGTTGGCTCAGCCATAATGCGTCGGTTGCAAAGTCTGGGTTATAAAAATCTAATCACTCGAGATAGAAACGAATTAAATCTTCTTGATCAGCGGGCTGTTGAAGGTTTTTTTTCTAAAAATAAAATTAAACAAGTTTACATGGCTGCGGCGAAAGTAGGGGGTATTCATGCGAATAATACCTATCCCGCAGAATTCATTTATGAAAACTTGGTAATGCAGACTAATGTGATTAACTCTGCGCATATGAATGGTGTGCAGAAATTGCTCTTTTTGGGGTCCTCTTGCATTTATCCTGTAGCAGCTCCTCAGCCAATGGCTGAAAGTGATTTGTTGCAGGGGAAGTTGGAGCCAACAAATGAGCCCTATGCGATTGCGAAGATCGCTGGAATCAAGTTGTGTGAAAGTTATAACCGTCAATATGGTCGAGACTATAGAAGTGTAATGCCGACTAATTTGTATGGCCCTAATGATAATTATCATCCAGATAATTCTCATGTGATACCTGCGTTACTTCGTCGCTTTCATGAGGCTGTTTTGTATAATAAGGATGAAGTGGTTATTTGGGGGAGTGGCTCGCCGAAGCGTGAGTTTCTACATGTCGACGATATGGCCAGCGCGTCAGTCTATGTTATGGAACTGTCGCGAGATGTTTATGAGCGGCACACTCAGCCTATGCTCTCACACATTAATGTTGGAACTGGCGAAGACTGTACTATTCGAGAGTTGGCAGAGACAATTTCTCAGGTTACTGGATTTAAAGGTAGGGTGATATTTGATGCCACTAAACCTGATGGGGCTCCTCGAAAGCTAATGGATGTTTCACGTATTGAACTTTTAGGCTGGAAGTCAAGTATCAACTTGAGATCAGGGTTGCGTGAGGCGTATGAATGGTTTTCAGAAAATGGGCTTAAAGCTCGCTCAAGCTGATTAACAATCAGTCTGTTAGTTATGTGTAATTCGACCACCGCATATTCTTGCAGAGCGAGAGTTGGGGTGGTCAGTTTTTTGTTTCTTTGTATTATTATCCAAGGTGCTCATTTTAGATGAGTTGAGTATTATGCTGAGGCATTTAATAAATTTAGTTCTTTCTATATTACCTCCTTCTCGTTTTTTTGGCCTGCGATACTTGCTGTGGCGTATTGCCGGTGTGAATCTTGCGAGAGGAGTGAAGTTTTGTGGCCGCGGCTGGATATATGGTCGAGGTTCTTTAAGCATTGCAGAGAGAACCTGGTTGAGTCCAGGTGTTGTTTTTCATACTAACATAGAAGCTGAAATAAGATTAGGTTCTGATTGTGATATTGGGCCAGGCGTAGAGTTTGTTTTAGGAAGCCATGCCATTGGTGGTGAAGCTCGACGAGCTGGTCAGGGTATTGCTCGTCCAATATTAGTAGGCAATGGTTGTTGGATTGGGGCAAAAAGTTTGATTCTTGGTGGTGTGACAATTGGTGATGGGGCCATTATCGCCGCTGGTTCTGTTGTGGTTCGCGATGTTCCTAAAAATACATTAGTTGCGGGTGTCCCCTCCATTGTAAAGAGGCAATTGCAGTGAAAAAACCAGTTGTGCTCATAGTTTGTAATGCATTGGATGATGCAACTCGTACCGAAAGGGGAATTGGTAGCGACAGTCCTGCAGCATCTCGTAAAGTATTTATGCTGTGTCAGGCATTGCGTACCGCCGGAGCGAGGCCCTATGTTTTGAGCTTGGGTCGAGGTAGTACTAATGGGGCACTTAAATATTACGGCCGTAAGGCTAAGAGAGTTAATGGTATATCTGTTATTTATTCTTCTTTCTCTCATGTCCGTTTTTTTTCTCAAGTGCTTTCTCTATTCTCATTGATTGGAATGTTGTTTCGTCTTTCAAAAAGTCCCTCAAGGTCAGTTGTTTTTTATAATAGGATGAGTGCCTATCTGCCTCTTCTTTTTATTTCTGTTTTTACGGGTTATAGACGTTTCTTGGACTTAGAAGATGGTGAAAATTTCAATGCAAAGCAAACTGTAATAAAAGTTCGATGGAATCGCTTCTTGGTGTGGGTTTATGATCGGTACTGTTCGAATGGGGCCCTTCTTGCTTGTAGCGCTTTGGCCAGTAGAACGGCTATTCGACCTATTCATTGCTACTATGGTTCTGTCTCAACTCCTAAAGTTAAGTGTATTTCATGGTTGGAGCCTGAACGTCATGTTTTGATGGGGGGAACTCTTAGCGCGGATACGGGCGTAAATTTACTAATTGATACTGTTCGTATGCTTCGTAGAAGTGAGGAGCTCTGGGTTAAAAAACTGTCCTTTCAAGTTACCGGTAAAGGTGAAGGGTTAGATGCTCTTAAGCAGCTAGCGTTAGAAGATGGTTTTCCTAAAGTTACGGTTCATGGCCGTACAACTAATCTTGAATATATAGAAATCCTTGAGCGATGCTGTGCTGGTCTGGCATTGAAACCTATCGGCGGCGAGATGGCCGACACAACTTTCCCATCAAAGGTCATTGAGTTTGCGGAAGCTGGGCTATTGGTGATAAGTACGGATATCAGTGATGTCCGTAAAGTTTTGGGGGAGGGTGCCTTATACTTAGGATCAAATGATCCGAAAGAGCTAGCAGATATATTGAAGCTGGTTGTCGATGACACGGATTTAGGCCGAAGTTGTGCTGAGAAAGGTAGCTTGATTGTCCTTGAGCGTTGTTCACCTTTGTCGGCTGGTCAGGCGGTCCTTGATTTCATTACTGGGGAGATATCATGACTCAACCCCGTTCTTTCATCACTTGGCAACCAGTTTTGACTGATCATCAGGCTTATACTTATGAGGAGCTTTCCCAACAAGCAAAGTCTCCTTTGTTAGCTTATGTCTTGACACTTGAGGATAATACTCGTCGTTCTCAAGGTTGGCTTGATACTCAAGTCGGGTCTATAGATAGAAGATTAATCCCACAAAAAAAATGGATGCAATATTGTTACAGGCATATGCGTGAGCATCAAAGGGATGTTCATATATTTGGAAGTGCCTTCCAAAGTATTAAGATGATTTACTGTTTGTTACTGGCAATTTGGTTCAAGGTCGAATTTTATCTCGTGTCCGAACCATACTCACCTATTTCTCTTGGCTATTTTTCTGAAGATAAGTTTGCTATTGCAAATATTAAAGCTAGAGCACGACCTTATATCTACAGGCTTTATGCCTTAGTGCTTAATCGTTGGGTTTCAGGGGTGTTTGCAATATCAAAAAAAGCAATTATTCAATACACTAAAGCCGGTATCTCTAGTGATAAAATATTTCCATTTGGCTATTTTATACCTTCATTGAAGTCTGATTCTCCAGGGCCGTCAGGGGTATATTCAAAGAATGAAAAACTTCGAATTGTTTTTGTGGGAGCCTTGATTGCAAGAAAAGGGTTGGACTTGCTAATAGATGCTGTTAGCAGCTTAGGTGATCGTGTTGTGCTTGATGTCTATGGTTCAGGGGAGCCACGACTTTACAATATTGATGGTGTGACGGTTAGGTACTGTGGAGTAATTCCTTTTGGCTCCGCTCAAGAAGTGATTGCACGATATGATGTTTTGGTACTACCGAGTAGGCACGATGGCTGGGGAGTTGTCGTGAATGAGGCTATATGCGCTGGCGTTCCTGTAATTTGTAGTGATCAAGTTGGAGCAAGTGTTATTTTAGAGCGTTTTACTGCTGGTATGATTTTTAATATTCAAGAACCTCATTCACTTAAAAAAACGCTTGAGGTTTTTTTACAGGACTCACAGCTCTCTCAAGAGCTAACCTCTGCTACAAATGTCGCGGCTATCGCAATTCAACCTGATGTTGCTGCAGGTTACATGCTGTCTATAATGCAGGTAAAGGGTTTAAAGCGAAAAGAAGTTTCTTCGCCCTGGTATTTGGAGTAGTTTTTTATGAGCGTAAAGAGCGTTCGTTTACATCTAACAAATATTGCGGGATTGGGGGCAGTGCAATTGCTGAAGTCGTTGCTACCAGCACTTGAGCAATGTGAAAGTATCAGACTTAAGGAACTCTATCTTCCAAGTGTTGGAGAGCTTTCTGAGTATGTGGTCGATGATAACTCTATAAATAAATTCTACTATAGAAGGTATCTCCCGAATTCGATTTCTCGTTTTTTGGAATGTGTATTCTTCGGTAGACGCTTTGGTGGAGACACTCCTCTTTTGGTTATGGGGGATCTGCCTATTCGTTGTAGTGCAAAACAAACAGTTTTTGTGCAAAATTCGCACTTGTTAGTTCCTGATAAGATTAGTTGGAATAAATCAAGTCTAAAGTTTTTGGTTTTTCGGTGGATATTTTCTCTTAACATAAGATATGCACAAGCATTTATAGTCCAGACAGCGCTAATGCGTGATGCTCTTATTAAATCTTATCCTTCGTTAAGAGCACGAGTACATGTTGTACCTCAACCTGTACCTAACTGGCTTCTTAACGCAGGAGTAGTGCGTGGGGGACGAGTCGTGGCAACTGATGCTCCGTTACGTTTGTTTTATCCAGCTGCCGACTATCCACATAAAAATCATAAACTACTGGATAGTATACAAGCTAATAGTGCATCACAGTGGCCAGTCGAGAGCCTTGAGTTAACCATTGAGCAAGAGGCTCACCCTGCTAAGGATATTTCCTGGATTCATTGCTGTGGGCGGCTATCGTCGCAGAGAATGTTAGACTCTTATAATCTTGCTGATGCTCTTTTGTTTTTGTCTAAAGATGAAAGCTATGGTTTTCCGCTTGTTGAAGCGATGTTTATTGGCATTCCTATAGTTTGTCCCGATCTTGAATACGCCAGAGCCCTGTGTGGAGATCAGGCTATATATTTTGTGGTTGATGATGTCGAGTCTTTGAGATGTGCAGTTGATGAGTTACATAGAAAGCTATCTACTGGGTATTGGCCCGATTGGAGCGAGCAATTGAAGATGATTCCAAAAGATTGGGAGTCTGTTGGGCGAAGAATTCTAGAAATTGCTGTTGAAAAATAAATTACTGCTATGATTTTAATTTAGTTGAAGAGAAAATCTATGTTAGTTCCGATAATTATGGCAGGTGGTTCGGGCTCTCGTCTATGGCCGCTCTCCCGCCAGCTAAATCCTAAGCAGTTCCTGTGTTTGGCAGATGCTGAAATGTCCATGTTGCAAGCGACTATCGCTCGCTTGAACGGTTTGGAAACGGCTACGCCACGCGTGATTTGTAATGAAGATCACCGTTTTCTGGCAGCCGAACAGTTAAGGCAACAAGGTCTAGAAAAGTTTAATATTCTATTGGAGCCCGCTGGTCGGAATACCGCACCTGCAGTTGCGTTAGTTGCAATTCAAGAATGTTTGAATGGTCAAGATCCTATATTGCTTGTTTTGGCGGCTGATCATTTAATTAATGATGTTGTAGCCTTTCAATCCTGTATTCATAAAGCACTGCCATTAGCTATTGATGGAAAGTTGGTTACCTTTGGCATTAACCCTACTCATCCTGAAACAGGCTATGGTTACATCCAGAAGGGTGCAGGCTTAGAAAGTGGTGGTTTTGAAGTGGCTCGATTTGTCGAGAAACCACCTCAGGAATTGGCTAACTCGTATTTGGAGAGTGGCTGTTATCTCTGGAATAGTGGCATGTTCATGTTTCGTGCCAGCCGTTATTTGTGTGAGCTAGAGCATTTCCGCCCTGACATCCTGAGCGCTTGTCGTGAAGCTTTGTGCAAGGGGGAGCAGGACATGAATTTCACTCGGGTGGGACGTGATGAGTTTGAAAAATGTCCAGATGAGTCGATTGACTATGCGGTGATGGAAAAAACGAAAGATGCAGTTGTTGTGCCAATGGATGCTGGCTGGAGTGATATTGGTTCTTGGGCCGCATTATGGGATGTAGGAGATAAGGATTCTCAGGGAAATATTTGCCGTGGTGATGTAATAGTAGAAGGCTCTACTAATAACTATATCTATTCTGGAAGTCGTTTGGTTAGTACTGTTGGAGTCGATAATCTAATCGTTGTAGAGACCAAGGACGCGGTTCTGATTGCTCATAAAGAGCATGTTCAAGAAGTAAAGAAAATTGTTGAAAAGCTAAAGTCCTCTGGTCGTTCCGAATATAAGAATCATCGGGAAGTATATCGACCTTGGGGTGTCTATGATTCTATAGACAATGGTGCTCGCTATCAGGTCAAGCGTATTACGGTTAATCCTGGTGCTAAATTGTCATTGCAAATGCATCATCATCGAGCGGAGCATTGGGTTGTTGTTAGTGGTACAGCAAAAGTTACTAATGGTGATAAAGTTTATCTAGTTGCAGAAAATCAATCTACTTATATCCCTATAGGGCAAATGCATACTCTTGAAAATCCAGGTGTAATTCCATTAGAGCTGATTGAGGTACAGTCTGGTTCCTATCTTGGGGAGGATGATATTGTAAGGTTTGAAGATTTGTATGGCCGTGTCTAAGAGGTGTGCTTGAAAGTCTCTATTGTTACCGTTTGTTATAATAGTTCTTCTACTATTAAAGATACTATTGAGTCGGTTTTGTCTCAAGATTATGTCGATGTTGAATATATAGTTGTGGATGGTGGTTCTAATGATGGAACTATCGATATAGTCAAATCTTACGGAAATAAAATAAGTACTTTTGTAACAGAAAAAGATAACGGGATCTACGATGCGATGAACAAAGGTGTCGCTTTAGCTACTGGCGATATCGTAGGGATATTGAATTCAGACGATTTTTACGAAAGTGAAAGCATATTGTCTTATGTGGTTGGTGCATTTGATAAAAAACCAGAAGTTGATATTGTTTTTGGCGATGTTGTTTTTGTTGAACCGTCCGACCTAAAGAAAGTTACGCGGTTTTATCGTGCTAATAGATTTTCTGTATGGCGATTGCGTTTTGGCTGGATGCCTCCTCATCCTGCTACTTTTATTCGTAAATCTGCATATGAAAAGGTTGGTGCTTATTCGCTTAAATACAAAATTGCTGCTGACTACGAAATGTTCGTTCGTCAGCTTTATGTACATGGTTTGAAGTATTTATATATTAATAAAGTCCTTGTGCGTATGCGCTCGGGCGGTGTTAGTACTTCTGGGTTTAAGAGTAGTTTGAGGCTTAATTTAGAGATAGTGACTGCTTGCAGGAACAATGGTTTGTATACGAATATATTTATGGTGCTTTTAAAGCTCCCCTTCAAACTGTATGAGTTGTTCCGTAAGCCTAGGAGTATGAGGTAATGATGCATGTGTTTCTAACTGGGGCAAGTGGTTTTGTCGGAGGGGCAGTTTTACAGCGCTTAGCTTCACTTAATGATATTAAAGTTACCGCCGCTGTTCGTAAATCTAGTTCTCCTTTGCAATGTGCTGTACATGATGTCGTTAATTTAGAAACTGAAAACGTCTCGCTGCTTGGTGTTGATGTTGTCATCCATGCTGCTGCAAGGGTTCATGTAATGGATGAGTATTCGCCCAATGCTTTGTCCGAATACCGTAAGGTGAATACCGAGTGGACATTAAATTTGGCGCGGGAGGCATTGGCGAGTGGAGTTAAAAGATTTATTTTTTTAAGTTCAATCAAGGTCAATGGTGAAGTTACAAGCTCCGATCGACCATTTCGTGCCGATGACGAGCCTGCGCCTTCTGATTATTATGGAATCTCGAAGCTTGAGGCGGAACAGGGTTTACTGGAGATAGCCGCTGATTCAGAAATGGATGTTGTGATTATCAGGCCTGTTTTAGTTTATGGTGATGGAGTAAAAGCTAACTTTTATAATATGATCTCCTGGTTAGATCGCGGAATTCCATTACCTTTTGGCAGGCTGGTGAATAAACGTAGTTTTGTTGCATTGGATAATTTGGTTGATTTGATTTTTACTTGTATGAATCACCCTGATGCATCTAATCAAGTATTTCTTGTCAGTGATGATGAAGATTTAACTGCGACTCAGCTTTTTCAACGTGTTGGAAGGGCTTTGGGGCGTAATACTTGGTTGCTGCCAGTTCCTACGTTTTTACTACGTGCGATTTTTCAGGTTCTTGGTAAAAAGTCTCAGGCTCAGCGTCTTCTTGGTTCTTTGCAAGTTGATGTCGAAAAAACTAGGAAGGTTCTTGGATGGCAACCGGTGATTGGGGTTGACGAGGCATTGAGAAAAACGGTTGATGGGTTCAAGCGTAGAAAATAATTAAATCAGTTGTAGAGCTTGAATTAAGTGCTTTTTACGTGGAATTGCTTCTGTCGTTACTGATGGATTTGCAAGTTTTAATGGCGGGGTTTGTTTTTTATCTTTTTAGTCATATTTTTGTTTTTTTGAGGGTGGTTGAAGATAGTCAATATCTGCTTTTTTTGGTTTTATGCGAGTAAGATAACGCGTTGCAGACGGTCTACTTGATCTTGAAGTTGGCTGTCTTAGGAGTATTAGTCGCTGAATATCGATTTTTTGTGAGTTGTTTTTTGAGGCTATAGTGCTAAAAACGTTTTTTAGCTCATTGGTCGCTGGTATAGGTTTCGCCATTTTTGTCTAGTCGTGTAAAATCAAAGACCACTCCTGGCCATCGATGTAGCTTTATCAGGTATTGGTAATGTTTCGGGGAAACTCATGATTGTTGTTTTTTTTGTGGCGGTTCTCGTCTGTTCGCTGCTTTTGACCGGATCTCTACGTAGATATGCTATCGCTCGCAGTTTGATCGACATACCTAATGAGCGAAGTTCTCATTTGTTGCCAACACCTCGCGGTGGTGGTGTGGCTATTGTCGTGAGTTATCTGGCAGCTCTGCCTCTACTAGCTTTGGAAGGCTTTGCGGCTTGGCCTAGCGTTATAAGTTTGGTAGGCGCCGGAACGCTGATTGCCATGGTTGGATTCCTTGATGATCATGGGCATATCGCTGCCAGATGGAGATTACTTGCCCATTTTTCTGGGGCGGGTTGGGCCTTGTGTTGGCTGCAGGTGGTCCCCTCCGTTGATGTATTTGGCGTTGTTCTTGATCTGGGGTGGGTAGGATATTTATTGGCTGCCGTCTATCTTGTCTGGTTGCTTAATCTCTATAACTTCATGGACGGAATTGACGGGGTTGCCAGTATTGAGGCAGTGAGTGTTTGTATTGGCGCTTGCTTGGTTTATTGGTTGAGTGGAGAAAACGAGCTCGTTTCGACTCCTTTATTGTTAATTGCTGCTGTATCAGGGTTTCTGTACTGGAACTTCCCTCCCGCACGTATTTTCATGGGGGATGCAGGCAGTGGTTTCTTGGGATTGATTCTTGGGATTCTGTCTCTTCAGGCAGCATTGGTATCCCCTCATCTAATATGGGTTTGGCTAATTCTGCTCGGCGTTTTTATTGTAGATGCGACGTTCACGCTGCTCCGCCGTTTTATTCGTGGAGATAAGATCTACGAAGCGCACCGTAGTCACGCTTATCAATATGCATCTCGTCATTTTAAAGGTCATTTACCCGTTACTCTTGCTATTGCTACTATAAATACTCTTTGGTTACTACCTATTGCCATATGCGTAGGTGTATTCGGGCTGGATGGAATATTGGGTCTTGTGATTGCTTATTTTCCTTTGGTTTTTCTTGCCGTAAAATTTAATGCGGGAGCTACAGAGAAATCCAGTTGACTTGATATGTGCCTTCTAGATGGTTGATTTTTGTTGTGCATTATTCTTGGGCTGGTTTTTGAGGGATTGAGGTGAAGTTAAGATATGGAAAAGATACGGTCATTTTTATTGAGTCGTTCTCGTAGAAAAAAACGTGTGCTCCAGGTGGTTGTTGACGTTTTTCTGGTGTGGGCTGCGTTGTGGATGGCTTTCGTTGTTAGGCTGGGGTTTGAAGAGTTAGATAACCTTTTTTTTCTTCATCTTTGGCTGTTCATAAGTGCACCGATAATTGCTATTCCTCTATTTGTTCGGTTTGGAATGTATCGGGCCGTCATGCGTTACTTTGGTAATGATGCTCTTATTACGATTGTAAAGGCGGTAACTTTATCTGCTTTGATTCTTTCATTGGTTGTTTATCTTTATAGCAATCACCAGGTCGTGGTTCCACGTTCAATCGTGTTCAACTACTGGTGGTTGAGTCTAGTGATGATTGGTGGTTTAAGATTGGCTATGCGCCAATATTTTCTCGGTGATTGGTTCACGACCGCACAGCACGTACCATTCACCAACCGGGATGATGGTTTACCCAAGGTAGCTATCTATGGCGCTGGTTCGGCAGGTAATCAGCTAGTTGCAGCGCTACGATTGGGACGTTTCATGCGTCCAGTTGCATTTATCGATGATGACGACAGTATTGCCGATCGGATGATTGCTGGTTTGCAGGTATACAAGCCCAAGCACTTGCAACAGATGATAGACGAAACGGGAGCAGAAGAAATACTTCTAGCGATTCCCTCATCTACTCGTAGTCGTCGTAGAGAGATTCTTGGTTTTCTTGAGGACTTTCCCCTTCATGTTCGAAGTGTTCCTGGCTTTATGGATTTGGCCAGTGGGCGAGTGAAGGTTGATGACATTCAAGAAGTGGACATTGCGGACTTGCTTGGGCGTGACTCTGTACCTGCTCAAGGCGATTTGTTGGCGCACTGTATAAAAGGGAAAACTATTCTGGTGACAGGTGCCGGCGGATCTATTGGATCTGAGCTTTGCCGACAGATTTTGTCCTTGGGCCCCACTGCTCTGATTCTGCTCGATCATAGCGAGTTCAATCTCTACAGTATTTTGTCTGAGCTTGAACTGCGTGTGTCGCGGGAGGCTCGTATTGTAAAATTGCTCCCTATTCTAGGCTCCGTGCGTAATTACGAAAAGCTGTTATCTGTCATGAAAACCTGGAGTGTCGAGACGGTTTATCATGCTGCTGCTTATAAGCATGTACCGATGGTTGAGCATAATATTGCTGAAGGTGTACTTAATAATGTGATGGGTACGCTCAACACGGCGCAGGCCGCTTTGCAATCCGGTGTGGCTAATTTTGTACTGATTTCTACTGATAAGGCTGTTCGCCCAACTAACGTAATGGGCAGTACCAAGCGTTTGGCGGAACTTACTCTGCAGGCGTTGAGCAAAGAAGTCGCGCCAGTGTTATTCAATGACTCTTCAAATATTTCAAGGGTAAATAAAACCCGTTTCACCATGGTGCGTTTCGGTAATGTATTGGGCTCTTCAGGCTCAGTCATTCCACTGTTTCGCAAACAGATCAAATCAGGTGGTCCGCTGACGGTCACTCATCCGAAGATTACGCGCTATTTCATGACTATTCCGGAAGCTGCTCAGCTGGTTATCCAGGCTGGATCGATGGGGCAGGGCGGTGATGTTTTTGTGCTGGATATGGGTGAGCCGGTGAAAATCGTCGAGTTGGCGGAAAAGATGATTCATCTCTCCGGGCTGAGCATACGCTCGGAAAAAAATCCTCATGGCGATATCGCTATCGAGTTTACCGGCCTTCGTCCTGGTGAAAAGCTTTACGAAGAGTTGCTGATTGGCGACAACGTAGTGGCGACTCAACACCCAATGATCATGAGCGCCAATGAGGATCATCTGTCTTGGGATGTGCTTAAGGCCAAGCTCAGCGAACTCCTTGCAGCGCTTGAGTTAGATGATTATGCAAGAGTTCGACAACTGCTTCGTGAGACGGTGAGTGGTTATACCCCGGACGGTGAAATCGTCGACTGGGTTTATCAACAGCGGCGTCTCAAACCTTGAATCTACACAACCGGTAACCCTCCTGCTTTTGACTTGCCTGCGGCATCACCTAGGTTTGGAAGGCAGCTTCGGAAAAGCTGTTTTCCTTACTCGATGTCATGGAGCGTCACTATGCGTAACTCTTATCTCTCCTCGCTGATCTTTGCCGTTCTAGCCAGCCTTTCGCTTGCAGCTCAAGCAGCGCCTGCTGTCAAGGCGCAGACTGTTGCTCCTGAGGCAGTGGAGCAGGCAACGCCTCAAGTCAGCAAAATCAACCTCAATACCGCCGATATGGCTGTCCTGCAGCGCGAGCTATTTGGAATTGGCGAGGCCAAGGCCAAGGCGATTGTCGCTTATCGTGAAGAGAATGGTCCCTTTGCTTCGGTGGATGAACTGCTTGAGGTCAAGGGGATCGGCAAGACTATCCTGGAGCGCAATCGAGACAAGCTCGTCGTCAACTGACTTGATCAAGTAGCAATCGAAGGTCGGTCAGTGACCGGCCTTCTGTATTTCGAGCGGGTTTGGTGCCTAGCCATGAATCTCTATCAACAGGCAATTTTTTCATGGTGCTGCAAGAGTATTGTGCATGTAATATTTTTCGCTCTCCGAATGTTCCAATCGGAGGCGTCCATTACTTTCAAGATTGTCAGGAGCGGCCGCGACGAGTTTTTTCGCGGTCGGGCGCAGGGCGATCATCAAAATTGTCTCAGTGGTCGCGTTAATCCCGGAGCGTTTCAATGCGACTTACAGTGCCGCCAAGGCTTACGTGCTAAGCCTGACTCAGTCACTGCCGGCTGAGTTGAAAGGCAATGACGTTCAGGCTCAGGGGAGCTTGCCTGGCGTTACTTGTACCGAGATCTGGGAGCGTTCAGGCTTGGAGGCTAAGGCCATCCCCCTAGAGATGGTGATTGAGGCGACTGAGATGGTGGACGCGGCATCGAGTGGTTTCGACCAGAGAGAGTTGATCACGCTACCTTCGTTTCCCGCTCCGGCGCACTGGCAAGCACTGGTAGCCGCGCGCCTGGCCTTGGGGCCCAATCTTTCCAGGAACAGTGCCGCCGCGCGTTCCAATTAAGGCGGCCCATGGAGCGGGTTGTATTATTCCTGCTCCTGTTTCTTCAGGCCCTCACTGACGACGTCCAGTATCTGTACCGCCAGTTCAGGACTTTCCACGCTGCGCGAGAGCATCAACGCTCCCACCAGGGTCGACATGATCATCAGGCTGCGTTGCGCCTTATTTTCACCTTCCAGAGTCGCTTCCACTTGGGCAAGTCTGGCATTGAGCACTGCATCGGTGGTGGGGCTGGGTTGGCCGCGCTGGCCGAGTTCCGAGCTCATGGTTGGTAGTGGGCAACCTTGATGGGGTGAGCTGCGATGCCACTCGGAAAGGTAGTTGTCGATAAACGCCTGCAAGGGCTGTTCTTGTGCGAACAGAGTTGCGCAGTGGGCGTCCAGGTCTTGGGCAGCTGCGCAAAGGGCTTCTTCTACCAGCTCATCCTTGGACTTGAAGTGGGAGTAGAAACCGCCATGGGTCAGGCCCAGTGCCTTCATCAGTGGTTGTAATCCCGTTCCCCCTATTCCATCACGACGAAAACGTTCCGAAGCTTCTTTGATAATGCGTTGATGTGTCTGGGCTTTATGGTCTGCTGAATAACGCATTTGAGAAACCTCCACAACTAGAGCGCTATTTTAACCAAGGATCATCAGATCACGCCCCTACTTATCAGTGGGTGTTTTGCGTATTTACAGCGTTCCGACAGGTAGGGCGAGTGTTTGCAGGACCCTCAGGAATTGGCACGATAAGTGATTAAAGTTTGATCACGAATTGTTGAACAATCTCGAGGTGTTGCCATGAGCAACGGTTTATCCCTTGCGGACCAGATCAGGGTGGAACTGCGTGCCGACATTATCGGTGGTCGCCTGTTGCCTGGCATGCCGTTGGTAGAGAGCGAGCTGGTCAACACCTACAACGCTTCGCGCAACACCATACGTGAAGCGTTGCACGGCTTGGGCCAGGAGGGGTTGACCCACTATGTCCGTTATAAAGGCGTGGTGGTCAGACGCCTGAGCAGCGATGAGGTAAAGGATCTGTTCCGAGTACGTCGGACTCTGGAGTTGCAGGCGATCGCCAGTGCAAAGCCGCTGAGCGAGTGCCAGGCTGATCGTATGCTCGACGCCATCGAGGCGGCCCAATTGGCCCGAGATCGCGAGGACTGGCGTGCTGTCGGGACCCATGGTTTGCGCTTTCATCAGCAGGTGGTAAGGCTACTGGACTCTTCCTTGTTCGATGAATTTTTCACCAATGTAGTCGCGCAATTGCGTCTGGTGTTTTGCGCCGCGCCGGATGAAGCGTTGTTCCAGGCGCCCTGGCTGGTTCGTGACCGGCAGATTCACCAATGGCTGGTGGAGGGTGACAAAGCCCGCGCCGGCGAGGCAATGGAGGCATATCTGGACGACTCCGAGCGCCTGCTGCTGAACATGTTCAGTCAATCCTTGCGTCACTGAGTGAGGGCGATACCCATGTACAAAGACTATCCAGCGGCTTATCAGGTCAGCAAAGGCTCGGCGCTGCAGGTGGATACGACCTTTTATGAACGTATCCGTGATAACCGGGCACAACGTACGCTGATCGAGCAGTTCGAGGTGCCGATTCGTACGGGCCGGGCCTGGAAGGTGCCCGCCGGTCATGTGTTTCGAGTGACCACACCCGTAGGCCCGCAAGTGGGAGACTTCAACGTCTGGAATGCCAATGACCCGCGAGAACGCCTATGGGCCGCACGTACCCGGCAGTTGCAGGGAGCCCATGTCAGCACCCATGACCGGCTCTGGTCGAACCTGCCTTTCTTGCGGCCGCTGGTCACGATCACCGATGACAGCCTGGCGAATTATGGTATCGACGAGCATGGCGGGCGCCTGCACGATTTATTGGGTACCCGTTGCGATCCCTATGTGAACCGAATGCTCACAGGCGAGGATTTTCATCATCACTGTCACTCCAATCTGACACGGGCGGTTCTGCCCCATGGCCTCACCGAATTCGACGTGCATGACGTATTGAATATCTTTCAGTGCACCGGCCTTAATCATGACGACATGTATTTCATGAAGGCCTGTCCGGCGCAGAAGGGCGACTATCTGGAGTTTTTTGCCGAAATCGACCTACTGTGTGCACTGTCGACCTGCCCGGGGGGCGATCTGTCCTTGCCGATGTGGGGCCCCGAGGCTCAGGACCCCTTGAGTGTTTGCCGGCCACTGGGAGTGGAGATCTATCGTCTCGAAGAGTCACTGCTTGAAGGCTGGAGCCAGCCGGAGCGGGCGGCCTACAAAGGTCAGCACGGCTTGCACATCGCCAAGGCCGAATGGGAAAAGTAGGGCCTTGAGCAGTCCCTTCAATGCAGGACGAAGGGGCTGACGGGATTAACGATCCTGCGCTTCTTTGGCATCCATTTCCGCGTTGCGTTCGGCTACGCGTTTACGTTGCTCATCAGTCAGTTCCACCTTGTGGGCGGTGTCGCGCAGCATCATCAAGCCGCCGACGATCGAACCGATAGCAACCACCAGAATCAACCAGGCATACCAGGGCATAGGGCTCTCCTTGAACGGCAGTTTCCCGAGGACGAAGGTTCGCCCTCGGGACTGCCTGTAATGCTTTGAGTTAAAGCGTTTCGCACTGGTTCCATTGTATGCCTGATTGTTCTGGCCAGTAGTGCCCGATGCTTACAGACCGGTGAGCATGGCATCCGCCGGGGCATCGGCCCGCAGTTGTGCGGTGAGCTGAAAGTAAATGAAACCCAGCACCATGAAGCCGAGGAAGATCAGGCCAATCAGCGCGTTGAACCAGGCCATGGCCACCAGGCACACCAGCGCCAGTGCCAGTGCGATGGCGGGTACCAGCGGGTAGCCCGGGGCGCGGAAGCTGCGTGGCAGGTCCGGTTCGGTCCGGCGCAGTTTGAACAGGCTGAGCATGCTCATGATGTACATCACGATGGCGCCGAATACCGCCATGGTGATCATTGCGGCGGTCAGGGTCATGCCGCCCAGGTTGATCAGGCCATCGCTGTAGATCGCGGTGATACCGATCAGGCCGCCGGCGATGATCGCCCGGTGTGGCGTCTGGGAACGTGACAGCCTGGCCAGGGATGCTGGCAGATAGCCGGCACGGGCCAGGGCAAAGAACTGCCGCGAATAGCCGAGGATGATCCCGTGGAAGCTGGCCACGAGGCCAAACAGGCCGATCCACACCAGCATGTGCAGCCAGCCGGAACTGTCGCCCACCACGGCTTTCATCGCCTGGGGCAACGGGTCGTTGATATTGGCCAGGGTGCGCCAGTCACCCACTCCGCCAGCGAAGAACATCACCCCCATGGCCAGCAGTACCAGGGTCAGAATGCCGCTGATGTAGGCCTTGGGAATGGTGCGTTTGGGGTTCTTGGCTTCTTCGGCGGCCATGGCCGCACCCTCGATGGCCAGGAAGAACCAGATGGCGAAGGGGATGGCGGCGAACATCCCGGCAATCGCAGGGGCTCCGAAGGAGTCGGCTCCGGCCCAGCCGTTGAGGGCGAAATTGCTGAAGCTGAAGGCCGGTGCTACCACGCCCATGAATACCAGTAGCTCTGCCACCGCCAGTACGCACACCACCAGTTCGAAGGTAGCCGCCAGTTTTACCCCGAGGATGTTCAGGCCCATGAAGACGAGGTAGGCCCCCACGGCGGCATGCTTGGGGTCCAGCGCCGGAAACTGCACATTCAGGTAGGCGCCAATGGCCAGGGCAATCGCCGGTGGCGCAAAGACGAATTCGATCAAAGTGGCCAACCCGGCAATCAAGCCGCCTTTCTCACCAAAGGCGCGTCGGCTGTAGGCAAAGGGGCCTCCTGCATGGGGAATGGCCGTGGTCAGCTCGGTGAAACTGAATATAAAGCAGGTATACATGGTGGCGACCAGTAAAGAGGTCACGAGGAAACCAAGGGTTCCGGCCACGCCCCAGCCATAGCTCCAGCCGAAGTATTCCCCGGAAATCACCAGACCGACCGCGATACCCCATAAATGCAGCGTGCCCAGAGTGGGCTTGAGTGTGTTCATCAGTTGCTCCCTGAACGGTTGGAAGTGCTCGGGACTGGCCTGTGCAGCGCCCATGCCAGTCTCGTGGCGACCGTCGTAAAGCCAGGAAAGCGGTCGTATCGAGGATGTTTTCCAGGTTTTTGTCGTCGATCGATATCAGTCTGGTGCATCCCGGTGCCTTCGATTGGGGCAGGGGGAGCATGGGGGCAGCCGCTGTCGTCTTCCAACTGCCCAGGTAAACGCCGCATAAAGCCAGTCTTTACGCTTTCTTTATGGGCCTCCCACCCCGTCGATCTCGTTCCTTTACAGGCACCCTGCGGACAATGGCTGCATTCGCGGCAATCGCCGTACCTCGGAGACATTCCATGAACATTCTGGACGCGGTGTCATTGCTGCTGGCAGTGGGCCTGTTCGTTTATCTACTGGTTGCGCTGCTGCGCGCAGATCGGAACTAGGAGCTGCGGTTATGCACAGTTATGACTATTGGCTGCTCCTCGCCTTCTTTGCCCTGGTGCTGTTGCCCGCGCCCTGGCTGGGACGTTTCTACTACAAGGTCATGGAAGGCCAGCGCACCTGGCTGACCCCGGTCCTGGGGCCGGTGGAGCGTGCGTGCTACCGGATTTCCGGGGTCGACCCACAAGACGAGCAGAGTTGGCAGAAATACACCCTGGCCTTGTTGGCCTTCAACCTGGCGGGGTTTGTCCTGCTGTTTGCCATCCTGCTGTTCCAGGGGTATCTGCCACTCAACCCGCAGAATCTTCCGGGACAGGAATGGACCCAGGCGTTCAACACCGCCGTCAGTTTCATGACCAATACCAACTGGCAGTCCTACAGTGGTGAGGCCTCCCTGAGCTACCTCAGCCAGATGGTCGGCCTGACCGTGCAGAACTTTGTCAGCGCTGCTACCGGGCTGACGGTGCTGGTTGCCTTGTGCCGCGGCATTGGCCGGCGTTCGGTGCGCACCCTGGGCAACTTCTGGGTCGACATGACCCGCGCGACTCTCTATGGCTTGCTGCCGCTGAGTCTGCTGCTGGCGTTGTTCCTGGTCTGGCAGGGCGTGCCCCAGACCTTTGCCCACTACGTGGATGCCCTGACCCTGCAAGGTAACGACCAGGTGATTCCGCTGGGCCCGGCGGCGAGCCAGATCGCCATCAAACAGTTGGGCACCAATGGTGGTGGCTTCTTCGGTGTCAACTCGGCTCACCCGTTCGAGAACCCCAGTGCCTGGAGCAACCTGTTCGAGCTGGTGTCGATCATCTTGATTCCCGTGGCCCTGGTGTTCACTTTCGGCCACTACGTCAAGGATCTGCGCCAGAGCCGCGCGATCATTGCCTGCATGTTTGCCCTGTTCCTGATTGGCGGTGCCACCTCGCTGTGGGCGGAGTATCAACCCAATCCGGCGTTGCAGAATGCTGCGGTGGAGCATGCGGCACCTCTGGAAGGCAAGGAAGCGCGCTTGGGCACCACTGCCACGGTGCTCTGGTCGGTGACCACTACGGCCGCGTCCAATGGCTCGGTGAACGGCATGCATGACAGCCTGAATCCTCTGAGCGGCATGGTGGCGCTGATCAACATGATGGTGGGGGAGGTGATCTTCGGCGGTGTCGGCGCGGGTCTCTACGGCATGCTGTTGAACGTACTGATCGCGGTATTTCTTGCCGGGTTGATGATCGGTCGCACCCCGGAATACCTGGGCAAGAAGCTTCAGGCCAAGGAAGTGCAATTGCTGGTAGTGACCCTGATGGTCATGCCCATTGGCGTCCTCGTTCTCGGTGCCCTGGCCGCCAGCCTGCCTGGCCCGGCCGGAGCCATCAGCAATCCAGGGCCTCACGGTTTCAGCCAGTTGCTGTATGCCTACACCTCAGCCAGCGCCAACAACGGCTCGGCCTTCGGTGGCTTCAGTGCCAACACCCCTTTCCATAACCTGATGCTGGGCCTGGGCATGCTGATTGGACGTTTCGGCTACATCCTGCCGGTGCTGGCCCTGGCTGGCAGCCTGGGGCTGAAGAAGCCCGCCCCCATCGGCCAGAACAGCTTTCCCACTCACGGCCCGTTGTTCGTGGCCTTGTTGACCGTGACCATTTTGCTGGTGGGCGGCCTGACCTTCCTGCCGACCCTGGCGTTGGGCCCAATCGCTGAACACTTGAGCATGGGCTTCTGAGGACCTGATGATGAATATGCATGTTCCTGCCTCGAACAAGGCTGTTGACTCGGCCGCCAAGGCCAAGCGTACCCAGGCCGAATCCTCGAGTACCGCGATCTCTGCTCTGTGGCGCCCGGCGCTGATTCAGGCCTTCGTCAAGCTCGACCCTCGCCAGTTGCAACGTTCGCCGGTGATGTTGGTGGTGGAGTTGACGGCAATCCTGACCACTGTGCTGTGTTTCGTGCCGGATACCTCGGTATCGACGTTCGTCGCGGCACAGATAGCCCTCTGGCTGTGGTTTACCGTGCTTTTCGCCAACTTTGCCGAAGCCCTGGCAGAGGGCCGTGGCAAGGCCCGGGCCGACAGCCTCAAGGCCGGCAGCGAAGGCTTGAGTGCTCGCCGTCGCACCAGCGAGGGCACCTATCAGGTGGTGCCGGCGATCAACCTGCGCAAAGGCGATGTGGTGCGGGTTGAAGCCGGGGAAATGATCCCGGGGGACGGCGAGGTGATCGAGGGCATTGCCGCGGTCAACGAGGCGGCGATCACCGGTGAGTCGGCGCCAGTGATCCGCGAGTCCGGTGGCGATCGCTCAGCGGTGACCGGCAACACCCGGCTGGTTTCCGACTGGCTGCTGGTGCGCATCACCAGCAATCCCGGCGAGTCCACCCTGGATCGCATGATCGCCCTGGTGGAAGGTGCCAAGCGGCAGAAGACGCCCAACGAAGTGGCCCTGGATATCCTGCTGATCGGCCTGACCCTGATCTTCCTGCTGGTGGTGGTGACCCTGCAGCCCTTCGCCCACTTTGCCAATGGCAGCCTGCCGCTGGTGTTCCTGGTGGCGTTATTGGTGACCCTGATTCCCACCACCATCGGCGGCCTGCTGTCGGCCATCGGCATTGCCGGGATGGATCGTCTGGTACGCCTCAATGTGATCGCCAAATCCGGGCGTGCGGTGGAGGCCGCGGGGGATGTGCACGTGTTGTTGCTGGACAAGACCGGCACCATCACCTTCGGCAACCGTCGTTGCAGCGCCATTCATCCGGCTCCCGGCGTGAACGCTCGTGAGCTGGCCGAAGCAGCATTGCTGGCTTCACTGGCGGATGACACTGCCGAAGGCAAATCCATCGTCGAGTACTTGCGGGAGCTTTATCCACAACCTGAACCGGCTCCTGAAGTCTTGACCGCCGTGCCATTCAGTGCGGAAACCCGCCTGTCCGGCGTCGATTACCAGGGCCGGATCTATCGCAAGGGGGCGGTGGATTCGGTGCTGAACTTTGTCGGCCTCAAACGCAGCGACCTGGCGCCGGCCCTGTCCCGGGAAATCGACAAAATCGCCCAGAGCGGTGGTACTCCACTGCTGGTGTGCGGCGAAGGCCGGATGCTTGGGGCCATTCACCTCAAGGATGTGGTCAAGCCGGGTATCCGCGAGCGTTTCGCCGAGTTGCGCAAGCTGGGGATTCGCACTGTCATGGTGACCGGCGACAACCCGCTGACCGCTGCCGCCATCGCCGCTGAAGCCGGGGTCGACGACGTACTGGCCGAAGCCACGCCGGAAAAGAAACTGGCGCGCATCCGTCACGAGCAGAACGACGGACGCCTGGTGGCGATGTGCGGCGACGGTGCCAACGACGCCCCGGCGCTGGCCCAGGCCGATGTCGGCATGGCGATGAACGACGGCACTCAGGCGGCTCGCGAGGCGGCCAACATGGTCGACCTGGACAGTGATCCGACCAAGCTGCTGGACGTGGTGCAGATCGGCAAGGAGCTGCTGGTGACCCGTGGCGCCCTGACCACCTTTTCCATCGCCAACGATGTCGCCAAGTACTTCGCCATTCTGCCGGCGCTGTTCGCAGCGATTTATCCACAGCTGGGCGTGCTCAACATCATGCACCTGACCAGCCCGCAGAGCGCGATTCTCTCGGCGATCGTATTCAACGCCCTGATCATCGTGGTGCTGATCCCTCTGGCGTTGCGCGGGGTCAGGGTCCAGGCCGCCAGTGCCGCCCACCTGCTGCGGCGCAACCTGCTGATCTACGGTGTGGGTGGGATCGTGGTGCCCTTTGTCGGGATCAAGCTGATCGACATGCTGCTGACCGCCTTGCACCTGGTGTAACTCGCCTGCGGCATTGAATGAATCGAGGATTGAGAAATGACTAGCGTATTGCGTCCGGCCTTGAGCCTGATTGTGTTGATGACTGTGATTACCGGCGTGGCCTATCCATTGGTGGTGACCGGTGTGGCCCAGGTGGCGTTCCCGGATCAGGCCAATGGCAGCCTGGTGCGTGATGCCCAGGGCAAGGTGCGTGGTTCGACCCTGATTGCCCAGGATTTTGTCGGTGATGCCTGGTTTCATCCACGCCCATCGGCAGGAGCCTTTGCCACAGTTTCCAGTGGTGCCAGCAACTTGGCGCCGAGCAACCCGGCCCTGGCCACGCGGGTGATCGACGATGCCCAAAAGCTCCAGGTGCCAGGTCAAGGGCCAGTGCCGCTGGCCTTGCTGACCACCTCCGGCAGCGGCCTTGATCCGCACTTGCCACCCGAGGCGATTGACTATCAACTAGCGCGGGTCGCGGCGGCGCGCAATCTGCCGGCGGCTAAGCTACAGGCGCTGGTGCAGGCACATATCGAGCGGCCGCTGGTGGGGCCGCCGGTGGTCAATGTACTGGCCCTGAACCAGGCCCTGGAGAATCTGTAAGCGCTGCCGTTCGTGCGGGTGACAGCGTCTAGCGTGCGGATTGAACCGATTGTTTTGTTGCAGAGAGATAACCCATGAGTGATTCCGGCCGCGCCGACGCGCTGCTTGCTGATCTGCCCCGGGATGGCCGCGGCCGGCTCAAGGTCTTTCTTGGCGCCGCTCCTGGCGTCGGCAAGACCTACGCCATGCTTCAGGCCGCCCACACGCAAATGCGCCAAGGGGTCAAGGTGCTCGCCGGGGTAGTGGAAACCCATGGTCGTGCCGAGACCGAAGCGCTGCTGAGCGGCTTGCCGCAGCAGCCCCTGGTGCGCTCGGAATACCGTGGGGTGGTGCTCGAAGAGATGGACCTGGATGGCCTGTTGAAGGCCCGGCCCAAGCTGGTGCTGGTGGACGAACTGGCCCACAGCAATGCGCCGGGCAGCCGGCATGCCAAGCGTTGGCAGGATATCCAGGAGCTGTTGGCGGCGGGTATCGACGTGTTCACCACGGTCAACGTCCAGCACCTGGAGAGCCTCAACGATCAGGTGCGCGGCATTACTGGGGTCCAGGTCCGCGAGACGCTGCCCGACTGGGTGCTGCAGGAAGCCTATGAATTGCTGCTGGTGGACCTGCCGCCGCGGGAGCTCCTGGAGCGCCTGCGGGACGGCAAGGTCTATGTACCGGAGCAGGCGCGGGCGGCCATCGATGCCTTTTTCACCCAGACCAACCTCACCGCGCTGCGGGAGTTGGCGATGCAGACTGCTGCGGCCCAGGTGGATAACGACCTGGCCCTGGGCTATCGCCAGTTGGGGCAGGCGGCCCCGGCGGTGCGTGGGCGTTTGCTGGTGGGCATTGATGGCGATGCCCAGGCCGAGCGTCTGGTGCGTCATGCCAGTCGTGTGGCCCAGCGTCGGCATTTGCCCTGGAGCCTGGTGCATGTGGACAACGGCCGGCTGCGGGACGAGCAGTCGCGCCTGCGCTTGCAGGCGGCGCAGCAATTGGCTGAGCGCCTGGGCGGGGAGGTGGTTCTGCTGCGGGCTGGCGAGGTGGCCAAGACCCTGATCCAGCACGCCAGCGAACGCCGCGCCAGTCTGTTGCTGGTGGGGCAATCCAGCCGCCGCTGGCGTCGGCGCTGGTTTGGTGGTGGCCTGGCGGCGCGCCTCTTGCGTAATGCCGATGGCCTGGAAATCAATGTCCTGGACAGCGAGCCACAACCCCATCAGCCGGGTTTGCGAGCCAAGCATTCGCTGTTGTGGTTCGACTATGCCCTGGCGCTGTTGGCGACCGTGTTGGCCAGTGCCCTGGCCTGGGGGGTGGCCAGTGTGCTGCCGTTGCCGAACATTTCCCTGGTGTTTCTTGCCGCAGTGTTGCTGGTGGCCGTGCGCAGCAGCCTGGGGCCGGCCCTGGCTTGCGCGGCGCTGTCGTTCTTGAGCTATGACTTCCTGTTTATCCCGCCGAGTTTCTCTTTTGCCATCCAGCGTGAAGAGGATGTGCTGACTCTGCTGTTTTTCCTACTCATGGCTGCGCTCACCGGCAACCTGGCGGCGCGCCAGCGGCGGCAGTTGCAGGCCCTGCGCGAGACCCAGGAGGAAACCGGTGAACTGTTGGACCTGTCACGCAAGCTCACCGCTGCCACTGACCGGCAAGCGGTGATCAGTGCCGCAGCCCAGCACCTGCATGGGCGTGATGAGTTGCGTATCTGCCTGCTCAATCGCGACGGGCAGGGGGGCTGGAAAGTCGAAACCGGTGGCTCGCCGCAGTTCTCCGAGGCTGAGCGTGCGGCGGCCGATTGGGCCTGGCAGCACGATCAGCCTGCGGGGCTGGGGACCGGGACCTTGCCCTTCGGGCGTTGGTGGTGGTGGCCATTATCGGTGGATGACGGCCCCTTGGGGTTGTTGGGTGTCTGTCCCAGGGAAGGCGAAGAGTTCAGTGGCCAGCGTCGCCGCCTGCTCACCGCCCTCAGCCAGCCTCTGGCCCAGGCGCTGGCTCGGGCGCGTTTGGCGGAGGATTTGGAGGCGGCGCGACTGCGCGGTGAAACCGAACAGTTACGCAGTGCCTTGCTGGCCTCTGTGTCCCACGATCTGCGCACACCGCTGACTTCGATGCGCGGCAGCATCGACAGCCTGTTGGCGCTGGGGGAGGCGATTCCCCTGGAAGACCGGCGTGAACTCCTGGAAGGCACGCGGGATGAGGCCGAGCGCCTGGATCGCTACATCCAGAACCTCTTGGACATGACCCGGCTCGGCCATGGTGCGTTGAAACTGGCTCGCGACTGGGTCGCGCCTGGGGACATAGTCGGCAGCGCCCTGAACCGCCTGCGTGCGGTGCTGGCGCCGCTGCAGGTGAGCACCGAATTGCCACCGGACCTGCCGTTGCTCCATGTGCATGCCGCCCTGATCGAGCAGGCACTGGTCAATGTCCTGGAGAACGCCGCACGCTTTTCGCCAAACCAGGGGCGCCTGCAACTCAAGGTCAGTGCCGATGAGCATGAATTGAGCTTTGCCGTCAGCGATGAGGGCCCGGGGATTCCCGAAGAGGAGCGGGCGAAGATCTTCGATATGTTCTATACCGCTGCCCGTGGCGATCGGGGAGGGCAGGGAACGGGGCTGGGCCTGGCGATTTGCCAGGGCATGGTTGGTGCCCACGGCGGGCATATCAGTGTCGCCGATGGCATTGACGGCCATGGCACCTGCATCACCTTGCACTTGCCATTGCAAACCCAGCCGGAGCTTGAGCAGGATCTGTGAATACCTGTAGAACGCAGTCATACCTCGTAACGCAAGCGCTACCGGGATTACCGGAGCAGCCTTGCGCTACTCTTTTGCCTCTTATTTGTCTTGAATTGAACCCATGAGCCAGACCGCGACCATCCTGGTCATCGACGACGAGCCGCAGATCCGCAAGTTCCTGCGCATCAGCTTGGCGTCCCAAGGATACAAAGTGATTGAAGCCGGTACCGGTACCGAGGGCCTGGCCCAGGCGGCACTGAACAAGCCGGATCTGCTGGTGCTCGACCTGGGGCTTCCGGACATGGATGGCCAGCAGGTACTGCGCGAGTTTCGTGAGTGGTCGACGGTTCCCGTGCTGGTGCTTTCGGTGCGTGCCAGCGAGGTGCAGAAGGTCGAAGCCCTGGACGGTGGCGCCAACGATTACGTGACCAAGCCTTTCGGCATCCAGGAGTTCCTGGCACGCATCCGCGCCCTGTTGCGCCAGGCGCCGGTGGGGGAGGTGCAGGAAGCGGCGTTGCAAGTTGGGCCGCTGACGGTGGACCTGGCCTATCGTCGGGTACTGCTCGATGGCCAGGAAGTGGCCCTGACGCGCAAGGAGTACGCTGTGCTGGCGCAACTGGCACGACACCCCGGTCGGGTGATCACCCAACAGCAGCTGCTCAAGGACATCTGGGGGCCGACCCACACCGAGGACAGTCATTACCTGCGGATCGTGGTCGGGCATTTACGCCAGAAACTGGCGGATGATCCGACCCAACCACGGTTCATCGTCACCGAGGCGGGGGTTGGCTACCGTCTCTTGGGGAGCGAGCCCTGAGCCTTAGAGGGCTGGAATGTCGGGGCTTGCTATTGTTCCTGTTCGTAGCGGTCCAGGGTATCGCTGGCGATTTCACGACCCAGGGCGATCAGTTCCGGGGCCTTGTAGAACTCGAAGAACCGGCACACACGCTTGGGTACGTTGATCAATATGTCCGGTGGATAGCCGGCGATCTTGTATTGGGCCAGGGACGTCTGCATGACCTCGAAGCTCTGGTTCACCAGGTCCAGTAGCGAGGCCGGACCGACGTTGTCGATGATGAACGAACCGCTGGCGGACTTGGGCGCGCCGTCGGTTTCTGGCGCAGCAGCCGGTTGCTGGGATTCCGGTTCGGCACCTTCGACCCAGGGATTGATCTCGGCGGCTTGGCTCTTGAAGGCCTCCTGTTCCAGCAGCAATAGTTGTTCGGCCTGTTTACGTCGGAACGGCAGGTGCGAGCCCAGGGAGTTGATCAGGCTGTCAAAGCGGCTTTTGAACGCCGGGGGGCGCTGGATCACCGGTAACTGATAATGGCGCTGGTTGGTGGAGTTGAGGTTGACCGCGATGATCAGGTCGCAGTGGCTGGAGACCACTGGCACGATCGGCAGCGGGTTGAGCAGACCGCCGTCCACCAGCATGCGGTTACCCTGCATCACCGGGGTGAACAGGCTTGGGATGGCTGCGGACGCGCGCATGGCTTGATGCAGGCAGCCTTCCTGGAACCAGATTTCCTGTTGGTTGGTCAGGTCAGTGGCTACCGCGGTGTAGGGAATGCGCAGCTCTTCGATATTCACTTCACCGACGATCTTGCGGATCTGGCCGAAGACTTTCTCGCCGCGAATCGCCCCCAGGCGGAAACTCACGTCCACCAGGCGCAGTACATCAAGGTAATCCAGGCTTTCGATCCACTCCCGATACTCGGCGAGCTTGCCTGCGGCATAGATGCCGCCCACCACGGCGCCCATGGAGCAACCGGCGATGCAGGCGATGTCATACCCGCGTCTTTCGATCTCCTCGATGACCCCGATATGGGCGTACCCGCGAGCGCCTCCCGAGCCGAGGACCAATGCGACACGTTTGTTCATGATTCGTCCCTTCGCCAAACAGGTTGCAACAATGCACCCATAGCGGCCTGGGGTTCAATTGCTGATGTAAGGCCGGACCTGTCCGGTGTTTTTTCCTTGGGGGGGCTCGGGCCGCGCGGCTATGCTCCTGCGGCTATATTTTCCAAGGGTTGCGTCAGGCACTTTTTTACGCGGCCATCGTCTTACCCTGTACGACTGTTTTCTTTTCTTGAGGTGTCATTGATGAAAGCCTGGATCTGCTTGCCCCTGATGGCATTGGTACTGACCGGTTGCGCAGGCAAGACCGCCTACCGGGACAGCTGTGGCACTCAGCTGGACGCCGCCTGGCGCGAGCTGGACCTGGCCAAGGCTGAAGGTTTCGCCGGCACTGTGAGTTATTCAAAGGCCTTGTCGTTGCTGACGGGGGCCAAGACTCAGCAGCAATTCGAAGCCTTTGAAGGGTGCACCAAGAAAGCCGAGAAGGCGCGCTTCTATATTCGTGAGTCCCGCGCCGGGCGCTGAGCCGCGCCAGCCGCTACGCTGAAGCGGTGAATCTCCACCCTGGACCCCAATGATATGGCGCAACGCCGTTCTTGGGCCTGGGGTGTCATTCTTGAGTCGGATAAGCCCACATCGGGCTTGTGAGCCGTATTGGGGAAAGCCTGATGTCTGCCTTGGTTGATCGATTGGTGGTTCAGATCCTGAGCCTGGAAGTGAGCTTGCTGGCTTGTCAGGCGCGGCTGGCTGCCGCCACTGATGCCGAGGCACTGCATGACTTGCGTATCACTGTGCGCCGCTTGCGCAGCTTGTTGCGTCCATTGCGCGGTTTGCCTGGTGTCGAGCAGTTGGAGGCTGCAGCCAGTGAGGTGGGACAGCTGACGACGCCGATTCGTGACCGCGAAGTGTTGGCCGCTTATCTGTATCAGCATGGCCTGCATGCTGCCGCCGAGCGTCGTACCGCTCAGTTGCAAGGGGAGTATTCGGCGATCGCCGCCGGGCCGCCGTTGGCGCAGTTGTTTCTGGTACTGGATGCGTTTCCGCGGTTTCTACGGGCCTCCGAACGTCAGGGTCTGCTGCGTGGTTTACGAGGAAAGATTGAAAAACGCTTGTCCAAGCAGTGGAAAGCCCTGGGTGAGGCGTTGCGTGATCCCGCCCACGACCGGCATCGCCTGCGACTGTTGATCAAGCGTGTGCGCTACGCCGCCGATGCATACCCCGAACTGGATCGTTTGCCACCCCAAGCCATGAAACGCCTCAAGGCAGCCCAGGGGGCATTGGGGGATTGGCATGATTGCTGGCAATGGCTGGCTCAGGCCGAACAGCAGATGGACTTGCTGCCCTGTGTCGCCACCTGGCGTAAAACCATGCACAAGTCCCAGGCCCGCGCCGACCAGGTACTGGACAAGCTTCATGGCGATTGCTTCAGGAACTGACTACCGTTGTGCGGCTTATCTGTCCGCTGCTTTGGCCAGAATAGTGGCTGTGCGGCTCTGCGACGCTGGTTAAGATCCTTGAGTCTATTTTTTGCCCCTCGAGGTTTTCATGCGTTTTTACGATTTGCTTGAGGCCGTACGCGGCCAGCCCCAGGCGTTGACCATTCCGCCCGAGTGGGCTCAGGGGCGTGCCAGTTTTGGTGGCCTGGTGGTTGCCTTGCAGTACGAAGCGATGCGGGCCAAGGTCCCGCTGGACCGGCCGGTACGTTCCTTGGCGGTCACCTTTGTCGGCCCAGTGTCACCGGATGTACCGGTCAGTTTTGAAGTGGATGTGCTGCGCGAAGGCAAGGCTGTCAGCCAGGTGCTGGGACGCGTCATGCAGGACGGCCAAGTGGTGACCCTGGTGCAGGGCAGCTTTGGCGCTTCCCGCGAGTCTGTGGTCAGTGTCGGCGCACTTCCGGCGCCTGAGATGAAGCATTGGGAGGAGTGCCAGGAACTGCCCTACATCAAGGGCGTGACGCCGGAATTCATGCGTCATTTGGCAATGCGCTGGAGCATCGGCGGCATGCCCTTCACTGGCAACCGTTCCCGGGACATGGGGGGCTGGGTGCGCCTGCGGGGGGATGTCAAAGAGGAGCCGGTGACCGAGGCGCATATCCTGGCGCTGGTGGATGCCTGGCCGCCGGCCCTGTTGCCGCATTTGAACAAGCCAGCGGCGGGCAGCACCCTGACCTGGACCATCGAATTCGTCCAGCCGTTGTTGTCAATCAGCACCCTGGACTGGTGCAAGTACCGGGTGGAAATCGAGCATGCCCGTGATGGCTACGGGCACGCTGCCGCCGCGTTGTGGAGTCCTGAGGGGCAACTGATTGCCCTGAGTCGGCAGACGGTAACCATCTTCGCCTGATCCGTCAGTGACGGTGGCGTTGCCGCCAGGCGCGCCACCAGGCACCGCTGAGGACAAAGCGTGGAAAGGTCACGAACTGCTCCATCAGGAGGCGTTGCACTGCATCTTTGCGATCGCTGAATGGTTCGCCGGCTTGTGCCTCCAGGCTATGGCCGTGACGCTGCAAACCGAGGGCAGCCAGCACTCCGAGCACGCCAATGGCCAGGCTCAGGAAACTCAGGGAGAACACTCCCGAAGCAATCAGCAGAAAACCGACAATGAACAGCGGGACGGCGATCAGGTGCAAAACCAGGTTGGTCGGATGCTGGTGGCTGTGCGGGTAGACGCGCCATTGCCAGGCGGGGAGGTTGGGGTGACGTTTGCCCATGATGATCATCCTTAGTGCTTGAAAACTCATGGACTAAGAATAGGGCGCAGTCGGTTTGGCGGCGAATCAAGGCTGGCTATCGGTTCGATAGCCAGTGGGGTGAGGGCAGGTGGCTGCTACGGGGTAGCGGCTCATGCTGGCGGATCAGAGCTTCAACTGGCCGATGGCCTTGCTCAATTCGCCGGCCAGGGTCGCCAGTTCACTGCTGGTCGTGGCGGAAGCAACGGTCTGTTGCACGGTGTTTTCGGTAACATCGCGAATGCTGACCACCGCTCTATTCATTTCTTCGGCCACCTGGCTCTGCTGTTCCGCGGCGACGGCGATCTGAGTGTTGCTTTCGCGCATCTGTGCCACCGCGCCGGTGATTTCCGCCAGTGCCGCCCCGGCTTCCTGTGCCTGTTGCACGCAGTCGTCTGCTTTGAACGAGCTTTCCTGCATGAAGTCCACTGCATCGCGGGTACCGGCTTGCAGGGCGGACACCATGCCGGTGATTTCGTCGGTCGAGGCCTGTACGCGTTTAGCCAGGTTGCGTACTTCATCTGCCACCACGGCAAAGCCGCGACCCATTTCGCCGGCCCGTGCGGCCTCAATGGCGGCGTTGAGCGCCAGCAGATTGGTTTGCTCGGCGATGCTGTGGATGACGTTGACCACGCCGTTGATTTTCTGGCTGTCCTCGGCGAGTTTCTGAATCATCTCGGCAGTTTGTTGCACGCCACTGGACAGCCCTGCGATGGATTTCTGCACTCGGCCGACCACTTCATGGCCAGTGCCGGCCAGGGTGTCGGCAGTTTGCGACAGGTCACGAGTGGCACCTGCATGCTGGGCAATGTGGTAGACGGTGGCGGACATTTCGTTGATGGCGGTGGCGGCCTGATCGGTTTCGCTCTGCTGGCCGAGCATGCCGTGGCGTACATCATTCATGCTTGAGGCTAGGCGCGCGGCGCCCTGATCCAATTGGCGAGCGGTATTGGCCACGGTATTCACCACCCGTTGGTAGCCGGCCTGCATGGCGTTGAACGCGCTGGCCATCTGGCCCACCTCGTCCTTACAGGAGAGCGGTACGCGGGCAGACAGATCACCGGTCTTCTCAACATGCAGCATGACGTCCTTGAGGGTATTGAGTTGGCTGAGGAGAAAGCGAATCAGCAACTGCGAGGCGCAGAGCATGGCGAACATCAGGATGAATACGGCCGCTGCATAGTTGGTGAAGCGGTCACTGAAGACCTGGGCCAGGCTTGGAGCGCGGGCCAGGACTGCAACCTGCTGGCCGTCGGCGCGATGGACGACTTCGGCGCCCAGCAACGGGTTGGTACCGAACAGCGGCATGTGGTTGATCTCGATCCAGCCGTTCGCGCCGTTCAGCTCGGGCAACGCCTGGTCGTTGAAACTGGGCGTCTGTCCCTGGGAGAAAGTCAGTAGGTGTTCATCGGTGGGCAGGGGCTGTCCTGCAGGCCAGGCATTGAGCAGCAGGGCCTGGCTATGGGCGGCGGCCTGGGCGGTCTGGCTACGTGCCTGCTGCTCCAGTTGCACGGCGTAAAGCACCAATAGCAAGGTGGTGACAAAGGCGACCGCATTGACCGCCCAGAATTTGTATTTCAACGAGATATTGCTAAGCCAGGCACCCATAGAAGGTTTTCTCTGATTGAGCGGAACAGTATTGGCAAGGTGCCATTATTGTGCCGTCATGATCTCGGAAAAATCTTGATATGAGTCAAGCAATCTCTGGCAAGCGGAAGAAAGCTCTGGAGCAGGCGGTGCTGTGGTTGGCCAGGTCTTTCGGGGTCTCTTCCCGGTGCTGTGCCACTTCCCTCAAGACCTCGGTCAGATAGGCCGGTTCGTTACGGCCGCTCTTCGGTTTTGGTCGCAGACTGCGCGGCAGCAGATAGGGAGCATCGCTTTCCAGCATCAGACGCCCGCGGGGAATGTTGCGTACCAGTGGGTGCAGGTGGGTACCCCGGCGTTCGTCGCAGATCCAGCCGGTGATGCCGATGTGCAGGTCAAGATCAAGGTAACTGAACAGCGCCCGTTGTTCACCGGTGAAACAATGCACCACGGCTGCTGGCAAACGGTCACGAAAGTCCCGCAGGATATCCAGCAGACGCTGATTGGCGTCGCGCTCGTGGAGGAACACCGGCAGTTGCAGCTCGGCCGCCAGGGACAAGTGTTCTTCCAGGACTTTTTCCTGTTGTGGGCGGGGGGAGAAGTCGCGATTGAAGTCCAGTCCGCATTCGCCCACTGCACGTACCCGTGGCTCGCTGAGCAATGCGCGCAAACGCCGCGAGCTGTCGGCATTCCAGTCGCTGGCAGCGTGAGGGTGCAGGCCCGCGGTGGCGAACAGTCGCTGCCCGTTGCTGTCCAGTTGCTGGCACAGTTCCAGGGCCTGTTCGCTACCTTCGACGCTGGTTCCGGTCAGGACCAATTGGCAGATCCCAGCCTCATAAGCACGATCGAGAACGGCTTGGTGTTTTTCGGCAAAACAGGGATTGGTCAGGTTGACGCCGATATCGATGAGTTGCATGGTGCTATCTCCGCCTGCGGCCGGAAAGCATATCAGAGCTGTAGATTTATAAGAAAAACCAAGAACTACAACGAGTTAACGCTGTCTTTTGTTGCCGGAAGAACGTAGTGCTCAGGCTTTTTACTGTCATTGCGTTTGTCTTTCGCACCTTGCCAGTGCTCATGGCGCTCTGTTTCTGTCGATCAATTCTTCAAAAAACGACGAAGGGTTGAACAGTATTCTTTGCGGAGAACGGATGACCCGACCCTCGATATTGCTCGCGCTGTGCCTGACGTTGCTACTGCCATTGCCGGCCATGGCGCGCTTGGCGGGGCCGTCGGAAACCCAGGCTGCGGGAAAGGTCCGCGACCTGGCGGAGATCCGCAGCAGTCGGGTTCTGCGGGTACTGGTCAACCAGAGCCGCAATAGTTCCGGTGAAGTCCAGGGCCAGGCCATTGGCGTCGAGTACCATCGTCTGCGCTCGTTCGAGCAGTATCTCAACGGCCATGCCCGTGACGGTCAGGAAATCAGCCTCAAGATCATTCCCAAAGCCAAGGATCAACTGCTTGGCGCCTTGCAGCGAGGAGAAGGGGATCTGGTGGCTCCCGGTGAGTTGTTGGAGGCTCAGCCAGGGCATGCGGTCAGTTCCAGCGATCCGATCGTCAGCAATGTTCCCTTACTGCTGGTGGGGATCAAGGGCGAGCGTCGTTATACGCGTATCGAACAGCTGTCCGGCAAGACTCTGACCCTGACCACTGGTAGCGCCGCAGGGGATGCGGTGAGTCAGATCAATCAGAAACTTGCGTTGCACAAGCTGGCGCCGATCAAGGTCGAGTGGGTGGACCCCAGTCTGGCGGTGGAAGATGTGCTGGAAATGGTCCAGGGCGGGATCTTCCACCTGACCATTGTCGAGCAGCCGATTGCCGAGCGTTGGAGCAAGATCCTGCCCAAGTTGCGTTTTGACAGGCAATTGAAGATCAGTGAGCCGGGAGAGGAGCACTGGTTTGTCCGGCGCGATGCCTCGATGTTGCGGGCAAGTATCGATCGTTTCCTCAAGACCTATAAGACTCCAGCGGACCAGGATGTAGCCTTCTTGCGCATCTATCGTCGCCAGTACCAGGTGCATTACCCCCTGGCTCGGGCCGATCGACAGCGCCTGGAAAAACTGCGGCCGGTGTTGCAGAAGCATGCGGGGGAGCAGGGTATGGACTGGCTGAATCTGGCGGCCCTGGCTTTCAAGGAGTCGGCCTTGCAGCCCAGCGCCAGGAGCGGCAGTGGCCCAACCGGGCTGATGCAGATCACGCCTTCGGCGGCGCAAAGGGTCGGGGTCAACAATATCCAGTCTCTGGACAACAATGTTCAGGCCGGTGCCAAGTACCTGGCGATGATCCGCCGTAAGTTCTTCTCCAGCCCCAAGCTTAACGAACGCGAGCGCATGGCGTTCGTCCTGGCGGCCTACAACATGGGCCCGGAACGGGTACAAGGAATGCGCAGCGAGGCCCGGCGCCGTGGACTGAATCCCAATCAATGGTTTTTCCAGGTTGAGCGTATTGCCATGGAGCAGGTGGGCATGGGCGCGGTCAGCTATGTTAATAGCGTCAATAAATACTATCTGGCCTTTGACCGTGAGCGAGGCTCTCTGGAGCCTCAGGAGCGAAAAGTTGCGTCTCGCAAATAATCGAAAAAACTGATTTTTATCTTGGGTTTTTTGCGCTTTTAGCATGATAAAAATTGATTAATATGGCGACCAACTTCCCCACCATACACAGGACTACAGAGCATGAGCACATTGATCAAAAACCTACTGAGTACTCGCGCCGGTTACGGCTTGAGCGTCTTGCGGATCTTCGTCGGTATCATCTTTGCGGCCCACGGTTCGCAGAAACTCTTTGGCTGGTTCGGGGGAGGCGGTCTGGCGGGAACGGCTCAGTGGATGGAAAGCATTGGTCTGGCTCCTGGGTATCTGATGGCGTTTTTGGCAGGTGGTACCGAGTTCTTCGCTGGTTTGGCGCTGGTCATTGGCTTGCTGGCGCGTCCGGCAGCTCTGGGCTTGTCCTTTACCTTGTTGGTGGCGATCTTCTCGGTGCATATCGGCAATGGTTTGTTCATGGCCAATAACGGCTATGAGTTCGCCCTGGCTCTGCTGGGCGGTACTGTCGCGGTCCTGTTCGAAGGTGCTGGCAAGTTGTCTGTGGATGCAGCAATAACCAAGTGATTTGACGAGCTCGATTCATCCGTCAAGTTGGTCTTCGGCGGCTCTGGATCAACTGCCAGGAAAATTTCCAAGGCCTGCCAATGCAGGCCTTTTTCGTTGTTGGGAAATCTTGACACTGACCTGCTGGCTTCTCTAGGATGCTGCTCATGCGCCGATTTAAACAGCTACTTGCGGGGCGCCAAGTGAGTCGAAAGATCACTGTTAGAAGCTATATTCTGGCTTCGAAATACCGCTAAAGCGCTGGTTCGGTGTTGCCTCTCACCTGCCCGGCAGAAACTTGAGGCAGAGACACAATACGATGAATGCACCACGCCCCCTTGTACGTCTTGCGCCGATCACGGCGAGTCTTTCCCAGCGCAACCCGAAAATCCTTCTTGGCGGCAAACATCAACCCACCTTGTTGCGTTACCTCGACGGCTGGCCACGGCGTTCCCCGGGCCCGGCGGCCTTTTTGATTCAGTTTGTTGAAGAGGGCGAGTCTCTGGCACGTTTTGCCAGCGATAGCTTTGATCTGGCGGTCATTCCGGCCCCCAGTGCAGCGGATGCTGCTGAAGTCATCAAGCAACTGACCCGCGTCGCTCGCCAAGGCCTGATCATTCGCCGCTAGTTACATAGAGGTTTCGGCGGCGCTGTACAGTTTGTTGCTGAACTGCGCCGTATTCAGATTGTGACCCCACCTAACAAGCACTGATTGGGATAGTCCCGGTTGCAGTTACTGCTGGTCATGAGTGAAGCGACAACGGGTTAATGTTCAAACTACGGCGTTACGTTTTGCCAGATCGGCCAGCGCTACGAGGTTGGAAATGTTGAAGCGCTTGAGCAAGCGAACCTTGTAGGTACTGACGGTCTTGTGGCTGATCAACAGAGCGTCGGCAATCTGCTGGTTGTTGAGGCCGCTTGCCAGGAGCTTCAGCACCGTGATCTCGCGATCGGTCAGGCGCGAGATCAACACGCTCTCCTGACTGGCGGCATTGGTGTTTTGCTGCAGGATATTGATGGTGTCTTCCGGGAAGTAGCTGTACCCGGACAGAATGGCTTTAACCGCATTGGCCAGCTCGTGAAGGTTTTCAGTCTTGCACAGAAATCCCGCGGCTCCCGCTTGCAGGCATCGCAGGGCGAAGTTCTTCGAGTCACTGGAAGTCAGAACTAGGGTTTTTACAAGCAGGTCCGCGGACTTGATATGGGCGATGACCGAAAAGCCGTCCAGGTTGGGAATACCCAGGTCGAGGATCAACAGGTCCGGCATGTGCTTTCGCACCAGTTGCACCGCGTCCGCACCGTTGTCGGCTTCGGCAACGATGGTGTGATGGTGGGGTTCCAGCACCGACCTGATGGCCAGTCGAATCAGAGGATGGTCATCGACGATAATGATGTTGCCCATTTAGTGCGTTCCCTTTGTTTTTAGAGGTGTTGGTCAGTATTGGCGGGTGCTTTGGATAAGTAGGTTTCAAGTTGTGCCTCAGGCTGGGTGCAAACACTGTTACTTAAGGTGTGTCTTGTGCCGTAAGCCTCAGCTGTTTGGCTCTATGATTGGCTGACCTCTCTGAAATCTAAATCGGACAAATCTGATAGTGCTGACAGGCTGGGAGAAGGGGGCGTAACAACCCTCCCATGACGGGCCGAGTGCATCACTCATTCAAATAACAGAACAGCATGTACAAGGCTGGAAGGTGACAAGCCAATTGAGTACTAAGCTCATCACACAGGATGGTTACGACGCTCTGAAGCAGGAGTTGGATTATCTGTGGCGGGAGAAGCGCCCGGATATTACCCAGAAGGTCACTTGGGCCGCGTCATTGGGTGACCGCAGTGAGAACGCGGACTATCAGTACAACAAAAAACTCTTGCGGGAAATTGATCGCCGGGTGCGTTACATACGCAAGCGTCTGGAAGACATGAAGGTGGTTTCCTACGCGCCAGAGCAGGAAGGGCGAGTGTTCTTTGGCGCCTGGGTAGAAGTGGAAAACGAGGCTGCCGAGATCAAGCGCTTTCGTATCGTTGGATACGACGAGATCTATCTGCGCAAGGACTACATTTCCATCGACTCGCCCATGGCCCGGGCGCTGCTGAAGAAGGAAGTGGGCGACGAGGCCATTGTTCATACGCCGGCTGGCGAAACCTGCTGGTGGATCAATCAGATCGACTATGAGAAGTAGGCTCGCCAGCCTGTGCTGGCGAGCTGTTGCTCTTCACCCTTCGCGCAGGACGCTCAACGGGCTGGCGTTCAATGCCCGGCGGGTGCCGAAAACCCCGGCCCCGCCCACCAACAGGGCGCCTATCAGCGGCAGCAGCAATAGCCAGGGATGTGGGTGCCAGGGCAGGTCGAAGGCGAATCGGTAAAGCACCAGGCTGACCAGTTCGCTACCCAGGGCTGCCAGCAGGCCGCTGACGGCGCCGAGAAGACCGAACTCGATCCGCCGAGCCTTGACCAGCAACCGCCTCTCGGCACCGAGCGCGCGTAATAGGGCGCCTTGGCGAATGCGCTCGTCCAACGTGGCCTGCAGGCCGGAAAACAGCACTGCCATTCCGGCCGCCAGGACAAACAGCAATACATACTCCACTGCCAGAGTGACCTGGGCCAGGATGCTGCGCAGTTGCTCCAGCAAGGCCTCCACTTGAAGAATAGTCACCGCTGGAAAGGCCCTGGATAGCTCGATGACCTGCTGGTCGTGTCCCGGGCTCAGATAAAAGCTGGTCAGGTAGGTGGCAGGCAGGTCTTTCAGGGTGCCTGGCTGGAAGATCATGAAGAAGTTCGGTTGGAAGTTGTCCCAGTTGATGCTGCGCAGGCTGGTAACCCGGGCTTCCCGATTAACGCCCGCGACCGTGAAGGTCAGTTGGTCGCCCAGCTTCAGTTTCAAGCTTTGTGCAACCTTGGCCTCCACCGATACGCCGGGCACAGCGTCGGCGGGCTGCGCTGACCACCAGTTGCCTTCGGTGATGCGGTTGCCGGCCGGCAGGTCGGCGGCCCAGGTCAGGCTCAGGTCGCGCTGTACCGCGCGGTCGCCACTGGAGTCCTTGCTGACTATCTCCCTTACAGGCTCGCCGTTGATGCTCACCAGGCGTCCGGGAACCACTGGATACAGCGGTGCCGAAGGGGCTGAAAGTTGTACCAGGCGTTCGCTAAAAGCCTGTTTTTCGGCGGGTAGGATATTCAGTGCAAAGTAATTGGGGGCATTTTTCGGCAACTGGTTCTGCCAGGTATCGAGCAGTTCGCCCCGCAGCAGGGCGATCAATGCCATGGACAGCAGAATCAGACCAAAGGCCAGGGACTGTCCGGCTGCCGCCAGGGGATGCCGCAGCAACTGGCCCAGCCCCAGGCGCCAGGGCAGGGAGGAGCGGGCCAGCAGACGACGCAGGCTTTGCAGCACCAGAAGCAGTAACCCACCCAGTACCAGTGCAGCTACCAGCCCACCGCCGAGCAGTGCAAAGGTCAGGATCAGATCCAGACTCAGGCGCCACATGATCAGGCCCAGGGCAAACAGGGCCGCGCCGTAGATCATCCAGGTACTGGAAGGAATTGGCAGCAGGTCACGACGTAACACGCGAAGTGGCGGGACTCGCCCCAAGGCAGCCAGGGGCGGTAGGGCAAACCCTGCCAGGGCCACCAACCCGGTGCCAATGCCGGCAATGGCCGGGAGCAGGCCACCTGGAGGCACATCGCTGGGCAGCAGGTCATGCAGCAGATAGAACAGGCCAAGTTGGGCCAACCACCCCAGCAGTGCGCCGCTGACGCTGGCCAGGAGCCCCAGAAGTCCCAATTGCACGCTGAACAGCAACATGGTTTCCCGTCGCGACAGACCGAGGCAGCGTAGCAAGGCGCTGGCATCGAAGCGCCGGGCTGCGAAACGATTGGCCGATAAGGCGACGGCGACCCCGGATAGCAACACGGCTACCAGACTGGCCATGTTCAGGTAACGCTCAGCCTTGCCCAGGGCGCCGCCAATCTGCTGGTTGCCATCGCGGGCATCCTGCAGTCGCTGGTTGGGCGCCAGGCCCGGCTTGATCAGTTGGCGATAGCTCTCTAGGGCCAGTGCCGGGCCGCGCCAGAGCTCCTTGTAGCTGACCCGGCTACCCGGCTGGACGACGCCGGTGGCTTGCAGGTCGTCCAGGCTGATCAGCACTCGAGGCGTCAGGCTATAGAAGTTGCCGGCTCGGTCGGGCTCATAGGTCAGGACCCGAGCCAGCCGCAGGGGGTGCGTGCCGACGTCGATGCTGTCGCCGATCTTCAGATTCAGCGCGGTCAGCAGGCGTGATTCGACCCAGGCTTCACCGGCCTTTGGACCTCCACCGGGCTCTTCAATACCGTAGGGCGCTGCCGCGCTCTTGAGTTGGCCGCGTAGTGGGTAGGCATTGTCCACTGCCTTGATACTCGACAGCTGGATGCCATTGTCGGTGGCGATAACGCTGGAGAATTCGACTATGCGGGCATGATCGAGTCCCAGTGCACGCCCGCTGTCGACCTGCTCCGGGCGTGCCGGTGAGCTGCCCTCCAGAAGCAGATCAGCCCCGAGAAACTCGGTGGCCCGCAGCAGCATGGCGCCGTTCAGGCGGGCGCCGAAATAACCAATGGCGGTGCTCGCCGCCACAGCCACCAGCAAGGCAAAGAACAGTACCCGTAACTCCCCGGCGCGGGCATCGCGCAACAGCTGGCGCAGGGCGAGGCTGAACAGGCGCAACAGCGGCAGACGTGCCATCAAGGCTCCAGAGGGGCGACCAGCAAGCCCGCTTCAAGACGGATCAGGCGCCGGCAACGATGGGCCAGGCGTTCATCATGGGTCACCAGCACCAGGGTCGTGCCGCTCTCCTTGTTGAGTTCGAACAGCAGGTCGCTGATGCGTTCACCGGTGTGGCTGTCGAGGTTGCCGGTAGGTTCGTCGGCAAACAGCACGTCGGGTTCGGCGGCAAAGGCCCGGGCGATGGCTACTCGTTGTTGCTCACCGCCGGAAAGCTGGCGAGGCGAGTGGCTCAGGCGCTGGCCGAGGCCGACCCGTCGCAGCAGCTCGGTGGCGCGCTCACGGGCGTCGCGGCGGCCATCCAGTTCCAGGGGCAGCATGACGTTTTCCAGGGCGTTGAGGCTGTCGAGCAACTGGAAGGATTGAAACACGAACCCAACGTGCTCGGCCCTGACCCGTGCTCGCTGATCTTCATCCAGGCGACTCAAGGCCTGGCCGGCGAGGGTGACCTCACCACTACTGGGCAGGTCGAGTCCTGCCAGCAAACCGAGCAGTGTGGATTTTCCGGAACCCGAGGCGCCGACTATGGCCAGGCTGTCGCCCTGGTTCAGCTCCAGGCTGAGTTCATGAAGGATGGTCAGTTCACCTTCCGCGCTGGGAACCACTTTGCTAAGGTTCCGCGCAGTGAGAATGCTTGCGCCCATGGAGAATCCGATGCGTGTATGGTTTTTGAGTGCCGGCCTGGCCTTGATGTGCATGGCCCAGAACGCAGCGGCGGGTACGGTCCTGATCGTGGGCGATAGTATCAGTGCGGCTTTCGGCCTGGATACCCGCGAGGGGTGGGTGGCTCTGTTGGAGAAGCGGCTCAAGGACCAGGGTTTCACCGACAAAGTGATCAACGCCTCGGTCAGTGGCGACACCAGTGCCGGTGGCCTGGCGCGGCTGCCGCCGCTGCTTGCAGAGCATAAGCCTGAGGTGGTGATCCTCGAGTTGGGCGGCAACGATGGCCTGCGCGGCCAGCCGCCTCAGCAATTGCAACAAAATCTTGCGTCGATGATCGACAGTGCCCAGGCCAGTGGTGCCAAGGTGCTGCTGTTGGGCATGCAGTTGCCGCCCAACTATGGTGTGCGCTACACCCAGGCGTTCGCTCAGGTTTATGGCCAGTTGGCCAGTGACAAAAAGGTGGCGCTGGTACCGTTTTTTCTTGATGGGGTCGGTGGTCATCCCGAACTGATGCAGGCAGACGGTCTGCACCCTGCAGCAGCGGCTCAGGACAAGTTGCTGGAAAATGTCTGGCCGACGCTAAAACCGCTGCTTTGACGCTTTTCTAGTGGCAGTGTTTCGGCTAATGTGGCGCCCCCGATTTGGAGCCCCCGATGCCGCGTCCCGCCTGGTCCCTGTTTGCCTATCAACTGATCGAGCCTGATGAACAGCTTGACCTGTTCGCCTGCCAGGAAGTTCGAGTGCATCTGGTGACGCGTCAGCTGGAGTTGGGTGGTTCTGCCGATCGGACCTTGTGTGGCACTTTGTTGCCCGCGCAGCCGCGCTGGTCGAGTGTGGATCGGACGATTTTCCAGGATCAACGACTCTGCCCTTTGTGCCGGGCAATCCTGGAGTCGCAAAAGCGCGGCACTCCGCCGATCTGGCCGGAGTTGCGCTTCGAGCTGTAGGCGGTCGATAGCGGACCGTTTCGACAGGGATTTCATGTGCCTGCGCTTGTGTCTCCCGCTTGGCTCCCGCAGCCAGGGGGCGGGGTGTACAATCGCGTTTCTATCACTCGTTTTTCATGCGAAGGATTATCCGGATGTTGCCGCGTCTCCCCGTCGTCACCCGCTGCCTGACACTTGCCGCATTGTGTGTGGCCGGTCCCGTTGCAGCATTGGAATTGCCTCTACCGCCGCCCGGTGAAGATATTGTCGGTCAGGTGCAGGTGATCAAGGCCAAGTACGAAGACACCTTCGCCGACCTGGGCACTGCTCATGACCTGGGGTATCTGGAGATGGTGGCGGCCAATCCGGGAGTCGACCCCTGGTTGCCGGGGGCGGGGACCGAGGTCATCTTGCCCACCCGTTTCATCCTGCCTCCCGGGCCCCGTGAGGGCATCGTGATTAACCTGGCGGAGTATCGTCTTTACTACTTCCCCAAGGGGCGGAATGTGGTTTACACCTTCCCGTTGGGCATTGGGCGCGAGGGTTGGGGGTCGCCGATCGCTCATACCAGCATTACTGCGAAAACCCCGAATCCAACCTGGACTCCACCAGCGTCGATCCGGGCCGAACATGCTGCCGATGGTGATCCGCTGCCGAGCGTGGTACCGGCAGGACCGAATAACCCGCTGGGGCCGTTCAAGTTCACCTTGGGCACGCCTGGTTACCTGATCCACGGTTCGAACAAAAAGTTCGGCATCGGTATGCGCACCAGCCATGGCTGTTTCCGTATGCTCAACAACAACGTGCTGGAAATGGCCGGGATGGTTCCGGTAGGAACTTCCGTGCGTATCATCAACGATCCGTACAAGTTCGGTATCAGCGGTGGCAAAGTCTATCTGGAGGCGCATACACCTTTGGATGACAAGGGTAATCCTTCAGTGGTCGACAAGCACACTGCGGTGATCAATGCTTTGCTCAAGCGCGAAGATCTGGCCAACAACCTGCGCATGAACTGGGATGTGGTCAGGGATGTAGTGGCGGCCGAAGATGGCTTGCCAGTGGAGATCGCAATACCGACCACTGCGCCTGCAACATCGTTGTCCAGTGCTCCGTTCGATCTGCAGCAGTAAGGGTTAGAACAACAACCCGTCGAGACCTGCCGGTGTCGACGGGTTTTTTATTGTCAGTGGAAAATCCCAGGCAATAAAAAAGCCGATCCAAAAAATGGATCGGCTTGATAACAATCCCGAGGGACTATTACTTGCGGCTAGCTTTTTCCAGCATACGCAGAGCGCGCTCGTTAGCTTCGTCAGCAGTCTGTTGTGCTTTTTGAGCAGCAGCCAGAGCTTCATCAGCTTTACGATAGGCTTCGTCTGCACGAGCCTGAGCACGAGCTGCTGCATCTTCAGTAGCAGTCAGACGAGCTTCGGTTTCTTTGGATACGCTGCTGCAACCGGTAGCCAGAACTGCGGCCAGAGCCAGAGCAGAGAATTTCAGAACGTTGTTCATCGTGTTCCCCTTCAAGGACTTTCTATTAGTAGCTATCACCTCAGAGTGAGGAAATAGCCGGCGTACATACTACCCATTACTTGTAGTAAGTAAACTGACGTAGCGCAAGAAGCAAAAAAAATTCTAGGCGGTGATTCTTTTTCGAGCAACTTTTTAAGCGATTGTATAAAAAACATTCAGCGGCAAGGCTCTGTCAGAGGGTGCTGGTTGTTTGCCAGCATTCTCCAGGCGCTGTTTCAGAGTCTAGGCTAAAGTAGCCTATATTCTGTCGATGGCACTTTTCTTCAGAATCTGCCCAGCCTTGGCCTATCTTTATCCATCTTGCCGGTGACTTTAAGAAACGGTGCTCGTCTTAAGTTTCAGCATCCGGCGATGTATAGCCTCAACGCATTTTTACACTGGGCCTGACGGTGCTTTCTGCAAGGCTTGCTGAGGGCGTTTTACGTTGATCTGTGACGAGTGTGGCTTGAGCATTTATGCCCAGGGCGCCTACTATTTTGTAACGTGCTCGCGATGTAAGGGGGATGCCTTCTACGGTGGTGTCCGACAGGCACGAGGTGGCGTAAGTTGTTCCTTCGCCGGAAAAACATCGGTAAGGTATGGGTCAGCATTCCAGACCCGCAAGGAGTAGTGATGAGCGAGGCGTTGTCCATCCACCATGACCAGGCTGGTCATCAGTTCGAGACCAATGTGGACGGTCATCGTGCCTACCTGACCTATATGGACCTGGGTAAGCAGACTCTGGATATCTACCGCACCTTCGTGCCCAACGCATTACGTGGGCGCGGCATTGCCGCGGCGTTGACCGAGCAGGCGCTGGAGTACGCCGAGCGTATGGGTTACACAGTGATTCCATCCTGTTCTTATGTAGAACGCTACATGGAACGCCATCAGCGTCACGCAGCAAAGCTCTGATCGGGGCGACCATAAAAAACGCCGGGCTTGGCCCGGCGTTTTTGTGTCTGACGAAAAGGAATCAGCTGCGATCGCGTTTCGGCAATACGTCCTTGAGCTTGGCGTGCATGCTGCGCAGGGTTTTCTCGGTGCTTTCCCAGTCGATGCAGGCGTCGGTAATCGATACGCCGTACTGCAGGTCTGACAGGTCCTTCGGAATCGCCTGGCAACCCCAGTTCAGGTGACTTTCCACCATCAGACCGATGATCGACTGGTTGCCTTCCAGGATTTGGTTGGCAACGTTTTCCATGACTAGAGGTTGCAGCGCCGGGTCCTTGTTGGAGTTGGCATGGCTGCAGTCGATCATGATGTTCGGCTTGATCTTGGCCTTGCTCAGGGCTTGTTCGCAGACAGCGACGCTCACCGAGTCGTAGTTCGGCTTACCGTTGCCGCCACGCAGCACCACGTGGCCGTAGGCGTTGCCTTTGGTGGTTACGATCGATACGCCACCTTGTGGGTTGATCCCCAGGAAACGATGCGGGCTGGATACCGATTGCAGCGCATTGATCGCCACGGTTAGGCCACCGTCGGTGCCATTCTTGAAGCCCACGGCCGACGACAGGCCGGAAGCCATTTCCCGATGGGTCTGGGATTCGGTGGTGCGTGCACCGATGGCCGACCAACTGATCAGGTCCTGCAGATATTGCGGGGAGATCGGGTCAAGGGCTTCAGTGGCGGTAGGCAGGCCCATTTCAGCCAGGTCCAGCAACAACTGCCGCCCGATATGCAAACCGTCCTGAATCTTGAACGAGTCATCCAGGTAAGGGTCGTTGATCAGGCCTTTCCAGCCAACGGTAGTACGGGGTTTCTCGAAGTACACCCGCATTACCAGATAGAGAGTGTCAGAGACTTCCGCCGCCAGTGCCTTGAGACGTTCAGCGTACTCGTGCGCTGCCTTGATGTCGTGGATCGAGCAGGGCCCAATGACGATAAACAGACGGTGATCAGTGCCATCGAGGATGTTGCGGATCACTTCGCGACCCTTGGTCACGGTGCGCAAGGCGGTGTCGCTAAGGGGGATGTCTCGCTTGAGTTGATCAGGGGTGATCAGGGTCTCGTTGGAGGCGACGTTAAGGTCGTTGATCGGTAAATCAGCCATCGTGTTACTCGTCAGGTCACGGGTGCCGGCCGCCAGCGATCCCCGCGCGGCGGAGCACAGCGGATTTGAGCGCGTCGGGGAGCGGAACCTTAGCGCGTTACCCGGTGACTCTACAATGGGCAGACGGCGGTTTTATTGGGCTAAGGCTGCACAAAAGCCTGGTGTACGCGGTCCTCGGAATAGTCCTCTGCGTGCTGCTCGACCCAATTCAGGGCCAGGGCCTCGATGCATTGTTGTTCGCTCTGAGGTTCATGCAGGCGGCAGTATCGAGCGATCTGGCACACCTGTTCGCCCATGCGGGCGCCGAACAGCGTTTGTTCATCGACGAAAGCGATGCCCACCAGGTAGCCGCGCTTGCGTTTCAGGCACCAGGCGACATAGCCGTTGTAGCGCGCATTTTCCCCCAGCGTCGGCATATACACCTCTAGTGCGGTGCCGTGGCGCCAGGCGCGGTGGTAATTGCACGCCATGCCACCGAGGCTGATAGTGTGCAACCGCTGACGCGAAATGCAGGCGTATTTACGCAGGGTCAGTTCAACCGGAACATCATCAGGATGAGGCAAAAAACGTCCCATGACCGCAGACTCCGAGTGTCGTCCATTTGACATTGTTTCCCCCAGTATAGTGGTCGAATTGGAACTGACAGACTTCGATATCGACCAGCAATTGCTGGGTCTGGATGGGGTTTCCCTGGTGGTTTTCACCAGCGTTGGCTGTTCCAGTTGCCGTTGGGCGCGGGCGCAATTGCCGGGGCTGGGCTTGCCGGTCGAGCGCTTGTGCTGGGTCGACGCCGCTGACAACGGAGGCGCCGTGGAGCGCTATCAGGTGTTTCACCTGCCGGCCCTGTTTGTGGTGAGCGACGGTGAGTTTTATGGGGCGTTGCAGTCGCGGCTGACGTACAAGGAGCTCACTGAGGGCTTGCGTCAGGCGCTCAATCGAATTCCAGAGGAGTTGCCTTGATGAATGCAGGTCGTAAACCGCGTGTGGGCATTATCGGGACCGGAGCGATCGGAGGTTTTTACGGGGTGATGCTGGCACGCGCCGGTTTCGACGTGCACTTTCTATTGCGTAGCGAGTTTTCGACGGTGGTGGAGCAGGGGCTGCAGGTCAACAGCGCTCAGTACGGGGCGTTGAGCCTGAAACCGGTGCAGGCATACGCCAGCGCTGAGGAGATGCCGCTTTGTGACTGGCTGCTGGTGGGAGCCAAGACCACCAGCAACCTCCAGTTGGCGCCGGCGATCATTCAGGCGGCGGCGCCTGATGCCAAGGTTCTGTTGCTGCAGAACGGCCTGGACGTTGAAGATGGCCTGCGCGCCGTGCTTCCTGAGTCGCTGCACCTACTGGGTGGCTTGTGCTTTATCTGTGTCCATCGTGCGGGTCCCGGCCAGATCGAGCACCAGGCTCTTGGTGCAGTCAATCTGGGTTACCACAGCGGTCCAGCAAGCGCTGATCCGGTGTTGAGCCAGGCTATTGTCGAAGAAGGGGCGGCGTTGTTTCGTGAGGCCGGGCTTGATTCCAAGGTCATGGGCAACCTGCAGCAGGCGCGTTGGCAGAAGCTGGTGTGGAATGTGCCTTACAACGGTCTGTCGGTGCTGCTCAAGGCCAGCACCACGCCGTTGATGGCCGATCCGGACAGCCGCGAGTTGATTCAGAACCTCATGCAGGAGGTGCTTCTGGGGGCCGCGGCTTGTGGTCATGTCATTCCAGATGCCTACGCACAGCAACTGTTCAAGTCCACCGAGCACATGCCCGACTACTGGCCGAGCATGTACCATGATTTCCTGCATCAGCGTCCTCTGGAGTTGGCAGCCATCTATGCCGCACCTTTGGCGGCAGCCAGGGCCGCTGGCTGTGAGCTGCCGAAAATCCAGGCGCTTTACCAGGCCTTGAGTTTCATCGACCGGCATCACGCTTGAGCTGATTACCTGAAGGGGACGGAATATGGCAAATGGCCTGGATGGCAAGCTGGTGGTGGCGATTTCGTCGCGGGCGCTGTTCGATCTGAGCGACAGCCATAAGGTCTATCTGGCCCAGGGGGTCGAGGCTTATAGGCAGTACCAGATCGAACACGAAGAGGAGATCCTCGAACCGGGCGATGCCTTCCCATTGGTGAAGAAACTGCTCAGTCTCAATGCCAGTCTGGGGCGTGCGCGGGTCGAGGTGGTGCTGGTTTCACGCAACAGTGCCGACACCGGCCTGCGGGTGTTCAACTCGATCCAGCATTACGGCCTGGGTATTTCCCGTGCGGCCTTCGTCGGCGGTCGCAGTCCCTATCCCTATCTGGCGGCCTTTGGCAGCGATCTGTTTCTCTCTACCCATGCCGACGATGTGCGCAGTGCTCTGGAGGCTGGGTTTGCTGCCGCGACCATCCTCTCAGGCGGCGCCCGGCGTGCCGCCAATGGCGAGTTGCGCATCGCCTTCGACGGGGACGCCGTGCTGTTTTCCGATGACTCGGAACGGGTCTATCAAACCGGTGGCCTGGAGGCCTTTCAGGCCAGTGAGCAGCAGTCGGCCCGGGAGCCATTGCCGGGCGGACCGTTCAAGGGCTTTCTGGCGGCACTCAATCTGCTTCAGGGCGAGTTTCCCAATGATGCCTGCCCGATTCGCACGGCCTTGGTCACGGCCCGTTCGGCGCCGGCCCATGAGCGGGTGATCCGCACCTTGCGCGAGTGGGACATTCGTCTGGACGAGTCCTTGTTTCTGGGCGGCCTGGAGAAAGCCGCCTTTCTTGAAGCCTTCGCCGCCGATGTTTTTTTTGATGATCAGGCCGGTCACTGCGAGTTGGCCCGCGAGGTGGTTGCCACCGGTCACGTGCCCCACGGCATCAGCAACGAAGCCAGGGATTGAGCCCTAAAATCCCAGGCTTGGCGTCGAACCTCCCACAGTTCCAGGCACTGCTAAGCTGAATCAATCTCCGCCATCTTGGCAGTTGAGGAGGTCATATGATTCGTTCGATGCTGTATGCCACCGACCTCGGTCTGTATGCGCCCTTTGTCATGCAGCATGCCTTGGAGCTGGCTCGAACGTTCAATGCCGACTTACATGTAGTGCACGCAGTGGAACCCATGGGGCTATTTGCCGAATCGGTGTTGCAGAGCTATCTGGATGAGCAATCCTTGAACGAGTTTCACCGCCAGGGCTTGAGCACGGTAATGGCCAATATCGAGCAGCGGGTGCTGGACAGTTTTCGCGAGGAGTTGGGGGAGGGCATGCAGGACCTGACCTTGATCCAGTCGGTGCGGGTGCTTCAAGGGGACCCATCCCAGGTGATTCTGGATCAGGCGGCGAAACTCTCGGTGGATTTGCTGATCGTAGGAAGTCACAGCCACGGGGGCGGTGCGCAAACCCCTTTGGGGCGTACGGCCGCACGGGTTTTACAGCTGGCCAAAGTGCCGGTTTATCTGGTGCCTCTGGTACAGCGTCGGCGTCAGGGGGATGTCTGAGAGCGGAATGGAAAATTCTGAATAAAAGTTCTAGATTTATTCTCCTGACCATTAATATAGTTATATACCGTCGCTGATACCCGTGGCGTCTACCTGCTTTGAGGGATTGATATGAAGCTTCAACAATTGCGCTACATCTGGGAAGTGGCGCACCACGACCTCAACGTCTCCGCTACCGCCCAAAGCCTCTACACCTCACAACCGGGTATCAGCAAGCAGATCCGTCTGCTCGAAGACGAGCTTGGGGTCGAGGTCTTCGCTCGCAGCGGCAAGCATCTGACCCGTGTGACCCCGGCCGGTGAGCGAATCATCACTACCGCTGGCGAGATCCTGCGCAAAGTCGAGAGCATCAAGCAGATCGCCCAGGAGTTCTCCAACGAGAAGAAGGGCACCCTGTCCATCGCCACCACCCATACCCAGGCACGTTACGCCCTGCCGCCGGTGATCAGTAGCTTCATCAAGCAGTACCCCGATGTGGCCCTGCACATGCACCAGGGCTCGCCGATGCAGATCGCTGAGATGGCCGCTGACGGCACTGTGGATTTCGCCATCGCCACCGAGGCGCTGGAGCTGTTCGGTGATCTGGTGATGATGCCGTGCTATCGCTGGAACCGTTGCGTGGTTGTGCCTCAGGGCCACCCGCTGACCAAGCTGCCGAAGCTGACCCTGGAAACCCTGGCCGAATACCCCATCGTTACCTACGTGTTTGGTTTCACTGGCCGCTCCAAGCTCGATGAAGCCTTCAGCCATCGTGGCCTGACGCCAAAGGTGGTTTTCACTGCGGCTGACGCCGACGTGATCAAGACCTATGTGCGTCTGGGGTTGGGAGTGGGTATCGTCGCCAAGATGGCGGTCGACACCAAGCTCGACAATGACCTGGTGGTACTGGACGCCAGCGAGCTGTTCGAGTCGAGCATCACCAAGATCGGTTTCCGTCGCGGTACATTCCTGCGCGGTTTCATGTGCGACTTCATCGAGAAGTTCGCCCCGCACCTGACGCGCGAAGTCATGGCCAAGGCGATTCAATGCCATAACAAGCAGGAACTGGAAGAACTGTTCGACGGCGTTGAACTGCCGGTTCACTGATTACAGCTAGCGGACCTCGGTGACAGTGAACTGTTGCCGGGTCCCCGCCACTACGATCTCCACCTCGTCGTCCTCGAACTTGCCCATCAGGCTCTTGCCCAGCGGTGACCGCGGGGTGATGACGGTCACCAGTTGCCCCACCACATAAACCTTCAAGCCTGCCCCGTCGGGACCAAGAAACAGCCATTGTTCGTGGCCGTTTTCATCCTCCAGCCCCAGCAACGCACCGACCTGGATTCCGGCCTGTGGGTCGTAGGATCGCAAACTCAGATTCTGCCAGAGACTCAATGCCTGACGGATTTCCTCGACCCGCCGAGCCTGGCCGGCCGCCAGGTAGGAGGCTTCCAGCCCCAGGGTGTCGTACTTGTTCTCGGCGATATTCTCTTCGTGAGTGGCGGTTTCGTAGGCGGTTTGCGCAGCGCGCACCGCGACTTCCAGATCCTCTCGGAGCTGTTGCAGAATCAGTTGGCAGACAGACTGTTTATTCATGATCAATTACAGAACTGCAGAACGTTGGCGCGACTCTTTTCGCTGGGCGCTGTCTGGTCCTGTTGCAACCAGAACTGGCATTTGGGATTGGACAGGTTGCGCGGGTTGCTACGAGCGTTATCCAGGGATTGCAACTCTTCGTTCTTGCGCAGGTTTTCCTGATACTGCTCGAACAGCCGATTGGGCGGCTCAGGCGCAACCACCGGCGGCTTCGCCAATTGCTGCACGGCTTGCGCTACAGGAGCCAGTTGCTGGCTGAAGAGAAAGTGCGAGGCTAGCCAGCAGGTCAGGGCAATCGCCAGAAAACCCAGCCACAGGCCCAGGGCAATGCTGCCGCTGAGCGCCAGGGCATTGAAGCTGATGCGCAAGGAGCGACGAGCGGGCGGGCGATAAGACATGGTTGCCTCCTGGCGGGCGATAGTGGGCGAGGGCTGATTGTCGCATGAAGATTAATCGAGGTTGGCTCTTCTGCGCAGGAGCATTTATGCGGACAATCGGCGCCTTTGCCAATCGGGGACTGGAATGAAAGCCTCCTGGGATATTTTTTGCAGCGTGGTCGACAACTACGGCGACATCGGTGTGACCTGGCGCCTGGCCCGACAATTGGTGGCCGAGCATCAATGCACGGTGCGTTTGTGGGTCGATGATCTGCGGGCCTTTGAAAAGATCTGTCCAGAGATCGATTTCCAGCGACACAGCCAGTATCAGGATGGGGTCGAGGTGCGCCACTGGCCGGCCCAGTGGCAGGATGAAGTTGCAGCCGATGTGGTGATCGCTGCGTTTGCCTGTCAGTTGCCCCATGCCTATATGGAGGCGATGGCCGAGCGCCAGCGTGCACCCTTGTGGCTGAATCTGGATTACCTGAGCGCGGAGGACTGGGTCAGCGGCTGCCACGGCCTGCCATCAGTGAAGTTTCGTGGTGTACAGAAGTACTTTTTCTTCCCCGGATTCCAGGCTGGCACGGGCGGCTTGCTGCGCGAAGCCGGATTGCTCGAGCGCCGCCGGCAATTTCAGGCCGATCGCCAGGTCCAGCTGGATTTTCTTCAAGGACTGGGAGTCACTCCCGCCGCCGATAGCCGCTTGATATCACTGTTTGCCTATGAGAACGCCAGTCTTGGTGGTTGGCTGGATGCCTTGGCCCTCGATACGCAACAGACCCATTTGCTGGTGCCCGAAGGGCGCATCCTGGGAGATGTGCAGCGCTGGCTGGGAGACGCGTCGTTGAGTGTGGGCAGCCTGCAGATCCGGCAGTCCCTGACGGTCCAGGTCCTGCCTTTTGTTCGCCAGGAAGATTACGACCGTCTGTTGTGGTGCTGCGATTTCAACGCGGTGCGTGGAGAGGACTCCTTTGTTCGGGCGCAATGGGCCGGGCGGCCGATGCTCTGGCATATCTACCGCCAGGACGAAGACATTCACCTGGACAAGCTCGAGGCCTTTCTCGCCTTGTACACCCGGACTCTTTCACCTGACGCCCAAGCGGCGGTGCGGGCCCTGTGGCAGGCCTGGAATACCGAGGCAGCGATGACCGAAGCCTGGAAAAACCTGCTGCAACACTGGCCCGAAGTCGCCGCGCACGCCGAACAATGGTGTCTGGAACAAGGCTTGCAAGCCGATCTTGCTGCGGCGCTGGTGCAGTTTTACCTAAATTGGATATGATACGCGGCCTAGATTTTTGTAAATCCCATCCAAATTCGGATATTCGCAATGAAAACTGGTAAAGAACTCAAACCCGGTACCGTGATCCGTATCGACAACGATCCTTGGCTGGTTCAGAAAGCTGAATTCACCAAGTCCGGTCGTAACAGCGCGATCATGAAGACCAAGCTGAAGAACCTGCTGACCGGTTACAAGACCGAAACCGTTTACGGTGCGGACGACAAACTGGACGACGTGATCCTGGATCGCAAAGAAGCGACCCTGTCGTTCATCAGCGGTGACACCTACACCTTCATGGACACCACCGACTACACCATGTACGAGCTGAACGCCGAAGACATCGAGGCCGTTCTGCCGTTCATCGAAGAAGGCATGACCGACGTTTGCGAAGCCGTGTTCTTCGAAGACCGTCTGGTTTCCGTTGACCTGCCGACCACCATCGTGCGTCAGGTTGACTACACCGAAGGTTCCGCTCGCGGCGACACTTCGGGCAAGGTGATGAAGCCTGCCAAACTGAAAAACGGTACCGAGCTGAGCGTTGCGGACTTCATCGAAATCGGCGACATGATCGAGATCGATACCCGCGAAGGCGGTTCCTACAAGGGCCGCGCCAAGGTTTAATCCTGGTTCGATCTTGTCGATGAAAAAGCCCGACCTTGAGTCGGGCTTTTTTATGCCTGGCGTTTACCGTTTCAGACGTTCACGTGCAGGCGTACATCAACATTGCCGCGGGTGGCGTTGGAGTAGGGGCAGACCTGATGTGCGGCATCCACCAGGCTTTGCGCCTCTTCCTGAGCCACGCCCGGAAGGCTGACATGCAGATCGATATCCAAGCCAAAGCCGCCAGGGATCTGACCGATACCGACATGGGCGGTGATCGAGGCGTTGTCCGGGATCTTGCGCTTGCTCTGGCTGGCAACGAACTTCAGGGCACCGATAAAGCAGGCCGAATAGCCGGCAGCGAACAGCTGTTCCGGGTTGGTCGCCTGTCCACCGGCCCCGCCGAGTTCCTTGGGGGTGGCCAGTTTGACGTCGAGGATGTTGTCACTGGAAACAGCGCGGCCATCACGGCCACCGGTGGCGGTTGCAACTGCGGTGTAGAGAGTTTGCATGGTGAAAACCTCGTGCTGGGTTGTTTTTGCGCTAATTATTTGCGCGCTAAGTAAGTGCGAAATAAATGTATCGCTCAAATATTTAGTGCGCAAGATATATTTTATGCAAACTCTTGCCTGAAGCCCTGTTTCTGGCTCAACTCATTGTTTTTTATAAATATATTTTTTTCTCAAAACCAGCCCCAGCCATAGGCGCTGGCTTGTCGGCGAAGCCTTAGAGACTGTCCTGCAAATGCCCCCGCAGCATCTGTAAATCTTCTTGCAGCTGCCGCAACTGCTCCACTGTCCGACCGCTGGCGCCGAGGATGCACTGTGGGATGTTCCGGGCTTGTTCGCGCATCGCTCGGCCCTGTTCCGTCAGCTCGACAATGACCACTCGCTCATCTTCCCGGCTGCGAGTGCGGCTCAGCAGGCCCTCGGCTTCCAGGCGCTTGAGCAAGGGAGTCAGCGAGCCGGGGTCGGTCAGCAGGCGCTGGCTGATTTCGCCGACGGTCAGGCCATCCCGCTCCCAGAGCACCAGCATTGCCAGGTACTGCGGATAGGTCAGCCCCAGTTGCTGCAGCAACGGTTTATAGACCTTGGTCAGTAGCAGCGATGTGGAGTGCAGGGCGAAACACACTTGGTTGTCCAGCAGCAGCTGTTCGCAGGTATCCGGGGTAGAGCGGTCGGTGGTCATGTCGGGGGCCTTGGTCGTTAATGGTCCTGAATCTAGCGGGCGAGTCTTTAATGCACCAGATAATTTTCTTCGACGTCAGTTCATTGCACTCTGCAGTGCCAGGTCCCATGGCGGAACCGGACTGAAGCGACTTTTCAGGTACTCCAGCAGCAGGCGGCTACGGGCATTGGGATGCTGCTCCATACGCAAGGCATAGATACCGGCGGTTTCCGGCTTGGGTAGACCGTTATCACAGAACAACGGCACCAGTTCTCCGCGCAACAGGTACTCACTCACCAGCCAGGTGGGCAAGTGAGCAATTCCCAGCCCGGCCAAGGCTCCCGAAAGCAGGGCTTCGGCATTGTTGGCGCTGAGGCGGATGCGTTGTGGGCGATGACTGTGCAGCTGTCCGTCCCGTTCAAAGCGCCAGGCGAACAAGGGTGCCAGGCCATCCCAGTCGAGGCCGTCGTGCTGGCTGAGCTCAGCGGGTTGAGTCGGGGTGCCACGGCTCTTCAGGTAGGACGGACTGGCGCAGGCAATGCGTACGATGCTGGCCAGGGAGGTGGCCACCATCCGGGTATCCACCTGTTGCCCGGCCCGCAGTACCAGGTCCACTTTGCCCAGGTGCGAGCCCTGCATGTCGACGAAGCTGTCGATCAGGTGCAGTTGTACATCCAGGCCGGGATAGAGCACCAGGAAGTCGGCGATCGCCGGTGCCAGATGACGGCGGCCGAAGGCGGCCGGGGCATCGATGCGGATCAGGCCTTCCGGCGCATGGCTCAGGGACACCGCCTCGGCCCGGGCCAGTTGCAGTTCAGCGACAATGCGCCGGGCCCGTTCGGCGAAGGCCAGGCCAGCGGCTGTGGCAACCACGGCATGGGTGGTGCGCATGAACAACGTGGTGCCCACGGCACTTTCCAGGCTGTCGATACGCCGGGCCACGGCGGAGGGCGTCAGTGGATGGCGGCGAGCCGCGGCGGAAAAACTGCCGGCTTCCAGCACATCGAGAAACAGCCCCAGTTGTTCGGTGAGAGTGTTGGGATTCATGGTCAGAGCGCTTATGCGAAAACGGCACAGCCATTGTGCGTTGCTGTGCGTTTCCGTGCCAGGGCCGACTGCGTAGCATGCAGCTCTCAGGTGAGGAGAGCGGCTGTGATCGAGTTAGTGATGTATCTGCTGTTGGGCGCGGCCCTGGGCACTGTGGGTGGTTTGTTCGGTATCGGCGGCGGCTTGATCGCGATTCCCGTGCTGGGGGTGTTGTTCGGCCTGGATCAGCAGATTGCTCAGGGCACCGCGCTGGTGATGGTGGTGCCCAATGTGATGCTGGCGCTGTGGCGTTATCACCAGCGCAACCGCATCGAACTGCGCCATGCCCTGCCACTGGCGCTGATGGGCTTTTGTTTCGCCTGGCTCGGCTCGATCTGGGCGGTGGGCATCGACGCGCAGAAGATGCGTATCGGCTTTGTCGTCTTTCTCCTGGTGCTGTCGGCCTACAACCTGCTGCGCATGTTCATGAGCAGCGCGCCGGCCAGCACGCGGATGCGTTATTCCTGGCCTTGGCTGGGGGTTCTGGGCGCTGCCTCCGGGGCCATGGGCGGGTTGTTCGGCGTAGGCGGAGCGGTAGTGGCCACGCCAGTATTGACCAGCGTCTTTGGCACCTCCCAGGTGGTGGCACAAGGGCTGTCCCTGGCTCTGGCGTTGCCGAGCACCGGGGTGACTCTGGTGACCTACGGCGTCCATCACCAAGTGGACTGGATGATTGGTCTGCCGTTGGCGGTCGGCGGCCTGTTGAGCATCAGTTGGGGAGTGAAGGTGGCTCATGCTTTGCCCGAGCGCCTGCTGCGGGCGCTGTTCTGCGGTTTCCTGGTGGTGTGCGCGGTGATGCTGGCCTTCAAAGTTTGAAGCCTTCGACAATGTGCTCCGCCAGGCATTCGGTGATGGGGGAGGGCGTATTGAGGTTGCGCAGCAGCATGATGCTCGCCTCCGGCAATTGGGGCAGGCCCTGTGCCTCGCCGAGAATGCGCATGTCCGGTGTGATCAGGCTTTCCAGTTGCGCGGTGATTGCCAGCCCGGCACTGACCACGGCCATCAACGCCGCCAGGCTCGAGCTGTTGTAGGCAATCCGGTAGTCGAGTCCGGCGGCGTCCAGGGCGTTGCAGGCCCAGAGTCTGCAAAAGCAGTCGCTGTTGAACATCGCCAGGGGCAATGGCGATTGCTCGTGGGGATTGAAGCCCTGGGCCACGGCCCAGACGAAGCGCTCCTTGCGCAGCAGTTGGCCGATCTCGCTGCCCGGCTCGCGGGTGACGATGGACAGGTCCAGGTCCTGGCGTTGCAGCAACTGTTTGCTGGATTCGCAATGCACCTCGATCTGGATCAGCGGGTAGCTTTGGGCAAAGCGCGACAGGATTCCCGGTAGAAAGCGCATCACATAATCATCCGGAGTGCCGATGCGAACCAGGCCCACCATGTGCGGCTCGCGCAGGGTGTTGAACACCTCGCTGTGCAGTTTCAGGATGCGTCGGGCGTAGCCCAGCAGCACCTGGCCTTCGGCGGTGAGCTTGACCTGGCGCCCGTCGCGCTGGAACAACTGGCGTTGCAGCACATCTTCTTCCAGGCGTTTCATCTGCATGCTCACCGCCGACTGGGTGCGATTGACCCGTTCGCCGGCCCGGGTAAAACCGCCTTCATCGGCGATGGCGACAAAGGTGCGCAGGACTTCGGTGTCGATGCTGGGGAACTGGGACATTCCATCAAATCCTGAGATGAATGACATAAGAAACATTCGTTGGATTGATCTTAATCCTAAGCAGAGACTGGCGTCATCCCCACTGGAGGGCAAGATGATGAAAGGTCAAAAGGGTTATGTGCTGGTCCACAAGCTGTCATTTCAGGCGCTGTCATTGAGCGGCTTATGGCGCAGGGTCATGCGCTGGTATGAGCTTGGGCGTGAGCGCCGGATGCTCGCCGGGCTGAGCGATGAGGCGTTGAAGGACCTGGGCCTGACGCGGGCCGATGTCGAGCATGAGCGGGTCCGCCCGTTCTGGGACGACCCGATGCATAAATAGCGGCAAGGGTGCTACACAAGCCGCTTCCCGGTGCGCTAGCGTGCGGGCAGACAAGGAGAACTCCCATGCCTGCACAATGCTCTTTCTCTCTCAAACAGGCTCGCCGACTGGCGCTGGCCGCCCAGGGTTTCGGCGGGCGCCAGCCGTCGGCAACGATCAAGGCCGCACGCCTCAATCAGCAGATAGAGCGCCTGGGCCTGTTGCAGATCGATTCGGTCAACGCCTTGGTACGGGCCCATTACCTGCCGCTGTTTTCCCGCCTGGGCAGTTATCCACAGGCGTTGCTCGATCAGGCCGCCTGGAGTCAGGGCCGGCAACGCACGTTGTTTGAATACTGGGGGCATGAGGCGTCGTTGCTACCCATGTCCATGTACCCGCTGATGCGCTGGCGGATGCAGCGGGCAAAACAAGGGCAGGGTATCTACTCCCAGTTGACGCGCTTTGGTCAGGAGCGCCAGGCCACTGTCCGTCGGGTAATGGCCGCGGTCCAAGAGCAGGGCGCGCTAGGCGCCGGCAGCCTGTCCACCCGTGAGGAGCGTGCCGGGCCCTGGTGGGATTGGAGCGATGAAAAGCATGCGTTGGAATGGCTGTTCGCGGCCGGTGAGGTAACGGTGGCGGGGCGTCGCGGCTTCGAGCGCCTGTACGATTTGCCGGAGCGGGTGATCGCGCCGCAGATCCTTCGGCAACCGCTGCTGGATGAGGCTCAGGCCCAGCGTCGCCTGATGCTGCATGGCGCAACCGCTCTGGGTGTGGCCACGGAAAAGGACCTTCGGGATTATTTTCGTCTCGATCCAGGCGACAGCCGTGCACGACTCGCCGAACTGGTGGAGTCCGGTGAGTTGCTGGCCTGCGAGGTTCAGGGTTGGCGTCAGCCGGCCTATTGCCTGCCGCAGGTCAAGGTGCCGCGCAAGGTCGAGGCCAGTGCGCTGTTGTCACCGTTCGATTCACTGATCTGGGAGCGCAGCCGCACTGAGCGACTGTTCGATTTCCGCTATCGGCTGGAGATCTATACGCCCCGGCACAAGCGGGTCTATGGCTATTACGTGCTGCCGTTCTTGCACAACGAGCGGATCGTCGCTCGGGTCGATTTGCGGGCGGAGCGAGCTCAGGGGCGTTTGGCGGTGCATGGGGTGCATGAAGAGCAGCCCGGTCTGGACGAAGAGGGCATCCGGGCATTGGCCGTGCAATTGCGCAAGATGGCCGATTGGCTGGGGTTGGAGCAGATTCAGCTCAATTGCCAGCGTGATGCTGCGCGACATCTGCGTGAGGTGCTGGAGTGAAGCGCTTCGCGGGCAAGCCCGTTCCTACAGTGGCCTTGCAGGAGCGGGTTTGTCCGCGACAGCGCTTTTAGCGTTTGACCTGCTTCAAGGTCTCGGCAATCAGGAAGGCCAGTTCCAGCGACTGGTCGGCGTTCATCCGTGGATCGCAATGGGTGTGATAGCGATCCGATAGGCCGTCTTCGGTAATAGGCCGTGCGCCGCCGATGCACTCGGTGACGTTCTGACCGGTCATCTCGATATGGATGCCGCCGGCATAGCTGCCTTCGGCCTGGTGCACCTGGAAGAACTCCTTGACCTCGGTGAGGATCTGCGCGAAATCCCGGGTCTTGTAGCCGCTGCTGGCCTTGATGGTGTTGCCGTGCATCGGGTCCGAACTCCAGAGCACCTGCTTGCCTTCGCTTTCTACCGCACGGATCAGTTGCGGCAGATGGTCGCCGACCTTGTGGGCGCCCATGCGCACGATCAGGTTGAGGCGCCCGGGATCGTTGTCCGGGTTGAGGATGTCGATCAAGCGGATCAGTTCCTCGGTGTTCATGCTCGGGCCGACCTTGACCCCGATCGGGTTGTTCACGCCCCGCAGGAACTCGACGTGGGCACCGTCGAGCTGGCGAGTGCGGTCGCCGATCCACAGCATGTGCGCCGAGCAATCGTAATAGTCGTTGGTCAGGCTGTCGCGGCGGACAAAGGCTTCTTCGTAATTGAGCAGCAGCGCTTCATGGGCGGTGAAGAAGCTGGTCTCGCGCAGTTGCGGCGAGCTGTCCATGCCGCAGGCACGCATGAAGGCCAGGGTTTCATCGATGCGGTCCGCGAGCTGGCTGTATTTCTCGGCCAGAGCCGAGTTGGCGATGAAGTCCAGGTTCCACTTGTGCACCTGGTGCAGGTCGGCAAAGCCGCCCTGGGCGAAGGCCCGCAACAGGTTCAGGGTGGCCGTGGCCTGGTGGTAGGACTGCAGCAGGCGGTCCGGGTCCGGTATCCGGCTTTTTGCATCAAAGCCGATGCTGTTGACGATGTCGCCGCGATAGGCCGGCAAGGTCACGCCATTGATGGTTTCGTCGTTGGCCGAGCGCGGCTTGGCGAACTGGCCGGCCATGCGTCCGACCTTGACCACCGGGCAGCCGGCGGCAAAAGTCATGACAATGGCCATCTGCAGCAGCACCTTGAAGGTGTCGCGGATCTTCGCGGCGGAGAATTCGGCAAAGCTTTCGGCGCAGTCGCCGCCCTGCAGCAGGAAGGCGCGGCCCTGGGTCACTTCGGCAAACTGGCGGCGCAACTCCCGGGCTTCACCGGCAAACACCAGCGGTGGATAACTGGCCAGGGTTTGCTCGACCTGCAGCAGATGCGCAGCGTCGGGGTACTGGGGTTGTTGCTGGATCGGCAAGGCGCGCCAGCTGTCGGGGCTCCAGGGTTGGCTCATCGCGGACTCGAGTGCGTTACGGTGGGAGGGGCATGTTAGCAGCAAATTAGTGCGTGACCTGCTCCTCTCGCTTGGCCGACAATCGCGCCTTTCCCGCTCGCTGCCGAGCGGTTGGTTTATCGCGCCGGCTCGATTGCGAGCCCCGCGACTAGGAGATGAAATGACTGAGGAGCGCGTCGAGCGTGTGCTCGCCGAGGTTCATGACCAGTTCGGCATGATTCGGGTATTGGAAGTGGCGGACTACCGCTTCCTCGAATTTGGCGACGCCATCGAGCAAAGCTGCGTGTTCACCGCCGACCCCAGCTGGCTGGAGTACGACTACACCCGGGCCATGCTGATCGGTGCCCTGTGTCATGAGGCGCCGGAGAGCGCACTGTTTCTCGGCCTGGGCGCCGGGACCCTGACCCAGGCCTGCCTGAAGTTCCTGCCCCTGGAAGACGTCGAAGCCATCGAACTGCGCCCGGATGTTCCACGCCTGGCCATCGAGTACCTGGGCCTGGACGATGATCCGCGTCTTTATATAAGAGTCGGTGACGCCCTGGAGTTGCTGGACAGTGCCGAATCCGCTGACCTGATCTTCGTCGACCTGTACACCGATGTCGGCCCGGGCGTCGGTCATCTGGCCTGGGGCTTCCTGGAAAACTGCCAGAAGCGCCTCAATCCTGGAGGTTGGCTGGTGATCAACCAGTGGGCTACCGATGACGGCAAGCCTCTGGGCGCAGCCTTGTTGCGTGGCCTTTATCACCGCCACTACTGGGAGCTGCCGGTGAAGGAGGGCAATGTGATTCTGATCGTGCCATCCGACCTGGAGCAGGACCTGGACCTGCCGAGCCTGACCGCCCGGGCTGAAGCCCTGGCCCCGCGCCTGGGCTATTCCCTGCAGTCGCTGATCAAGGCCATTCGTCCCGCCACCTGATACTTGCGCAGGAGCCGGTTTGTCGGCGAGGACGATCTGCCGGCCACCTGGTTCAGCAACCCTTGAACACCCCCGGTCGCTTCTCGATCATCGCCCGCACGCCTTCCTTGGCGTCCTCACTGTTCATCAGTTTGTGTATCAGCGGTGGCAAGCCCTGAGCGGCCAGCGTCTCGCCTTCGAGCCTGGCCTGGCGCGCCGACATCAGCGTCGCCTGCACCCCCAACGGCGCCTGTCGGGCAATCCGCTCGGCCAGTTCAATGGCCCGGGGCAGCAGGTCCTCACTGGCCATCACTTCCTGGACCAGCCCCAGGCGCAGGGCTTCATGGGCATCGAACTCGTCACCGGTCAGTAACCAGCGCATGGCATTGCCCCAGCCGGCCAGTTGATGCAGGCGCAGGGTTGCGCCGCCGAAGGGAAAGATGCCGCGCTGCACTTCCATCTGGGCAAAGCGCGTATTGCTGGCGCAGAGGTTGATGTCCGCCGCCAGCATCAACTCGATGCCGATGGTCAGGCAGTAACCCTGTACGGCGACTATCACCGGCTTGCTTACCCGTGGTCCGGCGAACACGCCCCAGGGGTCGCAGCCGCCGGGCGGTGCCTGCCAGCCCTGAGCCAGGGCAGCGCCGACATTGGCCAGGTCCAGCCCTGCGGTAAAGTGTTCGCCGTGGCCGAACACCACGGCGATCCGCGCTTGGCTGCTGGCTTCGAACTCGCCATAGGCCAGGCTCAGTTGGTTGAGCAGCTCCAGATCGAAGGCATTGCGCTTGGCGACCCGGTCCAGGCCGATCAGGAATAGATGACCGCGCAGTTCGCGGCTGACACGGCTGGCACTGGGCTGATTCATGGGCGCGATCCTCAAGGGGGAAAGAGGGAATGGGCGAGACGGCTTTCAAGCACCAGGGTGAATCGTTTTAGCGGTGGCGACCAACAACGGCGGGCTCAAGCAAAATAGCGCGCCCTTCGAGTCTGCGCAAAGCCCGTGACCATCGGGCGTTCAGCGGATTTTTCCGATAAAAAAAACTCCCTTTTTTGAGTAATTCCGGTATAGTGCGCGCCGGCCTTTAGCCGGGCCACGTTTAGGTAATGCAATTCCCCGAAGTCAGCTTCGGCTGCTTGTCCGCTGCGCGGACTATCCTTGACGATCCATTCATCCAATCGTTTTCGCAAATCCCCGCCGACAAAGCTGCCAGGGTGACTCTTGAGTCTTACACGGCATGCGCAGCTTTGGAGCATGGGTCTTTGCGGATGCACTTAGAGGCAGACCCATGACCCAGGAAATCGGCGGCTTCGCCGCTCTTGAACTTCATCCCAATATTGTCGCTGCAGTAGTCGCTACCGGCTATGAAGAGCCTTCGGCTATTCAGCAGCAGTCGATCCCGATCATCCTTGCCGGTCACGATATGATTGGTCAGGCGCAAACCGGTACCGGTAAAACCGCTGCCTTTGCCCTGCCTATCCTGCACCGCATTGATCCGTCCAAGCGCGAGCCGCAAGCTCTGATCCTGGCCCCAACCCGTGAGTTGGCGCTGCAAGTTGCAACCGCTTTCGAAACCTACGCCAAGCAAATGCCGGGCGTGACTGTTGTGGCCGTCTACGGCGGTGCGCCGATGGGCCCACAACTGAAAGCAATCCGTAATGGCGCACAGATCGTTGTCGCCACTCCGGGCCGTCTGTGCGACCACCTGCGTCGCGACGAAAAAGTGTTGGCCACCGTGAACCACCTGGTTCTCGACGAAGCCGACGAAATGCTCAAGCTGGGCTTCATGGATGACCTGGAAGTCATCTTCAAGGCCATGCCTGAGTCCCGCCAGACCGTACTGTTCTCGGCCACTCTGCCGCAGTCGATCCGGGCCATTGCCGAGCGTCATCTGAAGGACCCGAAACACGTCAAGATCCAGAGCAAGACCCAGACCGTCACCGCGATCGAGCAGGCTCACCTGCTGGTTCACGCTGACCAGAAGACCTCTGCTGTTCTGAGCCTGCTGGAAGTTGAAGATTTCGACGCCCTGATCATGTTCGTGCGCACCAAGCAAGCGACCCTGGACCTGGCCAGTGCCCTGGAAGCCAAAGGCTACAAAGCCGCTGCGCTGAACGGTGACATCGCCCAGAACCAGCGTGAGCGCGTGATCGACTCCCTCAAGGATGGCCGTCTGGACATCGTTGTGGCCACCGACGTCGCCGCTCGTGGTCTGGACGTACCGCGTATCACCCACGTATTCAACGTGGACATGCCGTACGACCCGGAATCCTACGTGCACCGTATCGGCCGTACCGGCCGTGCCGGTCGCGAAGGTCGTGCGCTGCTGCTGGTGACTCCGCGTGAGCGCCGCATGCTGCAAGTGATCGAGCGTGTGACCGGTCAGAAGGTTGCCGAAGTTCGCCTGCCGGACGCCCAAGCTGTTCTTGATGCGCGCATCAAGAAACTGACCAACAGCCTGTCGCCGCTGGTAGCTGATGCTGAAGCCACCCACGGTGAGCTGCTGGATCGCCTGACTGCCGATATCGGTTGCAGCCCGCGCGCCCTGGCCGCGGCCCTGCTGCGCAAGGCCACCAATGGTCAAGCGCTGAACCTGGCAGCCATCGAGAAAGAGCGTCCACTGGTGCCCAACAGCGCGCCACGTGGTGATCGTCCTGAGCGTTCCGGCGATCGTCCTGATCGTGGTGATCGTGAGCGTCGCGCGCCAATGCCTCTGGGCGAAGGCCGTGCTCGCTGCCGTACCGCGCTGGGTGCCCGTGACGGTATCGCTGCCAAGAACCTCTTGGGCGCGATCCTCAACGAAGGCGGCCTGGCCCGTGAAGCCATCGGTCGCATCCAGGTGCGTGACAGCTTCAGTCTGGTCGAGCTGCCGGAAGACGGTCTGGACCGTCTGCTGACCAAGCTCAAGGACACTCGCGTGGCCGGCAAGCAGCTGAAGCTGCGTCGCTACCGCGAAGATTGATCCGCCCTCGGGCTGATTGATCAGGCATAAAAAATCCCCGACTGGTTCGGGGATTTTTTTTGCCTGGAGTTCAGGCCGGGACTGTTCGCCGGCAAGCCGGTTCCTGCGGGGTTGTGTAGCAGCCCTGCCGTTGAGGCTTCAGCCAAAGCGGTAGATGTCCATGCCCAGCGCGCCCAGGGTGAAGCCCTGGTGGGCCACGCTGAATTCGCCACCGGCACCTCGGGCGAAGTACAGCGGCAGCAGGTGTTCATCGCTGGGATGGCTGCGCACGGCATTCGGTGCCTGCTGCCGGTAATCATGCAGGGCCGCTTCATCATTGGCCGCCAGTTTTTCGATCATCCAGTCACGAAAGGCCTTGGCCCAGGGTTCGACGCTTTCCGGGCCGGCGTGCCAGTCCAGTTCCCGCAGGTTGTGGGTGATGCTGCCGGAGCCGATCAGCAACACGCCTTGTTTCCTCAGGTTCGCCAAGGCATGACCGATGCGGGTCTGCAGGGCAGGGCCCTGGTGACTGGGCAGTGACAACTGGATCACCGGGATGTCTGCTTGTGGATACATCAGCGACAGTGGTACCCAGGCGCCGTGGTCGAAAGGCCGCTGGTTGTCCAACTGCGCCGGCAGGCCGTCGGCCTTGAGCAACTCCACCACTTGTGCTGCCAGTTCAGGATCGCCGGGCGCCGGGTATTGCACGGCAAACAGTGCAGCGGGAAAGCCGCCGAAGTCATGCCAGGTTTCCGGATGAGGGTGGGCGCTGACCCGCAGATCCTGGCTTTCCCAATGGGCTGAAACCACCAGGATCGCCTTGGGGCGTGGCAGCTGTGCCGCCAGGTTGGCCAGGGCAGGACCGCTGGCACCGGGCTCCAGGGCCAGCATGGGAGAACCGTGGGAGATAAACAGGCTGGGGAGCATGAGAAGGTCCTGAAGGTTAAGATGCGCCATCTTCAATCAGATCATTGATCTAAATCTAATATAAGTTTTAGGGCTTTTTGATCGAATTTTAAGGACTTCTCATGCAAGCGGACTTTTGGCACAAGCGTTGGGAGCGGGATCAGATCGGCTTTCACCTGGCAGAGGTCAACCCCTACCTGCAGCAGTACTGGCCGGCTCTGGGGCTGGCGGCACAAACCCGTGTGCTGGTGCCGTTGTGCGGCAAGAGCCTGGACCTGATCTGGCTCGCCGACCAGGGCTTCGAGGTGCTGGGCATCGAGCTGGCGGAAAAGGCGGTGGAGGATTTCTTCCGTGAGCATCAGTTGCAGCCGCAGATCAGCCAGCACGGAGAGTTCAAGGTCTATGCCCAGGGTCCGATCCAGCTCTGGTGCGGCGATTTCTTTGCCCTGACTGCCGAGGACACAGCTGGTTGCACAGCCCTGTACGACCGTGCGGCCATGATTGCCTTGCCCCCGCCGATGCGGCAGCGCTACACCGCCCACCTCAATGGCCTGTTGCCGGAGGGCAGCCAGGGGCTGCTGATAACCATGGACTACGCCCAGGAGCAACTGGACGGGCCGCCATTCGCGGTGCTCGACGATGAAGTTCGACAGCGCCTGGGGGATGTCTGGCAGCTGCAGGTCGAAACGGAGCGCGACATTCTGGGAGAGAGCTGGAAGTTTCTCCAGGGTGGCGTGACCCGGCTGGTGGAGCGGGTCTATCGCCTGAACAAGCAAGGTGTCCGTGAATAGGCTTTATTGGCGGCCATGCAAAAGGGCGACTCGCGTCGCCCTTTTGGGTATGGCCTTGCAGCGGATCAGCCGCGACGACGCAGGGCGTCGATACGCTCTTCCAGCGGCGGGTGGCTCATGAACATGCGAGCCAGACCCTGTTTGATGCCGCCATTGATGCCGAAGGCGTTCAGGGTGTCGGGCATATGCACCGGCAGGCCCTGTTCCGAACGCAGGCGCTGCAGGGCGCCGATCATGGCGTTGGTGCCGGCCAGGCGGGCACCGGCTTCGTCGGCACGGTATTCACGCTTGCGCGAGAACCACATGACGATGGCGCTGGCCAGGAAACCCAGGACCAGCTCGGCGAAGATGGTCGCCACGTAGTAGGCAATGCCCTGGCCCTCTTCGTTCTTGAAGATCACCTTGTCGACGAAGTTACCGATGATCCGCGCGAAGAACATCACGAAGGTGTTCACCACGCCCTGGATCAGCGCCAGGGTCACCATGTCGCCGTTGGCTACGTGACCGATCTCGTGGGCCAGTACGGCTTTCACTTCATCGGGCGAGAAGCGTTCCAGCAGGCCCTGGCTGACCGCCACCAGGGCGTCGTTCTTGTTCCAGCCGGTGGCGAAGGCGTTGGCCTCGTAGGCCGGGAAAATACCCACTTCGGGCATCTTGATCCCGGCTTCGCGGGACAGTTGCTCAACGGTTTGCAACAACCATTGCTCATGGCGGGTGCGCGGTTGAGTGATGATCTGCGTGCTGGTGCTCATCTTCGCCATCCACTTGGAGATGAACAGCGAGAACAGCGAACCGGCAAAACCAAAGACGGCACAGAAAATCAGCAGCTGATTGAGGTTGAGATCAACCCCATTGGCCGCCATGAACCCGTTGAAGCCGAAAAGGCTCAGGGTGATGCTGGCAATCAGCACGACCGCAAGGTTAGTGGCCAAAAACAGCAGGATTCGCATCATGGTTGTAGAAATCTCCTCAAGCTAAAGATGTAGCGTACTGCGGGGTATATAAGGTGCGGCAACGGCCTATTCAATACGGCTTCTATTTCAAACTGTGTCGTCTAGCCCCGGGGTTAGACGCTTGCATTGACGCGGCGCGGGCGATTGTCGGATGGGGCAATCAACCGGCTGCGGTGCAGGATTTGTGACAATGGGCCGGACGGAAAGTGCAAGCTTATAGAAGGGGCGTGGTGCAGGGCAGCGAAGATGTGTTGCTGAATTAATCGCAGTGCGACCGGGTAAGGATCGCACTGCGTGATTCGGATTACTGGCGGTAGGACTTGAGGAAACTTCCGATCCGCCCAATGGCCTGTTCCAGGTCATCGACCCGCGGCAGGGTGACCACGCGGAAGTGATCCGGCCAAGGCCAGTTGAAGGCGGTGCCCTGGACCACTAGGAGTTTTTCCGAAAGCAGCAGATCGAGAACGAACTTCTCATCGTTATGGATCGGGCAGACTTTCGGGTCGATCCGGGGGAAGGCATACAGCGCGCCCATGGGTTTCACGCAGCTGACCCCGGGAATGTCGTTGAGCAGCTCCCAGGTACGGTTGCGCTGTTCCAGCAGGCGGCCGGGCGGCAGCACCAGGTCATTGATGCTCTGGTAGCCGCCCAGGGCGGTCTGGATCGCGTGCTGGCTGGGCACGTTGGCGCACAGGCGCATGTTGGCCAGCATGTCGATGCCTTCGATATAGCTCAGGGCATGCTGCTTGGGACCGGAAATGGCTACCCAGCCGGAACGGAAGCCCGCCACCCGATAGGACTTGGACAGGCCGTTGAAGGTCAGGCACAGCAGGTCCGGCGCCAGGGAAGCGGTGCAGATGTGCACGGCGTCATCGTAGAGGATCTTGTCGTAGATCTCGTCCGAGAACACCACCAGGTTGTGCTGGCGGGCCAGTTCCAGCATGCCCAGCAGCACTTCCTTGGGGTACACGGCGCCGGTGGGGTTGTTCGGGTTGATGATCACCAGGGCCTTGGTGTTCGGGGTGATCTTGGCCTTGATGTCGGCCAGGTCCGGCCACCAGTTGGCCTGCTCGTCGCACAGGTAGTGCACCGGGTTGCCGCCAGCCAGGCTCACCGCGGCGGTCCACAGCGGATAGTCCGGGGCCGGCACCAGCACTTCGTCGCCGTTGTTGAGCAGGGCCTGCATGGCCATCACGATCAGCTCGGAAACACCGTTGCCCAGGTAGATGTCTTCAATGCCGATGCCTTCTACCTGCTTTTGCTGGTAGTACTGCATCACCGCCTTGCGCGCACTGAACAGGCCCTTGGAATCGCTGTAGCCCTGGGCGGTGGGCAGGTTGCGGATCACGTCCTGGAGAATCTCGTCCGGCGCTTCGAAACCAAAGGGCGCCGGGTTGCCGATGTTCAGCTTGAGGATGCGATGGCCTTCCTCTTCCAGACGCTTGGCGTGCTTGAGCACTGGGCCGCGAATGTCATAACAGACGTTGGCGAGCTTGTTCGATTTGCTGACCTGCATGGCGATGTGTTCCCGAAAATGAACGATCCAGGCGGAGGATGAACTACCGTACTGGGAATCCTGCCGTGTCACACCGGCCTGTAGCCCGCACCGGCGCGGCAAAATCCGTTTGAATGGGTGTAACGCGGCTGCCAGACTGGCGTCTGACGAGGCGCAATCATACGTGCCGCCCGATCCGTGGAAAAGACACAGATCGGGCTTTTTCCGTTGCAGAGGAAGGACCATGGAAAAGCTGGAAAAAACCCTGGAAGAGTGGCGGGCGATGCTCGATCCGGAGCAGTACAACGTCTGCCGGCTCAAAGGCACCGAACGGCCCTTCTCGGGCAAGTACAACGGCACCAAGACCGATGGGATCTATCATTGCATCTGCTGCAATGAGCCGTTGTTCGACTCCAAGGCCAAATTCGACTCCGGGTGCGGCTGGCCGAGTTTCTTTGAACCCATTGCCGACAGTGCCATGGTCGAGATTCGGGACGTGAGCCATGGCATGATCCGGACCGAAGTGGTCTGTGCCAGATGCGACGCGCACCTTGGCCATGTTTTCCCGGACGGCCCGCCGCCCACCGGCTTGCGTTATTGCATCAATTCGGTTTGCCTGGATCTGGTTCCGCGCTAAGCACCAGGGCGATTCTTTGGAGTCGCCCTTTGTTCAATTAAATTGCGTGCAATTTAATTGAGCGCTATTTTTACCGCCTCTTATCTTGAATGGAATTGCTGCCATGACCGATTCGCTGCTGACTATTCCCTGCACCACCATCAAGGGTGAACACAAGACCCTGGCAGACTTCTCCGGCAAGGCCGTGCTGGTGGTCAACACCGCCAGCAAATGTGGCTTCACGCCCCAGTACAAGGGATTGGAGGAGTTGTGGCAGACCTACAAGGACCAGGGCCTGGTGGTACTGGGGTTTCCGTGCAACCAGTTCGGCAAGCAGGAACCGGGTGACGAAGGGGCGATTTCCGAGTTCTGCGAGCTGAACTACGGTGTCAGCTTCCCGCTGTTCAAGAAGATCGAAGTCAATGGCGCCGCCGCTCACCCGTTGTTCGTCCAGTTGAAGAAGCGTGCGCCTGGGGTCCTGGGTTCCCAGGGCATCAAATGGAATTTCACCAAGTTCCTGATTGGCCAGGACGGCAAGCTGGTCAAGCGTTTTGCGCCGACCACCAAGCCCCAGGACCTCGGCCGCGAGATTGAAGCCCTGCTCAAATGAACGACCTGTCGGCTGATTCACTGAAACTCGATTCCCAGCTGTGTTTCAAGCTGTACGCTGCCTCGCGGGCGGTGGTTCGTGGCTACAAGCCGATGCTCGACCGCCTGGGCCTGACCTATCCGCAGTACCTGGTGATGCTGGTGCTGTGGGAGTGGCATGCGGTGCCTGTGCCGCAGCCGACGGTGAAGGCGCTGGGGGAGCGTCTGTCCCTGGACTCCGGCACCCTGACCCCATTGCTCAAGCGTCTTGAACAACTGCAACTGGTGCAGCGCCAACGCTCAGGACGTGATGAGCGGGAAGTGCACCTGAGCTTGAGTGAAACGGGCCTGGCGCTGCGCGATCAGGTGCCGTCGCTCAAAGCGGCGCTATTGTGCGAGAGCGGCGTTGACCTCAACAGCCTGGACCAGTTGCGCGACGGCCTCGATCACCTGCTGCAGCAGATCAGAGCCTTGTCGTAGTGGGCACCCACAGATCCAGCAGGGCGATCAGTTCCTCGCGGCGAAATGGCTTGGCCAGGTAGTCGCTCATGCCCGCCGCTCGGCAGCGTTCGCGTTCCTCGGGCATGGCGTTGGCGGTCAGGGCAATGATCGGCAAGTCCGGCCAGCGCCCACTGCGGCGGATCTGTCGGCTGGCTTCATAACCGTCCATGACCGGCATATTGCAGTCCATCAGCACCAGGTCGAAGCGGTTGTGCTCCAGCTGGTTGAGGGCCTCGGCGCCATGGACGGCCACGGTCACGGCACACCCGAGCTTGCTGAGCATGCCTTTGGCCACCAGTTGATTCACCGGGTTGTCTTCCACCAGCAGAATGTCTGCCCGGCGGATCTGCGCCGGCATTTCCAGTTGGGCGTCATTGAGGGTAATGGTTTCCGCCAGCAACGAGCGGCGCAGGGTCTGATACAAGGCATTGCGCGCCAGGGGGCGAGCCTGTTGCTGCAGCGGTGCCAGGGCGCTGGCCTCTTCGCTGGGCAGGAAGCTGCCATAGGCGGTCACCAGCAGGATCGGCGCGGTAATGGCCGGGCGCAGGCCGAACAGGCATTCCGGGCAATCCGTGATCAGCAGGTCGGGGTCACGCCCGGCCAGCGAGTCCTCGATGTCGTAACGCTGGTAGTCGAGCCCCCAGGTCGGCAGCAGGGAACCCAGCAGTTCAGCCAGGCCGCTGCCGGCGTCGGTGATGGCGATGATCTTGCCGGACAGCGCCGGCGGCGCAATGGCCGGGGTGTGGCAGGGCAGCGGCAGATCGGCGCAGAACTGACTGCCGAAGCCCACTTCCGAGCTGATGCTCAAGCGCCCGTTCATGGCCTCGCAGAGGTTGTAGGTCAGGGCCAGCCCCAGCCCCGTGCCGCCGTATTGGCGGGTGATACCGGCGCCCGCCTGGGTGTAGGGCTGGAAGATCCGCACCTGGGCTTCCTGGGCGATGCCGATCCCGGTGTCGCAGATTTCGATACGCACCCCGTCGCCCTGGGTGCTCAGGCGCACATCGACGCGGCCGAAGCGGGTGAACTTGAGGGCATTGGACAGCAGGTTGCTGACGATCTGTCGTACCCGCATCGGGTCCCCCAGCACCAGGGCCGGAAAGTCCGGGGCGATCAGGCAGGCCAGTTCCACGCTGGCTGCCGCGTTCTGCGACAACAGGTTGGCGGTGTCTTCCACCAGCACCCCGAGGTCGAAGGGGATGCGCTCCAGCTCCAACTGCCCGGCGTCGAACTTGGACATGTCGAGAATATCGTTGAGCAGCTCCACCAGGACTTTGCCGGAGTCGTGGGCGATAGACAGTTGCTGGCGCTGTTCGGGGGTCAGCGGGCTGTCCAGGGACAGGGCGATCATCCCCAGCAGGCCGTTGAGCGGGGTGCGGATCTCGTGGCTCATGTTGGCCAGGAATGCGGCGCGGGCCTGGGCCATGTCCAGGGCAGTGCGCCGGGCGATCTCCAGCTCCTCGTTGGACTGGCTGAGCCGGGCGTTGCTGGCCTTGAGCTCGGTGGTGCGTGCCGAGACCATGTTTTCCAGCTGCCCGAGGTATTCGGTCAGACGGTTCTCGGCATTGCGTCGTTGCTGGATCTCGGTGGCCATGATCTCGAATTGCTGGTTGGCCACCTTGACCAATACCCCGACTTCATCGTTCTCGTGGCCATGGGGAAACTCCAGTTTGGTCTGTTGCGGGCTGCGCGGGTCACGGCTGCTGAGCTCGCGGATCACCCCCACCAGAGGCTTGGTCAGCATCACATAGAACAGTGCCAGGAGAATCCCGGTGAGGATCAGGCTACGGGCGAAGCCGTTGATCAGGGTGACCTCGGCGCGGCGCAGGAAGCGGCTGCCGAAGGCATAGGTGTCGACGTCCAGATGCAGCGTACCGAGGGACTCCTCGGGCAGGTGGCTGAGGTACAGGCGATTTTCGAACTGCCGGTCGGCACCGAACAGGAAGTCGCTGAGGGCCCGGTAGGGGCTCTGTTGCGCGGGCCGTTCGACGTTGGCCAGCAGGGTATTGTTGTTGTCGATGAGCTGCGCACGAATGATCGCCGGGGAACGCAGCAGACCCAGGGTCAGTTCCTGGGCCAGTTCGGAGTCGATGTTGTAGGCAATGCGTGAGGCCGGGTTGTGACTGATTTCCAGCAGTGACTGAATTTCACGATTGATGGAGGCATCTTCGCTGGCATAATCGATGCCGATTTGCAGCAGACTGAGCGCGGTCCCCAGAATGAAACCCACCAGCACGGTGAGCCGGGCCTGTTTATAGGACAGGCGATTGGTGAACTTGATATCCATGGGGGGCTGAACCACTTTCGTTTCCCTTCGCTGCGCAAGCATAGCTGATCATCTTTGGTTGCCGGCCTGGCCTGGCAGCAGCTGATAAGGCAATAGACCCTTTGATCAGGACGGCGTTTGGTCTGTGTGACGCATCATTACCTTGAACGTGCCTGAGGAAAAGTCGTGGATGCCCGATTGAATGCATTTCTTGAACGTGCCGATGCCGTCCTGGCCCGAATCGAACCGCTGCTACCTGCCTTGCGCCAGAGCATCGACTGGAATCAGTGCCTGGCAGCCCGCTGGCAGCGTGAAGGCCGCGGTGGCTTCCTGCTGCCCCTGGAAGTCAGCCTGGACATGCGCCTGAGCGATCTGATCGGGGTCGACAAGCAGCGCGAGCAGTTGGCGCGCAATACCCAGCAGTTTCTTGACGGCCTGCCGGCCAACCATGCCTTGCTCTGGGGCTCGCGTGGCACCGGTAAATCCTCCCTGGTGCGAGCCTTGCTGGCCGAGCACGCCAAGGGCGGCCTGCGGTTGATCGAGATCGAGCGTGATCACCTGGCGGACCTGCCACGGGTGGTGGAGCAACTGGTCAAGCTGCCCCAGCGTTTCGTGCTGTTCTGCGACGACCTGTCGTTCGAGGCCGGCGAGGGCGACTACCGGGTGCTCAAGAGCGTACTCGACGGTTCCCTGGAGCAGGCTCCGGAAAACGTGCTGTTGTACGCCACCTCGAACCGCCGGCACCTGGTGCCGGAAAAGGAAAGTGACAACGAGAACTGGAAGCGCGTCGACGGCGAGCTGCACCCCAGCGAAGCGGTGGAAGACAAGATCGCCCTGTCGGACCGCTTCGGCCTGTGGCTCTCGTTCTATCCCTTCACTCAGGAACACTTTCTCAATGTGGTGGAACACTGGATCGGCGAACTGGCGCGCAAGGCCGGCTTGAGCTGGCAGCGCACTGAAGAGCTGGACATTCTGGCGGTACGCTGGGCCACGGGCCGGGGCAACCGCAACGGCCGATGTGCCTATCAATTTGCCCGCTATTGGGTGGGCTTGCAGTTGTTGGAGCAAAAAGCATGATCGATTTGCAAAGTGCCGGCCAAGGCCTGGATGGCTACGGGCTGCTGTGTGCCCAGCTGGAGTCGCTGTTGGCCGATGAGCGTGACTTCATCGCCAATGCCGCGCAGTTCTCGGCGTTCCTGTTCAGCCAGCTCGATGACCTGAACTGGGCCGGCTTCTACCTCAATCGCAACCAGGAATTGGTGCTCGGCCCGTTCCAGGGCCAGATCGCCTGCGTGCGGATACCCTTCGGTCGTGGCGTTTGCGGCACCGCCGCGGCCACCCTGCAGACTCAACGGGTAGAGGATGTGCATGCCTTTGCCGGACACATCGCCTGTGACAGCGCGTCCAACAGCGAGCTGGTGGTGCCCCTGGTCAAGGACGGCCGGTTGATCGGCGTGCTCGACCTGGACAGCCCGAAGCTGGCCCGCTTCAGCCCGGCGGACCAGGCCGGGATCGAACAACTGGCGGCGATCTTCCTGCGCTTGAGTGACTGCTGACCGCCATCAGGCGGTCAACCCTGCCTTTTTCAACAGAGCGTCACGATCCACGGCATCGATCTGCTGTGGCACCAGGAAGCGCTCGGCGTAGCGCTGATAGATCTGCTCCTGAAGAAACAGCTCGAACAGTTCGGGATCGATGTGGGCGTCGCGGCACATCATGGCCATGATGTTCAGCGCTTCGCTGAGGGTCTTGCCCTTCTTGTAGGGGCGGTCTGCCGCGGTCAGTGCCTCGAAGATATCGGCAATCGCCATCATCCGCGCCGGCAGGCTCATCTGTTCACGCTTGAGCTGTTTGGGGTAGCCGCTGCCGTCCATTTTCTCGTGATGGCCGCCGGCGATCTCCGCCACGTTCTGCAAGTGGCTGGGAAAGGGCAGGTGGTTGAGCATGATGATGGTCTGCACGATGTGGTGATTGATCACATAGCGCTCCTCGGCGGTCAGCGTGCCTCGGGGGATGCTCAGGTTGTACAGCTCGCCACGGTTGTACTTGTGGGCTGGCACCTGGAGCTTGAAGCCCCAGGGATTGTCCGCGGTCATGATCTCCACGGCGCTGCGTTCCAGCAGGTGTTCCGGCTTGTCCGCCAGCAGATGCTCCTGCACCGGCAGGCTGGGCGCCGGGGTGCGGTTCTGACGCTGCAGCTCTTCCCAGGAAACCCCCAGGCGATCGTCCAGGGTCCGGCTCCAGGTGCGCTGGGCGATGATCTGCAGGCGCTGCTGGTCGGCCTCGGCCATGAACTCGGCCCCCAGATTGCAGTGCGCGACAAAAGCGAAATCCTCGTCCAGGGCCCGCAGGTGCTCGTCGCGCTCGGCGGCCTGGGCGGTGGCCTCGGCCCCTTCGGCCACGGCCCGCCAGTAGTCGATCCAGGCATCGCGCTTGAGCACTTCGAAGCGGGTGCGGATTTCATGAATCCGGTCATTCAGGGTTTCCAGCTTGGTGGCTTTGTCCACCACGTATTCCGGGGTCGTGACCTTGCCGCAGTCATGCAGCCAGGCGGCGATATGCAAGGCTTCCCACTCGTCGTCGCTGGGTTGATAGGCGGCGAACCTCGGGTCCTGGCTGGCGGCAGCGGCTTCGGCCAGCATCAGGGTCAGGGCCGGCACGCGCTGGCAGTGGCCGCCGGTGTAGGGACTCTTGGCATCGATGGCCCCGGCCAGCAACTGGATAAAGGCGTCCAGCAGATGCTTTTGCTTGTTCTGCAGGCGCTGGCTCTCGATGCACAGCGCGGCAGTGGCGGACACCGCCTGGATAAAGGCGATACGGTCCGGGCTGAGTTTTTCCAGGTCTGCCTCGGTGCCGCTGTCCACCAGAAACAGTAGGAGCATGCCCACCGTTTCGTTGTGCCGATTGCGCAAGCGGATGCCCACCAGATGGGAGCTGGGACTGTCCAGGGCCAGCAGTACGCTTTGCAGGCTGCCGGCCTGTTCGAAGCCCAGGGTAGTGACCACGTTGTCGTTGTCGGTCAATTGATGCAGCCAGTCCGGGAGCCTCGGGTCCGTCAGGTCTTTGGTGGCGATATCGAAGCGCTGCAGGTCCTGGAGTTGTCCATCGATGATCAGGCCATAGGGTTGCAGGCGCGAACCCTTGCTTTCCGTGAGGTAGATCAGCCCGGCCTGGGCCTGGGCGATCTTCACGGTCTCGAACAGCACCCGTTGCAGCAGGGGATCGAAGCGGGTTTCGGCGGACAGGCTGGCGTTGATCTCGAAAAAACTGGCCAGGGTATCTTTCATCCGGGCCATGGACAGGCTCAGTTGGTCCACCTCCAGCACAGGTGAGCGCCGCGACACCGGGTAGTCGAAATCGAAGCTGCGGATGGCGTCCGCTTCCTGCACCAGAGCGTGCAGTGGCCGTACCAGAATGCGCGAGATCAGCCAGCCCAGGGGCAGGCACAGCAACAGGGTGGTCAGCGTGATCAAGGCCCCTTGCCAGCGCAGGCGGTAGGCATCGACCAGCAGTTCGTCCTCGGGCACCAGCAATGCCAGTCGCAGTCCGCCGGGCCCGCCTTCGGCGATATGGCTGCTGGCGACTATCCAGTCGCGTCCCAGGGCCTGCAAGTGACCGTCAACGGTCTGTCCCTGCAACAGGGCATCGAGCATCGGGTTCAGGTCATTGCCCTTGATCAGGCGCGCGCTGCGCTGTTCCAGCAGCAGCTTGTGGCTGTCGGGGTAGGCCACGACGTTGCCCTGGTCATCCAGCAGTGCCACCTCGGTGGCCGGTGTGACCCGGTTCTTGGCCAGGGTCGATGACAGTTGTTCGAGGGTCAGATCGGCACCGATCACTGCCATTCTGCCGCTGCGCCGGGCCAGGGTGGTGCCGACGTTGAGGGTGGAATAAAACACATAGGGCCGGGTGGTGATCTGGTCGGCATCGCCCCGGGCGCTGGAGAACCAGTCACGGGTTCTTGGGTCGTAGCGCTCGTCGGCGTGGTGCCGACGGTCGATCAGGGACAACCCGGCGTCATAGAACAGCGACTGTGAGTGAACCTGGCCGTTGCTGGCATTGCGCTCGATGCTCCAGATTTCGTAGGCGCTGTCCGGCGGGGCATGGCGCTTGTCCTTGATCTCGGCGTTGCGCAGCGGACGCACCATGAAGAAGTCGCCATTGGCATATCCCAGGTACAGCGAGGCCAGGTTCGGGTTGTCCTGCAACGACTGGCTGAACGGCTTGAGCAGCGCCAGACGCTGTTCCAGGTTGGAAGCCTGGGCTGCCGGGTTGTCCGCCAGCAGGCTGAGCAGGTGGCGTATGGGGTCATAGGTGGATTTCAGGTCGCTGCGCACATCCTGTTCGATGCGCTGGAAGAGTTTTTCACTGCTGCCCAGGATGATGCGTGTGGTCTGTTGGTAGTTGTAGATGCCCAGTACCACGCCAGTCAGGAGCAGCAGCAGGGTGAACATCACGCTGATATGGATATGAAGAGGAAAGCGGCGTTGTGTCGGTTGTGGCGTGCTCGGCATTCCAATTCTCTCCAAGGGCACATCAGGCATGGCTCAGGAACCAAGCATAGTTAAGGCCGGTATTCTCTGCCTTGGCTTTGCCTGGGGATTGAGGATGTCGGGAAGTCCATGGGCATGGACCCCATGGAGGTGGACTACTGCGCTGAAATACTGGCCCTTTGATATATACCTGGCAAGAGGCTTGATCATCGGGGATCCGCAAGGTCCGAAGCCTCCGGGGCCACGGCGGGGCAGGTGGCAGTCGGTGTCCATTGCTGGTCCAGATGCTGCAGCAGGGATTGGGTAAAGCGCAGCAGGGCCCGGTCCAGGGCGTTGCTTGCGGCGCGACAGGCCTCGATCCCGGCGTTGTCCTGGCAGACCCGCTCCAGGGCTTCGCAACAGGCCAGCAAAGAGGTAGCACCGAGCATTTTCGCCGAACCCTTGATCTTGTGTGCCAAGGCTGCCAACGCTTGGGAATCGCCGGCCGGAATCAGTCCCAGGGCGAGGCGGTCCTCGCGACAGCACTGCAGGAGCGCCTTGAGCATGCGCAGGGCAAGCAGTGGCTGGTTGCGGGTCAGGGTGCGCAGGGTCGATATGCTGAAACTGTCCGCCCTGGGCAGCGCCTTGAGTGTCTCCAGTGTCTGGCTCAGCAGGTTCAGATCCAGGGGTTTGAGCAGGCAGTCGTGCATGCCGGCATTCATGCAGCGCTGGATCGTCTGGGTATCGTCGCTGGCGCTGCAACCGAGGAGTGTCACCGGCGGCCGTTGCTGCAGCGCTTCATGTCGGCGGATGGTCTCGGCCAGTTGATAGCCGTTCATCAAGGGCATGTTGCAATCGACGATCAGCAAGTCGAAATCGCCTTCTTGCCATTGCTCGTAGGCCTGCACCCCATCCCCCACGCAGGTGACCCGGTGCCCGAGGTACTCCAGTTGTTCCTGCAGCAGTGTCAGGCTGGCGCGGTGGTCGTCCGCCAGCAGGATGTCCAGAGGCAGGCGGTTGGCCTGGGGTACAGGGGCCGGGCTGGCTCGGGCTGCCCCCTCCCGCCCGGCCAGGGGCAACTCCACCCGGACTTCGCTGCCGGGGCCGCGGCGCCCGTGCAGGCTCAGCTTGCCCCCCATCTGCTGGCACAGCTGATGGCTGATGGGCAGCCCGAGCCCGGTACTGTCCCGTGGCGACTGGCTGTGCGGGTCAACCTGGGCAAAGGGTTGCAACAGTCGTTGCCGCTCCTCCCGGGGCATGCCTATGCCGGTGTCCAGCACCTGCAGTAGCAGCTTGTAGTGCCCCTTACGCATCGTGGGTTGCAGTTGCAATCTGACCAGGACCGTACCCTGGTGGGTGAACTTGATTGCGTTGCTCAGCAGATTTGCCAGCACCTGCTTGAAACGCAGGGTGTCAAGCAGCACCAGGGGCTCTGGCTCAGGGGCCTTGAACTCAAGGCTGAGGTCCAGGTTCTTCTGCCGGGCCAACGCCTGGAACATCCCCATCACCCCGTCGACGCTGCCCCGCAGGTTGCTCCAAGTCGGGTTCAGTTGCAGGTGGCCGGATTCGAGCCGGCTGATGTCCAGCAGGTCCCCGAGCAACTCGCGCAAATCCCTGGCGGCGCCCAGGGCCAGTTCCAGGGAGGCGTGGTTTTGTGGATGGTCCCTGGTTCGTTGCAGGATCAGTTCCAGTAGGCCGATGAAGGCGTTCAGCGGAGTACGGATTTCATGGCTCATGCAGCCCAGGAACTGGATTTTGCACCGGTCGGCTTCTTCGGCTTGGCGCTTGCCGGTTTCCAGTGCCGCCACCGATTGTTCCAGCCTCCCGGATTGCTGCCGAAGACTGTGCCGTTGTCGGTAGAGTCGCGCCTGGTTCAGCCATGACGCCAGCAGCAGGACCAGCAGCGTGATAACGCCGGATGGCGAGAGCAGGACCTCGATCATCGCCGCGGCGCTCGACGGGGCCAGGGCATGAGGAGCTGGCGCTTCATATCAGTTCATTGCGCTTGGCCATGTCCACCAGTTCATTCATGGAGGTGGTGGCGAGTTTTTGCATGATGCGCTTCTTGTAAGTACTGACAGTCTTGTTGCTGAGAAACATGCCCGTAGCAATTTCCTTATTGGTTTGGCCCATTGCAAAAAGCTTCAGAACCATCAACTCCCGATCATTCAACGAGTTGAATTGCGCCAACTCCAAAGTTTCACCAAGAGCACTTCGATCAACTTGCAGCGCCTGGCTGGGAAAGTAGTTGTAGCCACTGCAGATGGCCTTGATGGCGCTGAGCAATTCACTCAGGTCTTCCTGTTTGCAGACATAGCCGCTGGCCCCGGCGCGCATGCAGCGATTGGCGAACAAGGCCGCCGACTGGGCGGTGAGGACCAGGATTCGCAAGGGCCTGGGCATGTTGCTCAAGCGTTCCAGCAGCTCCAACCCGTCGAGTTTTGGGATGCAGATATCGAGTATGACCAGGTCCGGTTCGCCTTCACGAACCATTTGCAAGGCATCGACTCCATTATCGGTTTCCCCGAAGACTCTATAACCCTCGTGTTCCAGCAGAATACGAATGGCCATGCGTATGACAGGGTGATCATCAACGATAAGTACTGTGCCCATACTGGTCTCCTACCGATAAATGGAAGTTCGAACAGTAGCCCAGCTGATGGAATGGAAGTAGCTGTGAAAGTGTGGAAAAACCCAATCTAAGACGGGTCCTACAGCGAATAAGGGGAGGTATTACAGCCAGTTGGCATAGAAGGGAAGTTAAAGCGGGATTGACCTGCATCGGGCCGCCGGCTACGGCGGTAAAAAGTCGCTGGCGAATGCCATCGCAGGCCGCCCCCCGGGAGGAGGGCGGCCTGAGCCTCATGGCGTTTTCTGATCGATACCGGCTTGCAGCAGCTGGCTGTCACTGTGGGCGCCGACACGCAGCGGGCCGAGGTTGAACAACTGGTCCTTCTGGGTGGCGTCATCCTGTTTGCGGGTCAATTCGGCCACGCTGCCCGTGGCAATGTTGACCGGTGACTTGGACAGGTTGGCGCCGACGTCCACGCGCAGTTCCGAGCCGGCCAGGTCGGTTTTGCTGACCTTGGAACCTCCCAGTTCGACGCGACCCTCGCTGGCCCCGATGCGCGCACCGGTGAGCTGGGTTTCGCCGCTGACCTTCAGGTTGACGCCCTGCTGGGTACTGATCCCCGAGGCCTGTTCCACGCGGTTCTTGCTCTCGTGGCTGACGTTCAGGTTCAAGGTCGGGGTATAGGAGGTCTGACCGCTCTTGTCGCCAAACAGCACGCCTTCAGCGGTATTGGCCACTTTGCTGCCGGCGGTGTTCTTCTCGCTGACCGAATAGCTGTCGCTGGTTTTTGGCCAGAAGCGCTCTTTCAGGCTGGAGAGACGATTGCCCACGGCGTCGGCCTTGTCGGCCAGGTAGTTCTTGGCCTTGTCCACGCCGTTGCCAATAGCGCCGCGGGGTTCGGGGTTGACGTCGTAGCTGCCGCTGCGGCTGAGTTTCTCCCCCAGGCGCTCCTTGGCTTCGCTGGCCTTGGCGACCACGCTGTCCTTGGCCGAGCTGACCTTTTCCACCCCTTTGTCGACGGCGTTTTCCAGCTTCTCGCGGTGTTTGTCGAAACCTTTCTCGGCCTTGGCCTTCAGGTCGTCCTTGAGCGGACCGGCCGGCTTGGCCAGCTTGTCCACCAGCCCCGGCTGGTTCTTCGCCACTTCCAGCTTGGCGTCGATATTGACCTGGGTGCTGCGCAGCCGATCCTGGCGGCTTTCGATGTCGAGGTTGCCACCGATGGCACCGTCGAGGCGTTGCGCGTCGATGTTGGCGCCGGCCAGATGCACGTTACCGGCACTGTTGAGGGTCACCTGATCGGCCTTGATCAGGCTGTTGTGCTGAGTCGTGTTCTGGCGCTGATCGACGTCGATCTTGGCCCGGGCATTGATCCCGCGATCGACTTTCGGCGTGTCGTGCTCACTGGCATCGGCCAGGGTGGTCTTGCCCATGCTGCCACCGGCGCCCAGGGTCAGGCCCCAGTTGTTGTGGGCCTGGGTGGACTGCGCCGACTCCTGGTAGATGCCGCCCTGGGCCGCATCCAGCACCACCTTGGCGGCGTCGATGCGCGTGCCTTGCAGGTGAATGGCGCTGTCGCCCTCGGCTGCGCTGGCCAGGCGTACCTGGCCCTGGCTGTAGAGCTGGGCGCCGCGCTGGCTCTGGTCGTTTTCATTGACCCGGCCGATGTTGAAGTTGGCGCTGAGGTTGACGCTCTTGCCGCTGCTCTGCTCGCTGCTGGTCTTGCTGCCACCGGCCGTGAGGCCGCCACCGAGGTTGCTGCCCTGGCTGTGGTGGGTGTCCACCGCGGCTTGCAGGTCGAGCTTGCCGCCGGCGTCCAGGGTGATATCGCCGGCCGGACGCGCGGCGTTGCCGATCTGTGTGCCTTGCAGCGTCAGGTCGCTTGCACTCTTGAGGTTGACCGGCCCCTGGCCCTGGATGCTGGCGACCCGCGCCTGGCTGTCCTGCTGCTCGAGGCTCTTGTGGTCCAGTTGCAATCCGGCGCCGACGTTGAGGTTGGTGCCGCTGCTACCTGGAGTGGTGCCCAGGGTCAGGGAGGCATCGCCACGCAGGCTGGAGTTGCTGCTGCTCTGGCGATCATTGGCCTGATTGAGTGCCAGCTTGCCGTCGGTCTTGATGTTGACGCCGCCCAGGCCGCCATTGAACTGGCTGCCTTCGAAGCGGGCATCGCCACCGACCTTGATGTCCACGCCCTGGCTGCCGGCGTAGCTGCCGACCTGGGCCTTCTCGGAGTTGCTGGTGACGTTGCTGCTGCCACCGGCACCGCTGCCACGGATGTTCAGGTCTTCACCGGTGTTGGTGTAGACCCGTACGCCGGCCTTGGCGTCCACGGCCTGTTCGCTGCTGCTGTGGGTATTGCTGGCGGCACTGGCCACCAGGCTGCCGGCGCTGATCTGCACGGCGCCGTCGGTGGCGCGGTACTGGGTGCCCTGGTCCTTGAGTTGCCCATCGGCCTTGACCGCGACCTGGGCGCCGCTCAACTGGCTGACCACAGCGGTGCTGGCGTTTTCGCTGCGTTGGCGGTTCTGGTGGCTGACATCCACATCGAGCCCGACATTGGGCTGTTCCAGGGCATCGAGTACCCCAGGCTGGTGGAACTTGCGCTGGGCCACACCCTGGATGGCTTTTTCGATGGGGCGGGTGACGCCCTTGTATTCGACGTTGGCGCCGACATCCACCGCCCAGTTGTTCTCCTTGTGGCTGCTGCTTTCGCGGTTGTGTGCGGCCTGGTTGTCGATCTCGGCTGCATTGACCTGCAATGCACCGCCGGCCTTGACCTGGGCGCCTTCGGTGGTGAGGCGGTTGCCGGCATTGATGGTCAGGTTGCCGCTGGCGGCGATGTTGCTGGTCTGGGCAGTGCTCTTGCTGCTGCTGTCCTGGCTGCTGGTGTGGGCCACTTCCAGGCCATTGCCGGCGCGGTCGAGGCCGCCGGTGTAGTAGAAGCCGCCACCGGTGGTGGTGCTGTCGCTGTGCTTGTCGGTGGTGTTGTCCGCCGCCAGCAACTGCACATTCTTGCCGCTCAGGCTGGCATCGCCGGCCGTGGCCGCAAGGTCGCTGCCTTGCACCTTGAGGTCTTCACCGGCGGTGACCGCCAGGGTGCCGCCAGTGAGGCTGGAGGCCTGTTGCCGGGTGCTGTCGCTGCTGTCGTTGCGCTGCTCATCCTGGTAGCGCACCCCGGCCCGGTACTGGCTGGTGCCCGGGGCGTTTTCCTTGGCGTAGGCGTCGAAGCCGCGCTTCTGGGTGCTGCTGCTGTCGTGCTGGGTGTCTGCGGCGGCCGCGACCTTGACGGTGCCCTTGGCGCTGGCGTCCAGTGCTCCCGCAGCGGTCACCTGGGAGCCGCTGATGGTCAGGTCCTCGGCACTTTGCAACTTGAGGTTGCTGTCCGAGCGCACCTGGCTGCTGACGGTGGTGCTGTCCTTGTGCTGCTGACGGCTCTCATCCTTGGTGATGCCGAAGAACTTGCTGTCCTTGCTGTGGCTGTTGCGGTGAGAAGTGTTCTGCACGCCGTCGATGGTCAATGAACCCTTGTCGCTGATAACGCTGGCCTGGGTGCCGCCCCGGGCCTGGCTGCCGCTGATGCGTACGCTGTCGGCGCGCACGATCAGCTTGCCGTCGGCGATGACCTTGCTGCCCTGGTTCTCGGTCTTGCCCTGGTCGCCGTCGGCGTTCTTGCCGAAGAAACCACCGCCCACCAGGTCACCGGAGTAATGCTGGTTGCTTTGGCTCTGCCGGCGGCTGGCGCTGTTGATGTCGACGTCCTTGGCGGCCAGTTGGATGTCGCCCTGGCTGTGCAGTTCGGCGCCCTCAAGGCGCAGATTCTGCTGGCTGTCGAGTTGCAGTTGCTTGCCGCTCTTGAGCTGGCTGGTGACGCTGCGCTGCTGGCTGCTGGCGTTGTCCCAGTTTTCTTTCCACAGGTGCTTGCGGTGCTGGCCCTGGTCGCGCTGGGTCTGGGTTTCGGTGGCGGCAGTCAGTTGCAGGTCGCCGCCGCTGCGGGCACTCAGGCGATTGCCGGCTTCGACGCTGCTGCCCTGGATCCGGGTATTGGCGCCGGATTTCAGCTCGGCGTCATGCTGGGCCAGCACCTTGTTACCGTGCTGGCGTGTTTCGCTATCGGTCTGGGTAGCGTCGTAGGTCTCCCAGGTGATGCCGATGGTGCTCTTGTCCCACTGTTGGCGTTTTTCCTGGAGCTTGCGGCTTTCGATGCTGCTCAGGGTCAGGTTGCGCCCGGCATCGAGCTTGACGTTGCGGCCGCTGACGTCGGTGGCGGCCAGGGTCAGGTCCTTGGCGCCGTGCAGTTCGATATCGCCCTGGCTGCGGACGCCGGCGCGCGTGGCGTCGAGGCTGTTGGCCACGGCCTCGCCGCGGATGTCCAGATCACCGGCGGAGCTCAGCTTGACTCCGTCGCGGCCATCCACCTGGACGGCGCCCACCCGGACTCCGGCACCTTCAGCGGTGCTGACGATGTTGATCCGCCCGGCCTGCATGGCACCGAACAGGCTGGCATCGATGCGCTGGTCCTGGGTGTGGCTGCTCGGGTCGACCTTCAGCACCTTGCCGCTGGGGTAGTCGAGCTGATTGCGGCCCACGGTCACGTTCAACTGGTCCCGGGCGGCGAGGCTGCCCTTGCTGTCGATGCGTGGGGCGATCAGGTTGATCGAGCCTTCGGCATTGCGCAGACCGCCGCCGTGGATATCCAACTGGCCCCGAGCGTCCTGGGTGTTGAGTCCCTGCAGCTTGCCGTCCTGGAGTTCCGGGCGACCCACCACCAGGCTGGCATTGGGGGTGTTGATGAAGCTGCCACCATTGACCGAGATGCCGTTGGGGTTGGCCAGCACGAAGTCGGCGGCGCGGCCGAAGATTTCCTGGGCGCCATTGAGTTGCGAGGCGTTGCGGCTGATCACCTCGTTGAGGATCACGCTGGCCGCCTGGCCCTGGAGTTGTGCGTTGGCCGCCAGTTGTCCGGCCAGTTGCGACTGCCCGGCCTGCAGGGCGTTGTTCAAGACCACGCCTTGTTGCCCGACGTTGTAGTCCAGGAACTGGTTATGGGACAGGCCTCCGGCATTGGGCGCGACGATGTTGACGATGGGCACGCCGCCCTGGTTTTGCAGTTGCGGGGTGCCGCCGGGGCCTTCGACCACGGTGATTCCGCCGGCCAGGGCCAGGGGCAGATGGGACACCAGCAGCAGGCCGGCGATGGTCCAGCGCAATGTGCCTTGGGGTGAAAGGTTGAATCTATGAGTGTTGTCAGGCATGAGAACCTCGTGCTGAGTGGGTGAGCCGGGCGTTGCTTTCTTGGGTGCAACGGCGCGTTGTGCTCAGGTTCATCGGGTGTTTCAGGCTAATCGGCGGTTGATCAAATCTGCAGGCTGAACCTGGCCAGCCAGACTTCCGGTTCTGTGCGAAAGCCCTGCGGGTTGGTGAGGCTGCGTTGGTAATCCAGGTCGACCTGGAGGTTTTTCCAGGCCAGGTTGAGGCCCAGGCTGGCACCGCCGAGATGGCGGCTCTGGGCGCCGTGCTCAGCCTTGATCCAGCCGTTGTCCAGGCCCAGGCGTGGGGTGATCTTGACCGGCAGGTCGCTGTTGAGCGGCAGACGCAGGGTGTTGCGCCACACCACGCCGATGGCGCCGGAGGCACTGTTGACGCGGTAGCCGCGCACGGCCGAGTCATCGGTGCCCAGCAGTTGTTCGATGGCCGGCAGCGGGTCCGGGCTGTATTGGGCCGAGAGCTGGCTCTGCCACTGCCAGCGCTGCTCGCCCAGCTGGCCGTTGCGCCACTGGCTGAGGCCGGCGCGGTACTTGCGGAACTGCGCCTGGGGCAGGTTGCGTTGCACCTGCTGCGAGTCACGGTCGGCGCCGAACCAGGTCAGGCCCTGGGCGTAATTGACATCCAGGTTCCATACCGCGCTGTTGAGCCAGAACAGGTTGAGCCCGGCCTCGGCCACGGTCAGGGTCGGGCTCTGGATCTGCAGGTGGGCTTTTTGCAGGTAGCTGTCCACGTCCTTGTAGGCCAGTTGCAGGTTGGCGCTGAGCTGGTGGCTCTGATCGCGCCACAGCACCCGGTCGGCGCGGCCGCTGACCATGTCGGTGCGGCCGCTGTTGTACAGGGTGGTGCGGGCCAGCTTCAGCGGGGCGCGGTATTCGGCGTGGCTGGCGAACAGGCTGTAGGTCCAGTAACCGTAGGGCACCGAGTAGAACAGGCTGCTGCTGCGGCTGTAGCGCGGGCCGTGGTTGAGGGTGTCGCTGTAGTTCAGGTTCAGCGCGTCGTTGATCTGCAACGGGCTGTCGAGGTTGAGGTTGATCGACTGGCGGTCACGCCCGGTGCCGGCGCTGCCGAGGTTATCCACACCCAGGCCGAGGCCCCAGCGCGCGGCGCTGCTGCGCGAACGCAGGATGATCCGCGAGGCGCCGGGCTGGCTGCCTGGGGCGATGTCGGCAGTCAGGTCCAGGGAGCGCAGGCGGTTCAACTGGTCCAGGCCCTGTTCCAGGTCCCGCAGGTTCAGCGGCTTGCCGAGCATGCCGGGGAAGGCCCCGCCCAGGGACACCGGCAGGCTCTGGTCGGCCAGTTCGATGGCTTCGACGTAGCCTTCCTCCACCAGGATATCCAGGCTGTGCCCGGCGGCCGGGGTGCTGGCCAGGTACGGGCGGCTGGCAATGTAGCCGGCCTCGACATAGAGGCGAGTGATGGCCGCCAGCAACTGGTTGATCTGATTGACCCCCATGCACGGCGCTACGTACGGCTTGATGGCGTCGTTGAGCCGGGTTTTGCCGAACAGGCTGACACCGCCGATGCGGGTGCCGCTTAAGGGCCAGCAGCGGCTGTCGCTGGCGGTCTGCTCCGGCAGGTTGGGCGTGGCCGGGGTGTTGCTGAAGCTGCCGCGCTGCATCTGCCGCTGGCGCTGCTCCAGTTGCAACTGTTGCAGGTCCCGTTGCTGTTGCTGCTGCAGGCGCAGGGCTTCCTGACCCGGTTGCAGATCGTCGGCCAAGGCCGGGGCCAGGCAACTCAGACCCAGTACCAGTCCCAGGCACCAGCTGCCGGAGTGGGCAAGAAGGGAGCGGTCGGTGCGTGATGAATAGGGCACTTGGCATCCTTACTGTAAAAAGACCAAGTGACGAACAACAGAAAAGCCGATCGTTGAGGCTCAACTAGTGACGTCGCTTTAAGTTCTGCACGGTGAATATGAGGTGCCGTCGATTGCTATATCGTTGGCCTATGTTCAAGTGCTCGCGAGTGACAATTCCTGAGTGAGAGCCGAGTGCTTCAATCTAAAATCAGGTATGACAAAAGGGTTGAGTGAGTTGCAGTGCAAACGTTACAGCGCAGTGTGAAATTAATTTTTCCGAGGGCGGTCAGCGGGGAAATATCTTGTTGAAATCGAGACTATCCGAAACTAAAAACTCGATTTGTACGTAAATTGTAAATACATAGAAGGCTAACAAAAATTCCTGGCGGCCTTGATTGGCAAGGGGTTCAGGGAATTCGTGAGAATCTGCAAAGGTAGGATGTTTGGTTGAATCAAGAACAGGTGTTCGAATTTGTGAAAGCAGCGCAATATCTGCGCCCCGCACACCAAGTGTTTACGGCTAGTTGCTCTTTCTATCTGAGTAGTTGCTCTAGTCGTGTTGTTCGTTAATTGAAGTCATGTTGGTCGGGGAATGCCTTAGAGTCGGACTCTTGAATGAAATGCCCGTAGCGCCGAGTGTTTTTCCCCTTGTACTGGCGTATATCCGGAGTTTGTCGGCTGCTGTTGCGGCGGCCGGGCTAGGGGAATCCCTTAGTTGTTGATTGGATGTTGCAGGTCATATCAAGTGCCTGGCGCAGCGGCCAGGCACTTGATGAGCGAGGGTCATTGCGGACTTGAGCGTCCGGTCATTTCCCGAGCCATTTCACTGGCGTAGCTGTCGGTCATGCCGGCGATGAAATCGATCATGCGCAGGAACGAGGTGTGCAGCGGCCAGTTCGGGTCCGGTGCGTTATTGCCCAGCAGATCGAGAATCCGCCGGTTCTTGAACGACGGGGTCTTGCCGCCGTGCTGCTCCAATGCCGCGCCGCAAAACGAGTTCAGGAGAATTTCCAGGGTGGTGTAGGCGCCGATCTCGTGCAGGGTCTTGCGCTTGTCCTGGAAGATCTTGCGCCGCGCCACGTCCTTGGCATTGAGCACACAACGCTTGGCCGGGCCATGCATGTGCTCCACCAGATCGCCGTGCAGGGTGCCGGCCAGCAGGGCGTCCTGCTGTTCGACAAAGGCCCGGGCGGCGGCGTTGGTCAGGTGCTCGATGGCCTTGCCCCGCAGGATCGCCAGGCGCCGCCGGCGCGAATCCCCCGGGCCCAGCTGGCGATAGGTTTCCGGCAGGTCGTCGCCCACCAGCCCCAACAGCAGGGACTCGACTTCGGCGTACTCCAATAGGTCCATCTCCAGGCCGTCTTCCAGATCGATCAGGGCGTAGCAGATGTCGTCCGCCGCTTCCATCAGGTACACCAGCGGATGCCGGGCCCAGCGCTGTTCCTCCAGTTGCGGCAGGCCCAGCTTGTGGGCGATCTGTTCCAGCAGCGGCAATTCGCTCTGGTAGCAGCCGAACTTGTGCTTCTTGTAGCCCAGGGAGTCGGCGTGGCGCGCGGTCCAGGGGTACTTGAGGTAGGTGCCGAGGGTGGCGTAGGTCAGCCGGGTGCCGCCATCGAACTGATGATATTCAAGCTGGGTCAGGACCCGGAAACCCTGGGCATTGCCTTCGAAATTGAGGAAGTCCTGGCGTTCGGCCTCGCTCATTGCGTCCAGCCAGCCACGCCCGGCGGCCTGCTGGAACCAGTGGCGGATGGCGTCTTCGCCAGAATGGCCGAAGGGCGGGTTGCCGATGTCGTGAGCCAGGCAGGCCGACTGCACGATCATCCCCAGGTCGCTTGGGTCGCACCAGTCGGGCAAGGCGCCGCGCAGGGTCTCGCCGACGCGCATGCCCAGGGAGCGACCGACGCAACTGACTTCCAGGGAGTGGGTCAGGCGAGTGTGGATATGGTCGTTGCTGGACACCGGGTGCACCTGGGTCTTGCGCCCCAGGCGGCGGAAGGCGCCGGAGAAGATGATGCGGTCATGGTCTTTATGGAAAGGGCTACGGCCGAGTTCTTCCGGGCTGTGCACTGGCTTTCCGAGGCGTTCGCGGTTGAGCAGGGTCTGCCAATCCAAGGCGGGGTCTCTCCGAAAAAAAACTGAAGGGCAGAGCTTCCGGGTTCCTGGGCGTGGCCGCAAGAGGGGCGTGGCCTGCACTCGTGTATCCATCGCGTCGCCGCGTTCGTCGGCAAGCCGGCTGGAAACAAGGCGAGGGCTACAGGCCGGCGGCGTCGATATCGATCAGCAGCAGGCGCTGGCCGTTGTCGAAGAACTGGCCGGCAGTCAGGCAGTACTGGTTGCTGGTGGCGTCGCGGTAGGTGTTGGACAGGGTCAGGCGGCGCTCCTCCCAGCCTTCAGCCAGCAGGTGATAGAAGTACGGGCGCCACGACCAGTTGTGGCCGACGTAGCTGCTGTCGGCCTGCCAGTGGTCATGCCGCCATTCCAGGTTCGGGGTCAGTTGGGTGCCGTGGCGGTCGCACTGGTAGAAACGCAGCAGCCAGGGAAAGGCCTCCACGGCGGGCAGTTGACTGATGGGAGCCTGAGCCTGGGCCCAGGCCTGCAACAGGTTCATCAGCTCTGCCAGTTGCTGGCGCATGCGCATCAGGCGGTTGCGTTCGGCCAGCTTGTGCCGCACATAGCGCTCGCGCAGGCGGGCGAAGGGCTGGACGAAGGCATCGCTGGCGAACAGCTGTTCCTCGGCCCGGGCAAACAGGAAGCCCTGTACGTAACGCGAGCCGCACTCCAGGGCGAAATCCAGTTCGGCTTCGGTTTCCACCCCTTCGGCGATGATCCAGCAGCCGGTTTTTTCCGCCATCTGTGCCAGGGCCTTGACCACATCGCTGCTGGGCCCGCCCCGGGCTGCGGCCTGGAACAGGCGCATGTCGAGCTTGAGGATGTCCGGTTGCAGCGCCAGCACCCGGTCCAGTTGCGAGTAGCCGGCGCCGAAATCGTCGATGGCGATTCGCGCCCCCGCCTGGCGATAGCGCGCCACCACCTCGGTCAGGCGCTGGCTGTTGCCCCCCAGCTCGGTGATCTCGAAGACGATGCGCCGCGGATCGACCTCGTTTTGCTGCAACTGCTTGAGGCTGGGCAACGGTTGTCCTGGCCGCAATCGACTGATCCAGCGTGGGGAAATGTTCAGGCTCAGGAACCAGTCCGCCGGGGCTTCGTGCAGGCGGCGCAAGGCATCGTCGCGGACCAGGCGATCAAGACGGCGCAAGGCGCTGGAAGGGGTGCGGGGATCGGCGAACAGCGGCCCCACCGACGCCAGTTGCCCATTGCCCTGGCGCAGGCGGCCCAGAGCTTCGACTCCGGCGATGCGCCCGGTAGCGGTATCGATGAATGGCTGGAAGCAGGCGAGCGGTTGCCCGTCGATCACAGGGCCTCCTTATAGAGTCTTGTTGGTAGGGGGGGCTGTGGCTGTCGGGTAGACAGACAGGCGTCCAGGCTGGGTGAACATTGCCGCGTTCGACAATACGGCGTTTTCACCCACCCTGGGTCGACCCCTTGGTTAAGGGGCCGATCCGGGTTGCTTAGCAAGAATGCAGCCAGATCAGCCGTTGCCTGTTGCAGGCGCTTGCCGATGCTCGCTCAGGGTTTGCGCGAGGCGCCTTGCAGCGCCAGTCTGATCAGAGGCAACAGGCTGGTGCCCAGGCGTATCAGGCGGGTGAGGCTGCTGGTGCCGCCGCTCTTGGCACCCTTGCCGGTGATGAACCCCAGCAGGGTCACCGCCGCCACGCCCCAGAGTGGGGCGTGCTTGATGCCAAAGCCTTCCTGCCAGCTTTGCCCAAGGCCGCGAACCCGTTGCAGGGGTTGCAGCAATTGCTGGGACTCGTGACGGATTTCCTGGCGGTGCATTTCCATGCGCAGGCGGATCAGTACCTTGCGCATTTCCCGGCGTGAGGTGTTCTGCGGAATGTCCGGCAACTTCATGGCAGCAGGCGCTCCCGATCATTGGCCAGCTCTTCGAGCGTGGCGTGGAAGGGCGAAGATTCATCAAAGATCGCCGACTTCAGGCGCAGGCCGCAGAACACTGCCGCCAGGGTGTAGAACACGCACAGGCCGATGATCCCGGCCAGGCGATAGCTGTCCCACAGCAGGATCAGCACCAGCGCCGACAACCCCACCAGCAACAGCAGGGCAAACACCAGAGCCAGGCCGGCAAACAGCAGCAGGCTGACGGTGCGGGCTTTCTGTTCCTGTAACTCGATGCCGAACAATTCGACGTGGCTGTGCAACAGGCCCAGGACAGCGGCCCCCAGGCGCCGCGAGGACGCGCTTGGACCGCTGCCGGACGAAGTGGATTCGCCGATAGCCATATCAGCGCCGCGTCGCCAGCAGGCCGATGAGAAAGCCGACGCCGGCAGCAATCCCGACGGACTGCCAAGGGTTGCTCTGTACATAGTCTTCAGCAGCCGTGACTGCAGCCTGGCCACGCTGGCGCAGGGAGTCCTCGGTCAGTTGCAGGGTTTCCCGGGCCTTGAGCAGGCTGTCGTGGATCTGCTCGCGCAGTTCATCGGCCTGGTCGCCGGCCAGGGTCGCGGTGTGTTCCAGCAGACGCTCCGTGTCACTGACCAGTGCCTGAAAATCCGCCATCAGTACTTCTTGAGCCGTCTTCGCCGTTTTGCTGGCCATGGTTGTTTCTCCGTTGATTGCGTGTGTGAGCTATGAGTGTGAGCCCCGAGTGAAGGTTCACTGTAATTGTCTGGTACAGCTTTTGCTTTGTCCTGGTGCGCAAGGCGTGACGCTTGCGCCGAAAACGAGCAAGGGTGGCGCTCTAGCCCGCGTCAACCCTGGGCAAAAAATCACAACCTCAGGTCAATCTCCTTCCCGTGGTTTCGCGTGCGGCCCCTGGCGCGCCAAAACGGTTCACCGATTACGCGTGATAGCGTGTCCCGGAGCCAATTTGGTGCAAGGCCGGCCGTGGAGCCGGGGAGATGATGGCCGATTTCGGATCTGCCTACTCCATGGAAAATCTGCAAAGCGCTGTGGACACCCTGGTCCACGGTTCCAACACCCTGTTCATTCTGATCGGGGCGGTCATGGTCCTGGCCATGCACGCCGGTTTTGCCTTCCTCGAAGTGGGCACGGTCCGGCAGAAGAATCAGGTCAATGCGCTGTCGAAAATCCTCAGCGACTTCGCCGTCTCGACCCTGGCCTATTTCTTTATAGGCTATTGGATCTCCTACGGCGTGAGCTTCCTGCAACCGGCGGCGGTGATCAGTGCCGACCACGGCTACGGTCTGGTGAAGTTCTTTTTCCTGCTGACCTTCGCCGCAGCGATTCCGGCGATTATCTCCGGCGGCATCGCCGAGCGTGCGCGTTTTGTACCGCAATTGTGCGCCACGGTGCTGATCGTGGCGTTCGTCTATCCATTCTTCGAGGGGCTGGTGTGGAACGGCAACTTTGGGGTGCAAGCCTGGTTGAAGCAGCGTTTTGGCGCCGGCTTCCATGATTTTGCCGGGTCCGTGGTGGTGCACGCCATGGGCGGCTGGCTGGCGCTGGCAGCGGTGCTGTTGCTGGGGCCGCGCAACGGCCGTTACCGCGACGGCAAGCTGGTGGCGTTCGCGCCGTCGAGCATTCCCTTCCTGGCGTTGGGCTCGTGGATCCTGATTGTCGGCTGGTTCGGCTTCAACGTGATGAGCGCCCAGACCCTGCAAGGGGTGAGCGGGCTGGTGGCGGTGAACTCGCTGATGGCCATGGTCGGCGGCACCGTGGCGGCGTTGATCGTCGGGCGCAACGACCCGGGCTTCCTGCACAACGGGCCGCTGGCCGGGTTGGTGGCGATCTGCGCCGGCTCCGACCTGATGCATCCGGTGGGCGCCTTGGTCACCGGGGCGATGGCCGGGGCCTTGTTCGTCTGGTGCTTCATGGCCGCCCAGAGCCGCTGGAAGATCGACGATGTGCTCGGAGTCTGGCCGCTGCATGGCCTGTGCGGTGTGTGGGGCGGGATTGCCTGCGGGATCTTCGGCCAGCGTGCATTGGGTGGGTTGGGCGGTGTCAGCCTGGCCAGCCAGTTGATTGGCACCGGCCTTGGGGTACTGGTGGCGCTGCTGGGCGGATTCGCCGTGTATGGCGTGATCAAGGCCGTCTGCGGGCTGCGCCTGACCCAGGAGCAGGAGTATTACGGCGCCGACCTGTCGCTGCACAAGATCGGTGCGGTGAGTCAGGACTGAGGGGCCACGGGCCCAGGCAGCGAACTGCTCAGGGCCGCGGCGGGACGGCCTCAACCGCCCTGCAGGCGTGCTTCGCAGGCCTCGATCGCGGCCTGGGAACCGGACACCAGTATCCGGTCTCCGGCTCGCAGGCGCGGGGCCGGATTGAGCGGCAGCTCGCTGCCATTGCGTTGCACGCCTTGCACATCCACGCCTAGTGCTTCCAGTCCCAGCTCTTGCAGCAGTCGGTTGCAGGCGTAGGCGTCCGCGTCGAGGTTGACCGCGTGCATCTGCACCGCGGGTGGCTCGTGATTGTCCTGGGTGCTGCTTTGCGCCCCATGGTAGAAACCGTGCAGCAGGCGATAGCGGCTGTGACGCACCTCGTCCACGGTGCGTTGTACCCGTTGCTCCGGCAGGCCAAGCATGATCAGGGCGTGGGAAGCCAGCATCAGGCTCGACTCTAAAAGCTCTGGCACCACTTCATTGGCGCCGGCGGCCTTGAGTTCCGCCAACTGGCTGTCATCCCGGGTCCGTACCAGGATCGGCACGTTGCGGTCCAGGCGTCGCGCTGCCTTGAGTACAGTTAGCGCTATATCGGTTTTATCCACCGCGATCACCAGCAGTCGCGCCCGCTCCAGGCCTACCGCCGCCAGCAGGTCGCTGCGCCGGCAGTCGCCGTAATGCACGCAGCTTTCCGCCGCCGAGGCTTCCTGGACCCGCACCGGGTCATCGTCCAGGGCGATATAGCGCAGTTGCTCATGGTGCAGGAAGCGCCCGATGGATTGGCCGACCCGGCCGTAACCGCAGATCAGTACGTGGCCCTGCAACTGGGCGTTCTGCGCGCTGATTTCCTCCAGTTGAGCGGCCTGGTTGGGTTTGCGGTGCAGGCGAGCAGTGATCAGCGGGGCGGCGCGCAGCAGCAGCGGGGTCAGCAGCATGGAGCAGAAGGTGGCAGCCAGCAGCAGGCTGCTGATCTGCGGCGGGATCATCTGGCTCAGTTGCATCTGCGCCATGAGGGCGAAGCAGAATTCACCACCCTGGGCCAGGGCCAGGCCGCTGCGCCAGGCGGTTTCGCCGTCACTGCCGCGCAGTTTGAGCAAGGCGGCCACTACCGAGCCCTTGATCAGTAGCAGGGCCAGGGTCAGGCCGAGGATCAACAGGCTGTGGTCGATGAACAGTTGCAGGTCGATGAGCATGCCGATGCTGACGAAGAACAGCCCCAGGAGAATGTCGCGGAACGGACGGATATCGGCTTCGATCTGGTGCCGGTAGTGGCTTTCTCCCAGCAGCATGCCGGCAAGGAAGGCCCCCAGGGCCGGCGACAGGCCCAGCAAATGGGTGAGCCAGGCGGTCAGCAGCACAATCACCAGGGCCAGCAGTACGAACAGCTCGGCAGAGTGGGAGGCGGCGACTTCGTGGAACAGCCGGGGCAGCAGCCAGCGGCTGGCCAGCAGCAGGCCGAAGAACAGCACCAGGGTCTTGCCCAGGGTGACAGGCAGGGCCCAGTACCAGGCCTGGTCGCTGTGGCCGGCGAAGACCGGCACCAGGGTCAGCAACAGCACCGCCACCACGTCCTGGAACAGCAGCACGCCGATGGCATTCTGTCCGTGGCTGCTGAAGATCTCGCCGAGGCTGGTCAGCTCCTTGCTGACGATGGCGGTGGACGACAGGGCCAGGCCGGTGCCGAGCATCAGCGCCGAGGTCAGGGGCATGCCGAACAAGGCCAGGAGCACGCCGAGGATCAGGCCGCTGCACAGCACTTGCAGGCTGCCCAGGCCAAACACCACGCGGCGCAGGGCGAGCATCTTCGACAGGGAAAATTCCAGGCCCAGGGAAAACAGCAGGAAGACCACCCCCAGTTCCGCCAGGTCCGGCAGGTCCTCGCTGTCATTGACCCAGTCCAGGGCGGTGGGTCCGACCATCAGCCCCACTGACAGATAGCCCAGGACCGGTGGCAGGCTCAGGCGCCGGAACAGCGCAATGACCACCAGTGATGAAGCGAGAATAATCAGCAGATTGGCAAACAACGGGCATCTCCGGACAAGGGGCGGGCAGGGCAAAGCCTAGAGGCAAAAAGGCCGCGAGGATCGCCCGGTTGGCGGTAAATAATGCTGACTCATGTCATTTTTTGTTGAGAATTTCGCATATTCGCGAGCCTTGGCCAGGCTCAGAAAGTGTCTATCGAGGTGCTGTACGCCTGTCGGAGCATTCTCTGTGCAGGGCCGCAGAGGGGCAGGGGGCCTGGGCATCTCTGGACAGAGGCGGGTCGACGGCTTTCGCGCTCGGGCCTAAAATAAGCACCCGTTCTTCACACGGTTGCCCTGTCATGCCCCCTGAATGCCAATTGTTCGGCACCCTTGGTTGCCACCTGTGCGAACTGGCCGAGGCCGAGTTGATGCCGCTAGTGGAGCACGGCCTGATGGTCGAGCTGGTGGACATCGCCGAGAGTCAGGAACTGTTCGAAAGCTATGGCCTGCGTATCCCGGTGTTGCGCCGGGTGGACAATGGCGCCGAGCTCGGCTGGCCCTTCGACGCCGAGCAGGTGGTGGCGTTCCTGCGCTGACACTTGGCTTGCAACATCCGAGGCTTCCGCCTGTCGCCCGTGGTCAGAATTCATTGGCGAGATCTGTCGATTGGTTTACTGTATGCATATACAGCTATCGAGGAGTCTCGTCATGTCTCTCACTTTCCTGACCGGTACCGAACGCTCACAGCCGTTGCCAACCTGTTTTCTGGAACTGGGTGATAGCGGCTGCGCTGCCGTTGCCAATGAGCCCACCGGTAGCGGTTTTTCCCTGGATCGGACCCTGGGTCTGGGGTCTCCCCAGATCCACGGCCTGTTGGTGGACGACGACAACCTGCTGGGGTTCGGCATCTACCCCGGGGATCGGCTGATCGTCGATCGCTCAGCCAATCCGGTGGTGGACCAGTACCTGGTGGTACGTCCCCAAGGCGCCCATGAATACTCGCTGCGCCTGCTGGCTCCCGATCCTCGTGGCGGTCTTTTGCTCAAGGCGGCGCGCCCTTCAATCCCTTCCTTGGTGCTGGATGACCTAGGCTCGATCGAGATCTGGGGCGTGGTGTTGTGGGTGGTCAGTTATGTGGGACGCAAGCAGCCCTGATGGATATGGCGGACGCTTCAAACGGTTAAAGGAATAAATGATGGTCAATGTCGAACAACTGAAAAACAGCGTGAACAGCATGTCCACTGATGTGCTCCGTGAGGCGGTGCTTGAGTTACGCCTGGATGGGTTGGTCACCGAGGGCAAGACACCCTTCAACAAGCTGCACTTCAATACCTGCTTTGCCGAGATCGAAGCCCTGTTCCAGCGAGCGGGTTACCACCGGCAGCTGGATGTGGTGGGTTATCAGGGGCTGCTCTATGCCCTCTATGATCCGGGTCGCTGGGAGGCTGTGGACGTGCTGCGCTGGCTCAAGGAGTTCACCGAGGCAGCGGCCCAGGCCAAGCACTCGTGTGCCTGAGGTCGGGCAAACTGCTTCTAGGTTCCTGAGGGGCGCTGTTGGATAATGCCGCCTTGCATTGATCTTTCGAGCTTTTGTATGTCCACCGCGAGCTTTTCCGCTGCACAGCATCAGGCCAGTACCTTGTATCTGCCCCCTGGCTCCTGGCCGACGGTGCTGGATTGCCTGTGTGATCACTTCAAGGCCATCAGTCGTGAACAATGGCTGGATCGTATCGCCCGCGGCCGAGTGCTGGACGGGCAGGGCCAGCCCATCAGTCTGGACCTGGCCTATCGCGAAGGCTTGCGGATTCATTATTTTCGCGAGGTGCCGGATGAGAAGGTGATCCCGGTGCAGGAGACCATCCTCTATGCCGACGAGCATCTGGTGGTGGCGGACAAACCGCATTTTCTTCCGGTCACCCCTGCGGGCGAGTACGTCGAGCAGACTTTGCTGCGTCGCCTTATCCGCCGCCTGGACAACCCGAATCTGGTGCCCCTGCATCGCATTGACCGGCATACGGCAGGGCTGGTGCTGTTTTCTGCCCATCCCGGCAGCCGCTCGGCCTATCAAGCGTTGTTCCCTACCCGGCAGATCGAGAAACGCTATGAAGCCATTGCCGGCGCCTTGCCACACCTGAGTTTTCCCCTGGTGCACAAAAGCCGATTGGTGGACGGGGAGCCCTTCTTCCGCATGCAGGAAGGCGAGGGGGCGAGCAATACCGAAACCGCCATCGACGTCAGGGAAAGGCACGGCGATCTGTGGCGCTATGCCTTGTACCCGGTGACCGGCAAGAAGCATCAGTTGCGGGTACACATGAGTGCCCTTGGAGCGGCGATCTGCAATGACCCGTTCTATCCCGAGGTGCTCAAGGGCGCCGAGGATGACTATGACAATCCACTGAAGCTGCTGGCTCAGGGCCTGCGCTTCATCGATCCGCTGACTGGGCAGGAGCGCGATTTCGAAAGCCGTATCAGTCTGCAGTGGTGAAAAACCGTCTCGCAGAAACAATAAAACCCGCAGCAAGCGGGTTTTATAACATCAGAGCAACCACCGTCGGACTTACAGCTCCTTGACGGTACGAACCTGATCCTTGTTGATGCGAGTCTGTTTGCCGTCCAGCTGTTCAAACTCGTAGAAGCCGGAATCCTTGTCGTATTCAGGGGTATCGACGGCCTGGATTTCGCGACCGTCATTCAGGGTGATCACTGTCGGCGAGGCGCAACCGGCGAGAGTGGCCAGGCCCAGTGCGAGCATGAGAGTGGCGAGGGTCCGTTGAGTCATTGTGTGTCTCCGAAATGAGTACTTTTGAGTGCTGGTCTTCAGACGTATACAACGTCTGCAAGTTCCTTGGCCAGGGACATTCTGTCACGTTGCCGGGCGGATCGCAGGCGTTGGCGGCTGCAGCTTAGCTCACAGCGCCTGTTTGTCCGCGGTCTGGCTTTCTCGACGGCCGGACTGCGTGTGCTGGCAGTCCGGGGCAAGGTGAAGGCCGACCCCGCAGCGGCGCCGGATCAAAGCGCTGTGATATAACACCGGGCTGTGTCTCCTACCTCTGGATCGAGCCTATGAAAGCCAAGGCTGATGTACCTTTTGCTCCCCTGAATATTGCGGTGCTGACCGTCAGTGACACCCGCACCCTGGAAACCGATACCTCCGGCCAGGTCTTCGTCGAGCGCCTGGGCGCCGCGGGCCATCGATTGGCGGCGCGGGTGTTGCTCAAGGACGATCTGTACAAGATCCGCGCCCAGGTCGCTACCTGGATCGCTGATGACGTGGTGCAGGTGGTGTTGATCACCGGCGGCACCGGTTTTACTGGTCGCGACAGTACTCCGGAAGCTGTGGCCTGCCTGCTGGACAAGCAGGTCGATGGTTTTGGCGAGCTGTTCCGGCAGATATCGGTGGCGGATATAGGTACTTCCACTGTGCAGTCCCGTGCCTTGGCCGGGCTGGCCAACGGCACCCTGGTGTGCTGCCTGCCGGGTTCCACCAATGCGGTACGTACCGGCTGGGACGCAATACTGGCCGAGCAATTGGATTCGCGGCATCGGCCGTGCAACTTCGTCCCTCACCTGAAACAGGCGGCGCCTTGTGAATCCCGTGGGTAAGCCGGGCAAGCAGGGGGCCTTGATGCCGGTGGAGCAGGCATTGGCGCGCCTGTTGGCCATGGCCGAGGCAGCGCCCATTGTCGAGCGTGAACGGCTGCCATTGGCAGCCACTGAGGGCCGGGTCCTGGCTGAGGCGCTGGTATCCAGCCTGGATCTGCCGCCTTGGCCCAACAGCGCCATGGATGGATACGCCTTGCGCGTGGAGGACTGGAAGGGCGAGCCCTTGCCGGTCAGCCAGCGGATTTTCGCCGGGCAGTCCCCCGAGCCCTTGCAGCCGGGAACCTGTGCGCGGATCTTCACTGGCGCTCCGGTGCCGGCGGGTGCGGATTGCGTCGAGATGCAGGAAAACACCCAGGTTCAGGATGATCAGCGCGTACGTTTTACCGAGCCATTGAAGGTCGGCCAGAACATCCGTCCCCAGGGCCAGGAAACCACCATAGGTGAGCAGGTCTTGGCTGCCGGTACGCGCTTGGGGCCCATCGAGCAGGGCCTGGCAGCGTCCTTGGGATGTGCCGAGCTTGAGGTGCTGCGTCGAGTCCGTGTGGCGGTGTTGTCCACCGGCGACGAACTGGTGGAGCCTGGTCAGCCTCTTGGTCCGGGGCAGATCTACAACAGCAATCGAGTGCTGCTGTGCAGTTGGTTGAAGCGTCTGGGTTGTGAGGTGCTGGATGCGGGAATCCTTCCCGACGATCTTCCCGCGACCCGTCAGCGCCTGGCGGAGTTGGGGGATGTGGACCTGATTCTTTCCACCGGCGGTGTCTCTGTGGGGGAGGCGGACTTTCTCGGTATCGCCCTGCGGGAAGCCGGTGAACTGGCCCTGTGGAAACTGGCGATCAAGCCTGGCAAACCCCTGACCTTCGGACATTTTCGTGGGGTACCGGTGATTGGCCTGCCGGGCAATCCGGCATCGACCCTGGTGACTTTCGCCCTGCTGGCGCGGCCTTATCTACTGCGGCGCCAGGGCGTGCAGCAGGTGCAACCATTGAGTTTCCAGGTGCCGGCAGGCTTTGTCTGGCCCAAGCCCGGCAATCGTCGCGAATACTTGCGTGGCCGCCTGGAGAATGGGCGAGCGATCATCTATCGCAATCAGAGCTCTGGCGTACTGCGCAGCGCTGCCTGGGCGGAAGGTCTGGTAGAGGTGCTGGAAGGTCGGACCCTGGAGGAAGGTGACGTGGTCAATTTCATTCCCTTGAGTGAAGTGCTGGAGTGAAGTGTTGGATTGATCGGCCACGGGCCCGGTTCTGCGCCGGGTCCGTGCTTTGCTTCAGCGCAGCAGCAATAACAGCAGCAGTCCGAAGCGACTGTGGAAACCCCAGGTCACCAGCCCTGCCATTATCGAGGCCGCACATGTCAACCAGGCCAGGCGTTTGATTATCGATAGCGGCCTGGAATGAGGCGGATGTGCTTCGGACGAGAGTGGCACATCGAACTCCCGAAGTGGAGGAGCCGCCAGCCAGGAGCTGTCGTTGATGCGATTGAGCGTTGAATGCCCTTGTGGATAAAACCCCTTGTCGTTCATGACGGTGCACTTCCTTGTATGAGGCGTCAGCGCCTGGCATGCACAGTCACTGATTGGCTCCGCAGGGTCAATTCAGGCAAATCTCATTCTTCGGTCAGAAAATTCACTTTGAGTCCTACGTCTCGTTTCAGGCGCCTGTACTGAGGCTGCCCGACGCCTGGGCCTGGGTTTATTTATCGGGCGAGTTGCCTGACGAGCAGCTTCGTCACTTGCCGTTGTGGCAGATTTACGGGGCCAACGCTGTTTCAAGTGCTACCGGGGGCGGCCGGAGCTCGGCCATAAATGTCGTTGAAGCGCACGATGTCGTCTTCGCCCAGGTACTCCCCGCTTTGCACTTCGATTATTACCAGGTCGATCACCCCGGGATTGCGCAGTCGATGAGGGCGACCGGGCTTGATAAAGGTCGACTCATTGGTGTCGAGCAGAAACTCGTCTTCTCCGTTGGTCACCCGGGCCATGCCGCTGACCACGATCCAGTGCTCACTGCGGTGGTGGTGCCTTTGCAGCGACAGCGAGGCGCCGGGTTTGACTTCGATACGCTTGATCTTGAAGCTCGGTCCTTCCTCAAGCACGGTATAGGTGCCCCAGGGGCGGTTCACGGTGCGGTGCAGGCGGTAGGCGTCGTGGCCCAGGCGCTTGAGCTCCTGGGCGATCAGTTTGACCTCCTGGCTGCGCTTGCCGTCGGCGATCAGCAGGGCGTCCGGGGTGTCGATGATGATCAGGTTGTCCAGGCCGATACCGCCCACCAGGCGCTGGCGTGAATCGATGTAGCAGTTGCGGACGTCATGCAGCACGGTCTCGCCGTTGCACTGGTTGCCGTGTACGTCCGCCGGGCTCAGCTCGCGCACTGCTTGCCAGGAGCCGATATCGCTCCAGCCGAGCTGGCAGGGCACCACGGCGACCTCCTTCGATCGCTCCATCACCGCGTAGTCGATGGAGATGTCCGGCGCCAGGGCGAAGCTGTCGCGGTCCAGCTCCACTTGCACTTCGCGTTGGCCTTGCCTGTGGCGGCTCAGTTCCAGGCAGCGCTCGACGGCATTGACCACCTGTGGCGCGAATTTGCGCAACTCACGGAGGATCACATCAGCGCGCATGCAGAACATGCCGGCGTTCCACAGGTGCTGGCCGCCGTCGACGTAACACTGGGCAGTGGCAGCATCGGGCTTTTCGACGAAACGGCTGACCTGGAAGCTTTCACCGTGCAAGCCCAGGCCTTTCTCGATATAGCCGAAACCGGTTTCGGCATGGCTCGGCTCGATACCGAAGGTCACCAGCCAGCCTTGCTCGGCCAACTGCCGGGCGCGCGCCACCGCGTTGGCGAATGCCTGGAGGTCATTGATCAGATGGTCGGCGGGCAGCACCAGCAGTTGTGCGTCAGCGCCGTAGTGCTGGTTGACGTGCAGCGCTGCGGCGGCAATGGCCGGCGCGGTATTACGGCCGAAGGGTTCGAGGATGAAATCCAGTTCAAGCTGAGTCTTGTTCAGCGGGCGGTAGTCATCCAGGGTGCGAAAGAGCACTTCACGGTTGGTCACCGTCAGCAACCGGCCGACGTCTTTCAGGGCCGTGGCGCGCACGAAGGTCTTCTGCAGCAGGCTCTCGCCGTCTGGCAGGCGCATGAAGGGTTTGGGCATCGCCTCACGGGACACCGGCCACAGGCGGGTGCCGGCGCCGCCAGCAATGATGCAGGGAATGAGCGGGCTCATTTAGAAGGCCTCGTGGATCATGATGACGGACGCGATGGTGCGGAACAGAATGTGCAGTTCAAGCCAGGCTGACCAATTTTCGATGTATTCCAGGTCGAATTCGACACGTTTTTCGATTTTTCCAGGGTATGAGGCTCGTCACGGTAGTTATTGACCGGCGCCAGCCCGGCAGCGGCAGATTGCGCAGGATCAGTTGCAAGCGCAGCCGGTTGTCGAAGAGCGACTCGGCGTACTAGCTATGAAAGATTTTCCTCGTTGGCAGGCTAACCTGGGTCATGAGTGGTGAGGTACGAGCCAGGCTGGCTTGGGCAAAAAAATAATCGATGGGACAGACTTATTTTGCTGTGCCCGAGGTCAACATCCCTCAAGGAACCCATAACCGGAGTCATGGTTGATGAATGAGCGCAAGGCACTGTTGATACTGCACGGCAAGCAGGCCCTCAACGATGAGGTGCGCGCTGCGGTTGAGGCCAAGCGTGCTGCCGGCTGGGAGGTTTCGGTGCGTCTGACCTGGGAGGCGGGAGATGCCCAGCGTCTGGTGAGCGAGGCGCTGGACGCCGGGCATACCCGGCTGATTGCCGGAGGCGGCGACGGTACGCTGCGCGATATCGCCGAGGCCCTGGCCAACGCGTCGACCCAGGCCAGTCTGGCGCTGCTGCCATTGGGCACGGCCAATGACTTTGCCCGGGCTGCCGGTGTTCCCCTTGATCCGGCGGCGGCCCTGGAGCTGCTGGACGTCCCGGCCCGGACGATCGACCTGGGGGAGGTTGGCGGGCAGATTTTCCTCAATATGGCCACCGGCGGCTTTGGTAGCCAGGTCACCGCCAATACCTCTGAAGACTTGAAGAAAGTCCTTGGCGGTGCCGCTTATCTGTTCACCGGGCTGTCGCGCTTTGCCGAGTTGAGTGCGGCTTATGGCGAGTTGCAGGGGCCGGATTTCCATTGGCGTGGTGAGTTGCTGGCCCTGGGCATCGGCAACGGCCGGCAGGCGGGAGGCGGGCACGAGCTTTGCCCGGGAGCCATGGCCGACGACGGCTTGCTGGATATCAGCATTCTGCCGGCGCCTCAGGAGCTGGTGGGCACTCTGAAGAGTCTGCTGGCCGGTGGCTTGGGGATCGACAATATGTTTGTCCGCGCGCGTCTGCCCTGGGTCGAGATCAAGGCCTCAAGAGGCCTGGACATCAATCTTGATGGCGAACCGCTGCAGGGCGACACTTTGCGGTTTACCGCCCGTCCTGCGGCCTTGCAGGTGCATTTGCCGGCGGATTCGCCGTTGCTCGGCGCCGCTCGCTGAGTCAGTCGTCGAGGCTGATGATGCGCTCGCGCACGGCGAACAGCACCAGCCCGGCGACGTCGAAGATCTGCAGGCGTTTCATGATCTGCGAGCGATGGGTTTCCACGGTCTTGATGCTTAAACCCAGGCCCAGAGCGATCTCCCGGGTGGACTTGCCCCGCACGATCAGCCGCAGTATTTCCAGCTGGCGAGCCGTCAGGTTGTGGTTTTCCGCAGGCTGGGGCTGGTGCTTCTGGGCTCGGGTCAGCGCCTGGTTGATCACGGTATGAGCAATGGCCGGACTCAGGTAGCGCTCGTTGTTGCGCAAGGCTTCCAGGGCGTGTTCGAGTTCGGTGGCGGTGGTGTCCTTGAGCAGATAGCCGTGGGCGCCGGATTCCAGGGCCTGCATGATCAGGGAGGGGTCGGTATGCATCGACAGAATCAGGACTTTGCTCTGGGGCCGCATTGCCTTGAGCCGGCGCAGGGCGTCCAGGCCGCCGATGCGTTTCATCGACAGGTCCAGCAGGACGATGTCCGGATGCAGTTTCTCGACCATTTCCAGCAGTTGCGCGCCGTCATCGGCTTCACCGATCACCGCGTATCCGGGAATGTCCGTGACCAGGGCACGCACGCCAGCCCGGATAAGCGAGTGGTCATCCACCAAGAGTAAATTACAGGTCAATGTGAAACCTTATTCGTGCTGGCCCGCTCCAGGGTGCGAGGGGCCCAGGGAAAGAGTGCTTCGATCTGGGTGCCTTGGTCGAGCTCGCTGGTGATCTGTAACAGGCCGCCCAACTGGCTGATTCGTTCCTGCATCCCGGCCATGCCTCGCTGGCCCAGGGCGCCGGGATCGCTGGCCGGGGCGAACCCCTGGCCATCATCGCTGATGAACAGCGAAAGGCCTTCCGGCAGTCGCTGTATTCGTACCAACAGGTTTTTCGCCTGGGCGTGGCGCAGCATGTTGGTGACCGCTTCCTGGGTGATGCGGAACGCTGCGACGGCCATCTCCTCCGGGATTCCCGACAGGCGCTGGCGGCATTCCAGGCTCCAGTGCACCGAGGTGTTTTCCAGGGTCTTGAGCAGGTGGGCGCGCAGGCTGGCCTCCAGTCCCAGGCTGGCCAACTGCCGGGGATTGAGGATTGCGGACACGTCACGCACTTTGGCCAGGGTCTCTTCCAGAGTGGTGCCGAGCACCGCGCAGGAGTCCTGCAGGTCGTCCGGCAGGCGACGCTTGAGCCAATCGGTCTGCAGTTTTGCCGCTGTCAGCAACTGGCCGATGTCATCGTGCAGTTCACGGCTGAGGCGGTGTCGCTCATTTTCCTTGACCTCTAGCAGGCGTTCGGCGAGCTCCTGGGGCTGAAAGCGGATGGACTTTCGCGAATAGCCGTATTGCACCCAGATACAGGTCAGCGCCGCGATGTTGAGCAGCAGCAAGATCAGCGGCAAGGGCCGGTCCAGGCAATAGATCAGTGCGTTGCCCAGGGTCGAGCAGGAACACAGCAACAGGCTGAGCCAGCGCAGATGATCTAGAGAGAGGGGCCAAGAGAAGAGAGACTTGAGGCTGGCGTACATAGCGGATGGAGCCAATGAATGTTCGCTGCGAGAGCCCTGTCAGAAGTGGATGACGAGGCTTGTTTGAGAAACGGTGTTATTTGAATACTCGGTTTCAATCAACGTTGTCTGTTTGTCTTGTACAAGCCGAGTAGTGACTGCCGACACTGGAATCAAAGTGCCATTACTGTGTCCGTTTATGGGCGACATAATACCACCGAAGATACCGTTGGTCGCGTTTATACGCACAGTTATATATGTCCTGAAAGTCAGGAATATGGATCTGCTGTACGTTTGTTCCATTTCCTCCATGGACTTCGGGAGGGGTAATGAAAGCGCGGGATATGGACGATGTTGCGGGCCCATACAGGGCTCTGAACAGTAAGTCCCGGGGCTGGCGCTAGTTGGAGTTGGTGAATCGATAATGTCGCTCTTGGGTATGAAATACTCAATAACGACCAGATAGTTGACCCTGAGTCTGAAGTTCTAGTGATATTTCGGGTTGGCTATTGTAACTGCGGGTTTTATCTGCCAGCCAGCGGCACAAGTGCAACTTCAATGGGTGCAGGATGGATAAGCGCAGGTACAGTTTTGCGCCACTTGATCGGTCAGTTCGTTGATCAGCAGGGCCTGTTCGCTGTCATCCAGATTGAGTTGGCCGTTGTGCGGGTCGATCAATTCCAGTTGCCAGGCCATCAGGGTCAGGCAGCTTTTCAAGGCGTCGAGGATCGGATCGTTGAGGTCCACTGGATGGGCTGTACGTTTCAACACGCCATGAATGTGCAAGGCGAATTCGGCCAGCGGGCTGATGGAATGGCGTGCTGCCGTCTGGGCCAGGCACAGCAGGCTGGCGAGCAGGCAGTTGATCGCTTCTTCGTCATTCCTGATCAAGTGCAGATGGCTCAGGCAATCTTCCGATTTAGCCAGTAGAGCCTGAGCTTCAAGCAGGAACTCAGGCAGGGGGGGAGCGCACTCATGGCCGTCCTTTAGCATGCTTATCTCCATGACTTCGAGTCCGATGGCGGGATAGGGCCTTGGCTGAACGGTTTTAAGGTATGACGCGTTTTTTGCGTTTGCATATCAGATATATCTGATTTTTTTTCAGGTGGCGCGAGCGGCTGTGAGAGTGGTTGTTCATCGCTTTTGCAAGCAGCCCGAATACCGGCCACAGCAATGCGGCGCACTTGCGCTGGGGCTTGATGGGCGTGGGTGCTGAGGCTTGAAAGGGTGCTGGGCCACCTTTCTGCGATCACAAACAAAAGCCTGACTCCGTTCATGCAATGAGAATGGCGTCACATTAATGGCTATTGGATATTGCGAATATCAGGATGGTCCTGATTGTTGCTAGGGGAAACCCTTAGGCGCGGGAACTTCACGCCGCGAAGGAGGTCGCGCCGTCGGAGAGTCGTGCTGATGAATTGACCGGCTCAGTAAAGCATGATGTTAATGTGACATCAATGGCTTTCATGCGGCAATTTGCATGCGGGTCAAGATCCGGCGGATCCCGCCGATATCTGTCTTTAGTGAATTCATCAGAACAAGCCCAGGAGTCATTAATGGCCGGCATTCTCGACACGGTAGATCAACGCACGCAGCTGGTGGGTGAGAATCGCCTGGAAATCCTCATGTTCCGCCTGGCCGGTCGGCAGCTGTTCGCGATCAACGTCTTCAAGGTCCAGGAAGTCCTGCAGCTGCCCAAGCTGACCCTGATGCCGCAGCGCCACCCGTTCGTTTGCGGTGTGGTCAACCTGCGTGGCCAGACCTTGCCGGTCATCGACCTGTCCCAGGCCATCGGCATGCGCCCGCTGGTTCCGGGGCCCAACAGCACCATCATCGTCACCGAGTACAACCGTTCGGTGCAGGCGTTCCTGGTGGGCGGCGTGGACCGCATCGTCAACATGAACTGGGAAGCCATCATGCCGCCGCCCACCAGCGCCGGGCGCCAGCATTACCTGACGGCCATCAGCAAGGTTGACGAGCAACTGGTGGAAATCATCGACGTCGAGAAGGTCCTGGCGGAAATCGTGCCCTACAACGCCAAGGTTTCCCGGGACAAGCTGGAAGATCCTGTGCTCGAACGTGCTCGCGGCCGTGAAGTGCTGCTGGTGGATGACTCCAACGTGGCGCTTTCGCAACTGCGCGACACCCTCGGCCAGTTGGGGGTGAAGATGCACATCGCCAGCGATGGCCTCAAGGCTCTGAACATGCTCAAGGCCTGGGCCGACACCGGGGTCGACATGACCGACAAGTTGTTGATGGTATTCACCGATGCGGAAATGCCTGAGATGGACGGCTATCGCCTGACTACCGAGATCCGCAACGACCCACGCCTGCGTGGGCTGTATGTGGTCCTGCACACATCCTTGTCCGGCAGTTTCAACGAATCGATGGTGAAGAAGGTCGGTTGCGACAACTTCCTCTCCAAGTTTCAGCCGGACAAACTGGTGGACGTGGTCCGTCAGCGTTTGATGCTGGATGAAGTCAGCGTCTGATTCATGAGGATGTCCGGCTGCTTTTCCCTTGCACCTTTGTTTCGTCGAAGCGCTGGTATAGGGTGAGGCTTTTTGCCCACACAGGGAGCTGGACATGCGTCTTAGCGCGCTTTATCGATACCCGTTGAAATCCGCAAAGGGCGAAACCCTGCAACAGATCGGCCTGGACAAGCTCGGCCTGGAGGGGGATCGCCGCTGGATGCTGGTGGACGAGGCCAGTGGGCGCTTCCTCACCCAGCGTGCCGTGGGCCGCATGAGTCAGCTCTCGGCGTTGTGCAATGACCAGGGTGGCCTGACCCTCAGCGCTCCAGGGTTTTCCACCCTTGACGTGCCCCTGCCAGCGGCCGATGCCGTACTGCGCGGCGTGACCATCTGGCATGACAGCCTGCGGGTGCCTGATGCCGGTGACGAAGCGGGCGCCTGGGTCAGTGACTTCATCGGCAAGCCCACCCGCCTGGTGCAGGTACCCGCGGAACGGGCGCGAAGCACCGCCGCCGGTTACGGCAGGGACGATGATCAAGTGGCGTTCGCCGATGGTTTTCCACTCTTGTTGATTGGCCAGGCATCCCTGGAGGACCTGGCCGGTCGCGTCGGGCGGCCTCTGGAGATGCTGCGTTTTCGACCCAATCTGGTGATCGAAGGCAGCGAGCCCTTTGCCGAGGACCAGTGGCGGCGCATACGGATTGGCGATGTCGAGTTTCGTGTGGTCAAGCCGTGCTCGCGCTGTATCCTGACCACCATTGACCCACAGACTGGCGAACGCAGCGCCGACCGCGAACCCCTGGCCACTTTGCAGAAATATCGCGCCCAGGCTGACGGGGCGATGTTCGGGCAGAATCTGGTCAACGACGGCAATGGTCGCTTGCAGGTGGGGATGCCAGTGACTGTCCTCGAATAGCGTTTCTTGGCCCCATGAAAAATGCCCGTCTCTTATAGGAGACGGGCATTTTTTGTCAGCGCGACAGCCGTGACAGGTGAATCAACCGCGGTATTCGCACAGGTAGGCGGTTTCCACGGCGACTTTCAGTTGGAACTTGCTGTTGGCCGGTACGTTGAACTGGCTGCCGGCAGGAAAGGTTTCCCAGTCGGCGCTGTCGGGCAGGCGCACGGTCAGGGCGCCGGACACCACGTGCATGATTTCCCGTTGCGCCGTACCGAACTCGTATTCGCCCGGGGCCATGACGCCAATGGTGGCTGGACCTTCGGCCGTGCCGAAGGCAATCGACTTGACGGTGCCGTCGAAGTACTCGTTGACTTTAAACATGGGCGATTCCTCAAGAAAGGGTCAAAAAGGTCGGCCAGTATGCACAAGGCCTCAAAGGCCGTCACCTGCCGCCATCATGGAAGAATCAGCGGCAATAAGCGCGCGGTATTGCGTGCATCTTCCAGGGCTCGATGCTGCTGGCCGTTGAACTGCATGCCGGCCAGTTGCAAGGCTGCATTCAGGCCCAGGGGGCGCTCCAGACGCCTGGCCTTGGCAAAGCGCTGCTTGAGGTTCATGTGGGGGACGTCATTCAACAGGCTGTGCAGTTGCTGGTTGTGCCACTCCAGTTGCAGTTGCTTGCGGTCATAGTCGCCCCAACTGGCCCAGCCCTCCAGGCGCGACTGATGCTGGCCCAGCCAGCGTTCGAACAGGGTCCAGACTTCGCCCAACGGTGCGGCGCTGTCGATATTGGCCTGGGTGATATGGGTCAGTTCGCGACAGAACGGCGTCAGCCTGGGACGTCGCAAGGGGCGGACGAAACGCTGGAAATGGTCCTGTTCCCGACCCTGACGGTTGACCAGGGTGGCTCCGATTTCGATGATTTCCATCTCGCTTACCGGCCAGCCCCCTTCATCCGTCGTGGCTTCCAGATCTATTACCAGCCAGTGGGGCATCGCTATTTCCAGCCTTCAAGCTCCTGATGAGGCTTGAGCGTAGCCAAAGCTGAGGCATCCGCCTAGTGCTCCATTTCCGCGGCGGGGGCGGCTTGCTCCACCTCCAGCAGAATCTGCCGGTTCTTCACCTGGTCCCCGAGGTTGACCTGGACCCGGGTGATCACTCCGTCGATCCCGGCCTTGAGCGGGTGTTCCATCTTCATCGCCTCCAGCACCAGCAGCAGCTGGCCCTTGCTGACACTCATGCCCTCGCTGACCAGTACGTCGACTATGGCCCCGTCCATGGGCGCCTTGAGGGTGCCGGAATCGGTGCTCAGTTGGCCCTGTGCCGGCGCATGGGTGCGGTCCTGCAGATGCAGGCTGCCCTGGCGGCTGCTCAGCCAGAGTTCGCCGTCGTGCAGTTGATAGATGTAGTGCCGACGAATGCCCGCGACCTCCAGCGTGGCCCGGCGGCCATCGGCGGCCATGACCTTGATTGCCCACACGTCATCCCCCTGCCGCACGTGCAACAGGCCCGATGCCGAGGGGCTCAGTTCCAGCGACCATTGACTGTCATCCAGACCGATGCGGTAGCCCAGGGGCACACCGGCGTTGTTGCTCCAGGCGCTCAGGTTTGAGCGGTGTGCGCTGGCGCTGTGGTGATAGAAGAGCGCAGCGGCAATGGCCAGTTCCTCAAGGCTGGGGCGCTGCGGTTGCAGGCTCAGGTCCTCGGCAAAATGTTCGGCGATGAAGGCGGTGCTGAACCGACCGCTGGCAAATACCGGGTGCCTGAGCAGACCGGCCAGCAGCCGGCGATTGCTCTCAAACCCCAGCAGCACGCAGTCCTCGACCCCGCGCAACAGCTTGCGCCGGGCTTCCTCGCGGGTGGCACCGTGGGCGATCAGCTTGCCCAGCATCGGATCATAGAAGGGGCTGACCCATTGGCCCTCCTGCAAGCCGTGGTCGGTGCGTATCCCCGGCGCCGGCTGCCAACGCAGGACCTGGCCGGTCTGGGGCAGAAAGTTCTGCGCCGGGTCCTCGGCGTACAGGCGAACTTCGATGGCATGGCCGTTGAGCTGCACCTGCTCCTGGGTCAAGGGCAGGGGCTCGCCTGCAGCGACTTGCAACTGCAGGGCCACCAGATCCAGGCCGGTGACCAGTTCCGTGACGGGATGCTCCACCTGCAGACGGGTGTTCATTTCCAGGAAGTAGAACTGACCGCGGGCGTCCAGCAGGAACTCCACAGTGCCGGCGCCGACATAGTTCACCGCGCGCCCGGCCTTGAGCGCCGCTTCGCCCATGGCTCGCCGCAGTTCCTCGGTCATCACCGGGCAGGGTGCCTCTTCTATGACCTTCTGATGGCGGCGCTGAATCGAGCAGTCCCGTTCACCCAGATAGATCAAGTGACCGTGCTGGTCGCCGAAGACCTGCATTTCCACGTGCCGCGGCTCGATCAGCGCCTGCTCCAGAATCAGCTCGTCGCTGCCGAAGGCATGCAGGGCTTCCGAGCGTGCGGTACGGATCTGCTCCAGCAGGTCTTCGTGCTGCTGCACCAGACGCATGCCGCGTCCGCCACCGCCGGCGCTGGCCTTGATCATCAGCGGATAACCGATGCGCTGGGCCTCGCGCTGCAAGGTGGCGTCGTCCTGCTCCTCGCCCTGGTAACCCTGGATGCAAGGCACGCCGGCTTCGAGCATGGCGATCTTCGAGCGGCGCTTGCTGCCCATCAGTTCGATGGCGGCGGCACTGGGGCCGATGAAGGTGATACCGGCGGCGGCACAGGCCGCGGCGAACTCGGGGTTTTCCGAGAGGAAGCCGTAGCCCGGATGAATGGCGTCGGCACCGCTGCGCCGGGCAGCGTCGAGGATCGCCTCGCTGTTGAGGTAGGACTGCTGCACCGGGGACGGGCCGATGTGGATGGCTTCGTCGGCCATGTGCACATGCAGGGCCTCGGCGTCGGCGTCGCTGAACACGGCCACGGTGCGATAGCCCAGGGCCTGGGCGGTGCGCTGGATGCGGCAGGCGATTTCGCCACGGTTGGCGATCAGGATCTTGCTGAAGGTGGGCATACAGGCTCCCGGGAATCGGTGGGGGGCATTCGCCGGCAAGCCGGCTGCTACAAGGGCTCAGCTGGCCCAGGCCGGTTTGCGTTTCTGCACAAAGGCCAGGGTGCCTTCGAGGCCTTCGGCGCCGGTGACGGCCTGGGCGAAGTCTTCGGCGGCCTGATCCAGCAGGGGCCCCAGAGGCTGGTCGACGCTGGCCAGGAGCAGGGCCTTGGTCGCAGCGTTGGCCCCGGGCGCGCAGCGCAGGACCTGTGACAACTGCTGTTCAAGGCGTTCTTCCAGGGCCCGGGGATCAGCTTCGACAAAGTGCACCAGGCCCAGCTGCAGGGCCTCGGCACCGTCGAAGCGGGCGGCGGTCAGGGTCAGGCGTCGGGCCTGGGTCAGGCCGATGCGCCGCACCACGAAGGGGGCGATCTGCGCTGGCAGCAGCCCGAGGCCGGTTTCCGGCATGCCGAACTGCGCACTGTGTTCGGCGATGGCGATATCGCTGACACACGCCAGGCCGAAGCCGCCACCCAACACCGCGCCTTGCAGCACGCAGACCAGCACCTGGGGCGTCTGCTGGGCTTCTTCCAGCAGTGCACCGAAGGCCCGGTTCAGTTCACGGTAGGCAGCGCTGCCTCGTGTGCGGGCGCCGGCCATGTCCTTGAGGTCGCCGCCGGCACAGAAATGGCCACCGGCGCCCCGCAGGACCAAGGCGCGGATGCTCCGCCGATCTCGCACGGCGGCGAGCACGGTACGCAGTTCCGCCACCATCTGCAGGCTCATGGCGTTGCGGCTCTCGGGGCGGTTGAGAGTAATGAACAGCACGCCGTGGCGTGGCTCCAGCAGCAGGGTCTGGCAGGTCGGGAGCGGGCTCATTTCTTTTTCCCCGGCAGGATGCCCATGAGTTTGCAGATGATCCCCAGCATGATTTCGTCGGCGCCACCGCCAATGGAAACCAGGCGCACATCGCGATAGGCGCGGGCCACCGGGTTGTCCCACATGAAGCCCATGCCGCCCCAGTACTGCAGGCAGCTGTCGCTGACCTCACGGCCCAGGCGCCCGGCCTTGAGCTTGGCCATGGAGGCCAGGCGGGTCACGTCCTGGCCGCGCACATACTGCTCGGTGGCCTGGTAGACCAGGGCCCGCAGGCACTCGATCTCGGTGGACAGCTCGGCCAGGCGGAAGTGGATCACCTGATTGTCGATCAGCGGGTTGCCGAAGGTGCGGCGCTCCTTGCAGTACTCGATGGTGCTGTCGACGCAGTACTCCAGGCCCTTGATCATGTTCGCCGCGCCGAACAGCCGTTCCTCCTGGAACTGCAGCATCTGCATCATGAAACCGGCGCCTTCATGACCGATTCGATTGCGCTGGGGCACCCGCACATCGTCGAAGAACACCTGGGCGGTTTCCGAACTGCGCATGCCGAGCTTGTCCAGATGCGAACTGAGGCTGATGCCCGGGGTGTTCATCGGCACCATGATCAGCGACTTGTTGATGTGCGGCTTGTCGTCCGAGGTATTGGCCAGCAGACAGATGAAGTCGGCGCTGGGTGAATTGGTGATCCACATCTTGCTGCCGTTGATCACGTAGTCGTCGCCGTCCTTGCGCGCATGGGTCTTGAGCCCGGCCACATCGGAACCGGCGCCGACTTCGGAGACGCCGATGCAGCCTACCTGCTCGCCCGTGATGGCCGGGCGCAGAAACTCGTCGCGCAGCTCATCGGAACCGAAGCGCGCCAGGGCCGGGGTGCACATGTCGGTCTGTACGCCGATGGACATGGGGATGCCGCCGCAATGGATGGTGCCGAACTCTTCGGCGGCGACGATGGAATAGCTGTAGTCCAGGCCCATGCCGCCGAATTTTTCCGGCTTGGAGATGCCCAGCAGCCCCAGCTCGCCGGCCTTGCGGAAAATCTCGTGGATGGGAAAGCGCCCGGCTTTCTCCCATTCCTCCACATGGGGGTTGATTTCGCGGTCGACAAATTGGCGCACCGTGCGCCGCAGTTCTTCGTGTTCCTGGGTGAAGATCATTGTTGTTCTCCTCAAGTGGGGTCAGACCGCGAAATGCCCTATCAAAACCGTGCCACACCGAAACTGTTGGGCTGCAAGACCCGGGCCTCGGCCTCATGGCAGATGTCCAGCAGATAGCCCAGCAGCGTGCGGGTATCCCGGGGGTCGATCAGGCCGTCGTCCCACAGGTTGGCGCTGCCGTACAAGGCCGTGGACTGGCTGTCGAGCTTCTGCGCGGTGACCTGCTCCAGCATGTCGAGCATCTTCGGGTCGGCTTCCTGGCCGTTCTTCGCATGCTTGGCCTCGGTGACGATGCGCAGCACCTTGCCGGCCTGGGCGCCGCCCATCACCGCGGTACGGCTGTTGGGCCAGGCGAAGATGAAACGCGGGTCCAGGCCACGGCCACACATCGCATAGTTGCCGGCGCCGTAGGAGCCGCCGACGACGATGGTCAGCTTCGGCACCCGGGCATTGGCCACCGCCTGGATCATCTTCGCCCCATGCTTGATCACCCCTTGCTGTTCCGACTCGGTGCCCACCATGAAGCCGGTGGTGTTGTGGAAAAACAGCAGCGGGGTGCGGCTCTGGTCGCAGAGCTGGATAAACTGCGCCGCCTTGCTCGCGCCCTGGGGCGTGATCGGGCCGTTGTTGCCGATAAAACCGCAGGGCCGGCCCTGGATCTGCAGGTGGCCGCACAGGGTCTGGGCATCGAACTCGCCCTTGAATTCCAGGAACTGCGAGCCGTCCGCCAGGCGGGCGATGATTTCCCGGGCGTCATAGGGCTTTTTCGGATCAAAGGGAATCAGTCCGAGCAGTTCGTCGATGGGATACAGCGGCTCGCTCCAGGTTCTGGCGGGCTGTACCGGCAGTTGAGCATTCCACGGCAACAGGCTGACGATCTCGCGGACGATGCGGATGCCGTCGGCGTCGTTCTGCGCCAGGTACTCGGCGGTACCGGCGACCTGGGCGTGCATCTCGGCGCCCCCCAGTTGTTCATCGGTGGCCACCTCGCCGGTGGCGGCCTTGAGCAGTGGTGGCCCGGCGAGAAACAGCTTGGCCTTGCCGCGTACCACCACCACGTAATCCGAGAGCCCGGGCTGGTAGGCGCCACCGGCGGTGGCCGAGCCGTGGACCACGGTGATCTGTGGCAGGCCCATGGCCGACATCCGCGCCTGATTGGCGAAACTGCGCGCGCCTTCGACGAAGATCTCCGCCGCGTAGTTGAGGTTGGCGCCCCCGCTTTCCGCCAGGGTTACCACCGGCAGCTTGTTCTCCATGGCGATCTGTTGCAGGCGCAGGGACTTCTTCAGGCCACTGGGGGAAATGGTCCCGCCCTTGATCGCACTGTTGTTGGCCACCACCAGCATGCGCACCCCGCACACGTAGCCGATGCCGGCGATCAGGCCGCCGCCGGCCTGGCTGCCGTCCTTGTCGTCGTGCAGCTTGTAGCCGGCGAGGCTGGCCAGTTCAAGAAAGGGCGCGCCGGGGTCCAGCAGCAGGTTGAGGCGTTCCCGGGGCAGCAGCTGGCCGCGCTTGTCGAATTTGGCCTTGGCCTCGGCCGCCTTGTTCAGCAGGTTTTGCTGCAGGGTCTGCAACTGTTGCAGGCCCGCCAGCATCGCCTCGCGGTTCTGCGCGAACTGCGGGCTGTGGGGATCGAGCTGGGATTGGATCACCGGCATGGCTCAGTCCTCGCCTTTGAGCACATCGGGCAGATAGGCCCGATGAAAACCGTTGTACGACTCACTGTTGCGCGCCTTGGCCAACGGCCAGGCGCGGCTGCCGAGGCTGGCGGCGCCGTCGATGCGCAAGGTGCTGCCGCTGACAAAGGCCGCACCGGGGCTGAGCAGAAAGACGATGGCCGCGCTGACTTCCGATTCCGTACCGATGCGTTTGAGCGGCACGTGCTCGCGCAGGGTGGGAATGATTGCCTTGAACGCGCCTTCGTAGGTGTCCATGCCACTGGAGGCGATCCAGCCCGGGGCCACGGCGTTGACCCGGACCCCGGCGTGGCCCCATTCGTAGGCAGCGGTCTTGGTGAAGTTGTCCATCCCCGAGCGGGCCGCGCCGGAGTGGCCCATGCCGGGCATGCCGCCCCACATGTCGGCGAGCATGTTGACGATGCTGCCGCCGTGGCGGCTCATGGATTGGTTGAAGACTTCCCGGGCCATCAGGAAGCCGCCCACCAGATTGGTGCGCAGCACGGTTTCGAAACCTTTCTGGTTGATCGAAGCCAGGGGCGCCGGATATTGGCCACCGGCATTGTTCACCAGGCCATGGATCGGACCAAAGCGCTCGACCAACTGCCCTACCAGGGCCTTGACCGCTTCCTCGTCGCGAATGTCGCAGGCCCGCCAGTGGGCCTGGCCGCCGTCCTCGGCGATCTCCCCGGCAACCTTCTGCAGTTTTTCCGCCTTGCGCCCCACCAGCAGCACCTGGGCCCCCAGGGCCGCCAGCTCATGGGCGGTGCAACGACCAATGCCGCTGCCACCGCCGGTGACGATGATGGTCTGGCCGGTAAACAGTTGCGCTTTGAAAATCGAGTCGTACACCACGGCAGCTCCTTTAATTGACGGCATCGGCAATGCTCTGCGGCACCGGGATCTGGATTTCCAGCAACTGCTGGGCGAAGGCCTTGCCTTGCGGGTCGATGCGCAGGCTGGCGACACCGCCGCCGCCCAGGGCGTTTTCCAGCAGGAAGTTGAGGCCATGAATGCCCGGCAGGTACCAGCGCTGGACCCGGCCGTGGACCGGGTCCAGCACATGCCCCATCCAGTCCACCAGCACTTCGGGGGTCAGGGCTTCGGCGATCCATGGCAGGTAGTCGGGATGGCGCGCCAGCACACCGATGTTGCTGTGGTTGCCCTTGTCGCCCGAGCGCGCCACCGCCAACTTGACCAGGGGCACGCTGGCATCGGGACGACCTTGGGGCTTGGGCAGTGAATGCGGGGCGGGCAGGGCGCTGGCGTCCAGGCGGTCGACTTCGGGCAGGGCGCAGGGATGACGCTGGCCGGCGAGGTCGATTTCCAGGTGGCAGGCGTCCTTGTCCAGCAGGAAAGAAAACAGCCGGATCACTGGATACACCGTGGGTCGTCCACCGACGATGCCGGTCAGCCCTGGAGCCATGCCGGTGGCGGCCTGGGCAATCTCCCTGGAGAACAGCACCAGCGCCGCCTTGTGCGGATGGCGCACCGCCAGCTTGATCACCACTTCGCGGCTGTCCTGGCGACGGCCATGGGGGCCGTAGGTGGCTTCGCTGCCCAACAGTTCAATGTTGACTTCGCTGTAGTCCGGCCAGCCGCGCTGGCTGAACATTTCACGGGTCTTGTCGATGATCGCCTGGCTGACCCGGCGTGCCTTGGCCACCGCGTCGATCCCGGCCATCAGGCAACTGGCGGTGCAACGGAAGCCGTCCGGGTAGGTGGCGCTGACCTTGTACTGGTGGCTTGGGGGCAGACCCTTGGCGCCCTGGACCCGGACTTCATTCGGTGCCGACTGCTGCACCTGCACCTGGGAGAAATCGCACACCACATCGGGAAGCAGATAAGCCCGTGGATTGCCTATTTCGTACAGCAACTGCTCACCGACTGTCAGCGGACTGATGAGCCCACCGGTACCCGGAGCCTTGCTGACCACGAACCCGCCGTCGGCGTCGACCTCGACGATGGGAAAGCCGATGTGCTCGTAGTCCGGCACCTCGCGCCAATCGGTGAAGTTGCCGCCACTGCACTGGGCGCCACACTCGATGATGTGTCCGGCGAGGGCCGCCTGGGCCAGGCGGTCGTAGTCCCGCCAGGACCAGGCGAATTCGTGGACCAGGGCGCCGCTGACCACCGCGCTGTCGACGCCGCGACCGGTGATCACGATATCCGCTCCCAGGCGCAGGGCCTCGACGATGCCCGGGGCGCCGAGGTAGGCATTGGTGGAGACGCACATCGGTGGCAAGGGGGCATCACTGAACATTTCCTTGATTGCGGCGCCGGCCAGTTGCTTGAACTGCGGTTGCAGGTCGTCCCCCAGCAGCACGGCGATCTTCAGTGGCACCCCGGCCTGCTCGCAGGCGCTGCGCAAGGCACTGGCGCAGGCGTGGGGATTGACCCCGCCGGCATTGCTGATCACGCGGATCTGCTGTTCATGGATCGATGCCAGCAGCGGCTTGAGCACCTCGACAAAATCCGTGGCGTAACCCGTGTCCGGGTCTTTCATGCGGGCCCCGGCCATGATCGACAGGGTGATCTCCGCCAGGTAATCGAACACCAGGTAATCCAGGCGTCCACCTTCCACCAGTTGCGCGGCGGCGCTGCTGGTATCGCCCCAGAAGGCGCTGGCGCAGCCGATTCGTACGGTCTTGGTCATGGCAGGGCTCTCGAGAAAAGAACTGCGAGGAGGCTACCAAGCAAGCGCTTGGTTTGTAAATGGGCGAGTGGATTCTTCGACCCAAGCGCTTGCTTGGTAGCACTGAGGGGCTTAAATTGCGCGCGCTACAGCCGGTTTCCGGCTGAGCTTTTGACGAAGTGACGGTAGGAGAACACCGGTGGATGAGCAAAAAGCCTTGCAGGTAGTGCGCGAGCTGATCGCCAGCGGACAAGTGACCGATCCCGAGAGCGCCCGGGGCAAGCTGTTGCAGACTGCCGCGCACCTGTTTCGCAACAAGGGTTACGAACGCACCACGGTGCGCGATCTGGCCGGCGCGGTGGGTATTCAATCCGGCAGCATCTTCCACCACTTCAAGAGCAAGGACGACATCCTGCGCGCGGTGATGCAGGAAACCATCCACTACAACACCGCCTTGATGCGCGCCGAACTGGCCGAGGCCGGCAGCGTGCGCGAGCGGGTGCTGGCGCTGATCCGCTGCGAACTGCAATCGATCATGGGCGGCAGCGGCGAAGCCATGGCGGTGCTGGTCTATGAGTGGCGTTCGCTGTCCCCGGAAGGCCAGGCCGCGGTTCTGGCATTGCGGGACATCTACGAACAGATCTGGCTGCAGGTGCTGGGCGAGGCCAAGGACGCCGGATTCATCAAGGGCGATGTGTTCATTACCCGGCGCTTCCTCACCGGCGCCTTGTCCTGGACCACTACCTGGTTTCGCGCCCAGGGCAGCATGACGCTGGAGCAATTGGCCCAGGAAGCCTTGCTGTTGGTGCTCAAGGATCATTGAGGCGCTGATTTATTCTCTGCCGCGAGATTGTCGAAGCGCCTGAAAACGCCTAGCTTTACGGCATTCCTTTTCTTTTCTCCGAGGTGTGTTGCCTTGATGTCCTTGCCGCTGCGGTCAGCCTTGCGAATGCTCTTGCTGGCGCTGGCAACACTTTGGGTCTGTCCGGCCTTCTCGGCGCAGCTGGTGCGGGTCGCGGCGGCGCATTTTCCGCCCTATACCGTCCGTCCTGAAACCGGTGCCGATACCGGTTTGCTGCCGCAATTGGTGGAAGCGCTCAACCAGTCCCAGAACGACTACCAGTTCGTCCTGGTTCCCACGTCGATTCCCCGGCGCTTCCGAGACTTCGAACAAGGTCGGGTGGACCTGGCGATCTTCGAGAATCCGGCCTGGGGCTGGCAGAGCATTGCCCATACCAGTGTCGACATGGGCCTGGAAGATGCGGAGATTTTCGTTGCCCAGCGCGAGCCCGGCCGCGGCCAGGAGTATTTTGCCGAGCTCAAGGGCAAGCGCCTGGCACTGTTCAGCGGCTATCACTACGCCTTTGCCCAGTTCAATGCCGACCCCAAGTACCTGGCCGACAGCTACAACGCCACGCTTACCTACTCCCATGACAGCAACCTGCTGATGGTGCTGCGGGGCAGGGCGGACATTGCCCTGGTGACCCGTTCCTACCTCAGCGACTTCCTGGCCCGCAATGCCCAGAGCAGTGGCCAATTGCTGGTGTCCCAGCGCATCGATCAGGTCTACCACCACTACACCCTGATCCGGCCCAAGGCGCCCATCAGCGCCGAAGACTTTGCCGGGTTCCTGCAAAAACTGCGGGACAACGGCCAGATGCGCAAAATCTTCGATCCCTACCGCATCGTCGTGATGCCCGTGCCCCACGCCTGAGGCCCGGGTTTTCCCGCTTCTGCGGCGAGCGCGCCTAAATTTCTCCTCGCGGCCCACGTCACTTGGTTGAATGCCCAATGACGGTGAGCCTTGCCATGTCCCTTGTGAATCCGCTGAGTGTCGAGGCTGTGTCCGCCGGCAGGGCGCCGGTGATCGACGAAGTTGCCGGCCGGCAGCGGCTGTTCGAATGGATCTGTGCCCGGGGGGCGGCGCCCATCGATGCCCAGTCCGTCGAAGTGGCCCGGCAGGACCGGCTGGCATTCTGGCTGTCGGCGCAGGTGCACGCGCTGTACCTGGACCCGCCGGGTACGCAAGCGCCCCCGGCATTCGCCCACGCCCCCGCCTGTGCCGGGCATAACCGTTGTCGGTACTGCCAGCAGGAGTTCGATCTGTTGCACAAACGTGCGGCATTGCTGGTGCTTGGCCAGAGTGGCCTGCTTGAGGTGTGAACACGGTTCAAGCCAGGTGCTGCAGGGTGCCGGTCGCAGGTCAGCGGCGGGCGAAGGTGTCGGGTCGGTTGCCCGAGACTTTGCGGCAATGCACCAGGGCATCGCGAATCATGAAGTTCACCAGGGTCGGCGAGACACCCAGCTCCTTGGCGATGTCCTTTTGCGGAACGCCATGCAGGCGGTACATCTCGAAGGCGTAGCGCGTGCGGCTGGGCAGTTCGGTCAGGGCTTCGGCGATGTTTTCCAGGGTGGAAAAGTTCATGTGGGAGGTTTCAGGTGAGGCGCCATGAATGACCACATTCAAGCCTTCCTCTTCAGTGCCTGAATACTTCTGCTCCAAAGCCTGCTTGCGGTAGTGATCGATGGCCAGGTTGCGCACGATCTGGAACAGGTAGCTGAGCTGGGCCTTGAACGAGGAGGTGATTTGCGGCGCCGACTGCAGGCGGAAAAAGGCATCTTGGACCACATCTTCAGCCCGGGATCGGCAGCCGGTAATACGGGCTGCGATCTTGACCAGGATCAGACGGTTGTCGACAAAAGCCTGGAGTAACGGTGAATCGCACCTGCTTGTGGATACTTGTTCCGTCATGGAAATCACCTTGTTGCAAAGAGGTAAGTGGGACGTCAGAAAAATCCGACCTGTCCTACACATCGAGCGACAAATTAGGCTGAATGATAATGATTGTCAATTGAGAAAAAGAACTAATGCTCTCTGCCGGTGAAGATTGAGAACGGCTGCTCGTTCATGGGGTGGATCAGGGCCTTGAAGGGCAGCATGCGGACTAATTATTTCAAGACGTCATCCGTTCTCATTGGAGAAAGATTCCGGGCAGCAAGCCCGGCCACGGCGCCTTCCGGATGCCCATGATTTACTTATAACTATTTGATTTATAGATAGTTTTTAGGTTATGGCAGAGCAGGGCCCGATCTCCATTGCAAGCATAATCCTGGCAGGAAACCCCATGACGGACGCGTTCGAACTCCCCAGTACCCTGGCCCAAGCCCTTCAACGCCGGGCAGTCCTGGCACCTGATCAAGTGGCGTTGCGTTTCCTCGCCGAAGAGCAGGCGCAGAGCGTGGTCCTCAGTTATCGGGATCTGGACCTTCGCGCGCGGACCATTGCGGCCGCCCTGCAAGCCAATGCCCGGCAGGGGGATCGGGCGGTCCTGCTATTCCCCAGTGGTCCGGACTACGTCGCGGCATTTTTCGGTTGCCTGTATGCCGGGGTGATCGCGGTGCCGGCCTACCCGCCGGAATCGACCCGTCGTCATCACCAGGAGCGCCTGATCTCGATCCTCGCCGACGCCGAGCCGCGGCTGCTGCTGACCAGCGCCGGGCTGCGCGATTCGCTGTTGCAGATGGACGAACTCAAGGCCACCGGCGCGCCGCAACTGCTGTGCGTGGACACCCTGGACGCCGGGCTGGCCGAAGACTGGCAGGCCGTTGAGCTTGAGGACCACGACATCGCCTTCCTGCAATACACCTCTGGTTCCACCGCGCTGCCCAAGGGCGTGCAGGTCAGCCACGGCAACCTGGTGGCCAACGAGCTGTTGATCCGCCGCGGCTTCGGCATCGACCTCAACCCGGACGACGTGATCGTCAGCTGGCTGCCGCTGTACCACGACATGGGCCTGATCGGCGGCCTGCTGCAGCCGATCTTCAGCGGCGTGCCCTGCGTACTGATGTCGCCGGCTTACTTCCTGGCTCGCCCCGTGCGCTGGCTGGAAGCGATCAGCGAATACGGCGGCACCATCAGCGGTGGCCCGGATTTCGCCTACCGCCTGTGCAGCGAGCGAGTCAGTGAATCGGCCCTGGAGCGCCTCGACCTCAGCCGCTGGCGCGTGGCCTATTCCGGTTCCGAGCCGATCCGCCTCGACACCCTGGAAGGCTTTGCCGAAAAGTTCAGCGCCAGCGGTTTTTGTCGCGACAACTTCCTGGCTTCCTACGGCCTGGCCGAAGCCACCCTGTTCGTCGCCGGCGGCGTGCGCGGCCAGGGCATCCCGGCCTTGCGCCTGGACGACCAGGCCCTGGCGCAGAACCGTGCCGAGCCGGGGCAGGGCAGCGCCATGATGAGCTGCGGTTTCAGCCAGCCGGAGCACGCCGTGCTGGTGATGGACCCACAGCAGCTCAGCGAACTGCCTGACAACCGCATCGGCGAAGTCTGGGCCGCCGGGCCGAGCATCGCCCACGGCTACTGGCGCAATCCCGAAGCCAGCGCCAAGACCTTCGTCCAGCATGCCGGCCGCACTTGGCTGCGCACCGGCGACCTGGGTTTCATGCGTGACGGCGAGCTGTTCATCACCGGGCGCCTGAAAGACCTGCTGATCGTGCGCGGGCACAACCTGTATCCCCAGGACATCGAAAAGACCATCGAGCGCGAAGTGGAAGTGGTGCGCAAGGGGCGGGTGGCGGCGTTTGCGGTCAGCGACCAGGGCCAGGAAGGCATCGGCATCGCTGCGGAAATCAGCCGCAGCGTGCAGAAGATCCTGCCCCCCGAGGCACTGATCAAGGCCATCCGCCAGGCTGTGGCCGAAGCCTGCCAGGAAGCGCCCAGCGTGGTGGTATTGCTCAACCCCGGGGCCCTGCCGAAAACCTCCAGCGGCAAGTTGCAGCGCTCCGCCTGCCGCACCCGGTTGGCCGATGGCAGCCTGGATTACTACGCGCTGTTCCCGCAGGCCGGCAGCGAACCCGCCCGCGTCGGTGAAGGTTCTGATGATGAACTGCAAAACCTGATCGGGCGAATCTGGCAGGAACAGCTGCAATGCGCGGCAGTGGCCGCCGACGATCACTTCTTCCTCCTGGGGGGCAACTCCATCGCGGCCACCCAGGTCATGGCCCGCCTGGGTCAGGAACTGGGCCTGGAGTTGAGCCTGCGCCTGTTGTTCGAAGCGCCGACCCTGGGTGAATTCAGTGCCGCCGTGGCACGTCTGCAACAGGACGGCGGCGTGGCCCAGGGCAGCATCCAGGCCCTGTCGCGCCAGCAGCCGCTGCCCCAATCCTTGGCGCAGAACCGCCTGTGGATCACCTGGCAACTGGACCCCCACAGCAGCGCCTACAACATTCCCGGCGGCCTGCGCCTGCGTGGCGAACTGGACGAAGACGCCCTGCGCAGCAGCTTCCAGCACCTGCTCCAGCGCCACGAAGCGCTGCGCACGCGGTTCTTCGAGCGCGACGGCCAGGCCCTGCAACAGGTGGACGCGGCCGGTGAGTTCAATCTGCAGGTGATCGACATCAGCGACCTGCCGCCAACCGAGCGCGAAGCCCGGGCGCAGCAGATTCGCGAAGACGAGGCGCGCACCCAGTTCGACCTGGAAAAGGGCCCGTTGTACTGGGCGACCCTGATCCGCCTGGATGATGAAGAGCACCAACTGCTGTTGACCCTGCACCACATTATCGCCGACGGCTGGTCGCTGACTGTGCTGATCGACGAGTTCTCCCGGCTCTACGCCGCCGCGGCCCAGGGCCAGCGCCTGGAACTGGCGCCCCTGGCCCTGCAATACGCCGACTACGGCAGCTGGCAGCGCCAGTGGCTGGCCCAGGGCGAAGGCCAGCGCCAGCTGGACTACTGGAAGCAGCAACTGGCCGATGAGGCCCCGGTACTCAGCCTGGCCACCGATCACCCGCGTTCGGCCCAGGTCCGTCACAGCGCCGCACGCCACAGCCAGCGCTTGAGCGTGACCCTCAGTGAGGCGATCCGCCAGACTGCCCAGGCCCAGCAAGTGACGCCGTTCATGCTGTTGCTGGCCACCTTCCAGACCCTGTTGCACCGCTACAGCGGGCAGACCGACATTCGCATCGGCGTGCCCAACGCCAACCGTCCACGCCTGGAAACCCAGGGCCTGCTGGGCTTCTTCATCAACACCCAGGTACTGCGCGGCCAGCTGGATGCGCGCCAGACCTTCGCCGAGCTGCTGCAGCAGACCCGCCGCATCGCCCTTGAAGCCCAGGCGCATCAGGACCTGCCCTTCGAACAGTTGCTCGAAGCCTTCCCCGACGCCCGCGAGCAAGGCCTGTTCCAGGTCATGTTCAACCACCAGCAGCGCGACCTCAGCGCCTTGCGCCGCCTGCCCGGTCTGCTGGCCGAAGAGCTGCCGTGGCACAGCCGCGAGGCCAAGTTCGACCTGCAACTGCACAGCGAGGAGGACCGCAACGGCCGCCTGAGCCTGGCCTTCGACTACGCTGACGAGCTGTTCGACGCGGCGACCATCGAGCGTCTGGCCGGGCACTTCATCAGCCTGCTGGAGCAGGCCTGCCAGCAACCGGACAGCGCCCTGGGCGACTTGCCGTTTCTCGGCAAGGTCGAAGCGGCGCAATTGCAGCAATGGAGCATGGCCCCCTGCGCGCGCGCCGAGCGTTGGTTGCCGGAGCGCCTGCAGGAACAACTGCAGCAGACCCCGGAGCGCACCGCGCTGATCTGGAACGGCGGCCATCTGAGCTTTGCCGAACTCCATGCCCAGGCCAACCGCCTGGCCCATTACCTGCGGGACAAGGGCGTCGGCCCGGACGTGTGCGTGGCCATCGCCGCCGAGCGTTCGCCGCAACTGCTGATCGGCCTGTTGGCGATCATCAAGGCCGGTGGCGCCTACGTGCCCCTGGACCCGGATTATCCCGCCGAGCGCCTGGCCTACATGCTCGAAGACAGCGGCGTGCAACTGCTCCTGACCCAAACCCATTTGCTCGGCCAGATGCCCGAGGCCCCAGGCGTCAGCACCATCGCCATGGACAGCCTCAAGCTCGACAGCTGGCCGAGCCAGGCCCCGGGCCTGCACTTGGACGGCGAGCACCTGGCCTATGTGATCTACACCTCCGGCTCCACCGGCCAGCCCAAGGGCGTGGGCAACACCCATCGCGCCTTGATGGAGCGCCTGCAATGGATGCAGGACAGCTATCAATTGCAGGCCGACGATGTGCTGATGCAGAAGGCCCCCATCAGCTTCGACGTCTCGGTGTGGGAGTGCTTCTGGCCGTTGATCACTGGCTGCCGCCTGCTGCTCGCCGCCCCCGGCGAGCACCGCGACCCGCATCGCATCGCCCAGCTGGTTCAGGAGTACGGCGTGACCACGCTGCACTTCGTGCCGCCGCTGTTGCAGCTGTTTGTCGATGAACCGCTGAGCGCCGAATGCCACAGCCTGCGCCGGGTGTTCTCCGGTGGCGAAGCCTTGCCCGCCGAACTGCGCAACCGGCTGTTGGAGCAGTTGCCGAACGCGCAACTGCACAACCGTTACGGCCCCACCGAAACCGCGATCAACGTCACCCACTGGCAGTGCTCGGTGGAGGACGGCGAGCGCTCGCCCATCGGCCGCCCGCTGGGCAATGTGCTGTGCCGGGTGCTGGATGCCGAGCTCAACCTGCTGCCCGCCGGGGTTCCGGGCGAGCTGTGCATCAGCGGCCAGGGCCTGGCCCGGGGTTACCTGGGACGCCCGGCGCTGACCGCCGAACGCTTTGTGGTCGACCCGCTGAGTGAGGAGGGCGCGCGCCTGTATCGCACCGGCGATCGGGTGCGCTGGTGCGCTGACGGCGTGCTGGAATACCTCGGCCGCCTCGACCAGCAGGTCAAGCTGCGGGGCTTTCGGGTCGAGCCGCAGGAAATCGAAGCGCGGCTGCTGGCCCAGGACGGCGTGGCCCAGGCCGCGGTGCTGGTGCGCGACAGCGTCGCCGGCCCGCAGTTGATCGGCTACTACACCGCCCCTGCCTGCGACGAAGATGAAACCGAGCAACGCGCTCGGCTGACCACCGCCCTGGCCGCCGAGTTGCCGGAGTACATGGTGCCGGCGCAACTGCTGCGCCTGGAGGCCATGCCCCTGAGCCCCAGCGGCAAGCTGGATCGCCGGGCCCTGCCGGAACCGCAATGGCAGGTGCGCGAACACGTCGAACCGAGCACCGATCTGGAACGGCAGATCGCCCAGATCTGGCGCGAAGTGCTGGGCCAGCCACGGATCGGCCTCAAGGACGACTTCTTCGCCCTGGGCGGGCATTCGCTGCTGGCCACCCAGATCATTTCCCGTACCCGTCAGGCCTGCGATGTCGAGTTGCCGCTGCGGGCGCTGTTCGAAGCCAGCGAGCTGGGAGACTTTGCCGAACAGGTGCTGCTGATCCAGCAGTCCGGCGCGCGCAACCAGCAGCCGCCGATTGCCCGGGTCGACCGCAGCCAGCCGGTGCCGCTGTCCTATTCCCAGCAGCGCATGTGGTTCCTCTGGCAGATGGAGCCCGACAGCCCGGCCTACAACGTCGGCGGCATGGCGCGGCTGTCCGGGGTGCTGGACGTGGGCCGCTTCGAGGCCGCGTTGCAGGCGTTGATCCTGCGCCACGAAACCCTGCGCACCACCTTCCCCAGCGTCAATGGCGTGGCCCACCAGCAGGTGCATGCCGACACCGGCCTGCGCATGGCCTGGAAGGATTTCTCGGCCCTGGCTCCGGATGCCCGGCAACAACGCCTGCAACAACTGGCGGACAGCGAAGCGCACCAGCCCTTCGACCTGGAGACCGGCCCCTTGCTGCGCGCCTGCCTGGTCAAGGCCGGCGAGCAGGAGCACTACTTCGTCCTGACCCTGCACCACATCGTCACCGAAGGCTGGGCCATGGACATCTTCGCCCGCGAGCTGGGCGCGCTGTACGAAGCCTTCCTCGACGACCGCGAATCGCCCCTGGAACCCTTGCCGGTGCAGTACCTGGACTACAGCGTGTGGCAGCGCCAGTGGCTGGAATCCGGCGAGCGCCAGCGCCAGCTGGACTACTGGACCGGGCAACTGGGCCGCGAACACCCATTGCTGGAACTGCCCAGCGATCGGCCACGGCCCGCGGTGCAAAGCCACCAGGGCGAGCTGTACCGCTTCGACCTGAGCGACGAGCTGGCGGCCCGGGTGCGGGCTTTCAATGCCGAACACGGCCTGACCCTGTTCATGACCATGACCGCCGCGCTGTCGGTGCTGCTCTATCGCTACAGCGGCCAGACCGACCTGCGCATCGGCGCGCCGGTGGCCAACCGTATCCGCCCGGAAAGCGAAGGGCTGATCGGTGCCTTCCTCAACACCCAGGTGCTGCGTTGCCAGCTCGACGGGCAGATGAGCGTCGGCCAGTTGCTGGAGCAGGTGCGCCACACGGTGATCGAGGGCCAGTCGCACCAGGACCTGCCGTTCGACCATCTGGTGGAAGCCTTGCAGCCGCCGCGCAGCACCGCCTACAACCCGCTGTTCCAGGTGATGTGCAACGTCCAGCGCTGGGAGTTCCAGCAAAGCCGGCAACTGGCGGGCATGACCGTGGACTACCTGGTCAACGATGCCCGGGCCACCAAGTTCGACCTCAACCTGGAAGTCACCGACCTGGATCAGCGCCTGGGTTGCTGCCTGACCTACAGCACCGACCTGTTCGACGAGCCGCGCATCGCGCGCATGGCCGCCCATTGGCGCAACCTGCTGCAGGCTCTGATCGACGATCCGCAGCGGCGCCTGTGCGAACTGCCGCTGCTGCACGCCGAGGAACAGCAACAGCTGCTGGACAGCCTGAGCGTCGAGCCCGGTGAGCACCGCCTGGATCAGTGCATCCATCACCTGTTCAGCGAGCAGGCCCTGGCCCGTCGCGACGCTCCGGCCCTGACCTTCGCCGGGCAGACCCTGAGCTACAGCGAACTGGACAGCCGCGCCAACCGCCTGGCCTGGATGCTCCGCGAGCGTGGCGTGGGCCCGCAGGTGCGGGTCGGCCTGGCGCTGGAACGTTCCCTGGACATGGTCGTCGGCCTGCTGGCGATCCTCAAGGCCGGTGGCGCCTACGTGCCCCTGGACCCGGAATACCCTCTGGACCGCCTGCACTACATGATCGAAGACAGCGGCCTCGGCCTGCTGCTCAGCGATGCGCGAATGTTCGCCGCCCTGGGTGAGTTGCCGGCGAGTGTTGGTCGTTGGTGCCTGGAGGAGGACGGCGCGTTGCTGGCCGACTACCCGGCCAGCGAGCTGCCCTTGATCAGCCTGCCCCAGCATCAGGCGTACCTGATCTACACCTCCGGCTCCACCGGCCAGCCCAAGGGCGTGGTGGTGTCCCACGGGGAAATCGCCATGCACTGCCAGGCGGTGATCCGCCGTTTCGGCATGCGCCCGGACGACTGCGAGTTGCACTTCTATTCCATCAACTTCGACGCCGCCACCGAGCGTCTACTGGCACCGCTGCTCAGCGGCGCCCAGGTGGTGCTGCGGGCCCAGGGCCAGTGGGATGCCGAAGAGATCTGCCAGCTGATTCGCCAGCATCGCATCAGCATCCTCGGCTTCACCCCCAGCTATGGCAGCCAGTTGGCCCAGCATCTGGCCACCCAGCAGCAGACCCTGCCGGTGCGCATGTGCATCACTGGCGGCGAGGCCCTGACCGGCGAACACCTGCAGCGCATTCGCGCGGCGTTCCAGCCGAGCCTGTTCTTCAACGCCTACGGCCCCACCGAAACCGTGGTCATGCCCCTGGCCAGCCTGGCGCCGGAGCACTTGGCCGAAGGCGTGGCCAGCGTGCCCATCGGCCGCATCGTCGGGGCGCGGGTGGCTTACATTCTCGACGCTGATCTGGCGCTGGTGCCCCAAGGGGCGACCGGTGAGCTGTATGTCGGCGGCGCCGGGCTGGCCCAGGGTTATCACCGTCGTCCGGGGATGAGCGCCGAGCGTTTCGTGGCCGATCCGTTCTCCGGCGATGGCGGGCGCCTGTACCGCACCGGCGATCTGGTGCGCCAGTGCGCCGACGGTCAGCTGGAGTACATCGGCCGGGTCGACCATCAGGTGAAGATTCGCGGTTTCCGCATCGAGCTGGGAGAGATCGAAACCCGTCTGCTGGATCATCCGGCCGTGCGTGAAGCGGTGGTGCTGGCCCTGGACACCCCGGCGGGCAAACAGCTGGCCGCTTATCTGGTGACCGAGGTGGCCGAGCACAACGAGGTGCAGCAGGCCAACCTGCGGGAAGCCCTCAAGCAGCAGCTGAAAACCCAGCTGCCGGACTACATGGTGCCGACCCACCTGATCCTGCTGGAGAGCATGCCGCTGACCGCCAACGGCAAGCTCGACCGCCGGGCCCTGCCGATGCCGGACCCGGAGCTCAACCGCCAGCAGTACGTGGCGCCGAGCAATGATCTGGAGCAGACCCTGGCCAAGGTCTGGGGCGAAGTGCTGAACGTGCAGCGCGTGGGCCTCAACGACAACTTCTTCGAACTGGGGGGCGACTCGATCCTGTCGATCCAGGTGGTCAGCCGCGCCCGCCAGCTGGGGCTGCACTTCACTCCGCGGGACCTGTTCCAGCACCAGACCGTGCAGACCCTGGCCCGGGTCGCCAGCCATACCCAGCGCATCAGCGCCGAGCAGGGCCAGCTCAGTGGTGAAGCGCCGTTGACGCCGATCCAGCACTGGTTCTTCGACAGCCGCATTCCCCAGCCACAGCACTGGAACCAGGCGCTGCTGCTGGAGCCACTGGGCCTGCTCGATGCCCAGACGCTGGAACAGGCGCTGCTGGCGGTGCTGGAGCAGCACGACGCCCTGCGCCTGCGTTTCTCTCAAGCGGACGGTCAGTGGCGCGCCGAGTACCTGCCGCTGTCCGACGCGCCTGTGCTGTGGCAAGTGCGGGTGCCGTCCATGGCCACCTGCGAGGCACTGTTCGCCGATGCCCAGCGCAGCCTCGACCTGGAACACGGGCCGCTGTTGCGGGCGGTGTTGGTGGACGGGCCGGAAGGCGAGCAACGCCTGCTGCTGGCGATCCACCATTTGGTGGTGGATGGCGTGTCCTGGCGCGTGCTGTTGGAGGATCTGCAGAACGCTTATCGCCAGTTGCAAGCCGGACAGAGCCTGAGCCTGCCGGCCAAGACCAGTGCCCTGCGGGACTGGTCGAGCCGCCTGCAGGCCTATGCCGGCAGCGAATCCCTGCGTGAAGAACTCGGCTGGTGGCAGCAGCAACTGGCCGGCCCGGCCGCGCAACTGCCGGGCTTGAATGCCGCCGGTAGCCAGCAGCATCAGCAGGCTCGCAGCCACAGCGTGACCCTGGATGCCGAGCGCACCCGCCAACTGCTGCAACAGGCCCCGGCGGCCTACCGCACCCAGGTCAACGACCTGCTGCTGACCGCCCTGGCCCGGGTGCTGTGCCGCTGGAGCGGGCAGCCTTCGGCCCTGGTGCAACTGGAAGGCCACGGCCGCGAGGCGCTGTTCGACGAAATCGACCTGACCCGCAGCGTCGGCTGGTTCACCAGCGCCTATCCGCTGCGCCTGACCCCGTTGCAAGTGGAAGAAGCGGCCGGGCAGGGCGCTTCGATCAAGGCCATCAAGGAACAACTGCGGGCCGTGCCGCACAAGGGCCTGGGTTACGGCGTGCTGCGCTACCTGGCCGATGACGCCTGCCGCGAGGCTTTGGCGGCGCTGCCGCTGGCGCCGGTGACCTTCAACTACCTGGGGCAGTTCGACCAGAGCTTCGGCGCCGACGCATTGCTGCGTCCGCTGGATGAATCCGTCGGTCCGACCCATGCACCTGAAGCACCGTTGCCCAACGAGCTGAGCATCGACAGCCAGGTCTATGGCGGCGAGCTGGTACTGCGCTGGACTTACAGCGGCGAACGCTTCGCCGCCGAGCTGATCGGCGAACTGGCGGACGCCTACCTGGGTGAGCTGCAGAGTCTGATTGCCCATTGCCTGCGCGACGATGCCGGTGGCCTGACGCCGTCGGACTTCCCCCTGGCGCGCCTGACCCAGGCCCAGCTCGATGGCCTGCCGGTGCCGGCTGTGCAGATCGAAGACGTCTACCCGCTGACCCCGATGCAGGAAGGCATGCTGCTGCACACCCTGCTGGAGCCGGGCACCGGCTTGTATTACATGCAGGACCGCTACCGCATCAACAGCGAGCTGGACCCGGAGCGTTTCGCCCAGGCCTGGCAGGCGGTGGTGGCGCGCCACGAGGCTCTGCGCGCGTCGTTCTGCTGGAACGTCGGCGAAGACATGCTGCAAGTTATCCACAAACCGGGCCGCACCCCGATCGAGTTTCTCGACTGGAGCGCGGTGCCCGAGGCCGAGCAGGAACCCAAGCTCCAGGCCCTGCATAAAGCCGAGCGCGAGGCCGGTTTCGATCTGCTCAACCAGGCGCCGTTCCACCTGCGGCTGATCCGCGTCGGCGCCGCGCGCTACTGGTTCATGATGAGCAACCACCACATCCTCATCGATGCCTGGTGCCGCTCGCTGTTGATGAACGACTTCTTCGAGATCTACACCGCCCTGGGCGAAGGCCGCGAGGCGCAACTGGCGGTGCCACCGCGCTACCGCGACTACATCGGCTGGCTGCAACACCAGAGCCTGTCCGAGGCGCGGCAGTGGTGGCGGCAGAACCTTGAAGGTTTTGAACGCACCACGCCGATCCCCAGCGACCGGCCGTTCTTGCGTGAACACGCCGGTGACAGCGGCGGCATGATTGTCGGCGACTGCTACACCCGCCTGGATGCCCGGGACGGCGCGCAACTGCGCGAGCTGGCGCAGCAGCATCAGCTGACCGTCAACACTTTCGCCCAGGCGGCCTGGGCCCTGGTGCTGCGGCGCATGAGTGGCGATCGCGACGTATTGTTCGGGGTCACCGTGGCCGGGCGCCCGGTGGACATGCCGGAGATGCAACGCACCGTCGGCCTGTTCATCAACAGCATCGCGCTGCGGGTCAAGCTGCCCGAGGAGGGCCAGCGTTGCAGCGTGCGCCAGTGGCTCGGCGACCTGCTCGACCGCAACATGCAACTGCGTGAATACGAATACCTGCCGCTGGTGGCGATTCAGGAGTGCAGCGAGCTGCCCAAGGGCCAACCGCTGTTCGACAGCCTGTTCGTGTTCGAAAACGCCCCGGTGGAAGTCTCGGTGCTGGACCGCGCCCAGAGCCTGAACGCCAGTTCGGATTCCGGCCGTACCCACACCAACTTCCCGATCACCGCCGTGTGCTACCCGGGGGATGACCTGGGCCTGCACCTGTCCTACGACCAGCGCTACTTCGAACAGGCGACCATCGAGCGCCTGCTCGGCGAGTTCAAGCGCCTGCTGCTGGCGCTGATGCAGGGCTTGCATGGCGACATGGCCGACCTGCCGCTGCTGGGTGAAGAGGAGCAGGATTTCCTGCTGGCCGGCTGCAACCAGAGCCAGCGTGAGTACCCGCTGGAGCGCAGCTACGTGGAGCTGTTCGAGGCCCAGGTGGCGGCCCATCCGCAGCGCATCGCCGCCAGTTGCCTGGACCAGCGCTACAGCTATGCCGAGTTGAACCGCTACAGCAACCGCTTGGGTCATGCCTTGATCGCCAACGGCGTGGGCTTTGATCAGCCAGTGGCCTTGCTGGCCGAGCGCGGCCTGGAACTCTTGGGCATGATCATCGGCAGCTTCAAGGCCGGGGCCGGCTACCTGCCCCTGGACCCGGGCCTGCCAAGCCAGCGCCTGGGGCGCATCATCGAGCTCAGCCGCACGCCGATCCTGGTCTGCACCGCGGCTTGCCGCGAACAAGCCCAGGCCCTGCTGGACGAGTTCGCCTGTGCCGCACGGCCACGGTTGCTGGTCTGGGAAGAGCTGCAAGCCGCCGGGCATGCCGAAAGCAACCCGGGGCGCTACAGCGCGCCGGACAACCTGGCCTACGTGATCTACACCTCCGGTTCCACCGGCCTGCCCAAGGGCGTGATGGTGGAGCAGCGCGGCATGCTCAACAACCAGCTGAGCAAGGTGCCGTACCTGCACTTGAGCGAGGCTGACGTGATCGCCCAGACCGCGTCCCAGAGCTTCGACATTTCGGTCTGGCAGTTCCTTGCCGCGCCGCTGTTCGGTGCTCGGGTCGACATCGTGCCCAACGCCATCGCCCACGATCCCCAGGGCCTGTTGGCTCACGTCCAGGAGCAGGGCATCACCGTGCTGGAGAGCGTGCCGTCGCTGATCCAGGGCATGCTCGCCCAGGACGCCATCGCCCTGGATGGCCTGCGCTGGATGCTGCCCACCGGCGAGGCCATGCCGCCAGAGTTGGCACACCAATGGTTGCTGCGTTATCCACAGATCGGTTTGGTCAACGCCTACGGTCCGGCGGAATGTTCCGATGACGTGGCCTTCTTCCGGGTGGACCTGGCTTCGACCCGGGGCGCCTACCTGCCCATCGGTACGCCCACCGACAACAACCAGCTGTACCTGATGGACGAAGCCCTGGCGCTGGTGCCCCTGGGCGCGGTCGGCGAGTTGTGCGTGGCTGGCACCGGGGTTGGCCGCGGTTACGTCGGCGACCCGTTGCGCACCGCGCTGGCCTTCGTGCCCCATCCGTTCGGTGCGGCGGGCGAACGCCTGTACCGCACCGGCGACCTGGCACGCCGGCGCAGCGACGGCGTACTGGAATACGTCGGCCGGATCGACCATCAGGTGAAGATCCGCGGCTACCGCATCGAGCTGGGGGAGATCGAAGCGCGCCTGCACGAACAGCCGGAAATCCGCGATGCCGCCGTGGCGGTGCAGGAAGGGGTCAACGGCAAGCACCTGGTGGGTTACCTGGTGGCCAGTGACTCAAGCCTGAGCCCGAGCGAATGCCTGGAGCGGATCAAACCGCGCTTGCGCGCCGAACTGCCGGAATACATGGTGCCGCTGCACTGGCTGTGGCTGCCGCGCCTGCCCCTCAACGCCAACGGCAAGCTTGATCGCAAGGCCCTGCCGGCCCTGGAGATCGGTCAGTTGCAGAGCCAGGACTACCAAGCCCCGGGCAGCGAGCTGGAGCAGACCCTGGCGGACATCTGGGCCGAGGTGCTCAAGGTCGAACGGGTGGGCGTGCGCGACAACTTCTTCGAGTTGGGCGGGCATTCCCTGCTGGCCACGCAGATCGCCTCGCGGGTACAGAAAACCCTGCAACGCAACGTACCGCTGCGGGCCATGTTCGAATGCAGCACGGTGCAGGAGTTGGCCGCGTACATCGACGGTTTGGGTGCCAATGAAATCAGCGAGGAGAAGGTCGACCGGCTGAGTGATCTGATGGCTGAGTTGGAGGGCTTGTAAGCTTTTACGGCGGGCGCAGCCACCCCAAAGGCTGCGCCTCACTCCTTCAGGAAGGTCGCGTATTCAGGCTTTACGGCCGTTGCATAACCGAGCGGTCTCTACAGGAAGCCTATTCAGGGGGGAAATAGAAAGGCAGTATTCAGCTAAGGGTTTTTGTTTGCCCTTATCGATTGGACTGAGCATGAAGAAAAAATAACAAGGATGCACCGAATGAAAGCAGAGTTGCGAGGCGGCGAAAAAATCATCAAAGAAGGGCCGGCAAACCTTCAAAGAAATATTGAGACGGTGGGCGGAAGGCTTTTTCTGACGAACCAGCGTCTGCTATTTGTCGCGCATAAAATTAACTTCCAAAGCGCTCCTGACGAGATTGAAATCTCAAACGTCCAGTCATTGCAGCCGGCGTGGACTAGATTTTTAGGTTTTATCCCCATTTTCCCCAACTCTTTATCTGTTTTTACAAAGCAGGGTATAGAGTCTCGATTTGTACTGTTTGGCCGTGACGCATGGGCTGCTGCTATTGCTGCAACCATGAATGGGGCCAATGGCTAAATAACCTTCAGTTTGAAATAGTTCGCCGCGCATTGCCCGACAGCAGCCCTGTCGGGCTTTGTCGTTTCAGACAGTTCAAGGACCGGAACCATGGCAGAACAGCTTTACTGGCACGACATCGAAGACACCCTGGGCAACTGGAGTGGCCTCGGTGTCGAGGTCGAACCGGGTGCCACGGACAGGCCGCCGCTGCACCTGCGCACCGGCGCCAATGCCCGGATCAAGCTGATGCACCACGACACGCCACTGTTCTGGGCCACCTTCGCCTGGGATCACGGCGGCGTCTGGCTGGTGCGCAACCCGCTGGCGGAAGGCGCCGAATGCCGAATGCTGGCCCCCATCGATTCACCCACAGTCCAACAGTACGCAGCCCTGGCGCCTGAGCTACGGATCAAAGCCTGGAGCCGCTATTTCGTCAGCCGCCTCAGCGAAAGCGCCCGGCACTTCCTCACCCCCGGTTACTGGCTGGCCCAGAGCCTGCTGCCGGAGCCCTCCAGCACCGCGAACGGCCTGGACCACTGGCGCTTCAGCTCCCGCGAAGATGCCCTGACCCACGTGCCCAACTGGCGGCTGTACGGCGAGGATTTTCTCGACAACCTGCAACCCCAGACCCTGGAGTGGATCGACTGGTGGCACGGCGGCGGCAAGCTTATCGGCCTGCACCGGGTCGACCCCGAGGCTGGGCGCTTGAAATGGTGGCGCAAGAAGGCCCGGGAAGGCAGCCTGCCGCCGATTCTGCTGTGGTACGTCGGCGGGCTGGCCTCCTATGTGGTCATCGATGGGCATTACCGCTTGCAGGCGGCCATCGCGGAAAACCTCGCGCCATCATTCATCGTCCTCAGCGCCACCCGCGAGCGCGACTTCGCGCCGAGCCTGGAGCATCAGCAGCGGGTCATGGATTCACTGCGCAAGCGCGGCGACGCGGTGCCGCGCAACCCGGCGCTGAGCACCGAGCACCTCAACCGGGTGCTGATCCAGGCGTTCGATGACCGGCCGCAATACCGCAGCGCTACCCCGGCCTGGGCCGGCAACGAGCCGCAATCGCAGTGGTGCGACGAGGTGCGCCAGTGCCTGAGCGGGCAAGGGCTGGAGGACCAGATGGAGGCGGTGATTGCCCGGCGTGGATAGGGCGCTGGCCGTGTCGCTGGCAAGCCAGCTCCTACAGGGGGGCTGCGTGTAGGAGCCGGCTTGCCGGCGAACAGGTCCCCAAACACTCTGCTATATTCGCGCCCGCCCGCCGCAGGGCCGGTCATTGATAAAGGATTAGGGACAATCGTGGAACAGCTTTTCTGGCGTGACATCGAGGATTTGGCCGGCCAGTGGAACGGCCTCGGCGTGGACGTCAAACGCCCGGCCAGTGGCAAGCCCAACCTGTGCCTGCTCAGTGGCGACAACCGCCGCATGCAGCTGGTGCTGGGGGACCAGACTCTGCTCTGGGGCACCATGTCGCACTGCCGCTATGGCGTGTGGCTGGTGCGCAATGACCTGCCGGAGCAACTGCCGCAAACCCTGGTGGGCCCCATCGACTCGCCTCAGGTTGAACAACAGGCGCGCCTCGACCCGGCCCTGCGCCTCAAGGCCTGGAGCCGCTTCTTCGTCGAGCAACTGATGCAGCACCAGCCGGACTTCTTCTACCCCGGCTCCTGGCTGGTGCGGGCCTTGCGCCCGGCGTCCCAGAAACCCATGCGGCCGCTGCTCAGCGGCACCGAAGCCTGGTACTTCAAGGGCGGCGAAGACGCCCAGAGCCATATGCCGCAGTGGGCGATCTACGGCCGCAACATCCTCGACAACCAGCAGCCCGGCTCGGCGCGCTGGGTCGAGTTGTACGAGGGCGGCGGGGTGGTGGTCGGCCTGCATGCCGTGGACCCCCATTCCGGACGCTTGAAATGGTGGCGCAAAAAAGCCCGCGAAGGCAGCTTGCCGCCGATCCTGCTGTGGTACGTCAGCGGCCTGAACTGCCACCTGATCCTCGACGGTCATTACCGCCTGCAGGCGGCCATCGATGAAAACCTGCCACCGGAGTTCCTGGTGCTCAGCACGCCGCGGCTCTACCACTATCGCCCCAACCCGCAAGAGCAGCAGAAAGTGCTGGGGGCGCTGCAAGTGCAGGTCCAGCGCAACAACCTGGACACTAGGCGCTTCAACCAGTTGCTGATCAGCACCTTCGACGATCGGCCGTATCACGGCTTCGGCAGCCAGTCGTGGGCGGGGATTGCTTCGGAGCAGGAGTGGATCGACCAGGTCAGCGGCATCCTCAAGGCGCGCGGAGGCCTGAGCGATCTGGAGGAAATCCTCGAACGCGAGGCGCCGGAAGAATACCGCTGAGTCATGCTTGCGGCTGATGCCAGTCGGTTTTTTGTAGCCGCTGCCGCAGGCTGCGTACGGCTGCGCAGCAGACGCGGCGATTTCAAGGCCGCCAGCGTTCTTTGACGGGAGATCGCCAAGCAAGGTCCTGCGGACCTTTTCGCAGCCTCGCCAAGGCTCGACAGCGGCTACAGTACCCCCTGGCGACCCTGTAGCCGCTGCCGCAGGCTGCGTACGGCTGCGCAGCAGACGCGGCGATTTCAAGGCCGCCAGCGGTCTTTGACAGGAGATCGCCAAGCAAGGTCCTGCGGACCTTTTCGCAGCCTCGCTAAGGCTCGACAGCGGCTACAGTACCCCCTGGCGACCCTGGAGCCGCTGCCGCAGGCTGCGTGGCAGACGCGGCGATTTCAAGGCCGCCAGCGGTCTTTGACGGGAGATCGCCAAGCAGGGTCCTGCGGGCCTTTTCGCAGCTTCGCCAAGGCTCAGCAGCGGCTACAGGGCAACAATTCCATAGGTCCATAGGTCCATAGGTCCATAGGTCCACAGGCCAATGCCGATCGGGGCAAGGTGGTTTCGGAAGCGGGCTGGAAGGTCGCTGGAACGGTGTTTAGTCGCTTTCTTTTGTAAGGCAAATCCGAGAAACTGCGGGCCGCTTGAATGCGCCTGGTGGGCGGGCTAGGGTTCCGGAGCCATCGCCCAATCGATGGCTCGGATGTGCAAGTCCGACCGTTACCAGACGCATAAGCGCTCAGTCATGCCTGAGCGATTTCATGTTCGCCGTGTTATGGCGGCCGTGCGCGGGAGGTCTTCGGATCTGCCGGGGTTCTGGTAACTCGGTCTTGCACACCCGCGTACGGCTGCCACCTTATTCGTGTGCAAGCGAACGGTGTCAGCTCCTTGTCATTACCAGGAGTTTGACCATGAAAAAGCTCGTCCCCGATCCCCCCACGTCCTATCGCGATCCCGCCCTGAAGGAAGCCAACGCCACCCTGCGCGTGGCCCTGGCCCGGCAACCGCTGGACCCCGCGCTGTTCCAGCTCACGACCCAAGCCAAAGCCGTTTCCCCCGACTCGCTGTTCAGCGTGCGCGAAGGCGTCAGCGCCGAAGAGGCCCTGGTGCATGTGGCGTTGTTGCTCAAATGTGCTGAAGAGGTCTGCGATGAAATTACCCAGCAGGGCAGCGGCCTGGAGCGCGGGCTGATCTGGTCCATGGTGCATTCGGTGGAGATGGCCCGCGCGGTGGTGGAGGCCTTGCTCGACGGCCAGCGCGGGCCGTGAATCCGGGCATTTCCTGATACGTTTTTGTCGCCCCGGTCCGATTGACTGAGCCTGGTTCACGGCACAGTCTGTCGGACCTTTTTCGTCATTCCCTACAGGAGCTAGCCGATGCCTTTCGCGACCATCGATGGACAACCGTTGCACTACCTTGACCAGGGCCAGGGGCCGGTGGTGTTCCTGGCCGGCAGTTATTTGTGGGACACCAGCATGTGGGCGCCGCAGATCGAGGCGTTGTCGGCGCAGTACCGGGTGATTGCGGTGGACCTGTGGGGCCATGGCCAGTCCGGGGCGCTGCCGGCAGGCACCGCGTCGCTGGACGATGTGGCGCGGCAGATGCTGGCCTTGCTCGATCATTTGCACATCGAGCGGGTGACGTTGGTGGGCTTGTCGGTGGGCGGCATGTGGGGTGCACGTCTGGCCCTGGCGGCGCCGCAGCGCATCGACGGTCTGGTGCTGATGGACACCTACCTGGGGGCCGAGCCGGAGCCGACCCGGCAATACTACTTTTCCCTGTTCCAGCAGATCGAGGACAGCGGCCTGATCGCCGAAGCGCTGCTGGATATCGTGGTGCCGATCTTCTTCCGCTCGGGTATCGATCGGCAGTCGGCGCTGTATCAGGATTTTCGTGCCAGCCTCGCGGCGCTGCCGGCCGAGCGTTTGCGCGCGAGCGTGATTCCCATGGGGCGCATCACCTTCAGCCGGGCGGATGTGCTGGAGCAGTTGCAGCACCTGGATGGGCCGAACACCTTGCTGCTGTGTGGCGACCAGGACCAGCCGCGGCCACCGGCGGAAACCATCGAGATGGCCGAGCGCATTGGCTGCCCTTATCAGCTGGTGCCCGAGGCCGGGCATATTTCCAACCGTGAGAATCCGGAATTCGTGACCCGGGCCTTGCTGGCGTTTTTACAGCGCCACGGTTGAAGCCCGATTCTTCCGTTGCAGGAGCTGGCTTGTCAGCGAAGGGGCCTGCAAGTCAGGCGCCCATCGCAAGGACGCTTTCGCCGGCAAGCCGGCTCCTACAGAGGCTGCACAATGGCGAGGTGTTCACCTGCTGTCGTAGGAGCTGGCTTGCCAGCGAAGGGGCCCGCAAGCCAGGCGCCCGTCGCAAGGACGCCTTCGTCGGCAAGCCGGCTCCTACAGGGGCGGGGATTTATTTCGGGCCGAAAATCTGCGTCAGCTTGCCCGGGGCCGGGGCGCCTTGCTGTTGTTGCAGTTCGCCCTTGTCGTCGAGGTAGAAGATCGCCGGGGTCGCCGACAGCTCCAGTTCCTCCATCAGCTTCATGTTGGCGTCGAGCTTGGCCTGCACCGCCGCTGGAATGCTCGCCAGGGGTTTCAGGGCGCTGGCCTTGCCGGCTTTCTCGTGGTCCTGCAGGGCCTGTTGCGGGTCCTTGGCGGCCAGCAGGGCGGCGGATTTGCCCGGGCTGTCTTCGCGGATGATGCCCACCATGATGTGCCGCAATTGCACCTTGCCGGCGTTCACCCAGGGCCGCGCCTGTTGCCAGAACATGTTGCAGTAGGGGCAGTTGGGGTCGCTGAACAGGTAGACGATGCGCGGCGCATCAGCCTTGCCGTCGGCGATCCAGTTGCTCTTGTCCAGGTTGTTCCAGACTTCCTTGGCCATCGGTGCGTAGACCAGTTTCTGCAGCGGCTCGGCGCTGAGGTCCTTGCCGTCGGCGTCGTACAGGTTGCCCAGCAGCACGTGCTTGCCGTCCGGGGTCAGGTACAGGGCCATGCCACGGTTCTGGTACTGCGCGGCGTAGCCCTTGAGGCCATCCGGGGCATCGAAGCTGCCGAGGATCTTGGCGCCTTTTTCTTCGATCTTGCGGATCGGTGCGGGCAGTTCTTCGGCGTGCAGCAGCGGCGCGCTGAGCAGGGCTGCGCCCAAGGACAGGCTCAGCAGGTGGCGGATGAAGGGCATGGCAGTTTCCTTGCAGGGGCGACCGGGGTCGGATGGGCGTCGTCGAAGTTTTCCAGGGCACGGGCCAGGCTGGCTTCCGAGAGTTCACCCAGGTGACTGCTCAGCAGGCGGCCGTCGGCGCTGTAGAACAGTGTAGTGGGCAGGGCCATGGAGCCCACGGCCTGGCCCAGGCGGCCGCCGCTGTCGAACAGCACGTTGTTCAGGTTCAGTTCCTGGGTGGCGAGGAAGGTGGCCACGCTTTGCATGCTTTCGCCCTGGTTGACGAACAGGAAGGTCAGGTCCGGACGTTGCTGCTGGGCGCGCTCCAGGACCGGCATTTCTCGCCGGCACGGCGGGCACCAGGTGGCCCAGAGGTTGATCACCAGTGGCCCACCCTGGTAGTCGGTGAGCTGCACGGTGTCGCCTGTGGCATTGCGCAGGGGCATTTCCGGCAGGCGGGTGCCCTGGTCGTAGAGCGTCAGGGACAGGCTGGCCAGCAGCCAGAAGGCCAGGCCGCTGGCGATACCGGCGCCCAGCGGGCGGCGCAGCGGTGGGCGTTTCCAGCCCCAGGCCAGGGCCGCCAGGAGCATGAAGATGACCCCCGGCCAGGCCAGGAAGCCGCCGTCGCGCAGGTCGATGATCAGCCACAGGTTGTGCTGGTAGTGCTTCCAGTAAGCGATGACGAAGCAGATCCGCGCCGCGAGCATGCCCAGCAGGAACAGCATGAACAGCACCGATTCCGGGTTGTCGCCGCCGCGCTTGGCCACCCGCCAGCCCACCAGGGTGGCCAGGGCCAGGGCACTGATCAGCAGCAGGTGGTTGAGGGCGATGGCGAAGGTGCCGATGGTAAAGGTCAGCATCAACGGGCTTCCCGGGTCTGGGTCCAGCGTTGCAGGAAGGTGTTGGCATCCACTTCACCGGTGATGCGCTGGCTGCGGCGTTCGCTGCCGTCCGGGCCGATCCACAGCATGCTCGGTGGCCCCGGCACTTTGTAGCGGCCCAGCAGTTCGCGGCCGTCGGCGTTGTCCAGGGTCACGTCCAGGCGCAGCAGGCGCACGTCCTTCAGGGCGTCGAGGACTTGGGGCTGGCCGAACACGGTTTTCTCCATGATCTTGCAGGACACGCACCAGTCGGCGTAGTAGTCCAGCAGCACCCATTGGCCCTGGGCCTGGGCGCTGTCCAGGGCACGTTGCAGTTCCGCGGGCGACTTGACGGTGGTGAAGGCATCGTGGGCGGTGGCGCTGCTGGCCACGCTGCCACCGCTGTAGACCTTCAGCGGTCGCCACAGGTCATCGCTGCCACCGGCGGCGCCCACCAGCAGCACGCTGCCCCACAGGCCGAACAGCACGGCGGCGGCGCCGAACAGGTGCAGCAGGCGCCCGGCGATGGCCCGTTGCTGCCAGGCGCAGTAGGCCAGTACCAGGGCCAGGGCGCCCCACAGACCGATCCACAGGCTGGTGTCGAGCACCGGGCGCAACATATAGATAGCGGTGCCCAGGAACAGGAAGCCGAACACGCCCTTGAGCAGGTTCATCCAGGGCCCCGGCTTGGGCAGGAAGCGGTTGCCCAGGGTCACCAGCAACAGCAGCGGCAGGCCGATGCCCAGGCCCAGGGCGAACAGCGCCAGGCCGCCAAACAGGGCGTTGCCGGTCTGGGCGATGTACAGCAGGCCACCGGCCAGGGGCGCGGTCATGCACGGACCCACCAACAGCGCCGACAGCGCGCCGAGAGCGCCACAGCCGATCAGGCTGCCGCCCTGGCGCTGGCGGCTGGCGCCCTCCAGGCGGTCGCGCAGAAACGCCGGCATTTGCAGTTCAAAGAAGCCGAACATCGGCAGCGCCAGCAGCACGAACAGCGCGGCGAAGCTGCCCAGCACCCAGGGCTGTTGCAACCAGGCCTGCAGGTTGCTGCCCAGCAGGGCGGCGATCACCCCCATGCCGGCATACACCAGGGCCATGCACAGCACGTAGCTGGAGGCCAGGGCCAGGCCCCGGCGCGGGCTGGCGCCGCTGCCGACCACGATCCCCGCGAGGATCGGCAGCATCGGCAGTGAGCAAGGGGCGAAGGCCAGCAGCAGGCCGAAGCCGAAGAAGGCCAGCAGACCCAGGCCCCAGGATTTTTGTTGCAGGTCGTTGGCCAGCAGTTGGTCCTGGGCCGTGCCGTTGCCGGTTGCGGCGCTGTTGCCGGCGGCAACAGCGGGGGCGCCCCCCAGGTTGACTTCCAGGGTCTGTGGCGGGTAGCACAGGCCGGCATCGGCGCAGCCCTGCCAGCCCAGCTTGACCTTGCCGCTGGCGGCTGCCGGCAGCTTCACTTCCAGGCCCTGGCGATACACCGTCTGTTCGCCGAAGAACTCGTCGCTGTGGTGTTCGCCGTCCGGTAGGGCCGGCTGATGGTCCTGGGCCAGGCCGTCGAACTTCAGGCGTTTCTGGTACAGGTAGTAGCCGTCGGCAATCTGCCAGAACAGCTGGGTTTCCCCAGAAGGCAGGCGCTCGGAGGTGAAGGTGAAGGCCTTGTCCACCGGCAGGAAGTCGGGCTTGACCTCGAACGGATTGTTGCTGGCTTCTGCCAGGGTGGTGAACAGCATAAACAGCAAAATGAGCAATCGACGCATGGTCAAGCCTTAAACCGGTGCAAGTGGGATGCACAATGGCGGGTCCTGATTAACCGATGATTAACCATACTTGGGTTGTTGCACGGCAGTGGCGGGCATAATGTCCGCTTAATCCGCCGCCTGTCTAATCAACGCCTTTGTTACAGGACCGACCATGCACGTACTTGTCTGTGAAGATGATGAGCTGATTGCCAGCGGAATAGTCGCCGGCCTCACGGCCCAGGGCCTGACGGTCGAGCATGTGGCCTCTGCCTCGGCGGCGCGGGCCATGCTCGGCGTGGCCGATTTCGACGTGATGGTACTGGACTTGGGCCTGCCGGATGAAGATGGTTTGAAGTTGCTCAAGCAACAGCGCCAGCAGGGCCTGGAGATTCCGGTGCTGATCCTCACCGCCCGCGACTCGGTGACCGATCGGGTCGACGGCCTGCAGGCCGGGGCCGACGATTACCTGCTCAAGCCCTTCGACCTGCGGGAACTGGCGGCGCGTCTGCATACCCTGTTGCGCCGGGTGGCGGGGCGCAGTGTCAACCTGATCGAACACGGACGCCTGACCTACGACCCCAGCACCCGGGAAACCCGCCTGGGCGGCGAGCCGGTGGACCTGTCCCGGCGCGAACAGGCGCTGCTCCAGGCCCTGCTGCACAACCGCGGCCGGGTGCTGTCCAGCGAACAGCTCAAGGACAGCGTCTACGGGTTCAACGATGAGCTGGAAAGCAACGCCCTCAACGTGCACATCCACCACCTGCGACGCAAACTGGGCAACGGCATCGTCGAGACGGTGCGCGGCCTGGGCTATCGCCTGGGGCCGGCCGATGGCCAGGAGAAGTCCTAAGTGAGGAGCCTGCGCCTGCGCCTGAGCGTGACCCTGGGCGCCGCCTTCATTCTGATCTGGACCCTGGCCGCGGCCTGGATGCTCAGCGATCTGCGCAATCAGATGATGTTCTCCCTGGACCAACGCCTGGTGGCGTCGGCGCGCATGGTGGCCGGCCTGCTGGAACAGATGCCGGCGTTGCCTTCCGACACCCACGCCCATCCCATTGCCAGCGCGGCCTTGACCATTCCCGGGGGCATGGCCTGTCAGGTCAGCTCCCTGCGCGGGCAGGTCCTGGCCCGCAGCCACAGCACGCCTGAACACACCCTGGAAGCCGAGAAGCTGGGCTTTCACGACCAGATGATCGACGGCGCGCCCTGGCGCACCTTCACCCTGGTGCGCGGCGATCTGCGCATTACCACCGCCGACCGCCAGGTGGAGCGCGAGGCCCTGAACATGTCGGTGCTGCTGGCCGCTTCGGTGCCGGTGGGGGTGGCCCTGCTGGGTTGCCTGTGGCTGTTGTGGCTGGGCATCGGCCAGAGCCTGGCGCCGTTGAACCGGATTCGCGACGCGCTGATGCGCCGCAGCGCCGACTCCCTGGAGCCGTTGCAGATCCAGCCCATGCCCAGCGAATTGCGGCCGCTGGTGGACACCCAGAACCAGCTGTTCCAGCGCATCGCCAAGACCATCGAACGCGAACGCCGGCTGACCGGCGACGCCGCCCATGAGCTGCGCAGCCCGCTGACCGCGATCAAGACTCACCTGCAGGTGGCGCGCATGACCGACGGCGCGGCCCGGGATCAATCCCTGGCCCGGGCCGAGGAGGGCGCCGACCGCCTGCACCGGACCCTGGAGCAACTGCTGTTGCTGGCTCGGGTCGAGGGCAGCCTGTCGTTCGATGACGGCGTGCACTGCAATGCCGAGCAAGTGGTTCGCCTGGCAATCCAGGATGCCGCCGTGGGCGCCCGGCAGCGGGTCAAGGTGCACCTGGGAGAGCACGCCGCCGAGGCCCCGGTGGCCATGCCCTCGACCCTGGCGATTGCCGCCTTGCGCAACCTGTTGGACAACGCCCTGCGCCACACCCCGCAAGACTGCCCGGTGGAGTTGAACCTGGAGCTGGTGGCCGGTCGCCTGCGTTTCCAGGTGCGTGACCATGGCCCGGGGATTGCCCAGGAAGACCTGCAGCACCTGACCCAGCGCTTCTGGCGCAACAGCCAGAGCACGGGGTGCGGACTGGGCCTGGCGATTGTCCAGGCCATCGTCCAGCGCTGCGGCTGCGAGCTGAACTTCGACAGCCGTCCTGACGGCCTGCGGGTCGAACTGACCCTGCCTGCCCACCCCGCCTGACCCATCACCGCCCGCCGCAGGCGCTGGCTTGCCAGCGAAGGGGTCCTTGAAACCGCCTTCGCCAGCAAGCGGACTCCTACAGGGCCTTGTACGTTCCGCCTGCCCGCCGCAGGAGCTGGCTTGCCAGCGAAGAGGCCCCTGAGATCGCCTTCGCCAGCAAGTTGGCTCCTACGGGGCGGTATATGCAATTTCCTCGTCCTGGGGTGTAAATCCCGACCGCGCTGATGCGTTTTTAGAACAGGAAAACCTGTCAGTGCGCACCCGCGCTTGGGCTGCGCATCCGGCCGGTGGTCGTTTTGCTCAAATTGCAGCGCGAGGGTTCGAGACATGTCAGCCGTTACCAGCCTTATGGACGATCAGCCGGTGGGCCTTGCTCCCGCCCCGGCCGAGGCGCTTTACCAGTTCGAGGAGTCGCCCCTGCTGGCCCGTCAGAGCCGTCAGGAATCCAATGCCCGCAGCTATCCGCGGCGCATTCCCCTGGCCCTGAAGCGGGCCAGTGGCATTCATGTCGAGGATGTCGAAGGCCGGCGTTTCATCGATTGCCTGGCCGGGGCCGGGACCCTGGCCCTGGGCCACAACCACCCGGAGGTGATCGCCGCGATCCAGCAGGTGCTGGCCGATGAACTGCCGCTGTTGACCCTGGACCTGACCACCCCGGTCAAGGACCAGTTCGTCCAGGACCTGTTCGGCCTGTTGCCCGAGGCCCTGGCCGCCGAAGCCAAGATCCAGTTCTGCGGCCCCACCGGCACTGATGCCGTGGAAGCCGCGCTGAAGCTGGTGCGCACCGCCACCGGACGCAGCACCGTGCTGTCGTTCCAGGGCGGGTACCACGGCATGAGCCAGGGCGCGCTGAGCCTGATGGGCAGCCTGGGGCCCAAGCGTGCGTTGGCGGGACTCTTGAACAACGGTGTGCAGTTCCTGCCCTTTCCCTATGACTACCGCTGCCCGTTCGGACTGGGGGGCGCCGAGGGGGTCAAGGTCAACCTGCATTACCTGGAAAACCTGCTGAGCGATCCTGAAGCGGGCGTGGCCCTGCCGGCGGCGGTCATCGTCGAGGCGGTGCAGGGCGAGGGCGGGGTGATCCCGGCGGACCTGGACTGGCTGCGAGGGTTGCGGCGCATCACCGAGCAGGCCGGGGTGGCGCTGATCGTCGATGAAATCCAGAGCGGCTTCGGTCGCACCGGCAAGATGTTCGCCTTCGAGCACGCCGGGATCATTCCGGATGTGGTGGTGATGTCCAAGGCCATCGGCGGCAGCCTGCCGCTGGCGGTGATGGTCTATCGCGACTGGCTCGACACCTGGCAGCCGGGGGCACACGCCGGGACCTTCCGCGGCAATCAGATGGCCATGGCCACCGGTTCCGCGGTGATGCGCTACCTCAAGCAGCACCGTCTGCCCGAGCACGCGGCGGCCATGGGCGAGCGCTTGCGCGAGCACCTGCTGATCCTGCAGTGGGACTTCCCGCAACTGGGGGATGTCCGTGGCCGTGGCCTGATGCTTGGCGTCGAGCTGGTGGACCCGGCCGGCGCCCCGGATGCCCAGGGCCATCCGCCGCAACATTTGCGCCTGGCGCCGCTGGTGCAGCGTGAATGCCTCAAGCGCGGCCTGATCCTCGAACTGGGCGGGCGCCATGGCAGCGTGGTGCGCTTCCTGCCGCCGCTGATCATCAGCGCGGCGCAGATCGATCAGGTGGCGGACATCTTCAGCAAGGCAGTGGCTGCCGCGGTGGCCAGCCTCTAATTTTTCTCGGCCCTGGTTCGTTCCTTCTACACAACTGCCACGCCTGGGGCGCGGCACACCTTATTAACGACGGAGACAAGCAATGACTTCAGTATTCGACCGTGAGGACATCCTGTTCCAGGTGGTGGTCAACCACGAAGAGCAATACTCGATCTGGCCCGACTACAAGGCCGTGCCCCAGGGCTGGCGCACTGTGGGCAAGAGCGGCTTCAAGAAAGAGTGCCTGGCCTACATCGAAGAAGTCTGGACCGACATGCGGCCCCTGAGCCTGCGCCAGAAGATGGACCAGCAGGCCGTGGCCGGCTGATCTGCAAGGCCTGTAGCCGCTGCTGAGCCTGCGAAGCTGCGCAAAGGGCCGCAGGCCCTTTTGCGTTCTCAAAAGCAGCGCCTCCTGCGGAGTCGTTCGCAGCCTGCGGCAGCGGCTACAAAAACCGGATCGAGATTGTTGTGTAGCCGCTGCTGAGCCACGGCGAAGCTGCGCCAAGGACCGCAGGCCCTTTTGCGTTCTCAAGAGCAGCGCCTCCTGTGGAGTCGTTCGCAGCCTGCGGCAGCGGCTACAAAAAACCGGATCGAGATTGTTGTGTAGCCGCTGCTGAGCCACGGCGAAGCTGCGCAAAGGACCGCAGGCCCTTCAGCGTTCTCAAGAGCAGCGCCTCCTGCGGAGCCGTTCGCAGCCTGCGGCAGCGGCTACAAAAAACCGGATCGAGATTGTTGTGTAGCCGCTGCTGAGCCACGGCGAAGCTGCGCCAAGGGCCGCAGGCCCTTCAGCGATCTCAAGAGCAGCGCCTCCTGCGGAGCCGTTCGCAGCCTGCGGCAGCGGCTACAAAGGCGCTGGCGTCTTGAGCTTGGTGGTTTTTCATGCCGGGCGATCAGGCCAGGCGCTTGACGGCTTGCAGGGTGTAGCTCAGTGGCAGGCGCCATGGCGCTTCCTTGAGTCGCCATTCGCCGCGTTCATCCACCACCATCTGCCCGGGCAGGGCCTCCCAGGGAATGCTCTGGTGTTCCACCAGCCCGGTGATTTCCAGGCCTTGGGCCAGCAAGGCGCTGATGATTTCCCCCAGGCCGTGATTCCACTCGTGGGTCACCGTGGCCTTGAGGCTGCTGTCGGTTTCCACGTACGTGGCGTCATCGTCCCAGACCAGCGGCTCGCTGCGTTCGAAGTAGGGAAACGCCACTTGCAGCGAGTCGCTGTGACCCTCATCCAGGGCCCAGAGCATTGGATGCCCCTCGCGGATAAACAGCCGGCCACCGGGCTTGAGCAGGGCGCCGACGGTCTGTGCCCAGCGCTCGATGCTCGGCAGCCAGCACAGCGCGCCGATGCCGGTGTAGACCAGATCGAAGCTGCCCTTGGGCAGCACCTCGGCGGCCAGGAACACGTCCGACTCGTGGTAGTCGATGGGCGTATGGCAGCGCTGGGCCAGGGTCCGGGCTTCAGCCAGGGACGCCGAGGAAAAATCCAACCCGCTCATCTGCGCGCCAAGGCGGGCCAGGGACAGGGTGTCGGTGCCGATATGGCATTGCAGATGCACGCCGCGCAGGCCCTGGATGTCGCCCAAGAGAGGACGGTCGAACTGCACCACGTCGGAGAGAAACTGCGGGTCATCGACAAAGCGCTGCACCGCGTAGTCTGCCGAGGCGGCGTGCAAGGGCGCGCGTTCGTCCCAATTGGTCTTATTGAGTGTCAGGTATTCGCTCATGGCCTGGTCTTCCTGTCTGGGCATTGTTGCGACGCGCAGACTAGCACCGGGAAATGACCGCAATCTTGAGCAAATATGTAAGCGGCACCGTTCCCCTGACCCCGACTGTAGCCGCTGCTGAGCCATGGCGAAGCTGCGCAAAGGTCCGCAGGACCTTGCTTGGCGATTGTCTGTCGAGCGCCGCGTCCCTGCGCCGGAGTGCCGCCCAGGCCTTCGCAGCCTGCGGCAGCGGCTACAAAATTCCGGATCGAGATGGGTGCTGTAGCCGCTGCTGAGCCATGGCGAAGCTGCGCAAAGGTCCGCAGGACCTTGCTTGGCGATTGTCTGTCGAGCACCGCGTCCCTGCGCAGGAGTACCGCCCAGGCCGCTCGCAGCCTGCGGCAGCGGCTACAAAAGTCCGGATCGAGATGGGTGCTGTAGCCGCTGCTGAGCCATGGCGAAGCTGCGCAAAGGTCCGCAGGACCTTGCTTGGCGATTGTCTGTCGAACACCGCGTCCCTGCGCAGGAGTACCGCCCAGGCCTTCGCAGCCTGCGGCAGCGGCTACAAGGCCAGGGCCTGGGTGACTTTCTGCAGGTTGCCTTCCAGTTCGTCGAGCGGGTCGGCGCCGTCGGTTTCAAGGACCAGCAACTGGCTGCCACCGGCGCTGATGGCGGCTTTCAGTGCCTCGGACGGCTGGCGGTGGTGCAGGACCAGGGCCACGTCGTTGTCCTTGAGCCGGGCTTGCAGCTTCTGCAAGGCTTCGGGCGTCCATTCGTTGTCGGCGCGGGCGTCGACTTCCACCAGCTCCAGGTTCAGGCCGCTGACCAGATAGCCAAAGTGCTCGGAGAGGCTCAGCACGCTGAGGTTGTCGGCCTCGGCCAGGCGCGCTTCGCTGTCGGCGCTGAGTTTGAGCAGGCGTTGTTTGATTCCCGCCAGGTTGCGCTCGATCTGCGGCTTGGCTTCGGGGGTCAGGCGTGCCAGGTCGGCGGCGAGCACATCCGCCATGCGCCCCAGGTTGTTGCTGGACAGCCAGGGCTGGGCGTTGAGCCCGTCGCTCTTGCCCGGTTGCAGGGCCACCCCGGGCAGGGCGCCATCCACCGGGCGGGCGGCATCGATCTCGACGATGCGGATATTGCTGCGCCGGGCGTTGGGGTACAGCGGGTCGTCCGGCCAGATCGAGCGCAGACCGATCACCGCGTCGGCATCCAGCGCCAGCTTGCTCAGAGCCGGGGCACCGCGCCCGGTGAAATAGGCGGTCTGCCGCGAGCCGGGAAGATTGGCCGGGGCCGCCCGTTCCAACTTGACGTGGGTGCCCTGCAGCAGGATCTGCCCCAGGCCGAAGGTCACTGGCAGCGAGGCCAGCACCGTCAGCGGTTTTTGCGAGGCGGCGCTGTGCAGCGCGGTATTGCCCATGCCGTGGCTGGCCACCACGCGCATCGGTTCGAAGTGGTCGCGCTCGGCCAGGGCCGGGCTGCTGATCAGGCCGCCGAGGATCAGGGCCAGGCTCAGTTGAGGCAGTGACAAGTGACGCAGTGAACTGTGCATTTATCCGATATTCCCTTTCAGGCTGGGGACGGTGCCGCGGGCGATGGCAGCCAGGGCGAAGGCCACGCCGGCCACCAGGATGATGGCCGCGCCGGAGGGCACCGGCAGGTCGAAGACGATGGGCAGCAAGATGCCGCACAGGGTGCTGACGGTGGCGATGCTCACCGAGATCCAGAAAAAGCCCTTGAGCGACTGGCTGAGCAGGCGGGCCGCTGCGGCCGGAATCACCAGCAGCGCGCCCACCAGGATGGCGCCGATGACCTTGACCGCGGCCACGGTGATCAGGGTCACCAGGATCACGAACAGGTAGTCCAGGGTCTTCACCGCCACTCCGCGCACGGCCGCCAGCTGCGGGTTGAAGCTGGCCAGCATGATGCGGTTGTACAGCGGCAGGCTCAGGCCCAGCACCAGGGCGCCGACGATCAACAGCACCAAGAGGTCGTTACCGTTGACCGTGAGCACCGAGCCGAACAGCACGTTTTCCAGGATGTGCACGTTGATCTTGCCGGCCAGGATCAGCAGCAGGCTGGCGCCCAGGGCCAGGGACACCGAGAGAAACACCCCGATCAGGGTGTCCGGAGCCAGCCCGGTGCGGTTGCGCAGGTAGTTGAGGAGGATGCCGAACAGCAGGCAATAGCCGAACAGGCTGCCGTAGGGGCCGGTGTAGGGTTCGCCCAGCAGGATACCGATGGCCACACCGGTCAGCGCCGCATGGCCCACGGCTTCAGAGAAGAAGGCGAAGCGCTTGACCACCACCAGCGTGCCCAGGCCGCCGAGCACCGGGCCGATCAGCAGGCCGGCCAGCAGCGCATTGACCACAAAGCCGTAGGCCAGGGCTTCGGGCAGGTAGCCGGCCGAGGCCCAGCCCTGGACCATCAGGCGAAAAGTTTCATAAGTCATCAGGCGGTACTCCTCAGACAACGGCAGCGCCGGCTCGTGGATGGGTGGAGAACAGACTGAGCAGGCGCTCCGGGGTCAGGGTCTGTTGCGCCGGACCGTCGAACAGCACCCGGCGGTTGAGGCCGGTGACTCGGTCCGCCAGGCGACCCACCGCCTCAAGGTCGTGCTCGATCCACAGCAGGGTGATGCCGCTCTGGCGCCAGTCGTGGAGCAGGCGTTCGAAGACCTGGATCCCGGCTTCGTCCAGGGCCGACATCGGTTCGTCCAGCACCAGCAGTTGCGGGGCCGGGATCAGGCCCTGGGCCAGCAGCACGCGCTGGTGTTCACCCCCGGACAGGGCGCCCATGCGCCGTTTGCGCTTGTCCTGCATGCCGACCCGTTCCAGGGCTTCGCCAATTGCCTGGGCGTAATGCCGGCTCAGGCCAAGGAAGGCCGGGCGCCGCTGGCACATGGCGGCCATGAAATCGTCCACGGTCATCGGCAGGCCACGGTCGAACTCCAGGGCCTGGGGCACGTAGCCGATGGTGCCGGGGGCGCCGGGCCATTGCAGGCGCAGTTGGCCCTGGTGCGGCATCTGCCCCAGCAGGGTCTTGATCAGCGAACTCTTGCCGCCGCCGTTGGGGCCCACCAGTGCGTGCACGCTGCCGGGCTGCACCTGGAAGGTCACGCGGTCGAGGATGGTGGTGCGGCCCAGGGTCAGGCTGACCTGGTCGAACTCGATGGCCGGGCCGCGCAGCAGGGTTTCGATGGCGGTCATGCCCCGGCCTCCTGGATGGCCCGGACCACGGTGTCGAGGTTGCCTTTCATTTCCTTCTCGTATTTGTCGGCGCTGTAGTCGCCGTAGGAAATGTGCGACAGCGGGTAGAGCTTGACCCCGGATTCGCGCTGGATGGTCTCGACGTAGGTGGAGGGGAAGTCCATCTCCGAGAAGATCACCTTGACGTCCAGTTCCCGCAGTTGGTCGATGGTCTTCTTCAACTGGCTGGGGCTGGGCTCGATGCCGTGGGCCGGTTCCACCACCGCGGTGACTTGCAGGCCGAACTCACGCAGCAGGTAGTCGTAGGCCGCGTGTACCGTGGCCACCCGCAGGTCGGCGTTGGGCGCCTGGGTCAGCTTGGCCAGGGCGTCGGCGCGCATCTGCCGCAGGCGCTTGCCGTAGGCCCGAGCGTTCTGGGTGTAGGTCTTGGCGTTGGCCGGGTCCATCTTGCCCAGCTCCCGGGCGATGTTGTTGACCTGGGCGATGGAGGCGCTGATGGACAGGAAGGTGTGCGGGTTGACCACTTTGCCGGCGCCCCGGGCGGCGACGCCGGTGGCGGCCAGCAGCGGCACGTTCTCGTTGGCTTCGATCACCGGGATGTCCGGGCGCTCGCTGGCGGCGATCATGCGGTCGGCGAAGTCATCGTGGCCCACGCCGTTGAGCACGATCACGTCCAGGCTGCCGATGCGCTTGATGTCCTCGGCCCGGGGCTCGTAGGCGTGGGGGTTGAAGCCGGCGGGAATCAGCGGCACCACCTCGGCCTTGTCGCCGACAATGTTCGCTACGTAGCTGTAATAAGGGTGCAGGGTGATACCGATGCGCAGGCGCTTGGCCGGGTCGGCGCTGACCAGGGGGCTGAGCACCAGGGCCAGCAGGCTGACCAGCAGCACCCGCAGGAATGGGCGGCGTTGCGATGAAATGGGCATGGCTAGCGTTCTTCTCTCGGGTGAATGCAAAAAGATCAGTGACGATGCTGGCGAGTTACCCCGGCATCGAATTGCGCGACCACCTGTTGCCAGCCGGCGGCGGCCAGCGTCGCGTCGCTGAGATCGACCGGCACGGCGACGGATGGGGCGCGGTTGAGCCAGATGTCCACCTTGGCCTGATTCTCGGTGTCCAGGCGCATCAGGAAGGAGCCGGCCACTTGCGGGTTCTGGCTCAGGCCCAGGTAGGCCTGGTCCTTCAATTGCCAGGCATGGCCGCCGCGACTCACCGAGCTGGCGTCCTGGGCGAAGGGGGCGAAGCCTTCCTCGGCCAGTTGCTCCGGGCTCGGCAGCGTCTGGCTTTCGGCCTGCAGCAGATGGATCTCGTCGAGGGTCACTCGCAGGTCGGCGTAGATGCCCTGTTCGCCGGCGCTCAGATCGCGGCGGGCGTCGAGCTGGTGGCTGGCGACGCTGGCGGTTTCGACTGTTTCGCCGCGCCACAGCACCACGCTGCCGGCGACACACAGAATCAGCAGGCACAGCAACAGGACGTAGAGGGTTTCGTGACCGGCGCCGGCGGGGCGCACGACCTGGGTGGTGGCAGGAGTCATGGGGTCTCGATATCCGCTTGGTCGATCTCGACCACGTGGCCGGGGCCTGCATCGAACAGCACGTAGAACTCGCTGGAAGGCTTCTTGAAGGTCAGGGTCGAATCACTGCCGAGCTTGCCCGGCACGAGGATGGTTTCGTCGTAGCCGATCACGTCCAGGGTCACTCCCGGCGCGCCGCTGCCGTCGGAAAAACCGCCGGTGCAGCGGATCTGCTCGGCGTCGATGGCCTTGCATTCGCACATCGGGTTGTGGGCCAGGGCGCTGTGGCTGAAGGCTGCGCCCAGCAGCAACAGGGCAGCGGCGCCGAGGCGCCGGGTGGATACTGCGCGAATCATCATTTGCCTCCTTGTTTTTCGAGCCAGGCCACGGTGGCGGGGGATGCCTGGCTCAGGGGAATGGATGCCTGGTGCATGCTGCCGTCCCAGCCTTCCAGGGTGATCCACAGCTCAGCGTCGGCTTTGGTCTTTTCCGGAATCGGCAGGCTGGCCCCCATGCGGTACGGGCTGCCGAAGAAGATCACCCCGGCGGCCCGCAGGCTGCGGGGTTTGCCGATGCGCAGGTAGGTCGCCTTGACCGGTTCGATGCAGGCCTGGCACAGGGCGGCGTTGAAGCTTTTCAGGTAGCCGGCGGGGCCATCGCTGCGGGGCGCTTCGTTGCGCATCTCGGCCAGACGCAGGCTCCAGGGGCCGACCTGGATGTCACCGATCTCCCGTTCCCCCAGGCCGCTGTCGCCGCGAAACAACGAGGCATCGGCGAGGTACTTGGGCATGAAGCCCAGGGGGATCAGCAACAGCAGGATGTTCAGGTGAAAGCGCCATTTATGCCAAAGCCGGCTCAGCTGCGAAGGCGCGGTTGCGCTGTGGGTCTGGCTCACGGGTGGCTCTCCGAAGTTTCGATGCTCATGGCCGGGGTGGGCGTCGGCACGGGTTTGCTCGCGGGACGCGCCCGGGCGGCCTTCTCCTCACGCTTGAGGGCGTTGGCGGTGGCCAGGGCGGTGCGCTTGGTCCAGATCAACAGCCCGCTGAGGACCATCATGCTCAGCACCAGGCCGAAGAAGAACCAGATCAGCTTGACCCAGATCCCGCCAAAATCTCCGGTGTGCAGCGGGCGCATGGACTCGGTGACGAACTCCAGGGTGTTGCGGTCCCCCAGCAGGTGAGAGGTGTCCAGGGAGCCGGTGTAGGGGTTGATGTTGGCGGTCTGGTACATCAGCGGGTACCAGCCACGACCGCCTACGTACAGGTGGCTGTAGGCATTGCTTGGCAGGCTGACGAAGCTGATGTCGAAACCGGGGATCTTCTGGGTGGCGATGCCGATGGCCTGGTCCAGGCCGATCATCGGCGCGGGGCTGCCATCGGTGGTGGTCGGCACCTGCTCCCGGGCGATGACCGGAACAATGGGTTGGCTGGAAATGCTGATGTGGTTGTCGGCGAGCACGGCCTCGATCAGGAACCAGATGCCGGTGATCGAGATCACCGTGATAAACCAGATGGACCAGATGCCGCTCAGGCGGTGGAAGTCGCCCCAGAAGATCCGTGCCCCATGGCGCAGGCGCAGGGTCGGCTTGAGAAAGCCCTTCCAGAACTTCTTGTAGACCACCAGCCCGGTGATCAACGAAATCAGCAGCGGCAGGCCGAGGAACGACACCAGGTACCAACCCCAGCTGTAGCCGTTGGTGAAGGGCACCAGCCACCAGCCATGCAGGGCCCGGGTGAAGCCCTGGAAGTCGAACACTGGGCTGGTGCCCTGGATCGCCCCGGTGTAGGGGTTGACGTACAGCGTTGGGGACCGGCCGTCCGGGTAGCTGACGCTGACACTCAGGGCGAAATGGCTTTCGTCCGGGGTCACGATGGTATCGATGCGGGTGCTGGGGGCGGCCTGCTTGATGGCCGCCACGATCTGGTCGTAATTGAGCGGCTGGGCATCATCGCTGGGTTTACTGGCTCGGATATCCGGATTGGCCAGCCATACGATCTCCTGGCTGACCACCGCCAGGGTGCCGGTGACACAGACGATCAGCACAAAGAACCAGATGGGCAGGGCCAGCCAGCTGTGCACCAGAAACCAGATTTTTGAACGGGACTTCTTCGACATGGAGTGGGCGTCTTGATTCGAGGAATGGAGCGGCACTGGAACCCTGGGCCGAGCCCGGCGCAAAGGTGCCGGGCATAGCCTTGGCCAACGCGGCCTGCTGCATCTAATTAAGACGAATGAGAATCGTAAATCCTGAAAGGCGATATGAAAGTAAATGTTACGAAGCCAGGGAAGCCCCGTAAAAATGGGTTTTTTCCTGGGCTTTGGGTTTGTGCATCAGGGGCGGCTGATCGGTGTAGGCGCTGGCTGGCCAGCGAAGGGGAGCCTGAGATCACCTTCGCCGGCAAGCCGGCTCCTAGGGTCTTGGACGTCAGGGCGGGTCAAAGGGGTTGTTGCTGGAACATTTCCTGCGCCCGCCGGCTGATTTCCTCGGTACTCAGGTCTTCCTTGCGGCTGGCCAGGAACCACACATGGCCGAACGGGTCACGCAGGCTGCCGCTGCGGTCGCCGTAAAACTGGTCCTTGAGCGCCGACACCTCGGTGCCGCCGACGGCCAATGCCCGGGCGAAGCTGCGATCGACATCTTCCACATACAGATGCAGTCCAACCGACGTCTTGTGGCTGTCCGGGCTTTCCATCGGGGTTTCTTCACAGGGGCTGCCGAGCATGATGGCCGAGCCGCCGATGCGCAGTTCGGCATGGCCCACGCTGCCGTCGGGCATCTCCAGGCGCATGGTTTCCACCGCGCCGAAGGCCTGCTTGTAGAACTCGATGGCCTCGGCGGCGCGCTTGATGCCCAAGTAGGGAGTGACGCCGTTGAAGCCTTCGGGAATGGGTTTGACGCTCATCTGGGTTTCTCCTTGATGTTGTTGTTGGAAACGGGTCCGTCGCTGGATCGAGCAGCGTTCACTCTATACCCGGGAACCTTCGGTGCCGGTGTGGGCTGACGAGGTGTCGTCCAGGCAACAGCGACTCACTGTTGGCCCAACAACAGCCCTCCAGCAATTTGTCTGGCGGCCCGCTGGGCAACCGCCAGGAACGGGCTGTAAGCCCTTGAATTCACAGGGCTGATCTTTCGGCACAGAAGCTGCAATGGCGGGGTGGAACCTTCATTCGCCCGAGAGCGCTGTATGCCTTCATTGCCTGAATCTGCCGTTTATCCCCTGCATACCCCGGCCGCCCATGTGATCCGCGATGGCGCCGAAGCGTTGATCGTGGCCCGGCGCGTGGCTGCCGTCCTGCTGGAGCAGGACGCCGAGCGCGACCGCACTCGTGAGGTGCCGTCGCAGGTGGTCGACCTGTATTCCAACAGTGGCCTGTGGGGCATCAGCGTGCCCCGGGAATATGGCGGTGCCCAGGTGTCCTACGCGGTGCTGGCCGAGGTGATCGCCATCATTTCCGCCGCCGATCCGTCCCTGGGGCAGATCCCGCAGAATCACTACTGCCTGCTGGAAGACATCCGCCTGCAAGGCACCCCGGAGCAGCAGGCGCACTTTTTCGCCCTGGCCCTGCAAGGCCACCGTTTTGCCAATGCGCTGTCGGAAACCGGCGGCAAGAACGTTCAGGACATTCAGGCCAGCATCCGTCGCTCAGGTGAGGGTTATGTGATCAACGGCCGCAAGGGTTACTGCACCGGTTCGCTGTACGCCCACTGGCTGGCGGTGCTCGCCCTGGACGAGCAGGGCCGCGGGCAACTGGCCTTTGTGCCCCGGGGCAGCGAAGGGCTGGTGGTGATCGATGACTGGGACAGCATCGGCCAGCGCACCACGTCCAGCGGCACGGTGCTGGCGCAAAACCTGCTGGTGCCGGCCTTCAACCTGTTCCCCACCTATCGCTCCTATGAAAGCCCGACCCTGGCCGGGCCCTTCGCCCAGCTGACCACGGCGGCCATCGACGCCGGCATCGCCCGGGCGGCGTTACGGGACACCATCGCCTTTGTTCGTCAGCACGCCCGGCCGTGGATCGACGCCGGGGTGGAAAAGGCCAGTGAAGATCCACTGACCATCATCCAGGTGGGGGCCCTGGAGATCCGCCTGGAGGCCGCCGAAGCCCTGCTGGAGCGGGCCGGCCTGGCCCTGGATGCGGCGCGTCCGGCACCTGATGAAAACAGTGTCGCCCGGGCGTCCCTGGCGGTGGCCAAGGCCAAGGTGCTGACCACCGAGATCGCCATCGAGGCCAGCAACAAGCTGTTCGAGTTGGGTGGCACCCGCTCGACCCTCAAGCGCCACAACTTCGACCGCCACTGGCGCAATGCCCGGGTGCACACCCTGCACGACCCGGTGCGCTGGAAGTACCACGTGGTGGGCAACTGGCTGCTCAACGACATCAAGCCACCGCGCCACGATTGGTCCTGATGCCATGGCCGAGTGGTTCAAGAACATTTATTGGGCCGATATCGCCCAGGCCTGTCTCGACACCCTGAGCATGCTCGGTGCGGCCCTGGGCTTTACCGTGCTATTGGGGCTGCCGCTGGGGGTGCTGCTGTTTCTCACCAGCAAGCGCCAGTTGCATGAAGCCCAGGGCATCTATCGAGTGCTGTCGGTGCTGGTCAACGTGCTGCGTTCGTTGCCCTTCATCATCCTGCTGATCGTGCTGATTCCCCTGACCACCCTGCTGGTGGGCACCTCCCTCGGGGTGCCGGGCACCATCCCGCCGCTGGTGGTGGGCTGTACACCGTTCTTTGCCCGGCTGGTGGAAACCGCCCTGAGGGAGGTGGACCGTGGAGTGGTGGAGGCGACCCAGGCCATGGGCGGCAGCACCTGGCAGATCATCCGCCACACGTTGTTGCCCGAAGCCCGAGGCGGCCTGCTGGCAGCGGTCACGGTGACCGCCATCGTGCTGGTGGACTACACCGCCATGGCCGGGGTGATCGGCGCTGGCGGGCTGGGGGACCTGGCGATTCGCTACGGCTACCAGCGTTTCCAGACCGACGTGATGCTGGTCACCGTGGTCCTGCTGCTGGTGCTGGTGCAGGCCCTGCAGATGACCGGCGACCGCCTGGTGGCGCGCTACAGCCGACGTTGACCCGACGTATTCACAACCTGAAAAAAACCGGTCTCACGTGCGCCCCACGACGGCTCTCCGTATCTGCCTTAGGAGCAACTCCATGAAAAAGACCCTGGCCATGTTGGCCGCTGTGCTGTCCTTGAGCGTGCATGCCAACGAGAAGCTGGTGGTGGGCGCCACCCCGGTGCCCCACGCCGAGATCCTCGAATTCGTCAAACCCGAGCTGGCCAGGGAGGGCGTCGACCTGGACATCAAGGTCTTCACCGACTTCATCCAGCCCAACCAGCAATTGGCGTTGAAGAACCTCGACGCCAACTACTACCAGTACCGGCCGTTCCTCGACGACTTCAACAAGACCCGGCACACCGACCTGGTGCCGGTGGTGGGGGTGCACATCGAGCCCTTCGGTGCCTATTCCACCAGGATCAAGCACATTGCCGAGCTCAAGGACGGCGCCACGGTGTCGATTCCCAACGACCCGGTGAACACCGGTCGTGCCCTGGTGCTGCTGCATGAGGCGGGGCTGATCAAGCTCAAGGACCCGAGCAACACCCAGGCCACCCCGCGTGACATCGTCGACAACCCCAAGCACCTGAAGATCCGTGAACTGGAAGGCGCCTTGCTGGCTCGCTCGGTGAGCCAGGTGGACCTGGCGTTCGTATTCGCTAACTACGCCCTGGAAGCCGGGATCGACACCAACAGCGCCTTGATCGTAGAGAAGGGCAAGGACCTGTACATCGAGTTCCTGGTGGCCCGCCCGGACAACCGCAACGACCCGCGGGTTCAGAAACTGGCCAAGGCGCTGAACTCCGACGCTGTGCGCCAATTCATCCTGACCCGCTACAAAGGCCAGATCGCCCCCGGCTTCTGAGTACCTGCTCCCCTTGTGGAGCTGGCTTGCCAGCCAAGAGGCCCGTGAGTCCGCCTTCGCCGGCAAGCCGGCTCCTTGGAGGGAGGCCGGCTACGGGGTGTCGATGGTGGCGTCGGGCTCCAGCAGGCGGGCGCCCGGGCCGGCGTCTCCCAGGGCATCTCCGTGGTTGCGCAACGGACACCCTTCCAGGGACAGGCAGCCGCAACCAATGCACTGGTTCAGCCGCTCGCGCAGCAGGCTCAGTTGGCGGATGCGTTCGTCCAGTTCGCGGCTCCACTGTTCCGACAGACGCTGCCAGTCCGCGGCAGTGGGCGCGCGGTCGGCGGGCAGGGTCGCCAGGGCCTGGCCGATCTCTGCCAGGGGAATGCCCAGGCGCTGGGCCACCTTGATCAAGGACACTCGACGCAGCACCGAGCGCGGATAGCGCCGCTGGTTGCCGGCGTTGCGGTTGCTCTTGATCAGTCCTTTGCTTTCGTAGAAGTGCAGCGCGGTCACGGCCACGCCGCTGCGGGCCGAGAGCTGGCCCACCGTCAGTTCTTTGTGGAGGGCGTCGGGTTCGATCATTAAAGGGCACCAGGATGAAAAACAGGCTTGACCTTGACTTAACTAGAGGTTTTACCCTGCAGCGCATTCAATCGCAAGATTCTGTCCGACCGCTGTAAGGAGCCGTTCATGACCGCATTTGAGAGAAACCGCAGTTTCACCCAGTTGATCGAGTTCGAGATCGAACCGCACCAGCAGGAGGCTCTGGTGTCGGCCTTGTCCTTGCAGACCGAGCGTCTGGCCCAGGGCTATGGCGGCTTTCTCAGTGCCAGTGTGCAAGCCAGCGACGACGGTCGGCGGGTGCTCAATTACCTGCAATGGCAATCCCGGGAAGCCGGCGAGGCGGCCTTCGAGCGTTTCGAGAGCGGCGAGCAGGATTTCTGGCAGTTGATCCTGACCCATCAGGCCAAGACCGTGACCTTCGGTTCGTTCCAGGTGCTGAGCAGTATTGCCCGCAGCCAGGACAATGCCTTGCACTGCAAACTGCTCTAGATCGACAACTGCAGGGTGCGTTCGCTGTGGGCGTCCACCGGGCGCCGCTTGTTGACCGCCAGTTCGCCGATCTTGATCAGCCGGGTGCGGGTGACGTTGCGGCTCAGGCCCAACAGGTTGGCGGTGTGCACCTGGTTGTAGTGGCTGAAGCGATAGGCCGCCCGCAGCAGGGCGTCCTCGACCTTTTCATGCAAGGCGCCGGCCTGTTCGGCGAAGAGTTTCTGGAAGGCGCGGTCCAGCAGCGCTTCGGCTGAGTCGTCGTGGCTGGGATGGCTGTCGTCGGCACGCTCGATGCGCATGTTCGACAGGCGCAGGTCATCGCGCTCGATCACGCCGTCGCGGCAGATCAGCAGGGTGTGGTGGATGACGTTTTCCAGTTCGCGGATGTTGCCCGGCCAGCTGTAGCTCTTGAGTTTGTATTCGGCCTCTTTGCTGATGCTGATGCTGCCGTAGCCCAGGCGCTGGCTGTAGGCCTCGATGAAGTGCCGGGTCAGGGGCAGGATGTCGCCGGGGCGCTCGCGCAGCGGGCTCAGTTCCAGGCTGACCACGTCCAGGCGGTAATACAGGTCCTCGCGAAAGTGCCCGGCGTTGATGGCCTTTTCCAGTTGCACGTTGGTGGCGGCCAGGACCCGCACATCGATGGGGATGCTTTTGCGCGAGCCCAGGCGCACCACTTCGCGCTCCTGCAGCACCCGCAGCAGCTTGACCTGGATGGCCATGGGCAAATCGCCGATCTCGTCGAGGAACAGGGTGCCGCCGTCGGCCTCTTCGAACCAGCCGGCCTTGGCGCTGAGGGCGCCGGTGAAGGCGCCTTTTTCATGGCCGAACAGTTCGGCCTCCACCAGGGATTCGGAGAAGGCTCCGCAGTTCACCGCCACGAACGGCCGGTTGCGCCGGGCGCTGAGGTTGTGGATGTGGCGTGCCACCAGCTCCTTGCCGGTCCCGGTTTCACCGATGATCAGCACGCTGGCTTCACTGGGTGCCACCTGTTGCAGGTGCGCCAGCAGGGCCTGGGATTTCGGGTCCTCGAACACCTGGGCGGTGGCGCGGATCGAGGTCGCCAGGGCGGGCGAAGGGGGTAGGGTCAGCAGCTGCATCGGCACTCTCCGTGAACAAAAGGGCTAGGAGTAAAAAGTCGGGGTCGGCAGGGACTGGTTCAGTGCCCAGTCACCCAGCTCGTGAAGCTTGTAATCCAGCGGGTCGTGCAGGGTCTGGGTGCGCAGGTTGCGCCAATGGCGGTCCAGGCGCAGGGAGGCGTGGGTCGAGCGTGCGCCGGTGACTTCGAACAGCCGGCTGCACAGGTCCAGGCCCTGGCGGCTGGCGGCGACCTTGGCGGTGGCGATCGCCGTGGCCAGGTGCCCGCGCTCCTCGGCACTGAGGTTCGGGCCTTTGGCCCAGGCCTGGTCCAGCAGCCCGGCGGCCCGCTCCACCAGCAGGCGGATGCCTTCCAGGGCCACCCAGAACTCGCCGTAGTGGCTGAGGATGTAGGGGTCCTGGCGCACGTCCTGGGCGCTGGACTTATGCCAGACCCGGGTTTCGCTCAGGGTGTATTGCCGGGCTTCCTCGAAGGCGCCTTCGGCGATGCCGAGGAACATGTGGGTGAAGGTCAGTTGGGCGATCAGCGGGCGCAGGCAGGCGAACGGGGTGCTCAGCGGGCCCGGGTCCAGCAGCAGTTCCGACTCTTCCACCCTGACCCGTTCAAAGGTGGCGCTGCCGCTGTCGGTCTGGCGCTGGCCCATGTTGTTCCAGTCGTTGTGCAGGGTGATGCCGCTGCGGCCGCTGGGGATGGCGGCGATCAGCAATTTGCCGCCGTTGCTCTCATCCACCGCCGAGGCGATGAGCATTTCCGAATCGCTGGCCCCGGAGCAGAAGCTCTTCTTGCCGGAGAACTCGCGCCAGCCGCCGAGGTTCTTGACCAGGGTGCGGGTGTCCAGCGGGTTGAGGGCGTTGCCCCAGAACCAGTTCTTGCGCGCGGTCTGTTCGAACCAGGGTTGCCATTGTTCGGGCTTGGCGAACAGGCGCACGGTGGCCAGCATCAGGTGATGGAAGCCGAAGACGTGGGCGATGGAGCTGTCGACCCGAGCGAACTCGCGGACGATGTTCAGGGTTTCGCTCCAGGGCGCGCCGAGCCCGCCGAACTGGGTGGGGATGCTCAGGGCCAGCAGGCCACTGTGGCGCAGGGCATCACGCTCGGCTTTGGGGGTGCCGCCACGTTCATCGCGCTCGACGGCGGTGAGGGCAAACTCGGCGGCCAGTTGGCGAGCGGTCTGCAAGGGGGACAACAGGGCGCTTTGCGGTTTGGCAGTCACGCGGTGTTCCTCGTGGGTGGCCGTCGCGGCGGCCGGGAAAAGGTACTGCGAGCTGCAGGAGCTGGCTTGCCAGCGAAGAGGACCGGAAGATCGCCTTCGCCGGCAAGCTGGCTCCTACAACAGCTTTGGGGATTTCAGCGGCTGTTGGGCAACACGTCATTGGCGATCATTTCGCCGAACGGCCCGGTCAGGTTGGTCACACCGCGGCCGGCCAGGCTGGCATAGGGTTCCGGCAGCAGTGGGAACACCAGTTCGGCGAAGCGGTAGGCCTCTTCCAGGTGCGGGTAGCCGGAGAAGATGAAGCTCTCGATCCCCAGGTCGGCGTATTCCTTGATGCGCTCGGCCACTTGTTGCGGGTTGCCCACCAGGGCGGTGCCGGCGCCACCACGCACCAGGCCGACCCCGGCCCAGAGGTTGGGCGCGATCTGCAACTGATCGCGGCGACCGCCGTGCAAGGCGGCCATGCGCCGCTGGCCTTCGGAGTCAAAGCGCGCGAAGGATTGCTGGGCGGCGGCGATGGTGTCGTCACTGATGTGTTCGATCAGTTTGTCCGCTGCTTTCCAGGCTTCATCCTCGGTTTCGCGAACGATCACGTGCAAGCGAATGCCGAACTTCACCGTGCGGCCCTTGCGCGCAGCGCGTTCGCGCACGTCGGCCAGCTTTTGGGCTACCGCCGCCGGAGGCTCGCCCCAGGTCAGGTACACGTCCACCTGATCAGCAGCCAATTCGTGGGCGGCCTCGGAGGAGCCGCCGAAGTACAGCGGGGGATAGGGTTTCTGCACCGGTGGATACAGGGCCTTGGCGTTCTGCACATGCAGGTGCTTGCCCTCGAAGTCCACGGCTTCGCCTTGCAGCACCCGGCGCCAGATCTGCAGGAATTCGTCAGTCACTTCGTAGCGTTCGCTGTGGCTGAGGAAGCTGCCGTCGCCACGGTTCTCGTCCGGGTCGCCACCGGTGACCACATTGATCAGCAGGCGGCCGTTGGACAGCCGGTCCAGGGTGGCGGCCATGCGCGCGGAGACAGTGGGGGAGATGATCCCCGGGCGAATCGCCACCAGATAGCGCAGGCGCTCGGTCAGCGGCACCAGGGCCGAGGCGATGACCCAGGAGTCTTCGCAGGAGCGTCCGGTGGGAATCAGCACGCCGTGATAGCCCAGGCTGTCCGCAGCCTGGGCCACTTGCTTGAGGTAGTTGAGGGTGACCGGGCGGGCGCCCTGGGCAGTGCCCAGGAAGTGGCCGTCGCCGTGGGTCGGAAGAAACCAGAACACATCCATGACAGGTCCTTAAGCGATTTTCAGCAGGTTTTTCGGGTGAGCGCCAAACAGCGGCGCAGCCCGTTCGGCGGCCAGCTGGATGCGGGCTTTCAACAGTTCGCTGGTGATCTGGTAATGGCTGAAGTCGGCTTCGGTGGCGTACACGCCAATCGGCAGGGTCAGGGCCTGGAAGAAACTGAACAGCGGACGCAACTGGTGATCCAGCACCAGGGCGTGGCGCTCGCTGCCTCCGGTGGCGGCCAGCAGCACCGGGGTATCGATCAAGGCGTTCAGGTCGATGAGGTCGAACAGGTGCTTGAGCAGGCCAGGGTAGGAGCCGCGATAGACCGGGGCGGCAACGATCAACAGGTCGGCGTTTTCGATGGCCTGGAGCTCGGCCTCGACCTCGGCGGGCAGTTCCTGGCGCGACAGGGCTGCGCCTAGCGGACGGGCAATATCGCCCAGTTCGATGAGGTGGCTGTTGATCGGCAGGTGCCCGGACAGTTCGTCCAGCAGGGCCTGGGTCAGCACCAGGGTGCGGGACGGGCGCCAGGTTCCACCGGAGAGGGCAACGACTTTCAAGGGACGGGACATGATCGGTTCCTTTTTAAACAGTGGCTCTACGAGCAATGGCAGGTGTCCTGGATCGGGAGCAAGAGCTGTACCAACCCGTTAAAGCCTTGTATTACGGGGCTTTCCGGCGATCCGGTGCGGATTGGCTGCTGTTGCGCAGGCACTGTTTTGTTGATCGACTGTTGCCGGATGAACAGTTGCCAGGGCAACAGTTGGGCAACGCAATGCAGCTGTTATAAAGGCTTGCTGTTATTCCTCAAAAGAGCTTGTTTCCATATTTATAGGTCTTTATGGAATATAAGGAGTGACTGCCAAGGCCTTGGAACGGTCAATAGCGACTATCGAGCTGGATGATTTTTGCCAGTGCCGGTGCGGGAGTAGCCTTTGTTCATTGTTCGCAACCCGCTCCTGGTGCTCGCCATGAAGGCTTCCTCCGTTGTTCTGTCGATGTTGGTTTTTAGCGTGCTGGCCGGCTGCGCCAGCCCGGGCACTCCTGAGCTGCGTCCCTACACGGCCGAGGAAACCCGCGAACTGGCGCTGGAAGCCTTGAATCGCCGCGGCTTGTCGTTCGATGAGTACCAGCAGAAAAAGGCCGAGCTGCTTGGCCGTCCTGCGGCGTTCGATCACCAGGGCGAGATGAGCGCCCAGCGCAATATCAGTCGACACCATCCGGCCAGTTGAAGAGAACTGTACGGGTCGAAGTTTTGCGTAACTGTCCGTGGGTTTCAGGCAGGCCCTGAGTTAGGGTCGAGGCCTGATCGCCCTTGCCCAGGACCTTGCATTCATGACCCTTTCCGTTGACCTGCTGTTGGCGTTCGCCCTGTTTGCCCTGGTCACTTCCATCACGCCCGGCCCTAACAACACCATGTTGCTGGCCTCGGGGGTGAACTTCGGCTTCAACCGTTCCATTCCTCATATCCTGGGCATCAGCTGCGGTTTTTTCGTTCTGGTGCTGGCGGTTGGCCTGGGCCTGGGGGCGGTGTTCGAGGCCTATCCGTTGCTGTACAGCGTGCTGCGATATGTCGGAGCGGCGTACCTGCTGTACCTGGCGTGGAAGATCGCCCGTTCCGGGCCCATGTCCGAGGAGCAGCAGGGCCAGGGGCAACCTTTGGGGTATTGGGGGGCTGCGGCGTTCCAGTGGGTCAATCCCAAGGCCTGGGTGATGGCGGTGGGGGCCATCAGCACTTACACCCCGCTACAGGGTTATTTCACCAATGTGCTGGTGATCGCGGCGGTGTTCGCTTTGATCAACGCCCCTACGGTCAGCCTCTGGGCCGCGTGCGGCAGCTTGCTGCGTAACGTGCTGCGCAACCCTCGCTGGCTGCGCCTGTTCAATCTGGGAATGGCCGGATTGCTGGTGATTTCCCTTGCGCCCTTGCTGCTGGAAAACATCAGTTAAGCGGCGCTTCAACGCGTTGCCCCGAGCCTGTTAAGCTGCGTCCCAGGAGCGTTCCTACGCACTTTTAAACGAAGGTGTTCTTCTTTAACTGCATCCGATCGCGTATTGCTCAGTGCCCGCTGTTGACGCGCCGTTCTTGTACGGCGCGCTTGTGCATCATCTTCTCTGAGCCAATGCCGATCCTGGAACAAGCTCTGCGGGTCTTCAGTCATGAACAAACGTCCTCTTTATTTCGACTACGCCGCCACCACGCCGGTGGATGAGCGGGTCATCCAGGTCATGCTGGAATGTCTGGGTTTCAACGCCAATTTCGGCAACCCGGCGTCCAGTTCCCATGCTTTTGGCCAGGAGGCGCGGCGCAGTGTCGAGCGCGCCCGGCAGCAAGTCGCACAGTTGGTGGGGGCGCAGCCGGAGCAGATCGTCTGGACTTCCGGCGCCACCGAATCCAACAACCTGGCGCTCAAGGGCGTGATGCAGGCTCGGGGCCTGAGCGGTGGGCACATCATCACCAGCCAGATCGAACACAAGGCGGTGCTCGACACCGCCCGCCAGTTGCAGGAAGCCGGCGTGGCGGTGACCTATCTGGTGCCCGACGCCGACGGGTTGATCACCGCCCAGGCGGTCAGTGAAGCCTTGCGCGACGACACTTTTCTGGTGTCGTTGATGCTGGTCAACAACGAACTGGGCACCCTCAACGACATCCCGGCGATTGGTCAGGTGGTGCGTGAGCGAGGTGCGCTGCTGCATGTGGATGCGGCCCAGGGTGCCGGCAAGGTGGCGATTGATCTTGGGCACTGGCCGGTGGACCTGATGTCGTTCTCCGCGCACAAATTGTATGGCCCCAAGGGCATCGGCGCGCTGTATGTCGGGCCGCGGGCGCAGCAGCGGCTGCTGGCGCAGATTCATGGCGGCGGTCACGAAGGCGGATTGCGTTCCGGGACCCTGGCCACCCATCAGATCGCCGCCATGGGCGCGGCCTTTGCCCTGGCGGGTGAGTTGTTCGAGGAAGAAACCGCGGCCATCGTCCGTCTGCGCCAGCGACTGCTGGAGCAACTGGCGGGCATTGCCGGCCTGCGCTTGAATGGCAGTGTCAGCCAGCGCATTCCCCATACCTTGAGCCTGACTTTCAGCGAGGGGGGCTTCGATTCGGCAGCTCTGAGTGCGTCCCTGGCGTTTTCCGCGACCTCGGCCTGCAATTCGGCAAGCAATGCGCCTTCCCATGTGCTGCTGGCATTGGGGCACGATGCATTGCAGGCCAGTCGCACCATTCGCTTGAGCCTCGGGCGTTTTACCACCGAGGAGGATGTGGATCGCGCCGCACAATTGATCAAGGCGTCATGCGCCACTGCTCCGGCGTTCTGGGCCGGAGCCCAGTCTTGAAGGTCGAGTGATCTCGATCTTCCATAACAATGAATAAGCCGGTTAAGGAGACACAATGAGTACCCAGCCTTCGACCCAGGGAGTGGTCCCCCAGCGCTTGGCGCACGTCCGTCAGTTGATGAGCCGCGAGGGCATTCATGCCTTGTTGGTGCCGTCGGCCGACCCGCATCTGTCGGAATACCTGCCGGGTTACTGGCAGGGGCGCCAGTGGCTGTCGGGCTTCCATGGCTCGGTGGGCACGCTGATCGTGACCGCGGATTTTGCCGGGGTCTGGGCCGACAGCCGTTACTGGGAACAGGCCAGCAAGGAGCTCAAGGGCAGTGGTATCGAACTGGTGAAGTTGCAGCCGGGCCAGCCTGGCCCCCTGGACTGGCTGGCGGAGCAGACTCCGCAAGGCGCGGTGGTGGCGGTAGATGGCGCGGTGATGGCTGTGGCCTCGGCCCGCACCCTGAGCGCCAAGTTGCAGGAGCGCGGAGCCCGTCTGCGGACCGACATCGATCTGCTTCAGGAAGTGTGGAGTGATCGTCCCGCGTTGCCGGATCAGCCGGTGTATCAACACGTGCCGCCGCAGGCGACGCAGAGCCGGGTGGAGAAGCTCGGCAAGCTGCGGGAAACCCTGAAGGAGCGTGGCGCGGATTGGCATTTCATCGCCACCCTCGACGATATCGCCTGGCTGTTCAACCTGCGGGGGGCGGACGTTTCGTTCAACCCGGTGTTTGTGTCCTTCGCCTTGATCAGCCAGCAGCAGGCCACTTTGTTCGTGGCCTTGAGCAAGGTCGATGACCCGCTGCGTGGGGTGCTGGAGGCGGATGGCGTGAGCCTGCGGGACTATTCGGAAGTGGCGGCGGCGCTGCGCGCAGTGCCTGAAGACGCGACCTTGCAGATTGATCCGGCACGGGTCACCAGCGGCCTGCTGGACAATCTGCTTCCCGGGGTGAAGCTGCTGGAAGGGCTCAATCCCACTACCTTGTCCAAGTCGCGCAAGAGCCTGGCGGACGCCGAGCACATTCGTCAGGCCATGGAGCAGGACGGCGCGGCCCTCTGTGAGTTCTTCGCCTGGTTGGAGAGTGCCCTGGGGCGTGAACGAGTCACCGAGCTGACCATTGATGAACACCTGACCGCCGCCCGTGAGCGGCGTCCGGGTTATGTCTCCCTGAGTTTCAATACCATTGCCGCATTCAATGCCAATGGGGCGATGCCTCATTACCACGCCACGCCTGAAGAACACGCGGTGATCGAGGGCGATGGCCTGTTGCTGATCGACTCCGGCGGCCAGTACCTGGGCGGCACCACCGATATCACCCGCATGGTGCCGATCGGTACACCAAGTGCCGAGCAGAAGCGCGATTGCACCCGAGTGCTCAAGGGGGTTATCGCCTTGTCCCGGGCGCAGTTCCCTCGGGGCATTCTTTCGCCGCTGCTGGATGCCATCGCTCGTGCGCCGATCTGGGCCGAAGGCGTGGATTACGGACATGGCACCGGGCATGGTGTCGGCTACTTCCTGAATGTGCATGAGGGGCCGCAGGTGATTGCCTATCAGGCCGCACCGGCGCCGCAAACCGCGATGCAGCCGGGGATGATTACTTCCATCGAACCGGGGACTTATCGTCCCGGGCGTTGGGGGGTGCGGATCGAGAATCTGGTCTTGAACCGTGAGGCAGGTACGACCGAGTTTGGTGAGTTCCTGAAGTTTGAAACCCTGACGTTGTGCCCGATCGACAGCCGTTGCCTGGAACCGTCGTTGCTGACTCAGGATGAGCGCGAGTGGCTCAACGCTTATCACGGTGATGTTCGCCGGCGCCTTAGTCCGCTGTTGCAAGGGGCGGCGCTGGAGTGGTTGCAGGCGCGCACTGCGGCGATCTGATGCAAGGCCTCACCCGCGCAACGCGGGTGAGGTGGCTGCGGCGACTCAAGCGTCGCCGCAGATGCTGGTGGTCACTTGCTCAAGGCTTCCCGGACGAAGTCGAGCCGATCCTGACCGAAAAACAATTCCTCACCCACGAACATGCTGGGAGCACCGAATACTCCCCGCTGCAAGGCCTGTTCGGTGTTGTTCCTGAGAGCGGTCTTGACGTCCTCGGCATTGCTCAGGTCGAGGATCTGCTGTGGGTCGAAACCGCCTTGTTCCAGGACCTGGGCGACGCTGGCGGCGTCGTTGAGGTTGCGTTTGTCGACCCAGAGTGCGCGGAACAGGCAGTCGATGAAATCGATGAAGCGTTCCGGTAAATGCATCTGCACTCCGGTCGTGGCGCGCATCAGCAGCAGGGTGTTGATGGGGAAGTGCGGGTTGAAATTGAGCTCCACCTGATAGCGCTGGGCGAAGCGCGCCAGGTCCTGCAGCATGTAGCGGCCTTTGGCGGGGACGCTGATGGGGGATGCGTTGCCGGTGGTCTTGAAGACGCCGCCCAGCAGCATGGGTTGGTACACCAGTTGGCTGCCGGTCTGGGCACAGATCTTCGGCAGTTGGGTGTAGGCCAGGTATGAAGTCGGGCTGCCCAGGTCGAAGAAGAACTCCACCTTTTTATTCATGATGCAGATTCCCTGATTGTTGTTATGGAAGGGGATTACCAGCGTTCGTTCCAGGGACGCAGGTCCAGTTCGAAGGTCCAGGCATCACGGGGCTGGCTGTGCAGGTACCAGTAGTTCTCGGCGATATGCTCGGGGTTGAGGATGCCGTCCTGATCCTTGAGGGCATATTTCTCGGGAAAGCTGGTGCGGATGAAGTCGGTGTCGATGGCGCCGTCGACGATGATGTGGCCGACGTGGATGTTCAAGGGCCCCAGCTCCCGGGCCATGCTCTGGGCCAGGGCGCGGATACCGTGCTTGGCGCCGGCAAAGGCGGCAAAGCCCGCAGCGCCGCGGACCCCGGCGGTAGCGCCGGTGAACAGGATGGTGCCGCGCTTGCGGGTGACCATGCGCTTGGCCACCTCGCGGGCATTGAGGAAGCCCGAAAAACAGGCCATCTCCCAGATCTTGAAGTATTTGCGTGCGGTTTCCTCAAGGATGCTGCAGGGCACGTTGGCGCCGATGTTGAAGACGAAGGCTTCGATCGGACCGATCTGGGTTTCGATTTGTTCGATCAGTGCCACCACGTCTTCTTCTTTACGCGCATCGCAGGCAAAACCATGGGCTTGGCTACCGGTTTGCTGGATGGCCTCCACCAGCGGCTGCAGTTTGTCCGCGCTGCGTCGGGTCACGCAGGCAGTAAAGCCTTCTGCGGCGAAACGCTTGGCAATGGCACCACCGGTGGCATCACCGGCACCGACCACCAGTACGACTTTGTTCTTGTTCGAGGCTGTAGTCATGGGAGGCTCGCTATTGGGTAAACGATCGTTAACTAAACGAACGTTATGCTATGATTTTTCTGTCGTCAAGCGAGCAGGGGAGTCCATCAGGAATGCGTTATTCAGTCGGCCATAAGCAGGAAACCCGTGAACGCCTACTGCAGAGCAGTGCCACCCAGGCCAAGAACAACGGTTTTTCTACTGTCGGTGTAGATGCGTTGATGAAGGCCATCGGCCTCAGTGGCGGGGCTTTTTATACGCACTTCACGTCCAAGGACGAGTTGTTCGGTTCCATCGTCGAGCGCGAGTTGAGCCAGAGCCTGGAGCGCCTGGGCGGGGAGGGGCGGCAGAATCAGGCAAAGCTGCGGCGCTGTCTGAAGCAGTATTTGAGTGTGGCGCATCTGCAGCAGCCGGGAGCGGGCTGTGCGTTGCCAGCGTTGGGTGCGGAGATTGCTCGGGGCAGTGTCGAAGTCCGACAGGAGGCGCAAGACTGGATCTGCCGTTTGCATCAGGCTTGGGCGCAGACTTTAGGTAGCGAAAGCCTGGCCTGGTCGATTCTGTCGCAGTGTGTCGGCGCGTTGGTGGTGGCGCGAATGCTGGTGAGCCCGAGTATCCAGCAGCAGGTGCTGGCGTCGAGCCATGAACAGATCATTGGGCAGCTGGAAGGGCTGCCCGAAGATTGAACGGTGCCACTATTTGCAGATGATGATCATGCTGCGGCTGGTGTAACCGGCTGGGTTCAGGCCGAAGGGGTAATCCCCCGGGTCCTCCACGGCATCACCAGATTTGGCGATCACCTTGTAGCCTTTGGGGCCGCAGGACTGGGTGGCCTTGGTGTAGCACTTGTCCCAGGAAGAAGACAAACCCGAGCAGTTGATGTGGAGTCCTTTCTTACCCCGTTTGACTTCGGTTTTCGCGGTCGCAGCGCAGCCTGCAATGGCAAGTACGGCCAACATTATCAAAAATCGTTTCATCCCCGTCCTTATCGCTAGCCCCGGATCTAACGCCCGAGTGTGACTGCATTAGCTATGGTCTTTTGCGTTTGCGATATCCCTGTCTGACAACTCCATGGCTGACGTTGAGTAGCCGACTAAACATGGCCTAATTGAACGGCAATTACCAGAGTTGAATCTCAATCAACCGCAACTAATGGTTTGGACTCGCGGCGCATGGTCAGGGTTGCCCCTACGGAAGCAAGGATGATGCAGGCGATGGCCATCCATTGCGCGAGGGAAAGGTATTCGTGCAGGAATAGCAGGCCGGAAAGTGCACCGAAAGCGGGTTCGATACTCATCAGGGTGCCAAAGGTGCGCGCGGGCATGCGAGTCAGGGCGACCATCTCCAGGCTATAGGGAAGCGCGGTAGACAAGATGGCCACGCCCAGGGCTACGGGGATCAAGGAAGGTGTGAGTAGTGCGGCGCCGGCGTGGACGATGCCAATAGGAGCGACGAAGAGTGCCGCGATCATGACTCCCAGGGCTGCGGTCTGGATACCGTTTTCGGCCCCGGCCTTTTGCCCGAACAGGATGTACAGTGCCCAGCAGACTCCAGCCCCGAGTGCGTAGCCTGCGCCCACTAGGTCGATGGCGGTTTCGGTAGCTCCAGTGGGAATCAGCAGTAGCAGTCCGACGATGGCCAGGGCGATCCACAGGAAGTCGATAGCCTTGCGTGAGGCGTAGATGGCCACCGCCAATGGGCCGGTGAACTCCAGAGCGACAGCGATTCCCAGGGGCACGCTTCTCAGGGACATATAGAAGAGGAAGTTCATCCCGCCCAGGGCCATGCCGTAGACAATCACGGTGCGCAGCGTGTTGGCGGTGAACTTGGCGCGCCAGGGCCTTAATAGAAGCAGCATGATGATGCTGGCGAAGATCAGGCGCAGGGTGGTCGTGCCTTGGGCGCCAACGACGGGGAACATGCTCTTGGCCAGGGAGGCGCCTGATTGAATCGAGGCCATGGCAATGAGCAGTAACCCCACCGGAAACAAGGTCGAGGCAAGGCTGCGCGGTTGGTCGTTCATGCGGAGAGTCATCCAGAGTCTGAGGGGGGGAGCACGTGGGTCATGATGCTTAACTAATGCTCGATGAGCAATATAGTGCGCAAAGTCTTTTTTGCGCCCCTATATAGAAGCTGTCGGCAGGGCTTTTCGCGTTGAATCATAGAAAATGCAAATTAAGTGTTGACGGCAGATTCTACAGGTCTATAATTCGCCCCACTTCCGGCGCAGTCGAAACGGAAAACTCCTTGAAATTCAAAGAGTTACGCGGTTTTCGGCAGCGGTTACGCTTCAGTTCATCGAAGCCA
>NZ_JAVAJH010000020.1:0-5551 GCF_030718165.1 Pseudomonas sp. LPH60
TCAAGAGCCAGACGGCGGCCTTGCGGCCGGCCTGGAGCGGGAATGGGGGGCACCTTCCCTTGTAGGAGCTGCCGAAGGCTGCGAACGGGCGAGCATCGCCCGGCCAGTCGGCGCGGTATATCAGGCACATCGCAGATACGAAAACAGGGCGACAGGACTGTTTTCGGCCTGGTCGCTGACAAACCAATCCGTGGGAACAAACACCCTCACCACTGAGCCGTGGCTGTTTCAGAGAGTGCTGAAAGCTGGTTGGAACTACGCCCATTCGCTTTCTTTTGTAAGGCAAATCCGAGAAACTGCCGGCCGCTTGAATGCGCCTGATGGGCGGGCTAGGGTGCCGGAGCCATCGCCAAATCGATGGCTCGGATGTGCAAGTCCGAACTCTGCAAAGGCGCACAAACGATCAGCACTGATTGGTCGTTTTCATGTCCGCTGCGTTATGGCGGCCGTGCGTGGGAGATCTTCGGATCTGCCGGGTGTCCTTGCAGACTCGGTCTTGCACACCTGCGTACGGCTGCCACCTTATTCGTGTGCAAGCGAACGGTGTTGGCTCCTTTTATCTGCAAGGAGTTAGACCATGAAAAAGCTCGTTCCCGATCCCCCCACGTCCTATCGCGATCCCGAACTCAAGGCCGCCAACGCCACCTTGCGCGTGGCCCTGGCCCGGCAACCGCAGGACCCCGCGCTGTTCCAGCGCAACACCCAAGCCAAACCTGTTTCTGCCGACTCGCTGTTCAGCGTGCGTCCAGGCGTCAGTGCTGAAGAGGCGTTGGTGCATGTGGCGTTGTTGCTCAAATGCGCCGAGGAGGTCTGCGATGAAATCACTCAGCAGGGCAGCGGCATCGAGCGCGGGCTGATCTGGTCCATGGCGCATTCCGTGGAGATGGCCCGGGCGGTGGTGGAGGCGTTGCTGGACGCTAGCCCGCGAGGTGTCTGCTCATGCTCGGACGAGCCGCGCTCGTAAAGCCTGAGTCCCTGGTCTTCTTGAACTTAGAGTGTGGTGGCCGTCGGCGAAGTGGCGACACGGATGGGGAGACATACCCGTTGCTGCGGTAACGCCGGCTTAGGATTTCGCTGCTAAGGCCAGCCCTTTCAGGGTCTTTGCTCAAGGCTGCTTCTGCAGTATTGCAGCCTTGAGCATCCGGTCATTGCCATCGCTTTAAGGCGTCGATACCGGACGCAGGCGAATCGAATCGATGATGGCATCCCACAGCGCAAGTGCTGCTTTATCAGACTTGAAAGCCGGATCTGGTGGGGTGCCATCGTCATCGACGTCAGCTTCCTCCACGCTCAGTTCCGCCTTGAGGTGGGGCTCGTAGACCGACTCGTCCTTGCCCTGGGCTTCCCAGAGGAAGGTGTAGGTGCGTTGCCCCTTTGCGCTGCCTGCCAGCAGGTACTCATCGGCGTGAATGGCACCGCCACGCTCTCTTTTGCGCAGAGTCTCGATGCCCGCAACCATCTTCAGCGCGCCCATCAAAAAGCCACTCACTCGATCCAGTAACCGATCTTCTTCGGCTCCAGTGCTGGATCTGAATGATAAAAAGGTTCTAGGGTGTTCCGGGAAGGTCACGCCTATATCGAAATCTTCACTTTGAAAACTGTCACCCGCGATATAGGCCCGGTCGATACAAAATCCTGGTTCGGTGGGGATTTCGTTGGGGGCGCGAGAGCGTAGGTTGCGGGCTAAATCATTAACTATTTCTAATCCTCTTTTCTCTCTGTCATAAGTAACTTCTCCCGAATAGTAATAGACAGAGCCTTTTAGTGGTGTCACCAAATATGAATCAACTCTGTATGACAAGGTGCTAGCCGTTGAGCCCCATGACCACAGGCTAATTGAACCGTTTTGATGTTCGGTCCGCCTTAAAAACATGCTCTCTTGTATCTTTCTGTGGCGTTCGCTTTTTAGTGTCTGTTCACGCTTATCGATTCTGGTTACCAGAGCCTCAGGGCTATCGTCGAGCGCTTCGATATCGTCGCCCCACAGGTAGTACCCAGCTTTGATCTCTGCCTGGGGCGGTAAATCAATCAAAAAACGTCCGTAGCAATGAGTAATCCATCCGCTCTTGTCCATGGCGGGGCTCCGAGAGGAAAAAATCGATGTGCAGCTGATAACGCTAGTCATGGTGATAAGACCAAGGGTCGTTAGTAGGCAATGAGTGCGCTTCATAAACCCTCCTTGGCATCCAGCTGGCAGTCTGCTACTTGAGTGATCTCAATCACGTCAGATAATGCGGCCCATTGGCGAGTGTGCTGTGGTCGCGCGCGCTTCCTTAGGAAACTCACAAATCATCCATCCAGTTATCTTTAGGCTTCAGCTCAGCGAGGAACTCTCCCAGGGCGTAGTCATCATCTACCGCTGGGCTGTTGGCCCTCTGTTGCGGGCTTTTAGGCGGGGAGGGCGTGCCAGCATGGTCGTTGCGTCCAGTAGCCGATACCGGGCGCAGGCGAATCGAGTCGATGATGGCATCCCACAATTCCAGTGCGGCTTTATCGGACTGGAAAGCGGGAGCCGGTGGCTTGCCATCGTCATCGTCATCAGCTTCCTCCACGCTCAGTTCTACCTTGAGATGGGGCTCGTTGATCGACTCGTCCTTGCCTTGGGCTTCCCAGAGGAAGGTGTAGGTGCGCTGGCCCCTTGCGCTGCCTGCCAGCAGGTACTCATCGGCGGGAATGGCACCGCCACGCTCTCTTTTGCGCAGGGTCTCGATGCCTGCAACCATCTTTGCCGCACCCATCAGAAAGCCACTTACTCGATCCAGTAACCGATCACGTTCGGCTCCAGTGCTGGATCTGAATGCCAAAAAGGTTCTCGGGTGTTCCGGGAAGGTCACGCCAATTCCGAAGCCTTCACTTTGAAAGCTGTCACCCGCGATGTAGGCACGGTCGATACAGAATCCTGGTTCGGCGGGGATTTCGTTGGGGGCACGAGAGCGTAGGTTGCGAGCCAAAGAGGTAGCGATTTCAATGCCGCGTCGCTCTCTATCAACTGATATTTCTCCTTTTCGGTAGTATGTCCGCCCTTCTGGTTTAGACACTAAGTAAGTATCTAACCGATACATTTCTGTGCTGGCATCTGAGCTCCAAGAGAGTAGCCCTGTAGCTCCTTCGCCAAGATCTACTCGGCGAAGAAACATGCTGCTCTGTATCTTTTTATGTTTTTGATTCTTCAGCTCAATCTCGCGCTGATCGATCTTGGCCGCTAAGGAGGTGGGAGTATCTTCAAGCCCCTTAATTTTTATTCCCCATAAGTTATATCCGGCATTGATCTTTGCCTGTGGCGGCAGATCGATCAGAAAGCGTCCGTAGCAGTAGGTGATCCATCCACTTTTATCCATGGTGGGGCTCCGAGAAGATGAGAACGAAGTACAGCTGGTCACACTGGTTAAAGCGACCAGGCCAAGAACGGTAAACAAGCTACGAATGAGCGTCATAAGCCCCCCTTGTCGTCAGGGTGCCAGTCAGCCAACTGAGCGATCTTGATCACGCCATAAAGCGCGGCCCATTGGGCTCGTTTGTCGTTGTAGCTTTCTTGGTGTTCGTAGCCCTTTTCGGTGTTGTACTGTCCCGCGCCTTTGCTGCCCTGGCGGAAGCTGGCCTTGATACCCGCCTTCTTGTGGGCCTGACCGGAGTCGGTTGGCACCGTGCCGTCGCCACCACTGCCAGACTGGTCCTCCTCTTTGTTTGTCCAGTTTTCGAGCGTTGGCACAATGGCTGGCAAGCCACGGCGAAACCAACTGCTGTAGCTGCCAGTCTCGTCATCCTTGAGCGCGGAGCCTGGCGCTTCCAGAGGGGTGGGGTCGCCTTGCCAAATCATGTTTCGCCAGCTGTGACGATCATCATCTGCCGCATAGTGGGCATAGGTTTCAGGGTGGTAGCTTGCTGCAGTTAGTTCACGATGGAACACAGCAACCGCATCAATCCGCTTTCTGAATTCATGTCGAGGGCTTTTTTCAGTATTGGTACTAGTCTCATCCGACATATCCAAATACTGAGTGTTCTGCTCCGGCACCAACCCATACCAGGCGGTGCTCTTATAGATTTCCTCGTAGGGGTCCTGGTTCTGCGGATAGGCCCTGGGTTTCCCCTCCATATCCTTGATGACCTGCCCCTGGGCATCGCACAGGAACAACCAGGGGCGACCTTCCCGATACTCGTTGCTAGGCGTCAGTTCCAGCGCCCCTGGGGCATTGGCCACCACTGCGGTCACTTCGCCTGCGTTGTAGCCAAGGATGATGCTGGCAATACCTTCATAGCCGCAGCGCATGTGGTGGTAGATGGCCGATGAACCGATTGACGGTTGCACGCCGTGGACCACGCCAAGCACTCGTTTGTAACCGTGCAATTGGGTCAGGGAGCGTGCAACCAGCCCACCCATTGAGTGGGTGACCAGGATGACCTTCATCTGATCCGCCTGCTCAGGGCTGACGCTTGCGTGTTCGCGGTAGTGGGCGAGGACGGTGTTCTCGATGTAGTCACGTACATCCAGGGCGGACTGCCGGTTGGATTGCAGCCAGTTGTAACCGGCGCACCAGACGTCGAATTGATACTTGCCCGCCTGTTGCAGTTCATCTTCGCTGATGGGCGTCGCCTGCCCCAGTTCTTCGCCATAGGCTGCGGGTTCATGCAGGCTTTCATCGCTCCACCATTGCTGGATCTGTTGTCGGCTGACGATGTTGTCCAAGCGGCCCTCCATCAGGGCCATGAACGGGTTGTAGGCGCTGCGCATCACCGTCCCCCAGCCACGAATGCGCGCTGCCTCTTTGCTCAGGCCGGATGAGCACGTATCAATCGAGCCTCGATCATCCACCTCGACGTTTTCCGGCATTAGCAGTATCTGTCGATCCTTGGGGCCGCGGCCCCACCAGACAGCCAAGGCTGCGAGAGCGGGGAAGATATCAGTGGGCCAAAAACTGGCATTCGGTGGACTCCAGACCTTGCTCTGGTCCTCCTTGTTACGCAGGTTGCTGCCCATGATGCCTGGAATGAAGATCACCGGAATCGGCGCGGCCTGCCTCGCCAGCAGGACTTTTTCACGCTGGTCCTCGGTGCGGGTCAGTTGGGTCTTGTAGACCGGTCGCCCCAGATTGTCGCGCGAGCGAGGAATGATGACGTCCTCAGTGTTATCGGCTACTTGGCTACTCATGCAGTGGACTCCCTGTCGTCGTTGGGACTACTTCCCTTGGCCAGAATGCGCATCTGGACTTGATCCATGGCCAGGTCCTGCTGCCTGGGCAGCCGGCCTTGTCCATCAGTCGTGAGGGTGGTGACTCCTCCGTCGCCGCGCCGCAGTTCCACGGTGGTGTTGGCCAGGGGGTCAAGGGTGATTTCATCGCGCAGCACATAGGCGTCATTGAATGGGGTCGATTCCCATGAGTTGAACGTGGTCGAGGCATGTGCGGGACCGATAGAGGAGTGCTTGGCCGCCTTGACCGTAAAATTCCCCGGCATGCCCAATTCGATATTGCCGCCCTTGAGCGTCAGGTAGGCCCCGCCGCACATCAGGGTGATGTGTTCCTTGGCAGACACCAGCACGTGCTGCTGGCCCGCG
>NZ_JAVAJH010000021.1:0-5204 GCF_030718165.1 Pseudomonas sp. LPH60
TTAAGCAAATTGCTTGGGTGTTATATGGTCAAGCCTCACGGGCAATTAGTATTGGTTAGCTCAACGCCTCACAGCGCTTACACACCCAACCTATCAACGTCGTAGTCTTCGACGGCCCTTTAGGGGATTCAAGATCCCAGTGAGATCTCATCTTGAGGCAAGTTTCCCGCTTAGATGCTTTCAGCGGTTATCTTTTCCGAACATAGCTACCCGGCAATGCCACTGGCGTGACAACCGGAACACCAGAGGTTCGTCCACTCCGGTCCTCTCGTACTAGGAGCAGCCCCTCTCAAATCTCAAACGTCCACGGCAGATAGGGACCGAACTGTCTCACGACGTTCTAAACCCAGCTCGCGTACCACTTTAAATGGCGAACAGCCATACCCTTGGGACCGGCTTCAGCCCCAGGATGTGATGAGCCGACATCGAGGTGCCAAACACCGCCGTCGATATGAACTCTTGGGCGGTATCAGCCTGTTATCCCCGGAGTACCTTTTATCCGTTGAGCGATGGCCCTTCCATACAGAACCACCGGATCACTAAGACCTACTTTCGTACCTGCTCGACGTGTCTGTCTCGCAGTCAAGCGCGCTTTTGCCTTTATACTCTACGACCGATTTCCGACCGGTCTGAGCGCACCTTCGTACTCCTCCGTTACTCTTTAGGAGGAGACCGCCCCAGTCAAACTACCCACCATACACTGTCCTCGATCCGGATAACGGACCTGAGTTAGAACCTCAAAGTTGCCAGGGTGGTATTTCAAGGATGGCTCCACGCAAACTGGCGTTCACGCTTCAAAGCCTCCCACCTATCCTACACAAGCAAATTCAAAGTCCAGTGCAAAGCTATAGTAAAGGTTCACGGGGTCTTTCCGTCTAGCCGCGGATACACTGCATCTTCACAGCGATTTCAATTTCACTGAGTCTCGGGTGGAGACAGCGCCGCCATCGTTACGCCATTCGTGCAGGTCGGAACTTACCCGACAAGGAATTTCGCTACCTTAGGACCGTTATAGTTACGGCCGCCGTTTACCGGGGCTTCGATCAAGAGCTTCGCGTTAGCTAACCCCATCAATTAACCTTCCGGCACCGGGCAGGCGTCACACCCTATACGTCCACTTTCGTGTTTGCAGAGTGCTGTGTTTTTAATAAACAGTCGCAGCGGCCTGGTATCTTCGACCGGCATGAGCTTACGGAGCAAGTCCTTCACCCTCACCGGCGCACCTTCTCCCGAAGTTACGGTGCCATTTTGCCTAGTTCCTTCACCCGAGTTCTCTCAAGCGCCTTGGTATTCTCTACCCAACCACCTGTGTCGGTTTGGGGTACGGTTCCTAGTTATCTGAAGCTTAGAAGCTTTTCTTGGAAGCATGGCATCAACCACTTCGTCACCTAAAAGGTAACTCGTCATCAGCTCTCGGCCTTAGAACCCCGGATTTACCTAAGATTCCAGCCTACCACCTTAAACTTGGACAACCAACGCCAAGCTGGCCTAGCCTTCTCCGTCCCTCCATCGCAATAACTAGAAGTACAGGAATATTAACCTGTTTTCCATCGACTACGCTTTTCAGCCTCGCCTTAGGGACCGACTAACCCTGCGTCGATTAACGTTGCGCAGGAAACCTTGGTCTTTCGGCGTGGGTGTTTTTCACACCCATTGTCGTTACTCATGTCAGCATTCGCACTTCTGATACCTCCAGCAAGCTTCTCAACTCACCTTCACAGGCTTACAGAACGCTCCTCTACCGCATCACTTACGTGATACCCGTAGCTTCGGTGTATGGTTTGAGCCCCGTTACATCTTCCGCGCAGGCCGACTCGACTAGTGAGCTATTACGCTTTCTTTAAAGGGTGGCTGCTTCTAAGCCAACCTCCTAGCTGTCTAAGCCTTCCCACATCGTTTCCCACTTAACCATAACTTTGGGACCTTAGCTGACGGTCTGGGTTGTTTCCCTTTTCACGACGGACGTTAGCACCCGCCGTGTGTCTCCCATGCTCGGCACTTGTAGGTATTCGGAGTTTGCATCGGTTTGGTAAGTCGGGATGACCCCCTAGCCGAAACAGTGCTCTACCCCCTACAGTGATACATGAGGCGCTACCTAAATAGCTTTCGAGGAGAACCAGCTATCTCCGAGCTTGATTAGCCTTTCACTCCGATCCACAGGTCATCCGCTAACTTTTCAACGGTAGTCGGTTCGGTCCTCCAGTCAGTGTTACCTAACCTTCAACCTGCCCATGGATAGATCGCCCGGTTTCGGGTCTATTCCCAGCGACTAGACGCCCTATTAAGACTCGCTTTCGCTACGCCTCCCCTATTCGGTTAAGCTCGCCACTGAAAATAAGTCGCTGACCCATTATACAAAAGGTACGCAGTCACAGAACAAAGTCTGCTCCCACTGCTTGTACGCATACGGTTTCAGGATCTATTTCACTCCCCTCTCCGGGGTTCTTTTCGCCTTTCCCTCACGGTACTAGTTCACTATCGGTCAGTCAGTAGTATTTAGCCTTGGAGGATGGTCCCCCCATATTCAGACAAGGTTTCTCGTGCCCCGTCCTACTCGATTTCATGACTAAGAGATTTTCGCGTACAGGGCTATCACCCACTATGGCCGCACTTTCCAGAGCGTTCCGCTAATCTCAAAGCCACTTAAGGGCTAGTCCCCGTTCGCTCGCCACTACTAAGGGAATCTCGGTTGATTTCTTTTCCTCAGGGTACTTAGATGTTTCAGTTCCCCTGGTTCGCCTCTTGCACCTATGTATTCAGTACAAGATAACCATCTTATGATGGCTGGGTTCCCCCATTCAGAGATCTCCGGATCAAAGTCTGTTTGCCGACTCCCCGAAGCTTATCGCAGGCTACCACGTCTTTCATCGCCTCTGACTGCCAAGGCATCCACCGTATGCGCTTCTTCACTTGACCATATAACCCCAAGCAATCTGGTTATACTATGAAGACGACATTCGCCGAAAATTTGCAATTTAACTCACAAATTTTACCTTAGCCTGATCCGTTACCAGTGAAAGTAACGTTCAGTCTATCTTTCTATCACATACCCAAATTTTTAAAGAACGATCTAATCAAAAGACTAGAAATCAACATTCAAACAGAATGCTCATTTCTAAGCTTTCAGAAGCAGTTTATGGTGGAGCCAAGCGGGATCGAACCGCTGACCTCCTGCGTGCAAGGCAGGCGCTCTCCCAGCTGAGCTATGGCCCCATAACAAAATTGGTGGGTCTGGGCAGATTCGAACTGCCGACCTCACCCTTATCAGGGGTGCGCTCTAACCAACTGAGCTACAGACCCAATTTCGAGCTTGTAACTGTTAGCTTGGAGCTATCAGCTTGGAGCTTAAAGCTGCTTCTATCGTCTTCTTCAATGAATCAAGCAATTCGTGTGGGAGCTTATGAAGCAGCTGATGTCGTCGATTAAGGAGGTGATCCAGCCGCAGGTTCCCCTACGGCTACCTTGTTACGACTTCACCCCAGTCATGAATCACACCGTGGTAACCGTCCTCCCGAAGGTTAGACTAGCTACTTCTGGTGCAACCCACTCCCATGGTGTGACGGGCGGTGTGTACAAGGCCCGGGAACGTATTCACCGCGACATTCTGATTCGCGATTACTAGCGATTCCGACTTCACGCAGTCGAGTTGCAGACTGCGATCCGGACTACGATCGGTTTTATGGGATTAGCTCCACCTCGCGGCTTGGCAACCCTTTGTACCGACCATTGTAGCACGTGTGTAGCCCAGGCCGTAAGGGCCATGATGACTTGACGTCATCCCCACCTTCCTCCGGTTTGTCACCGGCAGTCTCCTTAGAGTGCCCACCATAACGTGCTGGTAACTAAGGACAAGGGTTGCGCTCGTTACGGGACTTAACCCAACATCTCACGACACGAGCTGACGACAGCCATGCAGCACCTGTCTCAATGCTCCCGAAGGCACCAATCTATCTCTAGAAAGTTCATTGGATGTCAAGGCCTGGTAAGGTTCTTCGCGTTGCTTCGAATTAAACCACATGCTCCACCGCTTGTGCGGGCCCCCGTCAATTCATTTGAGTTTTAACCTTGCGGCCGTACTCCCCAGGCGGTCAACTTAATGCGTTAGCTGCGCCACTAAGAGCTCAAGGCTCCCAACGGCTAGTTGACATCGTTTACGGCGTGGACTACCAGGGTATCTAATCCTGTTTGCTCCCCACGCTTTCGCACCTCAGTGTCAGTATCAGTCCAGGTGGTCGCCTTCGCCACTGGTGTTCCTTCCTATATCTACGCATTTCACCGCTACACAGGAAATTCCACCACCCTCTACCATACTCTAGCTTGCCAGTTTTGGATGCAGTTCCCAGGTTGAGCCCGGGGCTTTCACATCCAACTTAACAAACCACCTACGCGCGCTTTACGCCCAGTAATTCCGATTAACGCTTGCACCCTCTGTATTACCGCGGCTGCTGGCACAGAGTTAGCCGGTGCTTATTCTGTCGGTAACGTCAAAACAATCACGTATTAGGTAACTGCCCTTCCTCCCAACTTAAAGTGCTTTACAATCCGAAGACCTTCTTCACACACGCGGCATGGCTGGATCAGGCTTTCGCCCATTGTCCAATATTCCCCACTGCTGCCTCCCGTAGGAGTCTGGACCGTGTCTCAGTTCCAGTGTGACTGATCATCCTCTCAGACCAGTTACGGATCGTCGCCTTGGTGAGCCATTACCTCACCAACTAGCTAATCCGACCTAGGCTCATCTAATAGCGTGAGGTCCGAAGATCCCCCACTTTCTCCCGTAGGACGTATGCGGTATTAGCGCCCGTTTCCGGACGTTATCCCCCACTACTAGGCAGATTCCTAGGCATTACTCACCCGTCCGCCGCTCGCCACCAGGTACAAGTACCCGTGCTGCCGCTCGACTTGCATGTGTTAGGCCTGCCGCCAGCGTTCAATCTGAGCCATGATCAAACTCTTCAGTTCAAACATCTTTGGGTTTTGAGAAAACCCTAAACTTGGCTCAGCAATCGTTGGTTACATCTTTGATTTCTCGCGGAGTAACTTGTGATGCTGATAATCTTTTTGACTATCAGTCTGACTCCACAAGCACCCACACGAATTGCTTGATTCAGTTGTTAAAGAGCGGTTGGTTAAGATCTTTCGTCTCAACCGAGGCGCGCATTCTACAGCAGCCTCATTTACTGTCAAGTGATTTTTTTAAGAAG
>NZ_JAVAJH010000022.1:0-3048 GCF_030718165.1 Pseudomonas sp. LPH60
TGTGCTGTTCAGGCCGCCGTCGTAGAACACTCGGGCCGGTGCTGGTGCAACGGCATCAGTGGCTTTTTTCCAGCCAGCGGCCAGTTGCGTGGTCAAGGCTTCGCGCTTGAGGCGCTCGCCGTTATCCGGACGCTGCAGGGAAACCGTGACCGGGCGATGAATCCTGGCCAGCACTGGCAAGGCGTCCCATTGTTCAAAAGCGCGCTCGGTCCAGGGCTGCGGGATGAACTCCGAAGGTTGGAACTCCACCGCCGGTTTACGCCAGCCCCAACCGGTGAATTCGGGATCGATCTTGTTCTTGTTGACCTTGGTGAAGGGGGCGTAATAGCGCAGCCATTCGACACGTTCGGGGCGACCGACGACCAGGGCGACCATTGAATCGGTGAGTTCACCTGGCTTACGTGGCCCTGATCCACCAATCAATGGGGCTTTTTTGGCAGAAAGCGCATAGGACATGCTGAAGCCTTCATTGGTGTAGACCAATACAGCAGGAAGGTCAGGGTTACACTCGAACAGTTGGAACAGGTTTTCCAGCAAAGTTTCAGGAGTGTCATTACAGATGATGCCATCCTGCAGGTTACGAATGCGATGCCAATGAAGTCCCGCAGGCGTTCGCATGTCATTAACCATGACAGATAAGCTGCCCCGGGTTCTTTCAGGTGTAAAACGAAGGTTCGGAGTTTTAGGACTCCAACCTGAAACCACAGTAATAGTGGGAATCGGCCACTTCTCTAAAAAATCCCTTAATCCCAGCTCAAGTGCATCCGTTTCCCGTTTTTCATATGCCATATCCTTATCATCGGCGGTTATTGGATACTTCTTCGGATCCATAGGTAGGATGCTCCCTACATGTAGTGCTTCCTCTTGTTTTAAGTTTTTTTCCTGCAACTCGTTCCAAATCTGCCCCTGCCTGAACACATCCAGACTTATGCCAATGCTGAGTACATCCAGGGTTTCCAAACGAGGCGACGTAGTGGGGGCACGGTAACGAGGTTCAACGGTCATGATTGAGTCCTTCCTGGACGAGGTATAGGTAGTCACAGACGTGGCCGCACTGGCAAAACAACGAGTCGATGTCAGTGAAGTTTCGGCTGCCTGAACCAAGTGGCAGGTCAGCAACACAGCAGTGAAAAACCAAAATTTAAGCTCTCGACGCATCAGGCGCTTCCCCCAAAACGAACGGCGTGTCCCGCTCTTTGCTCCTTTAGAGACTGTGCTGCTACCAAGGAAGGCATGTCATCTCCGACAGCCGTCGGCAATGCACCACTCTTCCGGTACGTTACTGTGGAGTTAATCAATTCCCGGCTACTAGCGTCTTCTTGAAGAAAGAATTCCGATACCGCTTCATCTGGAAGGTCCTGTTCTGTCTCAAACTGAGAGTTAGCACTAGCTCGTGTTCTCTGCCAATCCAACCGCCAATCCGCCACCCGACACAAATACGCATAAAACGTCACATCATCCACGCTCTCCCCCGCCCCTATCGCCACGTCATACGCCAGCACTCGACGGCTGTGTTCAGGGTTGTTGGGAATGGCCGAGTGGAAAGACAGCGCCTCTTCGTGCTCCTTGTCCTTGCCGCCACTTTGCAGGCGCATGCGTGCCTCGTAGGGTGTTTCCGAACGCGTCACCAGCACCTTGCCGCCATCGGTCGCTCGGGCGGCAAACACGTGGGTGGTTTCAGATATCTCCTTGCCTTCGTTGAGGGCCTTTTGAACGCTGGCAATGTCGCGTCCGTGCTTGAAGGCGACGGCCTCATCGATCGCCTCCAGCCGGCTGTGCCGTGTGCTTTCGGGGGTCCAGGCTTTATTGCTGATCGCAATGGCGGCGTCGATGGGCGCCAGTTTGTCCTTGATCTGATAGACACCGCTGTTGGAGTCCGCTCCCGGCATGACCACCGTGCCATCGGCGTCAAAGTTGGTTTCAACGGGCACTGGCAATAACGGTGCGGTCAGCATCACCGACTTCCCTTGCTCAAGGGAGGCGCGGGCCACGGACATCCGCTGCTTGTATGGCAGACCGGCATCTTCCCAGGTGTCCTCTCCCCGAAGCAGCAATGGGTAGGCATGGGGCGGCGTGCGCAGACCGATCAGTTCCTTTTCGCCACCGCGCTTGCGCAGGGTAAAGATTCGCTGGTGAAAACTCAGCGGCAAGGTCCGGCGCAGTGGCTTGCCATACAGCTGCTCATCAACGCCCTGCCAGCCGATCCCCTGGACGTTGGCCAGGCCAACGGTCTGGTCCTGAGGGGTGAAATACAGGTAGACACTGCCTCGGTTATCGCGCTCGTTGAAGGCAATGCGCTTGGCGTCAATCGTGGTTTCGCAGGCTTTGCCACCGCTCCAGCCAGGCCCGCCAATAGCGCCATAACCCTGGCAGTTCTTGAGGGCGATACTCGACAAGGCCGGGTACGGATTGGGCGCTGCGGTCATGAACTTGAGGATGGCGTCAAGGGTCGCCAGGCGGGCCTCGGCCGTCTGCTGCGCGCCGAAGCCCTGAAGCTTCTCCATGTTGGGTTCGCGCAGGCTGTAGGGCGAGTTGATCATCACCACGCCGTCGGCCGGCCGCACCTTGTCCTCATTGAGAAAGGCATGGGCCAATAACGTGATGAGCGTGCCTTGGCTGTGGCCCACCACATTCACCGTGTCGTTGGGGTAGCGCTTGCGGATGATCCTGATCAGCATCGCCAGACGCATCGCCGCCAGCACCATGTAGCGACGTCCAGGCGCGGAGAACAACGGGTGAGTCAGCTCGCCGGCAAACAGATCCAGGGAAATGAAGCCAAACAGCTTGCCGTTGAAGCCCTTGCCCCACATGTCCGGCAGGTTGGTGGTGGCATTGACGAAATGTCCCCCCTCCAGCGTGCCCGCCTTGTCCAGGCGGTTTCTGTTGCGATCCATCCACTCGCCGTGGGGCGCATCCTTGATGATGTGCTGCTCTTCCTCGCGAAAGCCCCAGTAGAACGGAATGACCACGCTGCGGGCGGCGGTGCCATTGGCCGCGGCGGAGAATTTGCGCCGGTAGTACACCGCGTCGGGGTTGCGGGCCTTGCCG
>NZ_JAVAJH010000023.1:0-2795 GCF_030718165.1 Pseudomonas sp. LPH60
AGTGGTGCTCGAGGAAGCCGACAGGGTGCCGCTGCTGGTGGTCCAGTTGACGGTTGCACCGGCACCAACAGCGTTGCCGTGTGCATCCTGCACGGTTGCCACCAGGGAGCTGGTGTCGCTGCCGTTGGCAGTGATGGTGGCCGGAGTGGCTACCAGATCCAGCACGCGCGCTGTTCCTTGGTCTGCGGTGAACGCAACCGAGGTACTTTTGCCCCCTGCCACGGCTGTCGCACTGATATTCGCGACACTGACAGAAGTTCCTGACGTGAGGGTGATCGTCGAGGTGCTGTCATCTGAAGTTACCGTTGACGTACTAGAGATAGTGCCATCACTAGTTTGCCAAGTTACAGGAGCCCCAGGGCCGACCGAGTTGCCATGGGCGTCAGCAATTGTAGCTTTTATTGTGCTTGTACTAATGCCGTTTGCTGTAAGAGTGGACGGGGATGCAACTAAAGTGATGACTTTTGCCGTGCGTTGGTCTCCCGAAAAGTCAGCATCATTCTCAGCCTTTGCACCTTGCGGTTCTTGAACGCTAACGCGAATAGCGCTTGCAAAGCGGCTAGTCAATTTCAAACGGGCATGACCGCTACCGTCGGTCTTTTCATCTTTCTCTACAACTGTTGCGTTTCCTTGGACATCCCAAGTTACTGTCGTGTTTGCTTTTGGAGCGCCCGTAGGTTCTTGCAGGGTAGCCGTGAATGTCACGGCATCAGTGCCATTGGCGTTTGCAACAGCTTGGGAGCGCTCCAAAGCGATTAAAAAGGCATTAACACGCACTTGCATCAAGTTCGACTGAATTACCCGCCCGAAACGATCAGAACCAACCGCCTGGAGCGTGTAATTGTTATTCCCCCCCTCAACGTATGCTGGGAGAGTCAAAGAGGCACTAGCACCGCCGCCGTATGGCGCTGCGAATGGTGCTGCGGTGCCAGTCCAAGAAAAGTGCCCGATACCAGGGTCTGTAAATGTGACAGGAAACGAAATTACCTGTGTAGGCGTTCCGTTTATCTGCGCTGGTAACATAACTTGTCCTGCATCTTTCTCGCGGTAGTCCAAGACTACCTCATAGTTACGATTAACTAGATCGTATCGAGAGTTCTCGAGCTTATGGCTCTTTATGTAATCAAGCGATAGCTGCTTGGACAGTGGTACACCGAATTGATAATTAATCGTCAACTTTCCGGTAGTTTGTGACACACCACCTTGACCTTGCCGGTAGTCAACACCAAAACCGATCATAGGAACCGGGTTGTACGAGGCACCGACGGTTAACGCTTGGGGATCTTTTTGACGATCAGAAGTTCCGAACAGCCCAACTTGGTCGCCAAAATACTTCTCGTAAACGAGTTTTCCTCCTAGTTGTGGATAGGATGGAAGATTAGCTTCGACTCGCACGTCGTAGCCGTTAGCTGGTCGCTCAAGATAGTCTTCAAGATCGACTGACTTATGCCAATCTGAAGCGCGCACATATATGTTTGCGCTGGTTTTTAGATTGTCGGTGAACGCTTCTAGACCCAAACCAAAGCGGCTGTTTTTTCCTGTGATGTCTCGGTCATAAAAGGCGTTGACACCTGCCAGCCATTCTTTAAGGGTGTGCCTATAACCTACACCGGCATTCACTGTTGTTCTGTAGTCCTCGGTCATTGAGTTAGAGCGTCGAATGCCGACCTGAGTAAAGATAAGGTCTTTTTCGGTGTCATAGATTGGCATCAGTAAGTCAAAACTACCAAGGCGAATGCCTTTTTCGCCTGTGCTTAAGGATAATTCAGCTGTTGCATGTCGAGCGGAGAACCACTTTTTTACTTCCTCCGAGCTTGCGGAGGTGAGCATGCCCGCTGCCATGCCTTGCAAGGCGTCAGCGCCTTGAAAACCCTTATTAGTAGGGTGGGCAATGTCTTGCCGAGCAGACAGCGGCATGTCTCCGGCGAATTCATTCAGTAAAGGCTTTTCGCGAGACGGCGGGTCTTTCTTCGAAGCACCACCAAGCTCTGGCAAATTGTATTTATTCACCGCGTCCGAACTGTCAGGAATAGATGAGAGTTGTTGCTGACTAGCAACAGCTGTTGAGCTATTCAGAGCAGGTGAATGACTAATTTGCTCAGCGGTATTAGTACAGCCTGTAATAACCGCCAAATAAGTGATAAAGAGTTTCTTAAACAATGAATGCGGTTTAACGCACCATTGTTTAGGTGTTGATCCTATCATCACAGTTTCCTCAGATTGGTTTCTAAGTGGCAAGAGAGTGCGTTAAATCTCCATTCGTTAGAGACTTTCATTACTTCACCAGGGTTAAGTTTTTCGGTTTTTGCTTTTGCGGATTATTTAAATCAGTTTCATTGTTTGATTCAGTGTGAAACCACTGTTTCGCAGAACTAAAAAAAACCGCTTTAACTGAGATAGGATGATTTGTGCTGGTGATGTAAACATTAGAAAAGTCATCACCAGCAAAAATTGCCATGGTTGCAGCTGAAAGAGCCTGTTTGTAGTTGGGGAACTCGGCTGCGTAACTTTCACCGTTACGTCGAAAGCTCAAAAAACAGCTTCCCTCGTAGCGTGGGCAAACGTAGGCATAGGCTTTTTTTCCGCCATACCTTGGCGGGGATTCCCCCACGCAACGCATCCCTGGCACTCCGATTGCTGCAACCATAACCACTCCTAAGCTTAAGCGACTGCCAAATCATAAATAGTCAGCTTCCATATGATAGCAAGTGAAAACGCCAAATAGTATTGTTTTGGTATTCATCTAGATTCATATTGGTTTGTCAAGGTGTGCGGATAGGTAGCGAGTTATGTCC
>NZ_JAVAJH010000024.1:0-2302 GCF_030718165.1 Pseudomonas sp. LPH60
TAGGTGTCTCAAGGTGAAGTGCTCCCAGTAGTTTTTGCGGTTTTCTCTAACGCGGATATGCGTTTCACTTGGCTTTGACTACATTCTGCGAGCTTGGCGGTTTCAGCGATGCTATAGCCGCTTGAGCGCAGCGCAACGATGCGTTGGTGCGTTGCTTTGTCCTCGGGACGGCCTTTGTATCTGCCGGCAGCTTTCGCTATCTGGATACCTTGGCGTTGCCGTTCACGCCGGTCCTCATAGTCGTCTCTGGCGCTTTGGAGTGCAACGCGCAAGAGCATGTCCTGACAAGACTCTAGAACCACTCTTGTTACTCCTGTTGCTTCGGCTGCTAGCTCAGATAGGTCAACAACTCCTGGGACCGATAGGCGTGCGCCTTTTGCCCGAATTGAAGCGACTAGTTTCTCAGCCTCTGGTAATGGCAGACGAGATATTCGGTCGATTCGTTCTGCAACTACAACATCACCGGGCTGCAAATCTTCGATCATGCGCAGCAGTTCCGGGCGGTCGGCTTTGGCGCCTGATTCTTTTTCGCGATAGACCCCAGCGATGTAGTACCCAGCAGCTCGAGCTTCAGCAGTTAAAGATTCCTGGCGCGCTAGGTCTTGAGCCTTAGTGCTTACACGCATGTAGATTCGGGCAATATCCATACCAATACCTGTTTTCTGGCTATTTTGGGTATACCCAAAATGACCTATTGTTTCATGGCTAGCCAATAAATCAATAGCAGAACCAAATTGGCTATCAACATATTGTCCACCCTAATTGACCATGTAATGACATTGATAGTACAATGTGCTCACAGGTATAACATCGTGCCGACGAAGGCCGCAAACTCGGAGATAGCCGTGAGCAAAGAAACAACTATGACGATTCGTCTTGAAGCTGAACTTCGGGCTGAATTTCACGATGCAGCCGGATCTGAGCACCGGCCAGCCGCGCAGGTGCTTCGTGATTTAATGCGGGACTACGTACAAAAATCTAAAACTCGCCAAGTTAATGGCCTCCGGTCTGCTCAGGAGTCAAGTCAGATATCAATCGCTAACGAATAACGATATATAAGATTAGGCGATAAATATATGAGTCTTCTTCAATTTCTCTCGAAACCGCAACGCGAATATGCGGAAAAACTTATAGCGGACGGAATTTCTGTTGAAACTGCTATTGCAGTTGCACAGCAGTCACGTAGCACTTCTGCTCTAACTAAAGAGGTTGCGAATAAAAATGGGGCTGCTAGAACTGGCGATCTACTTTCCCAAACGTTAGAAAATTCGCAATCAGCTACTGAGTTGGCATCTAGTGTTCTCGCTTTAAGAAATGAGCGTAATTCTAAGCTGATAATCAGTGGTGAAAGTGATACAAAGAATAACCGAGCTGAAAAAATAGTCAGACCAGTATGGGATTATCGAAACCAGGACTTACCCGCTCGAGTTCGTGATCTAATTGAAGCTCACCTACAAATCGAAAGTGATGATGCTAAAAGCGCTGGCAATCTTGGGTTCATGACTCGGGCTCTAGCTATAGCTACGTTACCGCATCGTAAAACAGATGATTTTCGCTTTGTCCGTCGTAATGGTGATTTTACATTAACCATGCTTACGGCTCACCCTGAAGGGCTACCTTACGGCACCCTCCCCCGTTTACTACTAACTTGGGTCGCAACGGAGGTTGTGAAGAAAAAAGATCCAGTGCTTTTTTTAGGTAATACTTTAGCTGACTATTTACAAGAATTGGGTCTGCACAGCACAGGTGGAAAGCGAGGAGACATTACCCGCCTGAAACATGCAATGACTACACTCTTCAGCTCTATGATTTCTTGCCACTACGACGGAAAAGACGGTTTTGCTTTGCAAAACGTTTTATTGGCTGATGAGGTTTGGTGGAAACCGCAGGCCGAGGAAGAAGCTGGTAAATGGCAATCGCGACTACTACTATCAAAGCCATTTTTCACAGAGTGTCTTGAACACCCGGTACCAGTAGACTTGCGGGCTATGAAAGTGTTGCGCCAGTCGCCATTGGCACTTGATATTTATGTGTGGCTCACCCATCGCATGAGTTATTTGCGTAAGAGAACAACTATTCCTTGGTGGTCGCTTACAGGTCAATTCGGATCAGGCTATGCCCAGGACGATCAAGGATTACGCGACTTTCGTCGTGCGTTTCTTAGAGAATTAAAAAAGGTTCTCGCCATTTATCCTACTGCAAAAGTATCAAATTCTCGTAATGGCCTAGTTCTCTACCCAAGTCCGACTCATGTACTACCTGAAAAGACGCCGAAACAACCGTCTCTGCCTTTTTAGTATCG
>NZ_JAVAJH010000025.1:0-2172 GCF_030718165.1 Pseudomonas sp. LPH60
CTGTTGTCGATGGTGTCGGTAACGTCGGTCACCGCTGGTGTGGTGTTTGGCACCAGCTTCTCGAAGTTGCCACCTTCGGCCTTGGTGATAGTGGCCTCAACCTTGCCAGCGTCCTTGTAAACGTCATCGGTTGGCGCCGCGACGGTGGCAGTGCCAGTGGTGGCGCCGGCAGCGATGGTGATCACCGCGCCGTTGCTCAGGGTCACGGTGACTGGAGTACCGGCCGCGTTGCTCAGTGTTGCGGTGTAAACGATGGACCCGCCTTCGGCCACGGAGTCAGTAGCACTCAGGCTCAGGGTGGTGGTGTCTGGCGTATCAGTAACCGAGGTTTCAGCTGGCTTGTCGCTGATTTCCAACTTCTCGTAGTTGCCGCCGTCAGCCTTGGTGATGGTGGCGCTCAGGGAGCTGCCGCCAGCCAGAGCATCATTGGGAGCGGTGAAGTTCACGGTGCCGGAGGATTCACCGACCGGAATGGTGATGGTCTGGCCATTGGACAGGGTCACCACAACCGGCGAGCCGGTCACCGGAGCCGAAACCGACGCGGTGTAAACCACGGTTCCACCTTCGGCGACGTTCGGGGGCGCGGTCAGGCTGACAGTCGACGTATCGATAGTGTCAGTGACATCAGTCACAGCTGGCGCTGGGTTGGTGACCAGGTTCTCGAAGTTGCCGCCATCGGTCTTGGTGATGGTGGCCTCAACCTTGCCAGCGTCTTTGTAGACGTCATCGGCTGGGGCCGCGACGGTGGCGGTGCCGGAAGTGGCGCCAGCGGCAATGGTGATTACCGCGCCGTTGCTCAGGGTCACGGTGACCGGAGTGCCAGCGGCGTTGGTCAGGGTCGCGGTGTAAACGATGGAGCCACCTTCTGCTACCGAGTCAGTAGCACTCAGGCTCAGAGTGGTGGTGTCTGGCGTATCAGTAACCGAGGTTTCAGCCGGTTTGTCGCTGATCTCCAGCTTCTCGTAGTTGCCGCCGTCAGCCTTGGTGATGGTGGTGCTCAAGGAGCTACCGCCAGCCAGGGCATCGTTCGGCGCGGTGAAGTTCACGGTGCCGGAGGATTCACCGACTGGAATGGTGATGGTTTGACCGTTGGACAAGGTCACCACGACCGGCGAACCGGTCACCGGAGCCGTAACCGACGCGGTGTAAACCACCGTTCCACCTTCGGCGACGCTTGGGGTGGCAGTCAGGCTGACGGTGGAAGTGTCGATGGTGTCGGCGACATCAGTCACAGCCGGAGCTGGGTTGGTGACCAGGTTTTCGAAGTTGCCACCGTCCGCTTTGGTGATGGTGGCTTCAACCTTGCCAGCGTCTTTGTAGACGTCATCGGCTGGGGCCGCGACGGTGGCGGTGCCGGAAGTGGCACCGGCAGCAATGGTGATCACCGCACCGTTAGACAGGGTCACGGTCACTGGCGTACCAGCGGCATTGGTCAAGGTGGCGGTGTAGATGATCGAACCACCCTCAGCCACAGACTCAGTAGCCGAGAGGCTCAGAGTGGTGGTGTCAGGGGTGTCGGTAACCGAGGTTTCAGCTGGCTTGTCGTTGATCTCCAGCTTCTCGTAGTTACCGCCGTCAGCCTTGGTGATGGTGGTGCTCAAGGAGCTACCGCCAGCCAGGGCATCATTCGGTGCAGTGAAGTTCACCGAACCTTGGCTTTCACCGACCGGGATGGTGATGGTCTGACCGTTGGACAGGGTCACTACTACTGGTGAGCCAGTCACTGGCGCGGTGACCGACGCGGTGTAAACCACGATGCCGCCTTCAGCGACGCTTGGCGTAGCAGTCAGCGAAACGGTGCTGGTGTCGATGGTATCAGTGACATCAGTCACGGCAGGTGCTGGGTTGGTGACCAGGTTCTCGAAGTTGCCACCGTCCGCTTTGGTGATGGTGGCTTCGACTTTGCCAGCGTCCTTGTAGACGTCATCAGCCGGGGCTGCGACGGTGGCCGTACCCGAGGTAGCGCCGGCAGCGATAGTGATCACCGCGCCGTTGCTCAGAGTCACAGTAACCGGGGTACCAGCCGCGTTGGTCAGGGTTGCGGTGTAAACGATGGACCCGCCTTCTGCTACCGAGTCAGTAGCACTCAGGCTCAGAGTGGTGGTGTCTGGCGTATCGGTAACCGAGGTTTCGGCTGGCTTGTCATTGATCTCCAGCTTCTCGTAGTTACCA
>NZ_JAVAJH010000026.1:0-2001 GCF_030718165.1 Pseudomonas sp. LPH60
TTGATGTTGCGCTGCGATCCTTCGAGCCCGACCTTCCTAGAGATCATCCATCCAGTTGTTAGGCCTCAACTCAGCCAGAAACTCTTCCAACGTGTAGTCCTCTTCCACAACCGGCATCCGCGATGCCGCAGGAGCAACCGGCGCAGGGTTTACCGGGGCGCCGTCGTCACTACTGGCGGTTTGGGGCATCAGGTTGATGCCAAATTTGTTGCCAACGGGCTTTTGCCCAGGTGTCGGCGAGGTGATGGTGATAAGGGTCGCTTGATCCTTGCGACGCAGAGGCATGACCACGCTGGTGTCGGCATTCTGGTAACTGGCCATGGTCGCCAGCGCGATGCCCACAAACGGCGATGCGGCGCCGGTATCGCCCAGGCGCTGGGTCAGATCGTAGCCCTCGCGGGAGTCGAGCAGGTCCAGAGAGCTGCGAGCAGCCGTCAACGCAGGAAGCAATTCGGCCAGTGGCGTGCTGTTCAGGCCGCCGTCGTAGAACACCCGGGCCGGCGCTGGTGTAACGGCATCAGTGGCTTTTTTCCAGCCAGCGGCCAGTTGCGTGGTCAAGGCTTCGCGCTTGAGGCGCTCGCCGTTATCCGGGCGCTGCAGGGAAACCGTGACCGGGCGATGAATCCGGGCCAGTACTGGCAAGGCATCCCACTGTTCAAAAGCACGCTCGGTCCAAGGTTGCGGGATGAATTCCGAAGGTTGGAATTCGACAGCAGGTTTACGCCAGCCCCAACCGGTGAACTCGGGATCGATTTTGTTCTTGTTGACCTTGGTGAAGGGAGCGTAATAGCGCAGCCACTCGACACGTTCGGGGCGGCCGATGACCAGGGCGACCATGGCATCAGTGAGTTCACCTGGTTGTCGTGGGCCGGTTCCTACCCCGATGGGTTTATTAGCTTTGCTGCTCAACGCCAAAGCCATGTTGAAACCTTCATTGGCATATACAAGCAATGCAGGAAGGCCGGGATTTTGCTCGAAAAGCCGAAACAGATTTTCTACCAAAGCTTCAGGGGTGTCGTTACATACGATGCCGTTTTGCAGATTACGAATACGATGCCAATGCAACCCTGCCGGTACTCGCATGTTGTTGACCATGACAGACAGGCTTTCTCGGGTTCTTTCTGGCGAGAAACGCAGATTGGCGGTCTGGGGATTCCAACCACGGACCACCGTGACGGTAGGAATAGGCCATTTCTCCAGAAAATCTCGTAGCCCTAATTCAAGGGCATCCGTCTCGCGCTTTTCAGAAGCCATATCCTTGTCATGTGCGGTCACCGGATACTTCTTCGGGTCCATGGGCAGGATACTGCCAACGTGCAGGGACTCTGGTTCTCTCGCATTTTGCTCTTGCAAGGTTTTCCAAATATCTCCTTGGCGAAAGACATCTAGACTCACACCAATGCTGAGCACATCCAGGGTTTCCAGGCGAGGCGAGACGGTTGGTGCACGGTAGCGACTGTCATTGGACATTGAGGCGGCCTTCTTGGCAGGGATGTAGGCTTTGGCGGGCTCGGTCGAATTGGCAAAACAACGGGTAGTCATAAGCGACTTGTCGGACGCTTGGACCAGAGGAGCGTTCAATAACAAGCAGGCAATGGATAAATACGGGAGTATGGAGCGCATCAGACCTTCCCTCCGAAACGAATGGGATGACCGAACTTTTCCCCACCCCAAGTCTGCGTGGCAACCAAGGAGGGCATATCGGTCTTAAGCACGATATCCGGCAGTACTCCAGTCAACCGGTATTCCACAGTGGAGTTGATCAGATTCTGATTCATGCGCTCCTCTTGAAGGTACATCTGCTCTACCCTCTCACTGGGTAAGTCACTAGCTATGTCTAAGTCACGCTGTTCCCTACCGTTAGCTCGAGTACTCTTCCAATCCAACCGCCAATCCGCCACCCGACACAAATACGCATAGAACGTCACATCATCCACGCTCTCACCTGCTCCAATCGCCACGTCATAGGCCAGAACTCGTCGACTGTGCTCCGGGTTATTC
>NZ_JAVAJH010000027.1:0-1713 GCF_030718165.1 Pseudomonas sp. LPH60
TGCAAGCAAGCAGCACGTGCTGGTGTCTGCCAAGGAGCACATCACCCTGATGTGCGGCGGGGCCTACCTGACGCTCAAGGGCGGCAATATCGAGCTGGGCATGCCGGGGGAGTTCACGGTCAAGGCGGCCAAGCACAGCCTCGTGGGCGGGGCCAGTCTTGCGGCGCAGTTGCCGAACTTCAACGTGGGCGATACCCAGCGGCGCTTCATGCTCAAACAGATCGATGGTCAGTCGGCCATGCCCAACGTGCCCTACACGATCACCCTGGCCAATGGCGAAATCGTCGAAGGCGTGACCGATGCGCAAGGCGCAACGCAGCTGCTGCAGAAAGATGCCATGAGTATTGCCAAGGTGAGCATGAAGCGTTCGAGCAAGCAAAGCGGTTCCTGATAGGAGACCAGTACATGTATGAGGTGCAGCCGAGGAAGAGGCTCAAGGACTACAACATCAAGCAGCAAGGAGACATTGTGCGTGATTACTACCGAGGTCTGGATTCTGGAAACACTCAGCTCCTGACGAAGCTCAAGCCTGTATTGAGCAACTTTCCGGCGGGGTACTGAAGCATGAAGGGCCTGCTGTTTGCTGTGTCCTGTGGGGTTCTGCTGATGCCATGGCCAACATGGGCCGTGTCCAAACGTCCTCCGGAAACTCCAGTGACGATCAATTCCGGTCGTCCAATAGCGGACCTTCGACCTCTGTTGGCGGACACCAACAACCTGGAGATCACCCATGTGCTTCTCTGCCGTCGGACCGCCAGCAAGTGTTACGAAACGCTCTGGGATATTGATCTTCCTGATGGCTGGATTCAGCCGCAAATAGAGTTGTTGGGCGACTACCCCGGTGCTTTGGTCAGAACGCAGAACCGCAGAGCGCTACAGCCGGGGGGTAGTTACAACCTCAATATTCATTTCAAGGAGCGCGGTCGTTGGCATAAACAAACAGTATCCAGCACCTTTTTGGAGTTTTGTCTGATAGACGAAGGGGAGGGGGTAAAAGTCCAGGAATCGGCGCTTTGCCTGGCTCGAAGAAATGCCGAAGAGCGGCAATCACTGCCCTGAATCGATGGGGTGTAGCCCGTAATCTGGATGCTTGCTGTTCATGCCTCAATGAGGATAAGCACGATCAAAGATGAGCTGCAGATGAGGGCTGCCGACGTCGGCCAAAGGGGCAACTGAGTCCTTGGCAAAAATCGAATTCACATTGAAAAAACTGCGTCAGGGTACCAAGTCATGAAGTCTGATATATCGCCTTTATTCCTGTTGATCGCCCTGATCGCAACCTCTGTCCAGGCCGTTTCCAGAATGCCGCCAGCGACCCCAGTCTTGATCAGGGATAACCAGCCTGTCGTTGATCTGCGTCTCCTGTTGGCTGAAACCAACAATCTAGAAATTACGCATGTGCTTCTCTGCCGCCTTGGCGCTCAGCGTTGCGATGAAACGATATGGGACATTGCGCTCCCCGCTGGTTGGCAGCAGCCGGATCTCACCTTGTTTGGCAACTACCCGGGAGCAACCGTAAGGGTTCTCAGACATGAGGCTTTACAACCAGGAGGCAGTTACAACCTGTTCATTCATTTCAACGAGCGGAGCCGACTGCACCAGCAGACGGTCGACAACACCGTTACCGAGTTTTGCCTGGAAGAAAAATCTGACGCCTTGCGCGTCCTGACCCGCGCAGATTGTCGGGCTCGAAGGATCGCAGCGCAACATCAG
>NZ_JAVAJH010000028.1:0-1539 GCF_030718165.1 Pseudomonas sp. LPH60
TAACAACCCGGAGCACAGTCGACGAGTCCTGGCCTATGACGTGGCGATTGGGGCAGGGGAGAGTGTGGATGATGTGACGTTCTATGCGTATTTGTGTCGGGTGGCGGATTGGCGACTTAGTTGGAAGAGAACTCATGCAGAAATAAATGGCCAAGATAATGAAGATGGTTTTGATCAGCCCGATGAAACGGTGAGAGAGCTTTATCGGGCAGAAGAGCCCAAAAATCGCGAGCTGATCGACTCTACGGTGGTCTATCGCACAAGTGGGGCTCTACCAACTCTTGTGGGGGACATAATGCCCTCTTTGGTGGCCTCTCAGACCTGGAGTGAGCGTCAACGCGGAAAGCCCATCCGTAATGGAGGGAAAATCTGATGCGCCGCATATTCTCGTACTTGTCCATTACCGGCGTGCTGTTGAGCAGTTACATGGTGCAGGCAGCGGAACGGTCATTTGCAATTACTCGCTGTTTTTCCAGTCCAGCTACACCTATTTCTGCCTATGTCCCTGCCAAGGAGGCTGCCTTTATGTCCGTAGATACTCGTTATCGCGCTCCCGTTATGTCACCTCGCCTGCAAACTTTAGATGTCCTCAGTATTGGCATGAGTCTGGACGTATTTCGGCAAGGACAAACCTGGCAGGCTTTACAGGAGCAAAGTACAAAACAGATGGAGTCACTGCATGTAGGCAGTGTTCTGCCTACAGATCCGAAGAAATATCCCCAGACTTCTGATGATAAAAACATGGCATGGAACAAACGCATTGCCGATGCATTGGAACTGGGGTTGCGAGACTTTATGGAGAAATGGCCAATCCCCACCATCACAGTCGTGCGAGATTGGAGCCCTAAAACACCAAACCTGCGTTTCACTCCAGACGAGACCAGAGAGATGTTGACTACCACAGTGAACGATTACCGTACTGATGCTGGGTTGCATTGGCATCGTATCCGTAATGTGAAGGATGGCATTGTCTGCAATGACACCCCCGAAGGTTTGGTGGAGAGTCTATTCCAGTTATTTGAGCGTAATCCTGATCTACCGGCTGTTCTGGTTTACAACCTCGATGGCATCAATATGGCTGGCGCTCTATCAAGCAGGGACACTTCTTTAAAGTCGCTCGGGGCTGTCGCCGGCCCACGCCAGCCCGACAAGTTAACCGACGCCATGGTCGCCCTGGTCGTCGGCCGCCCCGAACGTGTCGAATGGCTGCGCTATTACGCCCCCTTCACCAAGGTCAACCAGAACAAGATCGATCCTGAATTCACCGGTTGGGGCTGGCGTAAACCTCCCGTCGAGTTCCAACCTTCTGAGTTCATCCCGCAACCCTGGACCGAGCGCGCTTTTGAACAATGGGACGCCTTGCCAGTGCTGGCCAGGATTCATCGCCCGGTCACGGTTTCCCTACAGCGCCCGGACAATGGCGAACGCCTCAAGCGCGAAGCCTTGACCACGCAACTGGCCGCTGGCTGGAAAAAAGCCACTGATGCCGTTGCACCAGCACCGGCTCGGGTGTTCTACGACGGCGGCCTGAACAGCACG
>NZ_JAVAJH010000029.1:0-1191 GCF_030718165.1 Pseudomonas sp. LPH60
CACTAGCCTTGCGCCAGTGATTAACTCCTTCAGCCAGATAACTGGTTCCGAGAGAAACTTTCTATCTTTCAATCATCTAGGATATCTGGACTATCCAGCTAACTTTAGCTGGAGTGTCCAAGGAGCCACAAGATATGAAGTTTACAGCCCTGTTGGGCTTATATACTCAGGTACGTCGGTATCTGGCTTTGTGTATCCAGTTGGCAGCTACTACGGGAGAATAGAAGCTGCACTACCACATCCAGTAACGTACACATTAAAAGCGTTTAATGGTCCTGACGGATCATCACCAGTCTCAGTGACTACACTTGTTATCGAGGTACAGTTTTTCACTCAACCTGACCCTGATCCATCTGGTTGATTAGGTTTGAAATAATAAAAAAGCCCCCGCTTAAAACGGGGGCTTTTTCTATGAGTTCTTACATAAGCGACCGTTTCTGAGAATGCATCTACGACAGTGGTTTTCTTAAGCCCGCTGCCAGTTCTAAAATCGTTTTACGTCACGAACTCATTATTTGGTAACAATTGGGTTACTACTCTCGATACTTATTGGGCTCGTTCAAACACCTTTACCTGGAGTGTTGAAAATGCAACCAGATACGAGCTGTCGTACGGCAGCTGCGTGTATTACAACGGAACAGGAAATACCGCTACGCTACCGAACACCTATATATTTCCTTGTGGAATTTCAGGTGCTTTTCGGCTAAGAGCATTCAACGGTTCATCTTCGAAAGACTTTTATATTTACCCTCAGTTTCGAGATGATTACACGGTAGATCCTTCCGGCTGATGAAGGTCATCATAAACTGAGAAGGCCCCGCTATTCGGGGGCTTCTCACACTACTAGGGTTAAACCACTATGAGCCTGAACTACAACTTCCGCAGTCAGGATATGTTTTTGTGACTGCGATAGACCTGTCTACATAAGTTGCTCCATTCCAGACTCTGAGGGTGAAAGTAGCAACATAAATACTACCACCAGCAATGTAAGTCCCATCATTCAAGTTTGCTGATGTAGCTGTTCCAGGACCAGAGTAGAAGAGTCCAGCAGGAGAGTACAGTTCGTATCTGGTTGCATTTTCTGCAGACCAGCTAAAGCTGTAAGTGCCAACATTGAACTTTCCTGAATAGTCCATTCCCAATTCCGTGTCAGAAAACGTGAATGTTTTTATGACAGGAGTAATGGGAGTA
>NZ_JAVAJH010000003.1:0-944509 GCF_030718165.1 Pseudomonas sp. LPH60
GGTGCCCGGATTACTGTCGTTGACCGCACTAGGCAGGTCGTCCACCACGTTGACGTCCAGAGAGCCGCTGGCGGTGCTGCCGTCCACATCAGTGGCCAGCACACTGAAATACTCGCTGAGGCTATTGACGCCATTGGCCGTCGGATGGGCATCGTTGCCATTGAGGGTATAGCTGTAGCTGACTACCCCGGTGCCTGCGTCATAACCGGTAACGGTCAAGGTGTTGCCCAGGCCGGTGGCGATGGATTGCGGAAAACCCGCCACCACTCCGCCGCTGATCACGCTGATGCCACCCACGTTCAGGCTCTGCAGACCATCAAGGGCCGTTACAGTAAACGTGCCGCTCTGAGTCAACGCAGGGGTATCCGGGCCGCTGCCAGTGGTCAGGTTCTTCTCGTAAACGGTGAGTTCGCCACCATTGACCTCCAGGCCGTTCAAGGTCACCGAATCGTCATTGTTGTGCACCTGCAGCACCAGATTGGCCGTACTGGGGTCGCCATCGGCGTCGGTCAGGGTGTAGGTGAAGGTGTCGGTAGCATTGCCGCCCCCGCCCAGCGCGAGGAACGCAGGGTCGGTGGGATGCAAGGTATAGGTGTACGAACCATCCGCTGCCAGCACCAGGGTGCCATAGGTTCCAGTGAAGGTGCCGGCCGTGATCGGCCCGGAAGCGACCCGGTCGGCGCCCTGCACGTCGTTGCCCAGCACATTGCCTGTCAGGCTCAACAGGCTTTCCGAAGCGGTCCCGGGATTGCTGTCGTTGACCGCCGTGGGCAGGTCGTCCACCACGTTCACATCCAGTGAGGCGCTGGCACTGCTGCCATCCACGTCAGTGGCCACTACATCGAACTGCTCGCCAAGGCTATTGGCACCATTGGCGTTCGGATGGGCATCGTTGCCATTGAGGGTGTAGCTGTAGCTGACCTCTCCGCTGGCCAGGTTGAAACCGGTGATGGTCAGGGTATTGCCCAGGCCAGTGGTGACGCTTTGCGGAAAGCCCGCCGGTACGCCGCCGCTGACCACGGTGATACCGCCGACAGTCAAGGTTTGCAGGCCGTCCAGGGCGGTCACCGTGAAGGTGCCGCTCTGGGTCAGGGCCGGGGTATCCGGGCCGCTGCCGGTGGTCAGGTTCTTCTCATAGACAGTGAGCTCGCCTCCCTCGACCTCCAAGCCCCGCAGCAGCACAGGGTCGTCATTGTTGTTCACCTGCAGCACCAGGTTGGCGGTGCTGGCGTCGCCATCGGCATCAGTCAGGGTATAGGCGAAGGTTTCAGTGCCGCTGCCGCCGCCCTTGAGCGCCAGGAAGGCCGGATCGCTGGTGTTCACGCTATAGGTGTAACTACCGTCCGCCGCCAGCACCAGGGTGCCGAAGGTGCCATTGAAGGTGCCGGCAGTAACAGGTCCGGCCGCCACCCGATCAGCGCCCTGCACATCATTGGTCAGCACATTGCCGCTCAGGGTCAGTTGGCTTTCCGAGGCGGTGCCTGCGTTGTTGTCATTGACTGCCGTCGGCACATCGTCGGTGATATTGACGTCAAGGGTGTTGCTGGCCGAGTCGCCATTGCTGTCGATGGCAACCACGCTGAACTGCTCGCTCAGGCTGTTGGTGCCATCCGCCGCAGAGTGCAGATCATTGCCATTGAGGGTGTAGCTGTAGCTGACCACCCCGGTGGCCGCGTTGAAGCCGGTGATGGTCAGGGTATTGCCCAGGCCGGTGGCGATGGATTGTGGAAAAGCCGCCGCCACGCCGCCGCTGACCACATTGATGCCACCGACATTCAGACTGAACAGCCCATCCGGGGCCGAGACTGTGAAAGTGCCACTCTGGGTCAGGGCCGCCGGATTGCTTGCCGAGCCCTGCTCCAGGTTGGCTTCATTGACCGTGAGTTCACCGCCCTCCACCGCAAGCCCACTCAGGCTCACCGGGTTGTTGGGGGTTGCACCATTGATCGGCAGCAGGCCATCGATGCGCTCAGGGACAAATTCGGGGATGCCATTGAAGCCCGCTGTCGGAAAGCCGATCACCGGCTCGACCCGGCCCCCGACTTCCTCCAGCAGAACAAAGCTGTGACCGCCGCCCTCGGCACCCGGCGCGCCACCGGTACCGGTGGGGCCCGCCGCAGTGGCTTCGGCGGTTTGGGTTGGGTCATCACCGGCGGCAATGGCTTGTTGCAGTTGTTCGACATCGCTCAGTTGCGCATCGCTGGGTGCCAGCACTTGCGGGGTATCGACCTGAGTGGCCTGCTGGTCAAGCAACTGCGCCGTCAGTTGCTGGCTGCTGTCACGGCCCAGGGTCAGATCCTGGCCATTTTGCAGATGCACTGCCACCGCACCTTCGGCTCCAGTGACCAACTGCTCACCGACAAACAGCCGGTCCCCCTCCACCAGGAGACGACGGGCGCCATCCGCGCCTACCGCGTAAACCTGCCCGATCACCTTGGTCACAATGCCGATTAACGTTGCCATGTGCACTCCTCCGATGCCGAGAACAATCGGCATCCGCTTGCTAGCGGCAGCGCAGACAGCGTTAACCCGTGGTTGAACAGACCCTGTGCCTGGCCGCTCCGCCCCCATGGCGAAGCGCGCCAGTCTTGATGTCCCGCCCTCCCTTGCTACCAGTCGGACGGCTGATACCGCAGGGCGCCGGACAAAACAGCCTCATCCGTGCCTTCGGATCGCTCACCAACTACATTGTGCGAAACAGGTCAAAAGGCGAAATCGCCAAAAAAATGCCGCCATATCCTGTTCCGTACCTTCTTCCTTGTAACCACTTCCCCGCCCTGAACTACCTGAAATTTGAACGTCCCCAGAAACTTCAGGAAATGCCTCAACGCCTGAAAATTCCGGGCTTGCGATTGGAACAATGTCTTGCTTTGACAAACATGCATAAGTTTTTTTTGGCATAAAACTTATGAATTTTTTTTCTTAGCTATCCTTCTGGATGTTCTTAGCTCTGTTGTAAACAAGATGAGACGGTTAAGTCTCAATTTTTTAGTCATATTTTTGACGAAAACACTGTTTCACTGGATCAGGGAGAGACACCCATGCGCGTTTTCACCCCCCTCAGCGGTGCAATTCTTTTGGCCTCAATCTGCGTCAGCCCGGCTCAGGCCATGTCTTTGACTGAAGCCATCCAGAGCACTCTGGACAATCACCCTGAACTTCGCGCCAGCCAGAACAACCGGCTGTCTGCCGATGAGGATGTGAAGGTGGCCAAGGGTGGCTTCTATCCCAGCCTGGACCTCAATGCCGGCTACGGCCGTGGCTACAGCGACAACAGCACCACCCGCGGCTATGGGGTGGCACGCGGTACCGGCAACCACAACACCGAGACCCTGAATTACACCCAGTCGGAATTGCGCCTGCGGCAGATGCTCTTCGACGGCTTCAACACGGCCAATGAAGTGGGCCGCACCCAGTCGGTGGTCAACTCCCGGGCCTACTTCACCCGCGGCACCGCCGAAAGCCTCGCCCTGCGCACCATCGAGGTGTACCTGGAGGTGCTCAAGCGCCGTGAACTCTTGACCCTGGCCAAGAACAACCTGCAGGCCCACCTGCGGGTCAACGACCAGATCGGCCTGCGCAGCCAGCAAGGCGTGGGCAGTACCGCCGACCTCGACCAGTCCAAGGCCCGGCGTGCCCTGGCGGAGAACAACTACGACACCGCTCAGGTCGACCTGGCCGATGCCGAGGCCAACTTCTACAGCGCAGTCGGACGCTTGCCCGACGAGCTGGAAAGCCTGCCGTCGATCCGCGGCGAAATCCCGCAGAACCTCAACGACGCCAAGCAGAGCATGCTGCTGAACAACCCCTACCTGAAGTCCGCCCAGGCTGACATCCAGGCGGCGGAGAGTCAGTACGAAGTGGCCAAGTCGCCCTTCTATCCACGCTTCGACGCCGAGGCCGCAGTCAACGCCAACGACAATGTGCAGGGCGACCTGGGCCACGACAACGAATGGCGGGTCGGGGTGATCATGAACTACAACCTGTTCCGCGGCGGCAGTGACAAGGCCCGCCTGCAGTCCAACGCGCACAAGATCAACCAGGCCATGGACATCCGCAACAACGCCCTGCGCATGCTCAACGAAAACATCACCCTGGCCTGGAACGCCATGCTCAACGCCAAGAAACAGACCCCCACCGCCCGGGAATATGCGGAAACCACCACCCGGGTGCGGGCCGCTTATCAGGACCAGTTCGGCCTCGGCCAACGCACCCTGCTCGACGTTCTGGACAGTGAAAATGAGCTGTACAACGCCAACCGCCGCTACACCGAAGTGCGCTACACCGAAGAGTTCTCCATGTACCGGGTACTGGCCAACATGGGCGAACTGCTGAGCAAGGAAAAAGTCGTGGTACCGGCCGAAGCCATCGCCCAAAGCGAAGTGAAAAGCGAGGCGCGCCTGCCGGAAATGAAGTAGTCCCGTGGAGGACTCGATTTGACCAGCCTCGAACCCGGGAGCCCGCACGCCGATCCGCGTGCCAGCTTCGATGACCCGCTGTTGGACGGATTACTGATCCTGTGCCGACTCCACGGCTGCAACGTCAGCCGGGGCAGCCTCAGCGCAGGCCTGCCCCTGGACAAGCAACGCCTGAGCCTCGACCTGCTGCCCCGGGCCGCGGCCCGGGCCAGCCTTCAGGCTCGTCTGCTGCGCCGGGAACTGGGGGCGATATCCGCTCTCAACCTGCCGGTGCTGCTGATCCTCCAAGGCGGTCGTTGCGCGGTGCTCAGGCGCTGGGGCGAGGATGGCCAGGCCCTGATCCTGCCCAGCGAGGCCGAAGGTGGCGAGCAGTGGGTGAGCCGCGATGAACTGGCCCGGGAATACAGCGGCCAGGCCCTGTTCGCCCGCCCCCGCCATGAACTCGAAGACCTGCGCAGCCCCCTGGTGCCCAGGGTCGACGCCTGGTTTCGCGACACCCTGAAGCTCTCGCGCTGGCTCTACAGCGACGCCATTCTCGCCAGCCTCCTGATCAACCTGCTGGGCCTGATGGTGCCGCTGTTCGTGATGCAGACCTACGATCGGGTAGTGCCCAACCAGGCCACCTCGACCCTCTGGGTGCTGACCCTGGGCCTGCTGCTGGGCACCGGCTTCGAGCTGGTGTTGCGGGTGGTACGGGCCCACCTGCTGGACCAGGCCGGGAAAAAGACCGACGTGATCCTCTCCGCCACCCTGTTCGAACGCATCACCGGCATGAACATGAAGGCCCGACCAGCCACCATCGGCGGCTTTGCCCAAAGCATCCACGACTTCCAGGGCCTGCGGGAGTTTCTGACGGCCGTGACCCTGACCAGCCTGATCGACCTGCCCTTCGCCCTGCTGATGCTGGTGGTGATCGGCCTGCTCGGGGGCTGGCTGGTGGTGATCCCGATACTCGCGTTCCCCATCACCATCGTCTTCGCCATGCTGATCCAGGTGCGCCTGCGGGACACCGTGCAAAAAAGCCTGGCCCTGGGTGCCGAACGTCAGGCGCTGTTGATCGAGACCCTCGGCGGCCTGGAAACCCTCAAGGCCTGCAGTGCCGAAAGCGAACGCCAGCACAAGTGGGAAAGCACCCACGGCGCCCTGACCCGCCTCGACAGCCACGCCCGCAACCTCTCGGCCCTGGCCACCAACGGCACCCTGTTCATTCAGCAGTTGTCCGGCATGGCCACCATCGTCGCCGGGGTCTACAGCATCATCGCCGGCAACCTCAGCGTCGGCGCCCTGGTGGCCACCTATATGCTCGGAAGTCGGGTCCTGGCGCCATTGGGACAGATCGCCGGGCTGATCACCCGCTACCAACAGGCGCAGTTGACCATGCGCAGCACCGACGCCTTGATGGCCCTGCCCCAGGAACGCGATGCCCGTCAGCGGCCTCTGGAGCGCACCCAGTTGCACGGCGCCCTGGAAGTCAGCCGAGTGAGCTTTCGCTACCCCGGGCAAAGCACCCCTGCGCTGAACACCATCAGTTTCAGCCTCAAGCCCGGAGAGCGGGTCGGCATCATCGGCCGCAGCGGCTCGGGGAAAAGTACCCTGGCCCGGTTGCTGATGGGTTTTCTCACCCCGGAGGAAGGCCAACTGCTGCTGGACGGCCTGGACCTGCGGCAACTGGACGTGGCCGACCTGCGTCAGCAGATCGGCTACGTCGCCCATGACCTGCCGCTGCTGGCCGGCAGCCTGCGGGACAACCTGACCCTGGGCGCGCGCTACATCAGCGATGCCCGAATGCTCGAAGTCGCCGAGCTCACCGGGGTCACCGAACTGGCCCGCGCCCACCCCCAAGGCTTCGACCGACCGGTGGGTGAACGTGGGCAACTGCTGTCCGGCGGCCAGCGCCAAGCGGTGCTGCTGGCCCGGGCCCTGCTGCTGGACCCGCCGATCCTGCTGCTGGACGAACCCACCAGCGCCATGGACAACAGCAGCGAAGACGCACTGCGTCAGCGCCTGCATGCCAAGGTCCAGGGCAAGACTCTGCTGCTGGTGACCCACCGCACTTCGATGCTCAGCCTGGTGGACCGCCTGGTGGTTCTGGACGAAGGACGGATCGTCGCCGACGGACCGAAAGACGCGGTTATCGATGCACTGCGCAAGGGCCGTGTTGGCTCTGCAGCCGTCTAGGAGTGCCGAGCATGTCTACACCATCGTCACCCCGCAGTTACCTGGGCAGTTTTCGCCGAAGCGCGGAAAGCGAATTCATGCCGGAAACCGCAGAAGCCTCGTTGCAAGACTCGCCCCGCAGATCACGGTTGACAGTCTGGATCGCCGCCGCGCTAATCCTCTGCGCACTGGTATGGGCCAGGTTCGCGGTGCTCCAGGAAGTCACCACGGGCGAAGGCAAGGCCATTCCTTCGAGCAAGATCCAGGTGATCCAGAATCTGGAAGGTGGCATTGTCACCGAGATTTTCGTCCGCGAGGGGCAGATGGTGGACAAGGGCCAGACCCTGCTGCGCCTGGATGACACGCGCTTTCGCTCGAACAAGGGCGAGAGCGAGGCGGATCGCTTCGCCTTGATGGCCCAGGTCGAGCGTCTGTCCGCCGAAGCCGAAGGCAAGCCCTTCACCCCATCCGCCGAAGTGCTGAGCAAGGCGCCGCAAGTGGCGGAAGACGAACGCTCTCTGTACGACCAGCGCCAACGGCGCCTGGCCAGCGAGCAGCGCACCCTCAGCGAACAGTTGCGGCAGAAGACCCAGGAACTGGCGGAATTTCGCTCCAAGCAGGGGCAATACAGCTCCAGCCTGGCCCTGCTCAATCAAGAGATGAACATGTCGGCCCCCCTGGTGGGCACTGGCGCCGTGTCACCGGTGGAAATCCTGCGGCTCAAGCGCAGCGCGGTAGAGATTCGCGGCTCCCTGGACGCCACCACCCTGGCCATTCCACGGGCCGAATCGGCCATCAACGAGATCAAGAGCAAGATCGATGAATCGGTGCAGACCTTCCGCTCCGATGCCGCCAAGGAACTCAACGAGAAACGCACTGACCTGTCGAAGATCACCGCGTCGGGGATCGCCATCGATGACCGGGTCAACCGCACCACGGTGGTATCGCCCGTGCACGGCGTGATCAAGCTGCTCAAGGTCAACACCATCGGCGGCGTAGTCCAGCCCGGCAGCGACCTGGTGGAAATCGTCCCCATGGAAGACAACCTGCTGATTGAGGCCAAGGTCCGGCCTCAGGATGTGGCGTTCCTGCACCCCGGACAGAAAGCCATGGTCAAGTTCAGCGCCTATGACTACACCATCTACGGCGGCCTGAGCGCCAAGCTGGAGTTGATCGGCGCCGACACCGTCACCGACGACAAGGGCAACAGCTTCTATCTGATCCAGGTACGCACCGACAAGAACCACCTGGGGGGCGACGCCAATCCACTGCTGATCATCCCCGGCATGGTGGCCACGGTGGACATCATCACCGGCGAGAAAAGCGTGCTGGACTACCTGCTCAAGCCCGTGCTCAAGGCCCGCACCGAAGCCATGCGCGAACGCTGACTGCCGGCTACGTAGGAGCCGGCTGGCCGGCGAAGAGGCCCTCTGACTTTGCCGCAGACTTGAGAGTGCTTTCACGGACAAGCCCGCACCTGAAGGCAAGACGTCAGGGTTTGGCGCCGTGGTTGCGTTGGTAGGTGTCTTCGCCCATCGCCGCGATCTGCCCTTCGATCAGGGCCTCGAAGGGGCGCAGCAAGGGCTCGAAGGAGGCCGGCGCCTCCAGTACCTGCAACGCCTGGACAATGGCTTCCAGGGTCGACAGCGCACCCGGTCCCGGGGCTTTGCGCAGGCGATAGCGCGAGGGCGTCGCGGCGGCCAGGGTCACTCGCGGCAAGGCCGCCAGCAGCGGATTGAGGTGCAACAGCTTGCGGGCCTTGCGCCAGGTACCGTCGGGCACCACCAGCAGCAGCGGTTCATCGGTCTCGGCATAGGCCTGCAGCGGCTGGGCATCGTCCGCCGGGAACAGCAGGCAGGCCCGGTATCCGGGTTGAGCGAGCAGCGTCGGCAAATCCTCGAACACCTCACCCACCCGCAACTGCGCATTGTGCAGCCCCAGGGCCGCCAGCCGCGCCGTGTTCAAGGCGTGGTTGACCTCACTGGGATGCTGCAGCAGCAACACCCGGGTGCGGCTGGGCAAATCCGGGATCAGCGGGCACAAACAATGGCCTGTGGGACGCAGGCAACGCTCGCAGCGTGCTCGGGACATGGGAATTCCTTATGACTGGTTGAGCTGGGCCTTGAGCAGATCGCGAAAGGTCTGGATCAGGGGTTCACGGCCCCGGCCACGACGCATGATCAGGGAGAACGGCGCCTGGTAGCCGAACGTTGCCGGCAGCAGCACCCGCAGGTCGCCCTTGTCGGCCCAGGCCTGGGCATAGTGTTCCGGCAGGTAGCCGATGTAGGCGCCGGACAGCACCAGGATCAACTGCGCCTCCATGCTTTCGACAGTCGCCGCGCTGTGCTTGAAGCCGTGCCGGGCCAGTTCCGCCTGGCTCCAGTAGCCACGGCCGACCATGCGCTGCTGGGTGATGACCTGCTCGGGGATGCGCCGCTCGCTGTACAGCGGATGCCGGTTGCTGCAGTACAGCCAGTGCTGCTCGCGGTACAGCGGCATGTACACCAGGCCGCTCATGCGCGTGGAAAAGGCGCCGATGGCCAGGTCCAGGCGGTTGTCCTGGACCCCCAGTTGCAGTTCGTGGGGGCTCATCACCGACAGGTGCAAATGCACCGCCGGATGCTCCTGGCTATAGGCGCCGATGGCCTCGGCGAACGGCAGGGCCTTGTCGCTGACGGTGGAATCGATCACCCCCAGGTTCAGGGTGCCGCGCAACTCGCCCTTGAGGGCCGCGGCGTACTGTTCGAAGCCCTCCAGCTCCCCCAGCAGACGCAAGGTCTCCTGGTGGAACAGCTCACCCTTGCTGGTCAGGCTGAACCCGCCACGGCCACGGTGGCAGAGCACCAGCCCGAGGGCGCCTTCGAGCTGGCTCATGTAGGTGCTGATGGCCGACGTCGAGAGATTGAGTTCGTGCTGGGCATTGGCGAACCCCTGATGGCGCACCACGCTGACGAAGATGCGCAATAGTTTCAGATCAGGTAAAGCGTTGGCCATGACAGGCTCCGATAACAGGCAAAACGACCACTTCCCTGTAACAAGTGCGCGTGCTCGTGCCGCGCGATGAAGCAGACCCGATGCCATCCATGCCCACGTTCAATCGCCCCCGTCACCCGGATAACGCTGCTTGCACCAGCAGAAGGGGGCAGGCTGCCACGCTTCGCAGGGCGTTGGCAGCAGCGCGAGAGTCTAGCGCGGCCCTGGCCATTAGTTTAGAAAAATCTGAACTAAGTATTTGTCCGTAGCGATTCTTTCCCCGAACTACATTTCGCAGAATCGGCCCAATCGGTTGAACGGGCGATACCTGCTGCGCCCTCAGCCCCATAAATATAAAACAACGATGAGGCCTATCCCGTGGACAAGATTCTCCACCAACCACTGGGCGGCAACGAAATGCCGCGCTTCGGCGGCATCGCCACCATGATGCGTCTTCCCCATCTGCAATCCGCCGCCGGCCTGGACGCTGCGTTCGTCGGCGTGCCTCTGGACATCGGCACCTCGCTGCGCGCCGGCACCCGTTTCGGCCCGCGGGAAATCCGCGCCGAGTCGGTGATGATCCGCCCTTACAACATGGCCACCGGTGCCGCTCCGTTCGACTCGCTGTCGGTGGCCGACATCGGCGACGTGGCAATCAACACCTTCAACCTGCTGGACGCGGTGCGCATCATCGAAGAAGCCTATGACGGCATCCTCGAACACAACGTGATTCCCCTGACCCTGGGCGGCGACCACACCATCACCCTGCCGATCCTGCGGGCCATCCACAAGAAACACGGCAAGGTCGGGCTGGTGCACATCGATGCCCACGCGGACGTCAACGACCACATGTTCGGCGAGAAGATCGCCCACGGCACCACCTTCCGCCGCGCCGTGGAAGAAGGCCTGCTGGACTGCGACCGCGTGGTGCAGATCGGCCTGCGCGCCCAGGGCTATACCGCCGAAGACTTCAACTGGAGCCGCAAGCAGGGCTTCCGTGTGGTCCAGGCCGAAGAGTGCTGGCACAAATCCCTGGAACCGCTGATGGCCGAAGTCCGTGAAAAGGTCGGCAACGGTCCGGTGTACCTGAGTTTCGACATCGACGGCATCGACCCGGCCTGGGCTCCAGGCACCGGCACCCCGGAAATCGGCGGTTTGACCACCATCCAGGCCATCGAGATCGTCCGTGGCTGCCAGGGCCTGGACCTGGTGGGCTGCGACCTGGTGGAGGTTTCGCCGCCTTACGACACCACCGGCAACACCTCGCTGCTGGGTGCCAACCTGCTGTACGAAATGCTCTGCGTACTGCCCGGCGTGGCCCACCGCTGAGTCTCGGCCCTGGGAGGGCTGGTGCCGCGCTCAAGCACGAGCGCGGCCATGGAACCGTCATGCAAAGGAGCGCAACACCTTAGCCAACGTGGTCGGAGCAGATCATGAATAACAATAAAGAAAACAGCCTTAACGACATGAACAACGGGGACGCCCAGATTCCCGCCCCTCGACGCAGCACCCTGTACGACCTCTCTCGAAACAGGCCCCCCTTGGCCTGACCTGCCCCAGCAACCGCAGCTCTTCCGGAAGACCGGCCTCCACTGGTCAACGGGGTGACCGTCCGCATCGGCGGGTGGCAACAACAATAACAACTTGCTTGTGAGGACCCGAACATGGGCTTGGATATTCTCGTAGTACTGATTTATGCCGCCGGCATGATCACCCTGGGCTGGTACGGCATGCGCCGGGCCAAGACCCGTGATGACTATCTGGTAGCCGGCCGCAACCTCGGGCCGGGCTTCTACCTGGGGACCATGGCGGCCACCGTACTGGGCGGCGCCTCGACCATCGGCACCGTACGCCTGGGCTACGTCCACGGCATTTCCGGCTTCTGGCTTTGCGGCGCCATCGGCCTGGGCATCGTCGGACTCAGCCTGTTTCTGGCCAAACCCTTGCTGAAACTGAAGATCTACACCGTCACCCAAGTGCTGGAGCGCCGCTACAACCCCGCGGCACGCCACGCCAGCGGACTGATCATGCTGGTCTACGCACTGATGATCGGCGCCACCTCCACCATTGCCATTGGGACAGTGATGCAGGTGCTGTTCGGCTTGCCATTCTGGGTATCGATCCTGGTGGGCGGCGGTGTGGTGGTGCTCTACTCGACCATCGGCGGCATGTGGTCGCTGACCCTGACCGACATCGTGCAGTTCCTGATCATGACCATCGGCCTGGTGTTCCTGCTGATGCCGCTGTCCATCGTCGACGCCGGCGGCTGGGACAGCCTGGTGGCCAAGTTGCCGGCCAGCTACTTCGACTTCACCGCCATCGGCTGGGACACCATCCTCACCTACTTCCTGATCTACTTCTTCGGCATCTTCATCGGCCAGGACATCTGGCAACGAGTGTTCACCGCCCGCAGCGAAGGAGTAGCCAAGATTGCAGGGACCGCGGCCGGCATCTATTGCGTGCTGTACGGCCTGGCCGGCGCGCTGATCGGCATGGCCGCCAAGGTGCTGCTGCCGGATCTGGACAACGTCAACAATGCCTTCGCCAGCATCGTCCAGACCAGCCTGCCCAACGGCGTTCGCGGCCTGGTGATTGCCGCGGCTCTGGCAGCCCTGATGTCCACCGCCAGCGCCGGCCTGCTGGCGGCCTCCACCACCGTGACCCAGGACCTGTTGCCGCGGCTGCGCGGTGGCCGTGAAAGCGGCAATGGCGACGTGCACGAAAACCGCATCGCGACGTTGCTGCTGGGCGTTGTGGTGCTGGGTATCGCCCTGGTAGTGAGCGACGTGATCAGTGCCCTGACCCTGGCCTACAACCTTTTGGTGGGCGGCATGCTGATTCCGCTGATCGGCGCCATCTACTGGAAACGCGCCACCACGGCCGGGGCCATCACCAGCATGTCTCTAGGCTTCATGACCGCGCTGTTCTTCATGTTCAAGGACGGCCTGGACGCCAACACACCGATTTACTACAGCCTGGCCGTGGGCCTGGTGAGTTTCGTGGTGGTGAGCCTGGTCTCCCGGCGCTCGGTGCCTCTGGCCAATGCGATCTGACCTGAAGTCAGACGCCTGAAGTTTTCTTCGACGGGTGCGGCGTCGGTGGCCGCACCCGTTTTTTTCGTCCACGAAAAAGTGCCACAACGCCGGATGACGCTCGCTTCAGCCCGATCCAGGAAGCCGCCCACTGGACGAGCGGTCACCACCGCCGGAAAAAACCTCTGCTGTAATCTGATTCAGCGACGACTGTTACTGAACAGTACAAGGATCGCTGGCAGCCTCAGGGCACGCTATCGCTTCACCCTTGGACGGGGTCATAAAACAATCAGAACCTCTCCCCTGCCCCGAGGTGTTTATGGACCGTTTCGACATCCAGCCAAGCATCCGCGTTGATCCAGACCTTGATCGGTACCGGATCAACTCCATCAGCAAACTCAGCCAGGTGATCCTGGAAAAGACCCGCGCCGACGCTGCCCGTCCCGCCTGACCTGCTCGCTCCTCGGGAGTAACGCGATGAAACGGGCCGAAGCACGCGTGGCCGTACACCTGCTCATCCGTCGGGGGCTGGATGAACGCACCGACTTCGATGACCAAAGCGCTCTGCAAGCACTCGGACTCGACCGGGAGGATATCGAAGCGCTGCTCTGGCGCCTGGAGGACAGGTTCGATCTCTGCATCTCCCCCCGGGAAGAGCAGCGAGCGCTCTGGCGCCTGGAAAAGGTCGACGACCTGGTGCAATGGTTGCTGGAAAAGTCCCGGCAAAATCAGGATTGACCCGATTGCCTCGGGTGGATGGCCGAGCGACTGCCGGCCAGAAAACCCTGGCGAGAGCCGGAGTCTGCACTCCGCTCTCGCCCTGAGCTCAACGACGACGTTGCTGACGGCGCCGCAGTTCTTCGTCGGTAGGAATCGGCACCGGTTGCAGCGGTGGCTCGATCAGGCCCAGTGCGACACCAAGGTCGTGCAGCCAGCTTTGCAGTTTGTCTTTCATAGTGCCCCCTCAGGGTCGTGCCGAGCGGCGATACTGCGCCGCCTCAAGCAGATAATAGTCCTAACTTTTCCCGCGCGCTGCCTCGCAATAGCAATGAACTGTTACTGGATTGAAGCGAATCGGCCAAGGCTATTCAGCCATTGGCCCGCAGCGCCTGTGCCGCCTGCCCGACAGGCGCATGGGCAGCGGCTTATAGAAAGCGCTTGATCCGCCGACGCAGCCATTGCTCGGCGCTGACAAAGGTGATGCCCAACAACACCAGCAGCGCCCCCAGCACAAAGTTGAGGCTCAAGGGTTCACCCAGCAACAGCACGCCGAAGGTCACGCCAAACATCGGTGTCATGAACGAAAACACCGCCAGGTTCGCCGCCAGATAGCGACGCAGCAGCCAGAACCAGGTCAGGTAGCTGAAGAACGACACCACCAGCCCCTGGAACAACACACTGGCCACGGCCACCGGGGTCAGGCTGACCTGGGTCACCTGGCCGCTGAGCACCGCAATCAGCAGCAGGCCGACGAACCCGACGATCAACTGATAGAACAGGGTCAGTGTGGCTGGCGCTTCCGACAATCGCGAGGCGCGTACCACCACCGTGGTCGCGCCCCAGGCCAGCCCCGCCAGTAATCCCAATACATCGCCCAGGAGCATGCGCCGATCCAGATTGTCCAGGGAGATTCCACCGGCAAAGGCGATGCTGATGCCAATGAAAGCAAGGATGATCCCCAACCATTGCAACGGCCGCAGCCGCTCACTGGGCAGCAACCAATTGACCCCAAGGGCAGTGAAGATCGGGGCGGTGTAGAGGAACACCGACATATGCGCGGCGCTCGTCAGCTTCAGCCCCTCGGCAATGAACAGGAACTCCAGGCCGAACAGGGCGCCGGCCAGTAAACCGCCGCGCCAGGTACTGGAGACCTGGGACCAGCCCCCTTTCCAGCACATCAGCAGGGCCACCAGCAGCGCCGAAATCCCGGAACGAGCAGCCGCCTGCATCACCGGGGCAATATCCGCCGCCGCCCATTTGATCATCACCTGCTGCACGCCCCAGATCAGGCACAACCCCAGCATCACCTGCAGGGCAAAACCATCGGCGTTGCGCCGCTCGATGCTCACCGCAGTCCCTCAGATTGATTCATCGACATGACAGCTACCCGCTGTGGAAAAGACAACGCCCCCAGGCGCGCGCCCAGCCGTCGTGCTGCAAGGCCGGCCGCACCAGGAAAGACAGGCAACACGAGACATAGAAGAGGTGGGGCTTTAAGCACATCCACCCCAGAGCGAAACAAGAATCAGCTTAGCTCGATACGATCTGCGTGAATGACAATCTGGCCCTGTTTATAGAGCGCGCCGATGGCCTTCTTGAAGTTGCCTTTACTGACCCCGAACAAACTGCTGATCAAGGCCGGATCGCTCTTGTCGCTGACCGCCAGAGAGCCATTGTTTTCGCGCAACTTGGCGAGGATCTTCGAGTTCAGGCTGGTGGCCGCTTCTTCACCCACCGGTTGCAGACTCAGGCTGATCTTGCCATCGGCCCGCACTTCCTTGATGAACCCCTTCTCTTGCATGCCGGAGCGCAGGAACTTGAACACTTCGTTCTTGTGAATCAGGCCCCAGTGCTTGTTGTTGATGATCGCCTTGAAACCCATGTCGGTGGATTCAGCCACCAACAGGTCGACTTCCTGACCAACCTTGTAGTTAGCCGGAGTCTTGTCCAGGTAGCGGTCCAGGCGAGCCGTGGCCGTGATACGACGGGTGTGCTTGTCCAGATAGACATGCACCACGCAGTACTCGCCGGCATTCATCTGGCGCTTCTCTTCCGAGTAGGGCAGCAGCAGGTCCTTGGGCAATCCCCAATCCAGGAATACCCCGATACTGTTAACTTCGACGACTTTAAGGCTGGCAAACTCGCCAACTTGAACTTTCGGCTTTTCGGTAGTTGCGATTAACTTGTCGGCACTGTCCAGATAAACAAAAACATTCAACCAGTCTTCATCTTCACTGGGAATGTCCTTGGGAATATAACGATTGGGCAGCAATATTTCGCCGTCCGCCCCTCCGTCCAGATACAAACCAAAGTTAGTGTGTTTAACCACTTGCAAACTGTTGTAGCGCCCGACTAAAGCCATTTCCAATACCCTCATTGCGTGGGCGGCATTCTACCTGTTTTCCACGCCCAGGTTGACGCTCCTGAGTCCCGGACCGGAAAATTCCGTGAAGAGCCTTGGTTTTTCTAGCATCACTGGCGCTCAAGCGGCCATTCGTCAGGCCAACAGCGACCTGCCGGGTAAGGGCAAACAGCCACCAGGCCGCATTTTCAGTAACGGGTCTTTATTTAAAACAGCCACTTAGGAAGATGTCAGCAAGATCAACTTAAGGAAAAAGCCCAAAAAACGCCCCTTTGTTTCAGAGGATATTTACCAAGCAATTGTCAAGTATTTCTGATAAGATGCCTGGCCAAATTAATTTTCCCAAAAGGTTAAATGGCCGCCATGCGAGTAAAAGCCTCCAACAGCAAAGCAAAACCAGCTCCCGCCGTTGAAACCAGCGAATCGATCAACGAACAAATCGCGGCCTTCCTGAAATCGGGCGGCGAAATCCAGCAAATTGCCAAAGGCGTCAGCGGCCAGACTTTCGGCCCATCCAAGCAGATCAGCCTCGGCAAAAAGTAATTCCCCCGCATTATCCTGGTCCCTTAGCGCTTTGCCCTCAAAGCGCTAGGACTGGCACCCCTTCTCTCCTCCCCCTAGCACTAAAAGTCGACCAACGGCCCTTATCCGCTGTTCCTGGCCGCTATCCTTTCAGCTCTCTGGATCAATAGTTTCAGCCAACTCCCAGTTCATCACTGCCGGCCTTCCGCCCTGCGACTGAACGGCTGGCAGCCTTCCGGGTTCAGATGCAGGAACCCGAACTCGCAAGGACTCGAACATGGCGCGCCAGTGGCCCCTGCTTATCTCGTTGCTGATCCTCAGCCTGCTGCTCGGCGCCTGCAGCCGAGTCGGCCTGGCCTATCGCAACCTGGATGTAATCATCCCCTGGACCCTCAACGACTACCTGGACATGAACAGCGAGCAGAAAAGCTGGTTCAACCAGCGTCTGCAGCAGCACCTGAGCTGGCATTGCAGCACCCAGTTGCCCGGCTATCTGGACTGGCTCGATCGCCTGCAACTGATGGTGCAGAGCAATCAGGTCAGTGATCAGGACCTGCAAGCACGAACCCGGGAAGCCAAGCAGGCCATCGCCGAGACTGTAAGGCAGATCACCCCTTCCGCTGTAGAACTGCTCCAGGGCCTGGACGACGGGCAAGTCAAAGAGATGAACAACGCCTTCGCCAAGGACCAGCAAGAACACCGCGAGCAGTACCTCACGCCATCACTGGCGCAACAGATCCAGCAGCGCAGTCAGCGCATGAGCAAGCGCCTGAATGCCTGGCTCGGCCCCCTGACCCCCAGCCAGCAACAACGAATCGAGCAATGGTCTGCCTCCCTGGGAGAGCAGAACCAGCAGTGGATCGCCAATCGCGTCCATTGGCAGACGCAATTCAGCGCCGCAGTGGCGCAACGCCGAGACAGCGATTTCCCACAGCGCATCGAGCAGTTGCTGGTCAACCGCGAGAGTCTATGGACAGACGACTACCGCCAGGCCTACGCCCACACCGAACAGGCCGCACGCAGCCTGTTGGTTGACTTGATGGCCGCCAGCAGCGTGGACCAACGCCAGCACCTGCTGAAGAAAATCGACGGTGTACGCAAGGACTTCGCCGCCCTGAAATGCCTGCACAACGCAAGCCAGGGCTAGCATCGCGAAACTAGGCGATCTGCGCCTTGGAGGCCACCTCGTCAAAGGTATCCGCAGCCAGGGCATCAGCCTGTTCATCCAGCACCTGACGCGGGTGATCGTTGCCCGGAATACTGCTGTCGATCAGACACAGCAGGCTTGATCCACGAGGCGTCAGTACAAAGTTCTCGCCGTTGCCGCCCTCTTCCTCGGGCCTGGTTTCAATAAAGCCCCGGTCCAGCAGCAACTTTTCGTACTGGGTGGCGGTGACTTTCAGCTCATCCAGATTGCCAGTGGGCTCACCCTCCGCCTCCTTGGCCGCCGCATGCTGCTCGGCGTAGGGGCGAGGCGTGAAACTGTGGCCGGCGCCGTTCTGCACTTCGTGCAGCAGTCGTTCAATCAGATCCCAGTTATATGTGGTCATTGCGGTTCAACCTCCAGACATGAGAATGAAATGCCGTTCATAGGTTGTGACCGACCGGGTTTTCAGCCGTTCAGGAAATACGCCGCGCCAGCCTGACCCCTGATCGGAAAACCGCTGGGCAGCTTGTCGATCCAGCCCTGCGCCAAACGACTAGCGTGTGTAAGACCCATGCCCCCTGCCTTGAGGAGAAACGCCATGAGCACTACCGATCACCCCGTGGTCTCCCGGGAACAATGGCTGCTCGCACGCAAGCAGCACCTGATCCATGAAAAGGCCTTGACCCGCCAGCGCGACCAGCTCAGTGCCGAGCGACGGGCGCTGCCCTGGGTCAAGATCGACAAGCCCTACCGCTTTCAAGGCCCCGACGGAGCCCTGAGCCTGGCGCAACTGTTCGGCGAGCGTAGCCAGTTGCTGGTCTACCACTTCATGTTCGGCGCCGGCTGGGAAGAAGGCTGCAAGGGCTGCTCCTTTCTTGCGGACCACTTCGACGGCGCCAACCTGCACCTGGCCCATCACGACGTAACGCTGGTGGCTGTCTCCCACGCGCCCTATGCCCAATTCCAGAACTTCCGTCGACGCATGGGCTGGCGCTTCGACTGGTATTCCAGCGCCGGTGACGACTTCAACCAGGACTTCGGTGTCAGCCTCAGCGCCCAGCAGCTAGCCGCGGGCACCGCGACCTACAACTATGAACAGGCCAGTGGCGATGAAGCCGAGTTACCCGGCCTGAGCCTGTTCTATCGCAACGACCAAGGTGAGATTTTTCACACCTACTCCACCTATGCCCGCGGACTGGACCTGCTGGTGGGAGCCTATAACTTCCTCGACCTGACGCCCAAAGGGCGCAATGAAGAGCAGATCATGGACTGGGTCCGCCTCCATGACCGCTACGAACAGACACCCGAAGGCAAGGGAAGCCACCCTTGCTGTGGTGACGCTTAAGATCCTGTTCACCGGCAAGCCGGCTACGGGGCGTTTGTAGGAGCCGGCTGCCGGCGAATCGTACCGACAGGCGATTGGCTCTCACAAACGGCACAAATCTGCGGCAGACTGCAACGTCCGCCCCACAGCGAACTAATCTGCAAACATGAGCGCCGCCTACCACAGCCTCCACGAATACACCCTGCGCATGAGCCGGGTGCTGGAGCATATCGACCAACACCTGGACCAGCCCCTGGAGCTGGCTGATCTGGCGCGGGTGGCGCATTTCTCGCCCTACCACTTCCACCGCCTGTTCAGCGCCTGGGTCGGAGAGCCCCTCGGGGCCTACCTGCGGCGTCGGCGCCTGGCCTGTGGGGCTTATCTGATGGCCAGCCGCCCCGAAGCCTCAATCCTGGAAATCGCCATGGATGTCGGCTTCGGCTCCGGCGAAGCCTTCTCCCGGGCCTTCAAGCAACACTTCTCGGTCTCACCCAGCACCTGGCGCGACACCGAACCCAAACGCTGGCACCGCCGCCTCGACGACATCCGCGAACGCCGCCTGCGTGAATTGAGCAATCCTGATCAGACCCACATCCCGGCCTTCGACGATCCTGACGCCTTCATTCATCTGAAGGAAACCAGCATGAACGTCACCCTGCAGCAACTGCCCGCCACCCGCGTGGCCTACCTGCGCTACATCGGCGCCTACGGGCCCGGCATCGGCCTGTTCTGGCGCGAAACCGCCATGCCCTGGATGCTCGAACACCAGCTGTTCAACCACGTGCGCTACGGCATCGGCCACGACGACCCGGACCTCACCCCCGCCGACAAATGCCGCTACGACGCCTGCGTCGAAGTGCCCAAGGACTTCAAGGCCAGCGCCCCCGCCGTCGTCACCACCCTGCCCGGCGGCCTCTACGCCGTGGCCCACTACCGCGGCCTGGGCCCGGCTATCGCCGACGCCTGGATCGAACTGTGCCGCGACTGGCTACCCAAGAGCGGCCTGCAGTTCGACCCACGCCCGGCCTTCGAGCGCTACCCGGCGGATGCGTATTACGACCTCAAGACGGGAGAGCTGGAGTGTGAGATCTGCATTCCGGTCAAAAAGCTGTAACCCAAAAAGCACGTTGATCCCCATGTAGGAGCTCGCTCGCGAAGAACGCCAACGATCACGCGCTGTTACTGACAGAGCGCGACACCCTGGGGCTCATCGCGAGCAAGCTCGCTCCTACAATCCCGCTACATCCCCACTCAACGAGAAGGAATGGCCGTGATATCACGAACGATGAACTTCGGCAGAGCACGAATGTAGAAGTTCTCCACATCCGAGTTACCGCTGTTGGTGATCGCCCCCAACATGGTCTTCATATTGCGCAACTGACCCATGGCCCCGGCAGGCTGCAACCCATTGCGTTCCTGGGCGAAATGCAACACCTCGGCGCCGTCGCGCTTGACCTGGACCTTGTAGCCGAAATCGACACTGGCCAGGATCGTATTGTCATCGACGACCATCGACACCAGCCCGCCCTGGGAATCGCTGAGCCGACGTTTGTACACCGCATTCACATCCAGCAGGTAGTCGGCGCTGTCCTTGGTGGCGGCGTAGCGATTGGCATTACCCAATTGCCGGATCAACTCCATGCCCAGTTGCTGACGCAGCTTGTCCTCGGGCAGAAAGCGCTCGCTCTCGCCAACCAGTTGCAGGTTGAAAGTGTCGATCCAATAAGTGGCGGTGGCGGGAATCTGCACCGGTTTGGGCGAGATGTAATAGTCCGGGGTTGAAGCACAACCGGCGAGCAGAACGAAGCTGAACAGCAGAGACAAAAGACGCATAACAGATCTTCCTTGAGAGGGTTTTCAACAACGCACCGCCACCTGAAAACCAACTGTGGCATGGCGATAAGCGGCGGCATTGTAAGCCAGGAAAATCGCGGAGGACCGGCTCGAAAAGATACGCTCGGCAAATTAGGAATTGCCTTACGGCAGAAGCAGACGATCCAGTAGGAATGGGGCTTTAAGGACAGGGGGAGCGCTGGATATAGTCGAGGGGTCGTTGAAAGGACGACCGGGTTTGGCGACCTGATCTACAGAGTCCTCAGTCAAACTAAAGAGGCTCAATAAATGACGCGTTATCAAGCTATAACCGGTCACGACTGCAACATTCCATCCCTGCTGATCGATACCCAAGCTCCCATAGACATCCTGCACGATGCAGCGGCGTATCGCATTCGCGCTGTGACTCAACTGCTGGAGAACCTCGCGATTTCTGATGACGCGCCCAGAGGTGCAGTGGTGCTGCAGGAACTGTCGCTGGTGTGCAGCATTTTGCTGCGAGATGGGTGTGATTTGATGGATGTGGCAGGGCGAAGGATGCAAGGTCAGCTATCAGCATAAGCAAAAAGGGGCGGTATTAGAGCCGCCCCTTTAGTCTTGGTACATAGTAGTAGACCAGATGATAGTCTCTCGATCACTCAGCACCTTCAGTGTTTCGTCAAACACTCCGCATCGGCAAGACAAGTCCAATACTTTTCAAACACCTCGACTCTACCTTTATCCCGCTCTTTTCGACTCTATTTTTTCACAAATTGATAACAACAGTTCTAGCCAACATATCGCCAAGTCGTCGACGCAAACCAAATAATACAAATACACCATCCAAAATACTGAATAACGCTTTAGGCAAATTTCTCAAAGCTGATTGAAGCGGGGTACAGGATGGTCCATAAGGAAAGCCAACCACAGTCATCTTGAATAGACGCTTCCCCAGACTTTGCCCATTGGGCAGTGCATCGCAAAACAAAAAGTAGGCGAGAGCAAGCAAAGTCAAGAAATAATCAACCCCCTGAAAAACCGTCAGACCCAGTTCTGAGCTGAAGCGAACAGACAAATGCAGCATGAAGCTTTTCAAAAACAGAATAAAAAATACAACCGCCATATCAACAACGTATCCAGCTAGGCGCTTTATAGGGCCTGCCAGATCATAAGTACCTATTGGACTAGTTGACTCTACCTGACTCACAATGTATCTCTCCATCGATAAAATAGGGCTATAACTGTAAACACTTACTTAAAAACCCAACACTAAGCCTTAACCTTAACCGCACCGTGGAGCGCAGGATAAAACCCTTCTGGCCATAGAATCTTTTTCATCACACTTAGTTCTTATATTCGCCTGACGTCAAAATTAGCTCCACACAAGTCAGCATCTTTAGCGCCCCCCCCAAATCTGCATTTTTCAAATTCGCCATTAAAAGATCAGCCTAAGAAAAATCAGCATAAGCAGCGATTTAACCTGAAAGGTCAGCACCTCTCATTACTGAACAGGTCAATGTAGCGTTCACTAATGCGACCCAATCATTTTAGCGCCACTCATCAAACCACTGGATAAAATCTTAAATCACCAATAGGCCTTTTTAGATCAATTTTTTTGAAGATAACGCTCCAGGCCTTACACTAGGTTCCCTGCCTGATGATTTTTTCGGCTATATGTCTATGATCCCCTTCAGCAATCACATCTCCATCCATGTCAATTGCTGGCGCTGCATCGCCCATCAAAAGCCTATCAACATAAGGATGGTTTAAAGGTCGCCCTTTTTCGCTCTCAGTAGATCGTATACCGATCGATCAAAGGCTACTTGCTCTCTTTGGCAATAGTGCCCAGGCCTGCATCTTTGACCAGATAACGCCCCTCTATATCACTTAACACCTTCAAGCTGTTGCGGGCCATAATCATGCCGACTTCAACTTCTTGCTTGAGGTAGATAACCTCGCCAGCCTTAACCGTCACAGGCATATCTGACCAGTTTTCAGCCTTGGAACTGATCACGTGCTGACCAGGAGTGGCGTAAAAATAGATGTACTGGTTACCACGGTTGTAGCCCATTTCCGAGTCGGCTTCTTTATCATCCAAGAAGACATTGAAACGCACCATCATTCCCACATTGCTGGGGCGAACGACGTATACCAGCCCTTTATCGGCAACTGCAGGTTTGGGCAACGAGTACTGCGCGACTTCGGCTTGCATTTTTTCCATTGATGGGGCTGAGGCACAGCCATAAAGCAGGGCTATCGAGAGAACAGCAGCAGTCTTGCAGAAAATCTTAACCATGTTATCCATCCCTATTTCACATAGCCTTTGTAATTTTATATAAACTAGAAAAATCGTACTACTGCCGAAAGTCCCCCTCCTACCAAACAACAGCACAAAAAATCATTTCATACCACTATACGGATCATCAATATTTCCTCTGAGCTCGACAACTGCACTTTTAATTTCCGCCGCAACTTCATCCGACATCTCACAATCTTGGCGAGTAGACAAAAACTCAAAAAACCGAACAAGACCTAGCCGTGCAGAAATAGCGATAACGTCCTCAACATACTCTAGATCAGTGCCATCCCAGACTTTCAACAATACGTCTTCCACTCTAGCCTTCAGAATTTCATCCATATAAGAATACGAGTTCCATTGGCGATCACTAAGCTCGAGAATATTTTTTATAACCACCCCTCTCCCATATTTTTCATGACCGTAGGCATCTAAAACCTCCACAAACTCAGAGTGCAAATTTTCCTCACCCAACAATTCAGGCAATGATTCATAGTAGGAAATATCTTTCATCTAAAAACCCACTGGAATATGAGTCAAATTTGAAGCCTTCCTATAAACATTACCATCTTGACCTAACAATTTATTACCTATTTTTATCTGAGCAGTCCATCCCGCCCCTGAGTTAGATCCTGGGTATTTCACTGCCGCATTCAAATCTTGAGAATGCCACTTTATCTCAACCTTCTGCCCACCAAAACTATACTGAAATTTACTTCCATCAACTATCATTGCTGAGGACTTAAAGCTATCAGGAACACCTGGCGGAATTAGCTTTTCTAAATCAGCCGCTTTAATCCTACCATTACTTATAAATCCAGCAGCTGAATTTTTAGGATCAAAAAAGGCTGGTTTATATATTGGAGCCAGTTGATTCAGAGCGCCAAAATTTCCATCCGTTTGTGATACAGAAGTGTTCCACTTAGCACCCGAAGGAACTGCTAATTCCTTTGCAACAACTAACTGCCAATGGCCTCTCTGCGACGGTACACGACCCGCCCAAGCTCAGATAACACCGGAAGTCTTTCGCTACCCACAATCAATTCAGAACGGCATCTCAAGCTAGAATTTTGATATGCAGTATATTGACAAACAATATCTTCAATCTCCTCGACGTCATCCTCAAGGTTTTCTTCAAGATAGAACCTCAATACCCACTCATCGCCACACCACAGCAATGCGACCATTCTAAAGTTGGCAGAGACCGCCCCTACCAACGCCTGAACAAGCATTAGCACTTGAAAGTTCCAATCTTCCAGCACAGGCTGATCACTCATTTCTGACTCCAGTTTGGATTTGTGGGGACAATGCTCGGCTTTGTTGTACCCTTGATAACAAATACGTTAGTCGGCTGATTAGTTATACCAACGCCGAGATTAACGTTAGTTCCAGCAACACCCTAAAATTTAACCACTGGAAAACCTTGACCATTCTTTCCTAGGATTTTCACTTGGCCGGAGTGGTAAGCGTCAAGCACTTTTTGAGCATCTGAAACACTGTTCACGAAACCAACGCCCCCCCGCTCCTCAAGCTGCTGTGTCCCTGCAGTATGACGATTCTGCCTCTGGCTTATTTTTGTTGAGACCTCAGGAAAGTCTTTTGGTGTAAGTATTCCTTTTGCAGCCCCCCCAACGCTTCCCCTGCCTCCCATCAGCGCCATCGCGGCTGCTGTGCCCAACTCCAACAGAATACTAGCTTTTTCTTTAGGCTCTAACTTCCGTCCTGCGGATCTATCCACCCAAGAGGTAGAGTCATTCCAACGGTCGAGGTCGGCCAACTCCTGAGGAGTCAGCCATCCCTCCTTGAGGTTCTTCGCAAACGCCTGTTGCTTGTCCAGTGCAAAAGTATCTCCCCAACCGCTCGGGTTAGGACTCTGCCAACTAACCAAATCTGGATTTCCCTGCAACAAGCCAGGGGTGTCATAGGTTGTCTGCCGTAACAACCCAAGAAGCTCCTGAGAAACGGGGTCGTCCATTCGGATCGAGCTATTTAGGATTTTGTCTACACACACGCGGGTACCACATGCATTGATGGCATTGGAGCGTTCCGCAGACAAGCTCTCATATTTCCCCAGAATGCTTTTAAGTTTGCTTTCGCTACAGCCTCCCGCGGCACGACAGTCTTTGATCTCCTTGAGCAGCTTTTCTGCCGCCGCATGATTGAGGTTGTTGTAAAGGATTGCCTGCTGTGCGACCCAGCGGCCCTTCTCTATTGACTGTGCATCGGCATCCTTTTGCGAGGCAGCTGCTAATACACCGACAATTTGTGAACTCATGACCAATAGGTTTTCATCACCTTTGACCAACTGGCCCAGTTCCACGACCAAAGCTTCGCTAGCACCTGCCGCCAGAGCACCCCCTATCGAAGATCCAAGTGCTCCAACTTGGGATCTTGAGCCTTTGTCTTCTTCAGAAACTCTAAAAACTCAAAAATTCTTTCCCTTACTGAATCCTCAAATTTTAGAGGGATCAAATCAAGAACATCTTCTAGTTCACAGCAATTCATCACGAGATTACAAAACTCTTGAGAAATACCTTTCCCCTTCAAAACTCTGGATGTCCTTGGGGTAAACATGAGTCTTTCTGCCTCATCCAAACTCATAAGACCATTAACAACCATAGTTAACAGCCCAATAGAGGTAGCGGATAAAAACCTAGCCGCCTCTTCAGCATCAAAAAGTTCAATCACCAATGAAAAATCTTTCACTTGCTGTTACTCCAATAGTCTTTAGTCTTCAAGTTAAACACTTTCCCACTTTCGCTTTGAAAGTAATGAAGAGACATTATCCCCCCTTTTGAATCATATCCATCCTTATATACTTTAGACCACTTCCCCGGCTCAGCTGCTCGCAACTCAGCCAACAGCGACTTATCGTTCACTACATTCTTAGTAGTACCACCAACCTTCTCTCTAAACCCCTCCGGAAATTGCGGCGCCTTTCTAATAGAGTCATATAGATATTTTATCCCTGTTTCTTTCCCACTAGCCCCAACGCTTCCCCTGCCTCCCATCAGCGCCATCGCGGCCGTTGTGCCCAGTTCCAACAGAATACTAGCTTTTTCTTTAGGCTCTAACTTCCGTCCTGCGGATCTATCCACCCAAGAGGTAGAGTCATTCCAACGGTCGAGGTCAGCCAACTCCTGAGGAGTCAGCCATCCCTCCTTGAGGTTCTTCGCAAACGCCTGTTGCTTGTCCAGTGCAAAAGTATCTCCCCAACCGCTTGGGTTAGGACTCTGCCAACTAACCAAATCTGGATTTCCCTGCAACAAGCCAGGGGTGTCATAGGTTGTCTGCCGTAACAGCCCAAGAAGCTCCTGAGAAACGGGGTCGTCCATTCGGATCGAGCTATTTAGGATTTTGTCTACACACGCGCGGGTACCACATGCATTGATGGCATTGGAACGTTCCGCAGACAAGCTCTCATATTTCCCCAGAATGCTTTTAAGTTTGCTTTCGCTACAGCCTCCCGCGGCACGACAGTCTTTGATCTCCTTGAGCAGCTTTTCTGCCGCCGCATGATTGAGGTTGTTGTAAAGGATTGCCTGCTGTGCGACCCAGCGGCCCTTCTCTATTGACTGTGCATCGGCATCCTTTTGCGAGGCAGCTGCTAATACACCGACAATTTGTGAACTCATGACCAATAGGTTTTCATCACCTTTGACCAACTGGCCTAGTTCCACGACCAAAGCTTCGCTAGCACCTGCCGCCAGAGCGCCAGTCTTAAAGTCCCCACCGGTAGCTTCCGACAGTAGTCCTCCGACCATCGCGTGAATGGCTATTTTCGGCAGCGAGCCGTCGTCAAACACACCTAGGGTGTAATCACCCACCGCATTGAAGCTGGCTGCCGCCAAGGTGTTGAACAGGGCATTCTTCAGCACATCACTGGCATTGCCACCCTGCCCCAGCGCCTTGCTCAGCAACATCGAGGTCCCACCTTGCAAGGTCTGGTTGGCCGCAAACTTCCCAACACCTGCCCAAGTGTTTAATTGCAGATCAACTTTGCCGGTCAATACGTTGGTTTTACCTCCAACCCACTTGTCGAAGTAACCAGTAGTCAAACCAGCTGTCACCCCTGAAATCACATACCCCTTCATTGCATCCGAAGAGGTCACATCCTTGAAGACCGCCCCCAGGTTTCCACCATTGTTGATAAAGCTAACAGTTGCATTAGTCGCAGCGCCTGTAGCAATAGCTCCTGCACCCGACACCAGCATTCCAGCAGTTCCCGAACTCATGGTCCCCGCAACAACCGCTCCACCAGTGGCAGTCCCCATAGCTCCCATTGCCATAGGCCCAACCACCGCCGCCATCACAATCGCAATAATGATCTGCGAAGCCGGCCCCAGCCCGGAGTTGCTGTACTTGTAGGAGTCGTGGATCTCCTTCACCAGCCGCCAATCAACATCGCCGCGTTTCTCGGCCTCCTTGAGCCATGCCAGTTGCGGGTCGGCCTTGACCATCGCGTCGATGCTCTGGCTGACGGTTTGCTGGTTGACCTGCCTCACATCGATCTTCAGGCCATCAACGGCCTTGATCACGATATTGCCGGCCGCCACCATCTGGGTCTGGCGCAGGGTTTCGTCGGTATTGCCCTTGCCTTTGGAGGACACCCAGAAAGAGTTGTTATTGGTCTTCTCGTGGCTCTCTTGGTGTAGATCCTTGACAGCTTCGAATGTGATAGCGCCGCCGCTATCCAGGGTGATGTCCTTGCCGCTTTGTAACTTGGCGACCTGATACTTCTGGTCACCGTCACTCTTAAGCGTCAGGTTGCCACCGGCACTGATTTCGCTGCCGATATGTGTGGTGCGGGTGACTTCGTCACGCTGGGTCTGCAGGTTGCCAAAGCCCCCCTTCTTCTTCATGTCATACAGCGAGTACTCACTGTCCTGCTCCGCCAGCAGGTTCAACTGACCACCAGCCACCAGATAGGCTTCATCCCCAGCCTTGACCTTGCTGGAAATCAGGGTCATGTCCTGGCCGGCCTTGAGCATCACATCCCCGCCCGCCGTCACCGTGGTGGCTTGTTGGTGGACGCTATCCTCTTCGCTCTTGGTGGTGCCGGTCTTGCTGGCCCAGTGTTGTTCATTGGCGGCCGAGGCCAGGGTCAGGTGGTCCTTGGCCGTTATCGAGACGTCGCCCTTGGCGTCGATCTGGCTGGCGGTGGCGGTGACGTTGCCTCCGGCCTCAATGCTCAGGTCGCCGCTGTCCAGGGTGGCGCCGTGCTGGGTTTTGCTCTGGTCGAGGTTGCCGATGCCGCGGTCGTTGCTGACCACTTGCTCGACGGCGTTGAGGCTGACGTTGCGACCGGCCTTGATGCGGGTGTCGCCACCGCTGTGCAGGACGCTGCCGTTGCTGTCGAAGTCCCGTTCGGCATCGATGCTCAGGCTGTTGCCGGCTTCAATGCGGGCGGCGCTGTCGAGGAAGTCGCGGCGCTGCTCGCGGACGTAGTCTTCGCTGCTGCTCTGGTGGGTGGTCAGGGTGCGGTCGTTGATCACGTCGCCCTGGGTGGTGGTCAGGGTCACGTCGCGCCCGGCGATGATGCCGCCGGCGCGGTTGACCAGATGGTTGCCCGCCAGCAGGTCCTGGCGGTTGCCCGCCTCCACCAACCCACTATTGACCAAGTTCTCCCCCGCCACCGACGACAGGTCATTGGCCGCGCGCAGGGTGCCGACGTTGTTCAAGTCCTTGCCGGCAATCAGGCTCACGTCCTTGCCGGCGATCAGGGAGCCGTTGGGCGCCAGGCGGTTGTTGGCCTGGGCCAGGTACAGCACCGGCACCAGCACTTGTTCGCCGTTCACTTCATGGCTTTCCAGCCAGACGATGTCGTGGGTCAGGGCGGCGATTTGTTCGGAGGTCAGGGTCACGCCCACCGACAGGTCAAGCTGTTGCTTGCTCTGGATGGCGTTGTCCATCAGGTGCTTGAAGAGCTTTTCGTTGCTGTCCTGGCCGTCGATAAAGCGCTGGCCGGTGCGGGCCACCATGGCTTGCTGGATGAGTTTCTGTTCGTAGAAACCGTCCCCTAGGCGTTTGGCGCTTTCGTCCGGGTTGTAGCCGAGGTTGGACAGCAGGTAGTCCGAGCTCATGAACTGCTTGAGGTTGGTCAGCGCCGGGTTGGTTTCGATCAGGTACTTGTGCGGCCGGGACAGGCTCGCGGCGTCCGGCAGGCCGGCGATCTGCGCAGGCGTCGGGGCCTGGGCCAAGGTGCTGCCCTGGCCGCTGAGGCGGAACAGGCCGTTGCCGCTGGTGGGCAGGGTGAAGCCCGGCAGTATCAGGGGGTTGACCTGTTGCTGGGCCAGTTCCGGGGGCAGTTGCGGGTTGATCCGGATCGGCGTCGAGTAGCCGTTGCCAACGCCGGTGTCGGTCAGGGTCTTGCCGGCGCCGACGTACTCGTAGAAGGAGCGGATCACGCTGTTGTCGAGGGTTTTGTCAGCCTTGAGGTTGACCTTGCCGCCAGCCTGGATGGTGGCGGCGAAGGATTGGTCGCCATCCACCACTTTGCTGCTGGAGGACAGCATTACCCCGGTCCAGGCGATAAAGGCGCTGAGGTCGGAGGCAAAGCTGGCAGACGGAGTCGGGTTGTTGCGGGCGTTGAACGCGGCGGCATGGGCTGCGGCGTTGCCGGTTTCGTTGACGAAGCTCCAGTAGCGCCGCAGGGTGGTGATTTCCTGGGGTTGCAGGCCCTGGTTGTGGACGGTCTCGGCTTTGACGTTGATGTCGCCGGCCGCGGTGATCAGGCTGCTGGTGTTGGTCAGGGTCTGGGTGTCGATCTGCAAGTCGGCGCCGCTGTTGAGGCTGGCGGCGGCGCTGCTGTTGGTCACCCGCAGGCGGTCGGTCTCGGCCACTTCCCACAGACCGTTGATGCGGCCGCCGCCGCGGTCGTCGCAGCCGGCGCCGGGAATCAGGGTGCAGGACAGGCGAGTGATACTGGCCGCGCTCTTTTCGTGCTCGGTGTACTCCAGCACGTCCATGACGTTGTTGACGGTACTGGCGGCGATGCTCAGCTTGCCGAGGCTTTCGATATCCCCGGAACGGTTGTCCAGCAGGTCGGCGCGGGTTTGCTGGTCGTCCTTGGCGATCAGCGCGGTGCCCAGGCTGTACACCTGGGCGTAGCGGTTGGTGAAGCTGGTGGTCAGCAGCTGCATATTGCCGCCGCTGGAGATCAGGCCGTGGTCGTTGAGCAGGGTGGCGGCGGTGAGGTTCAGGTCTTCGCCGCTGCCCAGGGTGCCGTGGTTGTTGATGCTGGCGGCCGTGAGGTGCAGGTTCTGCTTGGCGGTGATGCGCCCGGCGCTGTTCAGCGCGCCGTCGATCTTCAGGGTGCTGTTGGCGCCGCCGGCGATGCTGGCGCTGTCCGCCAGATCCAGTTGGGCGGCATGCAGGTCCAGTTGCCCGAGGCTGCTCAGGCGGCCCTTGCCGCTGTAGTTACCGCTCAGGTCGAGGTTGAGCGCGGCGTCGCTGCCGATCAGGCCGTCATTGCTCCAGTGGCTGCCGCTGCCGGTCAGGCCGTTGCCCGCCAGGAGCTGGCCATCGGCGGTCTGGGTCAGGTGGTCGACCTTGACCAGCAACTGGTCGGCCTGGATTGCACTGCTGTTGGTCCAGCGCTCGGCCTCCAGGGTCAGTTGGCCGGCGGTCTTCAGGCGGCCGCCGACGTCTTCGAGGTTGGCCATGGAGATGCCGAACACCCCGCTGCCGCTGTGCAGCAGGCTGCCGCCGCGGTTGTTGAAGCCGCCGGCGTCGAAGTCCAGGTCGTGGTTGGCGGTTTCCAGGAGGCCGTCGCGGTTGTCGAAGGTGCCGCCGATATCGAAGCGGGTTTTGCTCACCAGGCCCAGGGACCGCAGTTGCCCGCGCTGGTTGTCCAGGCTGGCGGCGGCGGTGGCCAGGGTGCTGCGGCTTTCGATCAGGCCCTGGCGGTTGTCCAGGGCGCCAGCCAGCTCCAGCTCAATCTGCCGGGCGCTGATCTGGCCGGCGCTGTTGTCCAGGTCCTTGGCGCTGATATGCAGGCCCTGCTGGGCGAAGAGCGCGCCGTCGCGGTTGTCGAGGCGGCCATCGGCAGCGGTTTCCAGGGTGGCGCCGCCGTTGAGAGCGGACACCTTGCCGGCCCTGTTGTCGAGGTGGCCCGCCTTGAGCGTCAGGTCGCCCTGCTGGGCAATGATCTGCCCGCCCTGGTTGCCGGTAGCGGCGGCAACCTCAAGGCCCAGGGTGGTCTTGGCCTGCAGCAGGCCCTTGGCGTTATCCAAGTGATCGGCATTGAGTTGCAGGTCGGCTTCGCGGCTGAGGATCTCGCCGCCATCACTGTTCTGCACTTCGCCACTGGCGCTGATCAACACCGAGTCATTGGCCGCGACACGGCCTTTCTGACGGTTGTCCAAGTGTTCGGTGAACAGCCGCAGCCACTGCTGGCTGGAGAGTTCGCCGCCCTGGTTCTCAACCTTAGTGCTGCGCTTGAGCAGCAAAGGGCCGGCGGCAGACAGCGTGCCCTGGTTGTTGATCAAGTGCCCCAGCAGATCAAGGGTGACGCCCTGCTTGCCGGTGAAGGTGCCGTGGCTGTTGTCCAGGTCACTGCCGATGAATTCCAGGTCGCCGGTGGCGTTGACTGTGCCGCTCTGGTTGCCCAGGGCCATGGCCTGCAGGGTCAGGGTGGCGGCGCTGTCGATGGAACCGCCCTGGCTGTTGTCCAGCCGGTCGCTGAGTTTGAGGCTCTGTGCACCCGCGCTGGAGATCACGCCCTTGAGGCTGTTGTCGAGGCTCGCAGCCTTGACGTCCAGGGCCTGCTGGCTGACCAGGGCGCCGCCCTGGCTGTTGTTCAAGGCGTCGCTGAGGGTGATGTCGACACCGCCCTTGAGGCTGGAAACGGTGCCTTTGTTGCTGTTGTTCAGGCCAGTGCCCTTGAGGGTCAGGCCCTGCCAGCCCGATAGCAGCCCGCCCTGGTTGTCCAGTTCCGCAGTACCGGTCATCTCCAGGGTCTGTTGCGCCAGCACCACGCCGGTGAGGTTGTCCATGCCGGCCAGCACCAGGGTGCTGCTGCCCTGGCTCGACAGCTCGCCACCGCTGTTGCCCAGGTGGCCCAGGGTGGCGTTGAGGGACTGCTGGCTCTTGATCAGGCCGCCCTGGCCATTGCGCACCTGATCGGCATCGAGTTGCAGGCGCTCGGCGCTCAGCAGCTTGCCCTCAAGGCTGTTATCCAGAGTCCCAGCGCTGACCGTTACCTGGCGCTGCCCACTCAGGGTGCCGCCCTGGTTGTTCAGGGTCTGCTTGGTCGTGACCGTCAGATCACGGCTGGCCACCACGCTCTTGCCGCTGTTGTTCAGGTTTTGCGCCGTCAGGGTGACATCGCCGTTCGGGTTGCGGCTGTTGTCGAGGTTGACCCCGGCTTCGATGATGCCGTGGTTGTTCAGTTGCCCGCCGCTGCCCAGATTGATGCTGTTGGCCGCTGCCAGGGTGCTGTGGTTGTTCAGGTCGTCTTGGGTTTGCACCCTGAGCTCGGTGCCGGCGTAGACCGCGCCCTGGGCATCGAGGCTGCCGGCCTTGATCGCCACCGCGCCCTTTTCGGCGGTGGCGTCAGCCATGCGCAACTGGCCGTTGGCATCCAGTTGGATATCACCGCCACTGGCGATCAGTTTGCCGTCGAGTTTCACCCCCACCCCGGCTTCAGTGCCCACCAGCTTGATCGCCCCGGCATACATGCCGCCCAGGGCACTGCTGTCGATGGCCAGTTGCGGCGCATCCGCCGGGTTGGCGGTCCGCGCCGTGGCGTTCAAGGTCTTGGCGTCGACATCGTTGGCCCCGGCGATCACCGCCAGGTGCTTGGCCTGGATCTCGGCGTTGATCTTGGCGCTGCGGGTGATGATTTCGAACTGGTCGATATTGCTCGCGTTGAGCCCCGCACCTTCAATGGCGACGCTGCCTTGGTCCACCTGGTAACGCTGGATCTGACCGTTCTCGATCACCGGCTTGCCGGTGGTCAGGGTGGCTTTCGGGGTGTTGATGAAGCCGCAGCCGTTGCAGCTGACGCCGTAGGGGTTGGCAACGATGACATGGGCCGATTGCCCGGCCACTTCGGTGTAGCCCTTGAGCTGGCTGGGGCTGCCGCCGTTGACCTCGTTGAGGATGACATTGGCCGCGCGGCCACCCAGGTTGGGGTTGCCGAGGATGATCCCGCCGAGTTGGGTTTCCTGGGTGCGGTTGATGGCGTTGTTGAGGATCACGCCCTGCTGGCCGACGTTGTAGTCGCTGAACTTGTTATGGGACAAGCCACCGCCATTGGGGGCGGCGATGTTGACGATGGGCACGCCATTGCCGGCCTGACCCAGTGTGGTGCCGCTGCCGTTGACCACGATGCCGTCGGCCATCGCCACCACGGGCTGCCAGAACATCATGTTGGCCAGGATGAACGCCAGTCCGCGCTTGGACAGCCCCCAGAACGTATCCCGCGCTTGCAGGGTGGCGGAAGGCTGGCGGGCCAGAAAGGCAAACTGACGAACGTCCATGTCATGTATCTCGGGTAAAGAGCGGAATTAAAGGAACAGGTCCAAACGGAAATAGATCGGCGCTTCGCGTTCACTCAGGGCTTCGGGCCGTTCGAGGGAATGGGCAAAAGTCACGCTGGCGGCGAGGTTCTTGCCGCGGGCAAAGAACTCGATGGAGTCGCTGGAGACCCGGCCATGCTGCTCGGCGTTGTAGCGGTCGTTGCGGATCGCGCCGAGGTCATAGCCCAGCCCCGTGCCGTACTCGGCGAACACCGGGCGCAGCCAGTCCCAGGCCACCGGGCGACTCCAGCGCAGGTCGTTGCGCCAGTAGTAGCCGCTGTCGCCATTGAGGCTCTGGTCCTTGTAGCCACGGATCGAGGACTGGCTGCCCAGGCTCATGCGTTGCGAGCTGAACAGCACATCCTCGCTGCGTTGGCCGGTGACCAGGCTGCTGAACACCAGGGACTCGTCCCACAGCTTGAACGGCTGCAGGTAGCTGGCGGTGGCGGTGTACTTGCGGTAGCGGGCGTTGGCCTGGCGATTGCCGTATCGGTCACGCTGGTTTTCGCGCTGGGCATCGAAGGCGCCAATACCGTCCTGCAGCCCCAGGTCGAGGTTGAGGAAGGCGCCGCCGATGCGCCGACCGTGGTTGATGCCGAACTGGGCTTCGCTGAGGCGGTTGCTGCTGTTACTCAGCTTGCTGTCTTCGATGTAGTTGTTGGTGCGCAGGTAGCTCAGGCCGCTGTTCAGCGAGGTCTTGCTCAGGGCGTCGCGGTGGATCACCCGCTCCAGGCGCAGTTGATGGTTCTGGCTGTCGCCGGTCTGCTTGAAGTTGAAGCCCACGGCCTGGGCCAGGGAGCGGTATTCGCTCTGGCTGTAGCTGTAGCTGAGGTTCCACCAGCCAAACGGCAGGTTGTAGTAGAGCATGGCGTTGCGCGAGGTTTTCTGGTGGTCGCTGACGGCGTCGTGGCCACCGCGCAACACCAGTTGGTCGGCCAGGCCCAGAGGGCTGTCCCATTCGAAAGAGCTGCCCCACTGCTGCTCGCCAGTGCTCTTCTGGCCCTCGTTGCTGCGCGACAGACCGACGCGCCAGGGCTTTTGCGGGTTGTTCTTGACCAGCACTTCACTGCCGCCCACGGCCTGCCCCGGGGCCAGTTCCATCTGCGCCTGGTTCGACGGCAGGCGGTTGAGCTGGTCCACCATTTGTTCGATCTGCCGCAAGTTGAGCAGCTCACCGCTGCTGCCGGGAAAGGCCATGTTCAGTTCGCGGGCTGTGAGCTTGCTGCCCTCGGCGGCCTTGAGCCCTTCGAGCTTGCCCTCTACCACCAGCACCTGCAGGTGGCCGCTGGACAGGTCCTGTTGCGGCAGATAGGCGCGGCTGGTGACCAGGCCCTTCTCGATGTAGCGGTTGGTAATGACCTTGAGCAGCTCGTTGAGCTGGGCCACCCCCAGGCACTGGCCGATATAGGGCTTGAGCAGGCTCTCGCGTTCGCTGGCGGACAGCGAATCGGCGCCTTTGAGCTGGATATCCTGAATCGGGAAGCAGCGGCTATCGCTGGGCGCGCTGGGCGCTACAGGCGCGGCGCTCTTGCCGGGCAAGTCCTTGAGTTCTTCGAGACGCCGCTGCTGTTCTTCCAGCAGGCGGTTCTGCCGGTCGCGGATCAGGTCCTGGTCACCGGGGTTGAAGGTCGGTGCGGGCAAGGGCGCGGCAATCGCCATGGACAGCGGGACTGTCAGCAGCAGGCAGGACAAGGCACGGCACAACCTCATCCCGAGGGTGGGGATAGACATATTCGGTCCTTCGAAAGGGCAGCAAGGGTCAGACAGGGCGGGCGATGTTAATGTGCCATCATCTTGGCGTCAAATAAGCGCTGAACGCCCCGAAAAACTGCGTACACTCCCCGGAATCCGGGCCTTGCAGTGGGTGCCGATACTGGATTAACCCCAATAACCGACAAATCAGACACTTCTGAATTTTCAGGAAAGGTTTCTTGGCAGCGGGCTGTTGATCCGCCAGAAGCGTCTCTTCGAGCTTTGGCCACTTAGCCAAAACTCGGGGGCATGGCCCAGATTACCCAGATTGCCCGGGATGCCGGAATGGGCCGGGAAACCCAAGGCCAGTTGAGCCATCGAGGCCCGGAGTAGCTCTGAAAGCCAGCCAAAAAAAACCCGGACCAGGTCCGGGTTTTTCGTTTACCGCTGGCCGCTGGCTTATTCGGCTGCCGGCGCCTGAGGCTTGCGGCGCTTGAGCGGCGCCAGACCGTCCTGGCTGACCAGGCTGTCGCTTTTCGGCCGGTTGGCGGTCTTGCGCTTGGTCGGGGCCTTGGCCACGGACTTTTTCTTGTCGCCCTTGGCGTCGGTCTTTTTCTTCTTCACGCCAACGGCCTTGCCGGACGCCTTGACCTTTTTCGGGCCGCTGTAGGTGCCTTTGACTTCCTTGATGGTGCGGCGCTCGAAGCTCTGCTTGAGATAGCGCTCGATGCTCGACATCAGGTTCCAGTCGCCGTGGCAGATCAGCGAGATGGCCAGGCCATCATTGCCAGCACGACCAGTACGACCGATGCGGTGCACGTATTCGTCGCCGCTGCGCGGCATGTCGAAGTTGATCACCAGGTCCAGGCCGTCCACGTCCAGGCCACGGGCGGCGACGTCGGTGGCCACCAGGATCTTGACCCCGCCCTGCTTCAGGCGGTCGATGGCCAGCTTGCGGTCCTTCTGGTCCTTTTCGCCGTGCAGGACGAACGCCTTGTAATCCTGGGCCACCAGACGGCCGTAGATGCGGTCGGCCATGGCCCGGGTGTTGGTGAAGACGATGGCCTTCTGGTAGGTCTCGTTGGCCAGCAGCCAGTTGACGATCTGTTCTTTGTGCTGGTTATGGTCGGCGGTGATGATCTGCTGACGGGTGGTTTCGTTGAGCTGGCTGACGCTGTTGAGTTGCAGGTGCTCAGGGTTGTTGAGGACCTTGGCGACCATTTCCCGCAGGCCGGAACCGCCGGTGGTGGCGGAGAACAGCATGGTCTGCTGGCGGTTCGGGCATTCGTCCACCAGGCGCTGCACGTCTTCGGCAAAGCCCATATCGAGCATGCGGTCGGCTTCGTCGAGCACCAGCACTTCGACTTCTTTGAGGTCCAGGTTGCCGGCGTTGAGTTGCTCCAGCATGCGCCCGGGGGTGCCGATGAGGATGTCCGGCACCTTGCGCAGCATGGCGGCCTGGACCTTGAAGTCTTCACCGCCGGTGATCAGGCCGGACTTGATGAAGGTGAACTGGGAGAAACGCTCGACTTCCTTGAGGGTCTGCTGGGCCAGTTCCCGGGTCGGCAACAGGATCAGGGTCTTGATGCTGACGCGGATCTTCGCCGGGCCGATCAGACGGTTAAGGATTGGCAGGACAAAGGCCGCGGTCTTGCCGCTGCCGGTCTGTGCCGTCACCCGCAGGTCACGCCCTTGCAGCGCGAGCGGAATAGCCGCTGCTTGCACCGGCGTCGGCTCGACAAATTTAAGCTCGGCCACGGCTTTGAGCAGGCGTTCGTGCAGGGCGAATTGGGAAAACACGGGTGCTACCTCGAAGATATGCAAAAAAACAGCTGCATAGGGTAACGGTTTCGAGCGCGCAGGCCGAGTTTCTTTGTGCAAACGGTGGCAAAGAGTTGGTTTTTTGTTAGCCGATTTGCCCTTAACCGTAACTTTGTCAGGGTTAAATGCTCTAATCCTGCCCTTGTGCCTCATAGAAGAATCGTTTTAGCCCATGGATTTCAAACAGCTCTGGCTCAATACCCAGGACCTCTGGGGAGCCCTCGATCAACACCCTCTCCTGCACGCCGGCATCGGCCTGGCCCTGTTACTGGTGATCGCCCTGGTGCTCGGACGAGTGGCCCGCTACCTGGTCCTGCACGCCGTCAGGCTGCTGGGCCGCCAGCCGTCCCTGCACTGGCTCAATGACCTGCGCCACAACAAGGTGTTCCACCGCCTGGCGCAAATGACCCCGTCCCTGGTGATCCAGTTCGGCCTGCACCTGGTGCCGGAGCTGAGCAAGACCAGCCTGCTGTTCCTCGGCAACCTGGCCATGGCCTTCACCATCCTGTTCCAGCTCCTGGCCCTGAGCGCCCTGCTCAATGCCCTGCTGGACATCTACGCGCGCACCGAACACGCCCGCACCCGCTCGATCAAGGGCTACGTGCAACTGGCGAAGATGGTGCTGTATGTGTTTGGCGCGATCATCATCGTCGCCACCCTGATCGACCGCTCGCCGCTGTTGCTGCTGTCCGGTCTGGGCGCCATGTCGGCGGTGATCCTGTTGGTCTACAAGGACACCCTGCTGTCCTTCGTCGCCAGCGTGCAGTTGACCAGCAACGACATGCTGCGGGTCGGCGACTGGATCGAGATGCCCCAGGTGGGTGCCGACGGCGACGTGGTGGACATCACCCTGCACACGGTCAAGGTGCAGAACTTCGACAAGACCATCGTCTCCATCCCGACCTGGCGCCTGATGAGCGAGTCGTTCAAGAACTGGCGCGGCATGCAGCAGTCCGGCGGCCGGCGGATCAAGCGCAGCCTGTACATCGATGCCAGCGGCGTGCGCTTTCTGCATGACGACGAAGAACAGCGACTGAGCAAGGTGCGCCTGCTTACCGACTACATCGGGCGCAAGCAGGCCGAGCTCAAGAGTTGGAACGAAGCCCAGGGCAACGTCGCCGCGCTATCGGCCAACCGCCGGCGCATGACCAATATCGGCACCTTCCGCGCCTATGCCCTGGCGTACCTCAAGAGCCACCCGGAGATCCAGCCGAACATGACCTGCATGGTGCGCCAGATGCAGACCACGGCCCAGGGCATTCCGCTGGAGATCTACTGCTTCACCCGCACCACGGCCTGGGTGGATTACGAGCGCATCCAGGGGGATATCTTCGATTACTTGCTGGCGGTAATGCCGGAATTTGGCCTGAACCTCTACCAGCAGCCCAGCGGCACCGATCTGCGGGCCGGTTTGCTGCCGGCGATAGCGGGCGCCAGCCATGTTCCACAACCAGAAAAGCACGCGCTTTAACCTGTAGCCGCTGCCGAAGATTCGGGCCGCGTTCGGACGATCGGCCCCGCAGGGGCCGTGAAACCTGTGTTGGCGGTTCGCCTGGTCATACGCGGCGGCCGCCTTGCGAGTCCTGCGGACTCGGTCGCAGCCTACGGCAGCGGCTACAACCAGCCCGGCAGCGCCGCCAGCATCCAGCCCCTGGATCGCTGCCTCAGCGAGTCGCCAGCACCGTAGAGCCGCGGCGGCTGATCCACACCGCCCCAAGGATCACCAACCCGCCCAGCAACAAGCGCCCCAGGTCTTCATGCTGGTTCCAGATCAGCAGATTGACCAGCAGCCCCACCGGCACATGCAAGTTGTTCATCACCGCCAGGGTGGCGCCGGTCACCAGGCACGCGCCCTTGTTCCACCAGTACATCCCCAATGCCGTGGACACCAGGCCGAGAAACAGCAGCACCGCCCATTGCAGCGGCGCATCAGGCAGGTAATGGGCCTTGCCGAACAGCAGGAACGCCGGCAGTACCACCAGCAACGCCCCCAGGTAGAAGTAGCCGAAGCGCCGGTAATGCGGCAGGTCGCTGGGGTAGCGCGCCACCAGGTGCTTGTACAGCACTTGCCCGGCGGCATAGGTGAAGTTGGCCAGTTGCAGCAGCAAGAAGCCGATGAAGAAGTCCGGGTTGACGCTGTCGTAGCGGATCACCACCGCGCCCGCCACCGCCACCAGCGCCGCCAGCAGCCCCCAGGGGTTGAAGCGCCGGTTCAGGGCGTCTTCGATCAGGGTCACGTGCAACGGCGTGAGGATGGTGAACAGCAGCACCTCCGGCACCGTCAGCACCCGAAAGCTCAGGTACAGGCACACGTAGGTGATGCCGAACTGCAGGGCCCCGATCAGCAGCATGCCGCGCATGAAGGCCGGTTCCACCCGGCGCCAGCGGGTCAGCGGGAGAAACACCAGCCCCGCTAGCAACACCCGCACCAGCACCGCAAAGTAACTGTCGACATGCCCGGCCAGGTATTCGCCGATCAGGCTGAAGGAAAACGCCTGGATCAGAGTGACAAAAAGTAGATAGCCCATGTTCGCCTCATCTTGAATGGCGGCGACGATAGCGGTTTTGCCGGTACAGATGAAATCCCGGGCAAAAAAAAGCCCGATCTCGCTAGGCGTGCAATCGGGCGTCGGCACTGAAGAAGCAACCAGTGCAAAGGGAGGTTCGATGCGCGAACCGGCTTGAAGGGGATCCGCAGGCGCTACTTGAACACTGGCGGATTATCTGCGGATTAACGGCGCCCATCTTGCAGCGCCGCTTCGCCCGACGGGGCTCAGGCCACCTGGGCCAGCTTGGCGTTGGCCTGGTTCAAGCCCTTTTCGTGGAAGTCGCCGCCCAGGTTCAGACCTTCGGCGTGGATGAACTCGACGTCGTGGATACCGATAAAGCCCATGACCTGACGCAGGTAGGGTTCCTGGTGATCGGCGCTGCTGCCGGCGTAGATGCCGCCCCGAGCAGTGAGCACGTAGGCACGCTTGCCAGTCAGCAGGCCCTGGGGCCCGGTGTCGGTGTACTTGAAGGTCACCCCGGCACGCAGCACATGGTCGAGCCAGGCTTTCAGGGTGCTGGGAATGGCGAAGTTGTACATCGGCGCGGCCATCACCAGCACGTCGGCGGCCAGCAGCTCCTCGGTCAGCTCATTGGAGCGCTGCAGCGACTCCTGCTCGGCGGCGCTGCGCTGCTCGGCAGGTTTCATCCAGCCTCCCAACAAGTTGGCGTCCAAATGCGGCACCGGGTTGCGGGCCAGGTCACGCACCGTGATCGAGTCGCCGGGGTGAGCGGCCTGCCATTGCTGGATAAAGGTCTGGGTCAATTGCCGGGATACGGAATCCTGCTGGCGGGCACTGCTTTCAATGATCAGGACGCGGGACATGGCTGAAGCCTCCATCGGGGTATGCGTAAGTCGATGGAGCGCAGATTAAACAGAGTGATATCGATGAAAAAGCGCAAATAACTGCTATAACCAATCAACAAATTCGTTTATAAGCGGAGCCAGCCCTAACGCAGTACGCCGGGCCGGCCCAGAGTCCATCATTTGGCCTGGCAGTTCAGGTCCAGGCGCAGCTTGATGATCTTGCGATTGAACTTGGCGGTCACGTTCTTGCTCTTACCGGCCGCCACTTCCACCTTGCGGGTGCGGGGCGCCTCGGGGCCATTGCGAAACACCACCGAACACACGGCGTCGTTCTTGCCGTAGTTGTTCAACTGGATGGAGCCGATGTCTTCATCGGTATCGAAGGTGGTGTAGTCGATGCTCTGGCCGTTCAACTGCTTCTCGACATCGATGGGATAGGCCCAGGCGCAGAGGGGCAACAGCGCCAGCAACACACAACAGAATTTTCTCATTCGGCAGTCTCCAATAAGGAGCGCCAGCTTAGGACAAGAGGAGTCCCTCATGAAAGCGCCCCGCGTGACCCTGGATCAATGGCGCACCCTGCAGGCGGTGGTCGATCACGGCGGCTTCGCCCAGGCCGCCGAAGCCCTGCACCGCTCGCAGTCCTCGGTCAGCTACACCGTGGCGCGCATGCAGGACCAGCTCGGCGTGCCGCTGCTGCGCATCGATGGCCGCAAGGCGGTGCTCACCGAAGCCGGCGGCGTGTTGCTGCGCCGCTCACGGCAACTGGTCAAGCAGGCCAGCCAGCTGGAAGACCTGGCCCACCATATGGAACAGGGCTGGGAAGCCGAAGTGCGACTGGTGGTGGACGCCGCCTACCCCAATGCGCGCCTGGTGCGCGCCCTGACCGCCTTCATGCCGCAAAGCCGTGGCTGCCGCGTACGCTTGCGCGAAGAAGTGCTGTCCGGGGTCGAGGAAGTGCTGCTCGAAGGCGTGGCCGACCTGGCCATCAGTGGCTTCAACATTCCCGGTTACCTGGGCACCGAGATGAGTTCGGTGGAGTTCGTCGCCGTGGCCCATCCGGAACACGCCCTGCACCGCCTGCAACGGGAACTGCATTTCCAGGACCTGGAAAGCCAGTTGCAAGTGGTGATCCGCGACTCCGGTCGCCAGCAGCCGCGGGATGTGGGCTGGCTCGGCGCCGAACAACGCTGGACCGTGGGCAGCCTGGCCACCGCCGCGACCTTCGTCAGCAGCGGCCTGGGGTTTGCCTGGCTGCCCCGGCACCTGATCGAACGGGAGCTGCGCGAAGGCCTGCTCAAGGTCCTGCCCCTGGACCAGGGCGGCAGCCGCCATCCGACCTTCTTCCTCTATTCCAACAAGGACAAACCCCTGGGCCCGGCCACGCAGATCCTCGTGGAACTGCTGCGCACCTTCGACACCGCGCCCCTGGATGCGCCCTTTGCCGCCCCCGAGCAAGCCTGACGTCCCACCCACCAGAACAGGAGTTCTGCCATGGCGTATTTCGAGCATGAAGGTTGCACCCTGCACTACGAGGAATACGGCCGGGGCGAACCCCTGCTGCTGGTTCACGGCCTGGGCTCCAGCGCCCTGGACTGGGAAAAACAGATCCCCGAGCTCGCGGCCCGCTACCGGCTGATCATCCCGGACATTCGCGGTCACGGACGCTCCGACAAACCTCGGGAGCGCTACAGCATCCCGGGCTTCAGCGCCGACATCGTGGCGCTGATCGAGCACCTGAACCTGGGCCCCGCGCACTACGCCGGGCTGTCCATGGGCGGCATGATCGGCTTCCAACTGGCGGTGGATCAGCCGCAACTGCTCAAGAGCCTGTGCATCGTCAACAGCGCCCCCGAGGTCAAGCTACGCAGCGCCAATGACTACTGGCAGTGGTTCAAGCGCTGGAGCCTGGCCCGGGTGTTGAGCCCGGCCGCCATCGGCAAGGCCCTGGGGCCACGCCTGTTTCCCAAGCCGGAGCAGGGTGAGCTGCGGCAAAAGATGGCCGAGCGCTGGGCAAAAAACGACAAACGTGCTTATCTCGCCAGCTTCGACGCCATCGTCGGCTGGGGAGTGCAGGAACGTCTGGGGCGGATCACCTGTCCAACCCTGGTCGTCAGCGCCGACCGCGACTACACCCCGGTGGCGGTCAAAGAGGCTTATGTCAAACTGCTGCCGGATGCACGGCTGGTGGTGATCGAGGACTCCCGACACGCCACGCCGCTGGACCAGCCGCAGCGCTTCAACCACACCCTGCTGGACTTCATAACCACAGTCGACACCACCACTCAGGATCACTGAACCATGCTGAAAAAAATCGCCCTCGTCGCCGGCTCCGTGCTGTTCGCTGCCAACCTGATGGCCGCCCAACCGGCCAAGGCGCCTCACGTCCTGCTGGACACCAGCTTCGGCAAGATCGAAGTCGAACTGGACCCGGTCAAGGCACCGATCTCCAGCAAGAACTTCCTCGACTACGTCGACAGCGGCTTCTACAACAACACCATCTTCCACCGGGTGATCCCGGGGTTCATGGCCCAAGGCGGTGGTTTCACCGCGCAGATGGTGCAGAAAGACACCCGCGACCCGATCAAGAACGAAGCCTCCAACGGCCTGCATAACGTTCGCGGCACCCTGTCCATGGCCCGCACCTCCAACCCCAACTCGGCCACCAGCCAGTTCTTCATCAACGTCGCCGACAACGCCTTCCTCGACCCGGGCCGCGATGCCGGCTACGCGGTGTTCGCCAAGGTGGTGAGCGGCATGGACGTGGTGGACCAGATCGTCAATTCCCAAACCACCACCAAGCAAGGCATGCAGAACGTGCCTGTGGACCCGGTGCTGATCAAGTCGGCCAAGCGCATCGACTGAATCCGCCAGCCTGTCCCGACGGCGGCGCCCTACCCGGCGCCCCGTCCGCTTTCAGAACAGGAGAGCCCGTACCCCGGGCTTCAAGACCCCCATGCTCTTTCGTCGTTTTGAACAACTGATCGATATCTTCCGCGACGCCCCCAGCGCCACCCCGCCCAATCGGGTCCTGCCGTTCTACTTCCACTACATCAAGCAAGTCTGGCCCAGCTTCGTCGCCCTGCTGGTGGTGGGCCTGTTCGTGGCCCTGATCGAGGTGTCGCTGTTCAGCTACCTGAGCACCATCATCGACCTGGCCCAGGGCACGCCCAGCGTCCAGGTATTCACCGACCACGGCCTGGAGCTGGCCTGGATGGCGGTGGTGGCCCTGCTGTTCCGGCCGCTGATGGTGGGCCTGCACGACCTGTTGATGCACCAGACCATCAACCCCGGCATGACCAGCCTGATCCGCTGGCAGAACCACAGCTACGTGCTGCGCCAGAGCCTGAACTTCTTCCAGAATGACTTCGCCGGGCGCATCGCCCAGCGCATCATGCAGACCGGCTATTCGCTGCAGGACTCCTCGGTGCAGGTGATCGACGCCCTGTGGCACGTGACCATCTACGCCATAGGTTCGCTGGTGCTGTTCGCCGACGCCGACTGGCGCCTGATGATCCCCCTGCTGCTGTGGATCGCCGGTTTCATCGGTGCCATGCGCTACTTCGTGCCACGCATCCAGAAGCGCTCGGTGGACGCCTCCGACGCCCGCTCCAAACTCATGGGGCGGATCGTCGACGGCTACACCAACATCACCACCCTCAAGCTCTTTGCCCACACCCATTTCGAACAGAGCTACGCCCGCGAAGCCATCGCCGAGCAGACCGAGAAAAGCCAATTGGCCGGCCGCGTGGTCACCGCCATGGACGTGACCATCACCAGCCTCAACGGCCTGCTGATCGTCAGCACCACGGGCCTGGCCCTGTGGCTGTGGAGCCAGTCGCTGATCAGCGCCGGGGCCATCGCCCTGGCCACCGGTCTGGTGATCCGCATCGTCAACATGTCCGGCTGGATCATGTGGGTGATCAACGGCATCTTCGAGAACATCGGCATGGTCGAGGACGGCCTCAAGACCATCGCCCAGCCGCTGCAACTCACCGACCGCGAACAGGCGCCCAAGCTGGCCGTGGCCAAGGGCGGCGTGCGCTTCGAGCATGTGGAGTTCCATTACGGCAAGGCCAACAAGGTCATCAGCGACCTCAACCTGGACATCCGTCCCGGGGAGAAGATCGGCCTGATCGGCCCGTCCGGGGCCGGTAAATCGACCCTGGTCAACCTGCTGCTGCGCCTCTACGACCTGCAGGGCGGACAGATCCTCATCGACGGCCAGAACATCGCCGAGGTGACCCAGGAAAGCCTGCGCGAGCGCATCGGCATGATCACCCAGGACACCTCGCTGCTGCACCGCTCGATCCGTGACAACCTGCTTTACGGCCGCCCCGATGCCACCGACGAGGAGCTCTGGGAAGCGGTGCGCAAGGCCCGGGCCGACGAGTTCATCCCGCAACTGTCCGATGCCCAGGGCCGCACCGGCTTCGATGCCCACGTTGGCGAACGCGGGGTCAAGCTGTCGGGCGGTCAGCGCCAGCGCATCGCTATTGCCCGGGTGCTGCTCAAGGACGCGCCGATCCTGATCATGGACGAAGCCACCTCGGCCCTGGACTCGGAAGTGGAAGCGGCGATCCAGGAAAGCCTGGAGACCCTGATGCAGGGCAAGACCGTGATCGCCATCGCCCACCGCCTCTCCACCATCGCCCGCATGGACCGCCTGATCGTCCTGGAACAGGGGCGCATTGCCGAAGCCGGCACCCACGCCGAACTGCTGGCCCATGGTGGTTTGTACGCGCGCCTGTGGCAGCACCAGACTGGAGGATTCGTCGGCATCGACTGACCCGCGGCGGCGACTGATCTGTAGCCGCTGCCGCAGGCTGCGATCGGCACCGCAGGGGCCGCAGAACCTGCATCCGCGGTTTGCCTGGTCAATCGTGGTAATCGCCTTGCGAGTCCTGCGGACTCGGTCGCAGCCTGCGGCAGCGGCTACAGCAATCAGGTGCAGAAGGTTGTGCCTCGCGACGCCAGGGCCCTGTTTCCAGGGGCCCTGGCGTTTTTTTGCGGGCTGGAATTGCGCCAAAAGCCTGCTGTACTGAGCCTAGGTTCCGGGACAGAACCTGCAGTTAACCCGCGGGATGCATAACAGTTGTATCGCGTTGATAGGTTGACCTATCAAGGAATCACTCATGTCTTTGTTCAAACGTTCCATGACTGAATTGCTCGGGACCTTCTGGCTGGTTCTCGGCGGGTGCGGCAGCGCCGTGCTGGCGGCGGCGTTTCCCAATGTCGGCATCGGTCTGCTGGGCGTCGCCCTGGCCTTTGGCCTGACGGTGCTGACCATGGCCTTCGCCATCGGCCATATTTCCGGCTGCCACCTCAATCCCGCCGTGTCCGTGGGCCTGGTGGTGGGCGGACGCTTTCCGGCCAGGGAGCTGCCGGCCTATATCGTGGCGCAGGTCATCGGCGGGGCCATCGCCGCAGCGCTGCTGTATTTCATTGCCAGCGGCAAGCCCGGCTTCGAGCTGGCCGCGGGGCTGGCCTCCAACGGCTATGGCGAGCACTCCCCCGGCGGCTATTCAATGGCTGCGGGGTTTGTCTGTGAACTGGTGATGACCGGGATGTTCGTAGTGATCATTCTGGGCGCCACAGACAAACGCGCCCCGGCGGGGCTGGCGCCCATCGCCATCGGCCTGGCCCTGACCCTGATCCACCTGATCTCGATCCCGGTCACCAACACCTCGGTCAACCCGGCCCGCAGCACCGGCCCGGCGCTGATCGTCGGCGGCTGGGCCCTGCAGCAACTGTGGCTGTTCTGGCTGGCACCGATCCTCGGCGCAGTGATCGGCGCCGTGCTCTACCGCTGGCTGGGCAAGGAAGACGGCTGAGCAACGGCGGCGAGGATCACGCCTGCCGATAGGGCAAGGCGTCCCTCGCCTCCTCGGCATAAGCGCGAATCCCGACCCGCTCCCGATGCAGAAAATCCTGCACCGCGGCATTCAGCCCGGGGTGACGCAGGTAGTGCCAGGAGCGGGTGATCACCGGCTCGAAGCCCCGAATCAGTTTGTGCTCGCCCTGGGCCCCGGCGTCGAAGCGCTGCAGCCCCTGGGCGATGGCGTAGTCCATGCCCTGATAGAAACAGGTCTCGAAATGCAGGCGGTCAAACTCCGCCAGGCAGCCCCAATAGCGGCCGTAGAAACTGTCGCCCCCCACCAGGCTGAAGGCCATGGCCACCGGGCGCCCGCCCTGCTTGGCCAGGACCACGCGAATCGCCTCGGGCATGCGCTCGGCCAGCAGGCTGAAGAAGGTCCGGGTCAGGTAGGGCGACTGGCGCCGCACCGCATAGGTGTTGGCGTAGCAGGCATAGACGAAATCCCACAGTGCCTCGTCCAGTTCATGGCCTTCGAACCACTGGAAATCAAAGCCCTGCCCCGCCACCTGTTCGCGCTCCTTGCGCATCTGCTTGCGCTTGCGCGAGCTCAAGGCGTCGAGAAAATCCTGAAAGTCCCGGTAGCCGCGATTCTGCCAGTGGAACTGACAGCCCAGGCGCTGCAACCAGCCCGGTTGCTGTTCCAGGGCCTGATCGCTGAAGTCGTCGGTGAAGTTGATGTGAGCGCTGGAAAGCCCTTCGATCTCCAGGTAACCGGGCAGGCTTTTCAGCAGCTCGAAGGCGTCCGCCTGGGTCGCCGCCAACACCCGGGCGCCGCTCACCGGGCTGAACGGCACCGCGGTCAGCAGCTTGGGGTAGTAGTCGATCCCGGCCCGCGCGCAGGCATCGGCCCAGCCATGATCGAACACGTATTCACCGTAGGAGTGCCATTTGCGATAGCTGGGCAGGGCCGCCAGCAGCCGGCCGTCTTCTACATGCAGCAGGTGCTCGGCCTGCCAACCGGAGCGCGGGCCCAGGCTGCCGCTGTCTTCCAGGGCACTGAGAAAGGCGTGACGGACAAAGGGTTGCCCGTCCTTGAGCAGGCCATCCCATTGCACAGGATCGACGGCAGACAGACTGTTCAAGGATTGCAGCGGCATGGGGGTCCCCGGAATTCAGATCGAACGACCCGGCGAGTATCCTCCATCCCCGGACTCACCGAAACCGCCAGCACCCTGCCCCCCCTCAATGCCCCAGGTGTTCGGCGAGAAAATCGATGAACACCCGGGATTTGCGCGGCAAGTGGGCGCTGTTGGGAAACAGCACATGCACCGGCTGCGGCGCCAGGCTGTACGGCGGCAGCACCCGCACCAGGCGCCCGTTGGCCAGGTCGTCGAGCACCAGCCATTCGGGCAGCACCGCCAGCCCCAGGCCGGCCAGGGCCAGGGCGCGAATCGCCGTCGCCGAATTGGACTCATGCCCGGGGTTGACCCGCACCTCCACCTCGCCCCGACGCGGATGATTGAAAGTCCAGCAAGGCGGCCCCGCCAGATTGCTGTTGCCGATCCACGGCAAGCGGCAGAGATCCTCGGCCTGCGCCAGTTCCACGCCCTGGAGCAGATCCGGGCTGGCCACCAGGGCGATGCCGTAGTCCGCCAGCTTGCGCCCCTTGAACCCCGAGTCCGCCAGGTGGCCGAGGCGAATCACCAGATCGAGCTTTTCCGCCACCAGGTCATTCAACGACGAATTGAAGTGATAACTCAGGCGTACCTCGGGGTAGCGCGCGGTGAACAACGGCAGGATCGGCAGCACGAAGGTCTCTGCATACTCCGCCGTGGAGCTGATGCGCAACTTGCCGCTGACCCGGTTGCGTCCGTGCAGCACGTTGTCAAAGGCGGTATCGATATTGGCGACAATCCCCTTGAATTCGTCATACAGGTCCTGCCCGCTTTCCGTCAGGGCGATATGCCGCGTGGTGCGGATCAGCAAGGTACTGGCCAGGGCCTGCTCCAGCGCCTTGATATGCAGGCTGGCCATGGCCTTGCTGATGCCCAGGTACTGCGCGGCGCGGGTGTAGGAGCCAAAGTCCACCACCGCGAGAAAGGTCTGCACCCGGTGCAGTTGGCCGTGAAAGGTCTCGCTCACTGTCAAATCCTGTTAAACAATGCGTCAAGTATAGGTACCTCGACAGTCTCCGCCCAGCCTCCCTAAGCTCTGTACGAAAAGCCTTGATACTCGGTGATGCTGCGTTGAAAACGGTCTCGGAATGCTCATTTACAACCCGTAAACTCCGCTTCCTCGACCGTTTTCGCCTTGCCTGACCTTCGTCTCAACACTTTTCGTACAGAGCTTAAGCTGCGGGCAAAACGGAGGCGGCATGACCTACAGATACAAAGTGGCGGTGGTATTTCTTCTCGGGTTCTTTATCGACTGCGTGAACATCTTCATGTCGGCGGTGGCCCTGCCGAGCATCGCCGCGCACTGGCAGGTCTCCAGCGCCAGCGTGGCCTGGGTGGCCAACGCCTACATTCTCGGCCTGACCCTGGTGATTCCCATCAGCACCTGGCTGGCAGGACGCTTCGGCAGCCGGGAGATCCTCAGCGCCTCGATGCTGCTGTTCAGTGGCGCGGCCCTGCTCTGCGGGCTGGCCGACGACTTCAGGTGGCTGGTGTTCTGGCGACTGGTGCAGGGCATGGCCGGCGGCCTGCTGATTCCCCTCGGGCAAGCCCTGACCTTCAACCTGTTCCAGGGCCCGCAACGGGCGCGCATCTCGACCCTGATCATGGCCGTGGCATTGCTGGCGCCGGCACTCTCGCCGACCCTGGGCGGCGCGATCGTCGACCACAGTTCCTGGCGCTGGGTGTTCTTCGCCAGCCTGCCGCTGTCCTTGCTGGCGGCGCTGCTGTCCTGGCGCTGGGTCCGCAGCGAACGCACGGCGCATCCGGCCCGACCGGACCTGCGCGGCCTGCTGCTGGTGAGCGCCAGCCTGGGCAGCCTGCTGCTGGGCATGTCGCTGTACGGCAGCGGCTACCCGGCCCATCAGGCCCTGCTGTGCCTCGCGGCCGGCCTGCTGTTGGCCGCGCTGTACCGCAGGCACTGCCAGGCTTGCCCACAGCCCATCGTCGATCTGCACCTGCTGAAAAATCCCCGCCTCGGCCTGTCGGTGGGCATCTACCACGCGATTCCCGGGGTCTTCACCGGCGTCAACCTGCTGAGCCTGTTCTTCCTGCAGGACAGCCTGCACCTGAGCGCGCAACACAGCGGCATGTTCATGCTGCTGTATGCCGCCGGTGCCCTGCTGGCGATGCTGGCCTGCGGGCGTTACTACCACCGCATCGGCGCCCCGCGACTGTTCGCCATCGCCCTGGTGCTGCACAGCGCCGGCATCGCCACCTTGTGTTGGGTCAACGCGACATCCGACCTGCCGCTGATCATGCTGGCCTACCTGCTGATGGGTCTTGGCGGCGGCGCCGGTGCCAACACCGCCCAGACCACCGCCCTGCTGGACTTCAGTGGCAGCGACACGCACAAGGCCAGCGTGATCTGGAACATCAACCGGCAGCTGGCCTTCAGCCTTGGCGCGGCCTTGTTGCTGATGCTCTACAACCTCCTGCTCAGGTACCTGGACGCTGTCGCGGCCTATCACCTGAGCCTGCTGCTGGCCGCCCTGGCCGGCCTGCTTCCCTTGCCGGCCCTCGGCAGACTCACTCCACAAAAGGCCTCCCATGCCCAACTCGATCGTTAAACAGGCACAGCACAGCGTGCACTGGATTCATCAACTGATTCACCGTGTCTTCACCGATCAACGGGGGGATGGCGCGGCCTGCATCGAGCAACTGCTGCCGTTGTTCGCCAAGGATTTCCAGATGGTGACCACCAGCGGCGCCCTGGTTGGCCGGGCACAGGTGGAGCAGCTGTTTCGCGGTGCCCTGGGCACCCGCGCCGGGCTGGAGATCATCGTCAGCGATCTGCACTGCCTGTGGCAGGAAGGCCACAGCGCGGCGATCCGCTACAAGGAAACCCATTGCCTGAACCAGAGCCAGACCTCGCGCCTGTCACTGGCGATCATCCGGGTCCAGGACGATGCGGTGCAGTGGCTGTACCTGCACGAAACCGCCTGCCCCTGAGCCCTTTGCCCGAGGCGCGGCACGCGCCCCGCCTCGGCCATGCTCTGGGCATCACATGGTGTCGACCACCTCGATCCCCAGCAGCCCCAGGCCCTCCTTCAGGGTGCGGGCAGTCAGTTCACAGAGTTTCAGCCGCGAACCATCGACACGCTCGTCAGCAATCACCGGGCAGGACTCGTAGAAACGCGAAAATGCCGTGGCCAGCCCGTACAGATAGGCACACAGCACGTGGGGCAGGCTTTCGCGCAGCACTTGCAACATCACATCCTCGAAACGCAACAGCTCGATGGCCAGGCTGTGTTCATGGGGCTCGATGATCTGCAGGCCTTGCTCCTTGACGCTCCCGGCCCGGGTCAGCACGCGGTTGGCCCGGGTGTAGGCGTATTGCAGGTAAGGCGCGGTATTGCCCTCGAAGGACAGCATCGCGTCCCAGTCGAACACGTAGTCGGTGTTGCGATGACGGGACAGGTCGGCGTACTTCAGCGCGCCGATGCCCACCACCCGGGCCACGTGTCGACGGGCCTCGGGGTCCAGCCCGTTGTTCTTCGCGGCGATCAGCACCTCGGCCCGCTCCACCGCCTCGGTCAGCAACGCATCGAGCTTGACCGACTCGCCGGACTTGGTCTTCAACGGCTTGCCATCGGCGCCCTTGATCGTGCCATGGCTGACATGCTCGAAATCCGCCTGGGGCGGCAGGAAGCCGGCCTTGCGCGCCACCAGGAACAACTGCTGGAAATGCAGGGACTGACGCACATCCACCACATACAGGCAGCGGTCGAGCTTGAGCTGGCGAATGCGAAAACGGATCGCCGCCAGGTCCGTGGTGGCATAGAGAAAGCCACCGCCCTGCTTCTGCACGATAAAGGCCGCCTCCTGGCCCTCCTTGTTGGCGTACTCCGCCAGCATCACCACCCTGGCCCCCTGGCTTTCGGTCAGCAGGCCCTTGTCCTGCAGGGCCTGGACCAGGGGCTGCAGGTCATCGTTGTAGAAACTCTCGCCACGGATGTCCGACTGTTTGAGCAACAGGCCCAGGCGCTGGAAGATATCCAGGGAGTGGGACAGCGACACCTCGACAAAGGTGTGCCACATGCGCAGCACCTCGGCGTCTCCCTGTTGCAGCCGGACCACATAATCCCGGGCACGGCGGGCAAAATCCTCCGATTCATCGAAGCGCCGCTTGGCCTGTTGGTAGAAGCGGTTCAGGTCCCGCAGTTCGTAGTCCTGCTGGCGGGTATCGGTGGCCTCTTTCATATAGGCCAGGAGCATGCCGAACTGAGTGCCCCAGTCGCCGACATGACTCTGCAGGATCACGTCCTGGCCCATGAACAGATTGATCCGCGCCAGGGCGTCGCCAATGATGCTGCCGCGCAGGTGCCCGACGTGCATTTCCTTGGCCAGGTTGACCGAAGCGTACTCCACCATCACCCGCTTGGCCGGCTGCGGCTCGACCCCCAGGTTGCGGGTCAGCAGCGCATGCTCCAGGCGTTCACGCAGGAAGTCCTTGCTGAGGGAAATATTGATAAAGCCCGGCCCGGCGATCTGCAGGTGCTCGGCGATGCCCCGCAGATCCACCCGTTCCACCAGTTGCAGGGCCAGCTCGCGCGGCGCCAGGCCCAGTTTCTTGGCCGCGGCCATCACTCCACTCATCTGGAAGTCGCCAAACTCGGGACGGCTGGCCAGTTGAATCACCGGCGGACTGTCAGTGGCGCCCAGGCCGTTGAGGGCGGCCGCGAAACGTTGGTCCAGAATGCGCATTACAGACATGTCGGATACACCTCATCCTTGAAGATTTCGAACCTCAGGCGGCAACCCTGCCCTTTACCTGACGGCGTAGTTTTGTACCACCATGACCAGCCCGCACAGCGCGGCCAGTCCTATGAACATCCATTGCCCCCCCACCAGGTCGAGCATGGCGCCGCCGTAGATCGGCGACAGCGCAATGCCCACTCGATAAAGGCTGGAGACCCCGAAATAGGTGCCGCGCAGACTCTCCTGAGCCAGCCGGTCAACCTCGATGCTGAAGATCGGGAACACGATCAACTCGCCCACGCTCAACAGCAGCGTGGCCAGCGCCAGCCCCCAGAACAGCGTCACCGGCGAGCCGGCGAACACCAGCTGTGAGGCTAGCATCAGGGCCATGCCCCAGAACAGCCGGCAGCGAGTGGAATAAACCTCCAGCAAGCGCAACAGAGGAAACTGAGTAAAGACCACAATCAGCGAGTTGAGGGTGATCAGGATCACCAGCAGGGTCACCGGGTCCTGCACTTCGCTACGCGCCAGGTACTGCGGCAGGGTCGAGTCGAACGAGGCATAGACAAAGGCCGCCACGGTGTTGCACAGCATCAGCAGGGTAAATCGCCGATGCTTGAGCACCGCACCGAAGGCCACCAGGAAGTTGGGGGTCGGAGCGCTGGCATGTCGCTGCACTCGGGCCTCCTTGTCCCGCAGCAGACGCCACAGCAGCAGGCCGAACACCGTGTACACCAGGGCGCAGGCGGCGAACACCAGGGAGCGCACGCTGGACAGCAGCAACATGCCGATCAACGGCCCGATGGAGCCGCCGACGTTCACCAGAAAATAGTTGGCATACAGTGCCAGCTCCCGGGACTGCAGGTCCTCCACGTAATCGCCGATCAGCACTTTGCAGGTCGACTCCAGCAGCGAACAGCCGATGCTCACCCCCGCCACTGCCACGCCGAACCAGAACACCGAGCCGGCCTCGATGAACAGCAAGAACGACAGCGCGCTCAACAAGGCGCCCGCCAGAATCAGGCGCCGGCGTCCGAAGCGGTCCGAGAGCCAGCCGGTGTAGATACTGCTCAGTGCGCCGCCGACCATGGCCACCGCCAGCAGGGTGCCGATCAAGGTCGCTCCCAGGTGATAGTCCTGGTACAGGAAGATCGCCAGGAACGGCCAGATCATGAAGAACGCGCTACGGGTCAACAGGGTGCCGAACAGCACCACATGGATCTCCCTGGGCAGGGTGGCGTAGCGCGCCCAGCTGAAGGTTCTTTCAATCATGGGCCGGCCCACTTCTCCCGCCAGGGGGAGCCTGTCCTCCCCGGCCCTGGTTCATTGCGCTAGAGGGCACGGTTCAGGCTCCTGGGTCTTGAGTTGCGCCAGCAGCAGTCGGTGCTCCTGGTCGGTGATCGGCAGCGCCCAGCCCGGCATGCCGCCGGACAGCACATTGACCGCCCTGGAGCGACCGTTGCAGCGCAAATACAGGCCCGACATCTGCTGATTGATGTAGTACAGGCCAAACACCACGAACTGCTCCACCGGCTGGTTCCAGAAGGCCTGAGGCAAAGCATAGGAGCGCTGGCGGATGGTGGCCTGGGCAATCCATTCACCGGGTCTTGGACCGACGCAGGCGCGGATCAGTTCGTCAGTGGCTTCCTCACCGAGGATCACCCCCTTGCCACCGGTGGAGTTGCAGGGTTTGAACACCAGTTCTTGGCGCCGCTGCAGCAAACCCTCAAGGTTTTGCGCACTGACCCGCACCGTCATGGGTATCCGGCGATCGATGGCGGCGCGCTGTTCAGCGTCCAGCACCGCCCGCAGCGCCGGCTCATGAAACAGCGAGAACCATGACTTGCAGCCGCTCACGTAGTTTTCAAAGGTGTTGAGCAGCAAGGCGCCCGAATCGCAGATACGCCGCACCAGATCGCCGCCATCGACGATCTCCTCCTCCAGGAACAGGCGATAGACCAGGGTTCGCGCGCCCTCTTCGGCGCTCAACCACTGCGCCTGGTACTGATGCTCCTTGATCAGCACCACTTCCAGATCCGCACAGGCCTGACGCACATGGCGCAACAACGGCTGGTAGGCCGAAGCGCCTGCCCAGTGGTCATAGGCTTGAAGATCCAGGAGCACCACCCGACTGCGCCGCTGCTCCTTGCACAGGCGCTGGATCAGCCGCGCCAGATCGACATAGGGCGATTGCCCGTGTTCGAAGCCACTGAGCTGCACCCCTCGCGACTCCAGAAAACGCGAGCAGAATTCGTGCAACTGCGGGCCTTCGATGGCCGGGCCGATATTCAGTTCGCACAGTTGGTACTGGCCATCCTCGCTCAGCAGAACGTCCGCACGGCCAATCAGCCGCCCGCCCTTTTCCAGCAGCGACCAATCCACCAGGTCGCGGACCTGAACCGGCACATTGAACAATTCGAGGATGTGCTCGCGGCTGTGCAGGGTCAGCAAATGGGCCAGCATCCGCGACTGCGCCGCCAGGATCAGGCGCAGGTCGGCGGCCACCGCCTGAAAGGCAGTGGCGGGAAACAGGGCCAGGGGAAAGGGGGTCGCCTTGTATCCCTGGGGCTTGATCAACTGCGGATTGCGCTGGCCAAACACATCGAACAACGGGCGATTGAGCTCTTCAAAATTCATGGATCGCGCTTCCTGATGCAAATGAGGGGCAAGCCCTCGGTGGGAATGATCAGAGGGTCGCTTCGCCGCCATCGATCACGATGTCGGCACCGGTCACCCAGGCGGCTTCGTCACTGGCCAGAAACACCGCCGCGCCGGCGTGATCCTGGGGCGTGCCGGCACGGCCCATGGGAATGTCCTTGCCCCGTTCGCGCCACAACTGCGGATCGTTGTGCCACTGGTTGCGGTTGCCCTGGGTGGCGGTCAGTCCGGGTGACAGGGTATTGACCCGGATGCCCTGGGCAGCGAACTCGTAGGCCAGGCTCTTGGACAGCATCGACAGCCCGGCCTTGGATGACTGGTAGTGGGCCATCTGGCTGATGGCCTTGAAGGCACTGATGGAAGACACGTTGATCACACTGCCGGCGATCCGCCGTTCGAGCATGTGGGCGATCACCGCCTGGGTCAGAAAGAACGGAAACCGCAGGTTGGCATTCATCACCTTGTGGTAGTCCTCGACGCTGGTTTCGAGAAACCCCGTGCGTGTGGTGATGCCGACATTGTTGACCAGCACATGCAGCTCATCGAACCCGGCAAGGACTCGACCGGCCAGTTGCGGCGCGGCACTGGCCTCCCCCGCATCCACCTGGAAGGCCTGGCACTTCACCCCCAACTCTTGCAGTTGACCCAGCACCTGGGTCGCGGCGGCCTCATCGCGCTGATAGGTAAACGCCACATTGGCCCCTTCTCGCGCCATGGCCAGGGCGATGGCCTGGCCAATGCCATGACTGGCGCCGGTGATCAGCGCGTTCTTGCCGGACAATCGTTGTTCTGCCATGTATTCATCCTTGTCATGCCTGGGCCCCAGGCACTGTGGTTTCAGAGGCTGACGCGTGTGCCCAGCCCCTTGGTACGTGCCGAGCGCAGCAGGGCTGCCGCCACCGCCACATCCTGAATCGCCGTGCCCACTGACTTGAACAGGCTGCTGGCGGTGCCTCGCGGGACGACGGAGCCGCCCAGCAGGCTGGCGATTTCCTGCACATCCCCGGGCATCAGCACCCCCAGGCGCAGGCTTTGAATCAGCTCGCCGGCCTCACGCAGAGCGGCATCGCGCTCCTCGACGTACACCGCCGCCTGTCCCAGCAGCAGCGGATCGATCTCGCAGGCCATTTCATCGACCCCGCCGATGGCATTGATGTGGGTCCCGGGGCGCACATCCGCCGCCCGCACCAGCGGCTCGGCGCTGGCAGTGGAAGTGGCCGTGCAGATCACGTCCGCCATGCACACCGCCCGGGCCACGCTGTCGGTCACCATGACCTGGGGGCACAACCCACGATCGCTGACCCAGGCCGCCAGGGCCCGGGCCTTGTCCAGGCTCCTGGAATGCAGCAACAGCTGTTCGATGGGGCGCACCGCACAGACCGCCTCGATCTGGCTGCGGGCCTGGACCCCGGCACCGATCACCGTCAGCACCCGGGATGCGGGCCGCGCCAGCAGGTCGGTGGCCAGCCCGGCCATGGCCCCGGTGCGCAGGGCCGTCAGATGGGCGCCTTCCATCAGCGCCAGGATTTCCCCGGTCTGGCTGCTGAGCAGGATCACCAGGGCATGGATCAGCGGCCGACCGTGGCGGGGGTTGTCCGGGGTGATGGTCGAAACCTTGACCGCCACCGCCTGGGCCAAGGGCAGGGCCGCCGGCATTACCAGCACTTGGTTGCTCTCGGCACTGTCGCCCAGGGTCATGATGGTTCGCGGCGGCACTTGCACACCGTCCGCCATGGCCGGTGCCAGGGCCTGGCGCAGGGCCTCGATGGCCTCGCCCATGGACAGTGCCCGAGCCATGGCCTGGCGATCGAGGCTGAGAAAATTCATGGCACCTCCTGTTCGACCGCGGGCAGGGCCAGGGGCTCGCGCCGGGGCACCAGGAATGAACGCTGGTAACTGAGCACCACACTGCCATCGGCCTTGAAGCCTTCGGTCTCGATGGTGGCGATCCCCTGCCCCGGCCGTGAACGGCTGGGGCGGATGGCCAGGACCTTCGACTTGGCGTAGAGGGTGTCGCCGATGAACACCGGGGCCGACAGCCGCACCTGATCCCAGCCCAGGTTGGCCAGGGTGCGAAAGCTCATGGTCTGCACCGACATGCCATTGATGATGGCGAAGGTCACCACGCTGTTGACCAGGACCTTGCCGAACTCCGTGTCCTTGGCGTACTCCTGGTCGAAGTGCAGCGGGTGATGGTTCATCGACAGCAGGGTCAGCCAGGTGTTGTCGGTTTCCAGCACGGTGCGCCCGGGCCAGTGACGAATCACGTCGCCGGGCTTGAAGTCCTCGAAGAACATCCCCGGCGACTCCAGGTACTCACCGTTGTCCAGCCGTTGCAGGGTCGCGATCATGGATGTGGCTCCTGGGTAAAATTGTTCAGCAGCTTGCGGGCCTTCTTGATGAATGGAGGACCGATCATGTCGCCATCCAGGGTGAAGATTTCGCCCTGGCTGTGCTCCGCCCGACGCAGGATCTCCCGGGCCCGTTCCAGCTCGCCGGGGCTGGGGCTGAACACCTCCATGACCGTGGCCAGCTGGCGCGGGTGGACGATGGCCTTGCCATGGAATCCCAGGGCCTTGACCGCCCGGCTTTCCTGCAGCAGCAGCTGCGGGTCGTCCAGGTGATAGCAGGCGGTGTCGATGGCGGCGATGTCGTAGCGCGCCGCTGCGTTGGCGATGCGCTGGCGGGCGTAGAGCATGTTTTCCCAACCGATTTCCACCCCCAGCTCGGCCGCAAAGTCCGCCGAGCCGAACACCAGCCCCGAGCACTGGCTGGCAATCGGGTCGATGGCATCGATGGCCTCCAGGGTCTCCACGGTGACGTACAGCTCCACCGGGTGCTGCAGCTCGCTGAGCTGGGCACGCACGATCTCCAGTTCGCAGGCATCGCGGACCATGGTCAGCATCACGATGTCCGGCGCCAGGCCATGGCGGATGAAGGCCTCAAGGTCCAGCAGGCCTTGGGGCGAGCGCAGTTCGTTGATCCGCACCGCCACCCGGGACGCCGACGCCGGAGCCTTGAGCAATTGCAGACAATGCTCCCGGGCCAGGGCTTTCCTGGCTGGGGGCACCGAGTCTTCCAGATCGATCAGACAGACATCGGCCCCCGCCTCCCGAGCGCCTTGCAGCCGTTCGAGGTTGAAGGCCGGGGTGTAGAGGATCGAACGGGGCAACCGGGGAATGGGGGCAACTGAATAACCACGGGTTTGCATAACCGGACACTCGCAGCAATGGATGGGTTCAGGACTCGATGCAGCCACGCAGCAGTTCGCACATGGACAGCACCTGCTCCTCGCTGATGGTGGAGCGCAACATGACCCGCAGCCCGGCGTTGTCCTTGGCCACGATGGGGAAGAACACCGGCGACACATAGAAGCCGTTTTCGAACAGCAGCCGACCGCTGCGGATCACCTGGTCGTTGGGCAACTGCACCAGGCGGATCGGAAAGGCATTGCCGGCCTGCTCGGTGCGGATGAACTCGTCGAACAGCTGGATGTTGCGCGACAGGGCGTTCTGCCGCAGCGCCAGCTCCGGGCCGCGATGCAGCTCGGCAGACGCCAGGGAGGCGCCGATGGCCGCGGTGTTCATCGGCTGCGACCAGGCCATCGGCCCGCCGAAACGGGTCAGGATGTCCTCCACCTGCTTGCCCTTGGGGCCGAACATGATGGCTGCGCCACTGGTGCCGAACGCCTTGTTCAGGGTGGCGACGATGATGGTGTTTTCATTGACCTGATCGATGTGCGAGCGCACATAGCCCTCGCCGTGGCGACCGACTATGGACAGCGAGTGTGAATCGTCCAGGTAGAGGAACAGGCCGTACTTTTCCTGCAGGGTCAGCAAGTCCCCGAGGGCCGCGTGGCCGCCCATGCTGTAGGTGCCGTCGGCGACATAGGCGACCTTGCGGTACTTGCGGCACAGGTCTTCCAGGGCGTTCATGTCGTTGTGGCCGATGGTGAACACCTCGGTCTCATCGCCGCACACCGGCTTGTACAGGCTCATGGAAAAGTGCGCGAACTTGTCGAAGGCCATCACCGGGCGCACGCCCTGGGTCAGGTGCCCGGACGCCAGCAGCGGGAGGATGCCCGCCGTGGCCGCGCCGGCGGAAATAGCGGTAATCACCTTGGCCTCGAACAGCTGCGAGAGCGACGCCTCCAGCTCCAGCAGCGCCGGAATCTGGATGCGAATCCGGGAAATGCAGTGATCCAGCACGCCGTAGCGATGCAAGGCGTCGATGGCGCCCTGGACAATGCTCGGATGGGAATCCAGGTCCAGGTAGGAACAGCAACTGACGTTGATGAAACGATGGCCATCAGCGGTTTCCAGGCTGCCGTCCCCCACCAGGTTGGCGACGATGCCCGCCAAGCCGTTGCGTTCGGATTCGTCCCAGAACTGGTTGCCGTAATCGAAGGCCTTGAGGTTGTTGCGGTACTTGTTGGTGGCCTGAGGCTGAGTGTTGTCGGTCATGATGCTCTCCGGAATTCGAGTGAATAGGTGCCTGTCAGGTAGGCATGACGTCGAGGGCCTGGGCTTCGAACACCGCTAGCCGCCGCTTGAAGTCGCTGTCGGTTTTCCACACCGCGAAGATGTCGCCACTGGCGCCGACCATGATCAGCGCGTCCATGCCCTTGGCCCGCTTGAGGGTCTGCAGGGCATGGGCCGGGGTCTGGGCGATCGGGCTGCCGACGTTCAGCGAAGTGTTCACCGAGGCCTCGACCCCGCAGTGTTTCCCCATCTGCTTGAGGTAGGCGTGGATCAGCGGGTTGAGGGACTGGCGCACGATCTGCAGGCGACTGGTGCCGTCCACATGGACCACCGCCGGAACCCGGCTGCGGGCCTCGGGGCGCGCCCGGGCGGTGAGCACCATGTAGTTGTAGGCCGAGTAGTCGTCGGTCTTGGCCCCTTCATCGAGCTCGAACAGCCGATGGGCTTCTTCCAGGGTGACCATGGGCGCCAGCGGCCGGATCTTCTCCCGGAACTTCACTTTCGAGTTGAGCAGTTCCAGGGTGTTGGGATTGCACGGATTGGCCAGGATGCTGCGATTGCCCAAGGCCCGCGGACCGGTTTCCGCCGGCCCCTGGAACACCCCGATCACGGCGTTGTTGCACACCAGGCTGGCCATGAAGCGCGCCACCTCGGTCAGGGAATCGGCCTGGTTCAGAGAGCCGATCTTGCGGGCTTCGACTCCCTGCTCCTCGATCACTGCGCGCTGGATCTGCGCCGTGGACGGTGCCAGGCCACACAGGTACGGGCTGGCGAAATCGTTGCGCGCGTCGGCGCCATTGCGCATGGCGAACTGTATCGCCGCGCCCAGGGCCACACCGCAGTCGCTGGGGATCGGCGGCACCCAGATCTTCAGGCACTGGTCCTGGCCCAGGTAGCGCTGGAAGTAGTCGCGATTGAAGTGCTGCACCAGATGCATGTTGGCAATGCAATTGAGCGCCGTGCCGCCGGTGAGCACCAGCTTGTGGGCACAGGTCTTGCGGATCAGGTGATCGACGATATGGAACAGCGCGTCCTCGAACACCAGTTGCAGGGCCTGGGCCTTGTCGACCCGATCCTGGGTGATGTCCGAATGCTCGATGTCGTCGACGCTGAGCACGCTGTCCGGGTTCCACATGTCCCCCGGAGCGATGGGCGCGCCGAGGATGTCGATCAGCGGCTGGCCATAGGGCTCGGTGTGGCTCTTGATGTGCCAGTTGACCATGGTCCGGTTGACGTGGATGTTGCCTTCCTCGGCGAAGTACAGGATCTGCCGCAGGCGCTTGTAATAGGGGTTGGTCAGGCGGCTGGCATTGCCCCAGGCTGCGGCGCCCATGTAGCGCCCTTCGGAGCTGAGGAAACTCCAGCCGCCCTGGGTCGAGCTGATGTAGCCGTACAGGTAGCCCAGGGAGTCGATGGTGCTCTGGTTTTGCCGGTGACAGATGACCTGGCCGTCGCGGACTTCGTACAACGAGATGGCACCGTTGTCGCCAGTGCCGTCGAGCACGGTGAGGATCACCGGCTCAGGCTCCCGGGCGAACGGCGACAGGGCATAGGCCAGGTAGGCATGGTTGTTGTGGTGATGCATGCCGATCAGCGGCTGGGTGGTTTCCAGGCCCAGGCTCTGGGAGATTCGCTTGGGCGCCCCCAGGCCCTTGACCAGGTGGCTGAGGTTGAAGTTCGGGTCGTGCCGCGGGTTGAGCAGGGTCAGGCTGCTGGGGGCGTGCTCGAAGATGATCTTCAGGTCAAAGCCCAGGGCGCGGATGTAGTCCCAACTGCCAAGAATGCAGAAGATGTCCTGCGCGCTGATGTTGCGGCTGGCCATGATCAGGCGGATCTCTGCCAGGCTGTGCTGGGGAAACTTGTTGGAGTGTTTTTCTGCGCTGAAGCGCTCCTCCTCGTTGTTGGCAATGATGTGGATGCCATCCTTGGCGCTGACCTTGATCAGGGCCACGCCGGTGTTGTGCCCGAAGGGACCGACCCCTAGCAGGTACAGGCTCTCGCCCTGGGCCAGACGCCGGGCGAACTCCGCTCCGCGCTCCTGGGCGAAGGCGCTTTCACCGCTGTAGAAATGCTGCCGCCGGCCCAACTTCTCGTAGACAAAGTCGGTCACGCGCTTGACCCACTCGGGCAGGCGCTTGAGCTTCGGCCCGTAGGTTCCATATACCCTGGTCATGTCGACACTCTCCTGAGATAAACCTCGAACCCGTCCTGGGTTCAGTTCCGGCAACGATCTTCGGCGGCCCGGACTGCCGCACTGGTGATGATGTCCAGGTTGCCCGCATAGGCCGGCAAGTAGTCCCCTGCCCCCCTGGCCCGGACCATGGTCACCACTTTGCCGTCGATCAGGCTGGGTTCCATGATCAGCGAGTAGCCGGGCATGTACTGGCGCACCTGATCGAGCATCACGCGGACACTGTGCCGCAGCTCGGCCATGTCCGGTTTGTCTATCAGGGCGAAGACCGTGGTCTGCATGTCCACCGGCGGATCGGCCGGATTGATGTTGAGGATCGACTTGACGCTCGGGGCGCCGGAGAAATGCTTGAGGGCCTTCTCCGTGGTGCACAGGTACTCGTTCACATTCAGCCGGGTTGCGGCGCCGGCACTGCGGGCGGAAATCGACGACACCGCCTCCACGTAGTCCAGGTGCTGACCGGTGCGCCGCAGCGCGTGCACGATCGGCAGAGAGGCCTGGCCACCGCAGGTGACCATGTTGAGGTTCTCTACATCCCGCAACGTGCTTGAATTGATCGTGGGCACACACCAGACGCCGGTATCGGCCGGAGTCAGGTTGATCAGCAACTTGCCCTGCCCCTCCAACACCTGGGCATGTTGCACATGGGCCTGGGCACTGCTGGCATCGAACACCACATCAACTTCATCCAGATGTTCAACTAACTTATCAATACCGCGATGATCACAACGCACTCCCAGTTTTGCGGCATAGTCCAGCCCCGCCGACTGTTGATTGCGCCCAATAAAATAATCACAGCGCAAATAAGAACTGCGCATGACCTTCAACAGAAGATCACAGCCAATATTACCGCTGCCTAATATCGCGACTCTAAGTACCATAAAGCGCTCTCCTTGCTTATGGGAAGTCAGTTGAATTCACAGCGCCTTGGCCAGATTCATCGCAACTTCAATAATCAGGTCTTCCTGACCTGCCACTACTTTTCTTTTGCCCAGCACGCGATATATATCCAGCGCCGCGACACCATGTTGGTGTGCGGCCTTCAACACCGGCTTTTCAAACCCCGAGAACACCCCGTACAAACCGCTGACAATGTTCATGGCACTGATATGGGGCTGCGCGCTCTTGATCCGGTCCGTGCTCTGCTCAGAGGCGACGATCATGGCAAAGGCCCGAGCCTCGTCCACCAGACCGAGCTTCATCAGCGCCGCGCACAACACTTCCAGGGGGGTATTGCCGGCGCCGGCGCCGAGGCCATTGATGGTGCCGTCGAGCAACCGGGCTCCGGCCCTGACCGCGCTCAGGCTGTTGGCCACCGCCAGCCCCAGGTTGTTATGCCCGTGAAAACCTATGGGCACCGGCAACTCCTGGGCCAGCAGCGAAACCTTTTCAAAGGCGTCCTGCTCCATGTAGGCCCCGGCGGAATCCATCAGCACAATGGCATCGGCGCCGTAGCTGACCTGCAGTCGGGCCTGCTCCAGCAGGGTCCGGGCACTGGCCATGTGGGTCATCATCAGCACGCCCTGGGCCTCGGCGCCCCGTGACTTGACGAAGTCGATGTAGCGCGCGGTGATATCGGCCTCGGTGCAATGGCAGGCGATGCGCAGCACATCCACACCCTGCTCGATGGCCATGTGCAGATGATCGATCCTGGCGAACCCGGGAATCGCATGAATCCCCAGGCGGGTCTGCTGCAAGGCTTCCCGAGCGGTGCTCAGCATCGCTTCATCACTGTGGGGAGCCAGCCCCAACTGCAGGGACGAAGCCCCCAGGCCGTTGCCATGACCGACCTCCACGCAATAGAGCCCACAGGCATCCACGGCGCGGCAATAGGCACTGATGTCCTCCAGGCCAAGTCGGTGCCCGAGCGCATGATTACCGTCCCGAAGTGTCGGGTCGTAAAGTTCAACTTTCGTCATGTCAGCAATCCCTTGCGACCCCCGGTACAGGGGTACTTAATTACTCTGCCCCACCCTTCACTTCCTTGAAGGGCTTATCGGGCCGGGGCATGACCAAACAACTCAGCGCCGGCCACCAGCGTATTAACAATCGGTTAAAGCTCTAACTTCCCTGACAACAATCAGCCTGACCAGCCCTACAAAACTCCGTGTAGAACTGTATCTTCCAGGTAACTTTACAAACGTTTACCTGCAATCTTCTTTGATACTTCCATAGCCATTCCGAGGCTGTCAACCGCACTAATTTCATTCTAAAAAATCGTAATATTTTTTAAGAAAAAAAATCAATCCAGAAAAAAAACCGTATCGACGCCCTCGCCTCATCCACCATTGCCCCGTATCGACTGGCCCATGAGCACTTTCGCCAACGGCTGTAGCGAGAGCGATTGATGGCGGATTTCAACAGCGAAAATAAACTCGACGGGAACCATCCAGAGGCTATTTATTTTTTAAATTTGACGCCTGCCAAGGGGCTAACTAGCGTCTTTCGATCGCTATGACCTTCACTCCAAAAACAGCGTATTGCCGTATTCGGGCAAAAAAAAACCCCGCCGCAGCGGGGTCAAAACGAGAGGAGCTATAACGGATGAGAAAGAGCTCTACCTGGATGTTGCAACAGCCTTAGAACACGTACTGCACGCGAGCCACCAGGGCGTCGCCACTGTCATCGCCAACGCTGTTGCTGATCTTGTCGGTGCTGACCTTGATGTAGTTGGCGGACACCTTGATCGCCTCGTTGGCGTACCAGTTGACCCCGATGGTGTTCATGTTGGCCTTGGCATCGCCAACCTCACGGGTAGCGGTGGCGGCGACGATGTTCTTGTCATCAACCTTGATGTTGTCGTAGCGGTAGAACACTTCCCAGGCACCGTACTGCTTGTTTTCCGGCTTGATGGTGTCGAACTTGGCGCCATCGAGTTTGTAGACCCGGGATTCGCCGGTCAGGGTGTAGGCCAGTTGGCCGTAGAAACCGTTGGCCTTGACGTCCTTGTAAGCGTTGCTGTCGGCTTTGAGCTTGCGAGTCAGGTATTCCGCCTGGGCCGAGAACGGGCCACTGGCGAAGGCGAACTCGCCGCCGAACACTCGGTCATTGTCATAAGCGCCTGCTGTCGTCAGGTTCGAGGCGTTCAGGCCGACACCACCGCCGAAGGTAGCGCGGTTGCCGTTGGCGCCGGCATCGTTGCCGCCGTTGGTGGCGATGCCACGCACGCCCAGGCGAGGACGAATCCGCGAGTCGAAGGCGGTATCGCCCAGATCGCGGCTGGCGAAGTCCAGGCCGAAGTGCAGGACGTTGCCGGTTTCATGCAGCGGTGCAAACACGGCACGGGCGTTGAGCTGCTTGACGCTGTCGCCATCGCTGTCGTTGATATCCTTGGCCGAGACGCTGCCGGACAGGTAAGCCATGTCGGCCACCACCGAGCTGACCTGCAGCCCCATGCCGTTCTCGTGGGAGTTGATCCAGTCGGCCAGCTCATAGGCGGCGTTACGCTCCATGGAGGTAACCCACTTGGAGCTGGTGGCCTTCTCCAGACCAAAGTCGGCGTCGAAACGACCGGCGCGAATGGTCACCGGCTTGAAGCCCACATAAGAGATGGACGCCTCGTCGAAGTAACCGTCATCGGCGGTGCCGGAGTTGTGGGAGAAGTCGTAGCTGATCTGGTATTTCCAATCCTTGTAGGCGGTGCCGCCCAATTCCAGATAGGCGCGGCGGAAGTAGGCGCCGTCGCCGGTATCACCATTCTTGGTGTAGAACCCGTCGAAACGGCCATAGTCGGCTTGCAGACGACCGCCCAGCTTGAAGCTGAACGCGGAGTCGGTGGTAGCAACCTCAAGGCCGCCCTTGGTTTTGACTACGATATCGGCGCCGTCGGTGGTGACGGTGCCAGCGAAAGCCTGGGCGGTTACTGCCAGGGCCAGGGCGCTGGCGGCAAAACCGGCGAAGTGCTTACGGATCATCGAAGAGTTCCCCTAATTGGTGGTCTGTAGCGTTGGAAAACACGCGGGGTTGGCCCGCTGGTGTTGGGTGGGAATCTTGGCGATGGGTTATTTCAGCCGGGTTGCTGATAGATAAAGATTTAATTACAGGGGAACTTTTTTACTTCGAAATGCAATAAGGCCAAAAGCCCGTGCTAGAGCGCTTTCGCCAGGGTTTGCGGGGGAATGGGGGGACATTACAGAGCTGTCACCTTCGATCGGATGACCGATTGATGACAGATGCGGATGCACGGCGGCATCCGCATGGGGGCAAAGGTCAGAGGTCGCGCTTGTGCTCGGCAGCCAGGCGTTCGGCCAGTTCGTCCAGACCTTCCAGAGGCGGTTCGGGAAGCACCCGCAACGTGGCCTGGAGCAGGCGCATCTGACGAATGAAACGCCGGCAATTGGGGCAGAACAGCAGATGATGGCGAACCATCAGGCGCTCGCGAAAACTCAGCTGGCCGTCCAGGTAGTCGCTGGAACGTGCCACTTGTTCCTTACAGGTCAGCATTGGCCGGTTTCCTCAAAATGCTCCACGGTGGCGAAGACTTTCAAACGCGCCCGGTGCAACAGCACCCGTACATTGGAGAGCGTGAGCCCCAAAAGATTACAGATTTCTTCCAGTTCCAAACCCTGGCGTTCGCGCAACAGCAGGACGCTGCTTTGCAGTTCCGAGAGGCTGAGCAGGGTGTGCTCCAGACAGTCTCGCAGCTCGGACTCGGTCAGCAGGGCCTCCGGGGTGTCTTCGTGCCAGGCGAAGGGCGCCACCAGCCAGTGGCCATCGCTGGAAGAGAAACGCTCATCGCCCACGGTGCCGTGGGGGGCGGGCAAGTCATCCAGCAGGACTTCCCGGCGATTCTGTTTGTAACGGCCCTTGGCCGCGTTGGACGTGATGGTCAGCAGCCAGGTCTTGAGGCTGGAACGCCCCTGAAACCCTGACAGATTGCGCACCACCGACAACCAGGCGTCCTGTACCACTTCATCGGCATGGCGGTTGCCGACAATGGCGTAAGCCACCGCGCGCATAGCGCTCTGGTAGGTACTGACCAGTTCCTTGTATGCCTTTTGCTCACCCGCCAAAAGGCGCTCTAGCAGTTGCGTGTCATCAGCAGCAGCCATTCGTGCCTCGTTCAATCATGCAGGTTTGAGAGGGTGTGACGCGCCAACCCGGCCCTGCGCCACACCCACATCAGCCTAGATCAACGCTTGCGCAGCAGTACGCTGCCGATGGAGTAGCCGGCGCCGAAGGAACTGAGCACGGCCAGGGAGCCGCTGGCCAGGTCGTCCTGGTACTTGTGGAAGGCAATCACCGAGCCGGCCGAACTGGTGTTGGCGTAAGTGTCGAGAATCACCGGGGCCTCTTCCACCGTGGCTTCACGGCCCAGGAGTTTCTTGACGATCAGGTGGTTCATGCTCAGGTTGGCCTGGTGCAGCCAGAAGCGCTTCACGTCGCCGACATTGAGCTGGTTTTCTTCCAGGTGGGCCGCGATCAGTTCGGCCACCATCGGGCAAACGTCACGGAACACCTTGCGGCCTTCCTGGACGAACAGCTTGTCCCGGGCACCTATGCCCTCTTCCGCCGCGCGGTTGAGGAAACCGAAGTTGTTGCGGATGTTGTTGGAGAACTGGGTCAGCAACTTGGTGCTGACGATCTCGAACTGCTGGGCCGAGGTGGCGAGGTCGGCCCGCTCGATGATCACCGCGGTGGCGGCGTCGCCGAAGATGAAGTGGCTGTCGCGGTCACGGAAGTTCAGGTGTCCGGTGCAGACTTCCGGGTTGACCATCAGGATGGCCCGGGCCTGACCCAGTTGCACGCTGTTGCAGGCAGCCTGGATGCCGAAGGTCGCCGAAGAACAGGCCACGTTCATGTCAAAGCCGAAGCCCTGGATGCCCAGGGCGGCCTGGACTTCGATGGCGATGGCCGGATAGGCACGCTGCAGGTTGGAACAGGCAACGATCACCCCGTCGATGTCGGCGGCGGTCTTGCCGGCCCGTTGCAGGGCCTGTTCGGCGGCGGCGACCGCCATCTGGCAAAGCACCGACCATTCGTCGTTGGAACGTTCCGGCAGGCGCGGGGCCATGCGTTGCGGGTCGAGGATGCCGTCCTTGTCCATGACGAAGCGACTTTTGATCCCCGAGGCCTTTTCAATGAAAGCGGCGTTGGATTCGGTCAGGGCCTGCACCTCGCCCCGCTCGATGGCCGCGGCGTTGTCGCTGTTGAACTGGTGGACGTAGGCATTGAAAGATTCCACCAGCTCTTCGTTGGAAATGCTGTTGGCCGGGGTAAACAGGCCGGTGCCGCTGATGACGACGTTATGCACGGTCGTTCCTCTAGTGTGATGAGGCAGAAGGTCTTGGCACCGCCGTGCCAAACCATAAACGGACTGCCCCGCTGGTGGGAGCCTTCCTGGCATCGCTTTATTCCGATCCGCCCGTTTGCCTGGGGTACAGAACAACAGGGCCGGTATTTATGACGGCGGAGTTTGCCATAAACACCGGCATTTCGCCGCAATTGCAGTGTGCCCGGTGGGCGCCGGCTTGCCGGCGAAGGGGCCTTGGCGCCTTGCGCTGCCCACGCAGACACCTTAGCTGGGGAGCCGGCGCCTGCAGGGGCTCAGGCTTCGACCTGGCTCCACTGCTTGTTCAGGCGCTTGTCGGAAATCGGCACCTTGGTCCCCAATTGCTGGGCAAACAAGGACACCCGGTATTCCTCCAGCCACCAGCGATACAGCTCCAGTTGCGGGTCGCGCTTGCCTTCCTGGGCATGCTTCTGCGCCCGGGTCTGGTACTGGCTCCACAGGCCCGCCAGTTCGGTGCTCCAGACCCGATCCTTCTGCAGCTGGCTGCCGAGCTTCTCGAAACGCAGTTCCACCGCCTTGAGGTAGCGCGGCAGTTCCTTGAGCCACAGGGCCGGGGTTTCCCGGACAAAGCCCGGGTACACCAGATTCGCCAACTGCGACTTGATGTCGTTGAGGGCCACCGCCTGGGCCAGGTCGATCTTGCCCTTGAAGCGTTTTTGCAGGCCGTGCCAGAGCTTGAGAATCTCCAGGGTCAGGCGCGCCAGACGCTCGGCGTGCTCGGTCCAGGCGCCGCGCTTGCGCTCGGCCAGGGACGCCAGGCCCGCGCCATCGCGAGGCAGCGTGGCTTCGCCATCGAGGATGCAGCTGTCGAGGCTGGCCAGGAGGATGTCCTCCACCAGGGCATCGACCCGGCCCAGTTCACGGTACAGCAGGCCCAGCTCAGTCAGCCCCGGCAGCTTGCCGCGCAGGAACTTGGCCGGTTCGGCCAATTGCTGCAACAGCAGGCGCTGCAGGGCCCGGCGATGCTGGAATTCGGCCTCGGCGGCGGTGGAGAAACGCCCTTCCTTGACCGTCCCCGCCTCTTCCACCAGGGCCGGGTAGACCGTCATCGACAGTCCGGCGATCTTCTGCTGGGTCTTTTCCGCGACCGCGGCAAACACACGGGCCTCCACCGGTTGCTGGCTCTTGGCGGTTTGCGGCACCGCCAGGGCGGCCTGGCTGGCTTCGGCAAAACGCGCGGTCAGTTCGGCCAGGTCGCGACCTTCACCGAGGAACTTGCCCTGGGCGTCGACGATTTCCAGGTTCATCCGCAGGTGGCTCTCCACCTGCTGCGCGGCCTCGCTCCAGGCCTCGTCGCTGACCCGGGCACCGGTCATGCGCAACAGTTCGCGGCCCAGGGCCTGGGGCAACGAGCCCTCGGCGAAGACCATGCGCTGCAAGGCCGCCTTGACGAAGTCCGGCACTGGCACGAAGTTTTTGCGCAGGGCCTTGGGCAGGTTGCGCACCAGGGCGATGCACTTGGCCTCGATCAGCCCCGGCACCAACCACTCCAGGCGTTCGGCGGGCAGCGCCGGCAGCAGGGGCGCCGGCACCCGCAAGGTCACGCCGTCGCGGGGATGGTTGGGCTCGAAGTGATAACTCAGGGCCAGTTCCAGATCGCCAATATGCAAGGTGTCCGGGTACTGCTTGGCAGTGACCTCGCTGGCCTCGCGGGCCAGCACGTCTTCCTCGCGCATGATCAACAACTGCGGGTTCTTCTGGCTGTGGACCCGGTACCAACTGTCGAAGGTCGCGGTCTGGTGGATCTCCGCCGGCAGGCGCTCGTCGTAGAAGGCGAACAGGGTTTCCTCGTCCGCCAGGATGTCCCGGCGCCGGGCCTTGGCTTCCAGGGCGTCGAGCTGTTCCAGCAATTGGGTATTGGCAGTCAGGCACTTGGCCTTGGACTGAATCTCACCGCGCACCAGGGCCTCGCGGATAAACAGCTCGCGAGACACCACCGGGTCCACCGGACCGTAATGCACCGGCCGACGGCCGACCACGATCAGCCCGAACAGGGTGATCTGCTCGTAGGCCACCACCTGGCCACGCTTCTTTTCCCAATGGGGTTCGAAGTGGTTCTTCTTCACCAGGTGGCCAGCCAGGGGCTCGATCCAGTCCGGCTCGATCTTGGCCACCATGCGCGCATAGAGCTTGGTGGTCTCCACCAGCTCGGCGGTCATCAGCCATTGCGGGCGTTTCTTGCCCAGGCCCGAGGACGGATGAATCCAGAAACGTCGCTGACGAGCTCCCAGATAATCGCCGTCTTCGGTCTTCTGGCCGATCTGGCTCAGCAGGCCCACCAGTACTGCCTTGTGCAGTTTCGGGTAGTCCGCCGGTTCCTTGTTCAGGCTCAGTTGCAGGTCGCGGCAGATCAGGCTCAGCTGCCGGTGCGAGTCGCGCCATTCCCGCAGGCGCAGGTAATTCAGGAAGTTCTTGCGGCACCAGTTGCGCAGCGGGCTGGCGGTCAGGGCCTGGCGCTGCTCTTCAAAGCCGCGCCACAGATTGACCAGCCCGGCGAAGTCCGAATCCACGTCCTTCCACTGTGCATGGGCCTGGTCGGCGGCCTGCTGGCGCTCCGGCGGACGTTCGCGAGGGTCCTGGATCGACATGGCACTGGCGACGATCAGCACTTCCTGCAGGCTGCCGAGTTTCGCCGCTTCCAGCAGCATGCGGCCCATGCGCGGGTCCACCGGCAGCCGCGCCAGTTGCCGGCCCAGAGGCGTCAACTGACTGTTGCGGTCCACCGCCGAGAGTTCTTGCAGCAGGTTGAAACCGTCGCTGATGGCCTTGCCATCCGGCGGCTCGATAAACGGGAACGCGGTGATTTCCCCCAGGCGCAGATGGAGCATCTGCAGGATCACCGCCGCCAGGTTGGTACGCAGGATTTCCGGATCGGTGAACTCCGGCCGGCCGAGGAAATCCTCCTCGCTGTACAGGCGAACGCAGATCCCCGGCTCGACCCGGCCACAGCGGCCTTTACGCTGGTTGGCGCTGGCCTGGGACACCGCCTCGATGGGCAGGCGCTGGACCTTGGCCCGGTAGCTGTAGCGGCTGATGCGTGCAGTGCCGCTGTCGATCACATAGCGAATGCCCGGCACGGTCAGCGAGGTTTCGGCAACGTTGGTCGCCAGCACCACCCGCCGGCCCGGGTGGGACTGGAAGATCCGCTGCTGTTCCGCCGGCGACAGGCGCGCGTACAGCGGCAGGATCTCGGTGTGCTTGAGCTGAGCCTTGCGCAGCATGTCCGCGGCGTCGCGAATTTCCCGCTCCCCCGGCAGGAACACCAGCACGTCTCCGGGGCTGCGCCGCTCGCTGCGCTCGTAGGCGGCGATTTCATCCAGGGTGGCGAGGATCGCCTGGTCCACCGTCAGGTCGTCCTCGACCCGGTTGCCCTCCTCGTCCTGCTCCAGGGTCAGGGGGCGATACCAGGTTTCCACCGGAAAGGTGCGGCCAGAGACTTCGACGATCGGCGCGTTATCGAAGTGCTTGGAGAAGCGCTCCAGGTCGATGGTGGCCGAGGTGATGATGACCTTCAGGTCCGGACGCCGTGGCAACAGGGTCTTGAGGTAACCGAGGAGGAAGTCGATGTTCAGACTGCGCTCGTGGGCCTCGTCGACGATGATCGTGTCGTAGCGCTCCAGGTAACGGTCGTTCTGGGTTTCCGCCAGCAGGATGCCGTCGGTCATCAGCTTGATCAGGGTGCTGGAATCGCTCTGATCCTCGAAACGCACCTGGTAACCCACCAGCGACCCGAGGGGCGTGGCCAGTTCTTCGGCCACTCGGCTGGCGACGCTGCGGGCAGCGATCCGCCGGGGCTGGGTATGGCCGATCAGACCGTGCTGGCCGCGACCGATTTCCAGGCAGATCTTCGGCAACTGGGTGGTTTTGCCCGAGCCGGTCTCACCGGCAATGATCAGCACCTGATGCTTGAGCAGCGCCTCCTTGATCTCGTCGCGCTTGGCGGCAATCGGCAGGCTGTCGTCATAGCGAATCGGCGGCACGCTGTCGCGCCGCGCCGTCAACAGGTTGCACGACGCCTGCATCCGCTCCAGCCACTGGGCGAGCTTGGCCTCGTCGGGCTTCTTGCGCAGTTCAAGCAACTGCCGGCGCAACCGGTGGCGGTCGGCGAGCATGGCTTGATCGAGGTTTTTCAACAGTTGGTCGATTGCAGGCGATTCGGAAGTCATCAGGTACGCAAAATGTCGTCTATGTAGGCAGGGCGCGATTGTCGCAGAAAAGCGCAGGCAATACGTAGGAGCCGGCGTGCCGGCGAAGGCGTCCTCACGGGCACCTTCGCTGGCACGCCGGCTCCTGCACTTTTATTCGTCTTCCAGGCCTTTGCGCCGGTAAGGGAAGACATCGATGATCTTGCCGGCGCGGATGGCGTCCTGCAGGCCCTTCCAGTAGTCGGCGTTGTACAGCTCGCCGTGCAACTGGTCGAACAGCTTGCGCTGGCCGGCATCGGCGAACAGGAACGGCGGGAACTCCTCGGGGAACACGTCGTGGGGGCCGATGGAATACCAGGGCTCGGAAGCCATCTCGTCTTCCGGTGTACGGGGCGCCGGAATGTGACGGAAGTTGGCTTCGGTGAGGTAGCAGATCTCGTCGTAGTCGTAGAACACCACCCGGCCGTGACGGGTCACGCCGAAGTTTTTCAGCAGCATGTCACCAGGGAAGATATTGGCTGCCGCCAGTTGCTTGATCGCCAGGCCGTAGTCCTCCAGGGCCTCGCGGACCTGATCCGGGTTGGCGTGCTCCAGGTAGAGGTTGAGCGGGGTCATGCGGCGCTCGGTCCAGCAGTGGCGGATCAGCACGGTCTGGTCTTCCACGGCCACGGTGGACGGCGCCACTTCCAACAGTTCCTCAAGGCAGGCCGGGTCGAACTTGCTCAGGGGGAAGCGGAAATCGGCGAACTCCTGGGTATCAGCCATGCGCCCGACCCGGTCGACGCTTTTCACCAATCGGTACTTCTCGATCACCGTGGCCCGGTCGACGTTCTTCGACGGCGAGAAGCGGTCCTTGATGATCTTGAACACGGTATTGAAGCCCGGCAGGGTGAACACGCTCATGACCATGCCGCGCACACCGGGAGCCATGATGAAACGGTCGTCGGTGCTGGCCAGGTGGTTGATCAGGGCGCGGTAGAACTCCGACTTGCCGTGCTTGTAGAAGCCGATGGAGGTGTACAGCTCGGCGATGTGCTTGCCCGGCAGGATGCGCTTGAGAAAGCCGATGAATTCCGCCGGCACCGGCACATCCACCATGAAATACGAGCGGGTGAAGGAGAAGATGATCGAGACATCGGCTTCGTCGGTGATCAGCGCATCGATCTGGATGCCCCGGCCTTCACGATGCAGCAGCGGGATCACCAGGGGCCACTGTTCTTCGTGGGTGAAGATACGCCCCACCAGGTAAGCGCCCTTGTTGCGGTAGAGCACCGAGGAGAACAGCTCCAGGGTCAACTCAGGGTCCTTGCACACCCAGTCCGGCAGGTTCTCCCGCAGTTGCGCCTCCAGGCGCCGCAGGTCCCCCGGCAGGTCGGCATAGTCCTCGCTGAAGCGGTAGTCGGCGAACACCTGTTCGAGCATCGCCGGCAGGTTGCCCTTGGGGTGGTAGCTGCGGGTCTGCGCGGCCCGGGCCCGGCGCAGGCTGGGCCGGGTGGTGTGGATGAACATGCAGCCGTCGCTGATCAGGTCATGGCTGAACAGCCCGCAGAAAATCGAGTTGTACCAGGTCTCGGACAGCTCATCGTCAAAACGCAGGTCGATCAGGCTGATGTAGGCGCTTTTCACCAGGGGCCACTGGCCGACATCCATCAACGCATCGTCGCTGAAGGACTGGTGCAACCGGGCCACGGTTTCCCCGACCTTTTCCTCATACAGGTTGATCCGCGCCGCCGAGGCCCTCTGCGCTTCCTGCCATTGCGCCTGCTCGAAGCGTTGCCGGGCGCCGTCGGTGATCTGGCGGAAATGCTCGCGGTAGTCGTCGAAGCCATCGAGGATCATTCGAGCAATATCGGCGGCGGGCCATGGCTGCGGCATAAGTAGACCTCTGCGGGAATTTACGATGCCAGAGCTTAGCCAGTGAAACGGCTTGAGGAGAAGCGTATTTTTGTGATCAAGCGTACGCCGGAAAATGACCCGGCAGTCGCCCTGCTCCCCAGGCTTGTGTGGCGAATCATGGGACACAACAAACCCAGTGCCGGGTTTCTTCGCCCTGTGCACCAATAAGGTTTGCCATGCCCGCCAGCGCTGGGCAAGATCCCCGCCCTCAAACCGAAGGATCCTTGCGTGAGACTTGTCGATCTCCTGCGTCTGTTGTCGCTGGCCGCCATCTGGGGCGCGAGCTTTTTGTTCATGCGCATCATCGCCCCGGTGCTGGGCAGCGTGCCCACGGCGTTTTTCCGGGTGTCGATTGCCGCGCTCGGGCTGCTGGTCATGCTGGCGCTGATGCGGGTCGACTGGAATTTTCGCGGCAAGCTCAAGACCGTGTTGCTGCTCGGTGTGATCAACTCAGGCATACCGGCAACGATGTATTCGGTGGCAGCCCAGGTGCTGCCTGCCGGCTACTCGGCGATCTTCAATGCCACCACGCCCTTGATGGGGGTGTTGATCGGCGGGCTGTTCTTTCATGAGCGGCTGAGCCTGAGCAAGATCGCCGGCGTCTGCCTGGGCCTGTTCGGCGTCGGCATCCTGACCCGCGCCGGCCCTGTGGCCTTCGACCATGAACTGCTGCTGGGCGCCCTGTCCTGCCTGATGGCCACCACCTGCTACGGCTTTGCCGGCTTCCTCGCGCGGCGCTGGCTGGATCAGGCCGGCGGCCTGGACAGTCGCCTCTCGGCGCTGGGCAGCATGCTCGGTGCCACCCTGCTGCTGTTGCCCCTGTTCGCCTACAACGCCATCAGCCAGCCGCCGGCCAGTTGGGGTGGCTGGAGCGTGTGGCTGTCGCTGCTGGGCTTGGGGCTGGGCTGCACGGCGTTTGCCTATGTGCTGTATTTCCGGCTGCTCAGCGCCATCGGTCCGGTGCGATCAATGACCGTGACCTTCATGATTCCGCCGTTCGGCGTGTTGTGGGGGGCCTTGCTGCTGGATGAGCCGCTGTCCATGGCGCATCTGTATGGCGGCGCGCTGATTGGCGCCGCCCTGTGGCTGGTGCTGCGGCCCGGGGCAAAATCGGCGGCCTGAAGCACTGCCTGGTTCTGATCAGCCTGCGACTCGGGAGGCCGCAGCTCCGAGTCGCAACGCTGGCGGTGGCCCTATGGAACGTTCAGGGTAATCAGGTAGGTGCCGGAGGTTACGGCCTTGCCGGCCTGATCAACAAAGGCATAGTGCTGGTTGTAGTAACGGCCCTGGGAACCACTGTCGGCCAGGAGCTTGACCTTGACGGCGGAATGATCCGAAGCGCTGACGCTGGCCACGGCTCCCACACGGGCTACGTCGATTGCGGTGCCGCGGGAGCCTTGAGGACATTGGCGTAGGCTAAGCCCTGTGCTGGCGGCGCTGGTGGTGCAATGGCTCTCAACGATACTGCCGGTAAAGCGGATGACCCCCTGTGCCACGGGAGCAGCGGCGAAACAACTGCTCGACAGTCCCAAAAGCAAACCGAAAGCGGTTGAAGCGAACGTTGCGTTCATACTGACTCTCCTTTGTTTAAGGACTATGTCGTCAGTCTAGGTACCGGCTTTAGCTTTTAAGGTTTGTCTGATGGACTAATTTGGAATACCAACAAAAAAGTCTAAGCATCTGGTTATCAAAAGAACCTTAAGGGTTCGCTTCAGTCGCTCATTACGTGCACATACAAGGTTTGAAATCAGACCTTTATTGACCGGCAAAGAACTACACGACGATAGTGGCATCTAGCCACTATTCGTGCTTATAGTCGATCATTAATTGAATCAATGATGCGCAAAAGCGACCGAGCATTGCGCTCGGCCGCAGGTCTGGACAACCACCGCGAAGATCGTCGCCCGTAACTATCAGGCGCTCTTACGGAACACGAAGACCAGGCCGACAATGATCAGGCCCATGCCCATCAGGCTCAGCCAGGCCAGACGATTGCCGAAAAAGATAAAGTCCATCAATGCGGTCACCGCCGGCACCAGATAGAACAGGCTGGTGACATTCACCAGGTTGCCCTGAGCGATCAAGCGGTACAGCAGCAGTGTGGCCAGTACCGACACCACCAACCCCATCCACAGCAGCGCAATCACGAAGCTGGCGCTGTACTCGAAGTGAAACGGCTGGAACGGCACGAACAGCGCACACAGCAACAGGCCCGCCAGGTACTGCACCGGCAGGGTGCCCAAGGGGTTGTCGGTGATGCGCTTCTGCATGATCGAACCGGCCGTCATGCTGACCAGGGCCAGCAGGCCACAGAGCATGCCGGAGACGGATATCCCTGCCAGACCGATGCCCTGGTAGACCACCATGATCAGCCCGGTGAGCCCCAGGCTGAGGCCGAACAGGCGGCTCCAGGAACGCTGGCGCTCCATCAGCACCACGGTGAGGATCGGCTGCACCCCCATGATGGTGGCCATGACGCCTGGGGTGACCTTCAGGTCCAGGGCCAGGATGTAGAAGATCTGGTAGGCCCCCAGCAGCACCAGGCCGGTGGCCATGGCAAAGCCCACGGCCCGGCGCCCCTGGGGCAACCTGAGCTTGAGCAGGGGCAGCAGCAACACCAGGCCCATCAGCGCGATGATGAAACGCAGCAGCAGGAAGGCAAAGGGCGAAGCCTGGGTCAGGCCCCATTTGGAGAAGATCGCGCCACTGCTCCAGAGCAGGACGAACAGGCTCGTGGAAGCCGCCGCAAGTGCGGACTTTTTGGAAATGAGCAACATGAAAACCACCTGTAATCAGGCAAGAAGCCAATTCAGCCAAGGCTGAAGTTCAGTAGTGTTTGGTTCAGGCGGGCACAGGGAACAGCAGCGATTGCTGATCAGCCCGAAAAGCCAACGCCCGGCGGTGATACGACTGCGTACACCGGCGTGCTACTGACAGGTGGGGGGTACTGACCGATCTGCACAGGCTGCTGATTCCCGCACGGCACGACGCCAGCGTTGACCGCTGAAACCACTACCGCGTTGAGAGGGGAAAAGGCCATGAGCTGATCTTTCTTGAAGGGAAAAAACCATGAGTCGGTTGACTCATCGGGCGCCGAATGTAACCGGCGCCCGATATTCATTGCAAGACTTATCCGAACAACCACTTCCACAAGACCACCAGCACCACCACCGCCAGAACCGGGCGCAGGATGCGGTAGAGCTTGGGATTGCGGCGCTTCCACTGCTTGACCACACCGCTGAAGCTGTCGCTGAAACGCTTGCTCCAGGCATAGGCCTGGTTGATCCCGCCAACGCGCTCGTCATCAAGGTTCTGCGGCGCGGTCGCACGCCCCAACTGGGCGCTGACCCAGCGGTTGATGCGCGTCATCAGCGGGCTGCTCAGCGGACGCTCGATGTCGCAGAACAGGATCACCCGGGTGGTTTCGGTTTCGTTCTTCACCCAGTGCACATAGGTCTCGTCGAACATCACGTCTTCACCGTCGCGCCAGGCGTACTCCTGGCCATCGACGAAGATCCGGCAAGCGTCGGAGTTGGGAGTCGACAAACCCAGGTGATAACGCAGCGAGCCGGCAAAGGGATCGCGGTGCGGGTTCAGGTGGCTGCCACCGGGCAGCAGGGCGAACATCGCCCCCTTGACGTTGGGAATGGCGCTCACCAGCTCGACGGTCTTGGGGCACAGCGCGGCCGCCGACGGCAGGGGCTTGTCGTACCACTTGAGGTAGAAACGCTTCCAGCCCTTCTTGAAGAAGGAACCGAAGCCGGCATCGTTGTTCTTCTCCGCCGCGCGGATATACCCCTCGTCGAACAGATGCATGGCCTCTTCGCGGATCACTTCCCAGTTGTCCCGCAGCACGTCCAGCTCGGGGAACTTGCTACGGTCCAGGTAAGGTTTGGAGGGCACTCCGGAAAACAGATACATCAGCGCGTTGTAGGGGGCAAACAACGCCGAATGGTTGACGAACTGGCGCAGTACCGGCAGACGCGCTTTGCCGCGCAGATGCACGTAAAGGATGCTGCCGACGAACAGCGACAACACCGCGAACTTGGCGGCAAAGGAAAAGCTCATGCAACGACTCCTTGGAAATAGGCACCTGTGCAGGCTGTGTGAAAACGTTGCGAGTGAAGGCAAGACAAGGCAAAAACAGGCGAGGAAGCGGAGTTTAGGGGCCTAAATGAGCATTCCGAGCCTGTTTTTAACGCAGTATTGCCAAACGCAGTAGTTTTCACACAGCCTGTGTGGGGGAGTGTTCACCCAACCTGGCAGCCGGCAATGATAAACACTCCTGGACCCTGGAAAAACCCGCACGACTCAACATTCAGTGTTAACGGACGTGCAACAAAGGCGCTTAAGTAGCATAAGCGGCCAGGCTCTTGCCTGATGTAGGTCAGCATTCACCGGCGAGCCGGCGCCTGTCGGCGAATGCCCGGGGTGCGTTACTGCTGGTTTTCCTGCTCGGTGAACAGATCGCTGAATAGCATGCTCGACAGATAGCGCTCGCCGGAGTCCGGCAGGATCACCACGATGGTCTTGCCCTGCATTTCCGGGGTCTGGGCCAGGCGCACCGCCACCGCCATTGCCGCGCCGCAGGAAATCCCGCAGAGAATCCCCTCTTCCTGCATCAACCGCAGGGCCATGGCCTTGGATTCCTCGTCGGTCACCAGCTCGACCCGGTCGACCATTTCCAGATCCAGGTTCTTGGGCACGAAACCGGCGCCGATGCCCTGGATCTTGTGGGGGCTGGGCTTGATCTCTTCACCGGCCAGTTTCTGACTGATGACCGGCGACGTGGCAGGTTCCACCGCCACCGAGAGGATCGGCTTGCCCTGGGTCTTCTTGATATAGCGCGACACGCCGCTGATGGTGCCACCCGTGCCGACCCCAGCCACCAGCACGTCCACGGCGCCGTCGGTGTCGTTCCAGATTTCCGGACCGGTGGTTTTCTCGTGGATCGCCGGGTTGGCCGGGTTATCGAACTGCTGCGGCATGAAGTACTTGGACGGATCGCTGGCGAGAATTTCCGCCGCCTTTTCAATCGCGCCCTTCATGCCCTTGGCCGGCTCGGTCAGCACCAGCTCCGCCCCCAGGGCCTTGAGCACCTTGCGCCGCTCGATGCTCATGGACGCGGGCATGGTCAGCATCAGCTTGTAACCACGGGCAGCGGCGACGAACGCCAGGCCAATCCCGGTGTTGCCCGAAGTGGGCTCGACGATGGTCATGCCCGGCTTGAGCTTGCCGCGACTTTCCGCGTCCCAGATCATGTTGGCGCCGATCCGGCATTTCACCGAATAGCCCGGGTTACGCCCTTCGATCTTGGCCAGGATGGTCACGCCGCGAGGGGCGATACGGTTGATCTGCACCAAGGGCGTATTGCCGATGGAATGGGCATTGTCAGCAAAAATTCGGCTCATGGCTGGGTCCTTATGCAGCAGTGAAGAAGTCCTCAAGGGTATGCCTGGTGCCTTTGAGCGTCCAGTCGCGCCGAACGACTGCGACCCCAGGCAGTCAATGCCTCTATACGGCTGGAGACTGCTGATCATGAAACGTCGTTACCGTTGGCCCCTATGGACCCTGGCCGGCCTGCTGGTCCTGCTGCTGGCCCTGCACTTCACCCTGCCCTATCTGGTGCGCGACTACTTGAATGACAAACTGGCGGACATGGGCGACTACCGTGGCCAGATCAGCGATATCGACCTGGCCCTGTGGCGCGGCGCCTACCGCATCAACGGGCTGGAGATCGTCAAGGTCAGCGGCAAGGTGCCGGTGCCCTTCGTCAAGGCGCCGCAGATCGACCTGGCAGTGAGCTGGCATTCACTGTGGTACGACCACGCCGTGGTGGCCAAGGTGCAGTTCGTCCAGCCGGAGCTGAACTTCGTCGATGGCGGCGCCGACAAGCAAGCGTCGCAGACCGGCGAAGGCACCGACTGGCGGGCGCAACTGGGCAAGCTGTTGCCCATCACCCTCGACGAGCTGCGGATCAGCGACGGCAAGATCCACTTTCGCAACTTCAGCTCCACGCCCCCGGTGAACATCGGCGCCACCCAGGTCAATGCCAGCGTCTACAACCTGACCAACGTGGTGGATACCCAGGGCAAACGCGATGCACGCTTCGACGGCAAGGCCTTGCTGCAAGGCCAGGCCCCCATGGAAAGCACCGCCACCTTCGACCCCCTGAGCAATTTCGAGGACTTCGAATTCCGTCTGCGGGCCCGGGATATCGAACTCAAGCGTTTCAACGACTTCGCCTCGGCCTACGGCAAGTTCGACTTCAATGCCGGACACGGCGACGTGGTGATCGAAGCCCAGGCCGAGAAGGGCCAACTGCATGGCTATATCAAGCCGCTGCTGCGGGACGTGGAAGTCTTCAACTGGCAGCAGGACGTGGAGAACCGCAACAAAGGAATATTCCGCTCGGTATGGGAAGCCTTGGTGGGGGCCGGGGAAAACCTGCTGAAGAACCAGCACAAGAACCAGTTCGCCACCCGGGTCGAACTCAGCGGCAGTGTGCACCAGCAAGATATCAGCGCATTCCAGGCGTTTTTGCAGATTTTGCGCAATGGATTCATCCAGGCTTTCAATGCCCGTTACGAGCAACCCAAGCCCTCGACTGACTGAGTCACCCCGTGACGCTCCATTCAGAGACTGAATGGAGCGTCCACGTTCACAGTCGACCGGGCACCGCGTTATAGTCGCGCCATCACTCTCCATTCAATCGATCTGCCCCGGGCAGCTCGCCGTCACCGTTCGAGGAATTGCAGATGAAGTTCGAAGGCACCAGCGCATACGTCGCCACCGATGACCTGAAGCTGGCAGTCAACGCCGCCATCACCCTGGAGCGTCCGCTGCTGGTCAAGGGCGAACCCGGCACCGGCAAGACCATGCTCGCCGAGCAACTGGCCGAATCCTTCGGCGCCAAGCTGATCACCTGGCACATCAAGTCCACCACCAAGGCCCACCAGGGTCTGTATGAGTACGACGCGGTCAGCCGCCTGCGCGACTCCCAGCTGGGTGTGGACAAGGTCCACGACATCCGCAACTACCTGAAGAAGGGCAAGCTCTGGGAAGCCTTCGAATCCGAGGAGCGGGTGATCCTCTTGATCGACGAGATCGACAAGGCCGACATCGAGTTCCCCAACGACCTGCTGCAAGAGCTCGACAAGATGGAGTTCTACGTCTACGAAATCGACGAGACCATCAAGGCCAAGCAGCGGCCGATCATCATCATTACCTCCAACAACGAGAAGGAACTGCCGGACGCCTTCCTGCGCCGCTGCTTCTTCCACTACATCGCCTTCCCCGACCGCACCACCCTGCAAAAGATCGTCGACGTGCACTACCCGGACATCAAGAAAGACCTGGTCAGCGAAGCCCTGGACGTATTCTTCGATGTGCGCAAGGTGCCGGGCCTGAAGAAGAAGCCCTCGACCTCGGAGCTGGTGGACTGGCTCAAGCTGTTGATGGCCGACAACATCGGCGAAGCGGTGCTGCGCGAACGCGATCCGACCAAGGCCATCCCGCCCCTGGCCGGCGCCCTGGTGAAGAACGAGCAGGACGTGCAGTTGCTGGAACGCCTGGCCTTCATGAGCCGTCGCGGTAGTCGTTAGGCTCTGCCCAGAAGCTGCCTGCGCGTCGATCATGCTGCGTTAGAAATCGGTTCGGAATGCTCATTTAGCTCGCTAAACTCCGCCTCCTCACCTGTTTCTGCCTTGCCTGATCGCCGCTTGGCGAGCTTCTGAACAGACCCCTAGATCATTAGAGAGCGATAGTCATGCTGCTCAACCTGTTCAATGAAATGCGCGCGGCCAAGGTACCGGTGTCGGTACGCGAGCTGCTGGACCTGATCAACGCGCTCAAGCAGCGCGTGACCTTCGCCGACATGGACGAGTTCTACTACCTCGCCCGGGCAATCCTGGTGAAGGACGAACGGCATTTCGACAAGTTCGACCGAGCCTTCGGCGCCTACTTCAACGGCCTGGAAAAGCTCGATGACCACCTGCAGGCGCTGATCCCCGAGGATTGGCTGCGCAAGGAATTCGAGCGCTCCCTGAGCGATGAGGAACGGGCGCAGATCCAGTCCCTGGGCGGCCTGGACAAACTCATCGAAGAGTTCAAGAAGCGCCTGGAAGAACAGAAGGAACGCCACGCCGGCGGCAACAAGTGGATCGGCACCGGCGGCACCAGCCCCTTCGGCTCCGGCGGTTTCAACCCGGAAGGCATCCGCGTCGGCGACGCCGGTAAGCGCCAGGGCAAGGCGGTGAAAGTCTGGGACCAGCGCGAATACAAGAACCTCGACGACTCGGTGGAACTGGGCACCCGCAACATCAAGGTGGCCCTGCGCCGGCTGCGCAAGTTCGCGCGCCAGGGTGCGGCGGAGGAGCTGGACATCGACGGCACCATCGACCACACCGCCCGTGATGCCGGACTGCTGAACATCCAGATGCGCCCGGAGCGACGCAACAGCATCAAGCTGCTGTTGCTGTTCGATATCGGCGGCTCCATGGATGCCCACGTGAAGATCTGCGAGGAACTGTTCTCGGCCTGCAAGACCGAGTTCAAGCACCTGGAGTACTACTACTTCCACAACTTCATCTATGAATCGGTGTGGAAGAACAACCTGCGCCGCGGCTCGGAACGCACCTCGACCCAGGACCTGCTGCACAAGTACGGCGCCGACTACAAAGTGATCTTCGTCGGTGACGCCGCCATGGCGCCCTATGAAATCACCCAGGCCGGCGGCAGCGTCGAGCACTGGAACGAGGAAGCCGGCTATGTGTGGATGCAGCGCTTCATGGAAAAGTACAAGAAGCTCATCTGGATCAATCCCTACCCGAAAGACACCTGGGGCTACACCGCTTCGACCAACATCGTTCGCGAGTTGATCGAAGACCAGATGTACCCGCTGACCTTGCGTGGCCTGGAAGAAGGCATGCGTTTCCTGTCCAAGTAAGCAAGGCCTTGCGGGCCTTTTCGCAGCCTCGCCATGGCTCGACAGCGGCTACAGAGCCCCCTGTAGCCGCTGCCGCAGGCTGCGAACGGTCGCGAAGCGGCCGCCTTCAGCCATTACCCAAACCTGCGCAAGAATGCCACCTGCTGCCGATGCGCCGTTTCCTGCACCACCGGCGTCAATCGCACCTCGCTGCCCGGCAAACACTGCGCCAACCGCGCCAGTGACAAGGGGGTCAACGCCCCCAATCGCGGATAGCCGCCAATGGTCTGCCGATCATTGAGCAGGATGATCGGCTGGCCGTCCGGCGGCACCTGGATCGCCCCCAGGGGAATGCCCTCGGAAATCATCGGCCGGCCCTGATACTGCAAGGTCGGCCCCAGCAAGCGCGCGCCCATGCGATCGGCACGGCTGTCCAGAGTCCAGGTGCTGTTGAAGGCGTCGAACAGGCTCAAACCGCTGAACTGGCCGATCTGCGCGCCCAGAATCACCTCCAGGGGTGCTGCGCATTGCCAATCCGGCAACTGCGCGGCCGACAGGCTCCTGAGCGCACCGCCAGTCCCCGAGTAACTCAAGGCCCCGCCCTCGCTCAGGGCCCGGCCATAACCATCCGGACCGCCCAAGGCTTCGCGCAACACACTGGCGCAACTGCCCAGCACCTTGGGCGCGTCAAATCCGCCAGGGGCTGCCAGGTAAGCCCGGGCGCCGAAGAAAGGTTGAGTAAAACGCAGGCGCTGGCCCTTTTGCAGGATGAAACTGCGTCCCGGGCTCAAAGGCCGCTCATCGACATATGCCCCCAGATCGGCCCCGGCCAGGGCCAGCAGGCAATAATCCTCGGCCAACAGGGTGAAACCGCCCAGAGTGATTTCCAGCACCGGCGCATCCAGGGCATTGCCCAGTAGCCAGTTGGCCCAGGACATCGACACCCAATCCAGCGCCCCACCCTGGGTCACGCCCAAATGGCGCACGCCAAAGCGCCCGGCATCCTGCAGCAGGCACAGCGGGGTGCTGGCCTCGATCATCAAGCGGCTCATGCCGGCACCTCCAGCGGCGTGTCATCGCCCCCCAGGCGCAGGAACTCGGCCCGCTCCACGGCAGCAAAGCGCACGCGGTCCCCCGGCTGCATCAGGCTGTAGCCTTCGCGCTCGCGATCGAACAGGCGGCTCGGGGTACGGCCGATCAGGTTCCAGCCCCCCGGCGATACCACCGGGTAAGCGGCGGTCTGCCGTTCGGCGATCCCCACACTGCCTGCCGCCACCCGCTTGCGTGGGGTGTTCAGCCGCGGCGCCGCCAGCGCCTCTTCCACCAGCCCCATGAAGGCGAATCCGGGCGCGAAACCCAGGGCGAACACTTGATATTCACGCTGGCTGTGACGCTCGATCACCTCGGCCACCGACAGCCCGCTGCGCCGGGACAACAGCGCCAGTTCCGGCCCGACACTGAGGTCGTACCACACCGGCAGCACATGCTCGCGCCCGGCCTGAGTGGTACTGGGCGCCAGATCGGTCAAGGCGACCGCGATCCGCTGCCGAGCCTCGGACGGACTCAGGGCCAGCAGGTCGTAATGCACCATCAACGTGGTATAGGACGGCACCAGATCGATCAGAGACTCGCCAAAGGCCCGCCGCAACCCTTGGGCGGCGGCCAGCATCCAGGGCATGTTGTCCTCGGCGATCACTTCGAACAGGCGCACCATCAGGCAGTCGATGGCGACGACTTCAACCTGTGGCTTCATAGGCCGGACTGCTGGTTCAGGGCCGCGCGAATGCGCTGCACGGCCGCCACCGAACTGGCGTTGTCGCCATGCACGCACAGAGTGTTGGCGTGCAACTGCAAGGCGCTGCCGTCGCTGGCGGTCAAAGGCTCGCCACGGGCAATGGTCAGGGCCTGTTCGATGATGGTCGCCGAATCGTGGTGCACTGCCCCTGGCAGCTGTCGCGAAACAAGGTGCCCGGCATTGTCGTAGGCACGGTCGGCGAAGGCCTCGAACCACAGGGTCACGCCATATTCGTCGCCCAGGGCCTGTGCGGTGCTGTTATCGCGGGTGGCCATGAGCATCAGCGGCAACTGTGGATCGTACGCTGCCACCGCCGCGATCACCGCGCGCAATTGCGCAGGTTTGGCCATCATGTCGTTGTACATCGCGCCGTGGGGTTTGACGTAGCTGACCCGCGCGCCCTGGGCCCGGCAGATGCCGTCCAGCGCGCCGATCTGGTAGTGCAGCAGGTCACGAATCTCCTCGGGCGAATAGCTCATGGAGCGGCGGCCGAAACCGGCCAGATCCTGATAGGCCGGGTGCGCACCGATGCGCACGCCGTTGGCCAGGGCCAGGGCCACGGTCTTGCGCATGATGCCCGGGTCGCCGGCATGGAAGCCGCAGGCAATGTTGGCGCAGTCGATAAAGGGCATCACCTCGGCATCCAGGCCCAGGGTCCAGTTGCCAAAGCTCTCGCCGATGTCGCAATTCAATAACAGGCGGCTCATGGTCAGTGCTCCTGTGGTTCTTGTTGTGGGTCAGCTGCTGGGCTGTCGCGCAATGTCCGCGCAGATTATCAGTTAGCGCGCCTCAAGTTCCTTGCCGCGGGTTTCCGGCAGGCTCAGGGCCGCGAGCACCACCACGCCGTAGGACACCGCGGCAAAGCTGCCGATGGCCACGCTCAGGGGTACATGCTGGCTCAGCAGGCCGATCAGCAGCGGGAACAGCGCCGCCAGCGCCCGGCCGCTGTTGTAGCAGAACCCCTGGCCGGAACCGCGGATACGGGTGGGGAACAGCTCAGTGAGGAACGCCCCCATGCCGCTGAAAATGCCTGAAGCGAAGAAGCCCAGGGGAAAGCCCAGCCAGAGCATCACGGCATTGCTCACCGGCATTTGCGTATAGAGCAGGACAATGGTGAAAGAGCCGGCGGCGAACAGCACGAAGTTCTTCTTGCGGCCGAGAATATCCGTCAGGTAGGCGCTGATCACATAGCCCACGTAGGAGCCGGCGATCACCATGGCCAAGTAGCCGCCGGTACTGAGCACGCTCAAGCCGCGCTCGGTCTTCAGATAGGTCGGCAGCCAGAAGGTGATGGCGTAGTAACCACCCTGTGTCCCTGCCGCCAGCAAGGAGGCGCGCAGGGTGGTGCTGAGAATCCCCGGGGCGAAGATCTCGTAGAACCGCGCCGGGTTGCTTGGCGCTTCACGCGCCTTGGTTGCCCGGTAGACCTCGGGGTCCTTGACCAGGCGACGAACGAAGATCACGAAAATCGCCGGCAGGATGCCCAGCAGAAACAGCCCGCGCCAGGCGTCCTCCGGCGGCAGCAAGGAGAACAGCAGCGCATACAGCAGCGCCGTCAGCCCCCAGCCCAGGGCCCAGCCGGACTGCACCATGCCCACCGCCTTGCCGCGATTCTTGGCGCGGATCACCTCACCGATCAGCACCGCCCCGGCGGTCCACTCGCCGCCGAATCCAAACCCCATCAAGGTACGGGCGATCAGCAACTGTTCGTAGTTCTGCGCAAGACCGCAGAGAAAGGTGAAGACGGCAAACCACAGCACCGTGAGTTGCAGGGTGCGTACCCGGCCGATGCGGTCGGAAAGAATCCCGGCGATCCAGCCTCCCAGGGCGGAGGCCAGCAAGGTACTGGTATGGATCAGGCCGGCTTCGGCGGAAGTGATGCCCCACAGCGCGATCAAGGTCGGGATCACGAAGCTGAGCATCTGGGTGTCCATGCCATCCAGGCCGTAACCTATCTTGCAGCTCCAGAATGTCCGGCGTTCCTGCTGGTTGATGTCCCGGTACCAGTCAAACGGGCCGGCGCGGCGCGGAGCCTTGGCGGCCAATGTTTCGGGCGCACTCATGGCGATCTCCAGGGTAGTGTTGTTGGTATTGTTCTGGGCCCCGACGACGCATATCGTGGGTTGGGCCATTCTTCGGTTCAGGCACAACCTGCGTCCAACTAATAAAAACCGCCCCAAGGCATAAGAAAAGTTGATCCCATGAATCTCAAGTTTCTCGAAACCTTCGTCTGGGTGGCGCGGCTCAAGAGCTTCAGCCTGACCGCGGAAAAACTCTTCACCACCCAGGCGGCCATCTCCAGCCGTATCGCGGTGCTGGAAGGCGAACTGGGGGTGAAGCTGTTCCTGCGGGACTCGCGGGGCGTCAGCCTGACCCCGCAAGGGCTCAAGGTGCTGGAGCACGCCGAGCAGATGCTCGACACCCTGCAGGTGCTGAAACAGTCCATCGAGGCGCCGTCGAGCAAGGTCGGGCGGATTCGCATCGGGGTCATGGATACGGTGATCCACACCTGGCTCAGCCCCCTGGTGGCGGAAATGATGGATCACTACCCGCAAGTGGAAATCGAACTGGTGGCCGACACCTCGCTGAATCTCTGCGACCAGCTGCAAAAAGGCTTTCTCGACCTGGTGCTGCAGACCGACTTGCTGCGCCAGGAAAGCATCCGCAGCCGGGAGCTGGCCAGCCACCCGGTGGGCTGGATTGCCGCCAGCAACTCGATCTACAACCGCGACTACGCCAATCTCGCCGAGCTGGCCCGGGAGCGGATCATCACCTATTCGAAGAACTCCCTGCCCCACCAGCAGGTACTGAGCCTGATGCAGGCCAACGGGGTGCCGGCGCCACGGCTCAATTGCGTCAACTCGGTGTCGGCCATCACCCGCCTGCTCAGGGACGGCTTCGGGATTGGCGCCCTGCCGCCGGTGCTGGTCCGCGAAGAGCTGGCCCGTGGCGAACTGACCCTGCTGGCCATCGACCAGCGCCCGCCCAACCTGCAGGTGGTGGTGTCGTGGCGCGTGGGCGTGGAACTGGTGGAGGATATCGTGGAGCTGTGCCAGCGCGTGGTGCAGCGCTATGGGCAGAAGGTCGGCGAGGATCAGCTGGTACTGATCGCCCCCCAGTAAACATCGCCATCACCCCCCTCGTAGGAGCTGGCTTGCCAGCGAGAAGGCGATCTGTAGCCAGACGCAGGCTTACAGGCCCCTTCGCTGGCAAGCGGGCTCCTACAGATGTGGAGTGAAGGCACCTACTGGCAGTCAGAGGCCCTTGAGGTCACGTTCTTCGATGGGACGGCTCTGGCGCAAACGCCGCCCGCCCAGGACCACCCAGTCGATCAGGCGGTACAGGCACTCCAGTCCAAAGGACAGCAGCATGGCGCCGCTCATGCCCCAGATCATCGCTTCCGGGGTCAGCAGGATCTGGTAGCTGTAGCCGTCCCAGGTTTCCTTGCGGATATCCGGGTCGGCTGCCAGGACCACTTGCAACAGGCGGATGTACCACGGGCCCTGCATCGCCTGGTATTGCTTGTCCAGGGCCAGCTGACGATGGAGCAAACCGCTCAAGCTTTCGGCATCGCTGCGAAACACCGGGTCTTCGCTGGCCCGGTAATGGGCCACCAGCGCATTCAGATCGCCCTTGAAGAACTGCTGCGCGGTGCCCTGGAAGCCCCGCAGGCTGTTCTGCGACTCAATCAAGTGGGCTTCCACGCGCTTGGCGTAGTCGCTGATGAAACCCGGCACTTGCACACCGATCAACAGGCCGGCGGCGAACAACACCAGCCGCAGATAACTGAGCAACATAGAGATGTCCTTATTCGGTCTGGCCGTGGCTGACGCATTCACCGCGCCGCCACAGGCTCCATTGGCCCGGCTGATAGCGGGTCCAGGTTTCGTTTTCGGTCAGAGGTTCGGTGGCGATCACCGTCACAACGTCGTTGGGGGTGGTTTCCGCCTGGAAGTCGACAATCACATCGACATCCTTGAGCCGGGCCGGGCCGAACGGCGCGCGCCGGGTGATCTGCGCCAGCTTGGTGGAGCAGAAGCAGAACAGCCAGTCACCGTCGCTGAGCAAGCCGTTGAACACGCCCTTGCTGCGGTATTCGCTACAGGCCTGGATCAGGGTCGGCAGCAGTTGCTCGACCTCCACCGGTTCTGGAAAGGCTTCGCGCACCCGGTTGAGCAAGTCACAGAAGGCCGCCTCGCTGTCGGTATCGCCCACCGGACGATAGAAGCTGGTCTGGGGCTGGAAGTCCGCCAACTGGCCGTTATGGGCGAAGCACCAGTTGCGGCCCCAGAGTTCACGGACAAAGGGATGGGTGTTGGCCAGACAGACCTTGCCGACGTTGGCCTGGCGGATGTGGCCGATGACCACTTCGCTCTTGATCGGGTAGCGCTGCACCAGGTTGGCCACTTCCGACTCGCTGCTGGCCGCCGGATCCTGGAACAGCCGCAGGCCGCGGCCCTCGTAGAAGGCGATGCCCCAACCGTCGCGATGGGGGCCGGTGCGGCCGCCGCGCTGCATCAGCCCGGTAAAGCTGAAGACGATATCGGTCGGTACATTGGCGCTCATGCCCAATAACTCACACATGCTCGGACTCTCGCTGCAATGCCGGGGCCAGGTTACAGACGCGGCTCGACCCGCGTGTTCAGGGGGGTGCCCGCAGCTGGCGGACGACCATAACGGTCATTGCCGGCGCCACCAAAGGGCTGGTCATCCTCGACTTCGGCAGCCTTGGCCGCGGCTTGCGCCGCTTCATTGCGCTGGCGGCGTTCATTGGCGGCACGCTCGATGGGCCAGCGGATCAGCACGAACAGCAGGTACACGCCAAAGGCGATCATGCCGTACATGAACAGATCGGACACCGCGCGCCAGGCGTTGTTGCCGACCTTGAAGGCCATATCCAGGGCAGTGATAGCCACCGCCGGGGCAAATTTTTCCTTGACCGGGTCGATGATGGTGGGACTGAACAGCAGCACCGCCACCAGTACTCGCAGCGGCTCGCGCAGCCAGCGCCACATCCAGCGGGTCAGGCGCATCCACACCAGCAGGCAGCCCAAGGCGGCAAAGGCGTAAAGGCCCCAGGCGATCAGATAGTCGTTCTCGGTCATGGTGTCCATGGCAAGGCAGGCAAAGAGGCGCTTATGATAACGACTTTTCCCGTGTCAGGCTGCACCGCCGTCTGCCAAGCCCTCATTTGTCTTCGTTCGAGAGCCACCCATGCCCCTACCCGCCAACGACAGCAGCGCCCCGATTGCCCACAAGGCCGAAGGCGCTGACCCGTATGCCTGGCTGCAGGAACGCGACACCGACGCGGTGCTCGACTACCTGAACGCTGAAAACAGCTACCAGGAAGCCCGGCTGGCCCACCAGGCGCCCCTGCGCGAGACACTGTTCCAGGAGATCAAGGGCCGGATCCTCGAGACCGACCTGTCCCTGCCCTCGCCCTGGGGCCCGTACCTGTATTACACCCGCACCACCGCCGGTGACGAATACGCCCGGCACTACCGCTGCCCGCGCCCGGCGGACGACAGCCTGACGGTGGACGAAAGCCGCGAACAGCTGCTGCTGGACCCCAATGCCCTGGCCAACGGAGGCTTCTTCTCCCTCGGTGCCTTCAGCATCAGCCCCGACCACCAGCGCCTGGCCTACAGCCTCGACACCACCGGCGAGGAAATCTACACCCTGTTCATCAAGGAGCTGTCCAACGGCAAGGTCAGCGAGCTGTCCTTCGACAACTGCGACGGCAGCATGACCTGGGCCAACGACAGCCTGACCCTGTTCTTCGGCGAGCTGGACGACACTCACCGCCCGCACAAACTGTTCCGCTACCGCCTGGACGGCACAGCCGCCGAGGAAGTGTTCCACGAGCCGGACGGACGCTTCTTCCTGCACTGCTACCGCTCAAGCTCCGAGCGCCAATTGCTGCTGTCCCTGGGCAGCAAGACCACCGGCGAAACCTGGGCCCTGGATGCCGCGCAGCCGCAGTTGCCGTTCACCTGCCTGGCGCCACGGGTCGAAGGCCATGAATACGATGTCGATCACGGTCAACTCGACGGCCAGTGGACCTGGTTCATCCGCAGCAACCGTGAGGGCATCAACTTCGCCCTCTACCAGGCTGCGGACGAAGGCGTTATCCCCGAGGAAAGCGACTGGCAACTGCTGGTCCCGCACAACCCCGAGGTGATGCTCGACGGCGTGACCCTCAATGCCGGCGCCATGACCCTGAGCCTGCGCGAAGGCGGCCTGCCGATCATCGAAGTGCATCCCCAGGACCTGCCCGTGTATCGCGTGCAACTGCCGGACGCGGCCTACAGCCTGCACGTGCACAACAGCCTGGAGTTTTCCAGCGATCGCATCCGCCTGCGCTACGAGGCGCTGAATCGCCCGGCCCAGGTACGCCAGCTGCAACTGGCCGACGGTCAACAGCAGGTGCTCAAGGAAACCCCGGTGCTGGGCCCCTTCGACGCCGATGCCTACGTCAGCCAGCGCCTCTGGGCCACCGCGGCCGACGGTACCCAGGTGCCCATCAGCCTGGTGGTCAAGCGCGAGTGCCTGGGCCAACCGACACCGCTGTACCTGTATGGCTACGGCGCCTATGGCGAGAGCCTCGATCCCTGGTTCTCCCATGCCCGCCTGAGCCTGCTCGATCGCGGCGTGGCCTTTGCCATCGCCCATGTGCGCGGCGGTGGCGAGCTGGGGGAAGCCTGGTATCGCGCCGGCAAGCAGGAACACAAACAGAACACCTTCAGCGACTTCATCGCCTGCGCCGAGCACCTGATCGCCCAGGGCCTGACCAGCGCCCAGCAACTGGCCATCAGCGGTGGCAGTGCCGGCGGCCTGTTGATCGGCGCCGTGCTCAACCAGCGACCCGAACTGTTCCGGGCGGCCATCGCCGAAGTACCCTTCGTCGACGTGCTCAACACCATGCTCGACCCGGAACTGCCACTGACCGTCACCGAGTATGACGAATGGGGCAATCCCGAGGAGCCTGAGGTCTATGAGCGGATCAAGGCCTACGCCCCCTACGAGAATGTCCGGGCCCAGGCCTACCCGGCGACCCTGGTGATCGCCGGCTACAACGACAGTCGCGTGCAGTACTGGGAAGCCGCCAAATGGGTGGCCAAACTGCGCGCAACCAAGACCGACGACAACCTGCTGCTGCTCAAGACCGAACTGGGCGCCGGTCATGGCGGCATGAGCGGCCGTTACCAGGGATTACGTGACGTAGCCCTCGAATATGCCTTTATCCTGAACATTCTGGGCCTGGACTGAGGAACTCTCGGCGGCGCTCCTGTCTTAACCCTGGACCGCCGCCGGCAACCGCCGGACCGGGCCTGCGCCCGTGCAACAGACACAAGAAAAAGACCCTGATCCCATGTCTGAACCCACCTTACTGAACAACGAGATCCGCGACTGGCTGATGGACTGCGGCCTGTTCGACCAACTGCAGCCCGCCGACTTCAACGCGGCGGCCGGCTATTTCAGCATCAGCAGCATCGCCGAAGGCGAAGCGATCTTTCGTGAAGGCGATGCCGGCAGTTTCATGTGCATCATCCACAGCGGCCAGGTGGCCGTGCAAAAGAGCACCCTGGACGGCCAGCCGCTGACCATCGCCACCCTGCGCAGCGGCCGGGCCTTTGGCGAAATGGCGGTGCTCGATGGCGAGCGACGCTCGGCCACCTGCGTGGCGGCCAGTGATTGCCAGTTGCTCAACCTGGGCAAGGACTCCCTGGAGAAGATGCTCAACGATGCGCCGAAGATCGCCGCCAAGATCATCCGCGCCCTGGCTATTTCCCTGTCCAAGCGCCTGCGCATGGCCGACGGCCAGTTGCTCGCACAGCAGATCTAGGCTCCTTGCACCTTGGCCTTGTTGTCGTTCTGCTCCAGCCCCGGCAGGGTCTGATCCTTGGGCGGCTTGGGCATGTCGATGGGCGGCAGCAAGGGCGCACTGCCACTGCTGCCGGTTTTCGGCGTGCTGGGTGGGGTCACTTGCGGATAAGGCGTGGGGGTGGCCGTGCCCGGGGTGCCGAGGGTCGGCGTCGGGGTCACCACCGGGGCGCTTTGCGGCTCGTCGGCCAGGGCCGGGCCAGCACTGAGCGCCAGGGCGGCGGTCAGGGCGAGCGCCGCTTGGGCAATCACCGTTAGAATAGTGCGCTTCATCAATGGCTCCATTGCTATTGTCTGGCGTCAGGCTACTCCCAACCGGGAGCTTTTGCCTTCCTCAATGAGATCTCCATGAAACGTTTCGTACTGCTGGACACCACTGCGATTCCCGACAACGGCGGTGCCTTGTGCCTGTTCGAATACGGTGAGGATTTCGTCATCAAGATCCAGGGCGGCGACGGCGGCCAATTGATGAACACCCGCATGCACGGCTCCGAGGACGCCCTGGCGCAGATTCCCTGCAGCAAGGTCGCCGGGCGCCCGAACTCGCGGGTGCTGATCGGCGGCCTGGGCATGGGCTTCACCCTGGCCGCGGCCCTCAAGCACCTGGGCCAGAGCGCCGAGGTGGTGGTCGCCGAACTGGTGCCCGGGGTAGTGGAGTGGAACCGCGGCCCGCTCGGGGAAAAGTCCGGCCGGCCGCTGCTGGACCCGCGCACGGTGATCCGCCTGGAAGACGTGGCCAAGGTCCTGCAGGCCGAGCCCCAGGGCTTCGACGCGATCATGCTCGACGTCGACAACGGCCCCGAAGGCCTGACCCAGAAAGCCAACAGTTGGCTCTACTCCAGCGCCGGCCTGGCCGCCTGTGCCCGCGCTCTGCGGCCCAAGGGCATTCTTGCGGTGTGGTCGGCCAGCGCCGACCAGAAGTTCTCCGAGCGCCTGCGCAAGGCCGGCTTCAAGGCCGAGGAAGTGCAGGTGTACGCTCACGGCAATCGCGGCACCCGGCATACCATCTGGATTGCCGAGAAGCTCAAGGCCTGAGCTAAACTTTGTCCATTACCGTCATTAGTCCTTCTACAAAGGTGAACCCATGAGTTCGTCCACTCCCCCGTCCAACACCGCCAAGCTGGACCGTATCCTTGCCGACGCCCAGCGCGACCGGGAAATGGGCTACCGCGACAAGGCGCTGAAGATGTACCCCCACGTCTGCGGCCGCTGCGCCCGGGAGTTTTCCGGCAAGCGCCTGAGCGAGCTGACCGTGCACCACCGCGATCACAACCACGACAACAACCCCCAGGACGGTTCCAACTGGGAACTCTTGTGCCTGTACTGCCATGACAACGAGCACTCGCGCTACACCGACCAGCAGTACTTCGGCGAAGGCTCCCTGAGCACCCCGAAAATTGCCAAGGCGACCCACAACCCGTTTGCCGCCCTGGCCGGGTTGATGAAGAAAGACGACGAGTAAGCTTTTCGCGGGCCAGCCGCCCGGCTTGCCCGCGAACCGCCGAGCACCCCGCCACACCCCGCACAATCCCCGTATAATCGCGCTCTTTTCCCCCAAGGCTCCTCGCTCGTGGCAAACAAAAGGTACAGCTGCATCGGTTTGTATAACCCCAAGTCACCGGAGAATGTCGGTTCGGTGATGCGCGCCGCCGGCTGCTATGGCGTCGCCTCGGTGTTCTACACCGGCAAGCGCTATGAACGTGCCCGCGACTTCGTCACCGACACCAAGAAGGTCCACCAGGACATTCCCCTGATCGGCATCGACGACCTGAAGAAAATCCTCCCCCTGGGCTGCATCCCGGTGGCCGTGGAACTGGTGGAAGGCGCCCGTGCGCTGCCGGAATACACCCACCCGGACCGTGCGCTGTACATCTTCGGTCCGGAAGACGGCTCCCTCGACAAGGAGATCCGCGACTGGTGCGAAGACGTGGTCTACATCCCCACCACCGGCTGCATGAACCTGGCGGCCACGGTCAACGTGGTGCTCTACGATCGCCTGGCCAAAGGCAACAACACCCGCTCCGGTCCGAAGTACTGAAAACCCGTCGATCAATCCCCGGGAACCAGCGACGCCCTGGTGCAGTCAGCTTTGTATCCCACACCGCCCTTGGAGACAGAGCATGAGCGAGCGCAAACAGCTGCAAACGATCGAAGCCACACCCTTGCCGAGCCAACCGACCCAGAACGTCCAGGGCTGGGAGCGCATCGGCTCCCTGGCCGGTGGCGTGGTGATGATGGGCAAGGGCCTACGCCGCGGCGGCGTGTTCGGCCTGATTCAAGTCGCCATCGGTGGCGTGGCCTTGGCCCGGGGGATTACCGGACATAGCTCGGCGAAAAGCCTGCTGCACAAGAGCCGCCAGGACATGCACAACGTGCGCAGCAAGATCGAGCGCGCCGGGGAAGAACTGCGCACTCTGAAGGCCAATGCCGAAGCGGCCAGCCGCCATGCCAAGGCGGCCAGCAATGATGAAGTGAAGACGCCCAAGGCTTGAGGCGAAGGCGTTCCTGCGGATCCCCTGCGCGGGCAAGGGTCAATGCAGCAGGCTGGTGTCCAGGACCTTGGACGATTCGCCCAGCACGTTTTCACTGAGCTGGATGAACTCGGCGGTGCTGACGCTTTCCAGGCGCATCGCCGCTTGCAGTACGTCGTCCAGGGAACGCTTGTTGCGGGTCTTGAGGCGGATTTCCCGATCCAGCTCCTGCAACAGCAGCACGGCCTTGGCCACGGTGGCACTGTCTACCTGCTCGCCCCGCAGGCTGTCGACCTTGTGACTGTCCCGGACCAGGCGCTTGTGCAGCACCTGATAGCGCTCGTCACTGATGCCACCGGCCCGGCGCAACAGTTCGATGCCGTAGTACTGCGCCAGCCCCTCGCTGATCCAGTCGCTGCCCTGGCTGTCGTTGATCCGCGACAGTGACTGCACCAGTTCCCGCAACAACGGGCTGCTGCCGCTCTCGCTGACCAGGGGCAGGCGGCTATGGAGGAACAGCGAGTCACGCCCCGCCAGACTGCCGCGCCACATCGGATCGGCCGCACCAACGATCAACAGCTTGCCGGGCTGACGCGGGAACACCGCCTGTACTTGCGGCCAGACAAAGGTCAACAGGGTCAGCACGTCCATGCGGCGCATGCCCTGGCCCAGGGGCGACACCACGCTGACTTCGGTTGCTCCCAGACGCGTACGGCGGCTGCCCAGGTTGCCGGCCAGCATCCAGCCCGCGGGACGGTCGAACAGTCGCGAGGGATTGTCGATGCGGAAGCGATTCTTGCCGATACGCGGCCAGGCGGTTTCGATGCTTTTCCAACCGGCCGGCAAATCGAAGTCCAGGCGCGCCACCAGTTCGACGCCATCTTGTTGATCAAGCCTGGCCGGGGGCACCAGGGTCTCGCCGCGCAACAGCGCCCAGTTGGCGCTGCTGCGGCTGTCGTAGCTGCCCTTCTTGATGCTGTGACTCAGGCGCACCCTGTAGCTGAGGCTGGCCTTGCCGCTGGCCGGACGCCAGACACCGCGCTGGCCACCGGCATCCGCCGCCCCGGCCTGCCATTGGCCGTCGGCCTTGAAGTCGCTGTAGTCGCCGTCACGCCCCAGGTCGAAGTCCAGGCTGCGCAAGGCCGAGCCCTCGGCCAGGGTCAGGCGCACCTCGGCCTGATCGCTCTGGGGCAGGAAACGCACGTGATAATCCAGATCGACTTTCTTCGCCGCAAAGGCCGATACGCTCAATGCCAGCATTGCAGCGGCCAGCGCCAGTTTCGCCCCCACCCTCATACACACTCCTTTCCTGGGTAACCTGGTTCTGCAGCCAACGCGGCGAATCCTCAGCCGGCGCGGAAAATCAGATGATCCTCCCAGTCCTCTTCCGCCACGCTGCCTTCGGCCAGCATGCGCCCGGACTGGGAAATACGTTCGTGGTGCACCGCATCGCGATCGCCGCACACCAGGTGGTGCCAGAGCGGCAGGTCCTTGCCTTCGCTCACCAGGCGGTAGCCGCAGGTGGGTGGCAGCCACTTGAATTCGTCGGCCTTGCCCGGGGTCAGTTGGATGCAGTCGGGCACCGACGCCCGGCGATTGGGGTAGTCGCTGCACTGGCAGGTTTTCAGGTCCAGCAGTTTGCAGGCGATGCGCGTGTAATAGACGCTGTTGTCGTCCTCGTCCTCAAGCTTTTGCAGGCAGCACAGACCGCAGCCATCGCACAACGACTCCCATTCGTCCTGGTCGAGCTGTTCGAGGGTTTTGCGTATCCAGAAAGGTTCGACTTTGGCGGCCATGGCTCAAGCATCAGTATCCGAGGGTGAAAAGGCCGCCAGTCTAGTGCCGAAGGCCCGGCGGGCCAAGCGCTTACGACTGTCGGTAGGCCGGGGCTTGTCAGCAGCAGGCCCGCACAGTAGCTTTGCGCCTCGGACCACCCCGCGCCCGAGTGCCATTAACGCTCGACCGCGTTGCACCCGGCAAACCGCACGGGGTCAGGAATACCCCTTCGCTCAGCTGATCTGCGCTTGCCGGTTTATTCCACCCTTCTCACTTGCTGCCAGGAGTTTTTCCATGAGCGCCAATCCTCGCGTTGCCGATTACGCCATCCACCCGCAGTTCACTCAGCGCTGGTCGCCACGGGCCTTCACTGGCGAAACCATCCCTGAAGAAACCCTGCTGAGCTTCTTCGAAGCCGCGCGCTGGGCGCCTTCGGCCTACAACTCGCAACCCTGGCGCTTTCTCTATGCCCGACGCGATACGCCGAACTGGGAGCGTTTCCTCGGCCTGCTCAACGAATTCAACCGTGGCTGGGCGCAACATGCCTCGGCCCTGGTGATCGTGATGTCCAAGACCACCTTCACCGCCCCCGGCGCCACGGAAGAAAGCCCGGCCCTGTGGCACACCTTCGACACCGGCTCGGCCTGGGGCCACCTGGCACTGCAGGCCAGCCTCAGCGGCTGGCACACCCACGGCATGGCCGGCTTCGACCAGGAACTGACCCGCAAGGAGCTGAAGATTCCCGAAGGCTATGCACTGCACGCAGCGATAGCGGTGGGCAAGCTGGGAGACAAGTCGACCCTGGCCGACTACCTGCAGGCCCGTGAAGAGCCGAGCCCGCGCCGTCCATTGAGCGAGACCGTGGCCGAAGGCGATTTCAGCCTCTAAAGCCGCGATCGTCTCTGTAGGAGCGAGCTGGCTCGCGAAGCCCTGAAGGCCGCCGCGCTTGCCTGGCAAGCGCGGCTTTGGCGAGCCAGCTCGCTCCTACGATCAGGCACGTTTCAGTAGCCGCGAGCGAAATCCACTTCGCCGCGCAAGGCCTGCTTGGCCTGGTAGGCCCGCAGGTTGTCGACGAACAACTGCACCATGAGTTCCGGCGAGGTCGGCGCCGAGCTGTGGCCCGTCAGCAGCAAGCCCCAGGCCGTCCAGAACGGATGCCGTTGCGGCAAGGGTTCCTGGCGGCAGACATCAATCACCGCCCCCGCCAGATGCCCATCCTTGAGGGCCTGCACCAAGTCGCCATCGACCACGGAAACACCCCGGCCCACATTGATGAACAGCCCCGTGGACTTGAATTGCTTGAACAGCGCCGCGTCATACAGGTCGTGGGTACTTGGGGTGTTGGGCAGCAGATTGACCACATAATCCACCTCCCCCACCAAGCGTCCCAGGTCTTCCAGGCCAGCCACTTCGATAAAGGGGGCCTGCTCCCGCGCCTGGCTGGCGATGCCGTACAGCTTCACGCCAAAGGGCAGCAGAAATTGCGCCACGCTCTGGCCGATGTCGCCGGTGCCGACGATCAGCACCTTGCGCCCCACCAGGCTCTGGCCCAGGCGGTTGTCCCACTTGCGCTCCACCTGGCTGACCAGCCGCGCCAGCACTTCGCGCTCATGGCCGAGGATGTAGGTGAGCACGTACTCGGCCATCACCTGGCCGAAGATGCCCACCGCCCGGGTCAGGCGGTAATGCCGGGGCAGACCGTCGGCCAGCAACGGGGTGATACCGGCCCAGGTGGATTGCAGCCACTGGGGCTGATGGCCCTGACGCAGCAGGGTCGCCAGCAGGTCCGGCTGGCCCAGCCAGACCGGGCAATCGGCCGCCAGCCGCGACAGTTCGGCGGAATCGCCGCTGGTCAGCACTTCCAGCTCCGGAGCCGCCTGACGCAACAGGCGGGCATAAACAGCGTGATCGTGTTCGGCAATCAGAACGCGCATGGTTCAAACCTTAAAAAACGGTGCAGGCCGCCGCCGACGGAGCATTGCTCCATCGATCAAGGCGGTGGCCAGGTCAGTCAATTGCATTTCACAGCGGCTCGGGACCGAGCCTCTAGAGGTCAGACCGGATCATTGCGGCGCAGCAACTCTTCGGGCAAGTGCTCGATGTACTCGTCTTCCGCCGGCGGCATCTGCAAGTGATAGCCCTGCTTTTCGAGGTTCTCCAGCACCTGGTGGATGTCCTCCCGGGACAGCTTGCGCTCCGGGGTCAGTACCAGGTCGAAGGCATGTTGCGGCTTGCCGAAAGCCAGCAGCAGGTTTTCCGGCACGCGTTCCAGGGCCTCGCTTTTCAGGACGTAGAGGTACATCTCGTTCTTGCGCGGGCTTTTATAGATGGAGCAGATACGTTTCAAGGCTGTTCTCCGGCGGTGGCCAGGCTGTCCAGCAGCGCCTGGCCCATCAATTCGCGGCGCCAGCCACGCAGCGAATCAGGCAATTGGTAAGGCCCGTTGGGGTAGCCGCTCTTGAGCAGGCTCTCCAGGGTTTTCTTGCGCAGCATGACTTCCGGGGCGATGCCCAGACGCTCGGCCTCGGCCTGCCCCACTGCCTTGAGGCGCTTGAGCAGGGCCGCGGCTTCGATCGGCAACGGCTCGGGTACGGCCGGCGGCCATTGATCCGGGCCAAGGGCCGCGGTGCGCTTGATCAGGTCGAGGAGAAACTCGCCGTCCTGACGCACGGTACGCGGGTGCATGTCTTCGATCTTGGCCAGCGCCGCCAGCGTATCGGGCTGGGTCTTGGCCAGGGGCCAGAGGGCGTGTTCACGCACGATGCGGTTGCGCGGCAAGTCCCGGGCACGGGCTTCACGCTCGCGCCAGGCACAGAGCTCACGCAGCACCGCCAACTGGGCACGGGAGAGTTTCCAGGCCAGCTTGGCCTCGCGATAAACCTCGTTGGGGTCCACTTCGCGGCGCAGGTTGGCCACCAGCTCGGCGCCGTCTTCCAGCACCCAGCGGTACTTGTCCTCGGACAGCTTCGGCCGCAGCTCGGTGAACACCTGGGCCAGATGCACGGCATCTTCAGCGGCGTAACTGACCTGGGTTTCCGAGAGCGGACGCTGCAGCCAGTCGGAGCGGGTCTCGCCCTTGGGCAGTTCGATGCCCAGGACTTCCTGCACCAGGCGCGAATAGCCCATGGAAAAGCCCAGGTTCAGGTAGGCAGCCGCCAGTTGCGTGTCGAACAAAGGCGCCGGCAGACTGCCGGTCAGGCGCAGCAGGACCTCGAGGTCCTCACTGCAGGCATGCACCACCTTGACCACCGCCGGGTTCTCCAGCAGGGCCGCCAGGGGCTTCCAGTTGTCGATGGTCAAAGGATCAATCAGGTAAGCGCGTTGCCCATCGCCGATCTGCAACAGGGCGGCGATGGGATAGAAAGTGTCGACCCGCATGAATTCGGTATCGAGGGCGACGAATGGCAACTGCTGCCACTCGGCGCAAAACTGACCGAGGCTATCGTTGTCGCGAATCCAGTGTATATCGATGGCCACACGGCTCTCCCTTGAAGAATGGCGCGCAGTATATATCGCCTCCGGCGATTTCTGAGCATTCACCCGACAAGAGCAAGTGCGAAACCTTATGCCGGACGGCAAGAATAGTCCGAGAGTCGCAATCGGGTTCTGTACGAAAGCTCGCCGAGTGAAGATCAGGCCAGGCAAAAATAGGCGAGCAAGCGGCGTGTAGGGGCCTACATGAGCATTGCGAGCCTGTTTCTAAGTAGCACCGAAGGCGCGCAGTGCGCGGCATGGTCGAAACGCAGGCAGTGTTCGTGCAGAACCTAGCTGGGTTTTCTAAGGACATAGACCCGCGCCACCCCGCAGCCGGGCAGAAAATCCTGCTGGCTCACGACCTCGAAACCGGCCTGCTTGAACTCGCCTTCCAACTGTCCCCTGCCGATCGCCAGTGACGCCGCGGACTCTCCCCACGCAGTGGCCAGGTGCTTGAACAACGGCTCGACCCGGGTCGCGAGGATCACCGAATCACGGCTGACCCGATGAAACTCCCGCAGCAGCGCCAGGCGATCCTCGCTGCGGGTCACATGGGCAAACAGTTGCATGCAGATGATGCTGTCCACCGCATTGGCCGACAGACCGATGTCGAACGCCGAGCTGTGCAAGGTCTTGACCCGTTGCAGCAGACTGGCCGGGTGATGGGTCTGGGCATGATTGAGCATGTCCTGAGACGGGTCCGACGCCAGGATCACCCGGTTGCCATGTTCGGCCAGCACCGGCCAGTAGCGCCCGGCACCACAGGCCACATCCAGGATCAGTCCCGGCTCGCCGGCTACTTTCAGGGCGTGGCGTACCAGGCGCACCGTGCGCCACAGCGCCAGGCGCGCGGCAAGCCCGGCAGGCCGGGGCTCGCCGCAGACCCGGGCGTGCTCCTGATCATAGCGCCGGGCGAACTCCAGCTCGATGGATGGTGGGGGATGGGACGACATGACTGGCGAACTCTTGTAGGTATCCAGAAGCCACAGGTTAACCAGTCGTTCGTGAAAAAAAGGTCGAAAGCCCTCGAGCGGTTTTGTCCAGGCGGGGCACCAGGCCACCCTTGCCCGACCCAGGGCCGATGCCAATAATGCTTCGGCACCGCGTCCCGCCCTTCACTTCAAGGAACGACCCATGCTGCCCCGCCTCTTGCTCTGCACTCTGCTCGGCCTCAGTGCCCCCGCCCTCAGCTTCGCCCAGGACCCGACCTCCCATCTGGACCGGGTGCTCGAACGTGGCCACCTCACGGTCTGCACCACCGGCGACTACAAGCCCTACAGCTACCTGCGCGACGATGGCCACTACGAGGGCATCGACATCGACATGGCCGAATCCCTGGCGAAAAGCCTCGGGGTCCGGGTGAAGTGGATCAATACCACCTGGAAGACCCTGATGGCGGACTTCCAGAGCCAGCAATGCGATATCGCCGTCGGGGGTATTTCCGTTTCTCTGGAGCGGCAGAAAAAAGCCTTCTTCAGCCAGCCCCTGGGGATTGACGGCAAGATTCCCCTGGTGCGCTGCCAGGACCTCAAGCGCTATGCAACCCTGGAGCAGATCAACCAGCCCTCGGTGCGCCTGATCGAACCACCGGGTGGCACCAACGAAGTCTTCGCCCGGGCCCATGTGCCCAAGGCCGAGCTGATCCTGTTCGCCGACAACGTGAAAATCTTCGATCAGTTGCTGACCAAGCAGGCCGACGTGATGATCACCGACGCCTCGGAGGCGCGCTTCCAGCAGAAGCACAAGCCGGGGCTGTGCGCGGTCAACCCCGAGCGCTACCTGCAATACAGCGAGAAGGCCTTTCTCCTGCCTCGGGATGACATGGCCTGGAAAAGCTATGTCGACCAGTGGCTGCACCTGAGCAAGGCCACCGGCGCCTATGAGCAGGTGGTGAATCAGTGGCTGGCGGCGCCGTAGTCCTGGTCCAGCAGCATCTGCCGAAAGGCCTGGCAAGCGGCGCTGCGATAGGCGCCCCGACGTTCCAGCAGCACCACGCTGCGGGGCGCCGGGGGTGATTGCAAGGCCAATGCCCGCAAGCCCGGCTGCTCGCGGGCGATGGCACTCGGAAGCAGGGTCGCCAACGGCCCGCGCCGCACGATCTCGACAATCCCACTCACCGAATTGGCCTCGATGGCGATACGCGGCGCAATGCCCTGTTGCCGGCAATACAGGTCGATATGCTGGCGCGTGGCAAAGTCGGCGCTGAGCAGCACCAGGGAATGACGAGCCAGGGCCGAGGCACTCAAGGGTTGCTGGCCCTGCTGCGGATAGTGCAGACCGACCATCAGGCTCAGGGTTTCGGTGAACAGCGGCTGGCTGTGGATATCCGCCAGGTGCTCGCCGGCAAAGGCGATCCCCAGGTCCAGGCGATCCTCGGCCAGGGCTGCTTCCAGGCGATCCTGGGTCATTTCCTCAAGGCTCAGGTCGATCCCCGGGTACTGCTGGTTGAAGCGGCTGAGCAAGGGGCCGGTGAGGTAGGCAGTGAACGTCGGGGTCAGCGCCAGGCGCAGTGAACCGCGACTCAGGTCCTGCACATCATGGATCGCCCGCTTGGCCGCCTGCAGGTCCTGCAGGGCGCGGCGCGCATAGACGACATAGGCCTGACCGGCATCGGTGAGACGCACGCTGCGTCCGGAGCGGTCGAACAACGGCGTGCCCAGGGACTCCTCCAGCTGTTTGATCTGTTGCGACAAGGTCGGCTGGGAAACATGCAGCGCCTCGGCGGCACGGGTGAAATTGCAATGCTCGGCCACGGCCAGCAGGTAACGGATATGACGCAAGAGCATGACGGCTCCAACTATAGGCAGGACTTATGGAAAGCATAATAAACCGGTCTTGGACGCTATAGCCGAACACTTCCATCCTTGCCCCATCAGCGACGCAAGGAGACTCCCATGCAGAACATCATCGACGGCTTCCTCAAGTTCCAGCGCGAGGCCTTTGTGCAACGCAGCGAGCTGTTCAGGCAGTTGGCCAACAAGCAGAGCCCCGGCACCCTGTTCGTCACCTGCTCCGACAGTCGGGTCGTTCCCGAGCTTCTGACCCAGCAGGAGCCCGGCGACCTGTTCGTGATTCGCAACGCCGGCAACATCGTCCCCAGCTACGGCCCGGAACCCGGCGGTGTGTCGGCCACCGTGGAATACGCGGTAGCGGTGCTGGGGGTGAGTGACATCGTCATCTGCGGCCATTCCGACTGCGGCGCAATGACCGCCATCTCCACCTGCAAATGCCTCGATCACCTGCCCGCCGTGGCCAACTGGCTGCGCCACGCCGAGTCGGCCAAGGTGATCAACGCCGCCCGCCAGCATGCCTCCCCCGCCGAGCACCTGGACGCCCTGGTGCGCGACAACGTGATCGCCCAGTTGGCGAACCTCAAGACTCATCCTTCGGTGGCCCTGGCCCTGGAACAGGGCCGGCTGAACCTGCACGGCTGGGTGTATGACATCGAGCGCGGCGCCATCGCCGCCCTCGACGGCACCAGCCAGCGCTTTGTCTCCCTGACCGAACACCCGCAGACCTGCGCCCTAGCCAGCCAAGCTTCAACCGCTGCCTGAACAACCCCTTTCATCCCCCCAAGAGGAACAGACCCATGCTGCAATCTCAATTCGCCCAAGCTCCACGCCTGGCCCTGGCCGACACCATCATCGACGCCAAGGCGCGCAAGAACCTGTCGTGGCAGGACCTTGCCGACGGTACCGGGCTGAGCCTGGCCTTCGTCACCGCCGCTCTGCTGGGCCAGCATGCCCTGCCCGCTGCTGCTGCCGATCAGGTATGCGAAAAACTCGGCCTGGACCAGGACGCCAGCCGCCTGCTGCAGAGCATTCCCCTGCGGGGCAGCATCGCCGGCGGCATCCCCACCGACCCGACCGTCTACCGTTTCTATGAAATGCTCCAGGTCTACGGCTCGACCCTCAAGGCCCTGGTGCACGAGCAGTTCGGCGACGGCATCATCAGCGCCATCAACTTCAAGCTGGACATCAAGAAAGTCGAGGACCCGGAAGGTGGTTCCCGTGCGGTAATCACCCTGGACGGCAAGTACCTGCCAACCAAACCGTTCTGATCCACCCTGCCTAGTCGCCGCCGCTGCAGGCGGCGCCGGGTCGCAACGAGTCACCGGGCCTTACCGATAAACCGCGGCGCCCGGTTTGCCCCGTCCTGTGCACCGAATCGCAGCCTATGGCAGCGGTTACAGGTCCGCAGTGATATTTAGTTTTTAAATAACACTGCGGACTTTCTGATTTGCCCCTACTGTCCCCCTCGCCGCCTAATCAGCCCCTGTTCCTTGAAGGTCTGGTTATGGAAAACGTTCGTGCAAGTTCCCGTCCCGCGCTCTGGCTGATGGTCAGCGTGGTCCTGGTGGCCCTCAACCTGCGGCCGTCGATGGCCGCCGTCGGCCCTCTGCTGTCGGGCATCCGTAGCGATGTCCCCCTGAGTTTCAGCCTGGCGTCGCTGCTGACCATGTTGCCGGTCATGGCCATGGGCCTGGCGATGTTCTTCGGCATGGCCATCAGTCAGCGCCTGGGCGAACACCGCACGGTGGTCCTGTCCTTGCTGATCATCGGGCTGGCCACGGTCTCGCGGTTGTTCATGGACTCGGCGGCGGAGCTGATTCTCAGCGCCGTGCTGGCCGGTGTCGGCATCGCCCTGATCCAGGCGCTGATGCCGGCCCTGATCAAGTCGCGTTTTGCCGATAACGTCTCGCTGTTCATGGGCCTGTATGTCACCTCGATCATGGGCGGCGCGGCCATCGCGGCGTCCTTCGCCCCACTGGTGATGAACCACAGCGGCAGCTGGCGCCTGGCCCTGGCGATCTGGGCCGGCCTGGCCCTGCTGGCCCTGGTGTTCTGGTCCGCCCAGCGCCTTTCACTGCCTAGCCTGCCGGCCGCCGGCGGCAGGCGTGAGTCCTTCAGCGGCAATCGCCGGGCCTGGCTGCTGGCGGTGTTCTTCGGTCTTGGCACCGCGTCCTACACCTGCGTGCTGGCGTGGCTGGCGCCCTACTACGTGGAGAACGGCTGGAGCGAACAGAACGCCGGCCTGCTGCTGGGCTTTCTCACCGCCATGGAAGTGATTTCCGGGCTGGTCACCCCGGCCATCGCCAACCGCAGCCAGGATCGGCGCCGAGTGCTGGTGGCCCTGCTGGTGCTGATCATCGCCGGCTTTTGCGGCCTGATCCTCAGCCCGCAACACCTGAGCCTGCTCTGGCCGTGCCTGCTGGGCCTGGGCATTGGCGGACTGTTTCCCATGAGCCTGATCGTGTCCCTGGACCACTTGCCCGACCCGCGCCGGGCCGGCGGCCTGACCGCGTTCGTGCAGGGTATCGGTTACCTGATCGCCGGCCTGTCACCGCTGCTGGCGGGGATGATCCGCGACCAGTTGGGCAGTTTCGAATGGGCCTGGTGGTCACTGACGGCAGTGATGGGGGTGATGATCCTCATGGTGCTGCGCTTCGACCCTCGGCATTACGCCCGGCACATCCGCTGAGCATCGGCCCGGGAGGCCTGCATGAACCCTGTGAGTTTCACCCAAGCCAACCTCGGCATGCTGCTCTGGGCAGCGCTGATCGCCGCCTCGTTCTTCGCGGCCGCCCAGGTCAGCCAGGCCATCGATCCGGTGCTGCTGACCGCCCTGCGCCTGTTGTTCTCGGCACTGATGTTCGTGCCCCTGCTGTGGTTTAAGGGCGCTGCGGCGCCGACCCGGGCCGGATTGGGCGCCCACGCGGTACTGGGCCTGCTGCTGGCGCTGTACTTTGGCTCGCTGTTCGAAGCCCTGCGCTACACCTCGGCGGTCAACACCGGGACTCTGTTCACCCTGGTGCCACTGCTGACCCTGGCGTTCGAAGGCTGGCTGCTGCCCGGCGGCAGCCAGCAACGCCGCCTGCTGCCGATGCTGGTGGCCGGCGCCGGGGCTTTGCTGTTGGTGCTCAAGGGGGGCGCGCCGGGGCAGTTGCCCTCCCTGTATGCCATGGCGGTCTATGCCCTGGGCTGCCTGGCCATGGCGGCCTATTCGCCCCTCAGCCAGCGCTTCAAGGCTCGCAGCCTGCAAGGCCGCAGCCCGGCCGCCATGACGTTCTGGAACATGCTCTTCGGTGCGCTGTTCCTGTTTGCCGCCAGCCTGGTCAGCGGCGGCTGGCGCAGCGCCGCCCTGCTCGGCAGCCACGACCTGCTGTGGCTGCTGTACCTGGCCCTGTTCGCCACCCTGGCGACCTTCTGGTTGTTGCACCGGGCCATTGGCGTCATCGCCCCGTCCACGGTGATTTCCTACATCTACCTGAGCACCCTGTTCCTCACCCTGTTCCACTGGTTGTGGCTGGGCCAGCGTCCGCTCCTGGGAGAAGGGCTCGGTGCTCTGCTGGTGGCCCTGGGCATGTTCGGTCTGGTGCGCGGCAGCCGTCACGGGGCGGCCATGGCCTGAAATGACCCTGAGACAGGGGACATTATTCTGCGAGAAACTGCGCAGGTCGTGTTATCGGAATTTAATGTCCGGATGCTGTCCGCGAATCCCCACACCGGGCATTTGATTAGGACGATCGTTCCGCTAGCATCGACCCGGTTTGTGCGCCACCGGCGCCAGGTGCTCAGCGGGATGGAACAGATGCTCATCAGCAACGTGCTCAGAAAACTCGACATGCAGGACCTGATGGTCTTTATCGCGGTGTACGAGCAAAGCAGTGTCACCGGGGTATCGGAAACCCTGTGCGTCAGTCAGTCGACTGTCAGCTACTGCCTGAAGAAACTGCGCAACGGCTTCGAGGACGAGCTGTTCATCAATACCCGCACCGGCATGCGCCCGACCTACAAGGCCACCAGCATGTACAGCCACGTGCTGAAGATCCTGGAAAGCATCAACCTGTGCCACAGCGGCGTACCGGCCTTCGATCCGACCCGCCAGGCCGTGACCTTCAACCTCTGCGCCCCGGAATACTTCGAGCTGCTGATCCTGCCGCGCCTGCTCAAGGGGTTCGACTACGCCGACCTGCCGGTGACGGTCAATGTGCAGAAGCTTGAGAGCGACATTCCTGCCGAGGAGCTGCGTGACGGCAGCATTGACCTGGTGATCTGCTTTGGTCCGAACTTCCATCGCAGCCATGCCGACTTCAAGTCGCAGATGCTGCTGGAGGACGACCTGGTGTGCGTCTTCGACAAGCGCGCCACGCCGCCCAGGGAGCCGCGTTTCAGCCTGCAATCGTTCATCGAACGGCGCCACGTTTTTCCTACGCCCTGGACGTCGGACAGCAACATGGTGGATGGCTGGCTGGCCCGCCAGGCGCACAAGCGGCAGATCGTCGCCCGCTCCAACAGCTACAGCGCAGCGCTGAAAATGATCACCGGCACCGACTTCATCCTGACCCTGCCACGACGCATCCAGGCCTTGCTGGCCAACGAAGCGGTGTTCAACCATTGCGAGGCCCCCAGCGGCCTGCCGGGGTTCACCCTGGACATGCAATGGAACCAGAACACCGATCAGGACAGCGCGCAGACCTGGTTCCGCGAACAAGTGGTCAAGGTCTGCGCCGAACCGGGCCTGCTTTAGGCCCAGCCCCCATCAGAGACCGACAGCCGCCTTGCTGTAGGACGCGCGGTCGATGTCGATGATCTCCACGCACAACTGCACCGCCAGCTCAGCCGGCCAGGGCGCCAGGTCCTGCAGCAGGGCCAGCAGGCTCTCGGACAATTGCTTCTTGATCTCCGGCGAGCGGCCGCTGAGCAGGGCCAACTTGACGTGGACAAAGGCCCGCTCCCCCAGACCGGTACCAACCCGGAACGACTCGACCTTCACTGCCCGGCTCTTGATATCGAACTCATCGGCAAACTGCCCGGAGGCCACCAGCCCGTGATTGAGCCGCAGCAGCGCCTTGTCGACGTCCAGCTGGGGCAGGTTGGCGGTGTATTCCATATGCAGGTGCGGCATGGCAGAACTCCTGGTCTGTCAGGGGGAAAAGGCGCTCCATACTACACAAGCCCCGCCCCCGCGCCTGCATTATCCGCCGGCCTCATTGCCCCGCTGTCGCTGTCCGCTCGCGCAGGGCCAGGGTTTCCCAGGCGGCCACGAGCACCATCACCAAGGTGGTCAGGCTGCCCAGGGCCAGAGCGGAAAACAGCTGATTCCAGGCGGCCGGCAACAACAGCAACAGCACCGCGAGCCCGGCAAGGTGCGACAGCGGCGGTAACGGCCGATCGTTCATCACCCACTTGAACAGGGCGCAGCCCAAGAGGAACAGCCAGGGACCACCGACTATCACCAGCACCCCGGCCTGGCTGGCGTGTTCCGGATGCATCAGCACCAGCTCATCGGCCACGGCACTGACAATGATCCCGGCCACGATCAGCAGATGCAGATAGGTGTAGGCGATGCGCGCCTGACGCCCCGGGTCGTCGGAATGAGCGATACGGTGGTGGGCACGCTCGGCGCCACTGTCGAAATACACCCACCACATGGCGATACTGCCCAGCACCGCCACCACGAACCCCAGCAGACCCTGGGCGCTGGTGGTCAGCTCGGCGAAGGTGGCACCGGTCACCAGCAGCGATTCTCCCAGGGCGATGATCACGAACAGGCCGCAGCGTTCGGCCATGTGATTGCCTTCCACATCCCAGTCGGCCAGGGTCGAACGCCCCAGCCCCGGCACCCAGAAATACAGCGACGGCGACAGCACTTCGATAGCCAGGGCCAGCCCCCACAAGGCCAGCCGCTGCGGGCCCTCCAGCAGGCCGCCGGTGATCCAGAACCCCCCCGAGAACGTCAGCCACAACAGGATGCGCTGGAAGTTGCGGGTCATGTTCACCGGCTCGCCGCGCACTGCCCAAAGGGCATAGGCGGTGCGGCCCACCTGCATGAACACATAGGCACCGGCGAACAGCAGGCCGCGCTCACCGAAGGCCTGGGGAATCGACGACGACAGCAGCAACCCCGCCACCATCAGCACGAACAACCCGAGGCGAATCGGCAGGGTTTCCGGGTCCAGCCAGTTGGTGATCCACGACGTGAAGATCCATACCCACCACACCGCCACCATCAGCAACGCCACCTGCAGCGCCCCGCCCAGAGACAGATGGGCCAGCAGGGAATGGGACAACTAGGTCACAGCGAACACGAACACCAGGTCGAAGAACAGCTCGACCATGCCAACCTTGCCGCTGTCGTGGCTGCCACGCCCACGCAACAGGGAACGGGAACGACTCATGGGCACACTCCACCGATCAATGTTTCACCCGAAGACCTACACAGCAAAGCAGCCGCCCGCGCCAATGCCAAGCGGGCGGCCTCCGTTCACTGCGCCGCTGTAGCCGCTGCCGCAGGCTGCGACCCAGTCCGCAGGACGGGCAAGGCCGCCCCCCGATCCGCCAGGCAGACCGCATGGGCCGGTTTCGGGCCCGCTGCGCGGTCCATCGCAGCCTGCGGCAGCGGCTACAAAACACGATTAGCTCGCGAGGGGCGCCCGCTCGCTCATGAAGGCTTCCAGCCGTGAACGCAGCCAGCGCTCGGCGGGGTCGGTGTCGACATGGCTGAGCCAGACCATGGACAGGTCCAGGGTTGGGGTCTTGAACGGAAACGGCTCGCAGTACAGCTGCCCCGAGGCGGCCATGGCGGCGGCGGCATAGTCCGGCAGGCTGGCAATCAGCTTGGTCCCGGCCAGCAGGGCCGGCAGCGAGCTGTACTGGGGCACCGACAGCACGACCTGGCGGGTACGGCCGATCTCCGCCAGCCACTCATCGGCGAAACCTGCGACATTGGCGGTGTGTGACACCAGCACATGCGGCCGCGCGCAGTACTCATCGAGGGTCAGCGGCGTGTCGCTGGCGTCGGCCCGCAGCAAGCAGGGCTGAATGTGCCGCAACAGCTTGCGCTTGGCATTGGCAGGCAGGCCCCGGGTCTGGCTGATGCCCACGGTGATATCGCCGGACGCCAGCAGGTCGGGAATCCGCCAGTAATCCACGTGCTGCACCACGACCACCACCTGCGGTGCTTCCTGGCGCAGGGCTCGCAGCAAGGGCGGCAGCAAGCCGAACTCGACGTCGTCGGACAGGCCGATACGGAAGGTCATGGTGCTGCTGGCGGGATCGAAATCGTGGGTCAGGCTCAGGGCCGAGGACAGCGCGTCAAGGGCCGGCGACAGGTGCTGGATAAGCTGCTCGGCCCGCGCCGTGGGTTCCATGCGATGGCCGACGCGGATGAACAGCGGATCGTTGAACATCGCCCGCAAACGGTTGAGGGCGGAACTGATGGTGGGCTGGCCGAGAAACAGCTTCTCCGCTACCCGGGTGACATTGCGTTCCAGCATCAACGCCTCGAATACCACCATCAGGTTGATGTCGGCCTTGCGCAGTTCATTGCGATTCATCGGTGTGCCCCCGGTCCCCAGACGGCGGTCAGTGTAGAAAGGCCGGGGGGCTGGCGTCCAGGTAAACACCCGTGGCCAGCGCCGGTGCTTCAGTCGAAGGTGAAGTTGAACTGGGCGCTGCTGTTGGCTGCCCCCTCGGTGATGGGACCGGTGCGAATGTACTGGGCGCGAAAGCTGAAGCTGGCGCTATCGCTGCCCAACAGGCGCTCCATGGCATATGGGGTGCCATTGCAATGAATACGCGGAATCTGCTCGTTGAACATGACGATACCAACGCCCTTGGCGACGGACCGCCCCTGATCCTGAGCCGATTGAGTCAGCCCCAGGATCCCTGTCGGGTCGCAGCGCGAGGCGGGTTCGGCGCTGAACGAGACCTTCGGCAGGCTGTTGAACGAGCAGTCGTTGACCTCAAGCCTGGCCACGGCCGAGGGCGGTGAGGTCGAGCCCAGCGTGGGAAAGTCATGGGCCGAGGGACTGCCCAGGCGCAGCGTAACGTTGCGGGTGACCACCTGGCACTTGGCGGTGAACTTGACGCCTTCGGAACCAAGCAGGTCGTGCTCGTTGAGCAGCAGTTCTTTCGCACAGCGTTCTCGGTTGTTATGCGGCGGTAGCTCCAGCAAGTGTTGTCCGACCTGGGCCACGCCCGCGTCCAGGTCCAGCGCATACATCGCCACCTGGACACCGGAGAGGCTGTTGACCTGCAGCGATCCCTTGGGTAACTCATTGGCGGGTCGGGTCAGAATCAGCGAATACACGTAGTTCATGAAGTCTTTTTTCAGCTCGCCGTTTGAGCTCTCCACCCTGTATTTTTTCAGTACCAAGGGATAGAAATTACCCGTCAGTCTCTGGGCGTCCGAGCCTGAAGGATAGGCCGTCACTTTAAAACTGATGCCATCGATATTGGTCGGAACGATGCCATCGAGAAACCTGATCCCCGGAAAATGCGCACCTAAAACCAATTCATGCGGCTCCTTGGTTACAGACTTCCCAGTGGTGTATTCAATGATCGGGTTCACCTGACGCTGTTTCAACACGGACCCCACCGGCGTGCTCCGGGTCAGTGGCGTGACCTCTACCCAGTCCTGGGCAGGGCTGTCATAGCTACTGAATGAGCACCCCTCGGCCTTGCCATGGGTAACGGCGTACACCGGTGCGCTCGCCTGCACGCCCAACAGCATCAGGATGATCGCGCGTATCAACAGACCGCGCCGGCGCCCATCGGTGAGGAGCCTGGACCATGGATCACTCATCGGTCATTGCCTCTTTTTCCAAGCCGGCCCCTGGTACACGCTGCGGTGCCCCGGGAGCCGGTCAATCGAAAGTGAATAGGTGGCAAGTGCCCGGCGTGCCAGGGGTAACCCTGGCCGCCGGGTCGAGGTCTTGCCGACGCTCCTTAATCCATCAGGCCGTTGGAAACCCGGGCCGAGGAGTAGGTGCCGTGGTTGAGGCCGATCTGGTTACCGTAAGTCTGGAAGTAGGCCCAGACGGTATCGACCTTGCCGGTGGATTTCGAGCCTTGGATCCGCCCCTCGTTAACCCCCACCAGCCCACCCAGAGTGGCACGCCAGCCGCCACTGACGCGGCCACGGGATTCGGAGTTGACGATCCGCGACTGGTTGTCGCCGACCAGGCCCCCGACCTTGCTGTGCCAGGTTCCATGGACATTGCCCGTCGCCACGGCACGCTCGATCACGTGGTCGTAGTAATCGGCATTGAAGCCCACCAACCCACCCACGGAGCTATAGGTATCACCGAAGACCTTGCCGTGAGCCGCAACCGAGACCAGGTCACCATCGTTGTAGCCGACCAGACCGCCGATATTGCTCTTGGCGTAGCCCTCCACCGCGCCCAGCGCCTTGGCATCGTAGATCAGGCCACCGATATTGCTACCGACCAAACCGCCGACGTTGGCCTTCACACCTCCTTTGACATCGCCCTTGGCCTCGACGTAACCGCGGATGGTGCTGTCGTCACTTTTTCCGATCAGGCCACCCAGGTTCGTGCCGAAGCGGTCAATCACATCGCCAGTCGCCTTGACGTTGCTCACCACGCTCTGGTTCTGCTGCGAGCCGATCAGCCCCCCAGCGGACTCGCTGCCCACCCCGTAAACGTTACCGCTGGCACTGGAACCGCTGATGGTGCCAGAGCGGTTGAACCCGACCAGGCCGCCAATATGACTACCCAGCGAGCCGTACACGGTCATCGAGGAACTGGAGCCGGTAATGGTGCCGTCCTGGTTATTACCCACCAGCCCGCCCAGGTTCAGTCCCTTATAGAGTGGATTGTAAGTACCGATGGTGCCCTTGCTCGACGAGTTGGAAATCACTGCGCCATTGTTGATCCCAACCAGTCCTCCGGCGCCGCCCATGGCCTGTTTATACATCTTGGTGGTGATATCGACATCACTGGCACTGCCGCTGATGAGACCGGTTCTGCCATTGCCGAAGCGGTTTTCCCCGGCCACGCCGCCGATGGCCGTGGTCAGGCTGCCGCCGGACAACGAACCGGCTACCGAAGAGTCGCTGATCGAGCCACCGTAGTTGACCCCCACCAAGCCGCCGACCTTGTTGCGCTGGTCGCTATTGGCGGAGACCTGCATATCGCTGGCACTGACCCGTTCGATGCTGCCGCTGTTGCGCCCCACCAGACCGCCAATTTCACTGAAGCCGTTGCGGCTGTTTTGTCCGTTGACGGTGATCGAGGCCAGCTTCAGATCGCTGATGCTGCCGGAGGACTGGCCGAACAATCCGGCATACAGGCCCGAGCTGTTGATGGTGAAGCCACTGATAGTATTGCCCAGACCGTTCAAGGAACCGGTGAACACCTGGTCGCCGCCAATCGAGTTGATGCTCCCCGAGCCCTTGATCTGATTGCCCAGCACATAGTGGTCATCGAGCTTGTTGCCGATGGCCTGCAACTGCTGGCTGTTCTGGATCACTTTGTGCTGCTTGCCATTGACGTCAAACCCGGCGCTCTTTCCAGACAAGGTCACCAGTCCCTTGTCGCCCACCACCAGTTGCTCGCCATGATTGACCCCCAGGCTGTTGTTGGCGCCGGTGAGGCTCACGTGACTGTCGAGCCGGACCGACTTGGCGGCATTCAATTGCAGACGCGAGTTGGTCCCCGTGGCGCTGATCCGTTGATTGACCTTGACGTCCTTGGCAGAGGTCAGGGCCAGTTGGTTGCCGCTTTTCCACTCGACCGCAGCGGCCACCGCTACATCGCCATCGCGGCTACGCAGATCAACGTTGGTGTTGTTCAGGTTCTGGGAGAGCGTGCTTTCGACCAGGGTCGGGTTGCCGGGCTCACCCGTGGAACCCACCTTGACCTCATTGGACTCGACGATCCAGGTGCCGGTACGACCGTTCCTGGAGCGGGTATCGACCTCGGCGTTGAGTTCGACCCGGGTGACCGCGCCCGAGGTTTGCACCGTACCGCCGTTGCCGTCGGTGGCTAAGGCGTTGGCCGTCAATTTGCCCCCCACATTGACCACGCCACGCTCGCCACCGTCCAGGACAATACGTCCTTCCTTGTTGGACAGGGTATTGGCCTCGATCACCCCCTGGTTGTTGACCACTGCCTGAGTCAGCGCATTGGTGCTCTTGGCCAGCATCAGCACCTGACCGCCATCGGCCTTGAGCACTGCGGTGTTCTGCGCCAACGCATTCGCGGCGGCACCGTTGATCTGCAAGTTGATCAGATTGTCGTTACCCAGGCTCAGGGTGAAGTCGTTACCGGCGCCCAGGGCCACGGAGCCCTGATTGGCAACGATTTCGCCGTTGTTGCGCACCCGCGCGCCCAACAGCGCCACGTAGCCACCATCGGCCGCGGTGATCTTGCCGTCGTTGATGACTTCCACCGCCGATTTACCGGTGAACTGATAGCGACCGTTATTGAAATCATCGTCACTGATGCCACGGGTCGAGGCCACCAGGCCACCCACGTTGATCTGGGCGCCCTGACCGATCAGCACCCCGTTGGGGTTGATCAGAAACACCTGGCCGTTGGCATTCAGCACGCCCTGGATATTACTGCCCCTTAAGCCGGTCACCCGGTTCAGGGCGATGGACTCGCGTCCCGGCTGGTTGAAGGTCACCGATTGATTGGCGGCGATGTTGAACTCGTTCCAGTTGGTGATCAGCTTGTCGGTCTTTTGATTGATCACCAGGTTGTTGCCATTGACGTCGTAATTGGCACTGCCGGAAACCAGCGTGCCGCCTTCGGGCAGCGCCATTGCCGGCGTCAGTCCTCCCAGGGCCAGCAACCCCGCCGCCATCACCAGCAACCCCTTGCGCCCACCACTGCGACGCCGGCGCCGCGCGCCCTCGCAGGTTACGCTCCAGCGACCTTGGGCCTGGTTCCATACCAACGCATAAATCTTGTTCACAATGACTCCTTATTGACGTTTAAACGCCCTGCTGTTTTTCGCAGAACGGCACTACTTCCAAAGCACACGCAGGCCTTCAGAAAAACTGTGTCGCGCTCACCCAGATCCGCGGGGTGCGCTCGGGACCGTCCCCGGCCTTCTGGTTATCCAGAGGCCAGGCACTGCTCAGGTTGAGTTGCCGCCGCTCGCCGCTCCAGCGCGCCCCCAGGCCCGCCGATTGCAGGCGCTGGGTGTTGATCTCGTTTGTCCAGGGCAGGCGGTTGACCTGCACGTAGCCCTTGTCGGCAAACAGGCTCAATTGCCAGCCGGGTGCCAGGGCGTAGCCCAGCTCCAGGCCGGCCTGCCAGCCCTGGTCGCCAATGCCGGCGCTCAGGGGATAGGCGCGCACCCCATAGGGGCCGCCCAGCCCCATCTTTTCCGAGCTGTCGAGGTTGGCCGAGGTCCACTGGGCATTGACCTGGGCATAGAGCTGGAAGCGGTCGCCCAGGCGCTGCAGGCGCGCAACCTGCAGGTTGGTCTTGGCAAAGCCGCCGCCGGTGGCGGCGGTATAGCGATCCAGGCGCTGCTCAAAGGCGTCATCGAAGGTCAGGCGACCCGAGCCGTAGGACAGGCTGAACTGGTTGTAGCCACCGCCGAGAAACCGGTCCTGGCGGTTGCCGCCCAGGCTCAGGGTCCACAACTCGATGTGCTTGCGCTTGCTCAGCTCGAACAGGTCGATGTCATCGCGCAGCTGCTTGTTCTCGTACTGCAGTTGCGCACTCAGGTCGAAGGTCCGTCCCCGCAGAATCGGCTGGGCGAGGAAGACACTCTGGACACTGGCCTGGCCGTTCATCTCCAGCTTCTTCACGCGTTTTCTGTTGAGCTCGTAGCTCATGTGCGAATAGGCCGCACCGACCCGGGTCGACCAGGGCCCCACGGGCAGTTGATAGGCGCCGCGCCAGTAGCGCTGGTCCCGATCGCTGCCCAGCAGGCGCAAGTTGATCTGGTCCCCCAGGCCCAGGGGGTTGTTGAGGTTGAAGCTGCCCCCCAGGCGGAACTCGCCGGTGTGGTAGCCGCCGAAGTTGTCGGCCTCCAGGCTGCCACTGGCCCAGGGAGCGGGCTGTGCCTCCACCAGCAGATCGCTGGTGCCGGGGGCCTGTCCCGCACGCAACGTGCCCTTGACCCGGATCCCGGGCAGATCGTTAAGCAGCAGCAGGCTGCGCTCAAGGTCCGCGCTGTTGACCGCCGCGCCATCGTCCAGTGCGGCCAGCGGCCCACGCAGTACGCCATCCCGGGCACGGGACTGGTTGCTCAGCTCAACCCGGCCATAGCGACCTTCCATGACCTCGATGCGCACCACGCCGCCATCGACTTCCTGGGCCGGCAAGAAAGCCCGGGCCAACAGATAGCCCTGTTGCTGGTAATGGGCGGTGATGCGCTGCGCTGCGTCACGCAAACCGCCCAGGTCCAGTTCTTGACCGCGCAAATCGTCCAGCAGCGGCTGCAGGTCCTGATCGCTGAACACCTGATTGCCCTCGATGACGAAGGCCTTGACCTGCAAGCGCACCCCCGAAGTGTCCGGGGCCGGCGTCGAACGCTCGGCCTTGGGCACATCCAGTTGCACCTCATCGGAGGGCCGCGGCAGCGCTGGCTGGGTGGCTTCGATATCCCGTATGGCCTGTCCGGCGCTGGGCACCTGGACCCGCATCTGGGCCTGAGCCAGCACGGGCAGCAACAGCGCCAGCAACATCCCCGGTCGCAGCGCCGACGGCACTCGCAACCGCTCCGCATCTCGCTCTTTGCATCCACCGGCCGGCAGCCCGGCTGCCGTACCACTACAGGTGTATTTGCACACTTCCACTCAGCGTCTCCCCGCTGTCTAAAACCACTTGGTATCGAATTTCCGCCGCGCCGCCGCTCAACACCGGCGCGGCGGACAACGGCAGGCGCGCCGAGCCGAACGGCTCGACGGTGATGCCCTGCACAGTCATGGATTGACGCGGGTCGCCCACATCCACCCGAGCCAGGGACACGTAGTACGGCGTCGGATTGCTCACGCTGAGCGCCGCCTGCTCTGCCTTCTGCAGGCTCCAGCGCAGCTGGCGCGCCGCCTCGTCGGCGCGACCCGGCAGGCCCTTGGGGCGATACAGCAGCTTCATGCGCAGGCGGTAACTCAGGCTCAGCTGGTTGCTGCTCAAAGGCCGCAGGGACGGCACTTCCAGAAAGTTGAGCCAGAACACCGACTCGCGATCGACAGGCAGCGGTTCACCGCTGTAACGCAGCGACAGGACGGAGCTCTGCTGCGGATCAAGCCGCGAAAGCGGGGGCGAAAGCACGAATGGCACCGCCAGCCGGCTCGGATCGACCGAGGCATCGCCCTTGTCCAGCCAGGTCTGCAGCAGCAGCGGCGCCGTCCCGAGATTGCCGACCCGGATGCTCAAGGCCGCCAGCCCCTGGGGATAGATAAAGCGCGTGCCGACAATCGACAGATCGGCGCGCACGCCCTGGCTGAACAGCAGCACCGCCGCCAACAGGCACACGCAACGCACCACACAAGCAAGACTGCTACTCAAGATGCAGGCTCCGTGGTGATGGCGCTCTGCTGCGCCCAGCGGTGACACGGCAAGTCGAGCAGAAGCGAATCGTTGCCCGGCTGCGCCGCGGGCGCCGGCAATACATAGTCGATCAGGCACTGCTCGCCAGGTCCTTCGCCCCACTGCACACGGATGCGGCCCCGGTCCTTCTCACTGCGCAGCACCAGGCGACTGCCCTGCCCCACCGCCCCCAGCTCCTCGCCGCTGTCGGCGTCCAGGGCACTGGCGGCAAAGGGCAGCGGCGCACCATCGGCCTGCCGGCTGTCGATCAGAAACGCCCGGGCCTTGCGGGTCGGGTAGGACAGCCTGACCACGGCCCCCGCCCGGGGCGCGACATTGCGCGAACTGACCTGCAGCTCGACATCCTCATCCATGCCGCTGGGGTCCAGGTCCACGGTATTGAGCTGATAGGGCGCCAGGCTCGGCAGCACCGCATAACCTTGTCCGTCCACCTGCGTACCGGCGTAGCCGACACTGGCGCCCCTGGCATGGGGGGCATGCACCAGGGCTGCGGTTTCACTCAGGGTCTGGGACAGGGTCAGGCCCCCGGAATGCAGGAGCATGCCGCCGGAGGCACCCAGCGACTGGGCCCGATAGTCACGCCCCTGGGACAGGCTCGAACTCAGGGTCACCTGCGGCAGGTAGTAGCTCAGGTTGGCGTTGGTCGAGGTTTCCCGCGGCTGGGCATCATGGGACACCGAGACGCCATAGGACGCCGTGTCGTGCTCGCCCAGTGAACCGGAAATGCCGCTGGAGTAACGGGCACCGGAATTCCGGTCGTGACTGGCAAAGGCATTGGCCAGGGTGGAACGCCCGGCGACGCCCCCCAGGGGCAGCGACAGACTGAGGCTCCACAAGGTGTTCTCACTGCGGGTGCGACGCCCCGAGAACTGGCTCGAACCCTGGGTACGCTGGACGCTCAGGGCATAGCTGAGGCCGCGCCACTGATGGTTGTAGCCCATGGCGTAGTTGCGGGCCTGACCGCGGCTGTTCCAGTAGTTGAGGGAGGAGCCGTTGAGGTAAAAGTCACCGCCGAGGCCATCCACCCGCTGGTTGATCGTCACATCCAGCCGATCGCGGACCCGGGCGAAGTCTTCGAAGCGCGCGCCTCGGTTGACGAAGTCCTCAAGGTCGATGGCGTCCCGCAGGCTCAGGTAGCCCCGGGTGGAATAGCGATAAGCCAGCAACGAGAACTGGGTGCCGCTGTCATGCAGGTTCTTGCTGTAGGAAAGACGCAGGCTGGTGCCCTGCAGGTTGCCATTGCGCGGCACCTGACTGCGGGACTGGGTCAGGTCGAGACCGAAACCTCCGAGCTCGGTGTTCAGCGCCGCGCCGATCAGGCCGGCCATGTAGCTGCCGGTGAGCGAGGCACCGGCATAACCGGTGACCTGGTTGTCCAGCCCGCGTTGCAGGGTGCCCTGGGCCACATACTGGTGCAGGCCACGCCCTCCGGCCCTGATCACTTGACCGCCGGTCAGGCTGTAGCGGGTGACGCCGGGACGCAGGTGGCGGGCCATGGTGGCAAAGGGCACGGTAAAACGCTGGGTACGGCCATCGGCCTCGGTGACCGTCACCTCCAGGTCACCGCCAAAGCTGGCGGCCTGCAGGTCGGCAATCTCGAAGGGGCCTGGGGCAACGGTGGTTTCATACACCAGGTAACCACGCTGCTGCACCGTGACCTTGGCGTTGGTATTGGCCGTGCCGCGCACCACCGGGGCGAAATAGCGCTGAGTGGTGGGCAGCATGCGTTCATCGCTGAACAACTTGACCCCGCGAAACGACACCGAATCGAACAGCTCGGAATCGGTCACGCTCTCCCCCACCAGTAATTGCGAACGCCAGTCGGTCAGGTCGGTCTGGCCGTAGATATAGCCCCGCTGATAATCGCTGCCGCTGTCGGGCGACCAGGACAAGGTGCCGCTGTGACGCAGGCGCAGGTTTCCCAGGTTCAGGCCCATGCTCAATCCGGCATAACCGTTGGTACTGCGCTGGCCACGGCTCTGGGTGCTGAACAGGTTGGTGCTGTAGTTCAGCCGGGCAGCGTTGATGCCCGAGTCCCAACTGGCCGGATCGACATAGCTGGAGGCGACTTCAGGCAGCACGAACAGCTGTGGAACCGAGAGTTCAAGCTGCTGTTCGGCCATGTTGACCCTGGTGGTGACGTGGGGGATGTAACTGGCAAGGTCCCCGCAGAACAGGCCATCGCCTTGCAGCGGATGGCTGGCAGGCGCCAACGCGGCGTCGGCTTTGTGCAGGTCGATGCCCAATTGCGTGAGCAACTCGCGGTCGTAGCAGGGCTGGCTGCCCTGGGGGTCAGCGCTTTCGCGCAATTCGATCTCGATCAGCCCGCGCCAGGCGCCACTGACCCGCACATCCAGCAGGTACTTGCCCGGCGCCACGTAACCCGCGCGCTCGAAGCGCTGCGTGTCGATGAGGGTTCCCGGCCCCTTGAACAGCATCTGGGTATCGAAGAACACCGGACTGTTCTGCGACGTGTCGCCGGACACCTCCGATAGCACGGCTTGATCAGCGGTCGTCGGCTGGGCAGCCACAGGAGCCGCCAGCCCCAGCAGCCCGGCCAGCACCGACAGTGCTCGCAAGAGCCGGGCCGGAGCATCGCCAGGACAGACTCGCGCAAGCACAGGAAAACCCAGCCAAAAGGGCTGCACACTGAACATAATCGATACCAATGCACTCAGCGTTCAATAACCAGGGCCAAGAGCGGAGTTGAATTAACAGGGCAACTAGAGAAGGTTCTTTTCAAGCGGCACCCGGCCACCGAAGTCATTGACCACTTCAAAGCGCACAGCCGCATTGCGTGGCGCTCTTTCAGCGCTTGCCGGCCAGGCGAAGGACTCCCGACCAAAAGGCGCGACCATCCCGGTCCCCAGGTCGACGGTGCGTCCTTGCACTTGCACCTCGACCTTGCTGAAAGACAGGTAGTAAGGCGTTGGATTGGATACCTGGATGACCGGACCTGCGGCCTGGTCTTTGGCCACTCCCGCGGGCTCAAACTTCCAACTGAGTTTTTCCACCGCCGAGTTGACATCGACCTTCAAGTCCGCAGGACGAAAGAACAACTTGATCCGATGACGGAAGGTAAAGGCCAATCGGTTTTCATCCTGTTTCTGTTGGGGCGGAACTTCCAGAATGTTCAGCCAGTACAGTGACTCACGATCAGCGGGCAACGGTTCTTTCGAATAACCAATACGCAGTACCGCCGCGGCATTGGGCTCCAGGCGACTGAGTGCCGGTGTAAGTTGAAAGGGCACTTTCATTTCTTCCGGCGCCTTACTGGCATCACCATCATCAATCCAGGCCTGAACCAATATCGGCATGCTGCCTGGATTATTCATTCTCAGTGTCACATCACGCGCACTCGCCGGATAAACCACACGAGTGCCATGAATGACTATTTCCGCATTGACTACCGAAGAGAACAAACTCAGGAAGAGGGCGCCGATAACGAACGTTTTAAACACATGCGCTTTCGGCGCCATGAGCAACTCCTTATGTAACTGACAGCTGTCAGTTGTACGTCACATCGAAGTTGATATTGGAGTCGGCACGACCTTCGACGATTGTGTCGCTGACCGCCACATAAGAGGCCTTGAACTTCAGCACGGCCTTGTTACCGATAACTTCGGCAACCTGCTGATTGTTGTTTTCAGACAGGTCGATTTTCCCCGGCGTGGCGCCGTTGTTGTGAATCTGGATCTGCACGCCCGAGGCCGAACCGGAACCGCTGTCGATCAGACGCAGGTTGCCGGTGGCGTTATCAATGAAACCATCCTTGTGGAAGCTGACGGCGGCTTTGGAGCCGTCGGTGCAGCCGCCGCCACTGAGGTTGATGTTGAATTCCTTGAACTCGGAAGCCGTGCCGATGCCACCGGCGAAAACCGAAGGCAGGACGTTGCCGAACTTGACCGTGCCGGTGTTCGCTCCGGATTCGTTGGCATCGACCTGAACCTTGCAACTGACACTGGAGATCAGGCCTTCGAACTTCACGTTGCCGGAGTTGACACCGGTTTCTGCGTAGCTCAATGCCGGAGTCAGTGCCGCAAGCAGCAACCCAGAGGTCGCCATGGATGCAAAAGATTTAAGTTTCATCTGATTCCCTATTATTAAAAACCGTCTAAGAGCACAGTATTCAAAACAACTTCGCCCTCCCGAGACGTACAGCCTTGCTGAACTTCGAGCCAACGAGACATGAGTTGAACACCACAACAACCTCGATCAACCGCTCTCGCCCATAATAAAATGCATATCGACAACAGGCTTCTGCATTCCATCCGGAGCGGACATTACGATACCGCCCGCCCTCTTCTTTTAGAATAACGACCAATCTTCATGTAACAAGGAGCACTCTCTAAATGAACAAGATTTTTCTCGGAAACTTGCACTACTTAAAAACCACTAAACACACTAAAAACAGCCAATAAATAAGACACTTCTTATATAGAGCCCCATAGACTGCAAACACGCGATATACGACTGAGATTCAGCGCTGTAACCAACTGTTCAAGTGACGGTCGGCCGCTTCCGGACCTAAGTGCTGGGCAAGCCCCGAACGTCCGCCCAACGAAAAACGCCCGGTGCATTGCACCGGGCGTTTGGCCAGAGTTCTCGACAACGCAGCCTGTGCTGCAAGCGCTCACAACGCGTTTGAGCGCCCCGAAACAGGGTGCGCAACTGCGGCCATGGGGCGCACCGGACGCGGGTCTTCCTGGCCCTGACGCAAACGCAAGGCCGCCAGCGCCGCCACCAACAGCACCAGGGCAATGGCCTTGAGGCCGTTCATGGCATCGCCGGTGCTCATTTCGATCGCCCCCATCACCGAGGGGCCGACAAAACCGCCCAACAGTCCGCAGGAGTTCACAAAGCCCAGGCCTCCCGCCAGGGCCGCACCTTTGAGCCGTGACGCCGGGTACAGGAAGATGATCGACTGCACCACAAAGAACATCAGCGCCGCCACACAGAACCCCAGCAGGCTGAACACCGGCCCCGAAAAGGCCGCAATCAGCAGCCCGGCCGCCATCGTCAGTAAGCCGCAGACCAGCAGTCGCCGTGCCCGCTGCGCGCTGGTGGCCAGCCGTGGCAGGCTGATCGCCCCCAGGGCCGCGACGATCCACGGCAAGGAGGTCAGCAGGCCGACGCTCATCAGGCTCAGACTGCCGTACTTGCCGATGATGCTGGGGAGGAAAAAGATCACGGTGTAGATGGTGATCTGGTGGCAGAAGTAGACAAAGATCGCCAGCAGGATCTGCGGCGTAAAGCACTGCCGGAACGAATGCCCGCCCTGCCCTGCCCCCTCATCGGCTTCGTCGGCCAGGCGCTGCTCGATGCCCCGGGCCTCCTCGGCGCTCAACCAGGGTGCGCGGCTTGGACGGTCCGGCAGGCGCCGCCAGACCACCCAGGCGAAGAACACCGCCGGCAGCCCTTCGAGCAGGAACATCCACTGCCAGCCATGCCAGCCCAGCAAGCCGTCCATCTTCATCAGCGCGGCGCCCAGCGGACCGCCGATGATATTGGCCAGGCACACCCCCAGCAGGAAATAGCCGGTAGCCCGGGCCCGTTGCCGGCGGTCGAACCAGTAGGTCAGGTACAGCATGACCCCGGGAAACAGGCCGGCTTCGGCGATGCCCAGCAGCAGGCGCAGTACATAGAAGGAGGTCTCGCCCTGGACGAAGGCCATGGCGGCGGAGATCAGCCCCCACGTGACCATGATCCGGGCAATCCAGAAGCGTGCGCCGACCTTGTGCATGATCAGGTTGCTGGGCACCTCGGACAGCGCATAGGTGAGGAAGAACAACCCGGCACCCAGGCCATAGGCGGCAGCGGAAATACCCAGGTCCACATCCAGTTGGTGCTTGGCCAGGGCGATGTTGGTGCGGTCGAGAAAGCTCAGGACATAGGCCGCGATCAACAGCGGCATGAGTTTGAGAAACATCAGGCGGGTCAGCTGTTGCGGGTCCCGGGGCGCTGCTGTGGTTGCAGTGTTCATGGGGCATATCCCTTTGTAGTTGTTATGCGGGATCGTCAGCGGGCCTGGAGCCAGGGCCGCTGACACGGACCTTCAAGGGTCAGAACGCGACGTGCTCACGCCCCTTGAGCCCGAGCAGGGCCCGGGCTTCATCCGGGGTCGCCACACGACCGCCCAGGGCTTCGATGACCGTGCGAATGCGCCGCACCTGATCGGCGTTGCTGGCCGCCAGTTTGCCGGGGCCATCCCACAGCGAGTCCTCCAGGCCGACCCGGGCATGGCTGCCCATGGCCAGGCCCATGGTGGCCAGGGGAATCTGATTGCGCCCGGCGCCGAGGATCGACCAGTGATAGGCATCGCCAAACAGCCGGTCGGCGGTACGGCGCATGTGCGCCAGATCCTCGGGATGACCACCGATGCCGCCCCGCAGGCCGAACACCGACTGGATGAACAGCGGCGCCTTGAGCAGGCCGCGCTCAAGGAAATGCGCCGCGGTATACAGGTGGCCGATGTCGTAGCACTCAATCTCGAAGCGGGTGCGATTCTCGGCACAGGCGCTGAGGATATGGGCAATATCGCGGAAGGTATTGCGGAAGATCCGGTCGTCGCTCTCCTCCAGGTACGGCCGCTCCCAGTCGTGCTTGAACTCGGTGAAGCGGTTGAGCATTTCGTACAGACCGAAGTTCATCGAGCCCATGTTCAGCGAGGCCAGCTCCGGCTTGAACTCCAGCACCGGCTGCAGGCGCTCCTCGACGCCCATGGTGGGGGCGCCACCGGTGGTGAGGTTGATCACCACGTCGCAGGCCTCCTTGATCTGCGGCAGGAAGCGCCGGAACAGTTCGGGGTCCTGGCTCGGCCGCCCGTCCTCCGGGTCTCGGGCATGCAGGTGCACGATGGCCGCACCGGCTTGGGCCGCAGCGATGGCCTCGGCGGCGATTTCTGCGGCGGTGATCGGCAGGTGCGGCGACATGGACGGGGTATGAATCGCCCCGGTGACAGCGCAAGTGATGATGACAGGCGTTTTTCCAGACATGACGGTACTCCGACTTTTATTCTTGATGAAAAAAATCCCTGGGTGTCGCTGATGGAATTCACCGCTGACGACCTTCAGCGGTGCGGATCGCGGGCGCGGCTAGAGGTACTCGACGTTACCGTCGACGCTGATCGCCTGGCCGGTGATATTGCGAGCCGCCGGCGAGCAGAGAAACAGCGCCATGGCGGCCACGTCCTCGGCGCTGACCATGCGCTTGAGGGAGATCTTGTTCAGGTACTCCTGGCGCATTTCGGCCACCGGCACTCCGGTCTGTTCGGCCCGGGCCTGAATCACCGCGTCCATGCGCGGGCCCTGGACTATCCCCGGCAACAGCGCATTGACCCGGATATCGCTGGCCCCAAGCTCGGCCGCCAGAGACTTCATCAACCCGACAATGGCCCACTTGGTGGCCGCATACGGCGTACGCCAGGCATATCCCAGGCGCCCGGCCACCGAGGCGATGTGCAGCAGATGGGCGTTGGCCGAAGCCTTGAGCAACGGCACTGCGTGGTGGGCAAAACGGTACTGCGCGGTCAGGTTGATATCGATGGTGCGCTGCCAGTCGGCGTCGCTGACGGCATCGATGCCGGCCGTGGGCCCGGCAATACCAGCGTTGTTGACCAGCACATCGAGCCCGCCGAAGCGCTCCACCTGAAGCTCGAACAGCGCTTGGATCTGTGCCGGATCAGCGACATCGGTGCGGGTCGCCAGCGCCTCGGGGTAGCGATCCCGGAACGCCGCCAGGGCCGCCTCACTGACATCGCAGACGTGCACCTGGGCGCCAGCTTCGAGATAGGCCCTGGCCAGCACTTCACCGATGCCCGCCGCGCCGCCGGAAATCATCACCCGCAAGCCTGGGTAAGGCTGTAAACGCTGCAAGATGCTCATGCCCGACCTCCTTTGAGCGCCGCCGCACCAGGCTTCTTGGCCAACAGCCGGCCCAGGGAGTCTGCCGCTTGCATGATGTCGTCGGTGACGGCCGCTCGCACTCCCGGACCATCGCCGGTGGCCAGGGCTTCGACGATGCGATTGTGGGCTTCCATGGAACGTTGCAGGTGGGCCTGGTCCGGTGCCACCAGGGCAAAACACGGCCCCATGTGCAGCCAGAAGTTCTCCACCGCGGCCATGGTCAGCTCGGCTCGGGCCACGGCATAGATACGTCGGTGAAAGGCGAAGTTGGTCCATAGGTAACGGGACACATCCACCTCATCGGCAGCCTTTTGCATCTGCCGGCACAGATCGGTGATCTCCTGCAGATCGCCCTCTTGCAGATGCTGCAGGGCCTTTTCCGCCAGCAGCCCTTCCAGGGCCACCCGTGCATCACGGATCTCCCGCAGACGCTCCAGCGTCATCATTCGCACTCGCAGGCGGGAAGTTTCCGTGACCTCAAAGGCATTTTCCGCGCTCAGGCGCTGCAGCGCTTCGCGCACCGGCATGGGGCTGGAACCCAGGGCTTCGGCCAAACCACGAATGGTCAACTTCTGGCCGGGCTGAAAACGCCCACTCATCAAGGCTTCGCGAATCTGCCGGTACACCTGCTCCTGCAAGGTATCGCGAGAAACCTGACGCAACGTGGGAAGGGGGATTGGGCCTTGGGATATAGGACCTTCAGACATGGCATCTACCTGTGTTGTGGTTCTTGTGCTCGACAATATGTGATCACAAATCAAATATGTCAAACATCAGGATTTGATCCACAGCCCGTCATGAAGGGCAAATTCATCACTAAAATATTTCATAAATTCCGCACTGCGGAACAATATTCCGTATTGACCACACTATTCATTGATGACAGGATTATTTTCGCCAAGTGATTCAAATAGCGGAATAAAGCTATCCGTGACTGGGATGTTCTGCTGGTCACCCTCAACGCCATACCGCGCCCACCGACCTCTCGCTGCCCTTCACCCCGGAGATTGCTGCAATGAGTTGCGAAACAGCCCTGCCCATCGTCGAAAGCGCATTACACGGAAACATCCTGGTGCTGACCCTCAACAACCCGCCGGTCAACGCCCTGGGGGTGGAGATCCGCCGCGGACTGCTGGCGGCCATCGACAGCGCCAACGACAACCCGGCGGTCGAAGCCATACTGCTGGTCGGTGCAGGACGACACTTCTGTGGCGGCGCCGACATTCGCGAATTCGGCAAGACGCCCCAGGCGCCGGCGCTGCCGGAGGTGACCAAGCGGATCGAGGACAGCAGCAAACCGGTGCTGGCAGCAATCCAGGGAGTGGCCCTGGGAGGAGGCCTGGAAGTCGCCCTCGCCGCCCATTACCGCCTGGCCACCGGCAGCGCCCGGCTCGGCCTGCCAGAGGTGTTGCTGGGCTTGCTTCCCGGGGCCGGCGGCACCCAGCGGCTGCCACGCCTGATCGGTGCCAAAGCGGCTCTGGAACTGATGCTCAGCGGGCGCCATCTGAGCGCCAAGGAGGCCCTGGATCTGGGTTTGGTGGACCGTCTGGGGGACAGCGATGACGCCCTGGCCGAAGGCCTGGCCTACATGCGCCAGTTGCTGGCACAGGGCGCCACTGTCCGACGCACCCGGGATGCTCAGGCCCTGAGCGAGCCAGCCGCCCAGCGCCAAGCGATAGATGCCGCCCGCCAGCAGGCCACGCAGAAATCCCGAGGCCTGCTGTCGCCGCTGCACATCATCCAGGCCGTGGAAGCGGCCCTCGATCAATCCTTCGAAGACGGCCTGCGCGAAGAACGCCGACTGTTTCTGGAGTGCCTCGACAGCCCGCAGCGTGCCGGGCTGGTGCATGCTTTTTTTGCGGAACGGGAAGTGCTCAAGGCCCCCGAGACCCGCGCGGCAGCCCCCCGGGCCATTGCCCGTGTGGGGGTGGTGGGCGGTGGCACCATGGGCGCCGGCATCGCCGTGACGGTCCTCGACGCGGGGCTGGAGGTGACCATGATCGAACGCGACCAGGACGCCCTGAATCGCGGCCGCAGCAATGTCGAGAAGGTCTACGACACCCTGATCGGCAAAGGTCGCCTGACCCAGGCCGACAAAGCCGCGACCCTGGCCCGTTTCCGCGCCAGCACCGACTACCGGGATCTGGCCCAGGCCGATCTGGTGATCGAAGCCGTGTTCGAGGACATGGCGGCCAAGCTTGCGGTATTCGCCGAACTGGATCGCGTGTGCAAGGCCGGCGCCGTACTCGCCAGCAACACCTCCTACCTGGACATCAACGCCATCGCCCAGAGCGTCTCGCGACCTGCCGACGTGATCGGCCTGCACTTCTTCTCCCCGGCCAACATCATGAAGTTGCTGGAGATCGTGGTGCCAGCCAAGGTCGCGACGGAGGTCGTCGCCACGGCCTTCGAGCTGGCGAAACAGTTGCGCAAGGTGCCGGTACGCGCCGGCGTCTGTGATGGATTTATCGGCAATCGCATCCTCGCGGTCTATCGCCAGGCCGCTGACTACATGATGGAAGACGGCGCCTCGCCCTATCAGATCGACCAGGTCCTGCGCGATTTCGGCTTCCCCATGGGCCCCTTCCAGGTGGCGGACCTGGCCGGTGGTGACATCGGCTGGGCGACCCGCCAGCGCAAGGCCGCCAGCCGTGATCCCCGGGCCCGCTATGTACAGATCGCCGACCGCCTCTGCGAGCGCGGCTGGTTCGGGCAGAAAACCGGGCGCGGCTACTACCTCTATGCCCAGGGCCCGCGCAGCGCCAGCCAGGACCCGGAAGTCCTGGCGATCATCGACGCCGAGCGGGCCCGGGTCGGCATCACGCCCCGGGCCTTCAGCAACACGGAAATCCTGCGGCGCTACATGGCGGCCATGATCAACGAGGGCGCCAACGTGGTGCATGAAGGCATCGCCCTGCGCCCCATGGACGTGGACATCACCCTTATCCACGGCTACGGCTTTCCGCGCTATCGCGGGGGCCCGCTCAAGTACGCCGACCAGTACGGCCTGCCCCAGGTCCTGGCGGATATCCGCGAGTTTGCCGAAGAAGATCCGCTGTTCTGGACAGCCTCACCCTTGCTGGTGCAGCTGGTAGAGCGCGGCGAGAACTTTGACAGCCTCAATCACAGCCACTGACCAAGGAGCACGTCCCATGCGCGAAGCCGTCATTGTCTCCACTGCCCGCACGCCCCTGACCAAGGCCCATCGAGGTGAATTCAACATCACCCCCGGCCCCACCCTCGCCGCCTTCGCAGTACGCGCCGCGGTCGAGCGGGCCGCCATCGATCCAGAGCTGATCGAAGATGCCATCCTCGGCTGCGGCTACGGCGAAGGCACCACCGGGCGCAACGTCGCGCGCCTGGCAGTGGTCCGTGCCGGCTTGCCCATCAGCATCGCCGGCACCACGGTCAACCGCTTTTGCGCCTCCGGGCTTCAGGCCATTGCCATGGCGGCCGGACGCATCGTGGTGGACGGTGTCCCAGCGATCATCGCCGGCGGTGTGGAGAGCATTTCCCAGATCCGTGGCCGCGGCGCCAGCGACGACCCGGACCTCGACCCCTGGCTCCTGCAGCACAAGCCGGAACTGTTCCTGCCGATGATCGAAACCGCCGACATCGTCGCCGCGCGCTATGGCATCAGTCGCGAGGCCCAGGACCGCTTCTCGGTGGAGAGCCAGCGCAAGGCCGAAGCGGCACAACTGGCCGGCCGCTACCGCGAGGAAATCATCCCCTGCACCACCACCATGGCGCTGACCGATAAACAGAGCGGTGTGGTCAGCCAGTTGCAGGTCACGGTGGAGGCCGACACCTGCAACCGTCGTGGCACCACTTACGAGGCCCTGGCCAAACTGCAGCCGGTGCAAGGCCCTGAGCGTTTCATCAGCGCCGGCAACGCCTCGCAACTGTCCGACGGCGCCTCGGCCTGCGTATTGATGGAGGCCCGGGAAGCGTCCCGCGCCAACCTGACCCCGTTGGGGGTGTTTCGCGGCATGGCGGTGGCTGGCTGCGAGCCCGACGAAATGGGCATCGGCCCGGTGTTCGCGGTGCCCAAGCTGTTGGCCCGGCATGGCCTCAAGGTCGAGGACATCGGCCTCTGGGAACTCAACGAAGCCTTCGCCTCCCAGGCGCTCTACTGTCAGCAGCGGCTGGGCATTGCCGACGAATGCCTGAACGTCAACGGCGGAGCCATCGCCCTGGGTCACCCGTTCGGCATGACCGGCGCGCGCCTGGCCGGCCATGTGCTGCTTGAGGGTCGCCGGCGGGGCGTGAAGTACGCCGTGGTCAGCATGTGCATCGCCGGCGGCATGGGCGCCGCTGCGCTGTTCGAAATCTATTGAGGACCTCGCCATGGACCTGAGTTTCACTCCAGAGGAAGAAGCCTTCCGCGACCAGGTGCGACGCTTTCTCGCCGAACACCTGCCCACTGGCCTGAGTGACAAGGTGGCCGCAGGCGAGCGCCTGTCCAAGGCCGACATGGAGCAATGGCATGCGCTGCTCAATGCCCGGGGCTGGCTGGCCAACCACTGGCCCCAAGCCTTTGGCGGACCGGGCTGGAGCCCCGTGGAAAAGTTCATCTTCGAACTGGAGTGCGGGCTGGCCAATGCGCCGCGCATCGTGCCCTTTGGCGTCAATATGCTGGGGCCAGTGCTGATCAAGTACGGCACCCCACAGCAGCAGGACTATTGGCTGCCACGGATTCTCGACGGCCGCCACTGGTGGTGCCAGGGCTATTCGGAACCCGGTGCCGGCTCGGACCTGGCCGCAGTGAAAACCAGCGCCGTACGCGACGGCGATCACTATGTGGTCAACGGCCAGAAGACCTGGACCACCCTGGGTCAGCACGCCAACATGATTTTCTGCCTGGTACGCACCGACCGTGAAGCCAAGCCCCAGGAAGGCATCAGCTTCCTGCTGATCGACATGGCCAGCCCCGGGGTCGAGGTACGCCCGATCATCACCCTGGAGGGCGATCACGAAATCAACGAAGTCTTCTTCACCGACGTGCGGGTGCCGGTGGCCAATCGGGTAGGCGAGGAACACAAGGGCTGGACCTGCGCCAAATACCTCTTGACCTACGAGCGCACCAATATCGCTGGGGTCGGCTTGTCCATGGCGGCGCTGCAACGGGTCAAGCAGTTGGCCGCGCAGCGCACCCGCAACGGCCAGCCACTGCTGCATGACCCGCAGTTCGCCGCCCGCCTGGCCCGGGTCGAGATCGACCTGGCCAATATGCAGACCACCAACCTGCGGGTGATCGCCGCCGTGGCCGGGGGTGGGGCTCCCGGTGCGGAAAGTTCGATGCTGAAGATCTGCGGCACGCAAATCCGTCAGGAACTGACCGCACTGCTGCGCCGGGCCATGGGCCCCGAAGCCCGGCTCATGCTGGATGACGCCAACCCCGAAGCGCTGGACGCGGGCCCCGGGTTCGCGGCCAACGCCACGGCGCAGTACTTCAACAATCGCAAGCTGTCGATTTTTGGCGGCTCCAATGAAATCCAGAAAAACATCATCTCGAAAATGATTCTCGGGCTCTGAGGGCGTGCACATGAACTTCGAACACAGCGCAGAACGGCGCATGCTCGCCGACAGCTTGAATCGTTTCATCACCCAGCAATACAACCTGGAAAAGCGCCAGCAGAGCCTGCAGTCCGAGCTGGGTTTCAACCCCGATATCTGGCGCAAGCTGGCGGACCTGGGAGTCATCGGTGCCCTGTTCAGTGAGGCCGACGGCGGCTTCGGTGGCGGCGGCTTCGACCTGGCCCTGGTCTTCGAGGCAATAGGCCGCGGACTGCTGGTGGAACCTCTGCTGGGCAGTGCGGTACTGGCCGGCGAGGCCATCGCCAGCGCCGGTAACGAAGAACAGAAAATGCACCTGGGGCCAATCATCGACGGCAGCCTGATCGCCGCCCTGGCCCATGAAGAACCCGGCAACCACTATGCAACCCACCGGGTCGCCTGCCGCGCCGAGGCGGACCCTGCCGGCTGGCGTCTGGACGGTATCAAGAGCATGGTCCTCAACGGCCGCCAGGCCGAGTTGCTGGTGGTCGCGGCACGCACGGCCGGAGCCCAGGACGATAGCCAGGGCATCTCGCTGTTCTTGGTACCGGCGGACACCCCGGGCCTGGAGATCCAGGCCTGCCCGACCCTCGATAGCGGCCCCGTCGCGCAAGTGCGCCTGCACCAGGCAAAAGTGCCGGCACAGGCCTTGCTGGGCCCCTTGCATCAGGGCCACGCGATCCTCGAACGGGCCATCGGCCGCGGCCTGTTGGCGCTCTGCGCGGAAGCCCTTGGCGCCATGGAAGTGGCCAAGCTGGCGACCCTGGACTACCTGCGCACCCGGCAACAATTTGGCCGTCCTATCGGTAGCTTCCAGGCGCTGCAACATCGCATGGCAGTGTTGTTGCTGGAGATCGAGCAGGCGCGTTCGGCGGTGATCAACGCCACTGCCGCCCTCGACGCCGACCGCCTGACCCGCGAACGCAGCCTGTCGGCGGCGAAGGTCAGCATCGGTCGCATCGGCGCCCTGGTGGCGGAGGAATGCATCCAGTTGCATGGCGGTATCGGCATGACCTGGGAACTGCCACTGGCCCATTACGCCAAGCGGCTGGTGATGATCGACCACCAGTTGGGGGACGAGGATCATCACCTGCAGCGCTACATCGCCCTCGGCCAAGCACCGACTCCATGAGTCTCTCGGGCAGACAACCACAGGCCCAGGCCAAACACGCCGCCCCCCCGAGCGATGGCGACGAGCCCTGACTCTATCGTTGAACACCAACGACATGGCGAGCACGCCACCGGGGACCGAGGTCCGCACCGTGAGCTGCACCCGGGGTGGTGGCACGAAGCTCTTTATCGCCAGTGACGACCTGCTGGATGCCGAGGATTGACGACTGGTCAGCGCCAAGGGCGTATTCAAGCGTGGCCACCTGCGTCACGACAGCCACTGAGGCGGTACGGCGCAGACGGCAGATCGACCAGACCGTGATCGCCTGACGAGACAGGTGCCTGCCTGGTGCAACAGCGTTCCGAGAGGCAATCGTCGATTTCAATTCAAGCGGTTCCGGGATAACATTTTTCTCTTGTTTCCAAGAACCCGCTGTGTGGTCAACTGGCATTGCGCCCGGCACCAGCCCCTACCGGAAGACCCCATGCACGACCCGAACGACGCCCCGGAACCAGCGCCCAAAGACCGCAAGTTCGTCGAAGCCCTGGCCCGTGGCCTGGAAGTCCTGCGGGCCTTTACCCACGGTCACGCGGTACGCGGCAACCAGGACATCGCCCGCATCACCGGCCTGCCCAAACCCACGGTGTCGCGCCTGACCTACACCCTGACGCAGTTGGGCTACCTCAAGTACAACCAGGACCTGGAGAAGTACCAGCTGGATTCGGCGGTACTGGCCCTGGGTTACGCCTACTCCGCCAGCCTGCGAGTTCGCCAGTTGGGCAAACCCTTCATGGACGAGTTCTCCCGGCGCACCAACACCACAGTCAGCCTGACCTGCCGCGATCGCCTGTCGATGATTCACGTGGACAGCAGCCGCCCGCCGGAGGTCGCCAGTCTGCGCATGGAACCCGGACTGCGCCTGCCCCTGGCCACCAGCGCCGCGGGGCGGGCCTACCTGGCGGCCACGCCGAAAATCGAGCGTGACCATCTGCTGCGGGAAGTGGCGAAAAAAGTCGGAGATGAATGGCCGGCCCTGGAAAAGTCCCTGGAGGACTCCTTCCGTGAATACGAAGCCTTTGGCTTCTGCCTGTCACTGGGAGAATGGGACCGCAACGTCAATGGCGCCGGCGTGCCGCTGCGCCTGGCCGACGGCAGCATCATGGCCCTGACCTGCGGCGCCCCGAGCTTTCAGCTGTCCAGCGAAAAACTCGAAAGCTCCCTGGCCCACCAGTTGGTGATGCTGGCCCGGGACCTGGAAAGCCTCGGCGTCTGAAGCACACGCCAGGGCAGATTTTCGGCTTCTGCAACGAGCCGGGGTACATCGGGTACTCCATGAATGACCATGAAGCACCCGAGACCGGCCCCGTTATCAGCGGAGCCGTCCCATCCGTTACTCGTCACCCCACTTATCGTGACCGGCAATCACCTGGCTATTGCCGAAGGCTGCAGATTGACGAATGTCACCCAAGCCCAGGCCCGCCAGGCCACCCAGCCGAGCATCCCGGTTGCCGGTGAGTTCGCCGCTGGCGAATGTTGGGTTATCGAAGGCGACTGGCGCCGCGGTGCCAACCAATGCCTCCATACGTTCGCGAGCCTGATGCTGTGGAGTTAGGTTCCTGCCGAGTGGCTGGCGCGCCAGCTGGACCATGCGGACTAGAGCGCCCCTGCATGCCGCATCTTTTGCCCTAAAAATGCCCTGACAACTGCCACAGAAACGAAAAAGCCCCCGTAATCTTCAATGATTACGGGGGCTTAGTCTTGTTCAATAATGGCGGAGAGATAGGGACCCTCCATATAGCGATCAAAACCCCATAAGCCATTGATTATCGGTACTTACACGGCCATTTTACGTACAATAAATACGTACAATCGATCACAGGAACATCAAATGGCAAACAACTTAGAGCTTCAAGGGGGCACCTACCACGTCAGGCTAGCCATCCCCGCAGACGTACAAAAAGCATTCGGCGGACGCCGTGTGCTTTCTCAAACACTCATGACAGGCGTATACCAAGAAGCATTGGATCGCAGACTCCCCATTCTCGCGGCCTGGAAAGCCCAAATCAAAATTGCACGCGAAGGCAAACCTCTGCCTGAAGGCTGGCAGGAAAACCTACTTTCAGGGCTGCTTGAACTGGAGTCCCTAAAGCGAAACCGAAAGCTCAATATCATCGGAGAACCTACAGCCCCCCTGGCCGTCAGCGAATCGGAAGTCGAAGCGTTCAAGACAGAAAACCCAGGGTTTGTCGCACTACTCGAAAGAATTATCGACCACGAATGGGACAATGGAGTTGATGGCGAATTACGCATTCAAGAAGGATTGCATCGAGCGTTCAAAAAGACGATTCAAAACGAATTCGCCTCGATGCATCGACCGTCCTTGGACGAACACAAAGAGCTGGCAGGACTGATCAATAACCCGAAGTCATACACACCCAAATCCCCCATTACCAAAGCAAGGCTCGTAGCATTCCGAACCTTTCGAGAGAACAGAAACATCGCCGCCAAAACAATTGATCAGCAGCAGTCCAAACTGGAAAAGCTTTCAGCGTACCTCACGCAAACAGGTAAACCGCTGGACTTCGATGCGATTTCGTCGTGGCTGGATTCAATCAATTTGGCAAGCAAGACCCTGACGCAATACCTGCTGGCAGGGAATGTCTTCTGGAAATGGGCAATGAAGCACGATGCTCGTTGGCGGGTTGACTATAAGGACAGGGCCAACCCGTTTGAAGAACACGATCTGCCTAAAGTGAGAGGCAAAGATCGAGCGGATGCACAACGCAAAGACTTCACCCTGGATGACCTATCAAAGCTACATGCAGCAGCTGTTTCAGAGGAACTGCACGCCCTTGCGGACCTGATTCTACTTGGAACATACACAGGAGCTCGCATCGAGGAACTGTGTCAATTGAAGAAAGAAAACGTCATTGTGGTCGACGGCGTCCATAGCTTCGACATCACCGATAGCAAGACAAAGGCGGGGATCAGGATCGTACCTATACATCCGGCCATCACAGGTGTTGTGAAGCGACTGATGGACGACTCAAAGGACGACTACCTTGTCGTTACCAACAGTCGTAGCAAATACGGCATTCGGTCTGACCCCATGGTGAAGGCGTTCGGCAGGCTCAAGACCTCTCTCGGGTTCGGACCTGATCGTGTATTCCACTCGATCCGAAAAACGGCCATAACCCAACTTGTCAGAGCTAACGTACAGGGTACTTTAATTGCAGAACTGGTCGGCCATGAGACGGGGTTGATTACTTTTGACGTGTACAGCCAAGGGGCAACAGTCTTGCAAAAATACGACGCTATCTCAAAGCTACCCCAGCTGAACTAGCTCACCCCTGATATTTACAGTGTGTAACCCCGTAGCTAAACCCATACCGGAACCCAAAACCCTTTAGGCAGAATATAGGGGGGGGGTATCAAAACCACCCTCCCCACTGAGTATCAGCGCTCGATTCAAGTGGAAAACCTTCATTCATCATGATTTCAAAAAACGAGCCATTCAACCCCAACATTCGAAATTCAAATATAGTCAATAAAGCCAACATATCGGCGTATCGCTTGTCATGTTTTTTTGATTTAATCGGTCCCGGCTCTTGAGCACCAACCTCGACGTTTACTTGGTTATTGGACAATAGTTGCAAGGTCCGACTCACAACGCCTGACGGACAATATCAAAAACTTTTCAACCAGCCAACATTTCAAAAAGGAGTTTAGAAATGCCAACCGAAGCAATTATTCATCAAGAAATCGAAAAAATCATACGTGAAGGTGGACTACTCGAACGAATAGACGAGGCCGATATCAAGCGCATTGAGGACATCATTGTGGTGGACCCAAACCTGCTACCTGCTTTCTCCATTGATGAGTACGTTAGAAAGCGCTTTGCAGAATCTGCAAGCGCAACCCTCAGCTCACTTAATATATTAGAAGTCCTTACCTCCGATAACAACATATCATTAACAAAAAACGAGACCCTACGACCTGACATAGTTTGTATTAACAGCGAAACACAACAATTAGTAATTTTCGAGTTTAAAAAATCAAATCAGACGGGGCGCCAAGCCTTAACCGAACTGCTAGCATATGAACATGAAGTAAAAAACCTGCTACCATTTCTATCCAATTACGACACTACCTTCGTATTGATATCTACAGAGTGGTCAGTACTGCTTGAGCATGCAGCAACCAGCGCGATTACATGGTCAAACAAAAACCTTCTCTGCCTCCAGGTCGACACAACACCAGGCGACTACAAATTCAAAATCCATTCGCCTAGTTCTTGGAGCATCACCGGCACCCCCAATTTCCCTTCCGATAGTGTTTCGTCGTTTACTATTTCCTTTGAAGCTCCACCCTCGATGGATGCCGATGAAATAACCAACCGGTTGTATCTAGCGATGAGCTTCCTTGCAAGAGAGGCAGAGCGAATGGGATTGCACGGGTTCGCACTGCTGTCAAAGAACTTAGGCGGTTACTGCGATGATCTGCATGAAATTATCCTTTGCTCAACTAGCCCGCTAGCATTCTTTGATACAATGCTACGAAAAGGAAAAGCAGATATTGAAAACGGGCACTTAACAGCCAAAATAGCGAAATTCACGAAGCGTCACGGTACTGAGTCGGGACTATCTTCGCTGCTAGAACTTTCAACTAAAGTTATTGAGCCAAGACTCGAAGCTTTTAAAAATTTTGAACTTGGCAGATTCGTCGACTGGAATACAACTCGAAAACTTCTACAAGAATCCGGGCTCCCCATTTTAACCGAGTTCTGGGGACTTCCCGGAGATTACGCTAGGAGTTATATATCCAATCCCGCCGTACAAAATGCACGCCCTACCCTATTCCCTGCTGGACTTTCTGACTGGCGCGAACCTTTTATTGGACTTTGGTTGATTCGTAACTTGTTCGAGCCCCAATTCTGTTCAGAAGGCTTTATCCGCCCATCCGATACATTTCGCCTCGGACTTTCTATTGGACGTCACTTCTTCTTAACAAAAATCGCATCAGAATCAGCGGAACCAATGAAATTTTGGGATGCATTGATGTTTTGGAACTTTTCCAGCCTGACATGCTACATTGATGAACTTTTTATTTTAGCAAGAACAGCCAATGATATAAATCCTCCCAAATCGCAACTTACACTTTCTGCGTATACTAAAAATTCTTTCGATCCTACTGAACTGAATGAGTGGATAGAGTCCGAAATACTTGATGGTATTCCTTTCCACCTTACTACTTTCCATCTTGGACTCGAACTCGGTCCTGCCATGCTCGCAGAGGACTTGGAGACATCGATATTTGTCAATGCCCTGAAGGACCAAGAGCTAATCACGAATTTTTCGGGCTATCTTGCCGCAGTCCTAAAAAAGGCAGACAAAGAACCTGCCTACAATGAATCGCATAAGCGTAAACATCTATCCAATATTGAAAAAATCTTGAATTTAGACGACATATCCTCACACATTGACTCACTAGACCTTTATAAGCTATCACTAGCTGATCTTTGCAAGTTGACCCCAGATGTGCTTGTGCTAGCTGACTTAGTAATCCCTGCCGTAACACATACTTACGATCAGCTTCCACCGATAGCCGTGGATTGGGACAATCTTAAGCGGGGGATAGATGGAATGTACAAGCAAGGTAAGCGTTATCCTGCGTTGTATATCCACGCAAATGGTTCGATCGGCACAGCTTCTTATGATGACAATATATACACGACTTACATGATGCCAATTACCGACACAGAGAAAGAAGTGTACTTGATGGATGCTTCCCACGGGGTGGAGATGTTTCGGATAGTAAAATGGGCCGATGTCCGGTCTGGCCAGGTGATACCAATCCCACAATAACCAAGGGTGTATCGTCCCACAACACGCTTGTGCTGTGGCTGTTCTCCAGCCTCGTCCAGTGCTCTCTACGGAATGCAAAATGCAGCTACGCAGACCACAGCACGAATGTGTGTACCGATGACTTAAAGCGAATTTATTTTTTGAATATTTCGATTTCGTCTGCGACTACCCTTTACCCCAAAATAGGGTAGTACGTTTTTCTAGTCCCCCACCGGGGTAGTTACGATGTTCCAATGACGCTTCACCGTGGCAATGCCAATGCCTAGCTCGGTGGCAACTTGTGTCTGAATTAACCCTTGCTGTTTAAGGCGTTGTACGTTGTTTGTGGTCTTGACCGCGACGGGACGACCAAGCCGCTTTCCTTCAGCTTTGGCACGCATCAATCCTTGCTGTGTACGTTCTATTAATAGGTCACGTTCAAACTCGGCTACGGCACTCAAAACCTGCATTGTCATCTTGCCTGCCGGACTGGTCAGGTCCACGCCTCCTAATGCTAGACAATGTACGCGAATGCCAATTCCAACTAGATGTTCAACGGTCTGTCGCACGTCCATTGCGTTTCGGCCTAAACGGTCCAGTTTGGTCACGATCAGTACGTCACCTGCTTCCATGCGATCCAGAAGCTTTTGAAACCCTTGACGTTCACTGGCAGCGATGCTGCCCGATATAACTTCTTCTACTACACGGCCTGCCTGTACATCGAATCCTGCTGTTTTCACTTCTTGTACCTGGTTTGCAGTGAACTGATTGGATGTTGAAACACGGCAGTATAGAAATGTGCGGGACATGGAAGATGCTCACGTATCATTAAACGTAGCATCAATGTATATAGGTATCGCAATCTGTACAAGGCTATTTTGTTGATCCGCTTATAAGCAAAGATTTTTGGTGCCATCAAACGGTCGTTTGATGATCCCATTACGTATCAGAACCTGGGGTTCCTTGATTCGGGACTGAATCCAACCACACGTATGAAATTGGCTACACTCCACTGCACCATCTGCTGGACTGCATTCAGTCAGGGACTGACCAATGAAGCTTACGATTAATGTATTTCTTCTGAAGTCCGGCCGGACTATATACGATGCGTTATCCGACGAGTACGCCATTCAGCCACAGCAGTTTCAAATTGACGATATAAACTGTCTGTTTTACTACCAAACCAACCCATCAAAACCAAAATGGGTTGACTTGTTCAGCGGTATTGAAGAAATAAACACCACACAAATGCGAGGAAGATCATTACAGGGTGTGCTAGTTTTTGCCGTGAACGACCGAGTCTTCTGCTTTACCTTTGGTCACGCCCGTCACTTAATCGACAAGACTTCAATCGAAAGATATTTTGGGTTAAGAACAGCATTGAGCATGACAGATCCGCAGCTTATTAAGTCGATTGACAAATCAAATATCGACAAAATCCCTCTACGATCTCGTTCGCAGTCTTCAAAAAACCTTTCAATTTCAGAATTTGAATTCAAGTTCGATTCGGAAATTCTCAAATCCCTTACCGGTATTGTTGAGTCAATTGAAGGTGACGAACACGAAGTTGTAAGTGGATCGGACTCGCTTTCCTTGCACACAGACGTACAACTTCCACAACTCCCGGCAATTGCACAACGGTTGATAACAGCATACGAAGATGAAAGGGGAAAAGAAAAATACCCCTGGATGGACCATATCGTGCCGGTACGGGATAGTGCGCTTTCGTCAGAACTGGATGAATTATTAATTAACTTAGTTAACCAAGGTAATTATCACGAAGTATGGATAGCGGCACCGAGAGTTATAGAATATGAAAGCTTTTCAGGATTTTCATACACATCGCAGCGTGGGCGAAACGGAAACGGGCCAGTCCTAGGATTTGAGTTAGATTTGCAACGCTGTCTAATCGAAAAAGCACTAGCTGGAAACCTTTCCGTGGAAAATTCGAAATCCACAAAAATCTACCTGTATGGCACCGACTACAACAAGATTGACACATGGACTTTATACGAGTGCCTTAGTGGAGAAGTAGAACTGGAAGGTGAAAATTATCTTTTAAGTGAGGGTGACTGGTACTGCATTAATATTGACTACGCAAACCAAGTTAATCGTTATTTTGACGATTTTCCACGATCAAACATTATCTTCCCAAGATACAATGGTGCGCACGAGGGAGACTACCTACGTAGAATTTCAGATGGTATAGCATTTCACCTATTAGATCAGCACAATGTACGCGTCAATGGCGCTTCTAGCGTCATCGAATTTTGTGATCTTCTTACACCAGACAATCATATCGTACACGTCAAGAAATATTCTTCATCCAGTGTATTAAGCCACCTTTTTTCCCAAGCGTATGTGTCAGCAGAATCGCTTATACACGCCCCAGAAATAATCGAACAAGTTAATATTCATCTTGCCGCTCAAGGCGCACATGTATTTGAATTCAATCCAAGTGCCCTACCTAGGCATAATCACATTATATTTGCCATTATGCAGGGTAGCCAAGGAGCCTTGCACATGCCATTTTTTTCAAAAGTCAATTTTCGACAATATTCGCAGCGGTTAGTAGCGATGGGGTATCATGTGGAATTAGCAAAAATCCACATTTGATTTTATCGAAATTTCAGTAAAGCTAAAATCCAGTCTTATTTAGTTCTTCTTCAAACTCTTGAATCACATCAACTAGCCCGCAGCCCAGTACTTTACACAAGTCACGAATCTGAATTATATCCAGCCGTCTAATACCCCTCTCGACATCACTCATGAACGATTGGGGGCGACCTAATGCGTGAGAACAGTCAGCTTGGGTTATCCCTGAATCGATTCTGCGAGCCTTCAAAATGGCCAAAAATACGTCGTGTTCGGGCCGATATATCGCTTTGGGCATGGTAGCTATCCATAAAAGACAGCCCATAAGCTATATCCGCTTTTCAGATATCTGATTTTCAGATATTTTACAGTCGTTACCGCAATCACCAATTCAAAAACAACAAGGAAAACTTCATGAAATTGTTATTTGGGCTCTTTGGGGCTGCGTTAAGCATGCCGGTAGCCAGTATTGCCGGAATCTGTTCATTGGAATTCGGATACGTTTCCAGCTTCCGGCAAGCATTGGGCGTTGGCGTCCTCGTGGGCTCTGTGCTGCTGCTGGTGGCCTCAACCTTGTTCCTGGTAGGGATTCCCTCGACTTTGCGGCGTCTACGCACACAGACCAATTCAAGCAACTGACATTCAAGGACGAATCGCATGACCCTTTTTCGACGTGCCTGGTTGTTGATGACATCAGCAACCGCATCATGCGCTGTATCAGCCGCCCAAACTGGTAAGGGCACATCTGATGATCTGCTATGGGCATTTCTTCTAGCGGCTCCACCAGTGGCTTATGCAGTGAACAAGTGGTGGCGCTGGGGGCTTGGATTTAAGTTTGGTGCTGCAAGCGGTGCGAGTTTCCTGTCCGCATTGAAGTGGTCATTGATCGCCACTGTCTGGGTAGCAATCGTGATGGGGCTTGTATGGCTCATGCACCAGAAATGACATCTATGATGCGCATTAGCAACCAAGCCAAGGTTGATGGACTGTAACGCTAAATACTAGATATTTATGGTTGTAGGCAGGGTGCCATGTAGCGAGACTGTCCCTGCCGACAACAAATCTAATTAATTAACTAGATCGGCGGAAATTATGCGAACTTCTATTTTGGCCCTGGCTTTGTTGCCGGTATTTGCATTCGGGCACACATTGAGTCAATCCGACTTGAAAGCTCTGGAGGACGCCAACGGCGTAAAATACTCCGGGGGACTTTCAAATGCTTTTACAAGCAATCAGGACAAGGGGTTGAACTGGTTTAAAAACAAGGCATTTGAACTGGACAAAGAGTTCACCATCAGAATGTGCGGCGATGGTTTATGTTACATACGTGAAAGTAACGGCTCATTGATGGTTGCCGTAGAACAAGATGAAGGTGACTTCAATGGGCGGAAGCTTCAAGGGCAGTTGGTGCGTATTATCGGAACAGATATAGCCGGAACTATGATTATTACCAGATTATCCGTCCAAAAGAAAGTTATAAAACAACCAGTCAAACAGCCGGTTACAGTGCCTGCTACCCTCAAACCAGAATATCCTGATTTGGCTGCCCACTTTGATGAACTGATTAAGGCGCGTGCCTCCGAAGGCTGGGCTCGGCCGCCATCTGCACGGAAGGGATTGGCGGTCGAACTGCAAATCAGCATAGCACGTGACGGTACCGTTACCTCGGTCAGCGTTGCGAAGACCAGTGGTGACGTGCCATTTGATAAGTCGGCAACTGCCGCAGTCAAGAATATTGGTAGATTAACTGAAATACAGGAAATGAAGTCTTCGGAAAGCAATCGTTATCGGCAGTTCATAATGATATTCACACCAGATGACCTAGCACTATGAAAGTCTTAGTCAAAAGTACCAAAACAACCTTATTCCAAAAGTCATAAATCGAATTTCTAGCGATCAAGAATAAAAACACAATGTACTAGATCAGCCCTACGGGCATCGCCTACGGCGATCTAGTATATTTTCTTTTAATCTTATAGAACCCGCACTGAAGAAAGTTCCGGACGGATTTTCCCTGTCCAGGAAAATCCTTCCAAGGGAGTCTGAAGAACGTCCCCGGCACGGCCCATACTAGACTTGCATACAAAAAGTATTCTCTTGTTGTTTAGCTCGCGCGGGTAACCCTATGCACGATTAATGTCTGTTTTTTGCTTCGCAGCAGCTACGGTATCCAATTGAGTCCAGTATGACGAAGTTCAATCGAATCGATGGTTGCATCTTTTTCTGCAGAGCCATCATCCTGTCATGGTCCATAATTCATTGTTCTAGTTTGGCGATAGTGGTTGCAGACTTTTCCGATTGTGACTTCCCGAATAAACCTTTTTACGCAACATTATCGCACGGCCATCTACACCCAACGTTCTTGACGTCTCTTAGAAAATAATTGAAGCCGTTCGAATTTTTGGTCGATTATGGTTTCGACCCGTGCATCCATTCTAATACTTACTCGACACCAGAATAAACATTGTTTGAAGGTATCGTTCATGGGCACATATGTATTTATGTCGATAAAATTCAAAAACTGAAGATAATTCGAAAATATTTTCGATTTTCGTACTTTTTGATCATCCCGCTTAGAAGGCCGCTACAAGCTCGTACAAGGCGCCCCGACTGAAACCTCCCTCCCCTATTAGCAGCAGGCGATAAAGCCTACATGACGCGCCCAGAAGCCTAAAACAGCGCGCACCAGGACGCTCTCTCAAACAAACGATTTTCACGCTTAATCACTGTTCGTCCTCATCATGTGTTTGTTCCGCTCGGCACAACGCAACCATGGGTCGACTGAAAAAACAGACAATATGTAAAAAATACCGCACACACCCACAAGCCAGATAGAACAAAGTCACTCTGATCGTTCAACATGCTGGGCGTGGGGAACAGCCTCACTACCCATGCTACTGGGCATGGAGTTAGCTACGTGATTTGAGTATACAGAGAAGGGAAAACACAGGAATTTTACGTACAAACACTACGTACAATCGAAAAACAAAAAGCCCCTGAAATCATCGATTTCAGGGGCTTTCATTTGTATGGCGGAGAGATAGGGATTCGAACCCTAGGTACCGGTGAAGGTACAACGGATTTCGAATCCGTCCCATTCGGCCACTCTGGCATCTCTCCAACGGCGCGCATCATAACAGCACCTTTGCCGGATGCGAAGCCCCCGAGCAAATTTTTTCCGTGCTATCAGATGCTTGCGTCGATTACAGCGGCACGCCCAGGCGCTGGGCGACTTCTTCGTAGGCTTCGATGACATCACCGAGGCCCTGGCGGAAGCGGTCCTTGTCCATCTTCTTCTTGGTGTCCTTGTCCCACAGACGGCAGCCGTCCGGGCTGAACTCGTCGCCCAGGACGATGGAGCCGTCGCTGAACACGCCGAACTCCAGCTTGAAGTCCACCAGCAGCAGGCCAGCGTCATCAAACAGCTTGCTCAGGACTTCGTTGACCTTGAGCGACAGCTCTTTCATGCGCGCCAGTTGCTCGGCGGTACCCCAACCGAACGCCACAACGTGAGATTCGTTGATGAACGGGTCGCCCTTGGCGTCGTCCTTCAGGAACAGCTCGAACGTGTAAGGATTGAGCTTCATGCCCTCTTCCACACCCAGGCGCTTGACCAGGCTGCCGGCCGCGTAGTTACGCACCACGCACTCCACCGGGATCATGTCGAGCTTCTTCACCAGGCACTCGTTGTCGCCCAGCAGCTTGTCGAACTGGGTCGGCACGCCGGCAGCTTCGAGTTTCTGCATGATGAAGGCGTTGAACTTGTTGTTCACCATACCCTTGCGGTCCAACTGCTCGATGCGCTTGCCGTCGAACGCCGAGGTGTCGTTGCGAAACAGCAGGATCAGGCGGTCAGCGTCGTCGGTCTTGTAAACCGATTTGGCTTTGCCGCGGTAGAGTTCTTCACGTTTTTCCATGATGGGCTCCGCTTGCTAAGTAGGTGGGCTAGGCGATGTGGCGCCAGTCGAGCCCTGAATCTTGATCGGCCAATTGCAGCCAGTCCGGATCGCACCCGAGGGTGTCGACAAAACATTGCCGGGCCAGCTGCGGCAGGTTGTTCTTGCTGCTCAGATGAGCAAGGACCAGATGCTGCAGGTCCTGCCATCCCAATTCGGCCACCAGGCTTGCGGCCTGATGGTTGTTCAAATGCCCTTGGTCACCGCCGACCCGCTGCTTGAGAAAGTACGGGTAATAACCGCGCGCCAACAGGTCCCGGCAATGGTTGGCCTCGATCATCAAGGCATCCAGGCCACGGTAGCCTTCCAGTACGCTGGTACAGTAGGAACCCAGGTCGGTCAGCAGGCCAAAACGCCGCTGACCGTCGCTGAAGACAAACTGTGTAGGTTCCTGGGCGTCGTGGGCGACGGCAATCACGTCAATGCACAAGGCACCAATCTGCAGTTGCTCGCCACCGCGGACAAAACCTGCAGCCTCCACCGGTTTGCGCATCCCGCGCAAAGTGCCCTGGCTGAGGTAGACCGGTAAATTGTAGCGCCGAGACAGCAAACCCACGCCATGCACGTGGTCGGCATGTTCGTGGGTCACCAGGATGGCGCTCAACTGCGAAGGATGAACTCCCAGGCGCAGCAGGCGCCGCTCGGTTTCCCGCAAGGAGAAACCACAATCCACCAGGATGTAAGTGTCAGCACTGGCGATCAGCGTGCCATTCCCTTGGCTACCACTGCCGAGAACGGCGAAACGCATCTGATCAGCCCAGGTTGTCCTGAATCGCGCCCAACACCTTGCGCGCCACATCGGCCGGCGCCACGGTGTTGATGTTCTTCTCGACAGTCACCTGGACGTTGTCACCCACCTTGCTCAGGCGCACCTGGTAGCGCTCGGCGCGGGCTTCGATCTCTTCCTTGGCCGGCTTGCTGCCGAACAACTTGCCGAAGAAGCCCGGCTCATCGTTCTTCTTCTCGGCTTTTTCCGCCAGGTTGATGTAGTACAGGCCCAGGCTGCGGTTGATGTCCTCAACCCGCCATTCGCCCTGCTCCAGGGCGCGGCCCACGCTGGACCAGGCGCGATCGAGGTCGGCGCCCAGGTTCAGCACCGGGTTGCCGCTGCCGTCTTCGCTGAGGCTGACCCGGCTCGGGGTATCGAAATCGCGAGCAGCCAGCAGGGACACCGAACCGCCCTTCTCGGAGGTACGGCTCATGCTGGCCAGCATGTCATCCACCAGCGCGGCGTCCAGGCCGGTGTTGACCGAACGGTTGGTGAACTCAACATCGGCGGTGCTGCCGGCGGGACGCTCGGCACTGACCACGTAGACTTCACTGGTATTGCGCTGCACACCCGGTTCGATGCGCACCCGCACGCGAGTTTCGCTGTCGGCGGCGACGCCGGCGCTGCTCAGGCGCTTGGCCACGGCAGCGGAAAGCTCGTCGGAACGCTGCCAGCGGGTGCTGAACTCGCCAGTTTGCGGGCGTTGCTGATCCAGGCGGAAACCGTTGTCCTGGAAGAACTGCACTGCCACTGGCCAGACTTCGGCCGGCGGATGCTGAGCCATGACCCAACGGGAGTCGCCGCTTTTCTGCAGGGTGTAGTCGCTGGCATCGGCAATGGCCGACAGCGGCTGCGGACGAGGCACCTGGTACTCGCCCTTGACGTTGTCGTCGGCCACGTTGCGCGGGATTGGCAGCAGCGGATCCAGACGCTTGGCGGTCTGGACATCCGGCGGCAGTTGCATTGGTGCTGTTTGTTGCGCTTGCAGGTAATCACTACCCCGGTCACGGAAGTAGCCTTCCGGGCCCCAGATCCAACCGCAGCCACTGGTGCTGGAGATAATCAAGGCAAGTGCGGAAAGTCCGGCCATTCGCTTCATGCGTTGTACTTCCTCAATTAAACCAAGACGCCGGACTGGCGCATGGCCTGCCGCAGCGGTTCGTGACAGGCGGCACTGAGCCAGGTGAGCGGCAGACGGATACCGTCCGGCATCAAGCCCATTTCGTGCAGGGCCCATTTCACGGGAATAGGGTTGGACTCGATGAACAGTGTCTTGTTCAGCGGCATCAGGGTTTCGTGGATCTCGCGGGCCTTGGCGGCGTCGCCGGCCATGGCTGCGGCGCACATCTGGCTCATGGCCCGAGGCGCGACGTTGGCGGTCACCGAGATATTGCCCTTGCCGCCCAGCAGGATCAGTTCAACGGCAGTGGCGTCATCGCCGGAGTACACCAGGAAATCGTCGGGCACGCCGGCCAGGATGGCCTTGGCACGCTGCAGGTCGCCGGTGGCTTCCTTGATGCCGATGATGTTTTTCACGGAGGACAGACGGATCACGGTCTCGGCCTGCATGTCGCATGCGGTACGGCCTGGAACGTTGTAGAGGATCTGCGGGATGTCCACGGCCTCGGCAATGGCGCGGAAATGCTGGTACAGGCCTTCCTGGGTCGGCTTGTTGTAGTACGGAGTCACCAGCAGGCAGGCGTCGGCGCCGGCGATCTTCGCGTTGGTGGTCAGTTCGATCGCTTCACGCGTCGAGTTGGCGCCGGTACCGGCAATCACCGGGATACGCCCTGCAACCTGGGCCACCACCCGACGAATCACTTCGATGTGCTCGTTGACATCCAGTGTGGCCGATTCACCTGTGGTGCCGACCGCCACGATGGCGTTGGTGCCCTCTTGCAGGTGGAAGTCCACCAGTTTGCTCAGGCTGTCCCAGTCGAGATTTCCCTGTGCATCCATGGGTGTGACCAGTGCCACCATACTGCCCGCAATCATGCAACCGCTCCTGCCGGAAAAAGAGAGCGGTAATGGTACTGGCGCCAAGTTCCTTGCACAAGCGAAGTCCCTTGCCGTGAGCATTCCCCTGAGCGATGGTTTTCGCTACCCTTCAGGCTTTGATCGCTACTGATAAGCATGTAAACCGGGTTATCGCCTGCCTGTTGGATCTGCAAAGCCCCATTCCCGCGTTGCCAGACTGTGTTCCGAGCGTTTCGGGGCCCGTCGCCGGCTTGTGGTTCAAGGCCCTGAAGTTCAGCTTGCAACGCTTGCCTGCTACTGGCTTGTCAAAAAGTACCGACCGCTCATCGCTTTAGGAATGCTGCATGTCCACCCCCACAGTTCGCGAACAATTCCTTGTCATCAGTGCCCTCGGCGCCAACCCCATGGAGCTGACCAACGTCCTGTGCCGCGCCAGCCATGAAAACCGTTGTGCCGTGGTGACTTCGCGTCTGACCCGACACGGCGAGTGCAGCGCCCTGGTGCTGGAGATTTCCGGCAGTTGGGACGCCCTGGCGCGCCTGGAAAGCAGCCTGCCATCCCTGGCCAAGAAGCACGCCTTCACGGTCAACGTGGTGCGCAGCGCCGCTCTGGAAAGCCGTCCCCAGGCCTTGCCTTATGTCGCCTACGTCAGCGCGGCCTACCGCTCTGACATCGTCAATGAGCTGTGCCAGTTCTTCATCGACCATCATGTCGAACTGGAAAACCTCACCTGCGATACCTACCAGGCTCCGCAGACCGGGGGCACTATGCTCAATGCCACCTTCACCGTGACCCTGCCCGCCGGCACCCAGATCAGCTGGTTGCGCGACCAGTTCCTGGATTTTGCCGATGCCATGAACCTCGATGCGCTGATCGAACCCTGGCGCCCACAGAACCCCATGTAAGGAAGCTCCCATGGCTGTTGCTATCGACCAACCCGTCGCTGATTTCCAGGCCCCTGCCACCAGCGGCCAGACCGTCAGCCTGTCCGGCCTCAAGGGCAAGCAAGTGGTGATCTACTTCTACCCCAAGGACAGCACCCCTGGCTGCACCACCGAGGGCCAGGGCTTTCGTGATCAATACGCCGCCTTCCAGGCCGCCAACACCGAGGTCTTCGGCATCTCCCGCGACAGCCTGAAGTCCCACGAGAACTTCAAGTGCAAGCAGGAGTTCCCCTTCGAGCTGATCAGCGACAAGGACGAAGCCGTCTGCCAGCTGTTCGACGTGATCAAGTTGAAGAAGCTCTATGGCAAGGAATACCTGGGCGTGGACCGCAGCACTTTCCTGATCGACAAGGACGGCGTCCTGCGCCAGGAATGGCGCGGGGTCAAGGTTCCGGGCCATGTCGACGCCGTACTGGCAGCAGCCCAGGCTCTGAACAAGGCCTGAAACCAACGGGGCGGCTGAATCAGCCGCCCCGCGTTATCTAGAGTAAAGGCGCCACCACCGGGTCCTTCCTCGGCCAGGCATCCAGCACTGCCTTGAACAGCGTGGCCAGGGGAATCGCAAAGAAAATCCCCCAGAAGCCCCACAGCCCGCCAAACAGCAGCACCGCACAGATGATTGCTACCGGGTGCAGATTCACCGCACCGGAGAACAGCAGCGGCACCAGCACATTGCCATCCAGGGCCTGGATGATCCCGTAGACCGCCATCAGGTAGATGAACTGGTCGCTCCAGCCCCACTGGAACAGGGCGATCAGCGCCACCGGCACCGTCACCACTACCGCACCGACATAGGGCACCACCACCGAAATCCCCACCAGCAGGGCCAGCAGGGCCGCGTAGTTCAGGCCCAGGGCGACGAAGGCGATATAAGTCACACCACCGCAAATAACGATCTCGATGACCTTGCCGCGGATGTAGTTGGCGATCTGCCGGTTCATTTCGTGGGCAACCCGAGTGATCAAGGTCCGCTCCTGAGGCAGGTAGCCGATAACCCAACGGCTGATCATCGCCCGGTCCTTGAGGAAGAAGAACACCAGGATCGGCACCAGCACCAGGTAGATCATGATGTTCACCAGCAAGGGTAGGCTGGACAGGGAGAACGTCAGCGCCCATTGACCGAACTTGCCGATCTCGCCCCGAGCCACTTCGATGGCCTGCAGCACCTGCTCGTCCGACACCAGGTGCGGATAGCGCTCGGGCAACAGCAGCAACAGTGACTGCCACTTGGCGAGCATCCCCGGCAACTCGTTGAACAGGGTGACGAACTGGTGCCAGAGCAAAGGCACCACCACCAGGATGAACACCAGCAGCAGGCCCATGAACAGAGCGAACACCAACCCCACCGCCGCCCCACCGGGCAGGCGCAGGCGCTCCAGGCTCACCACCAGCCCCTGCATCAGGTAGGCCAGGACCATGCCCGCCAGTACTGGCGCCAGCATCCCACCCAAGGTCAGCACAGCGGTAAAGGCCAGGAACAGCAGCACAGCGAGCACCACCGCTTCTTCATCCGAGAAGTAGCGCTGTATCCAGTCACGTAGCACTTTGAACATCAATGATCCTTAGATGAAAGCGGTGAACGGCCGTCAGGCCTTTTTCAGCCAGTAACGATAGACCCCGGCCTCGTCCTCTTCGCGCAACAGGGTATGACCGGCCAGGCGAGCGAAGGTGCGGAAGTCACGCTGGGACCCGGCATCGGTGGCAATGACCTTGAGCACCGCGCCACTGGCCAGGCGATTGAGTTCCATCTTGGCCTTGAGCAGTGGCAGTGGGCAGTTCAGTCCACTGGCATCGAGCTCGGCGTCATGGGCGACAACATCGGTCATTGGCTTACTCCGATCATCAATTCAAGGCGCCTAGAATACCCTGCAAGGCAAAGCCGTCGGCAATAAAGAAGCCTGAAACCAGAGCGCTGTAGCGCCGTGACAGAGGCTCGATGAGGTAGACGTCGGAATTTACCCGAAAGCACTTTTTTATCCGCAGAGTTTTCACTGGCTTTATCTGGTCCCCGGACCAGCGGGCAGCTACAGTAGAGCCTTTGTCGAATAAGGCTTTGTGCATGAATTTATTGCGCCCTACCCTGCTGACGCTCGCTTGCCTGCTCGCCTCACCGGGCTTCGCCGACGACCTGCCGTCACTTGGTGACGCCAGTTCATCCATTGTCTCTCCACAACAGGAACACCAGCTGGGCCGTGCCTGGCTGGCGTTGCTACGCAGCCAGGTCTCGCAACTCAACGACCCGCAACTCAAGGACTATGTCGAAACCAGCGTCTACAAACTGGTGGAGACCAGCCAGGTCAACGACCGCCGCCTGGAGTTCATCCTGATCAACAGCCCGCAGCTCAACGCCTTCGCCGCCCCCGGCGGGATTGTCGGGGTCAACGGTGGCCTGTTTCTCAATGCCCAGACCGAGGGAGAGTACGCCTCGGTGATGGCTCACGAACTGGCGCACCTTTCCCAACGCCACTTTGCCCGCGGGGTTGAAGCCCAGCAGCGCATGCAGGTGCCAATGATGGCCGCCTTGCTGGCGGGGATCGTGATCGCTGCCGCCGGCGCCGGGGATGCGGGGATCGCCACCATCGCCGGCACCCAGGCCGCGGCCATCCAGGAACAGCGGCGCTTTTCCCGGCAAAACGAACAGGAAGCCGACCGCATCGGCATTCTCAATCTGGAGAAAGCCGGCTACGACCCACGCTCGATGCCCACCATGTTCGAACGTTTGATGCGCCAATACCGCTTCGATGCCAAGCCTCCGGAATTCCTCCTGACGCACCCGGTCACCGAATCGCGAATCGCCGACACCCGCAACCGCGCAGAACAGGCCAAACTCGGAGGCACCGAGGACAGCCTGCGCTATCAACTGATCCGTGCGCGGGTGCAGTTGAATTACGAAGAATCTCCTGGTCTGGCCGCCAAGCGCTTTCGCGCCCAGCTCGATGAAAACCCGAAGAACGACATTGCCCGTTACGGTCTGGCCATCGCCCAGATCAAGGGCAGCCAGTGGAACGAGGCTCGGGAAAACCTCAAGCCGCTGCTGGCCAAATCCCCCAATGATGTCACCTACAACCTGGCTCAGATCGAGTTGGACATGGCCAACAACCGCCTGCCGGATGCGCAAGCTCGTGTGGAGCGGATGCTCAACCTGTACCCGGGCAACTACCCGCTGAATCAGATCCGAGTGGACCTGCTGCTCAAGCAGAACCGCCCCGCGGATGCGGAAAAGGCCCTGGAAGGCTTGCTGAAAAGCCGTCCGGACGATCCGGATGTCTGGTATCTGGTGGCGGAAACCCGCGGTCTGTCGGGCAATATCATTGGCCTGCACCAGGCCCGGGCCGAGTACTTCGCCCTGGTCGGCGACTACCGCCAAGCCATTCAGCAACTGGACTTCGCCAAACGGCGGGCCGGCAGCAACTTCCCACTGTCGTCGAGAATCGACGCTCGTCAGCGGGAGATGATGGACCAGGAGCAGATGGTCAAAGACATGATGCGCTGATGTTTCCAGGCGCCATAAAAAAGCCCGCCTCTTACGAGGCGGGCTTTTTACTGCGCGAGCACGGCGTCAGACGTATTACTCGGCCAGTTTGAAGGTAATGAAACTGGCTCGCCCCTGACGCAGTACACGCATGGACACCGAGCGGTTCTTCGGCAGCGCCTTGGCGATTTCGGTGAACTCCTTGGCGGTGGTAATCGCCTGGTTGTTCAGGTGGGTGATCACGTCGCCCGGCTGCAGGCCGATCAACGCCGCTGGGCCATCCTGGACTTCCTTGATGACTACGCCACCCTTGAGGTCAAAAGCCTTTCTCTGCTCATCATTGAGCTCTACAACGGCTACGCCGAGACGGTTACTGCTGCGCTCGACGCCGGACTTGGGCAGCATGCTCAGATCCTTGTCTTCTTCAGGAATGGCGCCCACGGTGAGCTCGACATTCTTGCGCTTGCCTTCACGAATCACTTCCAGGTTGGCCTTGGCTCCGGCCTTCAGTGCCCCGACCAGATGCGGCAGGTCCGCCGACATGACAATGGGTTGACCATTGAGGCTGAGAATCACGTCCCCCACTTGCAGGCCGCCCTTGGCCGCTGGGCCTCCGTCCTGAACCTGTGCGACCAGTGCACCGGCAGGTTTTTCCAGACCAAAGGATTCTGCCAGGTCTTTATTGACCTCCTGAATCACTACGCCCAGCCAGCCACGACTGACCTTGCCACCGGTTTTCAGCTGATTGGAAACGTCCATGGCCACGTCGATAGGGATCGCGAAGGACACCCCCATGAAGCCACCGGAACGGGTGTATATCTGCGAGTTGATGCCCACCACCTCCCCCGCCAGGTTGAACAGCGGGCCACCGGAGTTACCCGGGTTGATCGGCACGTCGGTCTGAATGAAGGGAACGTAGTTTTCATTTGGCAGACTGCGACCAATGGCACTGACGATGCCCTGGGTCACGGTGTGGTCGAAACCAAATGGCGAACCGATGGCCACGACCCATTGCCCGGCTTTCAGGTCCTGGGATTTACCCAGCTTCAGCACAGGCAGGTCCTTGCCATCGATCTTCAACAGCGCCACGTCGGAACGCGGATCGGTGCCTATCAGCTTGGCTTTCAATTCACTGCGGTCGGCCAGACGCACGAGAATCTCGTCCGCATCGGCGATCACGTGATTGTTGGTGAGGATGTAGCCATCCGGGGAAATGATGAAACCCGAGCCCAGGGACTGGGCTTCACGCTGGCGGTCCCCTCGCGGAGAGCGCTGCTGGGGCATGCCACGCTCGAAGAACTCCCGCAACATTGGCGGCAGGCCTTCCAGTTCGGGCATCTGTGCCGAGTTGGAAAAACGCCGATCAGGCAGCTTCTGCGTTGTACTGATATTCACCACAGCAGGCGAGGCCTGCTCGACCAGTTGGGTGAAATCAGGCAACTCGGCTGCCTGGGCAGACACGGCCTGCCCCAGCACCAGCACGGTGGCAAGAATGGTGAAGTAAGACTTCAAGCGTGGTATCGACATACGGCTCCCGTTACGACGAGCGTGGTTAAGCGATATGGAGCAAGTCGCACCGAAAATGCAGGGGCGGTACTTTTGCTCCAGGAACGACAAATAAGGTCAGAACCGAGGGGTTCTGACCTATAAAAAAACTCTGGGGATTTTGCAAATGAAATTGCTCACCAAACATTTCATCTTCTCAATTGTGGAGTAGGCATTACCGACCTCTTACACAACCAACAAAGGCTCATTGCTTGGCGGTGGCATCGGAACGCATCGACAGCGCAATACGTTCAGCAGTGCCAATGGGGATTTCCCCGACCACGGTGACCATCATTTCGCCTTCAGGCGTGGTCAAGCGACGTGATACGGCAACAGTCGGACCGAGCTGGGTGCGGGTATCGGTAACCGTCGCCCCGTTGAGTGGTTCGAGGAACACCGAGAACCGCGCCAAACCGTCGTCATACAGCAAGCTGTTGACCAGGGTCTTGGTTTGCGGATCCTTGCGGGCGGAGCTACTGGTCAGCTCGAAACCCGGAGGTAGCCAGTCGGAATGCCAGGTTTGCGCAGTCTTGATGGCCGAAGCCTTGTCGCTATCCAGGCTCACGGGTTTGCAGTCAGCCCCGGCTTGCAACTCTGCATCTTCAGGAACATCTGCAGTATCCAGACGAGTGAACTGGAAGCGCTCCAATAGTTGTCCCTTGTCGTTCAACAACAGGGATTTGAGCGGCAGGCCGGTTTCCCGATCCAGATGCAACTCAAAGCCATAACGATGTTGATCTCTGGGCGTAACCGAAACGATGACTGCCTGACGCCCAGCCACGCGTGATTTGCCGATAACGGCAAGGTCATACCAATTCTTGAGCTTTTGCGGATCCAGCGCACGGGTCGCAGAGTCCGGAGCATCGCCCAACCCTGCCATTAACGTACCGCTGACGCACTGGGTGCGACCATCGACACGCACCACCTCTTGAGCAGATCCATCGAGCTGAACCAAACGCTCACGGACCTCTCCACCCTGGACGCGATGCCAGATGTTATGGGTAGAAAAACTACCGTTACGCTCGTAAACGAAAGTGCCCTGAAAGCTTTGCTGCTGTTCCGCTTGCCCAAGACGCTGCAACCAGCCCTGGGCTTCATCGGCGTGGGCTGGAACCACAAACCAGCCACTAAGCAGAAGCGAGAGTAGAGGTATGGCGCGCATGATCCTCCTTAGCGGTTTTCCAAGCTTGCCGCACGGGCATAAGGCAGTGCACTTTCAGTGCCTTTGAGTGCAGCTTGTTGAGCATGCTGACGCAGGTAGCTTGGCAGACGCTGATCGTGCCAGCCTGGCTGCCCTTGCAATACGCCATTAGCCATGGGGCCAGTGGCTTCCGAGCTTTCATTGTAGCCGGCCAGTACAGCAGGGCCCTTAATTTGTGGAGTCGCCAGGGTAGGTTGAGCGGCTTGCTGAGCCAGTTCAACGCCTGCGATCTCATCTTGGTTGTACAGCCGCACACCGGCCAGTACCGCCACAGTCACCGATGCAGCTACCGCCAGACGGCCCAGACTGCGCCAAGGTCCACGGGACGCTTTGGCTGGTACGGCCTCATCAGCCAGAGCTGCCGAAACAGCAGCGGCGATGTCCAGACGTGGAAGCAGCAACTCCTTGTGCATAGCTGCCCGGGCGATTTGATAACGAGCCCAAGTCTCACGGGTTTCTACTTCGTCGACGGCATTCAACACCCGACGCAATTCCAGTTCGTCCGCTTCGTTATCCATCACCGCGGACAGCGATTCCTGCAGGGCTTCACGACTCATGGCGGTTCCTCTCTTGGCTGTCGCCGCTGTCTCAGGTTTCCTGCAACAACGGCTGCAGGGCTTTATCGATGGCTTCCCGAGCGCGGAAAATCCGGGAGCGCACGGTACCCACCGGACACTGCATGACGCTGGCAATGTCCTCGTAACTCAGACCATCGAATTCACGTAAAGTTAAGGCTGTACGCAAATCTTCAGGTAGTTGCTGAATGGTTCGATGGACGGTGCCTTCGATCTCATCCCGCAGCAATGCACGTTCCGGCGATTCGAGATCCTTCAGGCCATGATCGCCGTCATAGAACTCCGCATCCTCAGAACTGACATCGCTATCCGGCGGCCGGCGGCCGCGTGAAACCAGATAGTTTTTCGCCGTGTTGATGGCGATACGGTACAGCCACGTATAGAACGCGCTGTCCCCCCGAAAATTACCTAGTGCACGGTAAGCCTTGATAAAGGCTTCTTGTGCGACATCCTGGGCTTCATGGGTGTCGTGCACGAAACGCACGATCAACCCGAGAATTTTGTGCTGGTATTTCAGCACGAGCAGATCGAACGCTCGCTTGTCGCCACGCTGAACGCGCTCGACCAGCTGCTGATCCTCTTCCTGGGTTAGCATGAACACTCCTCGATAAACTCGGAGGAGGCTTGCATCACTAATCGATCAGGCTTGCAAACATAGACTCGGGCTTTTCGCAAAAGTTCTCCCCCTCCAAGCAAGTTTCCTGCGGGCTCTGATCCGGCACGCACGAAAAACGCAGCGCGGGCAAGGCCGGCTGCGCGAATAATCCTGTCGTCGATTTCTGTCACCAAGGGACAGATTGCAAACCCTGGCCAGAACCGACGCTGTCCCTTCTTTCAGGCAACCTTCTATTGAGTTTGGGGCCTTGGCAAAAGTTCCCAATCTTTATAGCTGCGCCGAACGAAGATTGTGTAACGGTGAAGAGAAAAACAGCCCTACTTCTTCGATCAACCCGCGCGGAAGCTTGAACGCCGCGAGTAGAGGCTGGTCGAGAGCAACGCTTTTGCTCAGCGAAGTCGCACAACGCCATGAAGGCGCGACTATTGTGCCGATCCCCCCCTCTATATACTAGTGGGCTGTGTGGCTGCTTTGACTCGCCGATTCAGGCGTCTGGCGCCAACCCCATATTGGGTCGCTTTGAGCGGAATCCTTCAAATGAGCCAACAGTTTCAACACGATGTTCTGGTGATTGGCAGCGGCGCCGCCGGCTTGAGTCTGGCCCTGACACTGCCCCGCCACTTGCGTATCGCCGTCCTGAGCAAAGGCGATCTGGCCAACGGTTCGACCTACTGGGCCCAAGGCGGCGTCGCTGCCGTTCTGGACGATACCGATACCGTCGAATCCCATGTCGATGACACCCTCAACGCCGGTGGCGGCCTGTGCCACGAAGATGCCGTGCGATTTACCGTGGAACACAGCCGCGAGGCCATCCAGTGGTTGATCGACCAGGGGGTTCCCTTTACCCGCGATGAAGACGCCAGCAGCGATGACAATGGCTTCGAGTTCCACCTGACCCGTGAAGGCGGTCACAGCCACCGACGGATCATCCATGCCGCAGACGCCACTGGCGCAGCCATTTTCAAGACACTGCTGGCCCAGGCCCGACAGCACCCCAATATCGAACTGCTGGAGCAGCGGGTTGCCGTTGACCTGATCACCGAAAAACGCCTGGGCCTGGAAGGTGATCGCTGCCTGGGCGCCTACGTACTCAATCGCGGCACGGGTGAAGTGGACACCTTCGGCGCCCGCTTCGTGATCCTCGCCTCCGGCGGTGCAGCCAAGGTCTACCTCTATACCAGCAACCCCGACGGTGCCTGTGGCGATGGCATCGCCATGGCGTGGCGCTCGGGTTGCCGGGTGGCCAACCTGGAGTTCAACCAGTTCCACCCCACCTGCCTGTATCACCCACTGGCCAAGAGCTTCCTGATCACCGAGGCCCTGCGCGGTGAAGGCGCCCACCTCAAGCTGCCCAACGGCGAACGCTTCATGCAGCGCTTCGACCCTCGGGCCGAACTGGCTCCCCGGGACATCGTCGCCCGGGCCATTGACCATGAAATGAAGCGCCTGGGGATCGACTGCGTCTACCTGGATATCAGCCACAAACCGGAAGCCTTCATCAAGACCCACTTCCCCACCGTGTATGAGCGCTGCCTGGAATTTTCCATCGATATCACCCGGCAGCCGATCCCAGTGGTGCCGGCCGCCCACTACACCTGCGGCGGCGTAATGGTCGATCAACAGGGGCGCACCGATGTGCCAGGCCTGTATGCCATTGGCGAAACCAGTTTCACTGGCCTCCACGGAGCCAACCGCATGGCCAGCAACTCGTTGCTGGAGTGTTTCGTCTACGCCCGCTCGGCAGCGGCCGACATTCTCCAGCAGTTGCCTCAGATCTCGATTCCCATCGCCCTGCCGGCCTGGGATGCCAGCCAGGTCACCGACTCTGACGAAGACGTGATCATTGCGCACAACTGGGACGAACTGCGGCGATTCATGTGGGACTACGTCGGCATCGTGCGGACCAACAAACGCCTGCAACGGGCTCAACACCGGGTTCGCCTGCTACTGGACGAAATCGACGAGTTCTACAGCAACTACAAGGTCAGCCGTGACTTGATCGAGTTGCGCAACCTGGCCCAGGTGGCCGAATTGATGATTCTCTCGGCCATGGAGCGCAAGGAAAGCCGCGGCCTGCACTACACCCTCGACTATCCGCAGCTGCTGCCTGAAGCTCGCGACACTATTCTGCTGCCGCCCACCTACGCCGGCCGAACTTGAGCCGCACCCGCAGACGCCGATGCTCATCGGCGGTCTGCGCGTCCCTCGGCACACAAAGGGAGCGCACCCAGCGCTCGCCCTGCAGACGGAAGCGCAATACCACGATCAGCGGCAATGCCAGGCTGTCAGGCCGCAACTGCACCACCTGCCAACCCGTGGCCGGACTCCACAGCTGCCAGCCCTCTGATGAATGCCGCAAGCGGCTGAATGCTCGGGAATGGGTCAACAAAATCTGTCGAGGCAGCACCCAGCCGCCGTGCAACTGGCACAGCAGGATGCCCAGCACCTTGGCCAAAGACGGGATATTCAGTAGGAAAATGGCAACCAGAGCGAATGCCTGGGCCAGCAGGTAAGCCGCCAGCAGTTGCCGTGAAGCACGCCAGCGGCACTCGAACAGCCTACTTGGGCTGGACACGGTCCAGAATCATGCGAACCATGCGCTGCAGCTCAGGATCCTCGGACTCGCTGCGTTCCATGAACCAGCCGAACATGTCCTGATCCTCACACTCCAGCAACTTGCGGTAGCACTCGCGATCGGTCTCATTGAGATGCGGGTACACCTCCCTGACGAACGGCACCAGCAATACGTCCAGCTCAAGCATGCCGCGACGGCTGTGCCAGTAGAGGCGATTCAGTTCAACATCTTCAACCATGGAGCGCTCCTCAAATAGAGCGCAAGTATACAGCCCGGGGAACACGAGAACAGTCGGCTTTGGTCGGTCACCACCTGTCCTTTGTGAACTATCCATTTCAGGGGCGCCCCCTTATGATGTGCCCCAGACTTTTTACCCTGCGATGAACCATGGCTGACTCCGCTTTTTTCTGCCCCCTGTCCCACGAAGGCGTCCTCGCCGTCCGCGGCCCTGATGCCAGCAAATTCCTTCAGGGTCAGTTGACCTGCAACCTCAATTACCTCAGCGACAGCCAGTCCAGCCTGGGCGCCCGTTGCAACCAGAAAGGCCGCATGCAGTCCAGTTTCCGTATCCTCCTGGAAGGTGACGGCTGCCTGCTGGCCATGGCCAGCGAACTGCTTGAGCCGCAACTGGCGGACCTGAAGAAATACGCAGTCTTCTCCAAGGCCAAGCTCACCGATGAAAGCGCCAACTGGGCGCGCTTCGGCCTCAGCCATGCCGACTCCAGCCTGAGCGGCCTGGGCCTTGAACTGCCCCAGGAAGACGGCGCCGTAGTCCGCGCCGACGGTCTGATTGCGGTGCGCGCCTCAAGCCACCGCGTCGAACTCTGGGTCCCGGCAGAACGCGCCGAGAGCCTGGGTCAGCAACTGGCTGCGCAACTGCCCCAGGGCGAGCTCAATCAGTGGCTGCTGGGCCAGATCCGCGCAGGCCTCGGCCAGGTCATGGCGCAGACCCGTGAACTGTTCATTCCGCAGATGCTCAACCTCCAGGCCGTGGGCGGCGTCAGCTTCAAGAAAGGCTGCTACACCGGTCAGGAAATCGTCGCCCGCATGCAATACCTGGGCAAGCTCAAGCGTCGCCTCTACCGACTTGCATTGCCCAGCGGCGAACTCCCCATTCCAGGCACCCCGCTGTTCTCCCCGACCCACAACAGCTCCATCGGTGAAGTGGTCCTGGCCGCCCAGGCACAAGACCAGGTGGAACTGCTGGCCGTGTTGCAGGCCGAAGCGGCAGAAGATGGCAACCTGCACCTGGGCGCACTCGAAGGGCCCGGTCTGCAATTGCTGGACCTGCCGTACCAGCTGGACCGCGATCGCGAAATCCAGCGCTGACCGACTCCCCCTTTCCTGCAACACCCTAGAGAACTGAAATGACTGAGCTGGCGCAGAAGGTCCAACAGGATTTGGTAGAGGCCATCGACAACGATGACCTGGTTCTGCCAACCCTACCGGAGGTGGCCATGCAGATTCGCCGGGCCGCCGAAGACCCGGAAATCAGCGTCAGCACCCTGAGCAAAGTGATAGGCCGCGACACCGCGTTGTCGGCGCGACTGATCAAGGTGGTCAACAGCCCACTGTTGCGGGCGGCCCAGGAAGTCACCGACCTGCATACCGCCATCACCCGCCTGGGAGTCAACTACAGCAGCAACCTGGCCATCGGCCTGGTGATGGAGCAGATCTTCAATGCCCGCTCCGAGGTGGTTGCACAGAAAATGCACGATGTGTGGCGCCGCAGCCTGGAAGTGGCCGGAGTCAGCTATGCCCTGTGCCGCCGCTACACCCAGCTCAAGCCCGACCAGGCAGCGCTCGGCGGACTGGTACACCAGATCGGCGTGTTGCCGATCCTGACCTACGCCGAAGACCACTACGAACTGCTTTCCGACCCGGTCAGCCTCAATCACGTGATCGAACGCATTCACCCGTTGCTGGGGGACAAGCTGCTACGGGTCTGGGAGTTCCCCGAGCAACTGGTGGAAATCCCCGGGCACTACCTGGAATTCAACCGCCAGACCAGCGGGATCGACTACGTCGACCTGGTCCAGGTGGCGACCCTGTACTGCCACAAAGACACAGATCACTCCCTCTCGCGCATTGACGCCTTCAGCGTGCCAGCGTTCAAGAAGCTGGGGATCGACCCGGAAAACCAGGCCATGTGCAGCGAGCTGCAAGAATCCCGCTCAATGCTCTACTGATCCTAACCCCGCGACAAAACTCACCCGCACTTTGAGCCCCGAAGGCAGGCCATCGTGCAGGCTGATCTGTGCCAGATGGGCGCGACAGATTTCCCCGACGATCGCCAGCCCCAACCCCGAACCGGCCACCTGCTGATTACGCCGGTAAAAACGTTCGAAGACCCGGTCGCGATCCTCCAGGGGAATACCCGGCCCGTCGTCCTCCACCTCCAGCACCCCCGGCGCCGATACCCGCAGCACCACATTGCCGCCCGACGGCGTGTGGGCCAGGGCGTTGTCCACCAGGTTGCTCAGCAGTTCATTGAGCAGGGTTGGCTCGCCCTTGAGCCACACCGGCTCGTCGGCTTCCAGGGCCAGGGCCACCCCCCTGGCATGGGCCAGAGGCGCCATGGCCATGCCCAGTTCCCGGGCCAACTGGCTGAGATCGAGCAACTGTGCGCCGCCCTCGGCGATCGCCCGGGCGCCATTTTCCACCCGGGCCAGGGACAGCAACTGATTGGCCAGGTGGGTCAAACGATCGGTGCCCTGGGCCGCGCTTTCCAAGGTCGTACGCCAAGTGTCCGGCTCGCTGGAACGCAGCCCCAGCTCCAGACGGGCCTTGAGTGCCGCCAGCGGCGTTCGCAACTCATGGGCGGCCTCGGCAATAAACTGTGCCTGGCGCTCGAACTGCCCCCGCAGGCGTTCGGTGAAATGGTTCAAGGCCCGCACCAGGGGCCACAACTCACGCTGTACCGAAACCAGCGGCAGCGGCCGCAAGTCATCGGGCTGGCGCTCCTCCACCGCACCGCGCAAACGTTCCAGCGGACGCAAGGCGGCACTCACCGCAAACCACACCAGCAGCAACGCCCCCATGGCCAGCATTCCCAGGCGCAGCAAGGTGTCGGCCATCAAGCTACGGGCCATGGCGACCCGCGCCTCGTCGGTCTCCGCCACGCGAATTTCCGCCATGCCGTTCATGTTCGGCTCGCTGACCGCCTTGAGCAGGCTCACCACCCGCACGTTCTGGCCCTGATAGGTGGCATCGTAGAAGCGCGCCAGGGCCGGATAGTCATCGGTACGCGGAGTACCCGGCGGCGGACCAGGCAGGTTTTCGTAACCGGAGATCAGTTGCTGGTGAATATCGTTGACCTGGTAATAGATGCGCCCGGCACTGTCGTAGGCAAAGGTGTCCAGGGCCACATAGGGCACATTGGCGCTGAGGCTACCGTCACGCTGGGACAACCCGGCGGCAATGGTCCGCGCCGAGGCCAGCAGGGTGCGGTCATAAGCGGTGTCGGCGGCCTCACGGCCGTTCCAGTAGGCACTCAAGCCGCTGGCCAGCATCAGCACCACCAGCAGCAGCGCCAGGTTCCACAGCAACCGCCAGCGCAGGCTGCTGGGCCTATGCATCGCGGCTTTCCAACAGATAACCCAAGCCACGGAACGTCACGATGGCCACTGCATGGCCATCGAGCTTCTTGCGCAGACGGTGGACATAAATCTCGATGGCATCCGGGCTGGCCTCCTCATCCAGGCCGAACACCTGGGAGGCCAGTTGCTCCTTGCTCATCACCCGGCCGGGACGGGCAATCAATGCCTCGAGCACGGCCTGCTCGCGGGACGTCAGGGTCAGCAGTTCTTCGCCCAGGGTGAAGCGTCGGGTATCCAGGTCATAGGCCAGCACTCCACAACGCTGCTGGCGCTCGCCCCCCAGCACGCTACGGCGCAACAGCGCCTTGACCCGGGCTTCGAGCTCGGTCAGTTCGAACGGCTTGGCCAGGTAATCGTCGGCCCCCAGGTTCAGACCGTGGACCCGATCCTTGACGTCACTGCGGGCAGTGAGCATCAGCACCGGCAGGTTCTTGCCCCGGGCCCGCAGGCGCGCCAGCACCTCGAAACCGTCCAGGCGCGGCAGGCCGACATCGAGGATCGCCATGGCGTATTCCTCACTGCCCAGAGCCAGGTCGGCGGCCACGCCATCGTGCAGCACATCCACGGTCAGGCCGGTGCTCTTGAGCGCCTGGGCGACACTTTCGGCCAGTTGCAGATGGTCTTCGACGAGCAGGACTCGCATGTTTTCTTACCTCGTGCCGGGGGGATCGACGCCGCTCTTTGGCGCGGAGTGTACCGCTGCATTCGCCGCTGTGAAGCCCGAAAACCGTGAAAGTACGTTGAAAGGTTAGCGAAAGGTTGGCCCTTTAGAGTCCGGCTACGGACAGTCTCGACTGCCCTGGCCCTGATGGCCGCTGATACGCAAAACGCCTCGAAGCGTTTTCGTCAAAATAAGAACAATAACGGAGTACCCCTGGATGCCGTCCACGCGCCCTCACGCCGTCACACCTGTATTTCTTTCCCGTCTGACCCCGACTGCCCTGGCCAGCGCCGCGGCCCTCGCCGGTGTCGCGCCCTTAAGCCAGGCCGCCTTCTTCGAAGACAGCAGCGCCACCTTCGAAACCCGCAATATGTATTTCAATCGCGACTTTCGCGACGGCACCAGCGCCCAGCAATCCAAGCGCGATGAATGGGCCCAGGGTTTCATGCTCAACCTGCAGTCGGGCTACACCGAAGGCACCGTGGGTTTCGGCCTGGACGCCCTGGGCATGCTCGGGGTCAAGCTCGATTCCAGCCCCGACCGCACCGGCACCGGCCTGCTGCCGACCCACGATGACGGACGCGCCGCCGACCAGTACTCCAAGCTCGGCCTGACCGGCAAAGTGAAGATCTCCGCCACCGAACTGAAAATCGGCAGCCTGATCCCCGAGCTACCGATCCTCAAGCCCAACGACGGGCGCATCCTGCCGCAGACCTTCGAAGGCGGCCTGCTGACCTCCAAGGAAATCAAGAACCTGACCTTCACCGGCGGGCGCCTGGACAAGGCCAAGGACCGCGACGACAGCAACTACGAGGACATCCGCCTCAACAACAAGAACAGCCGCTTCGCCGGCACCGTGGCCGGCAAGCACTTCAATTTCGGCGGCCTGGACTACAAGTTCACCGACAAGATCACCGGCAGCTACCACTTCGCCCAACTGGACGATGTCTACAACCAGCACTTCCTCGGCCTGGTAGCGTCCCAGCCCATGGGACCGGGCACCTTCGGCACCGACCTGCGCCTGGCCATCAGCGACGACCAGGGCCAGGCCCGGGGCGGCAAGATCGACAACAAATCCCTCAACGGCCTGGTGAGCTATGCCCTGAACGGACATAAACTCAGCGCCGGCTACCAGCACATGTCCGGCGACAGCGCCTTCCCCTATGTCGATGGCAGCGACCCGTACCTGGTGAACTTCGTGCAGATCAACGACTTCGCCGGCGCCGAGGAACGCTCCTGGCAGGCCCGCTATGACTACGACTTCGCCAAGCTGGGGATTCCCGGCCTGAGCTTCATGACCCGCTACCTCAGCGGCGACAACATCGCCCTGAAAAACGGCGACACCGGCAAAGAGTGGGAACGCAACACCGAGGTCAAATACGTGGTGCAAAGCGGCACCTTCAAGGACGTCGCCGTGCGCCTGCGCAACGCCACCTACCGTTCCAACTATTCGGCACGCGATGCCGATGAAGTGCGCCTGCTGGTGAGCTACAGCGTGGCCCTGTGGTAAGCCACCCGTATCACGCTGCGTCGTAGGAGCTGGCTTGCCAGCTCCTGCGGAAAAAGGGTCGGGGATGACCCGGACATACCGATAACAACAACTCCTGTGGAGACGTTCATGGACCTTTCACTGCGCAAACTAGCCCTCGCCGCCGGCTGCATGCTGTTCGCCGGCCAACTGCTGGCCGCGACCGCCGAGCCCAAACGCCCGGAATGCATCGCCCCGGCCTCCCCCGGCGGCGGTTTCGACCTGACCTGCAAGCTGGCGCAAAGCGCCCTGGTCAACGAAAAACTCCTCACCAAGCCGATGCGCGTCACCTACATGCCTGGCGGTGTCGGTGCCGTGGCCTACAACGCCGTGGTGGCCCAGCGTCCCGCCGACGCCGGAACCCTGGTGGCCTGGTCCAGCGGCTCGCTGCTGAACCTGGCCCAGGGCAAGTTCGGCCGTTTCGATGAAAGCGCGGTGCGCTGGCTGGCAGCGGTCGGCACCAGCTACGGCGCTATCGCGGTGAAAAGCGACTCGCCCTACAAGACCCTCGACGATCTGGTCCAAGCCCTGAAGAAAGATCCAAGCAAAGTGGTGATAGGTTCCGGCGGCACCGTAGGCAGCCAGGACTGGATGCAGACCGCACTGATCGCCAAGGCCGCCGGGATCAACCCCCGGGACCTGCGCTACGTCGCCCTGGAAGGCGGCGGTGAAATCGCCACCGCCCTGCTGGGCGGACACATCCAGGTGGGCAGCACCGACATCTCCGACTCCATGCCCCATATCCAGGCCGGCGACATGCGCCTGCTGGCGGTGTTCTCCGAACAGCGTCTGGACGAGCCGGAAATGAAAGACATCCCCACCGCCAAGGAGCAGGGCTACGACATCGTCTGGCCGGTGGTACGCGGTTTCTACCTCGGGCCGAAAGTCACCGACGAGGAATACGCCTGGTGGAAAAATGCCTTCGACCAGCTCCTGGCCTCCGAAGAGTTCGCCAAGCTGCGTGACCAGCGCGAGCTGTTCCCCTTCGCCCTGACCGGCCCCGAGTTGGACACCTATGTGAAGAAACAGGTGGCCGACTACAAGACCCTGGCCAAAGAGTTCGGCCTGATCCAGTGACCGTACCTTGCTAAAGGCGCGGCCCTCGCGCATCGAGGGCCGCACCCAGGAGTTAGCCATGCTCGTTCAACGTCTCTTCGCTGCGGTGTTGCTGCTGGCCTGTGCCGGCCTGGCACTGATGGCCTGGCCGTATCAGGCGGCCTTTTCCTATGAACCCGTGGGCCCGCGGGCCTTCCCTTTGCTGATGCTCGGCCTGATGGGGCTGGCCCTGCTGTACATGCTGTTTCGCCCGACACCCATCAAGCACAGCGAAGATGAACCGCCCCTGGACCGGGAAACCCTGACCAAGATCACGATCTGCGTGACCTTGCTGCTGGTGTTCGCCGGAACCTTCGAACCCCTGGGTTTCATCGTCGCCAGTGTCCTCATCGGCGTACCCATGGCACGGCTCTACGGCGGCCGCTGGCTGCCTAGCCTGGTGATCATCAGCCTGCTCAGTGTCGGCCTCTACTGGTTGTTCGACCGGGTCATGGACGTACCACTGCCCCTCGGCCTGCTCGACGTTCTGGAGAATTGATATGGATACCCTCAGTTATCTGGGCCAGGGCTTCGGCGTTGCACTGACCCCCTACAACCTGGTCACCGCCCTGTCCGGCACCCTGATCGGCACCGTGGTCGGCCTGCTCCCGGGCCTGGGCCCGATCAATGGCGTGGCCCTGTTGATCCCCATTGCCTTCGCCCTGGGCCTGCCGCCGGAGTCGGCGCTGATCCTGTTGGCGGCGGTGTACCTGGGTTGCGAATACGGCGGCCGCATCAGTTCGATCCTGCTGAACATTCCGGGCGAAGCCTCCACCGTGATGACCACCCTGGACGGTTACCCCATGGCCCGCAAAGGCCTGGCGGGCGTGGCCCTGTCACTCTCGGCCTGGAGCTCGTTCATCGGCGCCTTCATCGCCACCTGCGGCATGGTGCTGTTCGCCCCGCTGCTGGCCAAGTGGGCGATCGCCTTCGGCCCGGCGGAGTACTTCGTGCTGATGGTGTTCGCCATCGTCTGCCTGGGCGGCATGGCCGGCGATCGGCCGCTAAAGACCTTCATTGCGGCGCTGATCGGCCTGTTCCTGTCGGCGGTGGGCATCGACGCCAACAGCGGCGTGTACCGCTTCACCGGGGACAACATCCACCTCACCGACGGCATCCAGTTCGTGGTGCTGGTGCTGGGCCTGTTCTCTATCAGCGAGATTCTGTTGCTGCTGGAGAAGACCCATCGCGGCCAGGAAGCGGTGAAAGCCACCGGACGCATGATGTTCAACTTCAAGGAAGCGGCCTCGGTGTTCGTGGTGAACATCCGCTGCGGCCTGCTGGGCTTCATCATGGGCGTACTGCCCGGTGCCGGCGCGACCCTGGCCAGCGCCGTGGCCTACATGACCGAGAAACGCATCGCCGGCGCCAGCGGCACCTTCGGCGAAGGCGACAAGCGCGGCCTGGCCGCCCCGGAAACCGCCATCGGCGCCTCAGCCTGCGGTGCCCTGGTGCCGATGCTGACCCTCGGCGTTCCCGGCTCCGGCACCACGGCGGTGATGATCGGCGCCCTGTCGCTGTACAACATCACGCCCGGCCCACTGCTGTTTCAGCAGCAGCCGGACATTGTCTGGGGCCTGATCGCCTCGCTGTTCGTCGCCAACATCATGCTGGTGATCCTCAACATCCCGATGATCCGCCTCTTCACCCGCATCCTCGCCGTGCCGAACTGGGCCCTGGTGCCGGTGATCGCGATCATTACCGGGATTGGCGTCTACGCGGTGCACGCCACCACCTTCGACCTGTTCCTGATGGTGGGTATCGGCATCTTCGGCTACATCCTGCGCAAGCTGGACTTCCCGCTGTCGCCAGTGCTGCTGGGCTTCATCCTCGGCGGCTTGATGGAGCAGAACCTGCGCCGGGCGCTGTCGATCTCCAATGGCGCGATGGAGATCCTCTGGTCGAGCCCGATCACGGTCGGGGTCTGGGTGTTGACCCTCCTCATGCTGTTCATGCCGCTGCTGCGCATCTGGCGCAAGCGTTCGGCCCAGCAACGTGCCGTGGCCGATGTCTGAAGCCCGCTTCAGACAATGGTGGGGCACGCCCCTGGTGGGCCTGGCTGGCGGTTATCTCGCCAGCCAGATCGGCTGGCCATTGCCCTGGATGGTCGGCTCGTTGCTGGCGATCATCCTGGTGCGCTGCCTGACGCCCTGGCAATTGGCGGAAATCCCCGGCGGCCGTAAATGCGGGCAATGGGTGGTCGGCATCGGCATTGGCCTGCACTTCACGCCGCAGGTGATGGAACAGGTCATGAGCCACTTTGGCCTGATCTTCTTCGGCGCCCTGGTCACCAGCCTGTCCAGCGTGGTCGGGGTGTGGTTGCTGCGGCGCACCGGAGAGGACCGGGCCACCGCGTTTTTCTCCAGCATGCCCGGCGGCTCCGGGGAGATGGTCAATCTCGGCGCGCGCAATGGAGCGGTGCTCAGCCGCGTGGCGGCTGGGCAGAGCCTGCGGGTGCTGGCCGTGGTGCTCTGTGTTCCAGCGGCCTTCAAATATCTGCTGGGGGAAGGCACCCCCGCCCTGCATGCCACCAGCGTGGACTGGCAGTGGCTGGCCCTGCTGTTTCCCGCGGGCGCGCTGCTGGCCTGGATCTGGCAGCGTCTGCACCAACCCAACCCCTGGCTGTTCGGCCCCTTGCTGCTCAGCGCTACGGTGAGCATCGCCTGGGACCTGCACATCGGCCTGCCCGAGGGCGGCAGTCAGGTGGGCCAATGGCTGATCGGCAGCGGCCTGGGCTGTCACTTCAATCGGCAGTTCTTCCGCCGGGCGCCGTCGTTCATGGGACGGACCTTGATCGGCACCGCCCTGAGCATGCTGATCGCCGGCCTTGCGGCCCTGGGCCTGAGTGTGTTGACCCACTTGGATCTACGTTCGCTGACATTGGGCATGATGCCCGGCGGTATCGCGGAAATGAGCCTGACGGCCGAGACCCTGCAACTGTCGGTGCCACTGGTGACCGCCATGCAGGTGATGAGGTTGTTGTTCGTACTGTTTCTCGCCGAGCCCCTGTTCCGCCACTGGAACAAAGGCCCCCTGTAGCCGCTGCCGCGGGCGGCGACAAGGTTCACAGCCTTCACCGCCGCGTCCCTACGGGCCGTTCGCAGCCTGCGGCAGCGGCTACAGAAATGCCTTGGTTCAAGTCGCAGGTGGTTTTGCCACCAAGCAGCCCCCCATCGAGCAATAGTTACAACGGCGGCAAGCGCCACTCGATGGGCGTCTCGCCATTCTGCTCAAGGTATTTGTTGGTGCGACTGAAATGCCCGCAACCGAGGAAGCCGCGGTAGGCCGACAGCGGTGAAGGATGCACTGAGGTCAGTACCAGATGCTTGGTGGCATCGATCAGTTTCTGCTTGCTCTGGGCGTGGGCACCCCACAACAGGAACACCAGGTGCGGCTGGTGCTCGCTGACCACTTCGATGATCCGATCGGTAAAAAACTGCCAGCCCTTGCCCGCATGGGATGCCGCGTTGGCCCGCTCCACGGTCATGGTGGTGTTGAGCATCAGCACGCCCTGGTCGGCCCAGCTTTGCAGGTAGCCGTGGTTGGGAATGTCGATGTTGAGGTCACGCTTGAGCTCTTTATAGATGTTCACCAGCGAGGGCGGCGCGGGCACCCCGGGCTGTACCGAGAAGCACAAGCCATGGGCCTGGCCCGGTCCGTGGTACGGGTCCTGGCCGAGGATCACCACCTTGACCTTGTCCAGCGGCGTTGAGTTCAAGGCATTGAAGATCATCGGACCCGGCGGATAGATTTCCTTGCCGGCGGCATGTTCCTGGCGCAGGAATTCGCGAAGTTCGCTCATGTAGGGCTGCTCGAATTCGGCACGCAGCGCTTCCTTCCAGCTCGGTTCGAGTTTGATACGATCGTCAGCAGTCATGGCCATGCCCGTGAAAAAAACAATGGCCGCACCCTAGGAAAGCCGACTTCGCTTGTCAATTGATCTGACACGGAACCTGCACTTTCCCTACCAGCGATCATACTGAGCGCTTCTATTTCCCCTCGAGGTCACGATGAACCTGCACGTCGAAGAACTCACCGGCACCGATGGCGCACGCATCGCCATTGCCACCCTGGACGCGGAAAAATCCCTGAATGCCCTGTCGCTGCCCATGATCCAGCAGTTGAGCGAGCGTCTCGATGCTTGGGCCAAGGACCCGCAAGTGGTCTGTGTGCTGCTGCGGGGTAACGGCGCCAAGTCTTTCTGTGCCGGCGGCGAGGTACGCAGCCTGGCCCAGGCTTGCCTCGATCACCCCGGCGAAGTACCGGCCTTGGCCGGGCATTTCTTTGCCGCGGAATACCGTCTCGACTATCGCTTGCACACCTATCCCAAACCCTTGATCTGCTGGGGCCACGGTTATGTGCTGGGCGGTGGCATGGGTCTGCTGCAAGGTGCCGGGATCCGTATCGTCACCCCCAGCAGTCGCCTGGCAATGCCGGAAATCAGCATCGGCCTGTATCCCGACGTCGGCGCCAGCTGGTTCCTCTCGCGCATGCCCGGCAAACTCGGCTTGTTCCTGGGGTTGACCGGCGCCCACATGAATGGCCGCGATGCCCTGGACCTGAACCTCGCCGACCGCTTCCTGCTGGACGAACAACAGGAAGCACTGATCGAGGGGCTGTTGCAGTTGAACTGGCAGGAACAGACGCCAAGGCAACTCAACAGCTTGCTCAAGGCCTTGCAGCAGGAAGCCTCGGCTCAACTGCCCGAAGCCCAATGGCTGCCGCGTCGGCAGCAGATCGACACCTGGCTGGACGTCAGTGACGTGGCCTGTGCCTGGCGTGCCATCAGCCAGTTGCAGAACCACAGCGATGCCCTCTACAGCCGAGCGGCCAAGACGCTGGTCGAGGGCTGCCCGCTGACCGCGCACCTGGTATGGGAGCAGATCCACCGTGCTCGCTACCTGTCCCTGGCCGAGGTATTCCAGATGGAATACACCCTGAGCCTGAACTGCTGCCGGCACCCGGAATTCGCCGAAGGGGTGCGTGCCCGCCTGATCGACAAGGATCATCAGCCCCATTGGCATTGGTCGGATATCAACAGCGTGCCCGAGGCGGTGGTGCAAGCGCATTTCCACAAGGCCTGGGAAGGCCGTCATCCCCTGGCGGACCTGACGGATTACTAAAAAGCCTGCAGCCGCCGACAGCGGCTACAGGCTTTTGGCCCACTCGGGATCAATGGCCGCGACCGCCTCGCCCATGGTCGCCCCGGTCACGATCGCCTCGGCCACGATCACCACGTCCGCCGTGACCGCCCCATTCCCGATGGCCACCGTTGTTGCCCCAATTGTTGTTGCCCCAGTTACTGTGGCGATCGTGCCCGCCCCAGCCCTGGTTCGGATACGGCCGGTACACCGCCCGGGGTGGCTGGTAGTAGCGCGGAGCCGGTTGGTAGTAACGCGGAGCCGACTGGTAATAACGGGGTGCCGGCTGGTAGTAACGCGGTGCGTAGTAACTGCGGCCAGTGGAGTAATAGGAAGAACCACCACCGTAGTAATAGGCCGGCGAGGGAGAACTGTAGACTTCGGAGCTGTAATAGCTTGAACCTCCACCGTAATAAGGGACGCACGCGCTAAGACTCAGACCCAGTAATGCAACAAGCAGAAGTCGACGATACATGGCGGCCTCCTGGACCGCGAAGAAGCCACACCAGCGACGCTGGCAGGCGGCAGTCGACAACAGGCCGACTGACGAAATATCTGACCGCGAAAACCCCTTCTGGTGCGATTTTGGCAACACGTTGATACAAGTCCTTCGACCGCCGGTAACCGCCCTGTCAGGACGCCTCGGAGTCGCATTTCCGGCGCCGGAAAAACACCATGCCGCGTATCGATTCCGAGACAACTCAGTGTGCTGATGAACGAGTTATTTGCGCGCCGTGCCACTAGAATGCGTCATCGGGCCACTATCACGGAATTGCCATGCCGCTTCGTTCTCCCTTGTATTCGCAACGTTCGCTGGTACTGGTCCTGATCACCTTGCTGGGCAGCGGCTTCCTCGCCACTTCCCTGCTCAGCTACTACGCCTCCCGGGACTCGATCCGCGACAGCATCGTCAACACCGAGCTGCCCCTGACCTCCGACACCGTGTACTCGGAAATCCAGAAGGACCTGGTACGGCCGGTCCTGATCTCCTCGATGATGGCCCGCGACACCTTCATGCGTGACTGGGTGGTAGCCGGCGAACGCGACCCTACCCAGATGACCCGTTACCTCAACGAGGTCATGACCCACTATGGCGCCTACACCGCCTTCTTCGTCTCCAACACCAGCCTCACCTACTACCAGGCCAAGGGCGTGCTGAAGCAGGTCAAGGTCGATGAGCCCCGGGACGCCTGGTACTTTCGCGTACGCGATATGGCCACGCCCTATGAAATCAACGTCGACCCGGACCTGGCCAACCAGGACAAACTGACCTTCTTCATCAACTACAAGGTCTACGACTATCAGGAGCGCTTCATCGGTGCGGCCGGAGTGGGCTTGACGGTGGACGCGGTGATCAAGCTGATCGACAAGTACCAGCAGCGCTACCAGCGCAGTGTGTACTTCGTCGACACCTTCGGCCGCATCGTCCTTACCGGCGCCGACGGTGGGCCCCAGGGCGCCCGCAGCGGCCAGTCCCTGCATGACCTGGACAGCCTCAAGGAACTCATGACCCAACTGCCCAAGCCCCACAGCGGCAGCTACGAATACTCGACCCAGGGCCAGGGGCACTTTCTCAATGTGCGTTTCATTCCCGAACTGAACTGGTACCTGTTCGTCGACAAGCGCGAAGACGGCGCCCTCAACAGCATCCGTCAGTCGCTGTACCTGAACCTGCTGATCTGCCTGGTGGTCACCAGCATCGTGCTGATCCTGCTCAGCGGCGTGGTGCGTCGCTACCGGCGCAAGATCGAGGCCCAGGCCACCCTCGACAGCCTCACCCGCCTGCCCAATCGTCGCGGCTTCGATCTGCTGGCAGCCCAGGCTCTGCAGGAAGCGCGGCGGGACATGACGCCACTGTGCGCCCTGCTGCTGGACCTGGATCACTTCAAGCGCCTCAACGACACCTACGGCCATCTGGCCGGGGACCTGGTGCTCAGCGGTTTTGCCCGTGACCTGCAGGACTGCCTGCGCCAGTCCGACATCGTCTGCCGCTGGGGCGGCGAGGAGTTCATTGTCCTGCTCAAGGACACCCAGAGCAGCGCCGCCCTGGTCATTGCCGAGAAGATCCGCCAGCAGACTGAACAACAGCGCTACTACTATGAAGGGCAGCCTCTGCAACTGACCGTCAGTATCGGCTTGACCGCTCTGCAATCGGCAGACACCCTGCACAGCCTGCTGTCCCGTGCTGACCATGCGATGTACCGCGCCAAGCAGAGCGGACGCAATCGAACCTGTGTGGAAATGCCCCACTCCAGCCATGAATGAACCTGACCTTTGCCCGGCCTGCGGTGCCCGCAACGACTGCACCCTGGCCGACCCGCGTACTGCGGACCAAGCCTGCTGGTGCTACAACGTGAGCATCGACCCGGCAATCATCGAAGCCTTGCCGCCACAGCTGCGCGACCGCTCCTGCCTGTGCCCCCGTTGTGCCGGGGTCGAAGCGCAGTTGCGCGCCGGCACCTTGCCACGCTCCTGAACCTCCTCACCTTGCCCCCAACCGCCGATCACCATGCGCATTGACCGTTTCCTCAGCAACCTGCCCCGCTTCAACCGTCAGCAGGTGCGCCTGCTGCTGGTGCAACGCCGCATCCGCATCGACGGGCAGCCGGTCAGCGACCCCAAGGCCGAGGTCCGTGAGTTCAGTCGCGTGGAACTGGATGAGGAAGTGCTCCAGGTCGGCAAGCCGGCGCGTTATTTCATGCTGCACAAGCCCATGGGCTGTGTCAGCGCCACCCGCGACCCGGAACACAGGACCGTGCTGGAGCTGATCCACGAGCCGGATCCCCAGGACCTGCACATCGCCGGGCGCCTGGATTACAACACCACCGGGTTGATGCTGATCACCAACGACGGCAGCTGGTCGCGACGCTTGACCCAGCCGCAGACCAAGCTGCCCAAGCTCTACTACGTGGAAACCGAGCAGGAGATTGGCCCCGAGTACATCGAGACCTTCGCCCAGGGTCTGTATTTCGCCTTCGAGGACCTCACCACCCTGCCCGCGCAATTGCAGATCCTCGGCCCCCATAGCGCCAGGCTGAGCATCGTCGAGGGGCGCTATCACCAGGTCAAACGGATGTTCGGCCACTTCAACAACAAGGTGGTGCGCCTGCACCGCGAACGCATGGGGCCACTGGTACTGGATGAATGCCTTGCCCCAGGCCAATACCGCCCCCTCAGCGCAGACGAAATCCGCCTGATCTGACGCCGCGTCCCGCTGAATGACCGCTGGGCAGAAGCTGTCGAACAATTTGCCCAACGCACTTGCAGGTTCCCGGTTGCCCTGCTTGAATCAGTCCGTCGGCCGAAATGTGACCGATGAGTCACCCATACACATCTAAGAAACCTTTTGCCGGCCTGAGCCCTGCCTGCTCTGCATTCAACCCGGTAAATCGCCCGCCTATAACAATACCCGTCGACCTGCATTACCGGATCGACATGGGCTCCGATTCCAGGCGTATGCCTACCTGTCACATTGCCCGTGCACACTCAATGTTGCGCGCATACCCGCTTGCCAGGAGTCTTATGACATGAGGCCAGAAATCGCTGTGCTGGATATACAGGGTCAGTATCGGGTTTACACGGAGTTCTATCGCGCAGATGCCGCAGACAAGACCATCATTCTGGTCAACGGCTCGATGGCCACCACTGCGTCCTTTGCCCAGACCGTGAAGAATCTGTACCCGCAGTTCAACGTGGTGCTCTACGACCAGCCCTACGCGGGCCGGTCCAAGGCCCACAACAAGCACGAACGGATGCTCACCAAGGAAGTGGAAGGGCAGATCCTGCTGGAGTTGATCGAGCACTTCGCCGCCGAGCATGTGCTGTCGTTCTCGTGGGGCGGCGCCGCGGCCTTGCAGGCCTTGTCCCAACGTCCTCGACGCATCGAGAAGGCGGTGATCAGCTCGTTCTCGCCGGTGCTCAACGAACCCATGCGCGACTACCTGGAGCGCGGTGTCGACTACCTCGGCAGCCTCGACCGCCATCGCGTCGGCCACCTGGTCAACGACACCATCGGCAAACACCTGCCATCACTGTTCAAGCGCTTCAACTATCGCCATGTCAGCAGCCTGGCGGAGCATGAGTACGGGCAGATGCACTTCCACATCAGCCATGTGCTCAACGGCGATCGCCAGTGCTACTTGCGGGCGGCGAAGAACATCCAGGTGCCGGTGCTGTTTCTCAACGGTGAGTGGGACGAGTACACCTCAGCCAACGACGCCAAGCTGTTCGCCGACCATGTACAGCACGCGAGCTTCAGCACCATCCAGGCCACCGGGCATTTTCTCGACATGGAACACAAGGCGGCCTGCCGCGACAGTCGCCAGGCACTCCTGGGCTTCCTCAAGCCAGCCCAGTACGACAACCGCTCGCGTCCACACTATGTTCATGATCAGCATGCACGGGCCATCTGAAACCCCGTCGCCACAGGCCGTCACCCCGCCTTGAAAAAACCTGTTTTTCCTGGCGGGTGAGGCACCTGTGGCGACCTCAACCGACACGCAAGCACAAGTCAGATAAAGAAAAACTTCAAATCCCCGGCCACTTCTGGTACAAAGTCAGCCGTTCGAGCGGGTGTCGTATAATGGCATTACTCCAGCTTCCCAAGCTGATAACGAGGGTTCGATTCCCTTCACCCGCTCCACTTCCCCAATCTGCGGGCTCCCGCAGATATCTGTAGAAGCTTCTCAGGTCGTTGATTCAAACGATCTCCTCCCCTCCCAGCAGCAAACCTAGCGAACCAAGCCCAAGCCTCGTGCAGATCATTGGAGCGCCGCTGTTTCAACATCGACCTGTGCCAACGGCCCATCAGCCGGGTGCGTGGCACAACTGATCGGGATTGGCCAAAAAAGCGGCATAGTCATCCGCAACGACGCAGGTTCGACCCGTCTCATGGGACCACAGCACCACGACCGGCTCACCGGCGTCGCCCAGTACCGCGTAATCGAAGCAGTAATAGTCGCCCGTCCCAAATTGAGCGAACGGCAGCAGGCTGGAGCAGTCGAGCGCGATGCCGGAGAAAGTGTCTTGCCAAGCCCGCCAGCCTTGCTCGAAATGGCGGACTATTGACTCCCAGGTCTTGCGGGGATCACGCGCATCAAAGACAGGAAACACTTCCACCCCCCCCCAGCGCCTTGCCGTTGTGCTCCAGCAGCCAGTCCACGAATGACCCGGGCAAGGTTCGCCCCAATGCCGTCTCGGCAGCATGAATGGCCTCTATTGTCGTGCCTATCACTCGCGCTTTGCCCAAGGTGCCTCGCTTAGGGTACAGACCCGGGTTCGGGGGATTCGGTTGGCCCTTACAGACAATCACCCACCGCTATCGGTTGGCTTGGTGTCGATGACGACGCTGATCGCTTGAGGCGTGGCGCACGATAATGCATAACCCACACTGAGTGAAAATCGCCGTGACCGGGTCAGAGGAAAAACCTCAGCCGCGTCTTTTGCATCATCCGCCCGACATCACGGCTGCACACGAACCTCAAGGAAACGCTGCATGACCCAGAATATTTACGACGATCCGACCTTTTTCCAGGGCTACAGCCAGATGGGCCGCTCCCTCGGCGGCCTCGATGCGGCACCGGAATGGCCAGCCCTGCAAGCTCTGCTGCCCACCATGAACGGTCTCAAGGTGGTGGACCTGGGCTGCGGTTATGGCTGGTTCAGCCGCTGGGCCAGCGAACAGGGGGCCCGACAGGTACTGGGCCTGGACGTTTCGCAAAAGATGCTGGCGACCGCCCGCGCCAGCACCTCGGCGCCCAACATCGATTATCAGCGGGCCGATCTGGAACACCTGAGCCTGCCCGCCTGCAGCTTCGATCTGGCCTACAGCTCCCTGGCCCTGCACTACATCAAGGACTTGCGCGGGCTGTTCACCCAGGTCCATGCCGCCCTGGTACCCGGGGCACGCCTGGTGTTCTCCATCGAGCACCCGATCTTCATGGCCCCGCGCAACCCGGGTTGGCAGGTGGATGACCAGGGCCGCAAATCCTGGCCGCTGGACAGCTACCAGCAAGAAGGCGAACGAGTGACCCATTGGCTGGCGGAGGGCGTGATCAAGCAGCACCGGACCCTGGGCACTCTGCTCAACACCCTGATCGACACAGGGTTCAGCATTCGCCATGTCGAGGAGTGGGGACCGAGCGCCCAGCAAGTGCTGGAGCAACCGGCTCTGGAAGAAGAGCGCGAGCGACCGATGATGTTGCTGGTGGCCGCCCAGCGCTGAGGCGGCCGCCGTTGCGCGGCCACCTCGGCAGGCTTGCCCTGCCTGCTAGAAACCCTGCTGCAACGGAAAACGCCGGGCCCCGCTGTGAGCGAGGAATTTTTCCTGGGCCATGGGCCGGGCCAGGAAATAGCCCTGGGCTTCGTCGCAGCCAAAGGCCCGTAGCATCTGCAGGCATTTGAAACTCTCGATGCCCTCGGCCACGGTGCGATAGCCCAGCTCCCTGGCCAGGGCAATGACCGAACGGGTGATCTTCTGGTGCTGGGCGCTGCTCTCAAGGTCCGTGACCATGGATTTGTCGAGCTTCACCACATTGGCGGGAATCTGATGCAGGTAGGCGAAGTTGCTGTAGCCGGTACCGAAATCATCGATGGCCACGTCCATGCCCAGGCCGCGTATCTTGCTCAACTGATCCAGCACCTTGGGGTTGGAGCGCAGCCAGGCACCTTCAGTGATCTCCACCTCCAGGCGCCGGGGATCGATGCGGTGACGCTGGCAGGCCTCCCTGAGGACATCGGCAATGTCCTGGTCCTCGAAATCCTGGGGGGACAGGTTGATCGACAGGCGCTGTACATCGCTGGAACTCCAGCTGTGCAGCCTGTCCAGCACCGCGTTGATCACCCAATGGGTCACCCGGTGGATCAGGGCGTTGCGCTCCATGACCGGAATGAATTCCGCCGGGGAAATCGGTCCCAGCCAAGGGTGATCCCAGCGGATCAGCGCCTCGGCGCTGACCTGGGCACCATCGGGCAGGGCGAAGCGCGGCTGGAACATCAGGTAGATCTGCCCACTGTCGAGGGCTTCGCTGATGTCCGACGCCAGATTGAAGGCACGTCGATAGGCCTGGTCCCGCACCACGTCATAGGGCGCCCAGGTGCTGCGCTTCAAGGTCGCCAGCTCCAGGGCGAACATGGCTTTGCGCAGCACGTCCGGCACCGCGTCGCGGTCCGTGGAGAACTCCACGGTGCCCGCACATACCCCGGGAATCATCGGCAACTCAAGGCCCGGCGGCTGGCGCCGCAAACGCCGAACCAGCCCTTCGAGAAAACGTTCGATGCCCGGCGCTGCCGGTAGCAGAAAGCCAAAACGCTTGACCGAGACGTGATACACCCGGACATGCCGCCCCAGGTAGGTGAGCAGTTGCTGGGCCAGGAAGCGCACGATGATTTCAAACGGAGCCATGCCCATGGCCAGGGTCAGCTCGTGAGCCACGGTCATGTCCACCGCATCCACCAGCACCAGCACGCGCTTTTCACCAGGATGCTGTTCCGCCAGGTCGTACAGATCGCTCTGGAATTGCTCCCGATTGGGCAGGCTGCTGACCGGATCGCGACGGGTCTGGCGCTGACGGTGCTCGATCTGCTCCATCACCAGGCACGCCAGGTCCCGCAGTTGCTGGCGCTCGACGGCATTCAAACGCTGGGGCTGTTTATCGATGACGCACAAACTGCCGATGGCATGGCCGGTGGATGTGATCAGCGGCGCGCCAGCATAAAAGCCGATGCACGGATCTTCGGTGACCAGGGGATTGGCATGAAAGCGCACATCCCGGCGGGCGTTTTCCACTTCAAACACATCGCCGGACTTGATGGTGTAGGCACAGAACGATTGATCGATGGGGGTCTGCTCGGCGACGAAGCCCACCCGCGACATGAACCACTGGCGATCCCGATCCACCAGAGTGATCAAGGCCGTGGGTACCTTGAAGTACTGCGCCGCCAGACGACAAATACGATCAAAACGCTCACAACGGGCCGTGTCCAGCAGTTCCAGGGCATACAGAGCAGCCAGGCGCTGCTCCTCGACCAACGCCTTATCGGGCATACCGCGCCTCAGGCAGGATCAACACACTCATCAGAAAACCTATCTCAGCAGCGCAGGGGGAAAACACCACCTGGAAACGGGTTGAGCCCAAAATGGTGGCATTACGACATCCATCGACAGCATGACGCAGTGACTAGTGCTTGCCAATTCCATCCGTCGGACGAACGGTATTGCCCGAAACAATACATAGCAACCTTGAAAAGACCGTTCCAGAGCGCTAGCGCCCCATGACAAAGAGACCTTGCCGGCCATTGCGTCCTGCTCGAGCCCCTCTCTGCAAACCCTGGCAGATCGGCAGGCGCATACCTTGCGAAGACAAAAAAAGCGATCCGCAGATCGCTTTCTTTGCTATTGCATCATCAGGCCAGTTCCAGAGTCCCGACCTTCTTGCCCCCTTGTCACTACCCTGCTCCTGCCGGGCGTCCGAATCTTTTAACAGCCTGCGACTGTCTGCTGGCTGAACCTGCCGGCGGCAAGCGTGACAATTCATGACAGGCCCTTGCCAAGCATGAGCAAAGCCGGAACCATGCGCCGCCCTGCCCATGGATGGAGCCGTACCATGAAAAAACTCGTATTCCTGCTATTCCTCGGCCTGCTGGTGGTGCTCAACGTCGGCTACTACACCGAGCTGGAAGAAGCCGAGACCCACACCCGCTGGTTTATCAAGCAGTCCCCGACGCTGCGCCTGGAGTTCTTCAATATCCACGCCAATGACGGCGACTACCGGCGCGTGGAAAAGCTCACGCCCGAGTACCGGCAGATGATCATCGACTACTGCAAGTACCGTTTGGGCATCGATACCCAGGTCACCACCCAGGCCGACGTGGAACGTTGCGCCAAGCTCTGACCCCTCTCCTCCAGCACGCCCCCCCGTGCCTTTGGTACTCGTCTCATGGCAACCGGGCCAGCCCCCGGCTAGGGTCGCTACAACTCTCCTGCCCCTGGGGAGCCCTGCGCCCCTCCTTGGTCCAGGGGTGCTATGGTGGTCGGCTGCCCTGCGCGCCAGGGCTCATTGGAGGAGTGCGACGCTGAACGCCTGGTCGTGAAGCTTGAGGAGGTCACTGAATAGATATGTGCAACGCCAAAGATATTTACACCGCGGGTTGGATTCTGGTGGTCATGTCCGGACTGGTGTCCCTGGTGATCCAGGTCTACCTGGGCTATTTCAAGATCGATGACATGGTCAAATACCTGGCCCGTTGCCGGGTCGTCGCCATTCGCATGCCACTGCTGGGCAAAGACCCTCTCAGCCGTCTGTGCATGCTGGTGTGCATCGGCGGAATGTTCGCCATGCCCCACCTCTTTCTGCGCAATGGCGGCTTGGATGTGCGCGACTACAAGAACTTCCCCCTGGGCCTGAAATGGCTGATCAATCTGTTCCAGCTGTCAGCCCTGGCCGCGCTTATCGCCTTCCTGGTGTTGTGGTGGGTCAGTCGTCACCTTTGACCGGCAACGGTCTTCATTGCGGGGCGCCACGCAACGGCGCCCCGTCTCCCCAGAGCCAGCAGCCCTTCAACCGGTCGCTGTCTGCTGATGAAAATCCTCACGGGTCATTTCGAAAAACCGGCTTGGCAGGCCTTCGAACTCGCCGTCGTGAGTGAAACGAAAACCCAGCTTGCGAGCCACCGCCAACGAGGCGCCATTGTCGATGTAAGCATCAGCGACAATCCGCTCGACCTCCGGGTCGGCAAAGGCGTGCTCGACAATGCGCCTGGCGGCCTCAGAGGCCACCCCCCGGCCCCAGGCCCGCCGCACCAGACGCCAGCCCATCTCCAGTTCCGGGCCCACGGCGTCGAAAGGAATGAACGAGACCCAGCCCAGTAAATCGTCCGGGGCCTCCTTGGCGAAGATCGCCCAATAACCGCATCGCTCACCAAAGTCCTGGGTCATACGCGACCGCAGGAAATCCCGATGCCATTGCCCACCGTCCCAGATCCCCGGAGTGAAGCGCGTGACTTCAGGGTCCAGGTCCATGCGCAAGCAGGCCTCGAAGTGTTCGAGCGTGCGTGGACGCAATATCAGGTTGGGGGTTTCGAAGTGCAGATTCATCCGTGATCTCCTGGGTTGATGGTCGACCATGAAACAGCGGCTGGCGGAAAAAGAAAACGGCCCGCCGCAAGAAAACACGTCGCTCCGCACAGCAAACCCGATCAAGCCCCCTCACTTCGTATACAGCCACGCATACACTTTTCGACACCATTGTTCAGAACTATCTGATTGAATGATAATAATTATCTAATGAGAATCGCTTCCAAATAAAACGGAGGCTCTATCTCAATGTCCAGTCCCGCCCGCCCACAACCCTGGAAGTTGTGGTCCACCTCTCTCGGTCTGATGGCCCTCAGCGAAGCCAGCCTGGGAGCCGCTGCTGAAGACGCCAAGCGTCACACCGAGGCGACACCTGTCACCCTGGCGCCAACCCATGTGCAAGGGGTGCATCAGCCCGGCTACAAGCGCGAGGCCTCGGATTCGGTGAAGTTCACCGCGCCCCTGCGGGAAACGCCGAAGTCAGTGACCATCATCACCGACACCCTGATGCAGGAACGTGCCGTGTCGACCCTGACCGATGCCTTGCGCACCACCCCGGGCATCACCTTCGGCGCCGGGGAAGGCGGAACGCCGCTGGGGGATCGCCCCTTCATCCGCGGCTTCGAGGCCAGCACCGACATCATGATCGACGGCATCCGCGACGTCGGCCGGATGAACCATGAAGTCTTCAACTACGAGCAGATCGAGATCGTCAAAGGCCCGGGTTCGGCCTACTCGGGACGCGGCTCCACCGGCGGCACCATCAACCTGATCAGCAAAGTACCGCAGCAGGAGAACTTCAGCGCCGGCAGCCTGACCCTGGGCACCGATCATCTGCGGCGCAGCACCCTCGACCTCAACCAGTACCTGCCCGAACAGAACATGGCCCTGCGCCTGAACGCCATGAAGCATGAAGCCGATACCCCCGGGCGCGATCATGTGCAAGTGTCGCGCTGGGGCGTGGCACCGAGCGTGACCTTCGGCCTGAACACCGACACCCGCGCCACCTTGAGCTACTACCACCTGCAGACCGACGACATGCCCGACCAGGGCATCCCGGTATCGGAAATCTCCGGCAAGCCGATCAAGGTCGACCGCGACAACTTCTATGGCTTCACCCAGCGCGACTTCCGCAAGACCTCGGCAGACCTTGCGACCTTGCAACTGGAACATGACTTCAACGACCACCTGACCCTGCGCAACACCACCCGCCAGGGCCGCAGCATGCAGGACTACGTCATGAGCCGGCCGATATCCACGGCGGCGCAGGAACAGGCGAACACCGTGCAACGTGCGGCTCGCGGGCGCAACGTGGTCAACGAATCGCTGATCAACCAGACCGACATCTTCGGCACATTCGACACCGGCTCCATCGGCCACAGCTACAGCGCGGGCCTGGAGTTCTCGCGCGAACGGATCGACGTCAAGAACCGTTATGCAAGCCCCAAGAACAGCAACCTGGGCGACCTCAATCACCCCAATCCCAAAGACCCATTCGCCCCGGTGCTACGAGACGACGGCCAGCACACCGTCACCCGACACAACAACCGCGCCGTCTATGTGATGGACACCCTCGCCCTGCACGAGCAATGGGACCTGAACCTGGGCCTGCGCTACGACGCCTATCACGTCAGGGACCCCAGCCAGAGCAACCGCAGCAATATGTGGACCTACCAAAGCGGCATCGTCTTCAAGCCCCTGCCCTACGGCAGCATCTACCTGTCCTACGGCACCTCGTTCAACCCTTCGGGCGAAACCGCCGGGCAGTCGGGCGGCGCCGATGGCGCAGCAGGCGGCCGGCTCAGCAACCTGGACCCGGAAAAGAGCCGCAGCCTCGAACTGGGCACCAAATGGGACCTGCTCAACGAGCGCCTGGCCCTGACCGCAGCCGTGTTCAAGACCGAGAAGACCAACGCCCGGACCTACGACCCGATCAGCAACGAAGTGACCCTGGATGGCGATGTCGAAGTGAAAGGTTTTGAAGTCGGGGCCACCGGTTACCTCACCGATCAATGGGAGGTGATGGCGGGCTACACCTACCTGGATGCCAAGACGGTCAAGTACGCCTCAGGCAGGAACACCGACTTCAACGGCAACCAGATGAAATTCATCGCCCCCAACAGCGCCTCGGTGTGGAGCACCTACATGCTCACCGACCGCCTGAAAGTCGGTGCCGGCGCCAACTATGTGGGCGAGCGCTACACCAACGATGAAAACACCCGCAGCCTCGATGCCTACTGGCGCTACGACGCCATGCTGGCCTATCGGGTGAACAAGAACCTGGACCTGCAGTTCAACGTGCTCAACCTCACCGACAAGACCTACTACGACGCGTCCCACGTTGGCTTGTTCGCCACCGTCGCGCCCGGGCGTTCCGCCGAGCTGGCGGCCAACCTGCGCTTCTGACATGACCCGCAGAACCCTGGGGGCGATGGAGATTCCATCGCCCCCAGGGCGTCATGGCAGCAAGGCCTGGATGTCGTTCCACAGTGCCCGGGGAACCTGCACCCCCTGCTCCAGGCTGCGCGCCCGGGCCTCAAAACGCCGCTGCGACGGCAACCGCGCGCCTTGCTGGGCAATGGCCGCGAACAACCCTTCCGCCCGCTCCAGCCCCTGCTGATAACCCTCGCCCAAAAACACCTGGGGATCGAACGCCAGCACCAGCTCGCCATGGCAAGGTGTCGCCCCCACGCCCTCGTCGAACGCCATGGATTCGGCGCTGGTCAGATCGCCAATCAAGGCGCCGGCTAGCAACTCGATCATCGCCGCCAGGGCCGACCCCTTGTGGCCGCCAAAGGTCTGCATGGCGCCCTGCAACGCCGCCCTGGCATCGGTGGTCGGTTGGCCCTGGGCATCTATGGCCCAATGGCTGGGAATCGGCGTGCCCTGGCGCGCATGCAGCTCGATATCGCCACGAGCGATGGCGCTGGTGGCGAAATCAAAAACAAAGGGGTGGCCCCCCGGACGCGGCCAGGCGAAGGCCAGGGGGTTGGTGCCGAACACCGGATGGCGGCCGCCGGCCGGGGCCACCCAGCTGTGACTGGGGTTCATCGCCAGGCCCACCAAGCCGCTGGCGGCAATCGCCTCGACCTCCGGCCACAGCGCAGAGAAGTGGAAACAGTGCTTGATCACCATGGCGGCGATCCCCTGGCTGCGAGCCTTTTGCGCCAGTAACGGCAAGCCGGTGTGAAAGCCCAGCAACGAGTAGCCGTAATGGGCATCGACCTCCAGCACCCCGGCGGAAATGTGCCGCACGCTGGGTTCGGCCTGTGGGTCGATCTTGCCCTCGCGTACCGAGCGCACGCAGCCCAGCAGGCGGTACACACCGTGGGAGTGGCACTCGTCACGCTGGCCCTGGGTGATGACCTCGGCGATCACCCGAGCATGTGCCTCGGACAGGCCGTGATGGGTAAGGACCCGATACGACTGGGCGCGGACTTCATCCAGTGACAGGGTGATGTATTCAGACATTCTGGAACCTCTATGGCTGGTGGGGAACGCTCCTGTGGGAGAGTCTTGGTGGATGGAGGGGGCAACAGGTACGGGCGAGGCGGCACGCTCCAGAAGGAGCGCCGTCTCGCCCCGGATCAACCGGAGAACTGACCGTCGAGCAGTTGCCGCACCTGCAACGGATTGGCGCGGTGCAGCTCGGCAGGCAACAGCGCCTCAGGCAGATCCTGGTAGGACACCGGACGCAGAAAGCGCTGGATCGCCAGGCTGCCCACCGAGGTGCTGCGGCTGTCGGAGGTGGCCGGGAACGGACCGCCATGAACCATGGCGTGGGCCACTTCGACCCCAGTGCCGAATCCGTTGACCAGCAGGCGTCCGGCCTTGCGCTCCAACAGCGGCAGCAGCGCGCAGACCTGGGGGTGATCGCCATCGCTCAGGTGCAGCGCAATGGTCAACTGGCCCTCCAGGCTCTGCAGCACCTGTTGCAAGGCGGCAAAGTCCGGGCACCTAACGATCAACGAGGCCGGGCCAAAGACCTCTTCCCGCAGTTGTGCGCAGCCCATGAAGGCCTCGGCCGAGGTGGCGAACAACGCGCCTCGGGCCTGAGTGCCCTGCCCCGCCAAGCCCTGGGCCAAGGTCTGCACCTGGGCATGGGCCGCCAGGGCGGCTACGCCCTGGCAGTAACTGCGGTGAATGCCTGGGGTAAGCATGGTCTGCGCTGCCTGTGTGGCTAGGGCAGCGGCGGCGGCGCTTTCAAAGCGCTGCAATGCCGAGCCTTCCAGGGCCAGGATCAAGCCCGGATTGGTACAGAACTGCCCGGCGCCCTGGGTCAGTGAGGCAACGAACGCCGGGGCAATCTGCTCCGCCCGCGCCTCCAGGGCTTGGGGCATCAACAGCACCGGATTGATGGAGCTCATCTCGGCATACACGGGAATCGGCTCAGGACGTAATGCGGCGATCTGCATCAGCGCGACCCCGCCCGTGCGCGAGCCGGTGAACCCCACTGCCTTGATCCGCGGGTCCGCCACCAGTCCCTGGCCAATGGCCCGGCCGCTGTCGAACAGCAGCGAAAACACCCCCTCGGGCAATCCCAGGCTCTGTGCGGCCCGGGCAATGGCCTGCCCCACCAACTCTGATGTACCGGGGTGCGCCGAGTGGGCCTTGACGATCACCGGACAACCCGCCGCCAGGGCCGAAGCGGTGTCGCCGCCGGCCACGGAAAACGCCAGGGGAAAGTTCGACGCGCCAAACACCGCCACCGGGCCCAGGCCGATATGCCGCAGGCGCAGCTCGACCCTGGGCAGAGGCTGACGCTCAGGTTGCGCCGGGTCGATCCTGACCCCGAGAAAACCGCCGTCACGGACTACCTGGGCAAACAGGCGCAATTGGCCGACGGTGCGCCCCCGCTCACCTTCCAGGCGAGCCCGGGGCAAGCCGGTTTCCAAGTGACAGCGCTCAATCAGCTCCTCGCCCAAGCCCAGAATATGGCTGGCAATGCTCTCCAGAAATGCCGCCCGCTGTGCAAGCGGTAACTGGCGATAAGGATCGAACGCCGCCTCCGCCAGGGCACAGGCGCGCTCAAGTTCAGCGGCCGAGGCGCCACCGAAAGCCGGTTGCAACACCTCGCCACTGGCGGCGGCCAGCCCATGAATCGAGCCCTGGCCGCCAAGCACGGCGGTGTGACCTATCAGCATCTGTCCAGTAACAGTCATGGATAACCTCGTCTGCATGAAAGTGGTCATTCCACCTCATCGCCGTCCAGCACCAGCTTGGCGCTGGGCACTCCGGTATTGGCGCCCCAGTAGTAGATGCACAGGGCCATGAGAGTGACGGTGAGGGTGTCGTAGGGATGAGTCAGGGCGCCGATGCCGCCGAAGCTGCCCAGGTAGGAAATGACAATGGTCAGCCCATAGAAGGCGATCAGCCACAGCGATGAGCGCACCTGCTCGCCCAGGCTCAGGTGGTCGGTGGGCACCAGGCGTTTGCACAGCAGGTAGATCACGAACATCAGGATCTGCAGCCCCAGCAGCCAGGACACCGTGCCCCAGCCGGACCAGTAGACGATCAATGCCGCGATCACGAACGACACCGGACCCAGCAGGGCAAAGGCGCTGACCCGGAACGGCCGCGCCAGCTGCGGTGCACTCTTGCGCAACGCCGCGACGCTGATGGGGGCCACCGCATAACTGAGCACCAGGGCCGCTGACACCACGTTGATCAGCGCCTCCCACGAGGGGAACGGCAGGGTCCAGAACACCGACAGCCCGAAGGTCAGCCACAGCGCCGGACGCGGGATGCCGGACTCTTCATCGATGCGAGTGAAAACCTTGAAGAAGGTCCCGGTCCGGGCCCAGCCGTAGACCACCCGCGGCGTGGCGTTCATGTAGATGTTGCCGCAGCCGCTGGGGGAGATCACCGCGTCGGCCACCACCAGATAGGCCAGCCAGCCGACCCCGAGGGTCAAGGCAATGTCGCGGTACGGCAGAGAAAACTCCTTGCTGATGCCGCTCCAACCGTTGGCCAGCATTTCCGTGGGAATGCTGCCCAGAAAGGCCAGTTGCAACAGGCCGTAGATCAAGGTCGAGAGCAGCACCGAGAGAATCAGCGCGATGGGAATGGTGCGCTGGGGATTACGCACTTCACTGGCCACGGAGATGATCGGCGTCAGCCCCAGGTAGGCGAAGATGATGCCCCCCGCCGAGACCGCCATCTCGATCCCCGACAGGCCGAACGGGGCAAAACCCTGGACATGGAAGTTGTCGGGCTTGAAGAAGGTGAACAGCACCGCGATCACCAGCAGCGGCACGATGAACTTGAACAGGCTGATGAAGTTGTTGGATTTGGCGAAGGTCTTGACGCTGTAGTAGTTGAGCCAGAAGAACAGGCACAACAGGGCAAACTGCACCAGCCAGCCGATGATGGTCGGGTTGCTGGAGCCTTCGTGGGTCAATGCCGGGAACCAGGCCGCGGCGTATTGCCGGGCCGCCACCACTTCAATCGCCACCAGGCTGGAAAAGGCGATCAGGGTGATGAAACCCATCAAGTAGCCCAGCAGCGGGCCATGGGAGAACACCGGGTAGCGCACCACCCCACCAGCCCGGGGCAGGGCGGCTCCCAGCTCGCAGTAAACGATGCCCAACAGCAGCACGGCGAACCCGCCCAGCAGCCAGGAAAAGATCCCCGCCGGCCCGGCAATCGCCGAAACGTGGCTGGCCGCGAACAGCCAGCCGGAACCGAAGATCGCACCCAGACCGATAAAGGTCAGGTCCACCAGAGAGAGTTGTTTCTTGAATTTGCCTTTGCCTGACATGGGGCTGCGCCTTTTTTGAGGTTATTGGAATAGGCAAGTCGAATGTCACGTCGGCGGAGCCGCTCGACGCTTGCAGCACATGGGGTATTGCAGAAGCGGGTGCCCCCACCCAGGGCACCCGACCAAATCCTGCAGGCCCGTTTCTACAGGCCGACGTCCGGCAGGCTCGGGCGCGTGGCCAGGGCCTTGGCGACCAGGGCTTTGACTTCGGCCAGGGTTTCACCCTGCAGCGCCAGACGCGGCGGCCGGGTGATGGACGAGCCACGGCCCACCAGTTCTTCACAGAGCTTGATGCACTGCACCAGGTCCGGACGAGCGTCCAGGTGCAGCAGCGGCATGAACCAGCGGTACAGGGCCAGGGCCTCCTCGAAGCGTTTTTCCTTGGCCAGGCGGAACAGGGTCTCGCCTTCCTTGGGGAAGGCCACGGACATGCCCGAGACCCAGCCCTCGGCCCCCACCGCCACGCTCTCGACCACCACATCGTCGAGACCGGCGAACAGCACGAAGCGATCGCCGACTGCATTGCGCAGATCGATGAAACGCCGGGTATCGCCGGAGGAGTCCTTGAAGCAGACGATGTTCTCGCAGTCCTGCAGGGCGATCAGCACCTCGGGGGTGACGTCATTCTTGTAGATCGGCGGGTTGTTGTAGACCATCACCGGCAGGTCGGTGCCGGTGGCCACCGCACGAAAATGCGCCGCGGTTTCATGGGGCTTGGCCGAGTACACCAGGGCCGGCATCACCATCACCCCATCGACCCCGACCCGAGCCGCTTCGCGCACCGTATGGCGGGCGAACTCGGTAGTGAATTCGGCCACCCCGGCGATCACCGGCACCCGACCGCCGGCGGCGTCCTTGGCGACTTCGATCACCGAGAGTTTTTCCGCGGTGCTCAAGGAGGTGTTCTCCCCCACGGTGCCGCACACCACCAGGCCGGATACGCCGTCGTCCACCAGGTTGCGCATGACCTGGTGGGTGGCCTGCAGGTCGAGGGAGAAATCGGCTTTGAATTGAGTGGTCACAGCGGGGAATACACCGCTCCATTGGATGGCTTTACGGCTCATGGTCTGGTCCTTGTTTGAGGTCGGCCGGGCCGACTGACGTTGAAAACCCAGACCAGAGTCGCCTTTTATCCCCCTTGCAGCTTGAGGCTTTTCGCCCCTGCAAGAGACGAAATCGGCACACTCGCCCCTCACCCCATTGCAGCTCCAGCGCCACAGCGGCCATGGCGAAACTGTGCTGATTTCGTCATCTGCCACAGCGAAAACCCACAAGCAACGCCGCCCCCGCCAAGGCCACTCTGTCGTTCTTTCCCGTCAGGTGCCGCCATGAAAAAAATAACCGTGATCGACTCACACACCGCAGGTGAACCCACTCGCCTGGTAATCGACGGCTTTCCCGAGCTGGGCCGTGGCTCCATGGCCGAGCGCCTGCAGACCCTGCGCAGCCAGCACGATCACTGGCGCCGCGCCTGCGTCCTCGAACCCCGGGGCAGCGACGTGCTGGTCGGGGCCCTGCTCTGCGAGCCACAGGCCAGGGAGGCCTGTGCCGGCGTGATCTTTTTCAACAACAGCGGCTACCTGGGCATGTGCGGCCACGGCACCATCGGCCTGGTGCGTTCGCTGTACCACCTGGGACGCATCGACTACGGCGTGCACCGCATCGAAACCCCGGTGGGCACGGTGGAGGCCACCTTGCACGACGATCTGTCGGTGAGCGTGCGCAACGTCCCCGCCTATCGCTACCGCACCCAGGTGGCGCTGCAAGTGCCGGGGCACGGCACGGTGCATGGCGATATCGCCTGGGGCGGCAACTGGTTCTTCCTGATCAGCGATCACGGCCAGGACATTGCCCTGGACAATGTCGAAGCCCTGACTCAATTCACCTGGCGCGTGCGCGAGGCTCTGGAAGCCGCCGGGGTGACCGGGGCCGAGGGCGAAGTCATCGACCACATCGAACTGTTCGCCGACGACCCACAGGCCGACAGCCGCAACTTCGTGCTCTGTCCCGGCAAGGCCTACGACCGCTCCCCCTGCGGCACCGGCACCAGCGCCAAGCTGGCCTGCCTGGCGGCGGACGGCAAGCTCGCTCCCGGCCAGACCTGGCGCCAGGCCAGCGTCATCGGCAGTCAGTTCAGCGCCCACTACGAGCAGGCCGGCGAGCGGATCATTCCCACCCTGCGTGGCAGCGCCCACATCAGCGCCGAAGCGACCCTGCTGCTCGATGAAAGCGACCCGTTCGCCTGGGGCATCGGCTCGTGAATGCCCAGGGCGAGGCCGACGTGATCGTGGTCGGCGCCGGCATCATCGGTGCCGCCTGCGCCCATGAACTGGCCGGCCGCGGCCTGCGGGTGCAGGTACTGGACGACGCCCGTGGCGGTGCCACCGGGGCCGGCATGGGGCATCTTGTGGCCATGGACGACAACCCGGCGGAGCTGGCCCTGAGTCATTACTCCATCGGCCTGTGGCGGCAGTTGCGCGAACGTCTGCCCGAGGCCTGTGCCTATCGCAACTGCGGCACCCTGTGGCTGGCCGCCGACCGCGAGGAAATGGACCTGGCGCGAGCCAAGCAGCAGACCCTGGCAGACCACGGCGTCACCGGCCACCTGCTCGACGGCCCGCAGCTGGCGGCGCTGGAGCCGATGCTGCGCCCGGGCCTGGGCGGCGCCCTGAAGATCCCCGGAGACGGCATTCTCTACGCCCCGGCCACCGCCCACTGGATGCTCAGCAGCCATCCACTGATCCAGCGCCAGTGCGGCCATGTGCGTAGGGTAGCCGGCGATCAGCTGGAGCTGGACGACGGCCGGGTCCTGCGCGCCCCCCGGGTGCTGCTGGCCAACGGCTTCGCCGCCCGGGAACTGCTGCCGGCCCTGCCCCTGCGGCCGAAGAAGGGCCACCTGCTGATCACCGACCGCTACCCACAACAGGTCCAGCATCAACTGGTCGAACTGGGCTACGCCGCCAGTGCCCACGCCAGTGACGGCACCTCGGTGGCCTTCAACGTCCAGCCGCGTCCGACCGGCCAGTTGCTGATCGGCTCGTCCCGACAATTCGACACCCTCGATCCTCAAGTCGAACCGGCCGTACTGGCGCCCATGCTGCAACGGGCAGTGCAATACCTGCCAGAGCTGGCAACGCTCAACGGCATCCGCGCCTGGACCGGCTTTCGCGCCGCCAGCCCGGACGGCCTGCCGATCCTGGGTGAACACCCGCAACAACCGGGCCTGTGGCTGGCCGTTGGCCATGAAGGCCTGGGCGTGACGACCGCCCCCGGCAGCGCGCGGCTGCTGGTGGACCTGATGCTCTGCGAATGCCCGGCAATCGACCCGCGCCCCTATCTGCCCGGACGCTTCGCCGCCCTGACTGGAGAATGCCCGTGATCATCTACCTGGATCAGCAAGCGCTGGAGGTCCGCGGCGGCCTCACGGTGGCCGCCGCTGTGGCCAACAGCGGCGTGCCCTATACCCGCACCGCCTGCAGCGGTGCTCCACGAGCGCCGTTCTGTGGCATGGGCATCTGCCAGGAATGTCGGATGACCATCGACGGTCACCGTCAACTGGCCTGCCAGACCCTGTGCCGGGATGGCATGCAAGTGGAGCGCAGCCAATGAGCGCCCAACGCCTGCACTGCCAGATCGTCATAGTCGGCAGCGGCCCGGCGGGACTCGCCGCCGCCCAGGCCGCCAGCCACAGCGCCACCTCGATCCTGATGATCGACGACAACCCGCGGGCCGGCGGACAGATCTGGCGCAATGGCCCCGGGCACCCGCCCACCGCTCTCCAGGCCGAGCGCTTCAAGATCCTGCAGCACCCGACGCTGCGCTACCTTAGCGCCACCCGGATCATCGCCGCCCTGGGCCCGCAGCGCCTGTTGCTGGAGGACGCGCAACAGGCCTGGCAGGTGGACTTTGAACAGCTGATCCTGTGCTGCGGTGCCCAGGAACTGCTGCTGCCCTTTCCCGGCTGGACCCTGCCCGGGGTCACCGGTGCCGGAGGCCTGCAGGCCCTGCTGAAGAATGGCCTGCAGGTGAATGGAAAAACCCTGGTGATCGCCGGCAGCGGCCCCTTGCTGCTGGCCAGCGCCGCCACCGCACGCCAGGCCGGCGCCCGCGTGGTGCGGGTGCTGGAACAGGCCACCGCAGCCTCCGTGCTGGGTTTCGCCGGCCAGTTGTGGCGCTGGCCAAGCAAGCTGGCCCAGGCCCTGAAGCTGGCCACCCCGGCCTACCGTTGCAACGCCCACGTGGTGGAGGCCCTGGGGGACCGGCACCTGCAAGGGGTACGCATCCGCCAGGGTCGGCGCAGCGAGGAAATCCCCTGCGACTACCTGGCCTGCGGCTTCGGCCTGGTGCCCAATACCCGTCTGGCCAGCCATCTGGGCTGTCACCTGGAACACGGCGCCATTGCGGTCGACCAGCAGCAGCGCAGCAGCCTGCCCCAGGTCCTTGCCGCCGGGGAATGCACCGGCATCGGTGGCAGCGAACTGGCCCTGATCGAAGGCGAGATTGCCGGCTGCGTGGCCAGCGGCCAGAGCGCCCGCGCCGCCGGCCTGATCCGCCAGCGCCAGCACTGGCAGGCCTTTGCCAGGCAGTTGCAGCGTCACTTCGAGCTGCAACCGCAGATCCTCGAACTGGCCCGACCCGAGACACTGCTGTGCCGTTGCGAAGATGTGCCCTACGCTGCGGTGGCGGCGGCAGCCGATTGGCCCAGCGCCAAGTTGCACAGCCGGTGCGGCATGGGGGCCTGCCAGGGCCGGGTCTGCGCCAGCGCCGCCCAGCGCCTGTTCAACTGGCCCATGGTGGCCCCGCGAACGCCGCTGGTGCCGGCCCGGCTCGCCACCCTGATGCTCGACGAGACCTGCCACGACGCCGCAGACTGAGCCCCTGAACCCACCCTGGCCGGGAACACCCGGCCAGCTTGCACAGCCCTTTTGTACCCCCTGGCTTTATCGACACAGACCCATCCCCCAAGCCCCCTAGAGAGAGGCCGACGATGATCGATAGCGCACAGCTCCACCACTTGCCCAGGGCCATCGCCGCCCAATCCCTCGGGGACATCAACAGCCTGCTGGCCAGCATGGCCCCGATCACCCCCCTGCTGGACTGCATTCCCAGCGCCGTGTTCTTCATCAAGGACCTGCAGGCCCGCTACCTGATCGCCAACCTGACCCTGGCCCAGCGCTGCGGCTTCAAGAACATCCGGCCATTGCTCGGCAAGACCTCCGCCGAAGTCTTTCCGGCGGTGCTCGGCCCGGTCTACACCGAGCAGGACCAGCGCGTGCTGCGCCAGGGCATCACCATCAAGGGCCAACTGGAATTGCACCTGTACGGCAGTCGCGAACCCGGCTGGTGCCTGACCCACAAACTGCCGCTGTATGGACACGACCGACAGATCATCGGCATGGCCGGCATCTCCCTGGACCTGCAGGCAGCCCGTGACACCCATCCGGCCTACGAGCGTTTGGCGGCCGTGGACCGGCATATCCGCGAGCACTACAGCGAAGCCATCCGCCTGCAGGACCTGACCCGCATCGCCAACCTGTCCACGGCGCAGCTGGAGCGCTACTGCAAGCGCATCTTCCACCTCACGCCCCGGCAGATGATCCACAAGGCACGCCTGGAACACGCCTCACGGCTGCTGCTGACCCAGGAGCCGATCACCGAGGTGGCGCTGCAATGCGGCTACACCGATCACAGCGCCTTCAGCCGGCAGTTCAAGTCCCTGACCGGACTCAGCCCACGGCAGTTCCGGCTCAACGCCACGACGTAGCCAGGACTTACGCCTGGCAGAAGGTGCAATAGTCGAACAAGCCCGTGAAGCCGACCTTGCGGTAGATCGACAGGCCGTCGAGAGAGGCCTCGAGCACACAGATTTTCGCGCCCTGGGCCTGGATCAGGCGCAGCACCGAGTGGATCAGCGCCGTGGCATAGCCCCGCCCCTGGCACTCGCGCAAAGTGCCGATATCATCCAGCCGCGCCACCCCCGGCCCCAGGGACAGCGTCAGGGCACTGACCGGACGCTGGTCGACATACAAAGTGAAATGGCGCAGAGCCCTGCCGGCCAGCAACGCCGCCCGGTGCCGCTCCAGGTACAGCTCGATGCCTCCGCCATCGGGCTCGAACGCGCTCTGCACCGGCAGCCCCCAATCCTCCAGATGCTCATCGGTGCAACGCACATCCGCCAATGGCGCCGATACCTCCTGCGCTTCGTAGGTCGCCAGATCGAGCACCATGCAAGTGGTCTTGTCCGCGGCCATCAGGTGCTGCTGTTGCAACTGCAGACTGACCCGCGACACCTGCGCCTGAGGGATCACCACACAGAACGGCATGCCGGTGCGCTGCAGGAACGCCACGCCCTCGGCCAGTTGCTCGCTGTTGTCGCCAGGCCGGTCCTTCATCATCAACAGATTCAGGCTGCTGGCTTCAAGCCCGGTGCAATAGGCACTCAGATCGGCGCCGAAGCGCCGATGGAACTGCGAGATGGAAACAAAGAAATAGTCTTCCGCCTGGTGATACAGATCGATGATCGACGCGCTGGGCACCTGCGCCATCTGCTACCTCCTTGAGCCTCGCGACGCGCCATGCGCCGCCTGACCCGGGCCACGTTAAGCCCACAGGCCCAGCGGCTCCAGCACAATCCTGTTTTATTGTGCGAAGGGATGTTCTGAGGTGTAAGCAGACGGCGCTAGTTGATCATCACTCAACCATCCAAGCGCTCGGTGTGACGTCCAGCCTGGATGGCCTTGGCCATTTGCAGGTGGTTCTCCAGCTTGGGCAGGGTTTCCTCGGCGAAGGCCTTGAGTTGCGGCACGTCACTGGTTTGCGCCTGTTGCTGGATCTGTCGGATCGCCGCTTCAGTGGCCTTGATCTGGTTGGCGGCATAGGCGCGGTCGAAATCCGTCCCCTCGGGTAGCGGCGGCATCAAGCGCTTGGCCTGGTCCATGACCTGCTCTCGGGGGGCCACCGGCAGGTCCAGTTGCCTGGCGATTTTGGCCAGGTGCTGGTTGGCCGTGGTGCGATCGTTGATCACCTGAATGGTGTATTCCTTGACCGTCCTGGACGAGGTGTGTTGATGCGCCAGGCGGCTGGCTTCGATATCGGCCATGCCCTTGGCCGAGGCGTCGTCGATAAAGGCCGCGGGGGACTGGGCCAGGGCGTTGCTGGCGCCAAGGCCGAGCAGCAGGGCCAGGCCGGCACGACCGAGGATGGTGGCCATGGGGTTCATGCTGGGAGTCTCCTCTTGCAAGTCAGTACGGCGGGAGCCACAGCACCCGCCTGCATAGGGAAAACCCGAAGCCGCAAAGGTTTAGAAAAATCGCCGGTGGTACGACGAATGGCGAGTCGTTCAGGCCGGAAGCAGAGCCTCGCCCCTGGCCTGGACCTCAGGCGCTGGAGCGGCTTTTGCGCTCGCGCTTGACCGCGTACATCGCCTCATCGGCGTGCTTGAACAGCTGCTTTTCTTCCAGGCCATGTTCGGGGTACAGGCCAATGCCGATACTCGGCAGGATATTCAGCGAATGGCCATCCAGGCGCAGCGGTTCGTTGAGCGCGTGGCGAATCTTCTCGGCGACACGCTGGGCATCGTCGCTGTGCTGCACGCTCTCCAGCAGCACCACGAACTCATCACCGCCCATGCGTGCCACGGTGTCGGTTTCCCGTACGCAGCCTTTGAGGCGATTGGCCACCGCTTGCAGCAGCATGTCGCCCACAGCATGCCCGCAGGTGTCGTTGACCTCCTTGAACTTGTCCAGGTCGACATACAGCAAGGCCATGCGTCCCGAGTCGCGCCGGGCCCGAGCCAGGGCTGAACGCAAGCGCTCGCGCAGCAGCTCACGGTTAGGCAGGTGAGTCAGTTGATCGTACTCGGCCATGTAGTGCAGGCGCGCATGCAGTTGCGCCCGTTCGATGGCCGCGGCGAGCTGGGCGCTGACGTACTGCAGCAATTCCAGCTCTGCCTCCCCGTAGCCCCGGGCACCGGGTGCACTTTTGACCATGAGCACGCCGATGGTGCCCTTCTGCGAATTCAGTGGCACGCCCAACCAGCAGCGAGGACCTTGAACGACGGCGAACTGGTTCCACAAATCCCGGCTCGACGGACACTCCGGTGCCAGCAGCAAGGACTGGCCGTGCCGCAGCACCTGCGCGCAGAAACGCCCGATCAGGGTCCCGGGCAGTTCCGGGCTGCTTTCGCAGTCATCGACATGGTAGGGAAAGTTCAGGCTATCGCTGCGCTCGTCGTACAGCGCCAGAACGAAATTGAGCGCCGGCAGCCACTCACCGATGATCCGATGCACATGCTTGAACAGCACCAGCAGGTCCTCGGTGGCGTGGGCCGCTTCGGAAATGGCATACAACGCCGCCTGTTTCGATTCAGCCTGTTTGCGCTCGGTAATGTCCCGGGCCACGGCGATGCGCAACTGATCCACTTCCGACCAGCGCGCCGACCAGAGGATGTGCGCCACCCGCCCGTCCTTGCGCAGGTAACGGTTCTCGAAATTGGGCTTGGGCACGCCCCCCATGATTTCCCGAGCGGCCTGCAGGGTGCGCTCACGATCGGCCGGGTGCACCAGCTCGATCATCGGCCGGCCGATCAGCTCGTCGGCGGTGTAGCCGAAGACCCGCTCGCAGGCGGCACTGACAAATACGAAACGACCCTGGCTATCTACGGCGCACACGACGTCCAGAAGCAGATCGATGAAACTCGCCAGAGGCGCGGAGTTCTTGGTTGCCATCAGAGAAAGCTACTACCCATGAAAAATGCACTGAGTACCCATCCCTTGAGCCCGGTCAGCCAGTGACGAACACCGGCTGAACACCACCCTCGCACTCCGCGAGCGGCGTTATGCCTTGTTGCCGATCAGCCCCGGCAGCGCATGCAGCAGGGCATTGATCGCGAAACCGATGAACATCACCCCGCAGACCCGGGTGATCGCTAGCTCGTGACGCTGATACCAACTGCGTACCTGCCGCGCCCCCACCACGCCGATGAGAATAGCGTAAGCGCCGAGACCGCCCAGGAAGCTCAGGGCAATCAGGCCGGGAAGCATGGACCAGCTGAGCAGCTCCGCACGACTGGACAGCAGGGCGGTGAACGTCGCCACCGCCACCGGATAAGCCTTGGGGTTGGTCAGGCCGAAGATGATCCCGTGCCAGAACGGATTGCGCGCTGCTCCCTGAGGCTCATCGCCATTGCCACCACGACTGCGGATCGCCCGCAGCCCCAGCCAGAACAGGTACAAACCGCTGAGCACCCCGAGCATGTTGAAGGCGTCGCTACCGATTTCCCGGGCGCCGACAATGGCGATCAGTGCCGTACTGCACCAGACCACATCCCCCAGCAAGTGCCCGCAGAGAAACCCTGCGCCAGCCTGTCGGCCACGGGAAGCGCCAATACCGAAGACCGCCAGGACCCCGGGCCCGGGGGTGATCGCGTAAATGAAACCCGAGGCGATAACAGCCAGCAACAGCGATGAGGTCATCAGCAAGACTCCAGAACGGATGCACCTCACGGCAACGCCAGGCACAGAACGAATCTGGCGGATTCTGCACGATCAAGGCACCTTGCCACCAGCGGCTTTCGTCAGCTGCTTCCCGGTAGCGGCGCCTCAGTCGGCGGGGTAAAAGCGCATCCCGGCGTAAGGATGTTCGCGACAGGCCCGTAATCGCGAAGCCAAGTCACCGACATGAGCTTCCAGTCGATGCCCATCGGGATCGAGAAAATAAAACGACGCGCCCTCGCTGCGGTTGTCGCGCCACTCCGGCACTCGCGCCTCACGCAGGCGCTGGACCAGCGCTGCAAAATCCACAGCGCCGACGCCAAAGGCGTAATGGGTGTAATCGGCAACCGCCGGTGCCCGCCGTTGCGGGTCCAGGGAAAGGCACAGCCATAGTCCCGGCAGTGACAGGTAGGCTCCCGCATCCCAGGTGGCCTCCAGACGCAGTTGCAACAGCGAGTGATAGAAGGCCAGGCTGCGGGGCAAGTCGCTGACCGCCAGGGTCAGGTGATTGAGGCCGGTGAGCATCGATTACTGTCCTTTCAGGGCTTTGCTCAGCGCATAGCGCTGGCCGTCATAATGCAGGGTCGCCAGCGTGTTCCTGGGCGGCAGATCACGGCTTTCACAGCCATCACGGCCCTTGAAATGCCTGGTGCTGACTTCACGGGTACGCACGATCAGATCGGCGTAACCGTTGCGCTGGCCACTGCCGACTTCCAGGGTCCGGTGCAGGGTCCGGGAGCGGCCCTCGCACTCACTGCCCCAGCCAAACTCGCCGTGGCTCTCATCCATCACCAATCCTTCCAGCAGCGGCAGGACTTCCTTGTCTTCACGTCGATACAGGGTCAGCACGCTTTTCTCGTAGGGCATGGCACTGGAGCTGTGGTGATAGAGAACCCGCAGGCCAAAGGCTCGCTGCTCTTTATTCAAACGGTAGCGCCCGGTGTCGATCTGCAGCCCCTGCAGGGCCACGGCATCGGAGAACAGAGCGCTATCCTTGTAGTTGCTGGCCAGGGTCCAACCGGAGTCGATGTCCTGCAGCGATACGTCCAGGCTGTAGCTGCTGACGTCGCCAGCCTGGCTCCCGGGCATGGGCGTCGCCCGGGCACTGATGCTCAGCTCCGGCTCTGCGGGCCAGGGCTTGCAGACATAGAACTCTCCGGGAATACCCGTCGTGTTGTCGCACCCCGCCTGCGCCGCCGTGACACCCCCCAACCCGGCACAAAGGGCCAGGCCCAGGCCGCATGACTCAAGCCACTTCATCAAAACTCCCTCAGATACCGCTGTAGCCATTGGGCAGCACGTAACGCTGGCCGTCGTAATGCAGAGTGATGAGCACCGGCTTGGCGGTCACGGACTTGGACCGGCACTCCTCCCCGACTTTTTCGCTCCGGGTACTGACGCTGACCGAACGCACGATCAGGTCGGCATAACCGTGGCTGCGGGTCTTGGCGATCTCCAGGGTACGCGTGGTTTCAGTGCCCTCGCCGGCGCACTGGCCATCCCATTCGCCGTTGTAGGAATGGGCCAGGAACTTCTCCAGCACCGGGCGCAGGGTGCTGCCTTCGCGCACATACAGGCTGAGCCAGACCTGATTGAAAGGGTTGACCCGGGACGAGCCCTCGAACGCAGCCCGAACCCCAAAGGCCCGCACTTGTGGCGCCAGTTGGAAGCGCCCGGTGTCGAGCTTCACGCTCTCCAGGCGGAAGGCGTCGGAGACGAAAGCCACAGGCTGCCTGTAACTGGCCAGGGGCTTGCCGCTGTTGCGGTCCAGCACCGCCAGTTGCAGGTTGTAGGTGCCGTCACCGTTGCCGGTGTCGCTGGGGTCCGGGACCTGTTCCGACAGCAGGCTGATGCTCTGGTCGTCGAAGGCCGGCCAGTCCTTGCACAGGGAAAAGCCCGGAACCTCGGCATTGCGGGGCGGCGGCAGGCACTGGGCCGCGACGGATGTGGTGCCGGCCAGCAGCGCCAGGCTGCCCAGAAGCGGGATCAAAGAAGAGCGACGGAACATTCACGACTCCTTGTGACAGGCGGATACAGCGCGATTTCAGGTCGCACTATCCTCTGCCCCGTCGACGCTTTCAACGCTGGGAGCACGCGCGTGGGAGTGACCTTGCCTTGTAACAACTGCAGGCCTGACGAATGGCCGGACCTGGGCTAGGGTATGACGAGGTAATATGCTGTATTACACATCACTACAACGAGACTGCCATGTCCATCATGTCCCTGCGCTTGCCCGATGAACTTGCTGAAACTCTGGCCCTGCTGGCAAAAGCCACCGGACGCAGCAAGTCGTTTCTCGCCGTGGACGCCCTGCGTGAATACCTGGCGCGGGAAGCCTGGCAAATCGAGGAAATCCAGAAGGCCCTGAACGAGGCCGACGCAGGTGACTTCGCCAGTGCCGAAGAAGTGGCGGCCATCGCCGGCAAGTGGACCGACAATGCGCATTGAATGGCTACGCAGCGCCCTGAACAACCTGGACGCTGAGGCCCGTCATATCGCCCAGGACGATCCCCGGGCCGCCGGGGAATTTGTCAGGGCGCTGTTGATCAGTATCGAGCAACTGGCCCGGTTCCCCTCAAGTGGCCGCGAAGGCCGCCTGCCCGGCACCCGGGAATGGGTAGTGCCGGGCTGGCCTTACCTAATTCCCTACCGGGTGCGCGGGGACCGGCTACAGATTCTGCGAATTTTCCATACCCGCCGTCAGCCCCCGGCACGTTGGTGAACGCTTCACATGTAGGAGCTGGCTTGCCAGCGAAACGGACCTACCCGTTCCTCAAAACGCGCTACGGAAAATCTCTTCGATCTGCCGTTGATCCGCCGGACGCGGGTTGGTCAGGCCACAGGCGTCTTTCAGGGCGTTGGCCGCCAGCAGCGGAATGTCCTGCAACTTGGCGCCCAGTTCCCGCAAACCGGCGGGGATTTCCACGTCCCGAGCCAAGGCGCGAATCGCCGCGATTGCCGCCTGGGCTCCCTCCTCCGGACTGAAGCCTCGAATATCCGCGCCCAGGGCGTGGGCCACATCGGTCAGGCGCTCGGCACAGACGCTGGCGTTGAAGCTCTGCACATGGGGCAACAGCACCGCGTTGCACACGCCATGGGGCAGGTCATAGAAACCGCCCAACTGGTGAGCCATGGCATGCACGAAGCCCAGGGACGCGTTGTTGAAGGCCATGCCGGCGAGGAACTGCGCATACGCCATGTTCTCCCGGGCCAGCAAATCGCTGCCGTCGTGCACCGCCTGGCGCAAGTTCGCGCTGATCATGCTGATGGCTTTGAGCGCACAGGCGTCGGTGATCGGGTTGGCGGCGGTGGACACATAGGCCTCCACCGCGTGGGTCAGGGCGTCCATGCCGGTGGCGGCGGTCAGGCCCTTGGGCATCGCCACCATCAGCGCCGGATCGTTGACCGACAGCAGTGGCGTGACGTTGCGGTCGACGATGGCCATTTTCACGTGGCGCGACTCGTCGGTAATGATGCAGAAGCGGGTCATCTCGCTGGCGGTGCCAGCGGTGGTGTTGATGGCAATCAACGGCAGTTGTGGCTTGCTCGACTGGTCGACCCCTTCGTAGTCGCCAATGTGTCCGCCGTTGGTTGCACACAGGGCAATGCCCTTGGCGCAATCATGGGGCGAGCCGCCGCCCAGGGAGATGACGAAATCACACTGCGACTGCTGCAACTGCGCCAGCCCTTGCTCGACGTTGGCGATGCTCGGATTGGGCTTGGCGCCATCGAAGATCACCGAATCGATGTCCTGCATGGCCAGCTTCTCGGCGATCATGCCCGCCACCCCGGCCTTGGCCAGGCCGACGTCGGTGACGATCAGCGCCTTGCGAAACCCATAATTGCGAATGGCGCTCATGGCCTCGTCCAGGCAATTGATGCCCATGATGTTGACGGCTGGGATGAAGAAGGTGCTGCTCATGAGGAGGTCTCCAGGCGAATGCCCAATGCGGGGTGTCGATTCATGTCTGCCCGACAGGATCGACTCATCGGTCACGGGCGATCTTGATCTGGCTCAAGGGTCGGTCGTGATAAAGTCGGCGCCCTGATGACCTTCTGCCTTGAGACCAATGACCGCGATGACGGATTTCCAGGAATTTGACGCCGAACTTGAAGACTGGAACGCCCTGGGCACGAGCACACCGTTCAATGGCCTGCTGATCGGCAACGGTGCCAGCCGTGCCGTCTGGGAAGACTTTGCCTACGACTCGCTGTTCGAAAACGCTCGCACAGTGGAAGAAAAGCCCCTGAGCCAGTCCGAGCTCAGCGTCTTCGAAGCCCTGCAGACCCGCAGCTTCGAACAGGTACTGGGCGCATTGAAAACCACCAGCCGGGTCAACAAGGCCCTGGCCGTCAGCTCGGCGGCGCCGCGCAACCGCTACTACGCGATCAAGGAAGCCCTGATCAACACCGTGCATGCGGTGCACATCCCCTGGCGCCTGGTACAGCCGCAAAGCCTGGCGGCGATCAACCAGGAACTGCGACGCTATCCCACGGTGTTCACCAGCAACTACGACCTGCTCAACTACTGGGCGGTGCAGCACGACAACCAAGGCATCGATGACCTGTTTCACGGCGCCGATCCGGCCTTCGCACTGGGCACCACTTCCAGCGCCGCTACCCGCTTGCTCTACCTCCACGGCGGCCTGCACCTGGTGCGCAACCTGGACGGCAGCGCGCGCAAGCTGAGCTCCACCGAAGGCACCCTGCTGGGCAGCTTCGCCATCAACAACACCCTCAAGACCCTGGACGACGTGCCGCTGTTCATCAGCGAAGGCCCCCTGGCGGACAAGCTCAAGACCATCCGCAGCTCGGACTACCTGTCGTTCTGCTACCAGCAACTGCTGGACCACAGCGGCGCCCTGTGCATCTTCGGCCACAACCTCGGCCCCCAGGACCAGCACCTGGTGCAGGCGATCCGCCAGTCGGCCGTCACGACCCTGGCGATCTCCATCTACCCGCGCAGCGCGGCGTTCATCCAGCACCAGAAGCGCCACTACGCCAAGCTGTTCGAAGGGTTGGAGTTGAACCTGCGCTTCTTCGATTCCAAGACCCACGCCCTGGGCAACCCGGCCCTGTCGGTGCCCGTGGAACGCTGATTGCGCCGGGCGCGGGAGTCCTTGGGATCGCTGCGGGCCTGCGGCCCGTTCGCAGCCTGCGGCAGCGGCTACAGATGGGGACACGCCAGGCTTGGTGTAGCCGCTGGCGTAACCTGCGATAAGCACCGCAGGGGCTTGGGCGTCCTTGGGATCGCTGCGGGCCTGCGGCCCGTTCGCAGCCTGCGGCAGCGGCTACAGATGGGGACACGCCAGGCTTGGTGTAGCCGCTGGCGTAGCCTGCGATAAGCACCGCAGGGGCTTGGGCGTCCTTGGGATCGCCGCAGGCCTGCGGACCGTTCGCAGCCTGCGGCAGCGGCTACAGGAAGTGGTCGGGGCTCATTCTTCGTTGCTGTGTACCACCACTAGCAACTGCGCCTGCTCATCCCCCAGGGAACGGATGCGGTGGGGTTTCTGGGCGTTGAAGTGCAGCGCGTCGCCACGGTTGAGAATCACCCGCTCGGTCATGAAATCCACTTCCACCTGGCCTTCATGAACAAACAGGAACTCCTCCCCCAGGTGTTCCTTGAAGGTCTTGTCACTGAACTCTTTGGCCGGGTAGATGATGAACGGCAGCAGGTTGCGCTCGCTGACCTGATGGGCCAGCACCGCATAGCCCGGGGTCTGGTCGTTGGCCGCCAGTGACTGGCGCTCATCGCTACGCACCAGGCTGTAGCTGTCCAGGCTGAGGCTGTCTTCAGCGAACAGTTCCTCGACCTTGACGTTCAGCGCCTTGGCCAATTTCAGCGCCGCCGCGATCGACGGGGTGTTCAACCCGCGCTCGACTTTCGACAGATAACTCTTGGTCATCCCGGATTTTTCGGCCAGGGCCTCCAGGGTCACGCCAAGTTTTTTTCTCAATAATTTCAAACGGATAGACATGTGGAGCGATTAATCCATCTAGAAAACAACGATTGGCGCTTGCCAATGACACAAAGTGTCATATAGCCTCTTTAGTGTCATGAGCATTCACCCAACAACCTTGCAAGTAACAGGTGAAGTGCAAACCCGACGTCCATTGCACCCTCACCAAGGACCCCGATATGGCCAAGACATTAGCACTGCCCAAGGACCAACTGATCAAGCAAGCCCTGACCCAGATGCAAAACACCCTGGCGGATAATACGTGGACCGACCGGCAAAAGCTGGCCCTGACCTGCCGCATTCTGTTCGAGAACGGTCACGACTCGGGCCTCGCCGGGCAGATCACCGCCCGCGGTCCGCAGCCCGGCACCTACTACACCCAGCAACTGGGCCTGGGTTTCGATGAAATCAGCGCCAGCAACCTGCTGCTGGTCAACGAAGACCTGGAAGTCCTGGAAGGCCACGGCATGCCCAACCCGGCCAACCGCTTCCACAGCTGGGTGTACCGCGCCCGGCCAGACGTGAACTGCATCATCCACACCCACCCGACCCACGTTGCCGCGCTGTCGATGCTCGAAGTGCCGCTGGAGGTGTCGCACATGGACCTCTGCCCGCTGTACGAGGACTGCGCCTTTCTCGAAGCCTGGCCCGGGGTGCCGGTGGGCAACGAAGAAGGCGAAATCATCTCCGCGGCCCTGGGCGACAAGCGCGCGATCCTGCTTTCCCACCACGGTCAGCTGTCCACCGGGGCCAGCATCGAGGAAGCCTGCGTCATCGCCCAACTGATCGAGCGCGCAGCCAAGCTGCAACTGCTGGCCATGGCCGCCGGCACCATCAAGCCGATCCTCCCGGAGCTGGGTCGTGAAGCCCACGACTGGATCTCCAAGCCCAAGCGCCACGGCGCCGCCTTCAACTATTACGCTCGGCAAAACCTGAAAAAACACGCCGACTGCCTGAACTGATCCACCCCCTATGCCTTGCAGGAGTTGCACCATGCCTACCACCAAGATCCACGGCATCATCGGCTACACCGTCACCCCCTTCGGCCCTAACGGCGAAGGCCTGGACCTGGATGCCCTCGGGCACTCCATCGACCGCATGATCGACGCCGGCGTCCACGCCATCGCGCCCCTGGGCAGCACCGGCGAAGGCGCCTACCTCAGCGACGCGGAATGGGACCAGGTCGCCGAGTTCAGCATCCGCCACGTGGCCAAGCGCGTGCCGACCATCGTCAGCGTCTCCGACCTGACCACCGCCAAGGCCATCCGCCGCGCGCGCTTTGCCGAAGCCCGGGGCGCCGACGTGGTGATGGTGCTGCCCACCTCCTACTGGAAACTCAGCGAAGCCGAGATCCTCACCCACTACCAGGCCATCGGCGCCAGCATCGGCGTGCCGATCATGCTCTACAACAACCCGGCCACCAGCGGCACCGACATGTCGGTGGAGCTGATCCTGAAGATTTTCCACAGCGTGGAGAACGTCACCCTGGTCAAGGAAAGCACCGGCGACATCCAGCGCATGCACAAGCTGCACCTGCTGGGCGAAGGCCAGGTGCCGTTCTACAACGGCTGCAACCCGCTGGCCCTGGAAGCCTTCGCCGCGGGTGCCAGCGGCTGGTGCACGGCGGCGGCGAACCTGATCCCGCAGCTCAATCTCAACCTCTACCAGGCGCTGCTGGACAACGACCTGCAGCGCGGCCGGGAGCTGTTCTACCGCCAGCTGCCGCTGCTGGATTTCATCCTCAAGGGCGGCTTGCCGGCCACGGTCAAGGCCGGGCTGGAACTGGCCGGGCTGAACGCCGGCGAGCCGCGCCGGCCGGTGTTTGCCCTGAACGAGGGCGCACGCCAACAGTTGCAGAGGCTGCTGCATACCCTGGCTTGAAACCCTGAGCAAAAAGCCCGGGCGGCTGACACCGTCCGGGCTTTGCCATGGGCCGCGTTCACGCGTGGCTCAGTGGCTGTTCTGCGCCACCGGGGCCTGGGCCTTGAACTGCGGGTCCTGCAGCATCTGCGCGATGAAGTCGTCGGTGATGCGCTGCACATGCTGGTATTGGCTGCCATCAGGATTGGCCCAACCGCGCCAGGAACGGGTCTGATTGCTGACCCGATACTTGGCCAGCGGCTGGTCGCCACGGCTGACATGGAACATCACCTGGCTGTCCCAGGTGACCCGGCCCGGCACGATGAAAAAGGTCATCGCACTGAGCAGCCCCATGGGAATGTTCTGCCAGCCAAAGTAATCACTGTTGGCCATCACGATCACGTTGTAGCCATCGGCACTGAACCCCGGCTGCACCTGCTCGAAGGTGCCACGACGACGCAGGTCGTCACGGATCAGGCCGGCAGGGATGGCTCCCATCACACTGACGCTGATCGCTGGCAACCGCTGCTGATAATCCACCTCGGCCGACTTGAGACTATGGCTGGTCTGGCAACCGCCAAGTCCCAGCATCAGCACCAGCAACAACCACAACCGACTGCGCATTACAGATCCCCCGATAGCATGGCTTTGAGCATTGACGCCTTGGGTCCCTGCTCCTTGACGATCAGCGACGTGACGTCTTCCATCTTCTCTAGATCGACCCGCTGCAGGCTCGGCACCTGCGGGTACTTGGCCCGTACCAGGGCGGCGTCGCGCTCCAGATGGTCACTGTGCAGAAACACGCACTTGGCCCCCGTCGCCGACAGGCAGCCGGCGCGGAAATCACCGACGTAATAGGCCTTGCCGGCTTCCAGTTCCAGGGGGATGGAGAAGTCTTCGCGGCTCCAGGCGGTGGCGTTGCCGCGGTCAAAGTGCAGGTTGTAGATCTCGTAGCGCCCGGGCTTGAGCGGCATCACGAACAGGCTGCCGATGCCGTGCCAGGTCTCGCGCACATCCCGTGGCGTGCGGCCGTAGATCTGGTTGTACAAGCGTGCCGAGGCGAAGCCCTCACCGCCTCGTGGGCGAATCAGCAGCATCTGTTCGTTGGCGGTGTGCACCGCCTTCGGCCAGATGCCCACCACGCCCACCACATAGGCCACCCCCGACTGCGAGTCGGGGCGCATGCTCTCGGCGATTTTCGTGGAAGACAGGCTGTAGCAACCGCTCAGCGCCAGCAGCGCGGCGAGTAATACGAGAGGGCGAATCATGAGGTCGCAGATCCCTTGGACAATGATCGATAACGTCAACCCATGCGCCAGGCCTGCCGAGCGCCCGTTGACGGGCGCGGAGGATAAAACAAGTGATGGCATTTCGCCAGAATTCAGTCGCCAATCGGCTGGCGCCCGTCAGGGGCTCGAACCCAAGCCCGCCGCCATCGCGGGCGACCCGCTGCCACAGGGCCGATGGCGCTGCAGCAAGGCCGCCTGGCCCCTGATCGGACCAAGCGGCAAAGACCTTGTCGAACCGGGTTCAGGCGCCCGTCAGGTCCTTGATGTTGTGGCTCGGACCGTTGGCCTTGACGCTGGCGATGCCCTTGTCCCGGGCCGCCTCCGATGAATAGGCTTCACTGCTGCCGATGATCTGGTGATTGGCCGCCTTCAGCGTGAAATAGGGCTGGCCGTCCTTGGTGCTCTTGCGCTCGTAGCGCTCCTCCAGGGGACTGTTGGCCTGCACCGAGGCAATGCCGTTCTCCGCGGCCGCGCGAGTGGTGTATTGCTCGCTGGTGAGAATGGTCTCGGCGTTGGCCGCCTTGAGCACGAAACGAAATTGACCGTTGCTGCTTTTCTTCAACTCATACCATCCGGACATGCTGTTGTTCCTTGCGTTGATTGATGGGCGTTGCGGCTTGAAAGTAAAGACTCTTTGCGCGATTCAGCCATTGCCCCGATGACTGAAAAATCGGTTTTCCACTCGCGCAAGCCCCAGGTGTTCGCGCAGGGTGCGCCCCGTGTAACGCTGGCGAAACAGGCCCCGGCGTTGCAGCTCCGGGGTGATCAATTGCACAAAGTCGTCGATGGCCCCCGGCAGGTGGGTGAACAGCACATTGAAGCCATCGGCGGCGTACTCCTCGTACCAGGTCGCCAGTTCATCGACGATCTGCCCTGGCGTCCCCACCAGTACCTTGTGCCCGCTGGCGGACAGGCTGCGCAGCAGCTGCGCCAGCGTTGGCCGCTCCCGACGCACGAGATCCACCACCAGTTGCCGGCGGCTCTTGTGCCGTTCGGTGGGGGCCGCGTCCGCCAACAGCGGTACTGGGGCATCCAGGGGCAGTGTCGACAGGTCGATGCCCAGGTCCAGCAAGTAGGACAGCGCCCTGAGCTGGGCCTCCGGGTCCTGCAGCTCCTGCAACTGCTGATACTTCTCCTCGGCCTCGTTGAGGGTCCGGCCAACCGTGGGCGCAATCCCCGGGAAGATCTTCAACTGCCCGGCATGGCGACCGTAATGGGGAAGTCGTTCCTTGAGCCTGGCGTAGAAATCCTTGGCCTGTTGCAGGTCGGTCTGGGCGGTGAACACCAGCTCGGCACAGCGGGCCGCCAGCTCACAGCCCGGGCCCGAAGACCCGGCCTGGGCGATCACCGGCCAGCCCTGCAGCGGACGCGGCGCATTCAACGGTCCCTGCACCTGGAAGTGCCGGCCACGGTGCTCCAGCAGGTGCATCCTGTGCGGCTGCAACCACTGGCCGCTGGCCTTGTCCCGGGGGAAGGCGTCATCGGCCCAGCTGTCCCACAGGCCGCTGACCACCGCGAAAAACTCCTCGGCCCGGGCATAACGTTCGGCATGGCTGGGGGGCTCGGGGTGATTGAAGTTCTCCCCGCCGATCAGCCCCGTCACCAGGTTCCAGCCGGCCCGGCCCTCGCTCAAGTGATCGAGCGAGGCAAACTTGCGTGCCAGGTTGTAGGGCTCGTTGTAGGTGGTGCTGGCGGTGGCGATCAGGCCGATGTGCCGGGTCACCACCGCCAGGGCCGGCAGCAGGGTCAGCGGGTCCCAGCGCAGGCTGTGGGAACTGCGAGCCAGCACCCGCGGATCGAGATCCCCCACGGCCACGTTATCGTTGAGAAACAGCGCGTCGAAACAGCCCCGCTCCAGGGTCTGGGCGTAGTGTCGGTAGCGCTGGAAATTCAACGAGGCATCGGCATCCGCCCGGGGATGGCGCCAACTGCCGCCGTGGGCCCCGGAGCCGGAGAGAAAGGCCCCCAGCCCCATCTGCCCGCCGCGCTCAGCCACGGCTGGCGCCCTCCTCGGCCGCCGCCACCGGACTCGGCGCGGCGCGCAGCAACAGGCTGACCGCAGTCCAGACCAGCAGCGTCGCCAATGCCAAGAACAGCATCACCCCGCGATAACCGTTGAGAAAGGCGCCCTGGGCATCGTCCAGCGGCGTCGCGGAAAAGTAGTGGAACAAGCCCACCCCCACCGCCAGCCCCACGCCACCGCCGACGTTGTGCAGGGTCATCAGCGAACCCATGGCCACCGAGCCCACTGCCTGGGGCACCGAGGAAATCCCCAGCACCGTCGACGGCCCGAGAATGCTGGCCCAACCCAGGCCCATGATGACGAAGGCGCCCAGCAGATACGCCAGCGAGGTCTGGCGGTCGAACCCGGCCTGCAACAGCGCCGACAGCACGAACAGCAGCAGCCCGGTCTTGATCAACAGCGCCGGCCCCTTGCGGTCCACCAGCCGTCCCACCAGCGGCGACAGCAACGCCACCCCCAAGGTGGTGGGCAGTAACAGCAGGCCGCTGGCCTGCACCGACTCGCCACGGATCTGCGCCAGGTACAGCGGCATGACGAAGAACGCCACGCAGTAGAACAGCGCCAGGCCGAAACTGGCCGCGACCCCGGCGACAAAGCGCCGGTTGGCGAACAGCTTGAGGTCGATGATCGGCGCCGCCACCCGTTTCTCCACCGCCAGGAACGCCACCAGAGCCAGCAGCGCCAAGGCGATCAGGCTCAGGGTCAGGCGTGAACCCCAGCCCCAGGCCCCGCCCTGGACGATCACCAGCACCAGGCTCGGCAAGCTGATCAGCAACAGCAAGGCGCCCCAGCCATCCAGCCGCGCACCGGCCTCGGCCGAGCGCGATTCCTTCACGCTGACACTGCAGATGCCCAGACTCAGCAGCACGAAAGGCACGTTGATCAGGAAGATCCACTGCCAGCCAAAACCACTGGTGATCAGCCCGCCCAGCACCGGCCCGACAGCCAGCCCCACGCCGTTGACCCCAAACAGCACGCCAAAGGCCTTGCCCTGTTCGGCGCTGTCGAAGGTACTGGAGACAATCGCCCCGGAGGCGGTGTAGAGCACCGCGCAGGCCAGCCCCTGGATCACCCGGGCGCCGATCAGGGTGTCGATCTGCGTCGCCAGTCCGGCCGCCAGGGACGCCAGGCCGAACACGCTCAGGCCGATGAACAGCACCCGCTTGCGTCCATGCAGGTCGGCCAGGCGCCCCACCAGCACCATGAAACTCGACAGCGTCAGGATGAAGCCGTTGATCACCCACTGCAGGCTGTCCACCGAAGCCCCGAGATCGGCCTGCAGCGCCGGTAGCGCGGTGTTGACGATGGTGAAATCCACACAGCCGAGAAAACTGGCGATGCTCACACCGAGCAATGCCCACCACTTGCGTTGCTGTTGCGCAAAAACGCTCATGGAAACTCCTTGTCAGTCAAAAAAAACCGCTCTGCAGGCGCCCGCTTGCCGGCGAACAGGCCCTTGAGTCCTGCATCGCTGGCCAGGGCGCTTTCGCTGGCAAGCCAGCTCCTGCATTGATCGCGGCGGGTCAGATGGCGATGGCGCCGCTGGTCCAGTTGGGGTGGATGGCGCCGGGCAAGGTGAACGGAATCGGAATCCCGCGCTTCTTGAACTTCAGCGGCAGCCAGCGCACCCGGTCCGGGCTGTGGGGTTCGATCAACAGCTCGCGGCTGGTGGCCATGGCGCTGGTCATCTGCTGCGGGTAGAGCACGTAGTGGTAACCCTCGTCGGCCCACAGCGGCAGGATGATCGGGATTTCCTCAAGGATGTATTCCCGGCACTGGGCCGCCGCCCGTTCGATGTCCGCCTGTTCATCCCGCAGGCGCAGGCGCTCGGTGAACACGTTGATGGTGCTGTCGATGGCCTGGCGCAATTCCTCGCGCTGCTGATAGATCTGGTCCAGTTGCTGGCGCAACTCGGCGTAACGGTCGCTGGCCAGTTCCTGGTTCCAGCGGGTGATGTGGTACGGCACCCGCAGGCCATCGAGGATGCTCTGGTTGCGCGCCAGCCAGGCATCGCCGTCGCGGATCGACGCCGACAGCGCCTCGCCGGGGGATTTGCCGTGCTTGTTGTGGCGTTGCAGGGTGTCGGCCACCACCACCTTGACGTGGCTGAAGCCGGACTGGTTGATCAGGTGGATGGTGGACCGCAGCTTCTGGTCCTCGTGATATTCCTGGCCGACGCTGACCGCCAGGACCACGCGCTTGCCGTCGAATTCGTGCTCCTCGCCGCCCTTGTTGAAGTAGGCCTTGAGGTTGATTTCCTGCACCTTGCTCATGAGTTCAGCTCCAGTAGGCCAAAGGCTGGTGTTCGCCGTAGTAACCGATAAAGACCCCGAGGGTGACCCGGGTGCTGCTGGCCGAAGGGCGTACCGCGTGGATCAGCCGTGGGTTGAGCAGGATCAGGTCGCCGGGCTCGGGCTTGACCACGAAGTCCGGCGGCGGCAGCAGGTGGCGCTCGATGCCGTAGGCCCGTTCGCCCTTGAGGCGGTTGTACTCCTCCTCGTCCGGCTCGATGCCCCAGATCTCCAGCTCTCCGCCGTCCTCGGGGATTTCCAGGTAAATGTTGGTGGACAGTTGGGTCAGCAGTGGCGGGCTGTGGCCCTCCGGCGCGTTGCGTTCGAGCTTGTCGGTGTGGGGCGTGAGATCGACCCCCGAACCCTGGAAGCGGGCGATGCCGACAAAGCACTTCTGCCCGTCCACCTGCAGCAGGTGCGCGCCCTGGGGCCAGACCTCATCCAGCAAAAGGCGCAGCTCGTCGATGGGCGAGGCCAGGGGCCGGAACAGGTTGCGGATCTTGCGGATGTTGGGCAGGGCCAGGGCGTGGTATTCGGCCCGGCTCTGCTCGTCCTGAATCTCGATATAGGCCTTGCCGACGCGGACGAACTCCTGCTGCTGGCTGAAAGCGCTGCGCAGCTCCTGCTGGTACAGATGATCCCGCGCCACCTGCAAGGTGTCCGGCGGACAGAAACCTTTGAGTTGGACGCCATAAGAGCGTTTTTCAACGACATCGAGGATATGCCGCGCTTCAAGTTTATCGGCCGTAGTGACTGTGAACATGCAAGCTCCCTTAATTCCCTGGAAGTAGCGACGAAGTTATGGTTTTGCAGAAGGTAATAATTTGTTTCAAGACCACCTTAGGCAGTTACGAAAGCCTTGTGAAATATCCTTTACCTCTAATCTCCAAACTTAAAAATGTATCGAAAAACAGGCAAATAGCGGCCGTTATCGGCACTTTCACAAGTACCGACAGAGGATTATTAAATTCGCTGATAGTTAACTTAAAAGAAGGACATCATTGTTTTTTATTTATTCAACACCTCCCGAGCTTAATTAATAAAAGTGCCATCACTTCATTCAACTTCATTGAATGAAGCATCCATGTAAGCCGCCGCATCGAACGACTGGTGGATGATGCCTTCTTCACGGTACAGATCGGCGGTGTGCTGCACCTCCTCGACCACGGCCGGGCCCACGGCGATGCGCCGGGGCAGCGAGTAGCGATTGGAGCGTTCATGTACCTCCAACGGCAGGCCGCTGTAACCGGCCTGGATCTTTGAAAACTCGCGCTGGTGCTGGTTGGCCCAGGCATAGGCACGGTCCAGGCGCCGGAGGAAATCAGCGATCTGCCGTGGTTTTTCACGAATCGCCTGGTCATTGGCCACCAGCAGCATGTGCCCGGCAAACAGCCCCTCGCCACTGACCAGGACCCGGGTTCCACCTTCCATCTGCACCATGCTGGTATAGGGGTCCCAGGTCGACCAGGCATCGGCCTGACCGTTGCTCAGCAAACTGCGGGACTCGGCCGGCTGGAGAAAGATGAACTGCGCATCCGCGCCGTGCAGGCCCACCGAACGCAGCGCCGCCAGGGCCAGGAAATGGCCGATGGAACCGCGAGTGGTGGTGATGCGCCGGCCCTTGAGGTCGGCGGCATCCCGTAGCGGCGAGTCATCCTTGACCACAATCGCCACCGCCGTGGGCGTGACCTTGAGCTTGATCACCCCCACGGTCTTGATCGGCGCCCCGGCGGCCGCGGCGAACACGAACGGCGCATCCCCCAAGCTGCCGATGTCCACTGCCCCCGCGGCCAGGGCCTCGGCGGTGGGGGCGGCAGCGGCAAAGGAGGCGAACTCGATGGGGTATGGCACCTGCTCCAGTTCGCCAGCGGCCTGCAGCAGGATCTTCAGCGACTGCTTCTGGCTGGACACCCACAGCGCCGGCTGCGCCAGGGCATGGCTGGCGAACAGAAGCAGCGCCAGGATCGCCAGCCGCCGTCTGCTGCGCAGCCGATCGCAGCCTGCGGCAGCGGCTACAGGGTGCTCGTTCGCCTGCTTGATCATCGATCAGAACGCCAGGCTGACGCGGCTGTAGTAATAGCCACCGCCCAGGCCATAAGGCGAGAACATCCCGTATTCATAAGTCCCCGCCCAGGCCTTGAGGCCGATCTTGTCCGGGTACACGTCGAACAGGTTGTTGGCCCCCACAGCCACGGTGAGGTTCTGGGTCACGTCGTAGGCCACGTCCAGGTCGGTGATCCACTTGGCGCTGTAGGTGCGGTCGTTGGCCGGGATGTTCGAGCCTTCGGTGTACTCGCCAAAGCGGGTCAGCTGCAGGTTGGTGGTCCAGTCGCCGACCTTGTAGTTGGTGGAGAGGATCCACTTGTCCTTGGGTGTGGATTTAGTCAGGTCGATCTGCTGCTGGCGGTCGAACAGCACATAGCCGGCCCCCAGGCGTGATAGCGCCGCCGGGGTGTCCGCCAGGTCGCGGATGGTGGTCTTGTTGTGGTTGTAGGCGACGCTCCACTTGGCCGTGCCGTACTCGCCGAACGACTGGCTGTAGTCCGCCACCAGGTCGACGCCCTTGGTCCGGGTGTCGGCGGCGTTGGTGTAGTACTGCCCGGCGAGGTTCGGCGACAGGCCGTTCTCCACCAGGATCTGCGACACCGCCGGGCCCTTGAGGATGCCGGTCTGGAGGATGCGCTTGTCGATGTCGATCAGGTAGAAGTCAGCGGTCAGGCGCAGCCGTTCGGTAGGCTCGGCGGTGAAGCCCAGGCTGTAGTTGCGCGAGGTTTCCGGCTCCAGATCCTTGGCCCCCAGGGCGATGGCTTCCGGCGAGTTGGGGCGCATCTGCTTGGTGCGCACCGAGCTGGTGGTGCCGCCCGCGCCGAACTGGGTCACGGTGCTGGTGGTGGAGAACACGCTCTGGGCCAGGGACGGCGCGCGGAAGCCGTTGCTTACCGCCGCCCGCACCGCGTAGCCGGGGAGGAACTCGTAGCGCGTGGTCAGCTTGCCGCTGGTGGTATCGCCCACGCCGAGGTTGTACTTTTCATAGCGCGCCGCCGCGCCGACGTACCAGTTGGGGGTGATGTTCAGGCCGAAATCCACATAGGCGGCTTCACTGTGGCGCTTGAGGCTGTAAGCGTCTTCCGGCGTGGTGCCATTGACCGAAAACAGCCCCGGGTCCGGCACCACGCCGGCAAAGGGACCGGTGGCCGGGACGTAGCTGCCCTGGTTGTAGGAGTTGGGTTCGCCCTCCTCCAGCGCGTATTTCTCCCAGCGGTATTCCACGCCGAAGGAGGTTTCCAGCGGGCTGCTCCAGCCGATGTCCAGGGCCCGGGAGAAGTCCAGGTTGTTGGTCCACTGGTCAAACACCAGATTGCCCAGGTGGAAGTCGTGCTGGCCGTAAGGACCGTTGGAAATGTTCAGGTTGTTGGCGGTATCCAGTACTCCGCGATCCTTGCCATAGGTGCTGGACAGGTCCCAGTCCCAGCCGCCCAGCAGGCCCTTGGCCCCGCCGGCGACCTGGAAGTCGGTCTCGCGGATCTCCCGCCGCGCCTGGCCGCCATTGGGATATGGCGCGTTGGGTACTCCCGCCAGGCTGGTGATGTCGGTGGGCTTGCGATGGCCCAGGTTCTTGTTGCTGTTGCGGTAGCTCAGGGTCGAGAACGAATACAGCTTGAGGTCGTCGGCCAGAGGCAGCTCGGCGTTGTAGGCCAGGCTGGTGGTGCGGTCGCGACCCAGGCCGTATTCGGTGCCCCAGCCCTGGCGATTGCTTTCTCGCGGGTCCGGCGAGCCGTCGGGCTGATTGAAGTACAGCTGGCCGCTGGCGGCGCTGGAACGCTCGTAGGGTTCCTGAAGCTTGGCGTCCCAGGACAGGTTGATGAAGCCGCCGTCCTCCCCCAGCTTGTTGCCCCAGTTGAAGGCCTCGTGGCCGGTGGTGCCATCGCCGTCGTAGTACTGGCCCAGGGTGGTGTCCGAGGTCAGGCCCTCGGCGTTGCGCTTGAGGATGATGTTGATCACCCCGGCGATGGCGTCGGAGCCGTATTGCGCGGCGGCGCCGTCGCGCAGCACTTCGATGCGTTCGATGGCGGCCGTGGGAATCAGGTCCAGGTCCACCGGCACCGAGGCGTTGCCGACTCGGGCCCCGTTGTTGATCAGCGCCGAGTTGTGCCGACGCTTGCCGTTGATCAGCACCAGCACCTGATCACCGCCCAGGCCGCGCATGCTCACCCCACGCACCAGGAACGCCGTGCCACCGCCGTTGATGGTGGGCACGTTGAACGACGGCAAGAGGCGCCCGAGCATTTCTTTCAGGCCGTTCTGGCCGATGCTGCGCAGCTGTTCGCTGTCGATCACATCGATCGGCGCCGGGCTGTTGGTGACGGTACGTTGCTGGCTGCCGCGCACGCCGGTGACCACTACGGTGCCGAGGGTTTCATCGGCGGCCAGCAGCTCCACCGGGGTTGCCAGGCTCAGCAGGCCAAGGCTCAGGGGCGCGGCGCCGCGAACGATTTTATGCAAGGAAATACTCATGACTTCAGATCCTTTGACAGGCGCCTCAGCGCGCTCGGGCGGCGACGGTTTCGACTTCGATCAAGGCGCCGGGCAGTACCAGCCCCGCCACTTGCACCGTGGTCCGGGCCGGTTTGAGCGGCTGTTTCTCGGTGCCGAAGAACTCGCGAAAGGCCACTTGCAGGCCGTCGAAATCCAGCTTGCCGCCCAGGGCCGGGTCGCCCACCAGGTAGATCCGCAGTTGCACCACATCCCCCAGGGTCAAGCCCTGGCTAGCGAGAATGGTTTCCACCTTGCGCAGCACCACCCGGGCCTGGGCCTCAGTGTTACCGGCAGCGTGGATCTGTTCCTTGGGCGCCTTGGGGTCCACCGGGTCCGGCAGCAGGCCGGAGAGGTAGGTCAGCTCGCTGTTGGCGGGCAAGGTCACCGATTGCAGGATCGGTGAATGGGGATAGGTGGACGGCACGCGCTGGATTCCCGCAGCCCAGCTGCTGCTGGCGGCGCACAACAGGCCCAGCCCTACGACGGTGTTTTTCAAAGACATGCAAAGACGCTCCAAGGTTGTGTTTGCCAGCCTCGGAGGTCCGCTACCCGGCAATGGGTGACTGCTGTTTTATGAGTGCTCGGCTTTTTCAGGCCGTTTGCTGTAGCGACGAGCCTTGCGCCCGTTGAAAAAGTTGCCGTACCACGCGCCGCGCGGCACCGGCAGCGGCTTCCTGCCAGATGCCCACGCCGCTATGGGCCAGGCCGTCGCTGGTCAGGTAGACCCGCCCCTGGGGCTGGTTGAGCAGGCTGTAGTCCGGCTCGGCCACTTCATGACTGATCCAGGGGCCGAAGTTGTAGGGGATCTTGCCCCAGGCAATCACCAGCGGCTTGCGCAGTTCATGGCTGTGGCCGGGGTGCAGCAGCTCCACCGCCTGACGGGAAATCTCGATCTGTTGGGCCAGGGTTTTCTCCCCGAACTTGCGCGCGGTTTCACCGTTGTTGTACGCCGCCACCAGCACCCCCTCGGCCTGGTTGAACCCGCCGCTGGGGTACCACAGCCCGGAGGCTTCCTGATTGATGAACGACAGCCCGCCGTAGATCTGATACTGGCTTTCCCAGAAGCGCCGCGACTGCCAGGCCACCTTGTTGGCGTAGCCGAACTGCACCGCAGCAATAGCCTCGCGTACCGGTGCGCTGAAGTTGTTCTGCACCTTGGCCAACAGCGGCAGGGGCAAGGAACTGATCACGTAGTCGGCCTTCAGGCTCTGGGTGCGGCCGCTGCGGCGATCCAGGTAGACCACCTCGACACCGTCGGCCCGGTTGGTGATGGCGCGCACCTCGCTGTGCAGCCGCAACTGCCCTTGCAAGCGTCGGGCAAAGGCCTGGGGAATGCGGTCCATGCCACCCACGGGCTGGAACATGGTGGGCGAGAATTCCGGGTATTCATCGATCATCAGCGCCGTGGTCAGCGCCGGGTTGAGCAGAGTCTGCAACGGCAGCGGATCGTTCTTCTGCGCCAATTGGTCACCGGCGCCGGGCCAGACCTTGTAGCCGGAGCGGGCCGATCCCAGGTATTCCAGCTTGTCCGAGAGATCGCCCCAGGTTTTCAGGAAACTCAGCAGGTTGCCGCGATCAGCCACCGTCAACTCCTGGTCCAGGGCATGCCGATTGACCGCCTTGGCCAGCAACTCGGAAAAATGCCCGCGGCTGTCATTGACCGCCTGGCGGATCTGCAGGGCCGGCTGGTTCAGGTCCGGACGCACCAGGGCATTACGGCTGGTGTTGACCAGCACTTCCAGCTCCACCCCCAGCTCGCGGCAGTAGCCGAGCATCAGTTGATGGTGACTGGGCAAGCGACCGGCCCCGGCATTCAGATAGAACCCGTCGTCGAACTCGGCGACCTGCACACTGCCGTCGCTGTACTCCACCCGATCGCCGCGGCGCACGGTCCAGTTGCGCCCGCCGACCCGGTCCCGGGCTTCCAGCAGCGTCACCTTGAACCCGGCCTTGTTCAGTTCATAGGCACTGACCAGGCCACCGATCCCGGCGCCGATCACCACCACCGAAGCGCCCTTGCCCACGGCGGCTGTGGGCAGCGACGCATAGTTCTCCTCGAAGGCCTCGGCGTTGCCCGGCCCGCCGAACAGGCCCATGACCGCACTCGCCGCCTGGACCCCGCCGACAGCGGCGATACGGGCGATCAATTGTCTTCTGGTCAGTGGCATGCCAGCGCTCCCTGCTGCGAATGGATAGTGCGTTCGGTTATAGCCCGTGGACTTATGCAGTCACTTGGGTCTATGGGAAGCCATCCTAGGGGCGCTCATTTAATAAGAGAAATACATTTTAAGCATATGCAAATATTACTTTGTTTCATATTCAAGCCGGAAGATTCTGCGCCCCGCGCATAGCCCAAAAAGCGAAACCCTCCCCCTTCCGCGGTAGGAGCTGGCTTGCCAGCGAAGACCATCTCCAGCACCCCGCAAACCTCAGGGCCCCTTCGCCGGCAAGCCGGCTCCTACGACAAGGGGTAGCCCCCAGCTTTTCTGCAGGAGCTGGCTTGCCAGCGAAGGCCTTCTCCAGCCCCCCCGCAAACCTCAGGGCCCATTCGCCGGCAAGCCGGCTCCTGCCCGTTGGGCGGCGTCGAGGACTCGCAGCAGATTCCCACCCCAGATCTTCGCCAGATCCGCTTCGCTGTAACCCGCCGCCAGCAGGCGTTCGGTGATTCGCGCCAGCTGCGTCACATCCTCCAGCCCCTGCACCCCGCCGCCGCCATCCCAGTCGGCACCGATGCCCACATGGTCCGGCCCCACCACGTCCAGGATGTGCAGCAGATGGCGCATGTAGTCGTCCAGGCTGGCCCTGGGCTGCGGGTAACGCGCCTCGACCTGACGAATGCGCTCGGCCAGGTCCGCCACCTGCCCGGGGCTCAGGCTCGCCGCCAGGCGAAACTCGCGGTACAGCGGCCCCAGGGCCTTGTCGCGCTCGGGGTTGGGCGCGTGGTTGATCAGGTCGCTGGGAAAGCTGTTGACCTGTACCACTCCGCCCCTGGCCGCCAGCTGGCGCAGGCGCCGGTCATCCAGGTTGCGCGGATGGGCGGTGATCGCCCGGCTGCTGGAATGCGAGGCAATGATCGGCGCCGTGGACAGGGCCAGGACCTGGTCGAATACCTGGTCCGAGGCATGGGACACGTCCAGCAGGATGCCCAGGCGATTGGCCTCGGCCACCAGTTCGCGCCCCGCCGGGCTCAGGCCGTGCCACTGCGGCAGGGCGGTGGCGGAGTCGGCGAAATCGTTGTTGGCCGAGTGCACCAGGCCGAGCATGCGCAGGCCCTGGCGATGGTAAGTGAGCAAGCGCCCGGGATCGGCGGCCAGGGGCTCGGCGTTTTCCATGCTGATGAACACCACGCGCTGGCCACGGGCGATGATCGCCGGTACATCGGCAGCGCTCAGGGCCAGGGCGAAGTCCTCGGGGTGGGCGGCGATCAGGTCGCCAATCCGCGTGAGCACCGCCAGACCATGTTCGCTGGCCAGGGTCCGGCCTTCGGCATTGAGCGGGCCCTGGGGGGTGAAGATGGCCCAGAAGCCGCCGTCCAGGCCGCCCTCTTTCATCCGTGGCAGATCGACCTGGGACAGGTCGTCCCGATAGGCATGGCGCTGGGTGATGTCCCAGCCGGGGCGGGCCAGTTGCATCGGGGTATCGAGGTGGCTGTCGAGCACCGTCAGGCGCTGGTGCAAGGATTGCGCCGGGCTGGCGGCCAGCGCCCAGGGGCTGACCAGCGCCAGGCACAGCAAGGTTCGAGAAAACATCGGGCCTCCTGGCCAATCAAAGAAATCGCCCCATCGGACCGTAGGAGCTGGCTTGCCAGCGAAAGCGGCCCCGAGATCCTCGCAAGGCTCATGGGCCCGTTCGCCGGCAAGCCGGCTGCTACAAGGGGTCAGGACCAGTGGAAGCTGCGGTCCCACAGCCCGGAAACATCCAGCTGCTGGGGCAGGACGCCGGCTTCGAAGAACAGGTCGGCCACGTCCTGCTGGGATTTCACCGCCGCGTCGTCCACCGGTTGCAACAGTCGTGGGCCGCTCTGGGCGCGGTATTGGGCCAGGAACACTTCCCGGGGCATGCCAAGAATCTTGGCGCTCTTGGTGGCCCATTCCTCGGGATGGCTGGCGATCCATTGCCAGGCGCGGTACTCGCGCAGGATGTAGTCGGTGATCGCCGCGTGCTTGAGCGGGTCGGCAATGCTGTTCTGGTTGGCGGCGATCACGTAGTTGCCGGACAGGTAGCCCTGGCCGGTCTTCAGCACCCGGGCCCCGGCCCGCAGTTCCGCCAGCTGGATGAAGTAGCCGAAGCTGACCCAGGCATCCAGGGCGCCGTTCTGGAAGGCGGCGAAACCGTCTTGCGGGGTCAGCGCCATGGGCACGATGTCGGCAAAGCCCAGGCCCTGTTCCTTCAGTGCCTTGAGCAGAAAGTAGTGCGAGCTGGTGGAGCGGATGTAGCCGATGCGCTTGCCCTTGAGCTCGGCCACCGACTGCACCGCAGAGCCCTTGGGCACGATGAAGGCCTGGTTGTTGACGTCGCCGGTGAGCACCGCGATCAGTTTCACCGGGGCGTGGTTCTTGATGCCGAAGATCGGCGGGATCTCGCTCATCGGCGAGATGTCCAGGGTGCCGCTGACCAGGGCCTCGAAGCTCAGGTTGCCGCCGGTGAACTCGGCGTACCTGACCTTGTAGGGCGGCGGCTCGATGCCCGCCTCGGCGAAGAAGCTCGGCGCCGCGCCCTTGTAGGTGGCGACATTCAGGGTAACCCCGGATAGATCCACGGCGGCCCCCAGGCCCAGGCGCGGCAAGGCGGCGGCCAGACCGGCCAGGGCCGAGAGTTGGAGAAAGTGACGACGCTGCATGGGCAAGGGTCCTTAATCGAGAAAATCCGGTTCTTCACGCACGATCCGCTCGCGGTAAGGCTGGAAGCTGAACCAGCCGCCGAACTCGGTGCCGACCTGGCGCGCGGTGTGACGCGCCACCTCGTGAGGGATGAGTCGCGGGGTGCCGGCGGCTTCCGCCAGCAGCTGGGCCTGGGCGGCGTTGTCCATGGCGATGAAGCGCCACACCGCCGCCTCGACGGTTTCGCCCACGGTCAGCAGGCCATGGTTCTGCAGGATCAGCGCCTTGTGCCCTTGCAGCGCGGCGGCGATCCGCGCGCCTTCGCTGGCCTCCAGCACCACCCCGGAGAAGTTGTCGAACAGCCCGTGCTTCTCGTAAAAGGCGCAGGCGTCCTGGGTCAGCGGGTCCAGCAGGCGGCCCAGGCTCGACCAGGCCTTGCCATGCAACGAATGGGCATGGGCTGCGGCGGCCACTTCGGGATGGGCTTCGTGCAAGGCGGCATGAATGGCGAACGCGGCGAGGTTGAGCGCCCCCTCGCCTTCGATCACCGCGCCTTCGGGGTTGACCAGCAGCAGGTCCGACACCCGCACATGGCCGAAATACACCCCCACCGGGTTGACCCAGAAATGGTCCGGGCGCCCCGGGTCGCGCACGGTGATATGCCCGGCGCCACCCATGTCGAAGCCCAGCCGGGCGAACACCCTAAAGGCCGCGGCCAGGCTTTGCTTGCGCTGCCGGCGCTCCAGCTCGACCGTGGCCTGCTGGGGCGGGTGCTCCCAGCGAAACACCGTATGGCCATCGCGGGGCAAGTCATACACCGCGGGACGAAAATGTGCGGTCATGTCCGCTCTCCTTGAAGTGGTCATCGATACCCTGCGCGCAAAGGCCCGCAGGACCTTGCTTGGCGATCTCCCGCCAAACCTGCAGCAACCTTGAGAACCTCGCGTCCCTTCGGGCCGTTCGCAGCCTGCGGCAGCGGCTACACCTATCCCGGCCCGACATGGGCCCTGTAGCCGCTGCCGAGCCTGCGAGGCTGCGCAAAGGCCCGCAGGGCCTTGCTTGGCAATCGCCCGCCGAACCTTCAGCGACCTCAAGCCCCCTGCGTCTCCTGCGGAGCCGTGCGCAGCCTGCGGCAGCGGCTACACGAAGCGCTGCAGGCCAAGGCTGGAACCGTGTGTTAGTAGCCACGCTGGATCTCCACCGGGTTTTCCAGGGGTAAACCATCACTCCAGCGCTGCAGATTGCGCCCCAGCAAGCGGGCGATATTCAGGTAGACCCGTGGCGAATGGGCCGAGGTGTGGGGCGACAGGCGAATCCGCGGGTGGCGATAAAACGCGTGGCCCGCGGGCAGCGGTTCGGGGTCGGCCACATCCAGGCTGGCCAGGCCGATGCGCCCCGTCTCCAGGGCCTGCAACAGCGCCGGCTGATCGATCAGCGCACCGCGAGCGATATTGATCAGGTGCAGCCCCGGCTTGGCCGACGCCAGGACATCGGCATCGATGATGCGCCGGGTGTGCTCGGTCAGGGGCACCGCCAGCAGCAAGTGATCGGCCCGGGCGAACAGTTGATGCAGGTCGGCCACCGGTTGAACCCCGGGCACCTCGAAAGGCTGCGCCGAACGGCGCAGGGCAAGCACCTGCATGCCCAGGGCCTGGGCCTTGGGCGCCAGTTCGCGGGCAATGCTGCCAAAGCCGAACAGCCCCAGGGTGCTGCCGGCCACCGAGGCCAGCGGCCGTGGCTGCCAGTGTTCGGCGCGCTCGATCCACACCTGGGGCAGTTGCTTGGCGGCGGCGAAGATCGCCGCCAGGGCAAACTCGGCAATGCTCTCGGCGGTGCTGCCCCGGGCACTGGCCACCGGCAGATCCTGGAACAGCCAGCGGGGAAAGTAGTCCAGGCCCGAGGTCACCAATTGCACGAAGCGCAGGCCGAAGGGCCAGCCCGCAGGCGGCTCTGGAGCATCACGAAAATCGGCATGGGGCGCCGCCAGCAGCACCTGAACATCCCCGGGCAGATCACTGGGCAGTCCTCGGGGCAGGCTCAGCACCTCGACGCCTGGCAGCGACTGGCGCAGTTGCTGGTTGAAGCCCTCGTCGAGCTGGCTGGCAATGCGCGTCACACCTGGGCTCCCCGGCTGGGCAAGGCAAAGGCGGCGCGGCCCACGGCGCCAAGGATCGCGTCGTTCTGCGGCGTGTGAATCCGGCTGCACAGCACATCACGGTAATGCCGCTCGATGGGGTTGCCCCGGGCCAGCCCGGGATTACCGATGGCCTCGATGCCCAGCTCCACGGCGCTGATGGCGTTACTGGTCACCAGGTACTTGATCTGGGTCGCCTCGCCCGGGGCGATCCGCCCTTCGGCGGCGGCATCGAGCAGCACCCGATTATTGAACAGCAAGGCATCGATGCGCCCGATCAGTTCCTGGAAACGCGGCAGGCTCGACAGCGGCGCGCCAAGGTTGGCCGGGACGCGCTGGGCCAGCCAGCCCAGCAGCCAGTCGCGGGCGGCCCGGGCCACGCCGTCATAGATCGCCGACAGCAGCACCGCCAGCCAGAGCACACCCTTGCTGTCCAGTTCGGAAGGACGAGGAACGTTGGCCGGCTGGATGTCCACCGCCTGCTCCAGGGGCACGAACACGTCGTCGAAGATCACGTCGTGGCTGCCGGTGGCGCGCATGCCCAGGTGGTCCCAGGTTTCCTCGACGCGGATGCCGGGGCTGTCGCGGTGCACCAGCCAGGTGCCCACCTGCGGCTCGGCATCGTCGCTACGAGCCCAGACCGCCAGCCAGGTCAGCCCGGGAATGCCGGTGGAGTAGATCTTGCGCCCATTGAGCCGCCAGCCACCTTCGACCCGCTGCGCCAGGGTCGCGGGCAAACCGCCACGGGCCGGGGTGCCGAGGTCCGGCTCGACCCGCAGCGCATTGATCAGGGCGCCCTCTTGCACCGCCTCGCGCGCCACGCGCTGGCGCAGGTGCAGGGGCCAGGCGCTGTTCTGTTGCAGGCGGGTGTGCTGCAGATACTGCATCACCAGCACCAGCGCGGTGGAAGGTTCGCCCCGGGCCACGGCGCCGATCACCCGCCGCGCCTGGGCCAGGGTCGCCTCGCTGCCACCCAGGGCCCGGGGCACGGTCAGGGCCAGCAGGCCATGCTGGTGCAGGCGCTGCAGGTTAGCGTGGGGAAACTCGCTGTGGCGATCGTAATGGGCCGCGGTGGCGGCGAACTCCTCGCTCAACTGCTGCAGCAGGTCGGCGAACTCGCTGGAGTCCGGATCAGGGACGCGACGGGACACGGACGAAGACGGTTGCACGCTGGAAAGGCTCATCGGCTGGCAGTCCTGCTCAAGGGGTGGGAGATGTCGACGGCCGGCTCGGCCTCGGTTTCCACGCCCAGCAGTTGCAGCAACCGCGCACGCAGCGGCTGGAACCCCGGGGCGGACACCTGGCGCGGACGCGGCAGGCGGATCGGCAGTTGTTCGGCGATTTGCCCGTTGGCCAGCACCAGCACCCGGTCGGCCAGCAGCAGCGCCTCGTCGACATCGTGGGTCACCAGCAGCACCGCCGGGGTGTGCGCCCGCCACAGGCGGATGATCAGTTGATGCATGCGAATCCGGGTCAGGGCGTCGAGGGCGGCGAAGGGTTCATCCAGCAGCAACAGCTGCGGCTCGCGCACCAGGGCCCGGGCCAGGGCCACGCGCTGGGCCTCGCCGCCGGACAGGGTGCCGGGCCAGGCGCCCAATCGATGGGCCAGCCCGACTTCGGCCAGCGCCGCCTCGGCCCGCTCACGGCCCCCAGCCCCGCGCACGCCCAGGGCAACGTTGCGCCACACGCGCTTCCAGGGCATCAAGCGTGGTTCCTGGAACACTGCGGCCATGGCCGAAGGCACCTGTAACCGGCCCTCATCGATGGGTTCCAGCCCGGCCAGGGCCCGCAGCAAGGTGGTCTTGCCCGACCCGCTGCTGCCCAGCAGGGCGACGAACTCCCCCGGAGCGATGTTCAGGTCCAGGCTGTCGAGTACCGCCTGCCCGGCAAAACGTCGGGTCACCCCACGGCATTCGACGGCGGCGCGCACGGGGCCCGGCTGGGGCAATAACACAGTCATGGTCAGTTCCTGATAAAGGTCGGGCGCCAGGCCAGGGCGCAACGTTCGAGGCCGCGCACCAGCCCGTCGATGCCCAGGCCGAGCACGCTGTAAACCAGGAGGCAGATGACGATCACATCGGTGCGCATGAAGTCCCGGGCGTCGTTGACCAGGTAGCCGATGCCGGCGCTGGCGTTGATCTGCTCCACCACCACCAGCCCCAGCCAACTGATGCCGAAGGCATAGCGCAGGCCGACGAAGAACGCCGGCAAGGCCCCGGGCAGGATCACGTGGACGATCAGTTCCCAGCGCTTGAGGCCGAGCAGGGTTGCCGCCTCCAGCAGCTTGGGGTCCAGGCTGCGGATGCCGGAAAACAGCGTCAGGTAGATGGGAAAAGTGGTGCCCAGGGCAATCAGGGCGATCTTCGGCGTCTCGCCCACGCCGAACCAGAGAATGAACAGCGGCACGATGGCCAGGAACGGCAGGGTGCGCAGCATCTGCATCGGCGAGTCGATGGCGATCTCGCCGCGCCGCGACAGCCCCGCCACCAGGGCCAGGACAGTGCCCAGGCTGACGCCGATGGCCAGGCCGCTGAGGGCGCGCTGGAGGGACACCCACAGATGCCCGCCCAGCTCGCCACTGCCGAGCATCTGCCACAGGGTGTCGCCGATGGTGCTGGGGGCGGCGATGATCCGCGCCGGCAACAGCCCGCTGCGGGAAGCCAGTTCCCAGAGCAGCAGCAACAACAGCGGGCTGATCAGGCGCAGCGACAGATTGCCGAGGAACTTCACTCCGGGGCGCTCGGTCCAGCGGGAATACAAGGAGAGCGGGGCTTGCGCAGGCATTTCAACATCCCTATTTCAGCGCGTTCGAGCCCCATGCTAACTACATAAAAAACGTCCGTGAAATTCGTTTTGGTTCTAACTTAATATACAAAAATTGCATTCAGCAAATAGATATATATGCAAACAAAGGATAAACCCGTAGACGTCGGCTTGCCGGCGAAAAGGCCGTAGAGCCTTGTGCCGCCTTTGCCGGCACCTTCGCTGGCAAGCCAGCTCCTACCGCCGATTTGTGCCGCCCCCGCGGCTAGCCGACGCGAGCGGCGACCATTTCGCCGAACAGACTCACCGGCTCCTGCAGGTTGCCGAGGAAGCGCGGGTGGATCAGCCACAGGTCGATCACCGGCTTGAAGTCGCTGACCGGGACGATCTCCAGCTTGTCCCGGTGGCTGCTGTTTTCCAGCAGCGGCAGCGGCACCAGACCGTAGCCCAGGCCATTGGCGATCAGCCCCAGTTGCAGCTCGGTGCCGAAGGTTTCCAGGTTGATCTGCAAGGTCAGGCCCTGGGCGCTCAACGCTCGTTGCAGGCCGGCCCGGAAACCGCAGCCATCGGGATTCAACACCCAGCCGCGCTGGTAACAGTCGGCCAGCTTGCACGAGCGCTTGCGCACCTCGCCCTTGGCCGCCACCACCACCAGGTTCATGCTGCCCAGGGAGCGCCCCACCACCCCTTCGGGGAACACCTTGCCGGCGGGAAACAGCGCGGCCACCACGTCCAGCTCACCGTTCTCGACCTTGCTCAGCAGGTGGCTGCCCCAGCCGGTGGCCACCGAGGTCTGCAACTGCGGATAGAGGTTCTTCAGCTGGCTCAGGGCATCCAGCAGCACCACGTCGCCAATGGTCTGCGGCACGCCAATGCGCAAGGCGCCGCTGGGGGCGCCGTCATTGGCCACCAGCTCGTTCAGGGCATCGATGCTGCGCAGCACTTCCAGGCACTGGCCGTAAACCCGCAAGCCCATGCTGGTGGGCTTGAGCGGCTTGGTGTTGCGGTCCAGCAACTCCACCCCCAGGGCTTCCTCGAAATTCTGCACCCGGCGGGTGATGGCCGGCTGGGTCAATTGCAGGGCATCGGCCGCTTGGCTGATGGTCTGGCAGCGGATCACCGCCACGAACGCGTTCAGATCATCTATCTTCATTCTTTTTTCGCATAATAAATGACTGGAAAAATGTTCGAGAAGAATAATACCTTTTAGCTCGCCCGTGTAGTTCGCGTCATTTGCCTTGTGTCCACGGAGGGAGCCCATGCCCCACAACGCCGCAACAGTCGCTATCGATACACCCAACTTCGCCCGCCTGCGGGACTTCATCGCCGCCCTGGCCGAGCTGCTGGACGGCCATCCCGACGAGGCCCGAATACTGGAGCACGGCGCCGACCTGCTGCAGCGCCTGGTGAGCCAGGACGACTGGCTGCCCGATGATTTCGCCCAGCCGGACCCGCAGCGCTACCAGCAATTCCTGCTGCATGCCGACTCGCGCCAGCGCTTCTCCATCGTCAGCTTTGTCTGGGGTCCGGGGCAGCGCACGCCGATCCACGATCACCGGGTCTGGGGGCTGATCGGCATGCTCCGCGGCGCCGAAGACTCCCAGGGGTTCGAACGCCTGGCGGACGGCCGCCTGCAACCTGCGGGGGCTCCGATTCGCCTGGTACCGGGGCAAGTGGAGGCGGTGTCGCCGCGCATTGGCGACATCCATCAGGTGAGCAACGCCTACGCCGACCGGGTGTCCATCAGCATCCATGTGTACGGCGCCAACATCGGCGCGGTACGACGGGCCGTGTACACCGCCGAAGGTCACGAGAAGCCCTTTGTCTCCGGTTATTCCAACCGCTTGCTGCCTAACCTCTGGGACTTGTCGAAGGAGCCCCTGCAATGACCGATTTCCCTACCCGCAGCCCGGCGCAGATCCGTCAGGCCCTGCTCGAGTGCCAGGAACTGGCGCTGATCGATGTCCGCGAAGAGGCGCCCTTCGCCGAAGCCCACCCGCTGTTCGCGGCCAATATCCCGCTGTCGAAACTGGAGCTGGAGGTCTACGCGCGCATCCCCCGGCGCGACACCCCGATCACCCTCTATGACCAGGGCGAAGGGCTGGCCCAGCGCGCCGCGACCCGCCTGGGGCAACTGGGCTACCGCGACGTCGCCCTGCTCGAAGGCGGCCTGGAGGGCTGGCGCGCCGCCGGTGGCGAGTTGTTCAAGGACGTCAACGTCCCCAGCAAATCCTTTGGCGAACTGGTGGAAGCCGAACGTCATACCCCATCCCTGGCCGCCGAAGAACTCCAGGCGCTGCTCGACCAAGAGGCCGACCTGGTGGTACTGGATGCCCGGCGCTTCGACGAGTACCAGACCATGAGCATCCCCGGCAGCACCAGCGTGCCCGGCGCCGAACTGGTGCTGCGGGTGCGTGAGCTGGCCCCCGATCCACGCACCCGAGTGGTGGTCAACTGTGCCGGACGCACCCGCAGCATCATCGGCACACAGTCCCTGGTGAACGCCGGCATTCCCAATCCGGTGGCGGCACTGCGTAACGGCACCATCGGCTGGACCCTGGCCGGACAGAAACTGGAGCACGGCCAGAGCCGCCGGTTCAAGGCGGTGAATGAGGACCAGCGGGCGCAGGCGCAAACAGCAGCGCGGGCGGTCGCGGATCGGGCTGACGTGGCACGCATTGACCTCGCCCAATGGCGGCGCTGGCAAGCCGATCCCAAGCGCACCAGCTATCTGTTCGATGTACGTACTCCGGAGGAATTCGCCGCCGGACACCTGCCGGGAGCTCGCTCCACGCCCGGGGGACAACTGGTGCAGGAAACCGATCACTTCGCCAGCGTTCGCGGTGCGCGCCTGGTGCTGGTGGACAACGACGGCGTGCGCGCCAACATGAGCGCGTCCTGGCTGGCCCAGATGGGCTGGCAGGTGGCAGTGCTCGACGGCCTGCGCGACAGCGACTTCAGCGTGCGCGGTCCCTGGCAGGCGCCGCTGCCGGATACCTCGCCGGCCGAAGAAATCAGCCCTCGGACCCTCGCCGCCTGGCTAGAGAAACCCGGCACCCTGGTCCTGGATTTCACCGCCAGCGCCAACTACGTGCAACGTCATATCCCCGGCGCCTGGTGGGCCCTGCCCAGCCAACTGCAGGAATCCCTGGCCCGGTTGCCCCAGCCCGAGCGGTTTGTCCTGACCTGCGGCAGCAGTCTGCTGGCGCGCTTTGTGGTGCCGCAATTGCAGGCCCTGACCCAGCGTCCGGTGTTTCTCCTGAGCGGTGGCACCGCGGCCTGGATCGACGCCGGCCTGCCCTTGGAGGAAAGCCGCCAGCAACTGGCCGCGCCACGGATCGACCGCTACCGCCGGCCCTATGAGGGCACCGACAACCCCAGGGAAGCCATGCAGGGTTACCTGGACTGGGAGTTTGGTCTGGTAGAACAACTGCGGCGCGACGGCACCCACGGTTTTTTCGTGATCTGAGCCTTAGTGGGGGCTTTCGCTGGCACGCCAGCTCCTACAGGCCTGCTTCCCCTTGTAGGAGCCGGCTTGCCGGCGAAGAGGCCGCAAGCCTGGCATCGCTCGCAAGGTCGCCTTCGCTGCAGGCCCGCTCCTGCGAAGAGGGGTATTTCGGACGCGTAGGCGGTGCCGGTTGATCGTCAATCTGCTCAAGTGACAAATAGCAATAATTCTCGATATCATTCGCGACCTTGTGCTCACCGCGTCGTCAAGAAGGATATCCATGTCTCGCTCCAAGACCGACTCTGCGTCGGCGGACTCTGTTCGCGGGTTCTATGCGGACATCCTGCATTTCCTGCGTAAACGCACGGACAACGCCAGCGACGCGGCGGACATGACCCAGGACGTGTTCACCCAATGGCTCGATTACCGTGATCGGGCCCAGGTCGAGCAGCCCCGGGCCTTCCTGTTCCAGATGGCGCGCAATCTGTTGCGCGATCATTGGCGGCGCCAGCAAGTGCGCTCCAAGGTGCACCACGAGGCCCGCCACGAGGAAAATTTCGACAGCGAGCCCCTGGCCGACGAACAGCACGAGCCGCTGCCCGCCGCCCAGCGCCTGCAACGCCTGGAACAATTGAAAGAAGTCCTCGCTCAACTCTCGCCGCGCCGCCGCGAAGCCCTTATGCTGCACCGCTTCGAAGGGCTGAGCCAGGCGCAGATCGCCGAACGCATGGGGATTTCCGTGAGCATGGTGGAGAAACACATCGCCTTTGCCCTGCTGCACTGCAAGCAGCACCTACAACGAGAAAATGGCAAGGAGCAGCCTGAATGACCCGCTTTCCCGGCACTCACGACGACCTCGACAGCGAGCAGATCGATGCCCAGGCCGCCAGCTGGTTCGCCCGTAACCGCAATGATCCGGATCGTGCCACGCGCAAGGCCTTCGAGAGCTGGGTCAGTGAACCGGCCCATGCCCGGGCCTACGCCGAATTCGAGGAGCTGTGGGACGACCTGGCGCAGCTGCAACAACTGAGCCGCCCAGTGCCACTCCCCCGGCGCAAGGCGCCGCTCTGGCGCCCGGCCCTGGCAGTGGCCGCTGCTTTGCTGTGCGCGGTACTGGCGGCCAACCTGGGCACGCCCCAGGCCCCCTACCGGCAGCAGATCGCGGCCCAGGAACAGGGAGCGCGAGCCTTCAAGCTGCCGGACGGCAGCACTTTGTACGTCAATGCCAATACCCAGGTGAGCGTCGATTTCAGCGCCCATCAGCGCAACATCTACTTGCAGGCGGGCCAGCTGTACCTGGAAGTCGCCGCCGACAAGGAGCGTCCGCTGTGGGTGCACAGCGGCGAGGCCAAGGTCCGGGTGGTGGGCACCGCTTTCGACGTGCGGCGCGGCCAGCGCCAACTGGTGGTCAGCGTGGCCCACGGCCAGGTGGCCTTCAGCCCGGACGGCAAGCCCGGGGAGCTGACCCTGCTGGGCGCTCGGCAACAGGCCACCTATGACCTGCAAAAAGGCACCTTGCGCCAACAGACCCTGGACCGCGACGAGGTGGCCGACTGGCGCAGCGGGCGCCTGGCCTTTCGCAACCGCGACCTGGCCAGTCTGGTGGACGAGTTGAACCTGTACCGCCAGCAACCGGTACAACTGGCCGAGGGCCCGCTGGGTGCCTACAAGGTTTCCGGCAACCTCGACGTCAACGATCCGGATGCCCTGGTCAAGGCTCTACCGGCCCTGATCCCGGTGAAAACCCGGGTCCAGGCCAACGGTCAGCTGAAGATCGAAGCCCGCTAATTTTTTATATGAGAATATTTTGCATTCGCATATGAGGTTTTTTTTCACTGCCGCGTCTTCCTCCTGTCTGCGATCTGTCCGCAGCGCCTTTTTGGCCTTTAAGCCGCTCTGGGGGAAGTCATGTTTCGCGCGTTCTTGCCTGTTCCGTTAGTCCGTACCCGCCCGACCCTGCTCGCCGCCTGCCTGGCATTCAGCCTGCAGGCCCATGCCGGGCCGCTGCATTTCCAGTTGCCGGCGCAACCTCTGGCCGCCTCCCTGAGCCAGATCGCCCAGCAGGCGAAAATCCAGCTGCTGTTCGATGAACAACTGCTGCGCAATGCCAAGGCCCCGGCCCTGCAAGGCGACTACAGCCCGGAAGAGGCGATCCGCACCCTGCTGCAGAACGGCCAGTTCAATCTGATGAAGGTCGACAACACCTACATCGTGCGCCCTGCCGAGACCAGCCTCAGCAGCGGTTCGGCCCTGCAGTTGGGGGCCATGAGCGTGATCGGCAACGGCACCGAGGTGGACGCCGCCAGCGTTGGCCGCTCGACCCTGAACCAGGCGGAAATCGATCGCCATCAGTCCAACAACGTGGTCAGCCTGATCGACACCCTGCCCGGGGTCAGCCTGGGCGGCTCGCTGAAACCCGGCGGCCAGACCATCAATATCTGGGGCCTGGGGGATGCCGAAGACGTGCCGATCACCGTCGACGGCGCCACCAAGAGCGGCTTCGAGCGCTACCAGCAGGGAGTGATTTTCATCGAGCCGGAACTGATCCGGCGGGTTGAAGTGGAGAAAGGCCCGCACTCGCCGAAGACCGGCAACGGCGGTTTCGGCGGCACCGTGCACACCGAGACCAAGGATGCCCCGGACCTGTTGCAGGACGGGCGCAATGTCGGCGCCATGGTCAAGTACGGCTACAGCAGCAACGACCATCAACAGGCCTACACCTCGGCCGTGTATGGCCGTTCCGATGACCATCGCTTCGACGCTCTGGCCTACTGGACCAAGCGCGACGGCGACGACATGAAGCTGGCCAGCTCCATTCCCGATCCGCGCAACGAGTACCTGATCAACCCCAAGCGCCAGCCCAACACCGCTCAGGACCTGGATGGCGAACTCTACAAGTTCAACATGCAACTGACCGACGAGCATCGCCTGGGATTCAGCTACATGCGCTCCAACAGCGACATCTGGGCGCCCTTCTCGGCCAAGACCTACCCAGCGCCGCCCAGCAAGGCCAACATCGACAAGTACGGTTATGACGGCGCCACCAAGCGCTACCTGGCCCAGCGCAACACCATCGACACCACCTGGCTGACCAAGTACGAGTACCAGCCGGTGGACAACCCCTGGGTCGACCTCAAGGTCCAGTACTCCAACTCCAAGACCGACCAGACCGACGAGCGCGGCCCGACCGCCTTCTATCAACCGGTCACTGGCGGGCGCAAGATCACCGTGGGCTACGAGGACAAGATCCTCGAAGTGACCAACATCAGCCGCTTCAGCACCGGTCCCCTGGAACACGCCTTCACCACAGGTGCGCAGATCCGCAAGCACACCCGTGAGGTGGACATGTGGATGCCGGGCAAGACCTATGAAGTGCCCAAATACAACTACGGCCACTACCAACCGGGCTTCATGCCCCACGGCAAGGTCGACAACAACGCCTTCTACATCCAGGACGCGATAACCCTGGGGGACTTCACCCTGACTCCATCGCTGCGCTACGACCATGTGCGCAACCGTGGCGAGCAAAACGACGCGCCGCTGTACAACAGCACCAGCCCCAAGGACGGCCATGACTACGGCGACAAGACCTACACCGGCTGGTCGCCGCGCCTCTCGGCGTTCTGGAACGTCAATCCGAACCTGGCGCTGTTCGCCGACTACAGCAAGACCTGGCGCGCACCGGTAATCGACGAGCAGTACGAGGTCCAGGCCCCCGGCAGCACGCGCTCGGCCACCAGCCGCAACCTGGACCCGGAGCGCATCACCGCTTTGCGCGCGGGGACCCTCCACAACTTCTCCAAGGTGCTGACCGACAACGACAACGTGCAGATCCGCACCACGGTGTTCCAGAACAAGATCAGCAACGAGATCCTCAAGGCCACCGGCATCGGCTGCGCGGAACAACTGAGCACCGGCAAGAGCATCGCCCAGGTGTGCAAGGAGTCGCCGATGTCGGTGTATCGCAACATCGGCGACCTGACCATCAAGGGCTTTGAAGTCGAGAGCTACTACGACTCCAGCTACCTGTTCGGCGCACTGTCCTACTCCTGGATCACCGGCAAGCACCAAGGCGCCTACACCAACCCCTGGGGGCCGAACGTCTGGGCCCGGGACATTCCGCCGCGCAAATGGGTGGCGACCCTGGGAGTGAAGATTCCCCAGTGGGATGCCCAAGTCGGCTGGCAGGGCCAGTGGGTGCGCCAGACCGACCGCCTGCCCAGCGACAAATACCCCAGCGGCCCGGCCAGTAGCCTGGGTGATTCCTACTGGGACCAGTACGGCAATGATCGCTACAACGTGCAGGGCCTGTTCGCCAACTGGAAGCCCCAGCAGGCCTATCTCAAGGGCACCGAAGTCAACTTCACCCTGGATAACATGTTCAACCGCGACTACCGCCCGGCCCTCAGCGGCGACAACGCCTACAGCGTCGGGCGCAACGCCAAGATCAGCGTGACCCGCTTCTTCTGACGGCCACTGGCTGCGGTGCATCGGACGCACCGCAGCAGGCCAGCCGTTGGCCATCACCGATGTATTGCAAGCCGTTAGCCCGGCCCTGCCGCCCGCGCTTGCCGGGCTAAGATCGACTCCCCCCTGAACACCGCTGAAAGGCCGTTGAGCGCTTTCAGTCAACGTCCCATTGATTATGTACGACGACTGTCGTACAACCAAGAACGCATCATGGACAGAGGCTTCAGGAAGGTCAGGCGGGACCTGATCAATGCACTACAAAGCGGCAACTATGTGCATGCCGCGCGCGGTTCAATCGAGGTCAAGAACCTGCTGGCCACTGGCGAGGTTTCGGCTGGCCAACTGATCGAGGTCATCGGCGCCTGCAAGGGCTCCGACCACCATTGCAGTGCCCACCACAGCGTCCCGGACCTTGCCATCCATGTGCCGAAGAAGGCGGGCTGGTACATCAAGTTCTACTTTATCGAGCCAGAAACCTGGTTCATCAGCGTTCACCGATGAGGGCAACCCATGAAACTCTATCTGCAGGGCGACCGGGGCAAGGCGCTTTGTGAGCATTGCCAACAGGTCGTGGGCATCACCTACACCCGCCGCGACGTCCCTTTCAGCGACGGCAACGGCCAGGCCCGGGAGGTCCTGGTGGGGGTCTGCGACCTGTGCGCCACGGTGGTGGCCATCCCGCCCCAGTCGACGCCGGCGATCAAGGAAGCCCGCAAGCAGTCATTGACCTCCATCGAGGCGCGGCTGCCGGCGGTCTACCTCGATGTGCTGGATGCGGCGATGCACTCGGTGGCCGAAGACGCCGGGGTGCAGATGCGCAAACTGTTCTTCAGCTACTACTTCAGCGCTCCTCCGTCCTCTTCCCTGGAGCAGGTGCATGAGGGCTTCGCCGCGTACCTGGCCGAACAGGCCGAGGCCCGCCAGTTGCCGGCCGTGCCGGCCATGAAACGCCTGTCGCTGAAGGTCAACCACTATGTGGCCGAGGATCTCGCGCGCCTGCTGCAAGCCACCCGTATGACCCAGACCGAGCTGCTGAAATCGCTGATCGCGCAGATGCGCCTGGATGTGCTCGAAGGCGGCAACCCGGCGGTGATCGCCGACCTGCGCCAGCTGGCACGCCTGGGGCTCTAGCCCTCAGCCTTTGCCGCGGCCCTGAACCTTCGCGAACACCTGCAACGCCTCAAAGTGCTGTCGGTGCTCCCGGAACCGGAACCACCTGGCTTCCTCAGCAAAATCAGCCTGTAGCCGCTGCCGAGCCCGCGAGGCTGCGCAAAGGTCCGCAGGACCTTGCTTGGCGATCGCCCGCCAAACCTCCGGCGGCCTTCAGCCCCCCGCGCCCCTGCGGGCCGTTCGCAGCCTGCGGCAGCGGCTACACAAATCCCGACCCGGCATCGACCCTGTAGCCGCTGCCGAGCCCGCGAGGCTGCGCAAAGGTCCGCAGGACCTTGCTTGGCGATAGCCCGCCAAACCTCCGGCGGCCTGCAGACCCCCGCGTCCCTGCGGGCCGTTCGCAGCCTGCGGCAGCGGCTACACAAATCCCGACCCGGCATCGACCCTGTAGCCGCTGCCGAGCTCGCGAGGCTGCGCAAAGGTCCGCAGGACCTTGCTTGGCGATCGCCCGCCAAACCTCCGGCGGCCTGCAGAACCCCGCGTCCCTGCGGGCCGTTCGCAGCCTGCGGCAGCGGCTACAGTGCGTTGCGCCGCACCAGGCTGAGATCGGGGGCGGTGGTGCGGCGCTGGCTCAGGTAACGGGTGCAGCTGACCCGCAGGAAGGAGGCGAAGTTCACCACTTCGCCGCGATAGTCCATGACCTCTTCATAGAGTTTGGCGATCAGCTGGTTGGTGGTCATGCCGTCCACTTCGGCAATTTCGCTGAGGATGTCCCAGAACTGGTTTTCCAGGCGCAAGGTGGTGACCACGCCACAGATGCGCAGCGAGCGGGAACGGGATTCGTAGAGAATCGGGTCGGCCTTGACGTACAGCTCGCACATGGCGTGGTCCTCGCTTACAGGGTGATTTGGGTGCCCAACAGGCCGAGGAAACCCGCCAGCCAGCTGGGGTGCGCCGGCCAGGCCGGAGCGGTGGCCAGATTGCCCTGGACGTGGCCTTCGGTCACCGGGATATCGATGTAGGTGCCACCGGCCAGCCGCACTTCCGGGGCACAGGCCGGGTAGGCGCTGCACTCGCGGCCTTCGAGAATGCCCGCCGCCGCCAGCAGTTGCGCGCCATGGCACACCGCGGCAATCGGCTTGCCGGCCTGGTCGAATTCCTTGACCAGTTGCAGGACCTTTTCGTTCAGCCGCAGGTATTCCGGAGCACGTCCGCCGGGGATCAGCAGGGCGTCGTAATCAGCGGAGCTGACCTGGGCGAAGTCGTGGTTGAGGGTAAACAGGTGACCCGGTTTCTCACTGTAGGTCTGGTCGCCCTCGAAGTCATGGATCGCCGTGCGCACGGTCTGCCCGGCGCTCTTGTCGGGGCACACCGCGTGCACCTGGTGGCCGACCATCAGCAGGGCCTGGAACGGCACCATCGCTTCGTAGTCTTCGACGTAATCGCCAACCAGCATGAGGATCTTTTTCGCGGCCATGGAGTGGACTCCTATCAGGGAAATACATGGGCAGAAGGAGTACTCAAGGTAGCCCCATTCCCGCGGGCCGGGTAATAACCCGGTACTACAGCGGTAAGCTTCAAGCGGTAAGTGGACGCCTTGCAGCCTGTGGCCTGCAACTGCCCCCTCCAACTGTACGGACAACTCTGCCGCCAGCTGTAACAGCCGCACCGGCCGGCTTTATGGCTAGATGCAAGCTCCTGTGTCCCTGTACGAATTCTGGTAGCCCCTCATGTCCTCGCGCGAAAACACCGGCATGGCCCTCGGCCTGCTGGGTGTCATCATTTTCAGCCTGACCCTGCCCTTCACCCGGATCGTGGTGGAGCAGATGCACCCCTTGCTCAACGGCCTGGGCCGCGCGCTGTTCGCGGCGATCCCGGCGGCCTTGCTGCTGCTCTGGCACCGGGAGAAGTGGCCGACCTGGAAACAGGTCAAAGGCCTGAGCGTGGTGATTCTCGGGGTAATCCTCGGCTTTCCGGTGCTTTCGGCCTGGGCCATGCAGACCCTGCCCGCGTCCCACGGCGCCCTGGTCAATGGCCTGCAACCGTTGTGCGTGGCGCTGTATGCGGCGTGGCTGTCCCACGAACGGCCGTCGAAGGCCTTCTGGGCTTGCGCCGCCCTGGGCAGTGCGCTGGTGCTGGGTTATGCGCTGCTCAGTGGCGCGGGCAGCATCCAGGCCGGTGATGTGCTGATGCTCGGGGCGATTGCGGTGGGCGGCCTGGGTTATGCCGAAGGTGGCCGGCTGGCGCGGGAGATGGGTGGCTGGCAGGTGATCTGCTGGGCCCTGGTGCTGTCCACGCCGCTGCTGATCGGCCCGGTGTGGTACCTGGCGGCGCAGCACCAGGGAGCGATTTCCATGAGGACCTGGTGGGCCTTCGGCTACGTTGCGCTGTTCTCGCAGTTCCTGGGTTTTTTCGCCTGGTATGCCGGGCTGGCCATGGGCGGAATTGCCCGAGTGAGCCAGATCCAGCTATTGCAGATTTTCTTCACCATCGCCTTTTCCGCGCTGTTCTTTGATGAACAGGTGCAGCCCATTACCTGGGTGTTCGCGGTGGGCGTGATCCTCACCGTGGTCGTGGGGCGCAAGACCGCGGTGCGCCCGGCCGCCCCGCTGCCCACGCCGCTGACCAACCCTCAGCCGAGATAGCCATCGGCCTTGAGCAGGGTTTCCAGGCAGTGTTCGCTGATCTGGTAGAAGGCCTTGAGTTCTTCGATCCTGGCCAGCAACTGGGTCGGGTCAACCGGCTCGGCGCGCTTGACCGCCAGGATCATCTTGTTCTTGTTGGTGTGCTCCAGGGAGATGAACTCGAAGACCTTGGTTTCATAACCACAGGCTTCGAGGAACAGCGCCCGCAGGCTGTCCGTGACCATCTCCGCCTGCTGTCCCAGGTGCAGACCGTATTGCAGCATCGGCTTGAGCAGCGCCGGGCTCTGGATCTGCTGGCGGATCTGCTTGTGGCAGCACGGCGAGCACATGATGATCGCCGCGCCGGAGCGGATGCCGGTGTGAATCGCGTAGTCGGTGGCGATGTCGCAGGCATGCAGGGCGATCATCACGTCCAGCTGGCTGGGGGCTACGCTGCGCACGTCACCGCACTTGAACACCAGGCCCGGGTGTTCCAGGCGCTGCGCCGCGGCGTTGCACAGGGTCACCATGTCCTCGCGCAATTCGACGCCGGTGACTTCGCCCTCGGCCTTGAGGGTGTTGCGCAGGTAATCGTGGATGGCGAACGTCAGGTAGCCCTTGCCGGAGCCGAAGTCCGCGACCCGCACCGGCTGATCGAGCTTGATCGGCGAGCTGCCCAGGGCGTGGCTGAAGACCTCGATGAACTTGTTGATCTGCTTCCACTTGCGCGACATGGCCGGGATCAGTTCGTGCTGCTTGTTGGTCACCCCAAGATCGGCCAGGAAAGGCCGGCTCAGGTCGAGAAAGCGGTTCTTCTCGCGGTTGTGCTCGGCGGACGGCACATCGCGCTGGGTTTGCGGCTTGCCCTTGAACAGCGAACTCTTGCCCTTCTTGCTGTATTCGAGCTGCACTTCGTCGGTCAGGGTCAGCAGGTGGGCATTCTTGAACGCAGCCGGCAGCAGCCCAGCGATGGCGGCGGTGCCTTCGTCCAGGGAGAAGTTCTTGGTGATGTCCCGGGTCTTGTAGCGATAGACGAAGGACAGGCACGGCTGCTCCTTGACCGTCAGTTGCTTGATGATCAGGCGTTGCAGGTCCGCCTCCGGGCCCACGTGCTTGGCCAGTACCAGCTTGATAAAGGCGTTTTGCGCAAGGCTGGTGTCGAGCAATTGCAGGAACTGGGCATGATGATCCGGCGCGGAGCGGGCGGAAGGTGCGGTCACAGACATGGGGGCAGGTGCCTCGGGCGATGCGGGGTGTGAATCAGGGAGTGGCGGGTATTTTAGGGAGCAAACCCCGTCGGGGCACGGAGTTATTCACCCGACGGTAAAAAAATCGTCTCCCCAGGGCAGTGCGAGGCTCAGGGGCCATGGGCCGGCAAGCCGGCCCCCAAGGGGCTCAGTTGAGCACCACCAGGCGGTTGGGCAATTCATTGCGCACCTGGGTCAGGGGCACATGGGCCTTGAGCAGTTCGCCGCTGGCCTCAATGCAGTCGAGGAAGCCCTGCAGGGTCTGGCCCTGCCGGACCTGCTGGGTAAAGTTGCGCACGATACCGTTCCACTGCTTGTTATCCAGACGCTTGGAAATGCCTTCGTCCACGAGGATTTCCACGTAGCGCTCGGCTTCGCTGACAAAGATCAGCACCCCGGTGCCGCCCACGGTGTGGTGCAGGTTCTGTTCGAGGAACTGGCGCCGGGCCAGGTTGGAGGCCCGCCAGTGACGTACCGAGCGCGGGATCAGCCGGGTGGTGATCCGCGGCAGGCGAAACACCAGGCACAGCACGATGAAGGTCGCCCATTGCGCCAGCAGCAACAGGTGCATGTTCAGCCAGCCGGTGGCGTAGTGCACCAGCCCCGGCACCACCAGCGCCAGCAGGCTGGCCCAGAGCAGCGGGATATAGGCGTAGTCGTCGGCCCGGGCGGCCAGCACTGTCACCAGTTCGGCGTCGGTCTGCTGCTCCACCCGGGCAATGGCTTCGGCCACTTGCCGTTGTTCGTATTCACTGAGTAATGCCATGTCGTTGGATTTCCGCTTCTTATTTTGAGTTACCAGCCGCCGGAGGAACCGCCGCCGCCAAAACTGCCGCCGCCACCGCTGAAGCCGCCACCGCCGGACCCACCACCAAAACCGCCACCGCCGAAACCACCCCCACCACCGCCACGACCGCTGGTGGTGGTGATGAAACCGAGCGCCTGCGCCACCATCACCACCAGGATGAACAGCAGCACCATGAAGAGGAACAGCCACGGGTGACGCTGGACAAAATCCTCCTGGTCGCTGCTCTGGCCGCCGCTGTCGTAGGCCGTGGCCGGCTCGTCCAGCGGCGTGCCGCCGAGCACCAGGAGCATGGCCGAAACCCCGTCGCTGATGCCCTTGCTGAACTGCCCGGTCTTGAACGCCGGGGTGATCACCTGGTTGATGATCACCGAGGCCTGGGCGTCGGTCAGGCGCTCCTCCAGGCCGTAGCCCACTTCGATGCGCAGCTTGCGCTCGTCCCGAGCGACGATCAGCAGCGCGCCGTTGTTCTTGTCCTTCTGGCCGATGCCCCAGTGGCGCCCCAACTGGTAGCCGTAGTCCTCGATGCTGGCGCCTTGCAGGTCCGGCAGGGTCACCACCACCAACTGTTCGCTGGTGGCCTGTTCGTGGGCTTGCAGTTGCCGAGTCAGCTGGGCGCGGACGCTCGGCTCGATCATCTGCGCGTCGTCCACCACCCGCCCAGTCAGGGCCGGGAACCTGAGTTCGGCCTGGGCCGAGACCGCGAAGACCCAGAGCAACAGCACCAGACCGATTTTATAGAGTCGCATCAGCACCTCATCCTTAATGTTTGTCCGCGTGTACTACCAACTGCCAGACGCCCCGCCACCGCCAAAACTGCCACCGCCGCCCCTGAAACTGTCCGAATCCGAGCTGGAACTGGAGCTGGAGCTGGAGCTGCTGGAGTCGAACCAGTCGAATGAACCGCTGCTCGCACTGCTGTCGCGCTCGGCCCTGGGCTCGCGCCTGGACGAGTCATCGCCGGTGTCGCGCCGCCCGGCGCTTGCCGCTTCACCGTCGTCGCGCGTGTAGAGCAAGAGCCCGACCAGCGGCACGCCGACGAACACCGAGAAAAACACCAGCTTGAACCACCACAGCCATTCGATCTGCTGGTACCAGCTCTGCACCACCCAGCGATGCTCCAGCATCCGCGTGCTGTTGGGCTCCAGCAGACGCACGATGGAGGTGGTGCCGGTAATGATCCCGGAGGAGTACAGCTCATCCTTGAAGTACGGAATGATCGAGTCGTTGATGATCAGGTGCGCCCAGATATCGTCGATCCGCCCTTCCAGCCCGTAGCCCACCTCGATCCGCACCTGGCGCTCGTCCTTGGCCACCAGCAGCAGGACACCGTTGTTCCTGTCCTTGCGGCCGATGCCCCAGTGCCGGCCCAGTTGCAGGCCGAACTCCTCGATGCTGTAGCCGCCCAGGCTCGGCACCGTGACCACCACCACCTGGTCGCTGGTGCTTTGTTCAAGCCGTTCGAGCATCTGCGTCAGGTAGACCTGCGCCGAAGGCGTCAGCAACTGGGCGGTGTCCACCACACGCCCGGTCAACGGGGGGAACAGGCTTGCAATCGGTGCCGCTGTCGCCGTGGCCGTGGCCGGTGCAGGCCCGACCTGGACAGAGGGCTGCGTCGCACGCAACGGCACCCCATCCATGGGTGTTGAACCTGAGGGTTGCGCCAGTACGGCGCCACTCACCAGCCCCAGCCACAGCAGCGCGCCTCGTAGCACGCGCTGCCCGAGGGCCATCAGAATTTCACTTGCGGCGCTTTGTCGGCGTCAGGGCTGGTGGCTTCGAAGGATTCACGCACCGGCAGGTCGCTGTACATCAGGCTGTGCCACAGGCGGCCGGGGAAGGTGCGGATCTCGGTGTTGTACTTCTGCACCGCCAGGATGAAGTCGCGGCGGGCCACGGCGATGCGGTTCTCGGTGCCTTCCAGCTGAGATTGCAGGGCCAGGAAGTTCTGGTTGGCCTTCAGATCCGGATAACGCTCGGAGACCACCATCAGGCGGCTCAGGGCTCCGCTCAACTGGTCCTGGGCCTGCTGGAACTGCTTGAGCTTTTCCGGGTTGTCCAGGGTCTTGGCGTCCACCTGGATCGAGGTGGCCTTGGCCCGCGCCTCGATCACCGCGGTCAGGGTGGCTTCCTCGTGCTTGGCGTAGCCCTTGACGGTCTCCACCAGGTTGGGGATCAGGTCGGCGCGGCGCTGATACTGGTTCTGCACCTGGCCCCAGTCGGCCTTGACCTGCTCGTCCAGGGTCGGAATGTTGTTGATGCCGCAGCCGCTGAGCAGGCTGGCAAGCAACAACAGGGCAGCGACGGGCCAGCTCAAGCGCAGGCTTTGGGTGATGTTCATGGGTGGGGCTCCTTGCACAACCTGATGGAAAAGAATCTTTTGCCCGTTTTCACACATTCTGTGGGGCAAAATCTGCCTGCGCCACTGGAATGCATCGGGCTGATGGGCTAAAAGATGCCCAGCGCGAAAAAGAGTTCAGAAATAAGGCGGTGTGAAAACGTCGCGAGTGAAGGCAAGACAAGGCAAAAACAGGCGAGGACGCGAAGTGTAGGAGCCTACATGAGCATTCCGATCGGACTCGCGCACGAGCCTGTTTTTAACGCCGTATTGCCGAACGCAGTGGTTTTCACACGGCCTGAAGCGTGCTGGATTTATCTGAACAACAATAGTCGCTCCCTAAATTTTGGCTGTTCGACGCGTCACTCATGCGTCGGTCTTGAGCCCTTGAGAACACTATTCATGAATAAGCTGTGTTTGCTGGGCCTGCTGGTCAGCCTGGCCAGTCACCCTGTGTTGGCCGAATCTGCCCCGGTCCCCCTGGAAAACAAAGACGCCTTTATCAACGACCTGCTCAAGCGCATGACCCTGGAAGAGAAGATCGGCCAGTTGCGCCTGATCAGCATCGGCCCGGAAATGCCCCGCGAGCTGATCCGCAAGGAAATCGCCGCGGGCAATATCGGCGGCACTTTCAACTCCATCACCCGCCCGGAAAACCGGCCGATGCAGGACGCGGCCATGCGCAGCCGGCTGAAGATCCCGATGTTCTTCGCCTATGACGTGATCCACGGCCACCGGACCATCTTCCCCATCAGCCTGGCCCTGGCGTCCAGCTGGGATATGGACGCCATCGGTCGCTCCGGGCGCATCGCCGCCAAGGAGGCCAGCGCCGACAGCCTGGACATCACCTTCGCGCCGATGGTGGACATCTCCCGCGATCCTCGCTGGGGCCGTACCTCCGAAGGCTTCGGCGAAGACACCTACCTGGTCTCGCGCATCGCCAAGGTCATGGTCAATGCCTACCAGGGCCAGAGCCCGGCCTTGCCGGACAGCATCATGGCCAGCGTCAAGCACTTCGCCCTGTATGGCGCAGTAGAGGGCGGTCGCGACTACAACATCGTCGACATGAGCCCGGTGAAGATGTACCAGGACTACCTGCCGCCCTACCGCGCAGCCATTGACGCCGGTGCCGGCGGAGTGATGGTGGCCCTGAACTCCATCAACGGCGTGCCGGCCACCTCCAACACCTGGCTGATGAACGACCTGTTGCGCAAGGAATGGGGCTTCAAGGGCCTGGCGGTGAGCGACCACGGGGCGATCATCGAGCTGATCCGCCACGGCGTCGCCAAGGACGGTCGCGAGGCCGCCAAGCTGGCAATCAAGGCCGGCATCGACATGAGCATGAACGACTCGCTGTACGGCAAGGAACTGCCGGGGCTGCTCAAGTCCGGCGAGATCGAGCAGAAGGACATCGACAACGCGGTGCGTGAAGTGCTGGCGGCCAAGTACGACATGGGCCTGTTCAAGGACCCTTATGTGCGCATCGGCAAGGCCGAGGACGACCCGGCCGACACCAACGCCGAAAGCCGCCTGCACCGCAGCGACGCCCGGGACATCGCCCGCCGCAGCCTGGTGCTGCTGAAGAACCACAACGACACCTTGCCGCTGAAGAAAACCGCGAAGATCGCCCTGGTCGGCCCCCTGGCCAAGGCCCCCATCGACATGATGGGCAGCTGGGCCGCCGCTGGCGTACCGGCACAGTCGGTGACGCTGTACGACGGCATGCGCAACGTCCTGGGTGACAAGGCCCAACTGGTGTACGCCCGGGGCTCGAACATCACCGCCGACAAGAAGGTGGTGGACTACCTGAACTTCCTCAACTTCGATGCCCCGGAAGTGGTGGACGACCCGCGTCCGGCGCAGCAGATGATCGACGAAGCGGTCAAGGCGGCCAAGCAGGCGGACGTGATCGTGGCCGCTGTGGGCGAGTCCCGTGGCATGTCCCACGAGTCTTCGAGCCGCACCGACCTGCACATCCCCGCCAGCCAGCGCGAGCTGATCAAGGCCCTCAAGGCCACCGGCAAGCCTCTGGTGCTGGTGTTGATGAATGGCCGGCCGCTGTCACTGTTGGAAGAAAACCAGCAAGCCGACGCCATCCTGGAAACCTGGTTCAGCGGCACCGAGGGCGGCAACGCCATTGCCGACGTGCTGTTCGGCGACTACAACCCGTCGGGCAAGCTGCCGATCACCTTCCCTCGCTCCGTGGGCCAGATTCCCACCTACTACAACCACCTGACCATTGGCCGGCCGTTCACGCCGGGCAAGCCGGGCAACTACACCTCGCAGTACTTCGACGACACCACCGGCCCGCTGTATCCGTTCGGCTATGGCTTGAGCTACACCAGCTTCAGCCTGTCGGACATGGCACTGTCCTCCACCACCCTGAACAAGAGCGGCAAGCTCGATGCCAGCGTGACTGTGAAGAACACCGGCAAGCGTGACGGCGAAACCGTGGTGCAGCTGTATATCCAGGACGTGGCCGGCTCAATGATCCGCCCGATCAAGGAATTGAAGAACTTCCAGAAAGTCATGCTCAAGGCCGGCGAAGAGAAGTCCATTCACTTCACCATCACCGAGGATGACCTGAAGTTCTACAACGCCCAGCTCAAGTACGCCGCAGAACCGGGCGACTTCAATGTACAGATCGGCCTGGATTCCCAGGACGTCAAGCAACAGAGCTTCGAACTGCTCTGATGCCTGTCAGTGGCCGGCGCAGGACCTGCGCCGGCCGCCTCCTTCTGCAATCCCAGCAATCCCCACAATCGCTGCAATATCTGTAGCCGCTGCCGAGCCTGCGAGGCTGCGCAAAGGTCCGCAGGGCCTTGCTTGTCGATCTACCGCCAAACCTCCATCGGACTCACGACCGCCGCGACCGCTTCGCGCTCGTTCGCAGCCTCCGGCAGCGGCTACAGCCAGCCATGTCAGCCGTGACGGTCAGCCGCGCCGGTCCAGCAGGTTGACCACCAGGCGGTCGACCCAACCCCAGATCCGCTGCTTGACCCGCCGCCACAACGGCCGGTTGCGCCACTGCGCCAGGCTGATCTCTTCACTCTGGGCGAAGTCCGCCTCAAAGCTCGCCGCCACGGAGTGGGTCAGGGGCGGGTCCAGGGCCTCCAGGTTGGCTTCCAGGTTGAAACGCAGGTTCCAGTGGTCGAAATTGCACGACCCCACACTGACCCAGTCGTCCACCAGCACCATCTTCAAATGCAGGAAACGCGGCTGATACTCGAAAATCCGCACGCCGGCCTTGAGCAACCGCGGGTAGTAACGGTGCCCGGCATAGCGCACGGCCGGATGATCGGTGTGCGGCCCGGTCAGCAACAGGCGTACGTCGACGCCCCGGGCGGCGGCCTTGCGCAATGAGCGCCGCACCGACCACGTCGGCAAGAAGTAAGGCGTGGCCAGCCAGATGCGCTGCCGGCCGCTGTGCAGGGCACGAATCAGTGAATGCAGGATGTCGCGATGCTGACGCGAGTCGGCATAAGCCACCCGGCCCATGCCCGCCCCCGAGTCAGGCACACGGGGCAGATGGGGCAGGCCGAAATCCACGTCGGGCCGCCAGGCGCCCTTGCGCAGGTTGGCGCTCCACTGGCGGTCGAACAGCCTTTGCCAGTCCAGCACCGCGGGCCCGGCGATCTCCACCATCACTTCATGCCAGTCGCAGCTGTTGTCCTCGGGCTGCCAGAACTCATCGGTAACCCCTGTACCGCCCACCACGGCCAGGGACTGGTCCACCAACAACAGTTTTCGATGGTCGCGATACAGATTGAGAAAGCCCTGGCGCCACTTCAGGCGGTTGTAGAAACGCAGCTCGACACCGGCCGTGGTCAAGCGCAGGCGCAAGGCCTGGGTAAAAGCCAGGCTGCCATAGTCATCGAACAGACAGCGCACCCGCACCCCGCGCTCGGCAGCCTGGACCAGGGACTGGACCAGAGCGTCGGCACAGGCGCCGGCTTCCACCAGATACAGCTCCAGCTCCACCTGCTGCCGGGCGCGGGCAATGGCCACCAGCATGCGCGGAAAGAACTGGGGACCGTCGATCAACAGCTCGAAGCGGTTGCCTTCACGCCAGGGGAACACCGCTCCGCGCATTTCAGCGCGCCGTGAAGATCAGTACCGCACCCACCGGTACCGAGAAACTGATGGCCGACAAGCCAGCCACTTTGCGCAGGCTGTCGAGGCCCGGTGCCAGGTTGAAGTCTTCGGCATTGAGAACCAGCGGTTCCAAGGTCACCACCTGGAAACGCCGCTCATCCAGGCGAGTGGCCAGCAGCTCGGCGTTGTAGGTGTGTTCCTGGCCGTGCAGGGCCACGGTGACCGGCAACAGCAGCTCGATCTGCGCCCCGGGGGCCAGGTCGTTGATCGGCCGCAGGTTGATCTGCGTCGTGATCTGCGCTTCGGGAAACTGCTGGACCTGGAACAGCTCCTGACGCATGCGCTCATCGCGCAGGGGAATGCCGCTGCTGATCGAGTCCAGCTCGATCTGCAACCGGGCCTGGCCCTTGGCGTCGACCTTGCCGTGCAACACCAGGAAGCGCTGGACCTCGGAAATACTGGCGTTCTTGGTGGTCACGAAGGACACCCGGGAAGACTCGTTGTCCAGGTACCAGTTGGCCTGGGCCGGCAGGGCAAGTACCCCGAGCAGGCTGATAAGAAGGCGGATCGGCGTACGCATGCAAGCTCCCGTGAACAGAAGGCGCCACCTTAACCGGCTGCCAGGGGGCTGGCAAACACCGCGCTCAAGTGGGGCCCAGCCGTAGCAGACGGGGAATGGTTCAGGCAATGGACTTCTGCAATTGCTCGATGGTGTCGGCCAGCAATCCCAAGTGACGATTGCGCACCTGCTCGACACAGCTCAGGTCCATCGGCCAATGCAGAGCGATGCTGCCGATCACCCGGCCTTCGGCCTGCAACGGCAGGGCCACGGCACGAATCAGAAAAGGCAGTCGTACCGGATATTCCCAGTGGCCCTCGGTACGCTGACCGAAGCCCAGATGCTGGGACTGGGCGCAAGCTTGTTGCTGGTCTTCGGCCGGTACTCGCTCACGCTCGGCCAGACGCTCGACTTCATCACTGGCCAGGGCCCCCAGGCAGGCCTTGCCCATGGCCGAATGAAACAGGCTGGCATGCTGGCCGACAATCCGGCTGTTGTTCGGGTAGCGCTTGCGCAACACCGCAGGCACCGCACTTTCCAGGACCTCAAGGTGCTCACCGTCAAAACTCGACAGGTCGCTGACCAGTCCGGTGCGTGCACTCAACTCCAGCATCCAGGGCGCCGCCTGCTCCACCAGATGGCGCTTGAAGCGTTGCCGGCTGTCGCCGAACAGGCTGCGGGCGCTCAGGCGATAACGCCTGTCGCTCAGTCCACGGTAGATCCAGCCCTGCTCCTGCAGGGTCAGCAACATGCGCGACACCGTGGCCTTGGCTAGGCCCGTCAGGTAGTGCAGCTCCTCCAGGCCCAGGGCCTGGTGCTGACCCAGCAACTCGACGATGGCCAGGGCCCGTTCCACGGAACGCACGCTGCCGGTTTCTACCTTGCTGGCCATAGTCCGAACTCCCTGACTGAAGATGGGTAAAGGTTTTTCCCAGCAAGATGCGGGCCTCAGAACCCTATCAACGGCATTTGCCTGGTTACAGCAGGTTACCCGGAGGGCGTTGCCGCACCCAGTGCGTCAGTTGTTCGTGGGCATAGGCCAGTTGCAGCACGGCGTGGTCGGCCTGGGCCGGCCCGATGATCTGCAAGCCCATGGGCAGGCCCGCCAGATTGAACCCCACCGGAATGCTGATACTGGGCAGGCCGGCCAGGGTCGGACCGATCACCACCTCCATCCAGCGGTGATAGGTATCCATTTCCTGCCCATCGATCTGCCTTGGCCAGGCCTGCCGTGCATCGAAAGGGAACACCTGGGCCGTGGGCAGCAGCAGAAAATCGTAACGTTCGAACAGCCGCAGCAAGGCGCGATACCAATCGCTGCGACTCTGGGAAGCGCGGTACACGTCCGCGGCACTGAGGCTGGCCGCGCCCTCCACTTCCCAACGCGCCTCGGGCTTGAGCCAGCGGCGCTGGTCCGGGTCGTTGTGCAACAGCCCCAGGGAACCCTGGACCAGCCAGTGCCGGTGCACCAGCCAGCAGTCCCACAACTGCGCCATGGAAAACTCCGGCTGGCAGCTTTCCACTTCACAGCCCAGATGGGTGAAGTCGGCCAGGGCCTTTTCGCACAGGCTCAGGACGCCCTGCTCCATGGCCAGGTAGCCGTTGTAGTCACCCAGCCAGCCCAGGCGCAGGCCACGTACATCCCGTTGCAGAGGCGCCTGCAACAGCGCCGGATCGTCCTTGAGGGACAAGGGCACTCGCGGATCATATCCGGCCTGGGTGCTCAACAACCGCGCCACATCAGCCACCGTGCGCCCCATCGGCCCTTCGGTAGCCAGTTGCTGCACGAACAGCTCAGGGGTCGGGCCGAATGGCACCCGCCCCTGGGAGGGGCGCATGCCGAACACGTTGTTGAAGGCCGCCGGATTGCGCAGCGAGCCCATCATGTCGCTGCCATCGGCCACCGGCAGCATGCGCAAGGCCAGGGCCACCGCCGCCCCGCCGCTGCTGCCGCCCGCGCTCAGGCTGCTGTCATAGGCATTGCCGGTGGTGCCGAACAACTGGTTGTAGGTATGGGAGCCCAGGCCGAACTCCGGCACGTTGCTCTTGCCGACAATGATCGCGCCGCTTGCACGGACCCGGGCCACGCTGATGGCATCCACCTGGGGTACCTGATCGGCGAACAGCGGCGAGCCCATGCTGGTGGCCAGCCCTGCGGTGGCTGCCAGATCCTTGATCGCCTGGGGCATGCCATGCATCCAGCCCATGGACTGCCCCCGGTCCAGTTGCCGGTCACGCTCATCGGCCTGGGCCAGCAGATCCTGCGGATCGCACAGAGAGACCAGGGCATTGACGCCCGGGTTGTAACGCTCGATCTGCTGCACATAAGCCTGCATCACCTCGCGACAGGACAGCTCGCGCGCATGGATCGCCCGGGATAGTGCCAAGGCATCCAACTCGACGATGGACTCGTTGGCCATTGCTTCGCTGTGCTTGATCAAGACTCGCCTCCCAGGGTCACGGCATCTTGTTTGTCGTCTCTGACCGCGTCATGCATGCAGTAGATACCCAGCAGACTGAGGATCGAGGTCAGCAAGACATAGAAGGATGGCGCCACCGGCGTGGCCATGACCTTGCTCAGCCAGGTCACGATCAAGGGCGCAAAGCCACCGAACAACATCACCGTGACGTTATACGCCACCGACACCCCGGTGGAACGCACCTCGATGGGAAACTGCTCGGCCAGGGCCGTAGGACCGGGACCGAAAAAGCCGCCAATGGCACCGCACAGCAACATTTGCATCACCAGCAGGCGCTCAATGGACGGCGCCGCGGCGACCCACACATACAAGGGATAGACCATGACGAAAAACGCCAGGGTGAAGGCCATCAGCACTGGGCGCCGGCCGATGCGGTCCGACAGCGCCCCGGCAAAGGGAATCACCAGGGTCATCAGGGCCACGGCGAACATCTGCACCAGCAGCACCTGATCCAGGGGCAGGCCGAGGTTGGTGTGGGCAAAGGTCGGCATGTTCACCAGCACCACATAGAAAGACACAGTGCTGCCGCAGCACAGGCCCATGGAGACCAGGATCGCCCGGCGATGGGCCGACACCACCTGCCACAGCCCCGGCCCCTTGCCACCTGCCTGCTTGCGCGCCTCGATGAAGGCCTCCGGCTCCTCCATGTACTTGCGAATCCACAGTCCCACCGGACCGATCAGCAGGCCGATCACGAACGGCAGGCGCCAGCCCCAGAGATCCAGGGTCTGCGGCGAGAAGAGGTGGGTCACCGCCGCCGCCATCGCCGCTCCGCTGAACACCGCTAGGCACTGTCCTACCAACTGCCAGGAGCCATACAACCCCTTCTTGTCCACCGGGGCACTTTCCACCAGGTAGGCCGTGGCGCTGGCGTATTCCCCCCCGGTGGCAAAGCCCTGGAGCATCCGCGCCACCACGATCAGCAACGGCGCGCCCAGGCCAATGGCCGCGTAGTTGGGGGCAAAGACGATCATCGCAATGGCCACGGTCATCAGCTGGATGATCACCAGCATCGCCGCCTTGCGGCCTTTGCGGTCGGAATACATGCCCAGCAGCACGCCGCCCACCGGGCGCATGAAAAAACCCACGCCGAAGGTGGCCAGGGCCATCAGCAGCGAGGTGTACTCGTCTTCAGCCGGGAAAAACTGGCGGGCGATAAAGCTGGCGAGAAAGCCATAGACGATGAAGTCGTACCATTCCAGGGCGTTGCCAACCACGGCGGCAACCACTTGCCGGGTCTTGGAAACAGCAGGTATCGAGACGCTCATGGGAGGTTCCTTGATACTTTTGAGCCTTCTTGCGGGCTCGGAAAAGTGCCGGACGCATGGCACGCCCGGGCCGCACAGCGCTACAGGAACAGGAGGGTTCAGACGGGCTTGAGCCAGCTCTCCGCCAGCGCGCTCCAATAGGCCGCACCGGTGAGCAGGATGTCGTCGTTGAAGTCGTAACCCGGGTTGTGCACCATCGGTTGCGCTATGCCATTGCCGATGAACAGGTAGCTGCCGGGGCAGCGCTGCAGCATCCAGCCGAAGTCTTCGCTGCCCATCAGCTTCGGCGTTTGGCCATTGACCGCCTCGGCCCCCACCAGCTCGACACCGACCCGCCGGGCAAACTCGGTTTCTTCAGGACTGTTGACCAGCACCGGATAAGCCGGGCGGTGGTCGATGCTGGCGCTGCAGCCAAAGCTTTCGGCCTGGGTGCGGATGATCGACTTGACCCGCTCCAGCATCTGCTCGCGCACCGGTGCGTTGAGGGCCCTGAGGCTCAGGCGCAGTAACGCCTGCTGGGGAATCACGTTGGCCGCCTCACCCGCCTGCAAGGCCCCCACCGTCACCACCGCCGCTTCCTGCGCGTCGATATTGCGCGCCACCACCGTCTGCAAGGCCATGACCATGCTGGCCGCGGCCACCAAGGGGTCCACCGCCAGGTGGGGCATGGAGCCGTGACCGCCGACGCCTTCGACAATCACCTCAAGCAGGTCCTGGGACGCCATCATCGGCCCCTCGCGAAAGCCCAGGTGACCGGCCGGCAGCCCAGGCATGTTGTGCAGGCCGAACAGTGCATCACAGGGGAAGCGTTCCAGCAGGCCATCGGCAAGCATCGCCTCGGCACCGCCCTGGCCCTCTTCCGCGGGCTGGAAAATCAGGTTCAGGGTGCCGTCGAACGCTCGGGTCGCCGCCAGGTAGCGCGCCGCCCCCAGCAGGATGGTGGTGTGGCCGTCATGCCCGCAGGCGTGCATGCAACCGCCATGGCGGCTGCTGTAGGGAACCCCGGTGTTCTCGATGATCGGCAAGGCGTCCATGTCCGCCCGCAGGCCCAGGGTGCGCGTGCCCGTGCCGTTGCGCAGAACACCCACGACCCCGGTTCGGCCGACGCCGGTGTGCACTTCATAACCCCACTCCTGCAGACAGCGAGCCACCAGCGCCGAAGTGCGTTGCTCTTCGAAACCCAGTTCCGGGTGGGCATGAATATCCTGGCGGATGGCCCGCAGATCGCTGGCAATGTCGTTGAGCCAGGCAAGGATGTGCTGGTGTCGGGTCATGGCGAATCTCCTCTGGGCCGGGTGGCTTCCCGTTCTTTTTTTTTCGGAGCGTTGCACGAGGCGCCGGAGCGTGCTCGAAGCTCGGCGTCAGATAACCGCGAGCCGGAGCACAGGACAATCAAATGTGGTTCCACTGGATGGAACACATAATCTGCAGCGCTGCCTGATCCAGGGATCAGGGGGCGAGGCGACAGCCTTCCCGGGGACCTAGCCAGAGTGCGCTGTGGGTACGCCCCAGGGCGCTGGCGGTGACACGTCGGCTCTGCGGTTCATCGCTAAAGCCGCTGATGGGCAGGTACTGGCGCACATAGGCACGGCAGTAGTCGGCAGGTTGTTGCATCACGTAACGGCAGGAGCAGTACTCCTTGGCGGTGTAGGCACCGAGGATATCCGGGAAGGCTTGCAGCGCCACCCGGTGCTGCCAGCTCCAGCCCAGCAGCAGGAGCAGCGCCACCAACACCAGGCCGAGCAGCGGATGACGGCGGAAAAAGGCCCGACGCTTCATGGCTGCCCCTGGCTGGAAAACGCCGCCAGGACTCGCTTGAGCAAGTCATTGTGCCGATAGCTGCCATCGCGATCGTCGCCGTAACGCACGATCACCAGGCGCTGCGCCGGCAGGACATACAGCGCCTGTCCCCAGTGCCCCAGGGCCGCATAGGTATCCGCTGGAGCATCGGGCCAGGGCTGAGGAGCACCGTCCACCGAGCGGTTGAGCCACCAGTGCCCTCCCGCCACCGCCTCATCCTGGTTGGCCCGATAGCCGGCAAAGGGCGTGCGGCTGAACTCGACCCAGGCCCTGGGCAGCAACTGCCGGTCACGCCAGCGCCCCTCACGCAGCATCAACAGGCCGACACGGGCCAGATCGCGGGCCGTCAGGTAGAGGTAGGAAGACGCCACGAAGGTGCCGGCGGCGTCGCGTTCCCACACCGCCTGGGTGATGCCCAGCGGTTCGAACAGGGCACGCCAGGGATAGTCCGCGTACTGGTCTGCCCCGACCATCCCCCGCAGGCTGGCCGCCAGCAGGTTGCTATCGCCGCTGGAATAACGGAAGACCTGCCCCGGTGGGGTGGAGCGCGCCTGCTGTGCAGCAAATGCCGCCATGTCCCGATGCCCGCGGGTATAGAGCATGGCCACCACTGAGGAATTGAGGGGGGCGTATTCGTAGTCTTCCTGCCAATCCAGACCCGAGGCCCAATGCAACAAATCCTCCAGGCTGATAGCCGGATGCGGCTGCAGCGCGGGGTAATATTTTGCCGCGGGGTCCTGGAGCTGGAAGCGGCCTTCACCGTAGGCAACGCCCAACACCACCGCCAACAGGCTTTTGCTGGCAGACCAGATGAGATGGGGCGTCTGTGGTCCGGTGGCGCCGGCGTAGCGTTCGTAAAGCACCTGGCCATCGCGGATCACCAGCAAGGCGTCAGTGCGAATGCCTTTGTGGGACTGGTCGTCCCTGGGCACAAAGGCATAGTCCTCCAGAGCCTTGAGCGCCGGGCCACTGACAGTCGGCCCCCGACTCCATTGCTGCGCCGGCCACTCCTCGGCCCAGGCCGGCAAGCAGAGGTACACCAGTAACGCCAGCAGAATCGGAGCCTTGGCCATGGATGACACTCGAACAACGTCAGTGGCCGAGCCTAGTCCAGGCTGATGACAGTTTCACTGCAAGTGCCCCCGTTTGTTGGAGCTGGCTGGCCAGCGCAGACGTCATCGAGCCTTGTGCGAGGCCCTCGGGCCCTTTCGCCGGCAAGCCGGCTCCTACGAGTGATGTTGTGCCGTGAGCCGTAGCGGGAAGGCCTCATTTTTTGGAGCGGCTGGCCGGCAAGCAAGCCATCGAGCCTTGTGCGAGGCTCTCGGGCCCTTTCGCCGGCAAGCCGGCTCCTAGGCAAGGGGACGCCGTTGCTGAAACGAGGCCAGGGCTTTGGCCAGGCGTTGTTCCCGGGCGCTGGCCGCCAGGTCCAGCAGGGCCTGGTCACGGGACCATTGGTTGCGCCAATGCTCGGGGCCATTGGCGAATGCGGCGTCGATTTCAGGCCGCAATACCTGGAACTGCGTGAACAAACCAGCCAATAGAATGTGCCCGCCACTCAAGGAGGGATTCTGCCGACTGACTTCGGCACAACCTGCAAGCAACCCCAGTACCTGCAACTGCAAGGGCTGCGGCCAGCCGCTGTCCTGCCCCACGCCATACAGCCAGGCGAGTATGGCGCTCAGGACATAGATGTCCTCCAGGGTGCGGAAGGGTTTGACATAGGCGTCCCAGCCATCGCCGGCCAGCAGTTCGCAGGCGGCGTTTTCCAGCAACAGGCAGCCGTGGCTGATCTCCGGCATCAGGGCGATGGCGGGCAGGGTCTGGACCTTGACCCCAGGCTCCCCGGCATAGACCACGGTCAGGCGCAAGGCTGCCCGCTCACCCGGGGCCTCGCTGCGGGCCGCCACCAACAGCCAGTCGGCGGCATCGCCAGCGGTCACGAAATCCTTGCGCCCCTGCAGGCGCAGATCCTCCAGCCGGGTCTGCATGTCCGCCGGACGCAGGCTGCGGCGCTCGGTCGCGCACATAGCCCCCAGGCTTTGCGGCGCACTGGGCCACAACATGCGCAACGCCGCCTGGTAGCCCACCAGGAACGCCAGCCCCGGAGTCTCCATCAGACGGCCGCCGAGCACCGCCAGTTCGAAGGGCGTAACGCTGCCCAAATGGGCCAGCAAAGCCCCGTAGCCCTCGGCCAGATCGGGGTTGACGGGCAGTCGGTCACGGCTCTCGAGCAGGGCTTGCCAGGGCATTCGAAGATCCTCAGGGGCTGTCATATAAGCATCACCAAAGCTTCATGGCGATGACACCGGGGCTACATAGCCTGACTTTGCACAACAAAGTCGATTGGCTGCAACCCACGGCGGGTCGGTAGCCCGCACGGAGATTCACGATGACTCAGATCGCCCGCATCAGCGACACCGGCACTGAACGCCGCCTGCAAGCCGAACGCCTGATCGGCGCCCAGGCCCTGCAAGAAGCCCAGGCCCTGCGTTTCAACGTCTTCAGCGGCGAGTTCAACGCCAAGCTCAAGGGCGCGGAATGGGGTCTGGACATGGATGACTATGATGTTCACTGCAGCCACATCGGTGTACGCGACTTGAACACCGGGCGTCTGGTGGCCACCACCCGCCTGCTGGACCATCAGGCCGCCAGCAGCCTGGGACGCTTCTACAGCGAGGAAGAGTTCAGCCTGCACGGCCTTGCGCACCTCAAGGGCCCCATCCTGGAAATCGGCCGCACCTGTGTCGACCCGGCCTATCGCAACGGCGGCACCATCGCCGTGCTCTGGGGCGAGCTGGCGGAAGTGCTCAACCAGGGCGGCTACAGCTACCTGATGGGGTGCGCCAGCATCCCCATGCAGGACGGCGGCATCCAGGCCCAGGCCATCATGCAACGGCTGCGCGAGCGCTACCTGAGTACCGAACACCTGCGGGCCGAGCCGAAGCACCCGCTGCCCAGCCTGGACATTCCTTCCAATGTCATCGCCGAGATGCCGCCACTGCTCAAGGCCTACATGCGCCTGGGGGCGAAGATCTGCGGCGAACCCTGCTGGGACCAGGACTTCCAGGTCGCCGACGTGTTCATCCTGCTCAAGCGCGACGAGTTGTGCCCGCGTTATGCACGGCACTTCAAGGCGGCGGTCTGATGCGCCGGCTGCGGGTCTACGGGCGCATCGCCCGGGTACTGCTGGTGGTCGCGCTGGGCCTGAGCATGGCCAGTATCTTCGGCTTGCTGGAACGCCTGGGGGTCGCCAACTCCATGGTTCGGCGCCAGCGCTGGTCGCGGTTCTTCATGGCTCGCCTGAGCAATGCCCTGCCGTTTCGGGTCACGGTGCACGGCGAGTTGCCTCGCCAGCCGATGCTCTGGGTCAGCAATCACGTGTCCTGGACCGATATTCCACTGCTGGGCATGTTGACGCCGCTGTCGTTCCTGTCCAAGGCCGAGGTGCGCACCTGGCCGGTGGCGGGCTGGCTGGCGGCCAAGGCCGGCAGCCTGTTCATCCGTCGTGGGGCCGGTGACAGCCAACTGATCCGCAAGCAGATGACCCGACACCTGCAGGAGCAGCACCCACTGCTGCTGTTTCCTGAAGGCACCACCACCGACGGCCGTGCCCTGCGCACCTTCCACGGCCGCCTGCTGGCCAGCGCCATCGATGCCGAGGTGTCCCTGCAACCGGTGGCGATCCGTTATTTGCGCGATGGCCAGATCGATACCCTGGCTCCTTTCATTGGCGACGACGACCTGCTCTCGCACCTGATGCGGCTGTTTGCCAACGACCGGGGCCAGGTGGAGATTCATGTGCTCAAGCCGATTGCCTACCAGGGCCAGGAACGTGCGGCGCTGGCCTTTCAGGCCCAGCAAGCCGTACAGAAAGCCCTGTTCGGTGAGGTCATACAGCCCGCCGAACCACGCCGCAACGGCGAACTGGTCGCGGCCTGAAACTCGCTGTAGGAACCGGCTTGCCGGCGAAAAGGCCTTCAAGCCTGGCGCCACTCATGAAGGCGCCTTCGCTGGCAAGCCAGCGCCTCCCGGTGGAACGTTCGTCAGGGCAACTGGGTGTGCTGCGCGGCGAATGCCTGCAACTGCGGGTAGAAGGCTCGGAAATCTTCGCTCAAGGGCTGATACAGCCGCTCCAGCTCGATCATCGCTGCAGTCAATTCCTCTGGCCGTGACAAGCGTCGGGCAATGCCCCGCAAGACCTGCTCCAACACCGCGAAATCCCGATAGGAACCCAGCCAGTCATCAGCAGCCATGTACGGCGCAATCTGCGCCAGACGCGCCGGCAGTTGCGGCTCGGCCGCCAGCACCCGGTACACCTCGGCGGTGAACAGCGGCAAGGGACGATCGGCGTAATGAGCCCAGTCACGGGCCAGGCAGTGATCGAAGAACACGTCGATGACGATGCCGGCATAGCGCCGCCGGGTCAGGGAGAAACGCGACAGTGCCGCCGTCACCCGAGGATGGCTGTCGGTGTAGGTATCGATGCGCCGATGCAGCTGGATCGCCGCCTCGACCTCGGGGGCAAACTGCCCTTGCAGGCGGCCTTTGACGAAATCGCCATACAGGCTGCCGAGTAATTGACCCGGACGCTGGCCGCCAAGGTGTAGATGTGCGAGATAATTCATTCGCGCAGCTTAGCACCGCGCCCAACATATCGTTATAACCCGATATACCGATAAGTGATGATTTAAGATCAAAATCATATTGGTATATCGCGAAATAACGATTTAAATTTCGCCTCATCGCGATACAACGTTTTATGGAAAACGAGCACCGCCATGTCCCTCGACCTCGACGAAATAATAAAAGCCCTGGCACATCCGGTTCGCAGGGAAATCCTGCACTGGCTGAAAGACCCGACAGTCGAATTTCCCGATCAGGCTCACAGCAATGAGCACGGCGTCTGTGCCGGACAGATCGATCAACGCTGCGGCCTGTCGCAGTCGACCGTGTCCGCCCACCTCGCCACGTTGCAACGCGCAGGCCTGATCAGCAGCCGGAAAGTCGGCCAATGGCATTTTTTCAAACGCAATGAGGAAGTCATCCAGCAGTTCCTCACGCAAATGAGCCAACAGCTCTGATCTGACAAGGACCCGACAATGCCCCTTTCACTCATCATCCTGGCCTTGAGTGCCTTCGCCATCGGCACCACCGAGTTCGTCATCATGGGGCTTTTGCCCGATGTGGCGGCGGACCTCGGGGTGTCGATTCCCGGTGCCGGCTGGCTGGTGACCGGCTACGCCCTGGGTGTGGCCATCGGCGCGCCGTTCATGGCCCTGGCCACCGCACGGCTGCCACGCAAGGCAGCCCTGGTAGCACTGATGGGGATCTTCATTGTCGGCAACCTGCTGTGTGCACTGGCCAGTGATTACAACGTGCTGATGTTCGCCCGGGTAATCACGGCGCTGTGCCACGGTGCCTTCTTCGGCATCGGTTCTGTGGTGGCCGCCGGCCTGGTGCCCGCCAACAAGCGCGCCTCGGCCGTGGCCCTGATGTTCACCGGCCTGACCCTGGCCAACGTACTCGGCGTGCCCCTGGGTACTGCTCTGGGCCAGGCAGCCGGCTGGCGTTCGACCTTCTGGGCGGTGACGGTCATCGGTGTGGTGGCGCTGATCGGCCTGCTGCGCTTTTTGCCGGCCAAGCGCGATGAGGAAAAACTCGACATGGGTGCGGAACTGGCGGCCCTCAAGGGCGCGGGGATCTGGCTATCCCTGAGTATGACCGCACTGTTCGCCGCGTCGATGTTCACCCTCTTCACCTACGTTGCGCCGCTGCTCGGCGACGTCACCGGCGTCTCGCCCCGGGGCGTGACCTGGACCCTGCTGCTGATCGGCCTGGGCCTGACCCTGGGCAACATCATCGGCGGCAAGCTGGCGGACAAGCGCCTGGGCGCCACCCTGATCGGCGTGTTCGCGGCCATGGCCGTGGTCTCCACTGTACTGACCTGGACCAGCGTGGCGTTGATTCCCACCGAGATCACTCTGTTCCTCTGGGCCACCGCTTCGTTTGCTGCGGTGCCGGCCTTGCAGGTCAATGTGGTGACCTTCGGCAAAGCCGCACCCAACCTGGTTTCGACCCTGAACATCGGCGCTTTCAACATCGGCAACGCCCTGGGCGCCTGGGTCGGCGGCAGCGTCATCGCCCACGGTTTCGGCCTGACCAGCGTGCCCCTGGCGGCGGCGGTCCTGGCGATCCTGGCCCTGCTGGTGACGCTGATTACCTTTCGCCAGGGCGGCAACGCCGAACTGGCTGCTGCAACCCACTGATCCGTTCCTTTCCTATATAGAAGGCTGTATTCCATGACCACTCTCTTTGATCCGATCAAGATCGGCGACCTCGAGCTGTCCAACCGCATCATCATGGCCCCACTGACCCGCTGCCGCGCCGACGCCGGCCGCGTGCCCAATGCGCTGATGGCCGAGTACTACGTGCAGCGGGCCTCCGCTGGCCTGATCCTCAGCGAGGCCACCTCGGTGACCCCAATGGGGGTGGGCTACCCGGACACCCCCGGCATCTGGTCCAACGACCAGGTGCGTGGCTGGGCCAATGTAACCAAGGCCGTACACGGCGCTGGCGGCAAGATCTTCCTGCAGCTGTGGCACGTGGGGCGGATTTCCCACCCGTCCTACCTGGACGGTGAAACGCCAGTGGCGCCAAGCGCCATCCAGCCCAAGGGCCATGTCAGCCTGGTGCGTCCACTGGCCGACTACCCAACCCCGCGAGCCCTGGAAACCGCTGAGATCGCCGACATCGTCGACGCTTACCGGGTCGGTGCGGAAAACGCCAAGGCCGCCGGTTTCGACGGTGTGGAAATCCACGGCGCCAACGGTTACCTGCTGGATCAGTTCCTGCAAAGCAGCACCAACCAGCGTACCGACCAGTACGGCGGTTCTCTGGAGAACCGTGCCCGCCTGCTGCTGGAAGTCACCGACGCCGCCATCGAGGTCTGGGGCGCTGGCCGAGTGGGCGTGCACCTGGCACCCCGTGCCGACTCCCATGACATGGGCGACGACAACCTGGCAGAGACGTTCACCTACGTAGCCCGCGAGTTGGGCAAACGCGGCATCGCCTTTATCTGCTCCCGCGAGAAAGAAGGCGCCGACAGCCTGGGCCCGCAGTTGAAAGCGGCTTTCGGTGGCCCCTACATCGCCAACGAGCGCTTCACCAAGGACAGCGCCAATGCCTGGCTGGCCGCCGGCAAGGCTGACGCCGTTGCGTTTGGTGTACCTTTCATCGCCAACCCGGACCTGCCGGCCCGCTTGAAGGCCGATGCGCCCTTGAATGAGGCGCATCCGGAAACCTTCTACGGCAAGGGCCCAGTGGGCTACATCGACTACCCGGCGCTGTAAGCCTGCCTCTGTAAATAGAAAGCCCCGACTCTCGCGAGCCGGGGCTTTTCTTTGAGTGCCAGGATTAACGCTTGCGTTGAGTCCAGGCCACCGCCAGGCCGCTCAGGCAGATCACCGCAATCCCGATAAGGCCGTAGCGGTCCGGGGTATGGTCGAAGATCAGGTAGCCATACAGGCCAGCGAACAGTATCTGTCCGTAGCTGAAAGGCGCCAGCATCGCCGGCGCGGCATGACGGAAGGCCTGGGTCAGCAGCATATGGCCAAGCATGCCGCAGGTGCCGAGGCCGATCATGAACAGGCCGTGAATAAAGCTTGGCGTGCTCCAGAAAAACGGCAACAACGCGCTCATGATCAGGCTGTTGAAGATCCCGGTCAGGAAGTTGCTGGTAGTCGGGCTGTCGATGCCGCTGAGCTTGCGGGTGAGCAACTGATAAAAGCCGAAGCACAGCGCCGACCCCAGGGGCAGCAGGATCGCCGGAGTGAAGAGAACGCCACCAGGGCGCACCACGATCAGCACCCCGACGAAGCCCGCGAGCACCGCCAGCCATTGCCCACGGCTGACCCGCTCGCCCAGGAACGGCACAGACAAGGCCGTGACCAGCAAGGGCGCAAGAAAGTTGACCGCGGTAGCTTCCGCCAGGGGGATATAGCGCAGGCCAGTGGTGAACAGCAGGCTGGTGCCGATCAGGCACAAGGCCCGGAGCAGTTGCAGGCCGGGACGCTTGGTTCGTACCACCGCGGAAAAACCGCTGCGAGGCACGAACACCACCAGCATCAGCAAGGTATGAACCACGTAACGAGCCCAGACCACCATGACGATGGGGTAAAAGGCCGAGAGATATTTGGACAGCGTGTCGTGACTGGCGAAGAGCAGAACCGCCAGACAAATCAGGGCGATCCCCTTGATTGGCTGTTCTGCGCCTTTGAACGGTGAAGGGTTCACACTCATTCACACACCCGCAACAAAATCACTACAAAATACGTAGCTCGCTATCTATCAAGATGCAGCCAGCCCGTATATAAAAGCACCCCATCGCGATCCGGCGAGCGCGGTAATGAATCTCCCTCGCCGTAAATCTTGACATAACTGGACTCAATTACGCATTTTGTCTTAATGACGCAGGTTCGGGCTCAAGCGCAGCATGTCCAGCCCGATGTCGATCCAGCGCTCCGCCTCGGTGTGCAGAGCGAAGCTGTCAGGGGCCAGCAGCCATTGATAAAGGATGCCATCGATAAAGGCCCGCATGCTGATAGCCGCTCGCATAGTGTCGAGATTTTCGGGCAATTGCCCACGATTCACTGCATTGGTCAGCGCCAACTCGATACGCAGGTTGCAGTCCAGGCTGGCGGCACGACGCTGGCGACGCAGGTCGCACATTTCATCGGTGAATTCGCACTTATGAAACAGAATTTCATTAATGCGTCGGGTTTTCGGGTCCAGGGCAACTTGATGAAACAAATGAATGAGCAACTTGCGCATCCAGCCCAACGGATCCATTTCATCTACATTTTCACTGGCGGCAGCCATCTCATCCAAGGGTTCACGCAGGCTGTCGAGCATGGCCTGCACCAGATCGGCCTTATTGCTGAAGTGCCAATAGATGGCACCCCGAGTCACCCCTGCCAGCGCCGCGATATCGGCCAGGGTGGTACGCGCCACGCCACGCTCGTAAAAGGCCTTTTCGGCGGCCTCGAGTATCTGGCTGCGAGTTTCTTGAGCTTCCTCTTTGGTACGACGGACCATGGCAGTAAAACCTCGATCAGGATCTTTCAGCGATGCGTGAAGACCTTCTGAATAAATATGGAACGGCATCTCGAGTGCCGTTTGCCCAACCTACAATTCAACACCTACAGGGGCTTTTGTAACCGGATGGGTACGCCGCCAGGGTATTTACAAACAACCATGAACGTAAGTATATTCCTTAGCAAGCTACTAATCCACTCAGCCAACTCTTTTTACCCTTCCACTTTTCTTGTGCGCATCTTGCGTGCCTGACCCGAGGATCTTCATGCAACTCAAGCCAGCTGTTACCGCTCTGGTCACTGCCGTCGCCCTGGCATCGCTGCTCAGCGGATGTAAAAAGGAAGAGGCGGCGCCAGCCCCTCAAGCCCCTCAGGTCGGCGTCGTTACCCTGCAACCACAAGCCTTTACCTTGACTTCCGAACTCCCGGGCCGGACCACCGCTTTCCGCATCGCCGAAGTTCGCCCACAGGTAAACGGGATCATTCTCAAGCGTCTGTTCAAAGAAGGCGGAGATGTTAAGGAAGGTCAGCAGCTTTATCAGATCGATCCATCGGTCTATGAGGCAACGCTGAAGAGCGCCGAGGCCAATCTGCAATCGACCAAGTCGATTGCAGATCGCTACAAGCAATTGGTCGATGAGCAGGCCGTGAGCCGCCAGGAATACGACACCGCCGTGGCCAACCGTCTGCAATCGGAAGCCTCCCTGCAAAGTGCCCAGATCAACCTGCGCTTCACCAAAGTGCTGTCGCCCTTGACCGGCCGCATTGGCCGCTCCTCGGTAACCGAAGGCGCCTTGGTCAGCAACGGCCAGGCCAATGCCATGGCAGTGATCCAGCAGTTGGACCCGATCTACGTCGACGTCACCCAGTCCTCGGTTGAGCTGCTGGAACTGCGCCGCGAGCTGGAAAGCGGTCGCCTGCAGAAAGTGGGCGACAACGCCGCCAAGGTCAAACTGACGCTGGAAGACGGCAGCCAGTACAAGCTCGACGGCAAGCTGGAGTTCTCCGAAGTCTCGGTGGATGAAACCACCGGCTCGGTGACCCTGCGCGCCGTGTTCCCCAACCCCCAGCACACCCTGTTGCCGGGCATGTTCGTCCACGCCCAGCTGCAAGCTGGGGTCAACAGTGCAGCGATCCTGGCCCCACAACAAGGCGTGACCCGCGACCTGAAAGGCACCCCGACCGCCCTGGTGGTTGGCCCGGACAACAAGGTCGAGCTGCGCCAGCTCAAGGCCAGCCGCACCGTCGGTAGCCAGTGGCTGGTGGAAGATGGCCTGAAAGCTGGTGATCGGCTGATCACCGAAGGCCTGCAATTCGTCAAGCCGGGCATTGAAGTCAAGGCCAGCGAAGCGACCAATGTAGCAACCAAGAACCCGGCCCCTGCACAGGCAACTGACAAAGCTGCAGGCGGCAAAGGGGAGTAAACCATGTCGAAATTTTTTATCGACCGTCCGATTTTCGCCTGGGTAATTGCCCTGGTGATCATGTTGGTCGGGGCTCTATCGATCCTCAAATTGCCGATCAACCAGTACCCGAGCATCGCCCCTCCGGCGATTGCGATCTCCGTGACCTACCCAGGCGCTTCTGCACAGACCGTGCAGGACACCGTGGTCCAGGTGATCGAGCAGCAGCTCAACGGTATCGACAACCTGCGTTACGTGTCCTCGGAAAGTAACTCCGACGGCAGCATGACCATCACCGCCACCTTCGAGCAGGGCACCAACTCGGACACCGCGCAGGTCCAGGTACAGAACAAGCTCAACCTGGCCACCCCGCTGCTGCCGCAAGAAGTGCAGCAACAGGGTATCCGCGTAACCAAGGCAGTGAAGAACTTCCTGCTGGTGATCGGCGTGGTTTCCGAGGACGGCAGCATGTCCAAGGACGACCTGTCGAACTACATCGTGTCGAACATGCAGGACCCGATCTCGCGGACCGCGGGTGTGGGTGACTTCCAGGTGTTCGGTGCCCAGTACGCCATGCGGATCTGGCTCGACCCGGCCAAGCTGAACAACTTCAACCTGACCCCGGTGGACGTGAAGACCGCGGTTGCCGCGCAGAACGTCCAGGTGTCCTCCGGCCAGCTCGGTGGCCTGCCCGCCCTGCCCGGCCAGCAGCTGAACGCCACCATCATCGGCAAGACTCGCCTGCAGACGGCCGAGCAGTTCAAGGCAATCCTGCTCAAGGTCAACAAGGACGGTTCGCAAGTACGCCTGGGTGATGTTGCCGATGTAGCGCTGGGCGGCGAAAACTACGCCATCAGCGCCCAGTTCAACGGCAAGCCGGCTTCCGGTCTGGCGGTGAAACTGGCCAACGGCGCCAACGCCCTGGACACCGCCAAGGCGCTGCGCAAGACCATCAGCGACCTGGAACCCTTCTTCCCGCAAGGTATGAAGGTGGTGTTCCCGTACGACACCACGCCAGTGGTGACCGAATCCATCAAGGGTGTGGTTGAAACCCTGGTGGAAGCGATTGTCCTGGTGTTCCTGGTGATGTTCCTGTTCCTGCAGAACTTCCGCGCCACGGTGATCACCACCATGACGGTGCCGGTGGTCCTGCTGGGGACCTTCGGCATCCTCGCGGCGGCCGGCTTCAGCATTAACACCCTGACCATGTTCGGTATGGTGCTGGCCATCGGCTTGCTGGTGGACGACGCCATCGTCGTGGTGGAAAACGTCGAGCGGGTGATGCACGAGGAAGGTCTGTCACCCAAGGAAGCGACGAAGAAATCCATGGGCCAGATCCAGGGCGCCCTGGTGGGTATCGCCCTGGTGCTGTCTGCGGTACTGCTGCCGATGGCCTTCTTCAGCGGCTCCACGGGCGTGATCTACAAACAGTTCTCGATCACCGTGGTGTCGGCCATGGCCCTGTCGGTGCTGGTGGCCCTGATCTTCACCCCGGCCCTGTGCGCCACCATGCTCAAGCCTGTGGTTGCGGGGCAGAATCACGAGAAGCGCGGCTTCTTCGGCTGGTTCAACCGCACCTTTGATCGCAGCGTGAAAAGCTACGAGCGCGGCGTCGGCAACATGCTGCGCCACAAGGTCCCGTACCTGCTGGCCTACGTATTGATCGTCCTGGGCATGATCTGGCTGTTCACCCGCATCCCGACCGCGTTCCTGCCGGAAGAAGACCAGGGCGTTCTGTTCGCCCAGGTACAGACCCCAGCCGGCTCCAGTGCCGAACGGACCCAAGTGGTGGTGGACGAGATGCGCGCCTACCTGCTGGACAAGGAAAAGGACACCGTGGCTTCGGTGTTCACCGTGAACGGCTTCAACTTCGCCGGTCGCGGCCAGAGCTCGGGCATGGCCTTCATCATGCTCAAGCCCTGGGGCGAGCGCTCCGCAGAAAACAGCGTGTTCAACCTGGCGGCCCGCGCCCAGCAGCACTTCTTCAGCTTCCGTGACGCGATGGTGTTCGCCTTCGCCCCTCCGGCGGTACTGGAGTTGGGTAACGCCACCGGTTTCGACGTGTTCCTCCAGGACCGCGCCGGTATCGGCCACGAGAAACTCATGGCGGCACGCAACCAGTTCCTCGGCATGGCCGCTCAGAGCAAGGTGCTGTCCCAGGTGCGTCCGAACGGCCTGAACGATGAACCGCAGTACCAGTTGACCATCGATGACGAGCGCGCCAGTGCCTTGGGCGTGACCCTCACCGATATCAACAACACCCTGTCGATTGCCCTGGGCAGTAGCTACGTCAACGACTTCATCGACCGCGGTCGGGTGAAGAAGGTCTACATCCAGGGTCAGGCCGGTGCTCGCATGAGCCCTGAAGACCTGAAGAAGTGGTACGTACGCAACAGCGCCGGGACCATGGTGCCGTTCTCCGCCTTCGCCAAGGGCGAGTGGATCTACGGTTCGCCGAAACTGGCCCGTTACAACGGCGTGGAAGCCATGGAAGTCCTCGGTGCTCCAGCCCCTGGCTACAGTACCGGTGAGGCCATGGCCGAAGTCGAAGCCATTGCCGCCAAGCTGCCACCGGGTGTGGGCATCTCCTGGACCGGCCTGTCCTATGAGGAACGCCTGTCGGGTTCCCAGGCTCCAGCGCTGTATGCCTTGTCCCTGCTGATGGTGTTCCTGTGTCTGGCAGCCCTGTATGAAAGCTGGTCGATTCCGATCGCGGTCATGCTGGTAGTGCCTCTGGGGATCATCGGTGCACTGATGGCCACCAGCCTGCGGGGTCTGTCCAACGACGTGTACTTCCAGGTGGGGCTGTTGGTGACCATCGGCCTGGCGGCGAAAAACGCCATTCTGATCGTCGAGTTCGCCAAGGAACTGCACGAGCAGGGCCGCTCCCTGGTGGACGCGGCGGTGGAAGCCTGCCGTATGCGTCTGCGGCCGATCATCATGACCTCCCTGGCCTTCGTCCTCGGGGTTGTGCCACTGGCCATCTCCACCGGCGCCGGCTCGGGCAGCCAGCATGCGATCGGTACCGGGGTGATTGGCGGTATGCTCACCGCGACGATCCTGGCGATCTTCTGGGTGCCATTGTTCTTCGTCACCGTGTCGTCCATGGGCCGCAGGAAAGCGGACCAATCAGAAACTACTGCAACTGCTAATGAGGCTGGCCAATGAGCAAGTCGCTACTCTCCCTGGCAATCACCGCCATCGCGCTAAGTGGTTGCTCGCTGATACCGGATTATCAGCGACCGCAAGCGCCGGTGGCGGCGCAATTCCCCCAAGGCCCTGCCTACTCGCCCAAGGAGGCCGCCAACGTGGCGGCCGCCGAACAGGGCTGGCGGCAGTTCTTCCATGACCCGGCGTTGCAGCAGCTGATCCAGACTGCACTGGAAAACAACCGCGACCTCAAAGTCGCGGCGCTGAACATCGATGCCTATGCCGCGCAGTACCAGATCCAGCGGGCTGACCTGTTCCCTGCGGTTTCGGCCAACGCCAGCGGTAGCCGCCAGCGTACTCCAGCACGCATGTCGCAGACCGGCGAAGCCGGGATCACCAGCCAGTACTCGGCCACCGTGGGCGTCAGCGCCTATGAGCTGGACCTGTTCGGCCGGGTTCGCAGCCTGAGCGAACAAGCCCTGCAGACCTACTTCTCCAGCGAAGAGGCCCGGCGCAGCACCCAGATCAGCCTGGTGGCCAGCGTGGCCAATGCCTACATGACCTGGCAGGCCGACAAGGAACTGCTGAAACTGACCCAGGACACCCTCGGTGCCTACGAGGAAAGCTACCGGCTGACCTCTCGCAGCAACGAAGTGGGCGTGGCCTCGGCACTGGACCTGAGTCAGGCGCGAACCTCGGTGGAAAACGCCCGGGTGCAACTGGCCCGTTACACCCGCCAGGTGGCCCAGGATGAAAACAGCCTGACGCTGCTGCTGGGCACGGCGATTCCGAGCAATCTGCCGGCGGCCCAGCCGCTGTCGGCCAATCTGTTGAGCGAGCTGCCGGCCGGCCTGCCGTCGGAACTGCTGCAACGGCGTCCGGACATCCTCGAAGCCGAGTACAAGCTCAAAGCAGCCAACGCCAATATCGGCGCGGCGCGGGCGGCGTTCTTCCCGAGCATCAGCCTGACGGCCAACGCCGGCACCTTGAGCCCGGACCTTTCCGGGCTGTTCAAGGGTGGTTCGGGAACCTGGCTGTTCCAGCCGCAGATCAATCTGCCAATCTTCAACGCCGGCAGCCTGCGGGCCAGCCTGGACTACTCGAAGATCCAGAAAGACATCACCGTGGCCCAGTACGAAAAATCCATCCAGACCGCCTTCCAGGAAGTCTCCGATGGCTTGGCCGCACGCCAGACCTACAACCAGCAGTTGCAGGCCCAGCGTGACTTCGTCAACGCCAACCAGGACTACTACCGCCTGGCCGAGCGTCGCTATCGCATCGGGGTCGACAGCAACCTGACCTTCCTCGACGCCCAGCGCTCGCTGTTCAGTGCCCAGCAGGCCTTGATCACCGATCGCCTGTCGCAGCTGACCAGCGAGGTCAACCTGTACAAGGCCCTCGGCGGCGGCTGGAGCGAACAGACCGCGAAGAACGAGCCACTGGCTGAAAAGGCCCCGGCGCTGCACCTGTTCTGAAGCACAGTCTGTGCGTATGAAAAACCCACCTGACGGTGGGTTTTTTTATGCCTCGCGCGCCCTCCCCTCAGCCGCCGGCACCATTGAGCAGGAACACCGGCTCGCGCAGGTAATCCAGGCCCAGTCGGGTTTCGAAGGTCTCGTCGCGCAAGGCTGCCGTGGTGCAGCTCTTGAGCCCCAGCGCCGTGGCCACCAAGGCGAAGCTCTGGCTCAGGTGGCCGCAGTCCATCAAGGCCACGCGCAAGGCCCGGCTGCCCGGGTATTTCCAGGCCAGGCGCTCAAGCCGCGCGGTGGACAGAAACACCACGGCGGCCTTGCTGATCCAGTCCTGCTCGCCACAGGCTGCGCCAATCCACTCGCCGGGGTCCTCTCGCGACAGCAGTTCAAGCCCGTGCCGACGCACCGAATAGTGGTACAACCCTGCCTCGAAGCCCTGCACATTGAGCAAGATCGGATAGACCTCGATGGCATGCAGAGAGCCGCCGGACGCCGAGGTTTTCTTCAGGAAGAAGTCGCCCATGGGGTTGCGGCGCATCTGGGTAGCGCCCCAGGTGTAATACAGCAGCAGGGACAACTGCCGGGCGCTCAAGGGCGAACCGTCGAAGGTCCGGCAAGTCTCGCGATCGCTCAAGGTATCCATCAGGCCCTGCTGATCCAACGCCGGTGCAGATGCCAACAGAGGATTGTCCAGGGCAAGGAACGGGTGAGAAAAGTAGTCCTTGAACGCCGATGGCTGACGCTGCTGCAACGCCTTGCCAGCCAGCTGTTCTTCCATCTGCGCCACACTGATGTAGGGCGTAGCGGTTTGAGTGCGAGTCCCCAGGTAGAAATCCAGGGCGTCCTGCCAATGGGCCCAGATATCGCCGGCGTCCTCGGGCTCGGCAAGGCCCTGGGACTGCCCGGGCTGCAACAGGCCCAACTCAATCAGCTCCTGGAGCACCGCCAGGCTCTCGCCTTGCAACGCGCCGGGTAGCAAGAGTGCGCTGTCCAGGGTCCGCGGGCAGAGAAAATGCCGTACCAGCGGCAAAAACTCCGTCGACAACTCCAGGTCCAGGCCGCGCCGACGATCGCGCAGGGAAAAGGCCTGATGGGCGAAACCGAGCCAGGTCCCCGGCCGCAGTTCGAACAAGCTCTGGCCATCCACCGCGCCAACCGTCGGGGCCGGCACACTGGCAACAGGCGCGGCCTGCCAGAACAGAGGTTCGGGCCGCAGGGCCTTGATCTCCTTGATCAGCGCCGACAACTGCGGGTCCTCGGCTCGATCGGCAATGTCCCACTCGATGGTGACCGCCTTGAGCGGCGCACACTGCAAGAGTTGGCGCAATATGTCCCAGTCCCGGCGCGGATCGCCGATATGCACCTCAATCAGACGTTGCAGCGGCAATGAGCGCAGGTAATCGCGCAAGTCGTAGCCCAGGGCCCTGGCCGTGCTGATGGCGCTGTCCAGGTCCAGAAGAAAGCCACTGTCACTGCGCTCGACCACACTGCAAATGAACCCGCCTTCGGAGAGTTCCTGGCCAATGTCCATGGAAAACAGCCGGGGGGCGTTCTCCAGCACCAGGGGGGTCCGGGTGAAGGCCTGCAGCTCGATGGCATTGGCCACCACCGTATCGGCCACTTCACGGGCCAGGCTCGGCAGAATGAAATGCTGGGTATCACCCCCCTGAAACCGTGACCAGGAAATATGCTCCGCCAGCCAGGGGGATGAGGTTCGGTCGCACAGACGACGGGTCATGCGCAAAAACTCCCGGTCCATTTCAATACCGACGCTACCCAGGGACAGGCTGGAAGAATGCAGCAGCACCGGCACCCGTCCGCCCAGCTCATTCAGCCGCGGCTGCAGAATGCAGTGGGTGGGCTGGAATTCCAGGTAATCGAAGTACGGCAGCCCTTCATCCAGAATCCGCTCGATGGTGGGATCGAGCCCTGCTGAGCCGGCCCCGGCGCCATGTGGCAAATGATATTCCAGCCCCACCCCGGCTTCGGGGAAACGCGAAGAATCGAAGTTTTGCATGTCCGCCTCCCTGGCTCAGGCCGTCAAGTGCAGGGGCGCGGCAACGGTGCTGGCACCTTCGCCTCGACTCAGCAACCCGGCATGACGACGCTCCAGCCGATGCACTTCCTGCATCAGGTTACCCAGCAGTTCCCGCCCTTGCGCGGTGAAGCCCGGTGCGGTTTCAAAATCCGCCAGCGCCTTGCTCAAGCCCCGCAGGATAAACAACATGCGCTGCTCGGCCCGGCGCATTTCCTCTGCCGGACGGGCCTGGACCCGCTCCAGGTACTTGACCAGGGCGATGTAGACGTAGAAGGCATGGAAGTAGCCATACAAGTCACGCTGCTGCCCCGACCAGGGCAAGGAATACAGGGCTTCTTTGGAGGCGTGGGGCTCCACCACCGCAGCGACTTCAACGATGTTGTACAGCAGCTGATGGGTCGCTTCATGCACCAGCGACTCTTCCATATCGAGTATCGAGTTGTCCCGGCTCGACAGCAGGATCACCCCGGTATAACGGGACGCCGAGCAACTGCGAAAACTGCCGTCGGGCAAATAGCACACGGCCTTGACCAGCACTTGCCACTGTTCATGACAGGCCGGCCAGGTGTGCTTGATCCGCAGCAGGGCAAGCTGCATGACGTCCTTGAAAAAGGCTTTGGAATAACCCGCCCGCTCCAGATGACGCCGGGTTTGCTCATCTGGCGGATAGTCATAACTGGGCGGCGTGACCTGGGTGATCAACGGGTCGACATCGAATCGATAAACCGGCGGGTATTGCTCATCGACCTGTGCATCCTGCGAAGCTTCGATCCGTTGCAGAACTTGCGCAAACTCCAGCAGCCTGGCTTTAACTTCAGCATCATCCAGCGTCTTTCCGGTCAACAGATAGTTAACATCACGAAACGTCAGAATGCTCCAGATCTGAAACACTGGATGGGCGATAAGTTTGGCGCGAGCACTGGGCGGAGACAGAATAATATCCAGCGCCTGTTTAAAAAAAAGATTCAACGCAGAGTCGGCGACAAACAACTTTGACAGCTCGGCATATAACGCGACAAACATCGTATAACGATTCTTTTCGACTTGCTCCTGTAACTTTAAAAAACGTTCCGGCTCGCTGTCCGGGAGAAAAGTAGTGCCCTGAAATAGCTCATCAATGGAAAGTTCTGTTTGCTGACTGTTAACGCTGTCCATGGTTCAACCTTCCCTTAAGGTCACGGCAAGGGCTTGCTCATCGTCAGGCTGGCGACTTCATAGCCCAGCAGTTCATAAAGACGACGCGCCCCTAGGTTGTGCCCGAAGACATGCAAACGCATCTCGTCACACCCCCACTCACGCGCCGCCGACTCACCGGCCAGCAGCGTCTGCCTGGCGTAACCCCGGCGACGTTCGATCGGTTCGATAAAAAGATCGAGGATGAAGGCAATCCGTCGAGAACCCACCTGGCGCTCGGCGATCCACAACTCGCCCACCGCCCGTCCCGCACACAGCGCCCGCCACAAGTGATTGTGCGTACTCAGACGCCCCTGCGGCAGCAACTGGCGGAACACCTCTGCCGCCTGGAGCGACGCCTGCTCCGGCAACCACTCACCGGCCGCCACCATGCCGGCGGCGTATTCATCCAGGGCTCGCTGGGCGAAACGACTGAAGTCGGCTTCCTGCATCGACACCAGGGTGATGGACACGGACAGACACTCCACGATGACCTTGAATCCCGGTTCCGGTGTGCCGCACTGATGAAAACTTGAGCGCGGCACACCGGACTGCACACGCCTGGCTCAGTCCATGCGCGCCTGTTGCTGTTGAGTGTCAAAGATTGCCGCGACACCAATTTTGTCGCGAATCGCCGAACCGGCGCTGGTCAGTTTTGCCGTATCGATACTTTTCACTGCACCCACTTCGGTAACACTCAGGTGCACACCGATACCTTTGGCCGCTGCTTCTGGGTCCTTTTGCAACTGTGCGGCGAACTCCTTATCCAGAAGTGCGCGACCGACTACCGACGCCAAGCGTTCCTGATTGACTCTCGTACTCATGGTATTTCTCCTTGTATATTCACAACACGATAAAAAGCCCTCTCCCGACGAAACTTTAAACTTATCCTTGTCCGCCTTGAGGAACTTCAATATAGCAAGGCAAACCTGCTTTTCCAGCGAACACAAACCTTTCACTTAAACCTTTTTACGATAATCGATAACACCGAATATCAAGTTTAACTGGCGATTAGCCCTATATCCTTTTATATAAGAACAACATCCAACAACAAGGATTTACTACTAAAGCAATAAGTCCTTTTTATTAACTAGTTGATACCGCCCGCAGCGTCATGGAAATAGCGCAACTTCCAGCATTGATCGATCAGCGAGGACAACCTCAGGATTCATCAGGGATATATCCCCTGGCAGCCCACCACACCCGGCCCGATAACTGTTCGTTAATCGCCCAGAACCCGCATTCGCCAATTGATCGGCCCTGATCCGCGACGCACCATTCCCGGCACCCGAACACACCAATAACAACAGGTTCGATGCCATGCCCTCACGTCCTGCCCGCTCCGGCTGATCCTGCAAGCACCTCCTCCCACACCTTGAAAGCTGTCCGCATGGGCTTTTTGCGGCAGTGGATAGTTGCACCCCTAACAATTAGAGAGACCGACGAATGAAGCCAATCACCCCGCCGCAATACCTTCTGCCCAGCCTTCTGGCCCTGGCGCTGACCAGCGCCGCCCTGCCGGTCATGGCCGCAGAGTCGGGCTTTCTCGAAGATGTTCAGGCCAACCTGAACCTGCGCAACTTCTACATCAACCGCAACTTCACCAACCCGAGCAAGGTCCAGGGCAAGGCTGAAGAGTGGACCCAGAGCTTCATCCTCGACGCCAAGTCAGGATTCACCCAGGGCACGGTAGGCTTCGGCATGGATGTATTGGGCCTGTACTCGCTGAAGCTCGACGGTGGCAAGGGCACCGGTGGCACCCAGCTGCTGCCCCTGGACCACGACGGGCGCCCGGCGGACAACTTCGGGCGCCTGGGAGTGGCCTTCAAGGCTCGGCTGTCGCAGACCGAGGTCAAGGTTGGCGAATGGATGCCAGTGCTGCCAATCCTGCGTTCGGATGACGGTCGCTCGCTGCCGCAGACCTTCCGCGGCGGCCAGATCACCTCGAAGGAAATCGCCGGCCTGATCCTCTATGGCGGTCAGTTCCGTGGCAACAGCCCCCGCGACGACAGCAGCATGAGCGACATGACGATGTTCGGCAAAGCGGCCTTTACCTCGGATCGCTTCAACTTCCAGGGGGCCGAATACGCCTTCAATGACAAGCGCACCCAGATCGGCCTGTGGAATGCCGAGCTCAAGGACATCTACAACCAGCAGTTCGTCAACCTGATCCACACCCAGCCGCTGGGCGACTGGACCCTGGGGGCCAACCTGGGCTTCTTCTACGGCAAGGAAGACGGCAGCGCCCGGGCCGGCGATCTGGAAAACCGCACCTGGTCCGGCCTGTTCTCGGCCAAATACGGCGGCAACACCTTCTACGTCGGCCTGCAGAAACTCACTGGCGACAGCGGCTGGATGCGGGTCAATGGCACCAGCGGCGGGACCCTGGCCAACGACAGCTACAACGCCAGCTACGACAACGCCAAGGAAAAATCCTGGCAACTGCGCCATGACTACAACTTCGCCGCCCTGGGCGTGCCTGGTTTGACCCTGATGAACCGCTACATCAGCGGCAGCAACGTGCACACCACCACCGTCAGCGATGGCAAGGAATGGGGCCGGGAAAGCGAGCTTGGGTACACGGTGCAGAGCGGCACCTTGAAGAACCTCAACCTGAAATGGCGCAACTCCACCATGCGCCGTGATTTCAGCAACAACGAGTTCGACGAGAACCGCCTGATCGTCAGCTATCCGCTGAGCCTGCTGTAACCGCGCAACGCCCAACAAAAAGGCCAGCCCGGTGATCGGGCTGGCCTTTTTATTGGGCCATGGAACGGGTTACACACGCGATTCGGTGCCCAACTCGTCCCAAACCGATTCGGCCAGGTGGAAGGTGGCATTGGCTGCCGGGATGCCGCAGTAGATCGCGCTCTGCATGATCACTTCCTTGATCTCGGCTCGGCTCACACCGTTGTTGGCCGCTGCCCGCAGGTGCAGCTTGAGTTCTTCGTTGCGGTTCATGCCGATCAGCATGGCGATGGTGATCAGGCTGCGGGTATGCCGCGGCAGGCCCGGACGGGTCCAGATATCACCCCAGGCATGGCGGGTGATCATTTCCTGGAACTCCGAGTTGAACTCGTTCAGGGCATTCAGGCTGCGGTCCACATGGGCGTCGCCCAGTACGGCGCGGCGGACCTGCATGCCTTCGTCATAACGTTGTTTCTCGTCCACAAAGGGCTCCTTGAATCCGGGGTCAGGCCAGCAGGAATTCCACGACACGGTCGCTGAACGCGTCACCGGCCTGGACGTTGGACAGATGCGCGGCATAGAACTCGGCGTACTCGGCGCCGGCCACGTGCTGCTGGATGAAGTGACTGCCAGACGGCGGTGTCACCGCGTCTTCGCTGCCGGCGATCACCAGGGTCGGCACCTTGATTGCTGCCAGTTGCTCACGGAAATCCGCATCCCGCACCGCTGCGCAGTTGGCGGCATAACCCTGGGGCGAGGTGGCGGCGAGCATGTCGGTGATCAGTTTGGCCTGATCAGGACGCGCGGCGGCAAAGTCCTCGGTGAACCAGCGGGCAATGGAGGCATCGCGCAACGCCACCATGGCAGCCTGGCCGTCACGCAGCACGGTCTCGATCCGTGGGTTCCAGATGGACGGATCGCCGATCTTCGCCGCGGTGTTGCACACCACCAGCTTGTGCAGACGCTCGCCGGCATTGATCCCCAGCCACTGGCCGATCAGGCCGCCCATGGACAGACCGCAGAAATGCGCCCGGCGGATATCCAGGGCATCCAGCAGTGCCAGCACATCCTGGCCCAGTTGCTGGATGCTGTAAGGCCCCTCGGTCACCAGCGAACGGCCATGGCCGCGAGTGTCCATGCGCAACACCCGAAAGTGCCGGGTGAACGCCGCGATCTGCTTGTCCCACATGTGCAGATCGGTGCCCAGGGAGTTGGACAGCACCAGTACCGGCGCGCCCTCTGGTCCTTCGAGTTGATAGTGCAGATCGCCCTCGGCGAGTTTCACGAATCCCACAGCAGTCTCCTTCAGGCCTTCAAGGCAAAATGTTCAGCCACGGCACGCTCGACCCAGGCCTGGGCCTGACCGAGGTAATGCGCCGGGTCCATCAGACGATCCAGCTCTGGCGCCGACAGCTCGGCGCTGACCTGGGCATCGTCCGCCAATACCTCGCGCAAATGGCGTCGTTCAGCCACCGCACGCTTGCAGCATTGTTCCAACAGGTGATGGGCCGTCTCCCGCCCCAGGCGCTGGGCCAGCTCAATGCTCACCGCTTCTGCCAGAACCAGGCCCTGGGTCAGGTCAAGGTTGCGCGCCATGCGTGCGCTGTCGACCTCCAGGCCCTCGGTGACCAGCAAGGCTTGTTGCAGGGCTCCGGACACCAGGCAGCAGATCTCCGGCAGGGTTTCCCATTCGGCGTGCCACAGGCCGAGGCTGCGCTCGTGCTCCTGGGGCATGGCGGCAAACATCGTCGCCAAGAGGCCCGGAACCCGGGTCGCGGCGCTGATCAATACCGCCGCGCCCACCGGATTGCGCTTGTGCGGCATGGTGGACGAACCGCCCTTGCCCGGCGCCGAAGGCTCGAAGACTTCCGCCGCCTCGGTCTGCATCAACAGGCTGATATCCCGCCCCAGCTTGCCCAGGCTGCCGGCCAGCAGGCCCAGCACCGAGGCGAACTCCACCAGACGGTCGCGCTGGGTGTGCCAGGGCTGTTCCGGCAGGCTCAGTTGCAGTTCTTGCGCCAGGGCCTGGGCAATCGGCAGGGCCTGTTCGCCCAGGGCCGCCAGGGTTCCGGAGGCACCGCCGAACTGCAGCACCAGCAGACGCGGCTTGAGTTGCTGCAGCCGTTCGCGGCTGCGGGTCACGGCCCCCAGCCAACCGGCGATCTTCATGCCCAGGGTCACCGGCGTGGCATGTTGCAGCCAGGTACGGCCGGCCAGGGGCGTGTCGGCATAGCGCTGGGCCTGGGCCGCGAGTATGCCGCCCAGACGGTTCAGGTCCTGCTCCAGCAAGTCCACGGCGCGGCGCAATTGCAGCACCAGCCCGCTGTCCATCACGTCCTGGCTGGTGGCGCCCAGGTGCACATAACGCTCGGCCTCGGCATCGGTCCGGGCGATCTGCTTGCCCAGGGCCTTGACCAGAGGAATCGCCGAATTGCCGGCCGTGGCGATCGCTTCACCCAGGGCCTGGAAGTCATAGAGATGGGCGTGGCAAGCCGCCTCGATGGGGGCAACCGCCGCGCTTGGAATCAACCCGGTCCGCGCCTCGGCCCGGGCCAGGGCAGCCTCGAAGTCGAGCATGGCCTGGACCCGCCCCTGGTCACAGAACACCCCACGCATTTCCCGGGCAGTAAAGTAGGCATCGAACAACTGGTTGCTCGCAGGTAAGGTCATAAACAGTCCTTGGTGCGCCTGTGCCCTGGGCGGGCACAGGCGTACGGGTCAAAGGTCATGGTGCAAGTATGCAGCCTGTTTCGGCAGACGCAGGCTGAACAGGAAAGCAATCGCCATCATCGCCGTGACATACCAGTAGAAGGTGTTTTCCATGCCCATGTTCTTGAAGTTCAGGGCCACCCATTCTGCCGAGCCACCGAAGATCGCATTGGCCACCGCATAAGCCAAGCCTACCCCCAGCGCCCGCACTTGTGGCGGGAACATCTCCGCCTTCACCAGGCCGCTGATGGAGGTGTAGAAACTGACGATGGCCAGGGCCAGGGTGATCAGTACAAAGGCCAGGAACGGACTGGTGACGGTCTTGAGGGTCATCAGGATCGGCACCGTGAACAGGGTGCCCAGGGCGCCGAACCAGAGCATCGAGTTACGCCGGCCAATCCTGTCCGCGAGCATTCCGAACAGCGGCTGCATGCACATATAAAGGAACAGCGCGCCGGTCATGATGTAGCTGGCGGTCTTGGCGTGCATGCCCGCGGTGTTCACCAGGTACTTCTGCATGTAGGTGGTGAAGGTGTAGAAAATCAGCGAGCCGCCAGCGGTGTAGCCCAGCACGGTGATAAAGGCCGCCGAGTGATGCTTGAACAGCGCGGCGATGCTGCCGGCGTCCTTGTTATCACGCATTTCCTTGCTGGTGGTTTCCTTCAGCGAACGCCGCAGCAGCAACGAGATCACCGCCGCGATGGCGCCGATCACGAAGGGAATGCGCCAACCCCAGGCCTTGAGCTCGGCCTCATCGAGGAACTGCTGGAGGATCACCACCACCGACACCGCCAGCAGTTGTCCGCCGATCAGGGTCACGTACTGGAAGGACGCGAAGAAACCGCGCTGGCCCTTGAGCGCCACTTCACTCATGTAGGTGGCGGTGGTGCCGTACTCGCCGCCCACCGACAAACCCTGGAACAGGCGCGCCACCAGCAGCAGGAACGGCGCCCAGGCACCGATGCTGGCGTAGGTTGGCAGGAAGGCGATGACCAGGGAGCCGGCGCACATCATCAGCACCGAGATCATCATCGAGTTCTTGCGCCCATGACGATCGGCAACCCGGCCGAACAGCCAGCCGCCGATGGGACGCATCAGGAACCCCGCAGCGAATACCCCGGCCGTGTTGAGCAGTTGCACGGTGGGATCGTCAGAGGGGAAGAACGCCGGAGCGAAGTAGATGGCGCAAAAGGCATAGACGTAGAAGTCGAACCACTCCACCAGGTTGCCGGAGGAAGCACCGACAATGGCAAAGATCCTTTTGCTGCGCTCCTCTGCGGTGTAGTGACTTGTCGTTGTAGTCATGGTTTTTCACTCATGGGGGACAGTGCGAATCTAGACACACTTTGCAACAACCCCGTTCCCTACGGGACGTGGGCCCTGTGGTTCTGCCCTGTAGCCGCTGCCGAGCCACGGCGAGGCTGCGAAAGGCCGGGCCGCGTTCGGTACACAGGGCCTTGCTCGGCAATCTCTCGCCAAACTCGCCGCAACCTTGAGAACCCCGCGCCCCTTCGGGTCGTTCGCAGCCTGCGGCAGCGGCTACACAGTGCTCCGGCTCAGTAGTCGAAGAACACGGTTTCGGCGTCGGTACCCTGGAGGATCACGTTCCACTGATAGCGGCCCTCGGCATCGGACTTGGCCAGCAAGGTGCTGCGGCGCTCCTCGGGTACACAGGCCAGCAAGGGGTCGGTGGCATTGGCCGGTTCACCCTCGAAATAGATCCGGGTCAGCAAGTGCTTGACCAGGCCTCGAGCGAACACCAGCACCACCAGGTGCGGCGCCTGGGTCGTGCCCTTCAGACCCGGCACCGCGCCCGGCTTGATGGTGGTGAAGCGGAAGCGCCCTTCGCCATCCACCGGGACTCGGCCAAAACCCTGGAAGCTCGGGTCCAGAGGTTTGTCCTGGTCGTCCTCGCAGTGGCGGTACTTGCCGGCAGCGTTGGCTTGCCAGACTTCCAGCATGGCGTCGTTGACGAAGTTGCCGTTGCCGTCCACCACCTGGCCGGTGATTGCCACTCGCTCGCCCAGAGTGCCTTCCTCGGTGAGGTCTTCGCGGTTCAGCCAGGTCAGGCCGATGTGGTAGTAGGGGCCGACGGTGTGGGAGGTAGTCGCGGTCAGGCTCATGTTATTTCTCCATCGGCGTGGCATCGCGGCCGCGCAGGACGATGTCCCAACGGTAACCGAGGGCGTAGGAAGGAATGGTTTTCTCCAGGTCGAAGCGGGCGATCAGGCGTTCCTTGGCACGGGTGTCCGGCACGCAGTTGTAGATCGGGTCATATTCCAGCAGCGGGTCCCCGGGGAAATACATCTGGGTCACCAGACGGGTGAGGATGCTCGGGCCGAACAGCGAAAAATGGATATGCGCCGGACGCCAGGCATTGTGGTGGTTGCCCCAGGGGTAGGCACCGGGCTTGATGGTCTGGAACTGATACCAGCCCTCAGCATCGGTGACGGTGCGCCCGGTGCCGGTGAAGTTCGGGTCCAGGGGCGCGTCGTGCAGGTCGCGGTCGTGGTTGTAGCGACCGGCGGCGTTGGCCTGCCAGATCTCCACCAGGATGCCCGGCACCGGCAGGCCGTTCTCGTCCAGCACCCGGCCGTGGATGATGATCCGCTCGCCCTGGGGCTGGCCTTGGTGCTGGGCCGTCAGGTCGTTGTCCCGCTCCTGGATCGACTCGGCGCCGATGCTCGGGCCGGTGATTTCCGACAGCGAATGGGGCAGGAACACCAGCGGCTTGGACGGCGAGCGGGTGTTGGTCGACTGGTAGGCCGGGTGCAGGTAATCAGGCTGAGTACCCGCTTGCGGGCGCCGGTAACCGGGCTTGTCACTCATGGTGGTTCCTCGTTCTCTTCTTATATAGGGCAGGCATTCAAACCCGCTCGATGGCCAGTGCCAGCCCTTGGCCGACGCCCACACACATGGTGGCCAGGCCTTTTTTACCGCCGCTCTTTTCCAGCTGATGCAGAGCTGTCAGCACCAGGCGCGCGCCACTCATGCCCAAGGGGTGACCCAGGGCAATGGCGCCGCCATTGGGATTGACCTGCGGCGCATCGTCGGCAAGACCCAGCTCCCGCAGTACCGCCAAACCCTGGCTGGCGAAAGCTTCATTGAGTTCGATCACATCGAAGTCGCTGACGGCCACACCCAGGCGCTCGATCAGTTTGCGCACCGCCGGCACCGGGCCGATGCCCATCACGCGTGGCGCCACACCGGCGCTGGCCATGCCCAGCACTCGCGCACGTGGAGTCAGGCCGTGTTTCTTGACCGCCTCGGCCGACGCCAGAATCAGTGCGGCAGCACCGTCGTTGACCCCGGACGCATTGCCAGCGGTGACGGTCTTGTCCGGGCCGTTGACCGGCTTGAGTTTGCCCAGGGCTTCCAGGGTCGTGTCGGCCCGTGGATGTTCGTCCTGTTCCACCACGCTCTCACCCTTCTTGTGGGCAATGCGCACCGGGACGATTTCCTCGGCGAAGAAACCGGCGGCCTGGGCCGCGGCGGTGCGCTGCTGGCTGCGCAGGGCGAAGGCGTCCTGGTCAGCGCGGGACACTTTATAGTCGTCGGCCACGTTGTCGGCGGTCTGGGGCATGGCATCCACACCGTACTGGGCCTTCATCAACGGGTTGATGAAGCGCCAGCCGATGGTGGTGTCTTCCAGCTTCATGTTGCGCGAGAAGGCGGCATCGGCCTTGCCCATCACAAAGGGCGCGCGGGACATGGACTCGACGCCGCCGGCGATGGCCAATTCCATCTCGCCACTGGCAATGGCGCGGAAGGCGGTGCCGATGGCATCCATGCCCGAGGCGCAGAGGCGGTTGAGGGTGACGCCCGGCACGCTGTCCGGCAGGCCCGCCAGCAGCAGCGCCATGCGCGCCACGTTGCGGTTGTCTTCACCGGCCTGGTTGGCGCAGCCGAGGAACACCTCGTCCACGGCAGTCCAGTCCACCGTCGGGTTGCGCTCCATCAGCGCCTTGATCGGCACCGCCGCCAGGTCGTCGGCGCGCACCGCCGACAGGCCGCCGCCAAAGCGGCCGATGGGGGTACGAATGGCATCACAGATGAATACGTCGCGCATCAGGCTTCTCCAGGTGCTTGGCCGTGGGCCGCAGCGGTGCGTGCTTCCAGCTCACGCAGGGCGGTCAGTTCGACTTCGGTAGGCGCGGCCGTCTCGGCCACGTGCTCGGCGAAACGGATCGCCCAGCCGGTGGCGGCCACCACCTGCTCGCGGGTCACCCCCGGGTGCAGGGAAGTGACGACGAATTCGTGGGTACCGGCTTCCGGTTCCATGATGCACAGGTCGGTGATGATCCCCACCGGCCCGGCGCCGGGCAGGCCCAGACGCTTGCGCGAGTCGCCGCCCTCGCCGTGACCGACGGAGGTGATGAAGTCCAGCTTGTCGACAAAGGAACGGGAAGACTGCTTGAGGATGATCAGCACGCTTTTCGCCGAACCGGCGATCTCCGGAGCACCGCCGGCCCCCGGCAGGCGCACCTTGGGCCGGTGGTAATCACCCACCACTGTGGTGTTGATGTTGCCGAAGCGGTCGACCTGGGCCGCGCCGAGGAACCCCACATCGATGCGCCCGCCTTGCAGCCAGTAGCGGAAAATCTCTCCGGTGGGGACGACGGTGTCGGCAGTTTCCGCCAGTTCACCGTCACCGATGGACAGCGGCAGCACGCTGGGCTTGGCACCAATCGGGCCGGATTCGTAGATCAGCACCACGTCCGGCGACGAGGTCAGGCGCGCCAGGTTGGCGGCCTTGGACGGCAGGCCGATGCCGACGAAGCATACCGAACCGTTCTGCAGGCGACGGGCCGCGGCCACGGTCATCATTTCATTGGTGGAGTAGGTCATTACTGGGCCTCCGAAGCTGCGGCCAGCTTGGCCTGGAATTCGCTGAAGTCGGCACTGCCGTGGATGTATTCGTTGATCCACGCGGTGAAGGTCTCACGGTCGCGGGCAATCGGGTCCCAGGCTTGGTAGAAACGGTTGTCGCGCTCGGAATAACCATGGGCGTAGGACGGATGGGCGCCGCCGGGCACATGGCACACCGCGCTCAGGGCCCAGGTCGGCAGCACGCAGGCGTTCATCGGCGCATTCAGGTCGTCGACGATTTCCTCGACGGTGACGATGCAGCGCTTGGCGGCCAGGGCGGCCTCTTTCTGCACCCCAAGGATGCCCCACAGCAGGACGTTGCCCTTGCGATCGGCTTTCTGCGCGTGAATCACCGTCACGTCGGGACGCACCGAAGGCACCGCCGCCAGCACTTCACCGGTGAAGGGACAGGTCACGGTCTTGATCAGTGGGTTGACCTTGGGCAGATCGGAGCCGGCATAGGCCCGCAGTACCGCGAATGGCAGGCCGGAAGCCCCGGCCACATAGGCGTTGGCCAGGTCGGCGTGGCTGTGCTCTTCAATTTCCAGGGGCTGTGGCCACTGCTTTTCCACGGCGTCGCGCAGGCGATGCAGGGAGCCAACACCCGGGTTGCCGCCCCAAGAGAAAATCAGCTTGCGAGCGCAACCGGCACCGATCAACTGGTCGTAGATCAGGTCAGGCGTCATCCGTACCAGGGTCAGGTCTTTCTTGCCCTGGCGGATGATTTCATGACCTGCGGCCGTAGGAATCAGGTGGGTGAAGCCTTCGAGTGCGACGGTGTCACCGTCGTTGACGAATTGCTTCACCGCGTCGTGCAGCGAAAGGATTTCAGCCATGGATGGGGTCTCCCGATTGTTATTCAGCGACTGGAGAAAAAGGCGCTCTAGGCGCGCCGCAGTGACTGAAGATTAAGCCGGAGCAATACCCCAAACAATCCGATAATCGACTGAGCGTTCGATTATCGAACGGATTGTTGCAGGGCTATCGATTCTTCGCCCTGCACCCAATCCTGCTCCTTGTTGCCTGTCAGGTGGCGTCGGCATGGCTGACCATGCCCTTGATTACTACCGCTGTGGTGGCCAGCGCCGCCGGGATCACCAGCGCGGTCAGCACCTGCTCGAAGTTCCAGCCCAGGCCCAACAGGGTGGCGCCCATCCAGGCACCGAGAATGGCGCCGAATCGACCGATGCCGAGCATCCAGGACACCCCGGTGGCCCGTCCCTGGGTCGGATAGAAACGCGCCGCCAGGGAAGGCATCGCCGATTGCGCACCGTTGACGCACATGCCGGCGATCAGCACCAGGGTGGCGAGCACGGTGATGTTGCCCAGGCTTTGTCCCACGGCGTAGGCAAAGACCCCGGCCAGCAGGTAGAAGCAGCCAATCACCTTGTGCGGATTGAAACGGTCCATGGCCCAGCCCACGGCGACTGCACTGAGCACCCCGCCAAACTGGAACAAAGCGCCAATAAAGGCGGCCTGCTCCATGCTCGCGCCACTGTCGCGCATCAGGGTCGGCAGCCAGCTGGTCAGCAGGTAGACAATCACCAGGCCCATGAAATAGGTGAGCCACAGCAGCAGCGTGCCGACGCTGTAAGTGCCGGAGAAGATCACGGCAAAAACGTTGCGCGCCTTCACCGTCTTCTGTTCCGGCACGCTGAAACTGCCCGCCTCGCTGACGATGGCCGGAGCGATGGGGGCCAAGGTCTTGCGCACTTTGTCGGTGCCGCGATTGCGCACCACCAAGTAACGCGCCGACTCCGGCAGCCAGACCACCAGCACCAGGGCCAGGATCAGCGGCAGGACGCCACCGATCAGCAGCAGGCTGTGCCAGCCGAAGGCCGGGATCAGCTTGGCGGAAATGAAACCACCGCCCGCCATGCCCAGGTTGAACCCGCAGAACATGCTGGTCACCAACAGCGACTTATGACGCTCGGGGGTGTACTCCGAAAGCAGCGTGGTGGCATTGGGCATCCCCGCCCCCAATCCCAGGCCGGTGAGAAAGCGCAGCACCAGCAACTGGTCGACGTTGGTGCTGTAGGCCGAAGCCAGGCTGAAGGCGCCAAACAGCAGCACCGCCCCTACCAGCACCACCTTGCGACCAAAACGGTCAGCCAGGGGCCCGGAACCCAGGGCACCGAAGACCATGCCGATCAGCGCCGCACTCATCACCGGGCCCAGGCTGGCACGGTCGATGCCCCAGTCCTGGGACAGCGCCGGGGCGATGAAGCCCATGGCCGCGGTGTCCAGCCCATCGAGGAAGACAATCAGGAAACACAGGATCACGACTCGCCACTGGTAACGCGACAGCGGCTGGGAATTGATGAAGGACTGCACATCGAGGCAGTTCCCTACAGCGGATTGGGGTTGATTCATTGTTTTTATTTCCACACTAAAACGCAGGCGCGCACAGGCCGCCAAGGGCTGATCAGGTCACGTAGAAAAGGTGGCGAAAATCAGGCGATTCGAGCGGGACGGCAGGAACGGTCACGGCAACGACGCAGGGAGAGCATGCTCATGAGTTGGCCTCTTCATTATTATTGGACGGGTCATCGGCAGCAGGCTGGCAATGCCGGCTGGCCGCCGATGACGCTGGCGCGACATTAATGAGCCAGTGGAAAGAGCGTCAATTCGTCAAAGGCGGATCTGTGCGTTTATCGAACGCTTAAGCAAACAGCTGGGCGCTGAGATCGCGGCTGGCGCTCAGCAGGCCGGGGAGAAAACGCTGTTCCAATTCGGCGCGGCTGACCCGGCCCGCGTGGGTGCTGACGTTCAACGCCGCCAACACCTGGCCCGAAGCATCGTAGACCGGCACGGCAATTGAACGCAGCCCTTGCTCCAGTTCCTGGTCGACGATGCACCAGCCCTGCTGACGAACTTGCTGCAGGCACTCCAGCAATGCCTCCGGGGTGTGCAGGGTGCGGCTGGTCTTGGCCTGCAGATCGGCGTGTTCCAGATACTCATGCAGCGAGGAGTCATCCAGCGCGGCCAACAGAATCCGCCCCATGGACGTGCAATAGGCCGGTAGCCGGCCGCCCACCGAAAGATCGACGGAAATCAACCGCTGGGTAGTGGCCGAACGGGCGATATAGAGGATGTCGTCGCCTTCCAGGGTGGCCATGTTGCAGGCTTCATGGAGTTGCTCGCTCATGCGGTCCAGATAAGGCTGCGCGGAAACCGCCAGGGGCGTCGACGACAGGTAAGCATGCCCCAGGGTCAGCACCTTGGGCAGCAGCGAATAGGTACGCCCGTCGGTGGTGGCGTACCCCAGCTTGATCAAGGTATGCAGGCAGCGGCGCACTGCCGCTCGGGGAATCTCCGTGCGGTGGCTGATCTGGGCGATGGTCAGGTGACGCTTGCGTTCCTGAAACGCCTGCACCACCGCCAGGCCTCGGGCCAGAGACGTCATGAAATCCGGGTCACCGGTCAACGCCTGAATCCTCTTCGCTGCCGAAGCCACGATGGGCGGCGCCACTGAGGTGAAGGAATTACGCATCTGATCGTTCATTTCAGGGTCTCTGCGATGAAATTCTTCCGTATTACAAGCCGTATTGGAGAGGCAGCACAAGTCAGCCCCTGCAAGATTGGGCGATTATCGAACCGTCGACCGATAATCGCAATCTGCGGTGCTTGCCGCTGCCAACCACTCGCCCACTCTTTTATTGCAAAAACTCATGGTAATAATCACCAGCAGGCGGTGGACTCAGTGACCATCTTCAGGCCTGTCACTTGTATCAAGAGCGGATTAGCCCCATATAGATTTCTGCCAACGGAGTACGAAGACGGGAAGCGCCGTGTAGGAATTCATTAGAACTTCCGTGTCACAAAACGCTCACAATAAAGTTGACAGTTTTAAACTTGCCGAGCGTAGAGTTATTCTTTGCCGAGGCTATACTGCCGAAGTGAGTAACGCGCAATCAGTCCCGCTCGTACCTCGCTCAGGTGACCCAAGGCTGCAATCGGTCACCTGTCGCAAGCGCTTGACCCCTAACCAGATTCGGCCAATCCGCTTGCAACAAACAACACTGTAGCTACGACAGTCGTTTTCATCCGGTGACGTGGCCGCATGCAACAAAAGGCTGGCTGGAAAGAGCAGGCCCCAAGGCCTCGGCAGGCAATCAGTCTGCTTTCTTGATAGTCGCCCACAAGCAATGCGTTGCACCGGAATGGACCCTTACTCAATTAGGTAACACTGTGACGAAAGACGAACTGCGCGCGGAACTTGAGCGCCAGGAACAACGTTACAAGGAAGTTTACGGCGGCGAGATCACCCGTTATGCCGCCCAACCGGAACCTGAACGCAAACCTTGGCGCAAACGCGCAAGTATTCGCGACCAGGCGTTCACCCAAGAACTGCAAAAGATGGAAAAAGAGCTCAAGGCCGAACAGCCATAATGCCGGCAGCCTGAGCTTCTCAGGGCTTGCTCTCTTGTCCGCTCGATCACCCCAGCGGCCAGGCAGACCATTGATGCTCGCTACCCCGGGCCCCTCACCGCCTCGCCCCACCCACAGCGAGAAACGGTACCCGGCAGGCCCTTTCGTTGAAATTTCATACAAGCGTTTGAACCCTCTCACTCCCGGGCTCAAACCCTCGTCATCGTGCTTTGGCCCAATAAACTCAATGACTTGCCACATTTGGCGAGAATTGGCGAAAACTCTGCTCCCGGTCAGTTTTTTCGTTGAAGAATGTTACCGGTTAGCACCTTGTGCATTGATTAGCAGGGTTTTCTGGCATAATCGCGCCCCCTTATGACCGGGTCAGAAAACCTTCATGATCGATTTATTCAGCGGACTGGATGCTTGGGTGCTTGTGAGCCTCTTGCTCGCCCTGGCTTTTGTCCTCGCCTACGAGTTCATCAACGGCTTTCATGACACCGCAAACGCGGTTGCCACTGTCATCTACACCAAAGCCATGCCGCCACACCTGGCCGTGTTCTTTTCCGGTGTCTTCAATTTCCTCGGTGTGCTGCTGGGCGGCGTCGGCGTGGCCTATGCCATCGTTCACCTGCTGCCGGTCGAGCTGCTGATCAATGTCAACACCGGTCACGGTCTGGCCATGGTCTTCTCGTTGCTGGCCGCGGCCATCGCCTGGAACCTGGGCACCTGGTACTTCGGCATCCCGGCTTCCAGTTCCCACACCCTGATCGGCTCGATCCTCGGTGTCGGCCTGGCCAACGCCCTGCTCAACGACATTCCCCTGGGGGACGGCGTGAACTGGCAGAAAGCGATCGATATCGGGGCCTCCCTGGTGTTCTCGCCGATGGCCGGCTTCCTTATAGCTGCGCTGGTGCTGATTGGTCTGAAATGGTGGCGTCCGATCTCGAAGATGCACAAGACCCCGGAACAGCGCCGCAAGGTCGATGACAAGAAGCACCCACCGTTCTGGAACCGCCTGGTCCTAGTGATCTCGGCGATGGCCGTGAGCTTCGTCCACGGTTCCAACGATGGTCAGAAAGGCATTGGCCTGATCATGCTGGTGCTGATCGGCATCGTGCCTGCACAGTTCGTGCTGGACCTCAACAGCACTACCTACCAGATCGAGCGTACCCGCGACGCGACCCTGCACCTGAGTCAGTTCTACGAGCGCAACCACGACTCCCTGGGCGAGTTCCTGGCCCTGGGCAAGAGCGTGAAAGACGACCTGCCGGGCAAGTTCCGCTGCAACCCGCAACAGACCGAGCCCACCATCAACGCCCTGCTGAGCAGCCTCAAGGGTGTCGCCGACTACCACTCGCTGTCGCCGGAAAGCCGTATCGAAGTGCGTCGCTACCTGCTGTGCCTGGACGACACGGCGAAGAAAGTGGGCAAACTGCCGAACCTGTCGGCCCGCGAAAAGGCTGACCTGGACAAGCTGCGCAAGGACCTGACCGCCACCACCGAGTACGCACCGTTCTGGGTGATCCTGGCGGTGGCCCTGGCACTGGGCCTGGGCACCATGATCGGCTGGAAGCGTGTGGTACTGACCATTGGCGAGAAGATCGGCAAGCAGGGCATGACCTACGCCCAGGGCATGTCGGCACAGATCACCGCGGCGGGCCTGATCGGCCTGGCGAACATCTTCAGCCTGCCGGTCTCCACCACCCACGTACTCTCCTCCGGCGTGGCCGGGACCATGGTCGCCAACAAGAGCGGCCTGCAAGGCGGTACGGTTAAAACCATCCTCTTGGCCTGGGTCCTCACCCTGCCAGCGACCGTGGCCCTGTCTGCCGGTCTGTTCTGGGCGGCCTCCAAAGTCCTGGGTACCTGATACCCCAGCGCCAACAAAAAAGGTGCGCCCCTCGGGACGCACCTTTTTTTATGCCTTTTCGACAGGCAAAAAAAAGGGCAACCGAAGTTGCCCAAAATGCCTTGCGTGCTCGTTGCTCTGGAGAGACTTAAGGTTTTTTACGCTTATTCGCGTCTTTCCAGATGAAGAAACCAAACCCTGCGAAAAACAGAACCATGAGGCCGACAGTCAGCACTCCGGCGATCACCACATTGTCGAAAAACATGACTGGCCTCCTGCTCTTGCCCTGTTGCGATGGGGCTAAGTTAACCAAAGAGGCCGCGGGGAAAATTGACCGGGGTCAATGTCGCCCAAGACTGGGCGCGAGGAAGGGGAAATAACTGACCTGTATCAACAGAAAGCGCCCAGTTCAGCGCTTTTTCGGTTTGTTTTTCGGCTTTTTCTTGGCCTTGCCCAAAGGCATGGCCTGCTCGAATGCCTGGCGTACTTCATTCAGGCGTTTCTCGTTCAGGTCATGCACACGCTTGGCGCGTTCAGCATTCAGGTCGATCAGCTTGTCGTCTTGATTCATGGCTTGGCTGGCATCACTGGGAGGTCAATATCAACCGCACTGCTACAGGATGCAGAGCGGCCCTGGCGGATAGGCCAATAATGCGGCGTGACGCCGCACCTGACCAGTGATCAGACCGGCACAGAGGCAATAAAGTCGCTGCCGTGAAGAGTTTTTATCCGCACAATGGCCCTTTGCAAACCGCCCCACGGAGCCTGATGTGGAAATGCCCAAGCACCTGCCGCCACTACTGGCCCTGCGCGCATTCGAGGCCGTGGCCCGCCACCTGAGCTTTATCAAGGCGGCTCGGGAGTTGTGCGTGAGCCAGAGCGCGGTCAGCCATCAAGTGCAGAAACTCGAACAGCACTTGGGCCAACGCCTGTTCATACGTCGGACTCGCGCCATCGATCTGACCGCCACCGGCGACACCTACTACCGACAGATTCGCCCGGCCCTGGAGCAGATCGCCCAAGCCACCCAGGCGCTGCTTGCGCCCGCTGGGCAGCACGTTCTGCGCATCGGTCTGCTGGCGTCCTTCGCCACCTTGTGGCTGGCGCCTCGCCTGGCAGACTTCAACCGCCGCCATCCAAAGATCCAGTTGGAATTGCTACCGGCCATCGACCTGGCGGATGTCGCCGGCGCCGAGGTCGACCTGGCCATTCGCTACGGCAAGGGCAACTGGCCAAAGGTCCGGGCCACGCGCTTTCTCGCCGAGCAGCTATCGCCAGTCTGCAGCCCTGCCTTCAAAGCCACCTCCCTGGCCAACGGCCCCTTGCTGTTGGCTCGCTCCCATCAACCCTTCGAGTGGGATGACTGGAGCAGGCAACAGGCCATGGACCTGGCCTCCCACCCCAGGGTGATGCTGCACGACTACAACATCGTGGTGGAAGCGGCCGTGGCCGGCCAGGGCATCGCTATGGGGCGCCGCCAGTTGATCCAACGCCACTTGGCCCAGGGCAGCCTGGTGGATGCCTTCGACCTGCCCCCTTTGTGCAGCCAGATCGGCTATTGGCTGGTGACCGCTGAAGGAGCGTCGAACCCGGCTCTGGAGTGCTTTGTACAGTGGCTACTGGAGCAAGGCCTCGACCCATGAGAAATTCAGATACGTCGAATTAGATCTATCCGTTTGTCGCTCCTGGACTGAACGCGGATGCTGCAGGCCTTGCATCCGAGGACTTCCCATGAGCGACTCCCTGAAATGCCGCGTACAGCAATTGGGGCTTGAGCTACCCGCCCCCAGCCAGCCAATCGCCAACTACGTCAACCATGTACGCAGCCAGAACCTGCTGCTGATCTCCGGACAGATTCCCTTGTTGCAAGGCCAACCGACCCTGCAGGGCCGTCTCGGCGAGAGTCTGACAGTGGAGCAAGGCACCCAGGCCGCCGAGCTCGCGGCCCTGGCCTTGCTGGCCCAGTTGAGCGCGGCGCTGGACGACGACCTGTCGCGGCTGCAGCGCATCAGCCGGCTCGGTGTATTCATTGCCGCCAGTGCCGATTTCCAGAGCCATGGCATCGTGGCCAATGGCGCTTCCAACCTGCTGGTCAACGCCCTGGGTGAGAAAGGCCGGCATGCGCGCACCGCGGTGGGTGTGGCCAGCCTGCCCGCCGGGGTCGCCGTGGAGGTCGACGCGATTTTCGAACTCAAGCCATGAGCCCCCTGGACCCAGCGCACCTCGCCCGTCTGCGCGAGGCCACACCCGGCTGCGCCCGGGTCTGTCACTTCAACCACGCGGGTGCTTCATTGCCCAGCCAGGGCACCCTGGACGCCATGCTCGGGCAACTGCAACGGGAAGCCAGTGAAGGGCCGATGGAGGCCGCCATCACCGGCGCACAGCTGCAGGAACAGGCCCGTGAGGCCGCGGCCCGGCTGCTCAATACCAGTCCCGCTGCAATCGCCTTTGCCAGCAGCGGCTCGGCAGCCTGGAGCATGGCCTTCAACGCCCTGCCGCCGTGGCAGGCGGGCGACCGGATTCTGGTGGGGCGCCATGAATGGGGTGGCAACCTGGCCTGCCTGGCCCAGGCGGTAAGTGCCGGCGCCCAACTGGAAATCATCCCCTGCGACCGCCATGGCGCGGTTTCGGTGGAGGCGCTGGAATCCATGCTCGACTCGCGCGTGCGCCTGATCGCCCTGACCTGGCTGCCGGCCAACGGCGGCTTGATCAATCCGGCCGCCGCCGTCGGCCAACTGGCCCGAAATAGGCGCATTCCCTATTTCATCGACGCTGGCCAGGCCCTGGGGCAACTGCCCTGTGATGTAGAGGCGCTGGGGTGCGACGTGCTCAAAGGCGCGGGACGCAAATACCTGCGCGGGCCACGGGGCACGGCCCTGCTCTATGTCAGGCCGGGCTTTCTGGAACAGTTGCAGCCACTGCCGCGGGATGTCTTGTCTGCTCCCTGGAACGGCCAGGGCTTCAGTTTGCGGGACGATGCACGGCGCTTCGAAACCAGCGAAGTTTCGCTGGTGCTGCTGGCGGGGCTGGCCAATGCCTTGCAGGAACTGCACAGCATCGGTATCGATGCCATCCGCCAGCGGATCAAGACCCTGGCCGACACGCTGCGTCAGGACCTCGACCGCCTGCCCGGCCTGCAGCGCCAGGACCTGGGGGTCGCCGGGCAGCAGTCAGGCCTGATTGCCTTCACCCTCAAGGGCTGGGACTGTTTTGCACTGAAGGAAGCGTTGGCTCGAAGGGGCATCAATATCGGAGCCAACGGCGTGGCCTACACCCCGCTGGACATGCAGGCCCGAGGCCTGACCCAGATTGCCCGGATCGCCCTGAGCTATTTGAATACCGAAGCGGAAATCCAGCGCCTGCTGGAGGCGCTGACGGAACTGGCCGGACGCGGCCCCGCGGGCTAGACCTGCACGTCCACCCACAGGCCCTGGCGCGGGGCATCCTCGATCAGCGGTGCCACCGGCACGGTGTTGTCGGCGTTCAATTCGTCGCCGGGCACGGCCAGGTGCTGCTCCGGATCATCGTCGGCCTCACGCTTGCGCCGCTGCTTTTCCTGTTGACGCTGCTGCTCTTCGCGCAGTAGCAGGGCCGACTGCTCGGCATCGCGCTTTTGCAAGTCGATGGTGCTTTCGTTGGAGCTTTCCTGTACCGGCACCACTGGCGGGATATCCGGACGCTGCCGGATCGGGTCCTGCTGGGCGGTGATGGGCACGGCACTCAAGGGGAGCATCGGTGGCAGCATGTTATGGGTCTCCTGTCGGCAGGCTGTCGGCTGCGGCACGGGCGACTTGAGCCATCGGTCGCAAAACTGTGACCCGGTCGTCAGCCGATAGTGCCCTCGGGGCCGACGAACGCCGCTGTACGCTACCTTTTATTCCAGGGGTTTTTATCAGAGTTCTTTGGACTGGAAGCGTCGTTCCGTTAAGATAGTCGGCTTTTTCAAAGCGGGAGTCAGGCAGCATGGCGCAGCAGTATCAACCGGGGCAACGCTGGATTAGTGACAGCGAAGCCGAGCTAGGTTTAGGCACCGTTCTGGCACAGGACGGTCGCTTGCTGACCGTGCTCTATCCGGCCACTGGCGACACCCGCCAGTATGCGCTACGGAATGCGCCCCTCACTCGCGTGAGGTTCTCTCCAGGGGACAGCATCACCCACTTCGAAGGCTGGAAAATGACCGTTCAGGAAGTCGACGACGTCGACGGCCTGCTGGTCTATCACGGCCTCAACGGGCAGAACGAGGCCGTTACCCTGCCGGAAACCCAACTCTCGAACTTCATCCAGTTCCGTCTGGCCAGCGACCGTCTGTTCGCCGGACAGATCGACCCGCTGGCCTGGTTCTCCCTGCGCTACCACACCCTGGAACACACCAGCCGCCAACTGCAGTCCTCGCTCTGGGGCCTGGGCGGCGTGCGCGCCCAACCCATCGCCCACCAGTTGCACATCGCCCGTGAAGTCGCCGACCGTATCGCGCCACGGGTCCTGCTGGCGGACGAAGTGGGCCTGGGCAAGACCATCGAGGCCGGCCTGGTCATCCATCGCCAACTGCTCTCGGGCCGCGCCAGCCGGGTGCTGATCCTGGTTCCGGAAAACCTCCAGCACCAGTGGCTGGTGGAAATGCGCCGGCGCTTCAACCTGCAAGTGGCACTGTTCGACGAAGAGCGCTTTATCGAAAGCGATGCCAGCAACCCGTTCGAAGACACCCAGTTGGCCCTGGTGGCCCTGGAGTGGCTGGTGGACGACGAGAAGGCCCAGGACGCGCTGTTCGCCGCCGGCTGGGACCTGATGGTGGTGGACGAAGCCCACCACCTGGTCTGGCACGAAGATCAGGTCAGCCCGGAATACGCCCTGGTGGAACAGCTGGCCGAGACTATCCCTGGCGTGCTGCTGCTGACCGCGACCCCGGAACAACTGGGCCAGGACAGCCACTTCGCCCGTTTGCGCCTGCTGGACCCGAATCGCTTCCACGACCTCGCGGCCTTCCGCGCCGAGAGCGAGAACTACCGCCCGGTGGCCGAAGCGGTGCAGGAACTGATGGATAAAGGCCGCCTGTCTCCCGAGGCGCACAAGACCATCCACGGCTTCCTCGGCAACGAAGGCGAAGCCCTTCTGGCCGCGGTCAACGACGGCGACAGCGAAGCCAGTGCACGCCTGGTGCGCGAACTGCTGGACCGCCACGGCACCGGCCGCGTGCTGTTCCGCAACACCCGCGCCGCCGTGCAGGGTTTCCCGGAGCGCAAGCTGCACGCCTACCCGCTGCCGTGCCCGGACGAATACCTGGAACTGCCCCTGGGCGAACACGCCGAGCTGTATCCGGAAGTCAGCTTCCAGGCCCAGCCCGACGCCAGCGATGAAGAACAGCGCTGGTGGAAATTCGACCCGCGGGTCGAGTGGCTGATCGACCAGCTGAAGATGCTCAAGCGCACCAAGGTCCTGGTGATCTGCGCCCACGCGGAAACCGCCATGGATCTGGAAGACGCCCTGCGGGTGCGCTCCGGCATTCCGGCCACGGTGTTCCATGAAGGCATGAACATCCTCGAACGCGACCGCGCGGCCGCCTACTTCGCCGATGAAGAGTTCGGCGCCCAGGTGCTGATCTGCTCGGAAATCGGCAGTGAAGGCCGCAACTTCCAGTTCGCCCACCACCTGGTGCTGTTCGATCTGCCGTCGCACCCGGACCTGCTGGAGCAGCGGATCGGCCGTCTGGACCGGATCGGCCAGAAACACGTGATCGAACTGCATGTGCCGTACCTGGAAACCAGCCCGCAAGAGCGCCTGTTCCAGTGGTATCACGAAGCCCTGAACGCCTTCCTCAACACCTGCCCGACCGGCAACGCCTTGCAGCACCAGTTCGGCCCGCGCCTGCTGCCGCTGCTGGAAAACGCCGACGACGGCGAGTGGCAAGCCCTGATCGACGAAGCCCGTGGCGAACGCGAGCGCCTGGAAGCCGAATTGCATACCGGCCGCGACCGCCTGCTGGAGCTCAACTCCGGCGGCGCCGGTGAAGGCGATGCGCTGGTGGAAGCGATCCTCGAACAGGACGACCAGTTCGCCCTGCCGATCTACATGGAGACCCTGTTCGACGCCTTCGGCATCGACAGCGAGGACCATTCGGAAAACGCCCTTATCCTCAAGCCCAGCGAGAAGATGCTCGATGCCAGCTTCCCCCTGGGCGACGACGAAGGCGTGACCATCACCTACGACCGCAACCAGGCGCTGTCCCGCGAAGACATGCAGTTCATCACCTGGGAGCACCCGATGGTGCAGGGCGGCATGGATCTGGTGCTGTCCGGTTCCATGGGCAACACCGCTGTGGCGCTGATCAAGAACAAGGCGCTCAAACCCGGCACCGTGCTGCTTGAGCTGCTGTATGTGAGTGAAGTCGTGGCCCCGCGTTCGCTGCAACTGGGCCGCTACCTGCCGCCGGCCGCCCTGCGCTGCCTGCTGGACGCCAACGGCAACGACCTGTCGGCACGGGTGGCTTTCGAGACCCTCAACGACCAACTGGAAAGCGTGCCCAAGGCCAGCGCCAACAAGTTCATCCAGGCTCAGCGCGACCAGCTGGCGCCGAAGATCAACGCTGGCGAAGCCAAGGTCGCACCGCGTCACGCCGAGCGCGTGGCCGAGGCGCAACGGCGCCTGGCGGCCGATACCGATGAAGAACTGGCGCGCCTGACCGCGTTGCAAGCGGTCAACCCGACCGTCCGTGACAGCGAACTGGTCGCCCTGCGCAAGCAACGGGAACAGGGTCTGGCGATGCTGGAAAAAGCCGCCCTGCGCCTGGAAGCGATCCGGGTGCTGGTGGCGGGCTGATTGCCCGACGCCAAGCGCTAAACAAAAGGCCCGCATCGTGCGGGCCTTTTTTTCATCTGCCAGATCAGACCGCCAACGCCGTCGCCGCAGGCTCAGCCAGCGCCAGCCCCTCCTTCATGCGCTGGGCATCGCGGACAAAGCAACGCGCGGCCTGGAACAGAAACAGCAGGGTCAGGAACAGCGCCACCGGAATCAGGTACATGGCGTCGTGCAGGCCGATGGCCTTGAACTCCTCGGTCATCAGCTCGGCACCGGCGGCATACATCGCCGAGTGGGCGAAGTGATCCGACAGCGCGCCGACCACCACTGGCCCCAACCCGCCGCCCAGCAGGTACAGACCGGCGAAAAACAAGGCCATGGCCGTGGCCCGCAAACGGGGTTCGACCACGTCCTGCAAGGCGGTATAGACGCAGGTGTAGAAGTTGTAGGCAAACAGCCAGCCGACGCTGAATACTGCAACAAATACCCCGATCTCGACGCGCCCGGCATGCAACGCCCAGCCAGTGGCCAAGGTCGAGATGACCAGGCTGCAGGCCGCGAACAGCAGGCGGCCGTTGGCAACCCGCTGATGAATCTTGTCGGCGACCCAGCCACCCAGGGTCAAACCCACCAACCCGGTCACACCGACAATCAGCCCCGTCGCCATGGCCGCCTCCTGCAAGGGCATGAGGAAGTAACGCTGCAGCATCGGCACCAGGAAGGAGTTGCAGGCGTAAGTGGCGAAGTTGAAGGTCAGCCCGGCCAAGGTCAGCCAGAGAAAGGTCGGAATCGCCAACACCCGGCGAATCGGACGGTCGACAGGCACTTGCGCCACCTTCACCGCTTCCGCCGCGCCGCGCTTGGGCTCCTTGATGAAAAACATGAACACCGCCAGCACCAACCCGGGTACCGCAGCGATGAAGAACGGTGCCCGCCAGCTGTCAAAAGCCTTGACCATGGCCCCGATGGTGAAGAACGCCAGCACCAGCCCCAGGGGCAGCCCAAGCATGAAGATACCCATGGCCCGGGCCCGGCGGTGCGCGGGGAACAGGTCGCCGATCAGCGAGTTGGCCGCCGGTGCGTAGCTCGCCTCGCCAATGCCCACCCCCATGCGCACCAGCAGGAAACTCCAGAAACTGCCGACCATGCCGTTGACCGCCGTCAGCCCGCTCCACACCGCCAGGCCCCAGCCCATCAGCTTGCTCCGCGAGCCGGTATCGGCCAGGCGCCCGAGGGGCAGGCCGGCGATGGCGTAGACGATGGTAAAGGCGGTGCCGATGATCCCCAGCTGGAAGTCACTCAAGTGCCATTCCATGCGGATCGGCTCGATGATGATGGCGGGAATGGTGCGGTCGAAGAAGTTGAACAGGTTTGCCAAAAACAACAGGAACAGAATGCGCCAGGCATTTGCCGCTTGAGTCGAGTTATCCATGAGGTCGATCTCTTTATTGTTATTCGGCCAGACGCGAGCGAGCCTGGAAGCTGCAATCTAGTCAGGCCCGGCTTGGCTGTCTGTGATCATTCGTCAGCCTGATATCAAACCATCGCATGCCGGCCCCGGCCGCGACCTTCAAAACCCTCACAGCGCGGCGCGGCGAATTCGCCACAGCCCCCATTACCCGGGGCTTTCCCAGTCTTTTCAAGGGCTTGGCCGGCACTGAAAAAATACCTGGCGCCCCCCCTTCCCAAGGCCGATGGGAAGCCTAGAATAGCCGCCTTGCCTGCCCCCCTTACCCTTCCCTCTCCCTTTGAATACGCCTATGTCCGAAGCCAGTCCGTGTCTGAATTGCGGTGCCTGCTGTTCATACTTTCGTGTGTCTTTTTTCTGGGGCGAATGCGCCTCATCCGGTGGCACGGTCCCCGACGATCTGGTGCAGAGCATCAGTCCCACTCGGGTAGCCATGCTCGGCACCGACTGCAAATCGCCGCGCTGCATCGCCCTTGAAGGCGAGGTCGGCCAGGGCGTGAGCTGCTCGATTTATGAGCAGCGTTCCAGCCCCTGCCGGGAGTTCGAAGCCTCCTGGGCCGACGGCCAGCACAACAGCGACTGTGACGCCGCCCGGGCCGCCTTTGGCCTGGCGCCCCTGGAGCCGCTGGATCACGAGCCCTGGTTCGAGAAAAGCGCATAGCACCATTGGCGATAGGGCTCATAAGCAAATCATTAGAGCGAGATTGCCACCTCCCATTGCAGCCAACAGGTGCCTTCTATACTGCAAGCACTTGTTGGCGCGCGGGTCCGCCGACACCACATGACTCAGAGATGGGCATGCTATGGAATGGCTGGGTCTGCATTTCCTCACCGAGCTTCCAGATAGCGGGCAAGTGGTTCTGCAATGCAGTCACAACCCGGTCCTGGTGCTGCTGGCTTATCTGGTGGCCTGTGCCGCCAGCTTCGCGACACTGGATATGGCCGAACGTGTCAGCCACGTCGAACAAGCCACCCATCAACGCCTGTGGCGCTGGGTCGGTGTCTGCTGTCTGGCCGGCGGTATCTGGGCCATGCACTTCATCGCCATGCTGGCGCTCGAAGTCCCCCTGGAAATCCAGTACGACCTGCCACTGACCCTGGTTTCCCTGCTCCTCGCCCTGATCGCCGCCTGGCTGGCAATGAACACCTTGAGCCATATCGAGCTACCGCTCTGGCGCTATGGCGTGGCCTCGGTGTGGATTGGCCTGGGCATCTGCTGCATGCATTACGTGGGCATGGCCGCTATGCGCTCCAGTGCCAGCCTGTACTACGAACCCATGCTCATGGGGCTGTCGCTGCTGGTGGCGATCGGCGGCAGCCTGGCCGCGCTGCTGCTGTCCCGACACTTGCGCGATGGCAGCGGGATGTTCCATCAACTGCTCAAGTACGCCAGCAGCCTGGTGTTGGGTGGCGCCATCGTGCTGATGCATTTCACCGGTATCTGGTCCATGACCCTGGTGCTGCCCGCAGGCAGCCTGCCGACCTCAGTGGCACCCAACGGCCACATGCAACTGGGCCTGACCCTCAGCGTGATCACGCTCCTGATCATCGCCAGCGGTATCAGTGCGGCCCTGGCGGACAAGAAGCTGCAACACAAGGAGCGGGACCTGCGTCGGGTCAACGCCTTGCTCTCGCAACTGGACCAGGCCAGGGCCTCGCTGCAGCAGGTGGCTCATTACGATGCCCTGACCAACCTGATCAACCGCCGTGGCTTCAACCAGCTGTTCGCGGAAAAACTCATGGAGAAAAACACCTTCGGCGGCATGCTGGCGGTGATGTTCCTCGACATCGACCACTTCAAGCGAATCAACGACAGCCTCGGCCACGATGCCGGCGACGAGTTGCTCAAGGTCATCGCCGGGCATATCAAGAGTTCCACCCGCAGCCATGAAGACGTGGTGGCACGCCTGGGTGGCGATGAATTCTGCATTCTCATCAACCTCCATGAGCGAGATGAGGCGCGGCTCATGGCCCAGCGCATCATGCAGAAGATGAAGGAACCGATCGAACTGGGGGGCCGGCGCATGGTGATGACCACCAGCATCGGCATCAGTGTCTTCCCTGACGACGGCAAGACCTGCGAGGAGCTGCTGAAGAACGCCGACCTGGCGCTCTATCAGTCCAAGGGTGCCGGGCGCAACAGCCTGCACTTCTTCAGCTCCAACCTGAAGACCCGCGCCACCCTGGAGCTGCAACTGGAAGAAGAGCTGCGCAATGCCCTGCGCGACGATCAAGGGCTGCTGCTGTATTACCAGCCGATCTACGACCTCAAGCTCGGCAGGGTCACCAAGCTCGAAGCCCTGGTCCGCTGGCAACATCCGCAGCATGGATTGCTGTTACCGGATCGCTTCATCGACATTGCCGAAACCAACGGCATGATCGCCGAGCTGGACAACTGGGTATTGCGCAAGGCTTGCGAGGACCTGGCCTACCTGTCCCAAAACGGCAGTGGCGAGTTGAAGATCGCAGTCAACTGCTCGGCCCTGAACCTGACCCGTGACACCCTGGCCGAGGAAATCGCGGCCGCCCTGCGTGACGCCCAGGTCGCCCCGCAACGCCTGGAACTGGAGGTCACGGAAAACGCCCTGATGGGCAACATCGCCAGTACCCTGGCCCTGCTCCAGCAGATCCGCGACCTGGGCGTATCCCTGTCGATCGACGACTTCGGCACCGGTTACTCATCCCTGGCCTACCTCAAGCGCCTGCCGCTCAATACCCTGAAGATCGATCGATCGTTCATCCAGGACATCCCCAAGTCGACCCAGGACAGGGAAATAGTCCAGGCAATCATCGTCATGGCCCACACCCTGCACCTGCAGGTGGTCACCGAAGGGGTCGAGACCCTGGAGCAGCAGCAGTTCCTCGAACACTACGGCTGCGACTACCTGCAGGGCTACCTGCTCAGTCGCCCGGTGCCGCTGCAGGACCTGGGTCGGGTACTGGATGAACTGAACCAGCGCCACGACAGGCTCAATCTGCGGATGCCGGGTCTCGATAGAGGCGAATCAGGGTCGCCGGGTCCTGCTCCAGATAGCCCTGCCCACCATGCAGACGCATCAACTGCGCAGCTAATCCGCTGATCGGCGTAGCCGAACCCTGCTCCCGGGAAAACTTCACCGCACCGTCCAGATCCTTGAGCAGGGTCCGCACATGCCATTTCACCGGTTCGAAACGGCTCTCAGCCATCTGCGGGGCCAGGATCTGCAGCGGCTTGGAGTCAGCGAAACCGCCGGCCAGGGCCTCGGCAATCAACCGTGCATCCACGCCGGAACGCTCCGCCAGGGCCACCACTTCGGCAATCACCAGGGCATTGCAGGCGACAATCATCTGGTTGCAGGCCTTGGTGACCTGGCCTGCCCCCACAGCCCCCATGTGCGTGACCCGCTCCCCCAGGGCCAGCAACACCGGGCGGACCCGTTCGATATCCGCCGCCTCGCCGCCCACCATGATCGCCAGGCTGCCGGACTCGGCACCGGGGGTTCCACCGGAAACCGGGGCATCGACCCAGGCCATGCCGGTGTCGCGAGCCAGCATCGCGGCCATCTCCCGGGTGGCGGTGGGTTCCAGGCTGGACAGGTCCAGCAGCAGTTGCCCGGCCCGGGCGCCCTGGGCGATGCCATCGGCAGCAAACACCACCTGGCGCACCACGTCAGTGTTGGCCAGGCACAGCAGCACCAGATCCGCGTGCTCGCACAGCTGCGCGGGTGTGGCCACTTGTCGCGCCCCGGCGGCCACCAGGGGCGCGCACTTCTGCGGATTGCGGTTCCACACCGTCAGCGGATAGCCCGCAGCCAGCAGGCGCCGGCACATGGGCAGCCCCATCAGGCCGATCCCGGCAAACCCGAGTGAAGGTAACGCTGACATCATATTGCCCCCATTTGATTAAAGATCATCGAATACTGGCCGATTCATCATGATTCAGGAAAGGATTCCCCCGAGCGACGCTCAGTAAATACCCTGACGCCTTGGGCAAAATTCGCGCTCCACGCAGCGGCGAGGTCCCATTCCGTGATGGTTCGCTGACACCTCGTCTCGAGCCAACCAGACCAGGCATATGGCGCACAATGACTTCTAAAAACAATCCTGCCAACGCAGTCTCCGAGATGACGCTGACCTCCCCCACATCAAGCCACTCAGATACGAAGCCATTGTCCAGTTCACGCCCCCTGTCGACCCAGCAGTACCTGTATTTCACCGAAACCAACACCGACCGCATCCTCGACAACCTCGATGGCCTGCGCGACTCCGTATTCCCGCGCCCGCCGCACCTGGAAGACGAGCAGGAAAATCGCCGTGACCAGGAATTCCCGTCGGTGTGCCTGATCGGCCTGGGCCGCTGCGGCTCCAACATCGCCCTGGATGTGGCGGAGCTGGTGTACAACGCCCGCAAGTTCTACCTCAACGAATTCAATAACGAAGACAAGGCCTACGAAGGCGGCTACAGCCCCGGCCAGTGGATCCGCCAGAACCTGCGCCTGGGCCAGAGCAAGGCCAGCAAACCGGTATTCCTGGTGGAGCCCCTGGTGATGCTCGGCGACCTGGACAAGGACATCGCCGGGCGCATCCGCTTCTCGCGCAAGGGCGAAAAGAGCGGCTTCATCCGCGACTACAGCAAGATGAAGATCATGGACCTCTCGGAAGTCCACGCCGGCGGCGCCGGTAACGCGCCGATCCTCGGCCAGTACCTGGCCAAGATCATCCTTAACAAGGACACCCAGCGTTTCTCCAGCCCTGACTGGAAAATGATCCACTCGTACCTGATCGATTCCTGCGGGATCAAGGCCAACCAGTCGCGCCTGTACTTCTCGATCTTCAGTGCCGGTGGCGGTACCGGCTCGGGCATGGCCTCGGAATTCGGCCTGGCCCAGCAGTACTCGTACATGAACAAGACCTTCGACACCAAGCCGATGGACGAGCACGACAGCAAGAGCGGCCACTCCTTCGTCTTCGAGCCGATCTTCACCAGCGGCATCTGCGTACTGCCGAACATCTCGGACCATCGCAGCGAAATGTCCGAGGCGCTGCACATCAACGCCGGCCGCCTGCTGTGCAAATACCTTTCGGAAGAGTGGGACTTCTCCTACAACTTCGACAATGAAGACAGCAGCGAAGCCAGCGTCATGGGGCGGATCCGCCCGTGGAACGCGATGATGCTGATCTCCAACGACATCATGCGCTACGCCGAAGAAAGCGATGACGGCAACATCCAGAACATCGACGTCAACGCCATGGAGAAGCACGCCAACCAGTACATCTCCCAGCAGATCTTCAACATCCTCACTGCCCAGGCAGTGACCACCGACTACGACCAGAACTACTTCCGTCGTGCCGGCATCGACATCGGCGAGACCATCCGCCTGGACGCCAACGACCTGTTCATGAGCCTGGCCGGCCCGGTGGCGATCGCCTACGCCGAATCCGTGGTGCCGGAGCAGCCGGTGCCCACCGGCGACAAGTTCAAGGTGTTCGAGAAAGAGCCGCAGCGCCTGAACATCGACGACCTGTTCTTCCGCTCCATCGACCTGCCGCACTTCAACAAGGTGACCCAGGCCATTGAAGGCATCAGCCTGCTGCCCATCGAGTCCAAGCGCTATCGTGCGGCTCTGGAGCAGTACAAGGCCTCGGGGTATGACGCCGCGGCGCTGCACGACCTGCATTTCTTCAAGAACTGCTCGTCGGTGGTATCGATTGTGTCCCTGCCCAAGGACTACAAGCTGTCCTACATGGACCTGAACCGGCTCAAGACTCACCTCAACAGCCTGTTCCCCAACACCACCCTCAAGCGCTACGCGCTGGTGATCGGCGCCTCGGCCAACCTGTCGCTGACCACCCTGATCGCCAAGAGCCCGTGCCTGTCGGATGACTTCCTGACCCTGATCGTGGCCTTTATCAAGCGTTGCTTTGCGCGCAATCCGTACCGTTTCGACGACACCCTGGACAACTCGGTGCTGGATTTCATCGTCAGCGAGCAATTCGACGAAGACCGCATCGACGATCTGCTCAACGAATTCGAGAACCCGGCGAAGATCCTCGATACCAACTGGTATGCGATCAAGCCGATGTACGAGAAGAAGTACCGCGAGCTGATCAACGACAAGGACAAGTTCGTCTCCATCAACGACATCCGCCTGTCCCGCGATTGCGTGAAGAAGGCCATCAAGTACCTGCGCGAGATCTACCGTCACCGCATCGGCAAGACCCGGGTCATCTCCCTCAATAGCCACACCGGCAAGACCGCCTATTAAGAAGGGCTTCGCCAGCGAGCCGGCTCCTACACAGCAGGGAAAAAACCTGCTGCCCCGTAGGGGCGGCCGGGCGGCGTTCCGCTCGCCGGCCAATGGTCAATTTGTTCACACCACGAAACAATTAAGCAGCTCGTCGGACCGACTTGAAACTGTGCCCCTTCCGTGAACGTCACCCTGGCTGAAATCCCTGTGGGGCCTTTCTCCACGGCAAGATGCCATCACTGGACTCACGGTTACTCGGCTACACACTTTTGTCCGACAAAATAGCGCACCAGATTGGCGCACACCTTCAGCGCGACGCCCTCTCCTGGGTCAGAATCCAGGGCGAGACCACCACGGCCCACAGCTGCGGATCACGCTCCAACAGATCGGACGCCCGCGTCGCAGACAGCTTTTCAACCTTCCCTTCGGCCAGCCAGGCCGCGACTTTTTGTGCCTGATTCTCCGCTACCGCCTGGGCCGCCTCGATCAGATCCAGGTCGGCGTCGACCCACAATAGGGCACCCTTGGCAAAGAACGGCTCCAGTTCCTTCCAGCTGATAGATGCGGTCTCACCAAGCAGCTTGGCATAGAGGGTGCTAGGTTCTTGAGTCATGGGACTGTCCAGAAATGAAATCGGCGCAATCATAACGTCGGTGCTCTGGCAGAAAAACCCAGAAGCAAATGCATCACCGATCGAGAAGCTCAGAAGCGCCAGGGACTGACGCCGAACCGGGCGCGAGCCACGCCGCAAATCTGTCTTTTTCTTTCGATTAAGCGACACCCCGCGTTTTTGCCCCCAGCCGCCAGCTTTTCAAGCGAACAACCGGCGCTCTACACTGTACCGGTACAGTTGCCAGGGGCACTTCCGACGGATATTCGCGATATATCTGATTCGGTTCTGCGACCAAGGCCGCCGGAACTATAAAAATTACAACAGTAAGAGTGGAGCACTATGAATAAGGCTACTAAGCAGATTTCCAAACTGTTTGCCGCTATGGTCCTGGCCGGTGTTGCCAGCCATTCGTTCGCAGCTGACACCATCAAGATCGGTATCGCCGGCCCCAAGACCGGCCCGGTAGCCCAGTACGGCGACATGCAGTTCAGTGGCGCGAAAATGGCCATCGAGCAGATCAACGCCAAGGGCGGCGTCAACGGCAAGAAGCTCGAAGCCGTTGAATACGATGACGCCTGTGATCCAAAACAAGCCGTGGCGGTGGCCAACAAAGTGGTCAACGATGGCGTCAAGTTCGTGGTCGGCCACCTGTGCTCCAGCTCCACTCAACCCGCTTCCGACATCTACGAAGATGAAGGCGTGATCATGATCACCCCGGCAGCCACCAGCCCGGACATCACCGCCCGTGGTTACAAAATGGTGTTCCGCACCATCGGCCTGGACAGCGCCCAGGGCCCTGCCGCCGGTAACTACATCGCCGACCACGTGAAGCCAAAAGTCGTTGCCGTACTCCACGATAAACAGCAGTACGGTGAAGGCATCGCCAGCGCCGTGAAGCAGACCCTGGAGAAGAAAGGCACCAAGGTGGCCGTGTTCGAAGGCATCAACGCCGGCGACAAGGACTTCTCTTCGCTGATCGCCAAGCTCAAGCAAGCCAACGTCGACTTCGTCTACTACGGCGGCTACCACCCGGAGCTGGGCCTGATCCTGCGTCAATCCCAGGAAAAGGGCCTGAAGGCCAAGTTCATGGGTCCGGAAGGCGTGGGTAACGACTCCATCTCGCAGATCGCCAAGGACGCGTCCGAAGGCCTGCTGGTGACCCTGCCCAAATCCTTCGACCAGGACCCGGCCAACGTCGCCCTGGCTGACGCATTCAAGGCCAAGAAAGAAGACCCGAGCGGTCCTTTCGTATTCCCCTCCTACTCCGCGGTTGAAGTGATCGCTGGCGCCATCACCAACGCCAAGAGCGAAGACGCGGCCAAGGTGGCTGAAGCCATCCACGCCGGAACCTTCAAGACCCCGACCGGTGACTTGAGCTTCGACGCCAAGGGCGACTTGAAAGACTTCAAATTCGTGGTCTACGAGTGGCACTTCGGCAAACCTAAAACCGAAGTCTCTCCTCAGTAAGGCGCGCCCTGACTGACTGCCAATAAAGCCCACGGCTCGCCGTGGGCTTTGTTTTACGAATGTATGGGCCTGTGTTCCGTGATCCGGAATCCCGCCCACCTGAAAATCTCAAAACCGTCATCAGCGGTTCGCTGGCAAAACCCAGCCCGAAGTGGGTGCAGATCCACGGGGCCTGGGCGGGAAAATGACTCCACCAGTGAAATGCGTATCAGGTTTTTAGGAGCGTTGTAATGCCTGACCTCTATCACTTTTTCCAACAGCTGGTTAACGGTCTCACCGTTGGCAGCACGTATGCCCTGATCGCCATCGGCTATACGATGGTTTACGGCATCATTGGAATGATCAACTTCGCCCACGGCGAGGTGTACATGATCGGCTCCTATGTGGCGTTCATCGCCATCGCCGGGCTGGCCATGATGGGACTCGACAGCGTACCGCTGTTGATGACCGCAGCCTTTATCGCGAGCATCGTCGTCACCAGTGCCTACGGCTACAGCATCGAACGGATCGCCTACCGCCCCTTGCGGGGCAGTAACCGCCTGATCCCGCTGATCTCGGCCATCGGCATGTCGATCTTCCTGCAGAACACCGTTCTGCTGGCGCAAGACTCCAAGGACAAATCCATTCCCAACCTGATCCCGGGCAATTTCTCCATCGGGCCAGGTGGCGCACATGAAGTGCTGATTTCCTACATGCAGATCGTGGTATTCGTGGTGACCCTGGTCGCCATGCTCGGTCTGACGCTGTTCATCTCCCGTTCTCGTCTGGGTCGCGCCTGCCGTGCCTGTGCCGAAGACATCAAGATGGCCAACCTCCTGGGGATCAATACCAACAACATCATCGCCCTGACCTTTGTGATCGGCGCCGCACTGGCGGCCATCGCCGCCGTGCTGCTGAGCATGCAATACGGTGTGATCAACCCCAACGCCGGTTTCCTGGTGGGCCTCAAGGCCTTCACCGCAGCGGTCTTGGGCGGCATCGGCAGCATTCCGGGCGCGATGCTCGGCGGGCTGGTGCTGGGGGTGGCCGAAGCCTTTGGCGCCGACGTGTTCGGCGACCAGTACAAGGACGTCGTAGCGTTCGGCCTGTTGGTTCTGGTGCTGTTGTTCCGTCCGACCGGCATTCTGGGCCGTCCGGAGGTTGAGAAAGTATGACTAGGAATCTTAAATCGGCGCTATTTAGCGCCTTGCTGGTCTGGGCCGTCGCCTACCCGGTACTGGGCCTGAAACTGACCATCGTCGGCATCAACCTGGAAGTCCACAACACCAGCCCGACCATCCTGGCCACCATCGCGGTGTGCTCGGTGCTGATGTTCCTGCGGGTGCTGTTCCATAGCCAGATCAGCGCCGCCTGGAAGTCCTCTCCCAGCATGCCGCTGATTCCGGCCAAGGCCAGCAACTTCCTGACCCTGCCGGGCACCCAGCGCTGGATCATCCTGGCATTGATCGTCGTTGCCCTGGTCTGGCCATTCTTTGGCTCCCGCGGTGCGGTGGACATCGCCACGCTGATCCTGATCTACGTGATGCTGGGCCTGGGCCTGAACATCGTCGTCGGTCTGGCCGGTCTGCTGGACCTGGGTTACGTGGGGTTCTATGCCGTCGGTGCCTACAGCTACGCGCTGCTCTCGCACTACTTCGGCCTGAGCTTCTGGATCTGCCTGCCGATCGCCGGGATGATGGCGGCCACCTTCGGCTTCCTGCTGGGCTTCCCGGTGCTGCGCCTGCGCGGTGACTACCTGGCGATCGTGACCCTGGGCTTTGGCGAGATCATCCGTCTGCTGCTACGCAACATGACCGATCTCACTGGCGGCCCGAACGGCATCAGCAACATCGACAAGCCGACCTTCTTCGGCCTGACTTTCGAGCGCAAGGCAGCAGAAGGCATGCAGACCTTCCACGAGTTCTTCGGCCTGCAATACAACTCGATCAACAAGGTGATCTTCCTCTACCTGGTGGCCCTGCTGCTGGCGCTGGCGGCGCTGTTCGTCATCAACCGCCTGCTGCGCATGCCCATCGGCCGTGCCTGGGAAGCCTTGCGTGAAGACGAGATTGCCTGCCGCGCGCTGGGCCTGAACCCCACCGTGATCAAGCTCTCGGCCTTTACCCTGGGCGCCGCGTTCGCCGGTTTCGCCGGCAGCTTCTTCGCCGCGCGCCAAGGCCTGGTGACCCCGGAGTCCTTCACCTTCATCGAGTCGGCGATCATCCTCGCCATCGTCGTGCTGGGTGGCATGGGCTCGCAGCTGGGTGTGATCCTGGCGGCGATCGTGATGATCCTCTTGCCTGAAATGATGCGTGAATTCAGCGAATACCGGATGTTGATGTTCGGCGCCATGATGGTGCTGATGATGATCTGGCGTCCCCAAGGTCTGCTGCCCATGCAACGTCCTCACATGGAGCTGCGCAAATGAGCCGTGAGATCCTCAAAGTAACCGGCCTGTCGATGCGCTTCGGCGGCCTGCTGGCGGTCAACGGCGTGGCCCTGACCGTCAAGGAAAAACAAGTGGTGGCGCTGATCGGCCCGAACGGCGCCGGCAAGACCACGGTGTTCAACTGCCTGACCGGTTTCTACCAGCCAAGCGCCGGCAGCATCCTCCTGGACGGTGAGCCGATCGAAGGCCTGCCGGGCCACCAGATCGCCCGCAAGGGTGTGGTGCGAACCTTCCAGAACGTGCGCCTGTTCAAGGACATGACCGCGGTCGAGAACCTGTTGATCGCCCAGCACCGTCACCTGAACACCAACTTCCTGGCCGGTCTGTTCAAGACCCCGGCGTTCCGCAAGAGCGAGCGCGAAGCCATGGAGTACGCCGGCTACTGGCTGGACAAGGTCAACCTGCGGGAGTTTGCCAACCGTCCCGCCGGCACCCTGGCCTACGGTCAGCAACGGCGCCTGGAAATCGCCCGCTGCATGATGACCCGCCCGCGGATCCTCATGCTCGACGAGCCGGCCGCCGGCCTCAACCCCAAGGAAACCGAGGACCTCAAGGCGCTGATCAGCGTGTTGCGTGAGGAGCACAACGTCACCGTGCTGCTGATCGAGCACGACATGAAGCTGGTCATGAGCATTTCCGACCACATCGTGGTGATCAACCAGGGCACGCCCCTGGCCGACGGCACGCCGGAACAGATCCGCGACAATCCCGAAGTGATCAAAGCCTACCTGGGGGAAGCGTAAATGCTGCAGTTCGAAAACGTTTCCACCTACTACGGCAAGATCCAGGCGTTGCACAGCGTCAACGTCGAGATCCGCCAGGGCGAAATCGTCACCCTGATCGGCGCCAACGGCGCCGGCAAATCCACCCTGCTGATGACCCTCTGCGGCTCGCCACAGGCCCACAGCGGCAGCATCCGTTACCTGGGTGAAGAGCTGGTGGGGCAAAGCTCGGCGCAGATCATGCGCAAGAGCATTGCCGTGGTGCCGGAAGGCCGCCGGGTATTCGCCCGCCTGACCGTGGAAGAAAACCTCGCCATGGGCGGTTTCTTCACCGACAAGGGTGACTATCAGGAGCAGATGGACAAGGTCCTGGAGCTGTTTCCACGGCTCAAGGAGCGCTTCACCCAGCGCGGCGGCACCATGTCCGGCGGCGAGCAGCAGATGCTTGCCATCGGTCGCGCGCTGATGAGCAAGCCCAAGCTGTTGCTCCTGGACGAACCGTCCCTGGGCCTGGCGCCGATCATCATCCAGCAGATCTTCGACATCATCGAACAGCTGCGCCGCGACGGCGTGACGGTGTTCCTGGTGGAGCAGAACGCCAACCAGGCGCTGAAGATCGCCGACCGCGCCTATGTGCTGGAAAACGGCCGAGTGGTGATGCAAGGCACCGGCGAAGCGCTGCTGACCGATCCGAAGGTGCGCGAAGCCTATCTGGGCGGCTAAACACCTGCGTCACAAAAAACGGCCCTTCGGGGCCGTTTTTTTATTCCGGGAGAAAAAACTGTCCCGGGCTGTAACGAATGCCAATGAGCCTTCTCTAGAGGGGTAAGCAAGCACAAATGCTTCCTTACCCAACCGATCTGGAGAAACATCATGAGCACCACTCGCACCCTGTCCGCCACCGCCCTGGTCCTGGCCCTGGGCTCCGCCCTGAGCATCGCTGCCGTCTCCACCACCGCCCACGCCGCCGACGACATGGAGAAATGCTTCGGCGTGGCCATGAAGGGCAAGAACGACTGCGCCGCGGGCGCCGGCACCAGCTGCGCCGGCACCTCCAAGGTCAACGACCAGGCCAACGCCTGGAAACTGGTGCCCAAGGGCACTTGCGAAAAAACCGCCAGCAGCACCTCGCCCACCGGTTTCGGCCAGCTCGAAGCCTTCAAAGCCAAGTCCTGATCCTGCGCCAGCCTGAGTGTCGATGATGAACACCGCCTTGATCCCACGTCCCCGCCACGACATTCAGGCGTCCACCCCGAGCCTGCCGCCCTGTGCAGGCCTGGGGCTCAAGAGCCAACACTTCAAGGACGTCCTCGAACAGCGTCCCGACATTGGCTTTTTCGAGGTGCATGCCGAGAACTACATGGTGGCGGGCGGGCCCTTCCATCATTACCTGGGCCTGATTCGCCAGGAGTATCCCCTGTCGCTGCACGGTGTCGGTCTGTCCATTGGCGGCGAAGGCCCCCTGGACAGCGAGCATCTGCGGCGCCTGGCGGTGTTGATCGAGCGCTATCAACCCCAGTCCTTTTCCGAACACCTGGCCTGGTCGAGCCACGGCCCGGTGTTTCTCAACGACCTGCTGCCCCTGGCCTACGATGTGCCGACCCAGCAGCGGGTCTGCGACCACATCGACCAACTGCAGAATCATCTGGGGCGAACCATGCTCCTGGAAAACCCCGCTACCTACCTGCAGTTCCAACGCTCGACCCTGGACGAGACGGACTTCATCCGCGAAGTGATCCAGCGCAGCGGTTGCGGCCTGCTGCTGGACGTCAACAACCTCTACGTTTCCTGCATCAACCACCAGCGCGATCCCCTGGCCTATCTGCAGGCACTGCCGCTGCAGGCCGTGGGCGAGATCCATCTGGCCGGGTTCGCCGAAGACCGGGACAACCTCGGTGATCGCCTGTTAATCGACGACCACGGCGCCCCGGTGGACCGGGAAGTCTGGGCCCTGTACCAACAGGTGCTGGGGCGGATCGGCCCCATGGCCACCCTGATCGAACGGGACAATCAGGTGCCGAGCCTGACCACGCTGCTGGGGGAGGCCGCTCAGGCCCAGGCGCTGTTACACCAGGCGCGGGTGCAGCCATGAGCGACCACGCCCTCTTTGCCCAGGCGCTACTGAGCGCCGAATCCATCTGCCCGGAGGGGCTTTGCAGCAGCAACGGCGCCGATCCGGCCAGTCGCTTCGCGGTCTATCGCAACAACGTGCAAGGCTCGCTGATCAACGCTCTGGCGGAGGCCTACCCAGTGCTGGCGCAACTGGTGGGGCAGACATTCTTCAACGCCATGGCCCGTCTGTATGTGCAGGATTACCCTCCATACAGCCCGCTGATCAACGACTACGGCCAGGACCTGGCGAACTTCATCCAGGGTTTCGCTCCGGCAGCGACCCTGCCCTATCTGGCCGATATGGCGCGCTTGGAACGGCTGCGGGTCGAGGCTTATCACGCCGCCGACGCCGAGCCTTTGCAACCGGCCCAACTGCTGGCGGCAATGAACCAGCCCGATCGCCTCGGCCAGCTCTGCCTGCAGTTGCATCCGTCACTGCGCACCCTGCACTCGGCGTTCGCCGTCGTCAGCCTGTGGGCCGCTCACCAGAGCGACGCTGCCTGGCCGGCGTTCGACTTGCACCAGAGCCAGCACGCCCTGGTGCTGCGCGATGCCCTGGAGGTGCGGGTGATCGCACTGGACGCCGGCAGCGCCACCTTCATCGACAGCCTGCGCCACCACTGGCCGCTGGAAATCGCCGCCGCTTATGCCCTGGACGCCCAGGCCGACTTCGACCTGGGCCAGTGCCTGGGGCTGCTGCTGGCCCACGGCGCCCTCATTGACCTGCAACCTCACCAAAAGGCTTGACCATGAACACCCAGACACCTGCCCCCGTTAGCGGACTGCTGCACCGAATCATTCAAGGGTTCGAGCGTATTCCCTACAGCCTGATCGCCTTTCTCGCGCGCTTTTCCATCGCCGCGGTGTTCTGGAAATCCGGCCAGACCAAAGTCGAGGGACTGGCCATCGACCTGGTCGATGGCACCTTCGAACTGGGCTGGCCGCGCTTGGCGGACTCGACCATTCCCCTGTTCCAGAGTGAATACCACGTGCCGCTGCTGACGCCGGAAGTGGCGGCGCACCTGGCGGCCTTTGCCGAGCATTTTTTTCCGACGTTGATTCTGCTGGGCCTGGCCACGCGCTTTTCCGCCCTGGCGCTGCTGGGGATGACCCTGACCATCCAGTTTTTCGTCTACCCCGACGCCTACCCGACCCACGGCACCTGGGCGGCGATCTTGCTGCTGTTGATGGCCCGTGGCCCGGGCATGTTTTCCCTCGACCACCTGCTGGCCCGGCATTTTCACCACCGTCCTCTGTAGCCGCTGCCGCAGGCTGCGAAAAGGGCCTTAGGCCCTTGAACCGATTCAAGTTCGCAACCCACTGGCCGCGGCTACAGACGATCCAGCGCCTCACCGCTGCGGCGGAACCAGTCCATCAGGTAATCGGCCAGCACCTGGGTGCGCCTGGGCAGGCCGCCCTGATAGGGATGCACCAGGTACATCGGCATGCTGCGGGTCTGGTAGTCCCGCAGCAGCCAGCGCAGGCGGCCATCGGCCAGCTCGCTGTGCAGCACATAGGACGGCAGCCGGGCGATTCCCGCCCCCACCAGGGCGGCCTTCTTCAGCAGGTTGTAGTGATTGCTGGCAAAAGGACCGCTGACCCGCACCCGCAGCAGTTCGTGACGCTGGTGATAGAGCCACTCTTCCCGCCCGCTGTAGTGGCTGTTGAGCAGGCAGCGATGCTCGGCCAGCTCCGCGGGAGTCTGCGGCTCACCGTATTGCTCCAGATAGGCCGGGCTGGCGCAGGTCATCTCATGCCAGGCCAGCAGCGGCCGGGCGACCAGGCGCTGATCGTTGGCCACTTCCGAGCGCACCGCCAGATCAAACCCCTCCCGGGCCAGGTCACGGTAGCTGTTGTTCAGGTCCAGCTCGATCTGCACCTGGGGATAGTGCCGGGAGAACTCCAGCAGCAGGCCGTCGAAAAAGGTTTCGCCCAAGGACACCGGCACCGTCAGGCGCACCGGGCCGGCCATGTCGTCCTTGAGCCGCGCCAGGGCCTGATGCGCTCGTTCCACTTGGGCAACCAGGGCTTGGGCCTGAGGCAGCAACGCCGCGCCGGCGGCGGTCAGGTCCAGGCGCCGGGTGGTGCGTTGCAACAGCACCACGGCGTAGCGTGCCTCCAGGGCGCTGAGGCGCTTGGACAACTGGCCCTTGCTGCAACCCAGGCGCTGGGCCGCCAGGGTAAAGCTGCCCGCCTCCACCAGCACGGCAAACGCCGCCAAGTCATCCATCTCGCCCATGGACTGTTTCCATTTGAAAACCAAAGGTTGCCTATTAGCGCGTTAATCCACGTAAAAAACCACTCTAGACTGCAAGTTCTTCCCCCCTTATCGAGGAACGCCCCATGAAGATTCTCTTGATCGGTGCCAACGGCACCATTGGTTCGGCGGTTGACCGGGAACTGTCCCAGCGTCACGAGGTGATCCGGATCGGCCGTAGCAGCGGCGACTTCCAGGTGGACATCAGTGATGCCCAGTCGATTCGCGCCCTGTTCGAGAAAACCGGACGCTTCGATGCGCTGGTCTGCGCCGCCGGCAACGTCACCTTCGCGCCCCTGGCGGACATGACCGCCGAGCACTTCAGCCTGGGCCTGCAGGACAAGCTGATGGGCCAGGTCAACCTGCTGCTGATCGGCCGCGAGTACGCCAACGATGGCGCGTCCTTCACCTTCACCACCGGCATCTTGAGCCACGACCCGATCCGCAGCGGGGCCTCGGCGGCCCTGGTCAACGGCGCCCTCGACAGCTTCGTGCGCGCCGCCGCCATCGAACTGCCGCGGGGCCTGCGGATCAACTCGATCAGCCCCAACGTGCTGCTGGAAGCCATGGGCAGCTATGCCCCCTACTTCCGTGGCTTCAAGCCGGTGCCGGCGGCTGACGTGGCCCTGGCCTACGCCAAGAGCGTGGAAGGCCTGCAGACCGGCCAGACCTATCACGTCGGCTAAGCCGGCTTGTGTAGGCGCTGGCCTGACGGCGAAGGCGTCCTGCCGAACCGCACAAGGCTCCAGGGGCGCTTCGCCGGCAAGCCGGCTCCTGCGGTTGATGGCGCCGCAGCCTTCAATCCGGGGTTGTGGTGACCGGGCGGGCTGCGTAACGTGTCGGCTTCCGCTTGGAGGCCCGATGATGCGCACTGCCCGTTCACTGCTTTGTTTCGCCCTGTTGCCGCTGTTTGCCGGCTGCCAGATGCTGCCGATGTTCAACCAACAGCCCCAGGCCCCCTCCATGGCCGGGCTGACCCGGATGCAGGGTGAACTCAGTGCGGCGGACGGCAAATTGCTGTTCAAGCCCTGCACCGAGGATCGCCGCTATGTGGTCAGTGACGGCGGCGGCACCAGCGTGCTGCAGGAGGCCGCCACCCTGGCGGAGAAACAGGGCAAGCTGTTCGCCGACCTGCGGGGCAAGTTCTCCGCCAGTGGCAGCAGCGACGGCCAGCTGGACCTGCGCCAGTTGTACCGCGTAGAGCGCTCCGCCAGCGCCTGCGGCGACCCGAACTTCCAGCGCCTGATCCTGCGGGCCGGCAGCAAGAACCCGGCCTGGAACGTCGATGTCAGCGCCAAGGGCATGATGATCGAACGCGCCGGCCAACCGACCCTGGCCCTGCCCTATCTGGAAGAACAGTTGGGCGACGGCCGTTTCAACCTCAGCAGCGAAGCCAATCACCAGCGCGTGGAACTCTGGGTGGCGCCGCAGCGTTGCGTCGACCCGACGACCGGCAGCGTCCAGCACCTCAGTGCCGAACTGCGGGTGGACGGTCAGGTGCAGCGCGGTTGCGGCTATTTCGGCGGCTCGCGCAACGACTGATTCGACGAGCAGCGGTTTTAGCCTCACGGCCAGGGAGGATTGCGGCTTATAATCGCCGGTTTGTGCAAAGCAAGCCGGCGCACTGTTGCGCACCGCCTACCCGGATCCTGTCATGTTACGAATCACCGAACTCAAGTTGCCGATCGACCATCCCGATGAAGACCTGCGCGCCGCTATCGTGCAGCGCTTGGGGATCGCCAGCGATGACCTGCTCGATTTCACCTTGTTCAAACGCAGCTACGATGCGCGCAAGAAATCTTCCGAGCTGTGCTTCATCTACACCATCGACCTCAACGTACGCGACGAAGCGGCGCTGCTGCTCAAGTTCGCCGACGACCGTAACGTCAACCCGGCGCCGGATGTCAGCTACAAGGTGGTGGGCCAGGCCCCGGCAGACCTGAGCGAGCGACCGATCGTGGTGGGTTTCGGCCCTTGCGGCATCTTTGCCGGCCTGTTGCTGGCCCAGATGGGCTTCAAGCCGATCGTCCTCGAGCGCGGCAAGGAAGTGCGCCAGCGCACCAAGGACACCTGGGGCCTGTGGCGCAAAAGCGTGCTCAACCCCGAGTCCAACGTGCAGTTCGGCGAAGGCGGCGCCGGGACCTTCTCCGACGGCAAGCTCTACAGCCAGATCAAGGACCCGCAGCACCACGGCCGCAAGGTGCTCCACGAGTTCGTCAAGGCCGGTGCGCCAGACGAGATTCTCTACGTCAGCAAGCCGCACATCGGCACCTTCCGCCTCACTGGCGTGGTGGAAAACATGCGCCAGCAGATCATCGCCCTGGGCGGTGAAGTGCGCTTCGAGCAGCGGGTTACCGACGTGCTGATCGAAGACGGTCAATTGCAGGGCGTGGAGCTGGCCAGCGGTGAACAACTGCATTCCCGGCACGTGATCCTGGCCCTGGGCCACAGCGCCCGCGACACCTTCCGCATGCTTCACAGTCGGGGCGTGTACATGGAAGCCAAGCCGTTCTCGGTGGGTTTCCGTATCGAGCACCCGCAGTCGCTGATCGACAGTGCGCGCCTGGGCAAGTACGCCGGCCACCCGAAACTCGGCGCCGCCGACTACAAGCTGGTGCACCACGCCAAGAACGGCCGTTCGGTCTACAGCTTCTGCATGTGCCCGGGCGGCACCGTGGTAGCCGCCACGTCCGAGCCGAACCGGGTGGTGACCAACGGCATGAGCCAGTACTCGCGCAACGAGCGCAACGCCAACTCCGGCATCGTGGTCGGCATTACTCCGGAAGTGGATTACCCGGGCGGCCCGCTGGCCGGCATCGAATTGCAGGAACGCCTGGAGTCTCACGCCTTCGTCCTGGGTGGCAGCAACTACCAGGCCCCGGCGCAGTTGGTGGGCGACTTTATCGCCGGCAAACCCACCACGGCACTGGGCAGCGTCGAGCCATCCTACAAGCCCGGCGTGAGCCTGGGGGATCTGGCGCTGGCCCTGCCGGACTTCGCCATCGAGGCCATTCGCGAGGCACTACCGGCCTTCGAACGGCAGATCAAGGGCTACTCGTTGCACGATGCGGTGCTGACCGGCATCGAGACCCGCACCTCATCGCCACTGCGCATTACCCGTGATGCCTCGATGCAGAGCCTGAATGTGAAGGGTCTGTACCCCGCTGGCGAAGGCGCCGGTTATGCCGGGGGAATTCTTTCCGCCGGTGTGGACGGGATTCGTATTGCCGAAGCCGTGGCCCGCGACATCCTCGGCATTCAGGCCTGACGGACGGGTGCTTTCGCCGGTAAGCCGGCTCCTACCGCCTGCCGTAGGAGCTGGCTCGCCAGCGAAGATGTCATCCAGAACAGTGCAAGGCTCAAGGGCCTCTTCGCCGGCAAGCCGGCTCCTACGACAGGTTCAGATGCCGGCGCGCAATACGCTGACCGGGAGTGCCTCGCCACGCTCGACGCTCGCCGCTACCGCATCGATCAAGGCATCCAACTCATACCCCTGCTCCGCCAGCCACTGCTGATCGTAGTAAGTGGTCGCATAGCGCTCGCCACCGTCACAGAGAATCGCCACGATCGACCCCGTCTCACCCGCGGCGGCCATGTGCTGGGCGGCCATCAATGCGCCGATCAGGTTGGTGCCACTGGAGCCGCCGACCCGCCGCCCCAGACGCTGGGCCAGGTAGTGCATGGCTGCCAGGGACAGGGCATCCGGCACCTTGACCATGGCGTCGATCACCTTGGGCAGGAACGAAGCTTCGACCCGCGGCCGGCCGATGCCTTCGATCCGCGAACCGCAGTCCAGACGCAAACCAGCATCACCGCTCAGGTAGTAGTCGAAGAACACCGAACGCTCGGCGTCGGCACACAGCACCCGGGTGCCGTGCTGGCGATAACGCACGTAGCGACCCAGAGTCGCGGTAGTGCCGCCGGTACCAGGGCTGGAGATCAGCCAGGTGGGTTCGGGATAACGCTCGAAGCGCAGCTGCTGGAAGATCGACTCGGCAATGTTGTTGTTGGCCCGCCAGTCGGTGGCCCGCTCGGCGTAAGTGAACTGATCCATGAAGTGGCCACCGCTCTCCCGGGCCAGGCGCTCGGATTCGGCATAGATCTGCGTGGGGTCCTGCACCAGATGGCTCTTGCCGCCATAGAAGGCGATCTGGGCGATCTTTTCCTGGGAGGTGGTGGCTGGCATCACGGCAATAAAAGGCAGTCCCAGGAGACGGGCGAAATAGGCCTCGGAAATCGCCGTGGAGCCGCTGGAGGCCTCGATCACTGGCGCGCCGGGCTTGAGCCAGCCGTTACACAGGGCATAAAGAAACAGCGAGCGAGCCAGGCGGTGCTTGAGACTGCCCGTGGGATGGCTGGATTCATCCTTGAAATACAATTCAATGCCCGGCAGTCCTGGCAAAGGCAGCGGAATCAGGTGGGTGTCGGCGCTGCGCTGGAAGTCGGCTTCGATAATGCGAATGGCCTCACGGGCCCACTGGCGATTGTCACTCATGTTCTATTCTCGTCAGATCGAACGCCGTACCGGCGCAAGAAGATGAAATGCACCCGGCGGAGATGATCCGGGTTCGTGGCTGACTGGCGTTTTCCCGGGAAAAACAGCTCGGAACGGCCCTGAAAAGACATGTTATGAAATAACTTTCGGACCTTACAGGTACAGCTGGGAAGCAATTGGAAACACAACTGCAAAAGCGCATTTTCAAACAGGCCCTTTAGCCTCTGCATATAACAAAAAAGAATATAATTTTTGTTTTAACAACTATCTGTACGGGTTAGGGTGTGCCACCTTTTTTAGATTTAGATGGAGAGCGACCTTGCCTCTGCGTAGCACTTTCACTCGTTTCTTTGCCATGGAAGCTGCCAGCGGTCTGTTATTGATCGCCGCTGCCATCCTGGCTCTCATCATCAACAACTCGCCACTGTCCTGGCTGTACAACGGCCTGCTGGAAACCCCGGTGGTGGCCCAGATCGGCGCCTTGAAGATCGCCAAACCGCTGTTGCTGTGGATCAACGACGGTCTGATGGCGCTGTTCTTCCTGCTGATCGGCCTTGAGGTCAAGCGCGAAGTCCTGGAAGGGCAACTGTCCAAGCCTTCGCAAATCGTCCTGCCGGGCATGGCGGCCATTGGCGGCATGCTGGTCCCGGCGCTGATCTACTGGTTTCTCAACCGGGACAATCCGGCGGCACTCAATGGCTGGGCGATTCCCACCGCCACCGACATCGCCTTCGCCCTGGGGGTCCTGGCCCTGCTGGGCAAGCGGGTGCCGACATCGCTGAAACTGTTCCTCATGACCCTGGCGATCATCGATGACCTGGGGGCCATCGTGATCATCGCGATCTTCTATTCCGGCGCCCTGTCGACCCTGTCACTGATGCTGGCGGCCGCCTGTATTGCCGCCCTGGTGGCGATGAACCGCATGGGGGTGGTGAAACTCGGGCCGTACATGATCATCGGCCTGATTCTCTGGGTTTGCGTGCTCAAGAGTGGTGTCCACGCCACCCTGGCCGGCGTGACCCTGGCCTTCTGCATTCCCTTGCGTACCCGTAATGCCGAACCCTCGCCCTCGCTGGCCCTGGAACATGCGCTGCATCCCTGGGTGGCGTTCGGCATCCTGCCACTGTTCGCCTTCGCCAACGCCGGCCTGTCCCTGAACGGCGTGACCCTTGAGAGCTTCACCCACCATGTCCCCATGGGCATCGCCATCGGCCTGTTGCTGGGCAAGACCATCGGTGTGTTCGGCCTCAGCTGGTTGGCGGTCAAAGCCGGACTTACGGCCTTGCCTGCCGGCGCCAACTGGGGCCAGATCCTCGGGGTGGCAATTCTCTGCGGCATCGGCTTCACCATGAGCCTGTTTGTCGGCTCCCTGGCCTTCGTGCCCGGTAGCAGCGAATACGCCGGCATGGATCGCATGGGGATTCTCACCGGCTCGTTGTTGGCCGCACTGATTGGCTATACGGTTACCGCCGCCGCCAGCCGCAAGAACACGGCGCTGGCCTCCTGATCCACACCGATCCGACAGCCTGAAAACACAAAACCCCGACCAGTTGCCTGGCCGGGGTTTTGTTTTGTAGCAGAAATATCAGCGGGTAACGCGGCTGGTACCGTTGACGGTCATGATGCGTACGCGATCGCCAACCCGGAACACTTCGTTTTCCTGTACCTGCTGCACATAGGCACGCATGCTGCCATCGTCTTCACGCACGGTGATTTCCACGCCCTGGGTACGGGTCAGGCCTTCTTCAGTAGCCGAACCCAACAGACCGCCAGCTACCGCACCGATCACAGCGGTGACGATGCTGCCACGGCCGCCGCCGATGGCGCTGCCACCCACGCCACCAATCACAGCGCCAGCAGCGCCGCCGATGGGGGTCTTGGTGCCTTCGATTTTCACCGGACGCAGGGACTCGATGGTGCCCATACGCACGGTTTGCACACGACGTGCTTCATCACGGGAGTAGGAGTCACCGGTCAGGTTAGAGGCACAACCGCCGAGCAACATTGCCATCGTGGTGAAAGACGCAACCAGCAAAACAGACTTACGCATAGGATCAACTCCAAAGGACAGATAGCCATTAGACTCCGCAGCTTGACGCCTGTCACGGCACCGCCCGGATAAAATTGGTTTCATTCAGCCAAAGTACAGACTGCAAAAAAGCCAAACCGTCTCAATACGGTAACGCCGATTTCCAGCATAGCGCCAACCAGCAAGGGATTTTCATGGATTACTTCATCATCATCGTGACCACCATCGCGGGTCTGTATTTCCATTGGTGGCTCTACGTGCGCATCAAGCGTTGGGTGGACCGGGACCTGGCTTTGTCCCTGGCCGGAACCGATGAACAGAAGAAACAATTCATGCTGCAAAAGCTAGCCGAGGCCCAACGCCAGAAAGTAAAACGCCGGGACCTGCCGCAATGGCTGGAAGCCGCTGCGGCCGGTTATCCCGGCGACTGATCTGTGCGCTTCAGGGGGCCAGGCGCTCCCGGCTCCACTGCCCCGCCTGCAGGCGATAGTTCAAACGGTCATGCAGGCGGCTGGGGCGACCCTGCCAGAACTCGATGCGCTCCGGCAGCAGGCGATAACCACCCCAATGCTCCGGGCAATCGGGCTGACTATCACTGAAACGCGCCTCGGTGGCCTTGAGCAATTCCTGCAACTCGTTGCGATCGGCGATCACCCGGCTTTGCGGTGAAGCCCAGGCCCCCAGCCGACTCCCCAGAGGGCGCACCTGATAATAGGCATCAGACTCCTGGGGAGTGACCTTGACCACCTTTCCTTCGATCCGCACCTGACGCTCCAGGGTCGGCCAGAAGAAGGTCATGGCGGCAAAGGGCCGTGCAGCCAGTTGCTCGCCCTTGGCGCTTTCGTAGTTGGTGAAGAAGGTGAAACCCTGTTCATCCAGCCCCTTGAGCAACAAGATGCGGCAGTGGGGACGACCGTCAGTATCGACAGTCGCCAGCGTCATGGCATTGGCCTCTACCGGCGGTTGCTCGGTCTTCACCGCTTCGGCAAACCACTGATGAAACAGCGCGAAGGGTTCACCCGGGGCCTGAGCCTCGGACAAACCATCGCGGGTGTAATCCCGGCGCATATCAGCCAGAGACTGAGTCATGCCTGCTTCCTTATCCTTGAGAATCAGTTTTTAGCCTGAGCGGTAGCCGTTGTTTTCTTCGCTGGAGCTGCGGCCTTCTTCGCTGGAGCCTTCTTGGCGGCAGGCTTCTTGGCAACGGTGGACTTCTTCGCCGGCGCTGCGGCCTTTTTGCCCGAGGCGGCAGGAACGGGCGGCTTGGCATCTTGCACCGCGACCATTTCGGTCTCGGACGGCGTCGGCTGGTTGTACTTGCTCAGCAGGCCCAGCATGGTGCTGCGCTGGGTCAGCATGATTTCCACTCGACGGTTCAGCGAACGGCCTTGAGGGCTGTCATTGGCAGCACGCGGCATGACCGCCCCCATGCCACGCAGCATCAGGCGGTCCTGCTTCAAGCCGCTGAGGCTGAAGATGGCAGCAACGGACTGAGCGCGATCACGGCTCAGCTTCTGGTTGGCCAGGGTCGGGCCGGTCGCATCGGCGTGGCCGAGAATCAGTACGGCGGTCTTGGGGTCACCTTCAACAGCCTTGGCCACCCGGGTGAATGGGCCCAGGGTCACTGGCAGCAGCATGGCAGGACGGTCCGGGTTGAAGGACGCATCGACCAGCGCAGTCACCACCAGCACGTTTTCACGACGTTCTACTTGCAGCTTGCTGTCCTTCACCGCTTCACGCAGGCGCGGCTCGTAGTCGTCCAGCCAGGCCTGGGTGATTTTCGGGTCGGGCATTGGAATGTCCGCCACATTGACCTTGCTCAGGGGCTTGGGCTGGCTCTTGGCAAACGGCCACCACCAGTGGGTCTCGGAGTCGGCGGCCTTGGCGACCTCTGGAGCTGGAGTCGGCTCGGCTTTCTTGGTCTCAGCCACAGGCTTGTCGGCGGATTCCTTGGAGGAGAACGGCCACCACCAGTTGCTGCTCTCGGCCTTGGCGGCAGGAGCGGCAGGTGCTGCGGCTACAGGGGCAGGAGCTGGAGCTGGCTCGGCTGCTGCCGGCTTGGCGGCAACCGGCGCTTTGCCTGCCGGTGCTGCCGGCTTCGCGGAGGCGGTGGTTTTACCGGCAGCGGCCGCAGGAGCTGCGGGCTTGGCCGCCACTGCCGGCTTGCCTGCTGGAGCGACAGGAGCTGGCGCTTCGGCTGCGACGGGTTTTTCAGCGGTCTGCGGGGCTTCCTTGCTGCTGGCCTTATCGGACCCGAACGACCACCAATGGCCGCCATCCGCTTCATTTTGTGGGGTTTGTGCACAACCGGTGACGGTCAGGCAGATGGCCAAGGCTAGAGACTTGTTCGACGACATGGGATATCCACAAAATGAGATAAAAAATTCGGTCTACATGACCGGTACAAACAGACGCTTGGAAATTATAAAAGCCACAGGGTTCCGTCCTGCAGCTTTCCAAGCATGTTTAAGCAAAAAAGTGCTTAACAGCAACCTTTTTACAGACAATCCGACAAAGCCCGCACCAGCTTCTGAGCCCGTGGATCCATCAATACATAAGGCCCCAGGGTATTTGTCACAAAACCGAACGCCACATCATGCTCCGGGTCAGCAAAACCGATGGAACCCCCGGCACCCGGATGCCCGAACGCCCGAGCCCCCAGGCCAAAAGTGGCATTGGCGACCTGGGGTTGATCAAGCATGCAGCCCAGGCCGAATCGGGTCTGGGTCAGCAGGGTCTTGTCCATGCCCAGGCTGTGTTCGCGGGTCAGTTCTTCGAGCATATCGGCCTCCAGCAAGCTGCCATCGAGCAGGCCGCTGTAGAACCCGGCGAGACTGCGGGCGTTGCCATGGCCATTGGCCGCCGGCTGCTGCATGCGCCGCCACTCGGGTTTGTTGGTGCTGGTCATGATAGACGGTGGATTGGTGAAGGCCCGGGTGGTCATGGCCGTCGGCTCGCGCAGGGTCACCTGCAGCAAGCGCTGGGCTGCCGCGTCACCCACATTGCCTTTGCCACGGGCGATATGTGCCACCCGATGGAACTCTTCGTCGGCCAGGCCGACATGGAAGTCCAGCCCCAGGGGTCTTGCCACCCGGGCCGCAATGGACTCTCCCGGACCGCGTCCATCGGCGCGTCGGATCAGTTCACCCACCAACCAGCCATAGGTGATAGCGGCGTAGCCATGCCCGTCACCCGGCGTCCACCAGGGCTGCTCGGCGGCCAGGGCATCGACCATAGTCTGCCAGTCGTAGAGGGCCTCGGCAGGCAGCAACTCGCGCAGGGCCGGCAAGCCCGCCTGATGACAGAGTAATTGGCGCAAGGTAATGGCAGCTTTGCCTGCTGCGGCGAACTCCGGCCAGTAACTGGCGACCGGCGCATCCAGCCTGAGCTTGCCTTCGGCCACCAGTTGCAGGGCGGTGACCGCAGTGAAGGTCTTGGTGCAGGAGAACAGATTGGCGATGGTATCGCTGTGCCAGGCCTCGGCACCGTCCTTGTCGGCGGTGCCGGCCCACAGGTCGATGACGGTTTCTCCGCCGATCTGGATGCACAGCGCCGCGCCGCGCTCCTGGGGATCGTCGAACAGTGCCGCGAAGGCTTCGCGTACCGCCTCGAATTTAAGTTCGTAATGACCCTGAATCTGCACCCTGACTCCCCCAGCACATTTGCTCGACAACGAGGCGCGCATTGTTCCAGCCCGAAACGGATTTGGGAACAGCCAACGGAGCTCTGTGCAGCGCGGCAGAGCCCCGGATCGATCAATGACCGTTAGCGGAATGGCCGCCAGCGTGCTCACCCGCGCCCTTGCCTTCGTGGCCTTTGCCCGCTTCCTCGCTGCCATGCTCGGCGGCTTCAGCCTGCTGCGCCTGAACCCGGGCCTTCTGTGTTTCCTTGGCCAGTTGTTCAATCGCCTGCAGGTTGCTCTTGCGCACATTGTCGACAAAACCCTGGAAGGGCACATCGGTAATGCCCACCAGGCCAAAATGGCCATTTTCACCGTCCAGCAGACGTCCGGTTACCGGTTGGTCGAGATACTGGAACCAATGCACACCGACAATCGATGGCTCACTCACGGCCTGTTTGAGGAAGTTGGCGTAGGCCGGTCCACGATCTTCCTCCCGAGCCAGCTCGGTCACCCCGCCCCAGAACGGGCCACGATCCCGGGAGCCGAAATTGAACTCGGTCACCAGCACCGGCTTGTCCAGGCTGCGCAGGTACGCAAAGTCCTGACCGTCCTGAGGCTTGAGGGTGTACATGTTGAAGCTCAGCACATCGCAGTACTGGGCACAGGCCGCCACCGCTTCGGGGTTGCTGACGGCAAAGCGACCGCCCAGCAGCAGATGGTTGGGGGCATGCCACTTCAGCGAGTCGGCGATGGTCTTGAAATAGGTCTCGGCAAAGACTTTCTGGAAATACTTGAAGTCAGCCTCGATCTCCGGGTGCTCGGGACTTGGCTGTGGCGGCACGAAACCCGGGTCCTCCATCAACTCCCAGGCCGGCAGATCGATGCCCCAGGCTTTCGACAGGCCCGCCTGGTTACGATATTTGTCCCGCAGTTGCTTGAGGAAGGCCCGTTTGGCCGGCACATCGGTGGTCAGGCGCAGGGTGCCGTAGGCCAGGGCATAGCGGGCTTGGGGATCATCACCGGGACCGGCCCAGGCCAGCTCGTTGTCGGCAAAATAACCAATCAGCCAGGGATCATCCCGATGGTCGCGGGCGGCGATGGCCACGGCGCGCTCGGTGGCCATGGCAAAGCGCGGATCGAAGGGGTCCGGCATGCCGCCCCACCAATCACTGCCCGTGCTGATGCTGGCGTAATCACCCACGATGGACAGCGGCAAGGTGTAGGGCACCCGGTCGGCCGCCCCCAGCGCCGGGGCGCTCCAATTACCGATGGTGTTGAATCCCCAGGCCTGCAAGCGGTCCAGGGTGTGGCTGACCCAGCGTCGCTCATCGAAGGTCGGTGTCGCGCATGGGACTGCGGCGGTTTCAGGCGCCGCTGGCTTGGGCTCGGTACCGGAGGCTTCGGCCGGAGCTTCGCTGGCCATTGCACAGGGGGCGCTGTAGGTACGTTGCAGGTTGGCCCGATAGAAGTCGTACCAGCGGCCCGCGTTGTAACCACGTCCCCGGTCGGCGCCGTTGCCGCCACGGTTGTCGCCCTCACCGTAATGGCTCGCCAGGGGCTCGCCGTCCTTGGGCAAGGCGCTGAACATCCACTCACGCCCGGCGACATAGGTCTGGCTGTTATCCGGGGCCACGGTGTTGACGCCCAGGGAGTAGAACGGGTGACCTTGCGGAGTCACCAGGAACCAGCGCCCGTCACGCTTTTCCGTGCGGAAGAAGCCGCTGGCCTTGAAGCTCGGACCCTTGTCCCAGCCGCCAAACTTGTCCAGGGAAGTCTTCTCGCGCTCGCCAAACCACGCCTTGAGTTGCTGCTGTTCCTTGGCATCGGCCGCCTTGAGCTGATCGTCGCTGGTAATCTTTTCCGGCCAGCGGGACCGGGTCGACTGGCCGTAGCCATCCACCAGGGAACCGTAGACCGCCTTGACCACGCCCTCGCCGTCCTGCACGCCAAAGCGCTCGAGGAGGATACTCTGAGCGGCCTTGGGGCTATCCAGGGACAAGGTCACCGACACCACCTGGCTGCGGTCCAATTGTCCCTCGCTGCTGGCCAGCAGGATGCGCTGACCGTCCACGGTCATCGGCATCGGCGGCGCGGCCTTCATGCCCTGGCTCAGGGGAGTGTTGGCCACCAGCGGCACCAGCAGGGTCTGCGCCGGCCCCGCGGGCAGATCGACGCGACTGACCAGGGTCTTGCCGTCGTTGCTTTGAATGGTCACATAGAGGGTCAGGGCCCAGTTCATCGCGCTCTGGATACGCAGGCTCATCATCCCTGACTGCGACCAGTCCCAGGCACCGCTCTGGGGCGCCAGGGTCAGGCTCGGCCGACGGGTCGGGTTGAAGATGATACGCCGCAGCACCTCGCCTTCGGCCGTTTGCTCCGCGTTGGACTGCGGCAGGCTGGCATCTTGTGTCGCCACCTGCACCACAGCGGCAGGCCGGACAAAGTTGAACAGCGTCTGTTGTCCGGTCGGGGCCGCCCACACAGGCGCGGCAAACAACAGGGCAAATACAGCGGGCAACGAACGGCGAATCATATGAACCTGGCTCTCCCTAAAGACCGATGAACGGCCGGTGCTGAAGCGGTGATATGAAATAGACAGCAAGGCGCGCAAAGGTGCGCGCCTTGCTTATGATATTTCTCGGCGAAATGGCGGCAAGGCATTGAGGATAGCCTTGCCATAGCGCTGGGTGACCAGGCGGCGGTCCAGCAGGGTGATGGTGCCGCGGTCCTGCTCGGTACGCAGCAGACGGCCGCAGGCCTGAACCAGCTTGAGAGAAGCATCCGGCACCGAGATTTCCATGAATGGATTGCCACCCCGGGCCTCGATCCATTCCGCCAGCGCCGCTTCCACCGGATCATCGGGTACCGAGAACGGGATCTTGGCGATCACCACGTGCTCACAGTAGGCACCGGGCAAATCCACCCCTTCGGCAAAGCTCGCCAGACCGAACAGCACGCTGGAATCGCCACCGTCGACCCGGGCCTTGTGCTTGTTGAGGGTCTCCTGCTTGGACAGGTTGCCCTGGATGAACACCTGCTTGCGCCAATCCCGATCCAGACCGTCGAACACGTCCTGCATCTGCTTGCGCGAAGAGAAAAGCACCAGGGTGCCCCGGGAGCCTTCCACCAGTTCCGGCAGGTCGCGGATGATCGCCGCCGTATGCGCCGGCGCATCCCGCGGATCGGCACGCAGGTCAGGCACTCGCAACACCCCGGCATCAGCGTGATGGAACGGGCTGGGTACCACCGCAGTCACGGCTTTCTTCGGCAGCCCGGCACGCATGCGGAAGCGGTCGAAGGTGCCCAGGGCGGTCAGGGTCGCCGACGTCACCAGGGCGCCGTAGGCCACGTTCCACAAATTGCGTCGGAGCATCTCCGCCGCGAGGATCGGGCTGGCGTTGACCTCGATGTCGAACAGCGAGCCGCTCTCGGCCAGGGTCAGCCAACGGGCCATGGGCGGATTGTCTTCCGGGTCCTCGATGGTGAACGCGGTCCACAGTTCCCAGTTGCCCGACGCCCGCGCCAGCAGGCTACCGAACAGCGGATACCACTCTTCGGCCTGATTGCTGGCGATGCCGATATTGACCTCGCCATCCATGCCTTCCTTGAGCAGCTCAGTGAGGCGAGTGAACAGATCGGTGAGACGGGAGAAGCCCTTCTTCAACTCGATGCCCATCTCGCGCATGTGCTCGGGGATCAGCCCGCCGACGAAGCGATGGCGTGGCCGTTCGCGGCCTTCCATGTCTTCGCCGGTCTTGAAGTCGGCGATCTGCTCGCAGGCGCTGAACATGAACTGCTGCTGGGTCTTGATCTCCCGCGCCAGCTCCGGCACTTGCTCGATCAAGCGCCCCAGATCCCCCGGCAGCGGGTGCTGGGCCAGCAACTTGGTGAGGTTCTTGGCGGTCTGCTCCAGCCAGTCGGCAGTGGAGCGCAGCCGGGTGTAATGGGCAAAGTGGCCGATGGCCTTGTCCGGCAAGTGGTGGCCTTCGTCAAACACATAGAGGGTGTCGCGCGGGTCCGGCAGCACCGCGCCGCCGCCCAGGGCCAGGTCGGCCAGGACCATGTCGTGGTTGGTGACGATCACGTCCACCTTGCCCATGCCTTCCCGAGCCTTGTAGAAGGCGCACTGGCCGAAGTTCGGGCAATGACGGTTGGTGCACTGGCTGTGGTCGGTAGTCAGGCGCGCCCAGTCGGCGTCTTCCAGGGCGGTGGGCCAGCTGTCGCGGTCACCGTCCCATTTATTGCCGGCGAGCTTCTCGATCATGCTGGTGAACAGCTTCTGGCTGGCTTCATCCACTTCGATCTTGAAGCCTTCTTCCTCGAACAGCTGGGCCGTGGCGGTCTGGGCGTGACCTTCCTGGAGCAACATATCGAGCTTGGACAGGCACATGTAGCGCCCGCGGCCTTTGGCCAGGGAGAAGCTGAAGTTCAGCCCGCTGTTGCGCATCAGGTCCGGCAGGTCCTTGTAGACGATCTGTTCCTGCAGGGCGACGGTGGCGGTGGCAATCACCAGGCGCTTGCCGGCGGCCTTGGCCGTGGGAATGGCCGCCAGACTGTAGGCCACGGTCTTGCCAGTACCGGTACCGGCTTCCACCGCGACTACCGCCGGGTCGCCACTGCGCCGGCCCTCGTCGTCGGTGTCGATATCACCCAGGACCTTGGCCACTTCGGCAATCATCAGGCGCTGGCCGTAACGCGGCTTGAGGCTCTTGGCTTCGAGAAAACGCGAGTAGGCGCCCTGGATCGTGGTTTTGAGTTCGTTGCTGATCATGGTTTTTCGGGCGCACAAAACGCTGGATAAATTTTCAGTGGTTCGAATCGGCCGCTATCATACCCCGCTAATTCATGTCGCGCAGAACGGAGTACCCGAATGACCGCTTTCGCCCTTGCCTACACCTTGCATGTACTGGCCGCCCTGGTCTGGGTCGGCGGCATGTTTTTCGCCTGGATGGTCCTGCGCCCGGCAGCCGTGGCGGCCCTTGAGGGACCGGCGCGACTGCAGCTCTGGGTGCAAGTGTTTCCGCGTTTTTTCGTCTGGGTCTGGGTCGCCGTGGTGCTGTTGCCGATCAGCGGTATCGGCCTGCTGCATTTGCGTTTCAGCGGCTTTGAAACCGCGCCGAAGTATGTGCAGATCATGATGGGGCTGTATCTGGTGATGACTGCCCTGTTCATCCGCATCCAGTCCCTGCAACTGCCGGAGCTGCGCAAGGCCGTCGCGGCGCAGGACTGGCCGGCCGGCGCCGCGGCGCTGGGCAAGATCCGCCGGCTGGTGGGCAGCAACCTGATCATCGGCCTGGTACTGGTGGCCCTGGCAGCGGCCCGGCCAAGCTTCTGAAAGCAACCGCCCGCTACAGGAGCGGGCGGCTGGAACAATCCATCTTTCGAGGTTGACTACAAGCGCTGGACCGTCAGTGACCCCGCCTCGCCCACAGGGCCCGGCTGCCCCTGAGCACCGGGACGCCCGCTTTTGCCGCCGTCGGTTCGGTAGACCAGGCAGCCCTTGGACTTGCCCCCGGCCCCCGGCTTGCCGCCGGCACCGGCCAGGCCGCCGGCGCCACCATCGACCAGGACCTTGATCTGCTCGCTGGGGTAATCACGGGGCAACTCCAGCCGGACCTCGGCGCCCGAAGCCCCGGGCCGGCCATCACCGCCGTTGTCACCGTCGGCACCGCGCCCGGCCTGCCCCCAGGTGCAACCCGGCTCCTGGCCATTGGCCCCATCAAGGCCGACGTAACCGGGAGCCCCCTTGCCACCGCGGGCGTCCACGAACAATTGCTCGGCCTTCAAGGACTCGATTCGCAGGTTCAGATTGCGCCCCGGCTTGGCCACCTTCTCATAGGTGCCCGGTGCACCACGGGAGTTGATCTGGCTGCCGCTCTCCAACTGCGCATGGCGGACAATCAGTTGCAGGCTTTGCCCGGTAGGCACGATGGCGATCCGCGCGTCACGTCCCAGATGCAGGTCGTCGACCTTGAGTTCGGTGACATTGGCCGGAATCAGCAAGGTGCCGTAGTCCGCCACATCCAGACGCTCCAGCTGCAGGGTGCTGGCGGTATTGGGCAGGCGCATGAAGGAGTTGGTTTCAACCTGGACCACCTGGGCCACGGCCAGAGGACTGCAGAACAGGGCCAGCAGGCAAAGCTTACGCATGGTCGGTCTCGGCAACAGGAGCAGCAGCGGGAAGGGTTTGCAGGTGGAAGATCCCCACCAGCAGGATGTGTAAACGATCACGCCAGGGATGTGGACGCTCCTTGAGGCTGCCATTGAACAGCAGCAGTTCCAGCAAATGGGTCAAAAGCAACAGGCTACCCGCCAGGTTGACCAGCAGGTGCAACGGATTGATCAATGGCTTGACCAGATTGATCAACACCACCAGCCAAAAGACCAAGGTCAGAAACTTCCCCGCCCCCCATAAGACCTTCATAGGCTCCCCTTGTGAATTATTCTTTGCGCGCACAGTAACGACTTACCCCGGGGATACGCCAGAGGTCGATGAAAATTCTTCCCGAAGCGTCTGTTTAGCGGCCCGATCGGCGAGGATCGCCGACCCGGACCGACTCGTTTCAACGTTGGAGATGCAGCTCCACGCGACGATTCGTCGCTCGCCCCTGCTCACTGTCGTTATCCGCTACCGGCTGACTTTCTCCCAGGCCCTGGCTGCTGATTTTTTCCGACGCCACGCCCTGGCCAACAAGAAAGGTGACGACACTGCTAGCGCGGCGCTCCGAGAGCTTCTGGTTATAGGCATCGGAACCCTGGCTGTCGGTATGCCCGAGCACCTTGATGCTAACCACATCGGCATTGGCCAGCCTGGCCATCAGCCCCTGCAGTTGGTTACGCGCCTCGGCGGTCAACTCCGCGGAGTCGAAAGCGAACAGCACATTGCCCTGGTCACTGAGGGTGATCACTTCCGCAGGCGCTGCTACCTCAGGCTCCGGCGCCTTGACCACTGCCGGATACTCGGGCATCGGGCAACCGCGATTATCCACCGCCGTGTTGGAAGGCGTGTCCGGGCAACGATCGCGACGATCGAATACCCCATCGCCATCCTCGTCGCCATCCTGGGCGTAACAGATCAGGCCACCGCCGATCAGCCCCAGGGCCGCGCCTCCAGCCGCCCAACTACCACTCTCGATCGCTCCCAAGCCACCGCCGGCCAGCCCGCCGAGCAGACTACAGAGGGGCCAGGTGCGTTGGTTGAGGGGAGCAGTGCCATCACTGTGGGTTGCGCAACCTGTCAGTAGGCCGCCGAGCAACAGGACCGGGAAAACGGCCCGAGGAAGAAGGTTCATCATGAATGCTCCTGTGTCACCGGCAAGACCGGTCACACAGGAGTAAAGACTGCCATCGACGGCTGCACAAGCCGCGCAGGCAAAGGGTTTCAGCGGTTGATCTGGATCTCCGTACGACGGTTCATCGCCCGGCCCGCGGCCGTCTTGTTGTCCGCCACCGGCTTGCTTTCACCGGCTCCGGTCACTGACACGAAACTGTTGCGGGGGATGCCGTTGCTGATCAGATAGTCCACGACCGAATGGGCACGCTTGTCCGAGAGTTTCCGGTTGTAGGCATCGCTGCCGACGCTGTCGGTGTGTCCGGTCACGCGCAGCTGTGCAGTCGGCGCTTCCTGTTTCAGGCGGCTCACGATGGTGTTGAGCTTGGTCTTGTCGGCATCGGTCAACTTGGCCGAGTCGAAATGGAAGTAGACATCGCGGATGACGATGGTTTCCTCCTTGACCACCACGACTTCTTCCACCACCGGTGGCGGCGGTGGGCAACCGTTGGCATCGACCTGTACACCTTTGGGGGTATGCGGGCACTTGTCGCGGCTGTCCGGCACGCCATCGCCGTCTTCGTCGCCATCGCCTTTTACCCAGCAGTAGGCACCTGCCAGACCACCAACCACCAGTGCGCCACCACCCGCCCACGAGGCGCTTTCGGTGGCGCCCAACGCCGCGCCCGTGACGCCGCCGACTGCGGCACAGGTTGGCCAGTCGGTTTTCTGCAAACCTGCACAACCAGTCAACACACTGGTTAACAGAACCAAGGGTACTGCCGTCCGAATGATGCTCATCTGATTTCTCCTGAGGGATCGGCTCGTGGCCGATTCACGGAGTAAAGACTGCGCATTTCATCTGCGCCAGCACCGGGCTATCAGTGATTTCGCCCCGTAAATACGGGAGGTTCGCCGATTTAGTGGCGAACCGCTCTAGGCCCGAGGGTGCCAGCACGCTAGTCTTGGGCGTTCTGATCGAGGAGCGACAATGAGCGCCGGCATTTCTACCCGTACCCCCCAGCAGGCTCTGGCGGCCTTGCTGGACCGTTACGCCCCCCAACAGCTGCTGCTGATCGGCGCCAGCGACTTCCCCGCCCTGGCCGCATTCAAGGAGGCTCATCCCGCTACCGAGGTGGCTCAGGCGGCCCCCGGCCCCTTGCCTGCGGAGCTGGCTGCACGGCGTTTCGACCTGGCCCTGGCGGTGGATTGCCTGGAGCATCTGCCCAAGCGCGATGGCCTGAACCTGCTTGGGGGTATTCGCAACCTCAATGCCAGCCGAATCGCCGTACTGGCCGACCTGAGTGCCTGCGGCTGGCAGGAGACCGACTTTTTCTCACTGGCGCTGCAGGCCAGTGAACGCTTCCAGCGGGACGAACAGGTGCTGACCCTGTTTACCTATGATCTGCTTGAATACAAACAAGTGCCCGACTGGCTCAACGCTCGCTTCTGGGCGAACCCGGAAAACTTTGGAAAGTATTGGTGGTAACACAATGAGCGCCTCGATTTGTCCTTGTGGCAGCGGCAACCTGCTGGACGCCTGCTGCGGCCACTACCACGCCGGTCATCCCGCCCCTTGCGCCGAAGCCCTGATGCGTTCGCGCTACAGCGCCTATGTGCTGGGGCAAGTGGACTACCTGCTGGCCACCACACTGCCCGTACAACAGGCAGGCCTGGATCGCCAATCCATCAGTGACTGGAGCGCACAAAGCACCTGGCTGGGGCTGGAGGTAGAAAGCTCGGAGGTCTTCGGCGGTCAGCCCGAACATGCCTTCGTCACCTTTACTGCGCGCTGGCATGACAACCAGGGCGAACACAGCCATCGCGAACGCTCGTCCTTCGTGCAGAATCATGGACGCTGGTATTTCATCGACCCCACCGTGCCCCTGAATGCCGGACGCAACGACGCCTGCCCCTGTGGTAGCGGGCAAAAATTCAAGAAGTGCTGCGCCGGCTATTTCACACGCTGAGCCTTTGCAGGCCAGGCACCCCATGCCCAGGACGGGTACAGGGGGTTCAAAGGGAGTCTTGCAATGATCGGTGAACTGCGCGCACTACGGGCCGTCTGCCTGTTCGGACTATTGAGCCTGTCGGGATGCGCGTCCTGGTTCACCGATGAGGACCTGGCCCCTGCGGTACACCTGGTCAAGGTCGAGGTGGTCAAGGCCAACCTGCTGGAGCAGCGCTTCACCCTGCACCTGCGGGTCGACAATCCCAATGACAGCGACCTGACTGTGCGCCGCTTGACCTACCGGGTCTACCTGGAGCGTTTTCTGCTCAGCGAGGGCGAGCATGAACACTGGTTCACCGTCACGCCCCACAGCAGCCGCTATTTCAAAGTGCCGGTGCGCACCAATCTCTGGCCGCAGATCCGGGATGTGGTGAAACTGTTGCGCAAGCCCGAACGGCCGATCCCCTATCGCCTCGAAGGGGAGCTGGAAATCGGATTATTCATCGGCCAGGACGTGCACCTGAAGCGCAATGGCGTGATAATTCCCGGCGATTTTATCCCGGAGTAACCCGCAATGACCCAGCAACCTCATGTCCATGGCCCGGACTGCAACCACGATCATGACCACCACGATCATGACCATGGCCATGTTCACGGTCCGCACTGCAACCACGCCCACCAGGAACCCGTGCGCAACGCGCTGAAAGACGTTGGCCGCAACGATCCTTGCCCATGCGGCAGCAGCAAGAAGTTCAAGAAGTGCCACGGCGCTTGATCTGATCGCGCAAGAGGCCTGTCCGCGCACGTCGCCGTCCGGCCTCTCCTAAAAAAGCTGCGCCAGGTTCAACACCGTGGCGTACTCGCCGTGCAGGTTGGCCAGCGACATGTCATGCACCTCCTCGGCAGAACGGGCTCGACCGGCAAAGTCGCGCTTGTCGAAGGTGAAGCAGGCGTCGGCCACCACCCATACCGCAAAGCCCAGGTTACCGGCGGTTCTCGCCGTCGACTCCACCGAGTTGTTGGTGGCCACACCGACTATCACCAACTGCCCGATCCCCTGCTGGCGCAGATCCGCCTCCAGGGAGGTGCCACAAAAGGCATCCGGCACCTGTTTCTGAATCAGTCCCTCCCCCGTTTGCGGACGAAAACGCGGCTGAAACTCCACGCCGGACTGTCCGGGCCAGAACACCGAATCCGTCGAGCGCGACAGATGCTGCACATGGATCACCGGCCAACCCCGGGAGCGCCAGTGGGCCAGCAACTCGAGCATCCGCTCCTCTGCCTCGGGATTGTTTCGTGGACCGAGCCGGGGATGCAGGATGCCTTGTTGTTGATCGATGATTAGCAGCGCCGTGTCGGCCGGAATGGGCATGAAGCATTCTCCGCTGGAGCATCATTGAATTTTCCAACTTCAACATCACCTGCTGTGACAGGCAAGCCACTCATTACACACCGGACGACCTAATGCAGACGCTTGCTGTCGTGCCATCGTCGAGCATGAAACGACAGATGACGGCGCTCCGGCGCTGGCTATTTGTGGCGCGGTCAAGAAATACCTCCAGCCCCCGCTTGCGCGGCACTCGCCTGCTCACTAACGTAGCGCCTTTATCGACGCTACCCCCCGCAGGAGCTTTGCCATGGCCTCGCCAGCCCTCTCACATTTTCTTCCCCGGTTCGGCGTTGCCGCGGCAGTGGCCGGTGCTCTCAGCCTGGCCGGTTGCCAGTCCTGGAACTCTCAAAACAGCCTGCCACCCACCTCCGGCGTACAGCCCCTCAAGGGCCTGGCGCAGAATGTTTCGGTCAGGCGTAGCGTCGTCGGTGTACCGCTGATCGAAAGCAACAGTTTCCACGACGCGCTGTTCACCCTGGGCTACGTACACGCCAGCGATCGTATCGAGCAGATGGTCACCCTGCGCCTGCTGGCCCAGGGCCGCCTGGCGGAGATGTCCGGCGCCGAGGTGCTGGAAGTCGACCGCCTGATGCGCGCGGTGAATCTGAAGAAAAGCGCCGACGAGCTGTACAAGGCCTCATCACCACGGATCAAGCGTTTCTTCGAGGTCTACGCTCGAGGCGTCAACGCCTACCTGTTCCGCTACCGCGACAAGCTGCCGCCAGACCTGGCCGCCCGCAGCTACATGCCTGAATACTGGAAGGCCGAGGATTCGGCACTGATTTTCTGCCTGCTGAATTTCGGCCAGTCCGCCAATCTGTTGGAAGAGATCAACAGCCTGGTACTGGCACAAAAGGTCGGCAGCGACAAACTGCCCTGGCTGACCCCGAGCTACCCCGATGAACCGCTGCCCACGGCCGAGGCCGACAAGCTCAAGGGGCTGGCCTTGTATGTGCCGGGCTTGAGCGAACTCAGCCTGGCCGTCAAGCAGATGTCGACCCTCAACTCACTGGGTGTCACGGCCGGCAGCAACCTGGCCGTCGCCCCGCAGCGCGCTCGCAGCGGTCGCAGCCTGCTGGCCAGCGACAGCCAGATCGGCGCCTGGTACTACGTACAGATCCGCGCGCCGAAGTATCAGGCGGCCGGGGCTTCGATCGCTGGTCTACCGGCCATTCTGCAAGGCTTCAACGGCAAGCTGGCCTGGAGCATGAGCTCGGCGATGGGCGACAACCAGGACCTGTTCCTGGAAAAACTCAAACGCCAGGGCAACGCTCTGTACTACCAGAACAACGGAAAATGGCAGCCGGTCATCGTTCGCAACGAGACCTACTTCATCAAAGGACAGCGGCCAATTCGCGAAGCGGTTTACGAAACCCGCCACGGTCCGCTGCTCAACAGCACCCTGGGGATCAACGCCAACAATGCCCTGGCCAGTGGCTACGGCCTGGCGCTGCAAATGCCGGAGCTCAAGGACGACAGGAGCCTGGATGCGTTCTTCGATCTGTCACGGGCCCAGAATGTGGAGAAGGCCTCCGACGCCAGCCGTGAGATCCGCGCCATTGCCCTGAATATGGTCTATGCCGATGCCAGCAACATCGGCTGGCAGGTCACCGGGCGCTTCCCCAACCGCCGCGAAGGCGAAGGCCTGCTGCCCTCTCCCGGCTGGGACGGACGCTATGACTGGGATGGCTACGCCGACCCGATGCTCCACCCTTATGACCAGGACCCGGCGCAAGGCTGGATCGCCACCGCTAATCAGCGGGTCATCCCCCGCGGTTACGGCATGCAGCTGTCCAACTCCTGGGACGCTCCGGAACGGGCCGAGCGCATCGGCCAATGGCTGTCGGGCGGCAAGCAGGACAACCGCAGCCTGATTGCCCTGCAGTACGACCAGACCACCCTGTTCGCCGCCAAGTTGAAGATGATGTTCGAGGCGCCGGGCATGGCCCAGCCGCTGAAAAACGCCATCGACGCCCTGCCCGATGCAGACCGCGCCAAGGCCCGTGAAGCCTACAGCCGGCTGATGGCGTTCGACGGCAAGCTCAGTGCCGGCTCTGCCGACGCCGCGCTCTACGAACTGTTCCTCCAGGAAAGCGCCAAGCAGACCTTCCTCAAGCAGCTCGGTCCGGAGCCCGGCATTGCCTGGCAGGCGTTCGTTGCCAATGCGGGCCTGTCCTATTCGGCCCAGGCCGACCATCTTCTGAGCCGAGAAGACAGCCCGTTCTGGGGCGACTCGCGTAACGGGCAAAAAGAGGACAAGCCGGCCATTATCGCCCGCAGCCTGGCGGCGGCCATCAGTTCGGGCGAGCAACTGCTGGGCACGGACCGCAAGGCCTGGCAGTGGGGCAAGTTGCACAGCTACCGTTGGACCAACAGCAGTGGCCAGGCGATACGCGGTCCCTTGCAGGCCGGTGGCGACCAGAACACCGTCAACAACGCCGGCTATCGCTGGGGACAGGACTTTGCCATCACCACGACCCCGGCCCTGCGTTTCGTCGTCGACTTCGCGCTGAGCGAGCCGTTGATGGGCCTTAACAGCAGTGGCCAATCCAGCAACCCGGTGAGCCCGAACTACGCCAATGGCATCGACGGCTGGCTCAAGGCCCAGTACCTGAGTTTCCCGATGCAACCGCAGAACTTCGAACGCAGCTACGGCAAGACCCGCCTGACCCTGGTCCCGGGCAAGTAACCTCCCCGGCCGAACCCGCTGGCGCATCCTGCGCCAGCGGTGTCGCCTCATAACGATCACTCCGCTCTGCAGACGCCAGCGCCCAAACCTGCGGACATCCGCTCTGCAGCGCCTCGTAATCCGCTCCCCAGCATCGCCGCCCCCTCTTGGCGCCGCGCCGCCCACACGCCTCCTTTCAGTGCACAACAGGCCTTGCCCAAGTGTTGCCAACTGCTTTTAAAACACTTGTTCGGGGCTCTGGTTCGGAAATTGCTACTTTCAATAAGTCTTATGCGTTCCAGTAACAGTACTCATGCGCCACAAGCGCTCATATTGGTTCTTAGGGATTGAATAATGAAAAAAGCATTGCTGACCCTTTCCGCACTGGCTCTGTGCATGGCTGCCGGCTCCGCGCTGGCCAAGGAATACAAGGAACTGCGCTTTGGCGTCGATCCGTCCTATGCCCCCTTCGAGTCCAAGGCCGCCGACGGTAGCCTGGTGGGCTTCGACATCGACCTGGGCAACGCCATCTGTGCCGAGCTGAAGGTCAAGTGCAAATGGGTCGAAAGTGACTTCGACGGCATGATTCCCGGGCTGAAAGCCAATAAATTCGACGGTGTGATCTCGTCCATGACCGTCACTGCAGCCCGGGAAAAAGTCATCGACTTCTCCAACGAACTGTTCTCCGGTCCCACCTCGTTCGTGTTCAAGAAAGGTTCGGGCTTGAGCGCAGACACCGCCTCGCTCAAGGGCAAGACCGTGGGCTATGAGCAGGGCACCATTCAGGAAGCCTATGCCAAGGCCGTGCTGGACAAGGCCGGAGTCAAGACCCAGGCCTATCAGAACCAGGATCAGGTCTATGCCGACCTGACCTCCGGGCGCTTGGATGCCTCGATCCAGGACATGCTGCAAGCCGAACTGGGCTTCCTCAAATCGCCGCAGGGCGCGGACTACGAAGTCAGCAAGCCGGTGGATGACCCACTGCTGCCGTCCAAGACCGCCATCGGTATCTCAAAAGGTAACAAAGAGCTGAAAGCGCTCCTGGATAAAGGTATCAAAGCGTTACACGATGACGGCACCTACGCCACCATCCAGAAAAAGCACTTCGGTGACCTGAACCTCTACAGCGGTAAATAACCTGCCGGCGCCCATCCTCGATGGGCGCCTTTTTTATCGCCACGGGTCACTGATCAATGCTCGAAGAACTTCTAAAAAACCTGGGGCTTTCCGCCTTCAGTCTGAAGGGTTTCGGCCCTCTGCTGCTGGAAGGCACCTGGATGACCATCAAGTTGTCGGTGTTGTCGCTGCTGGTCAGCGTCTTGCTCGGCCTGCTCGGCGCCAGCGCCAAACTCTCCAGCGTCGCCTTGCTGCGGGTCCCCGCCCAGCTCTACACCACCCTGATCCGCGGGGTGCCGGACTTGGTGCTGATGCTGCTGATTTTCTACAGCCTGCAGACCTGGCTGACCTCCTTCACCGACTTCATGGAGTGGGAATACATCGAGATCAACCCTTTCAGCGCCGGGGTGATCACCCTGGGCTTCATCTATGGCGCCTATTTCACCGAAACCTTTCGCGGGGCGATCCTCGCCGTGCCCCGGGGCCAGGTCGAAGCGGCCACCGCCTATGGCCTCAAGCGCGGCCAGCGCTTTCGCTTCGTGGTCTTCCCGCAGATGATGCGCTTTGCCCTGCCGGGCATCAGCAACAACTGGATGGTGATGCTCAAGGCCACGGCCCTGGTGTCGATCATCGGCCTGGCCGATCTGGTCAAGGCCGCTCAGGATGCCGGCAAGAGCACCTATCAGCTGTTCTACTTCCTGGTCCTGGCGGCACTGATCTACCTGTTGATCACCAGCGCCTCCAACTTCGTCCTGCGCAAGCTTGAACGGCGCTATGCCGCCGGCGCCCGGGAGGCCGTGCGATGATCGAACTCCTGCAGGAATACTGGCGTCCCTTCCTTTACAGCGACGGTTACCACATGACCGGGCTGGCCATGACCATGTGGCTGCTCACGGCCTCGATCTGCATTGGCTTTTTGGTGTCGATCCCGCTGTCCATCGCCCGGGTCTCGCCCAAGCGCTACATCCGCTGGCCGGTGCAGTTCTACACCTACCTGTTTCGTGGCACACCGCTCTATATTCAGCTGCTGATCTGCTACACCGGGATCTACAGCATCGCCGCGATCCGCGCGCAACCGCTGCTGGATGCGTTTTTCCGTGATGCGATGAACTGCACCATCCTCGCGTTTGCCCTGAATACCTGCGCCTACACCACGGAAATTTTCGCCGGGGCGATCCGCAGCATGGCCCACGGCGAAGTGGAGGCAGCCAAGGCCTATGGTTTGAGCGGCTGGAAGCTGTATGCGTACGTGATCATGCCTTCGGCCCTGCGCCGCTCGCTGCCCTACTACAGCAACGAAGTGATCCTGATGTTGCACTCCACCACGGTGGCCTTTACCGCGACCATTCCCGACATCCTGAAAATCGCCCGGGACGCCAACTCGGCGACCTTCCTGACGTTTCAGTCGTTCGGTATCGCCGCCATCATCTACCTGTGCGTGACCTTCACCCTGGTGGGCCTGTTCCGTCTCGCTGAACGCCGCTGGCTGGCCTTCCTCGGGCCGACCCACTAGGACTTGCTGCCGGGAAATCATCAATGCGCCACGAGATCCACGACCTGCTCGCTCCGCTGCCGGGCACCGCGCGCCAGGTCCACAGTTTTCATTTCGGCCCCGCCCAGGCCCAAGGCAAGGTCTACATCCAGTCCTCCCTGCATGCCGATGAAATGCCCGGCATGCTGGTGGCCTGGCACCTCAAGCAGCGCCTGACGGAGCTGGAAGCCGCCGGTCGCCTGTTGCATGAAATAGTCCTGGTGCCGGTGGCCAATCCGGTCGGCCTGGAACAGGTGTTGATGGACGTTCCACTGGGGCGCTACCAGCTGGAAAGCGGGCAGAACTTCAATCGCGGCTTCGTCGACCTCAGTGAAGAGGTCGGCAACGCCATCGAAGGGCTGCTCACTCACGATCCGCAGCACAACCTCGACCTGATCCGCCGACACCTGATCGATGCCCTGAGCCGTCAACGACCACAGACGCAATTGCAGTCCCTGCAACTGGCCCTGCAACGGCTGGCCTGCGATGCCGACATGGTGCTGGACTTGCACTGCGACTTCGAAGCCGTGGCGCACCTGTACACCACCCCCGAGGCCTGGCCCCAGGTAGAGCCATTGGCCCGTTACCTCGGCGCCGAAGCCTGCCTGCTGGCCACCGACTCCGCGGCCTGGTCGTTCGACGAGTGCTTCAGCCTGCTGTGGTGGCAACTGCAACAGCGCTTCGGCGAACACTTCGCCATTCCCTCGGGCTGCTTTGCGGTCACGGTCGAGCTGCGTGGCCAGGGCGACGTCAACCACGGCCTGGCCAGCCTCGACTGCCAGGCCATGCTGGACTACCTGACCCGCTTCGGCGCCATCGCAGGCGAGGTTCCGCCGCTGCCTGAGCTGCCCTTTCCGGCCACGCCGCTGGCGGCGGTCGAACCGGTGGCGACGCCGGTGGGCGGGCTGCTGGTGTTCGCTGCACTACCGGGGGAATACCTGGAGGCCGGGCAGTTGGTGGCTGAAATCATCGACCCGATCCATGACCGGGTTACCCCTATCCATTGCAACAACGCCGGGCTCCTGTATGCCCGCTCGCTGCGGCGCATGGCCACCGCCGGCATGGTGATCGCTCATGTCGCCGGCCGCGAGGCCTATCGCAGCGGCTATCTACTTTCGCCTTGAGGATGCAAGCCCCATGTACAAACTGACCGTTGAAGGCCTGCATAAATGCTATGGCGACAATGAAGTGCTCAAAGGAGTGTCTCTGAAGGCCAAGACCGGTGACGTGATCAGCCTGATCGGCGCTAGTGGTTCGGGCAAAAGCACCTTTCTGCGTTGCATCAACTTTCTCGAAACCCCGGACGACGGCGCCATGAGCCTGGATGGCCAGCCGATCCGCATGGTCAGCGATCGCCACGGCATGCACGTGGCCGATCCTGCCGAGCTGCAGCGGATTCGTACACGCCTGGCGATGGTGTTCCAGCATTTCAACCTGTGGAGCCACATGACGGTGCTGGAAAACATCACCATGGCCCCGCGTCGGGTGCTGGGAGTCAGTACCAAGGACGCCGAAGAACGGGCACGGCGCTATCTGGACAAGGTCGGCCTGCCGGCCCGCGTCGCTGGCCAGTACCCGGCCTTCCTCTCCGGCGGCCAGCAGCAGCGAGTGGCCATCGCCCGGGCACTGGCCATGGAGCCGGAAGTCATGTTGTTCGACGAACCCACTTCAGCCCTGGACCCGGAGCTGGTGGGCGAGGTACTCAAGGTGATCCAGGGCCTGGCCGAGGAAGGCCGGACCATGATCATGGTCACCCACGAGATGAGCTTCGCCCGCAAGGTGTCGAGCCAGGTGCTGTTTCTGCACAAGGGTCTGGTGGAGGAGGAAGGTGCTCCTGAGGAGGTGCTGGGCAACCCGAAAAGCGAGCGCCTGCAGCAGTTTCTCAGTGGCAACCTGAAGTAGCGGCCGCGTAGAACGCCACCGTCCGCGCAAGATTGTCGCGGACGGGGCGACTGAAGGTATCCAGTGAGTTCAAGCCACAGGCGCGGGCGGCGGCTCGTCCGGCAAAGTGGGCTCACCAGGTTCGGTAGGTTCTGGGGGTTGCGGAGAGTCAGGGTCGGGCTGACCGGGAATGCCGCCTGCCATGTTGACAGGCGGATGTGCCAGCAGGGTCCAGGCCAATACCCCAACCTGATTGGGTTCCAGCCTGGCCAAGGTGGCGCTGATTCGCGGATCTATCTTCATGGGGCACTCCTGAGCTGTGCCCGGTACGCCTTGCGCATACCGGAAATACACCCAATAGAGTGTGGGTGTGCTCAGGAATTCCCGCTATTTGTCAGACGGACGCAATCAGGTACGCGGTAGGGTCACGCCACGCTGGCCCTGGTATTTGCCCCCACGGTCCTTGTAGGAAACTTCGCACTCTTCGTCCGACTCCAGGAACAGCATCTGCGCCACGCCTTCATTGGCGTAGATCTTGGCCGGCAAGGTGGTGGTGTTGGAGAACTCCAGGGTCACGTGGCCTTCCCACTCGGGTTCCAGCGGAGTCACGTTGACGATGATGCCGCAACGGGCATAGGTGCTCTTGCCCAGGCAGATGGTCAGCACGTTGCGCGGAATGCGGAAATACTCGACGGTACGGGCCAGGGCGAAGGAGTTTGGCGGGATGATGCAGACGTCGCTCTTGATGTCGACGAAGCTCTTTTCATCGAAGTTTTTCGGGTCGACGGTGGCCGAATTGATGTTGGTGAACACCTTGAATTCATCGGCGCAACGCACATCGTAGCCGTAGCTCGACACCCCGAAAGAGATCAGCCGATCCGGGCCTTCGCCACGCATCTGGCGCTCTACGAAGGGCTCGATCATGCCGTGCTCTTGCGCCATGCGGCGAATCCACTTGTCCGATTTGATGCTCATGGCGGGTGTCCTGAAATAACGAGGTGAAAAAATTCTGTCCGGCATCTTACCGGGGCGCGGGGTTGGGTTCAAAGTCCGGGACGTTTTTCTCGCCTGACACCAGGATTTTCAAGGGTTCGGCGACGAACGACGGGCCGTCAGTCACGAAAACCGAGAAACCTTGGCCCTAGCCATTGGCACGTTCAGGAAAAAGGGTTAAGGTGGCGCCACTGTGCTGCTTGTGTCACTGAGAATCTCTACACGATGTTGAATTTCGATCCAACCATCTCCAAGAATTTTTCCTGCTCTTTGCACTCAGTCTCGGCCAGGGCTTTTCCTGAGTCGCAGTTAACTTTGTCCAAGGAGATACACCATGTCTAATCGCCAAACCGGTACCGTTAAGTGGTTCAACGATGAAAAAGGCTTCGGCTTCATCACTCCACAATCCGGTGACGACCTGTTCGTACACTTCAAAGCTATCCAATCCGACGGCTTCAAAAGCCTGAAAGAAGGCCAACAGGTTTCTTTCATCGCTACCCGCGGTCAGAAAGGCATGCAAGCTGAAGAAGTTCAAGTTATCTAACTTGTACTGATCCAGTAAAAAGCCCCGCCCTCAACAGCGGGGCTTTTTTGTGCCCGCAGGTTTTTGCGGCGCGCAGCCAAGGCGCATCCTCGCGAATGCACCTGGCTGGTACCCCGTTACCAGGTCACGCCAAAGCCCACGGTATAGCGGGTCTTATCCAGGTCGCTGTCCTCGGTACCGCGGATCAGATCCTTTTCCGCCTTGAGGTTGAGCGACGCCCAGTCCGTGACCTTGTAGCGCAGCCCCATCTCCGCATCCAGCGCGTAATCGGCGACGCCGGAAAACGGCCTGCCCACTTCGCCATTAGTGAAGAACTCCACCCGCTTGCCGATCAGGTAACGGTTGTAATCCCACTTCATCGCCAGTGAGTAGAAGCTGTCCTTACCGCCATCGGCGTACTCGTAATCCGTGCGGTTGAGCAGCGAGCCCAAGGAGAACGCCCCCAGCTCATCGTCCCAGAACTGGTAGCCGGGACCCGTACCCACCACCCGTTGCCGCGCAAGATCTTCTACTTTGTCGCGCTTGTAGGTCAGGCGCCCTTCCCAGAACCACTTCTCGGTAATGAAGCGGTCCAGAGCGTACTCGGCATTCCAGTTGTCGGTAGTCACCACCTGATTCTGGAACTCACGGTTGTACTCACCCTGGGCGTTGTGACGCCAGGCACCATGGCGCGCCGAAGTCTTGAAGTCGATGTCATAGTCATCGGTGTCCTTTTCAGCACGCTTGTAATCCATGGCCACGTCGACATTGCCCTTCCAGACCACATCCTCCACCAGCGGCTTGGGTTTCATGATCTGCTGGATACTGGCCAACTCCACAGTCTTGGGCGCCTCACCGTTGGCCAGGACAACCTTGCCCTCCTCCGCCGCCTGCAGCGACTTGGCCTTTTCCCCGGTGTAGGCATCCTGTTTGACCAGCAACTCCTGATCGCTTTCCAGGGTCTTGACCTGCTTCCAATCAATGGAAATGGCGCCACCGTAATCGGTCTGGATCAACAGCTTACCGCCGTCGAAAACCTTGATCTTGCCGCTCAACCGGTCACCGTTCTTCAACCAGACGGTATCGGCCAGAGCAGGCATGGAGGCGCTGAGCACCGCGAAACACAACAACGTTCTAGGCAACATAGGTAATACAGGGCTCGATCTTGCGAAAAAAAACGGCATTATTCCTGCTGAACACGCCTTAGTCAGGACTGACCCGGGTATTGAGAGTGAGTTCAATATGCATCCCCCCCTCATCCCCTGAACCGACCAACGCCTCTTCATTGATCTGGAACCGCGAATGTGACCGAACACGGCGAAGACTCGCAAACCCCCGCGCAAATCCGACGCACGGCGCTGTACCTGACCCTGGCCCAAGTCCCCGAAGGCAAGGTCGTCAGCTATGGCCAACTGGCAGAAATGGCCGGCCTGGGCCGGGCCGCGCGCTGGGTTGGACGCACCCTCAGTCAGCTACCCGCCGATACCAGCCTGCCCTGGCACCGGGTACTCGGTGCTGGAGGCCGCATCAGCCTGCCCGTCGGTAGCCCATCAGGCGACGAGCAGCGCGCCAGACTGCGCGGCGAAGGCGTGTCTATCCTGAACAATCGCGTGGATATTCAGCGCCATGGCTGGCGCCCGGTAGAGCACAGCGGTTAGAGTGCGCGCTTTGTTTCCGTAATCTGAGGCAGACTTCAGCCCATGCCCCGTAAAACCTGGCGCGCCGCACTTGCCGCCTATGCCAGCCCCTCGACGCTCGTGCTGTTGCTGCTTGGTTTCGCTGCCGGCATGCCTTACATGCTGGTGTTCTCGACTCTTTCGGTGTGGTTGCGCGAGGCCGGTGTGGCCCGCGAAACCATCGGCTACGCCAGCCTGATCGGTTTGGCCTATGCCTTTAAATGGGTGTGGTCGCCACTGCTCGACCAATGGCGCCTGCCTCTATTAGGCAAGCTCGGCCGACGCCGCTCCTGGCTGGTACTGGCCCAGGTCCTGGTGATTCTCGGTCTGATCGGCATGGGCTTCTGCGACCCGCAAAAACACCTGTCTTGGTTGATCGCCATTGCGGTGGTCGTGGCCTTTGCCTCGGCGACCCAGGACATCGCCATCGACGCCTATCGCCTGGAAATCGCCGACGACAGTCGACAAGCCGCGCTGGCCGCCAGCTACATGTCCGGCTACCGGGTCGCGGTACTGCTGGCCACCGCCGGCGCGCTGTTCTTCGCCGAAGGCTTTGGCTCCACCGGCTTCAGCTACAAACATTCGGCCTGGACCGGTACCTACGTGCTATTCGGCGTGCTGATGATTCCAGCACTGCTCACCACCCTGCTGATGCGTGAACCAGCAGTGCCATTGCGCACTCAACTGTCGGCAGGGCGCTACAGCTTCGCCCACCAGTTGATCTCGGTGTTCGTCCTGATCGTGCTTCTGGTTTCAGTGCCTGCCACCTTTACCCAGCTGTACAACACCGACTTCGCCAGCGTGATCTTCGACGGCGTCAGCCTGCTGGACCTGCTGCTGGAAGACCGGGCCTTCCTGCGGGCGATCCTCTACATCACCCTCAGCACCCTGTGCCTGTCGGCGATGGGCCGTCGAGGCCTGGCGCCGGTGCTGACCCCGGTGAACGACTTCATCCTGCGCTACCGCTGGCAAGCCTTCCTGCTACTGGGTCTGATCGCCACCTATCGCATGTCGGACACGGTCATGGGCGTGATGGCCAATGTTTTCTATATCGACCAGGGTTTCACCAAGGACCAGATTGCCGGGGTCAGCAAGATCTTCGGCCTGATCATGACCCTGCTTGGGGCCGGCATGGGCGGCCTGCTGATCGTGCGCTTCGGCATCCTGCCGATCCTGTTCATCGGCGGTGCCGCGTCCGCCGGCACCAACCTGCTGTTCCTCATGCTCGCCGACATGGGCCCGAACCTGAAAATGCTGATTGCCACCATTTCCCTGGACAATTTCAGTTCGGGAATGGCCACTTCCGCCTTCGTCGCCTACCTGTCGAGCCTGACCAACCTCAAGTTCTCGGCCACTCAGTACGCCCTGCTCAGCTCCATCATGCTCCTGCTTCCACGCCTGATCGGCGGCTATTCCGGAGTCATGGTGGAAAAATACGGCTATCACGACTTCTTCCTCATCACCGCAATACTCGGGGTGCCGACCCTGATTCTGATCGCCATTCACTGGTTCCAGGAGAGCCGCCGCGACGGACCGAAAGACCCGTCGGAGCAGCCCGCCAAGGGCGCTGTCGTGGGCGAGGAATCCTAGAAAATCCCGGGAGTTGCGGCTTTTCTCCGCGGCTCCCGTCCCCTCAAAGCGCAATCCTGTACGCCAGCGGAACTCGCCCGTACAATGCTCCGTCACTTCCAGTCTAAGCAACCGACAACGGCCTACCATGCGTACCAGTCAATATTTGCTCGCCACACAGAAAGAAACGCCTTCCGACGCGGTCGTGATCAGCCACCAGCTGATGCTGCGCGCCGGCATGATCCGTAAACTGGCTTCCGGCCTGTACACCTGGCTGCCGATGGGCTTGCGAGTGATGCGCAAGGTTGAAGCCATCGTTCGCGAAGAAATGAACGCCGCGGGCGCGCTTGAAGTGTTGATGCCGAGCACTCAACCGGCTGAGCTGTGGCAGGAATCCGGTCGCTGGGAAGAGTACGGCCCTGAGCTGCTGCGCTTCAAAGACCGTCACGGTCGCGATTTCTGCGCCGGCCCGACCCACGAAGAAGTGATCACCGATCTGGCCCGCAACGAGCTGAGCAGCTACAAGCAGCTGCCGCTGAACCTGTACCAGATCCAGACCAAATTCCGCGATGAAATCCGCCCACGCTTCGGTCTGATGCGCGGCCGCGAGTTCATCATGAAGGACGCCTACTCCTTCCACGCCGACCAGGCGTCCTTGCAGGTCACCTACGACCGCATGCACCAGGCTTATTGCAACGTCTTCACCCGCCTGGGCCTGAAGTTCCGCCCGGTTGAAGCAGACAACGGTTCCATCGGCGGCGCCGGTTCCCACGAATTCCACGTACTGGCCGAGTCCGGCGAAGACGATATCGTCTTCAGCAACGGTTCCGACTACGCAGCGAACATCGAGAAGGCTGAAGCCGTGCCGCGCGAAACCTCGCGCCCGGCTCCGACCGAAGAGATGCGCCTGGTTGACACCCCTGACGCGAAAACCATCGCCCAGCTGGTGGAAGGCTACAACCTGCCGATCGAGAAGACCGTCAAGACCCTGGTGGTGCATGCCGAAGAAGCCGGCAAGCTGATCGCCCTGATCATCCGTGGCGACCACGAACTGAACGAAATCAAGGCCGCCAACCAGCCTGGCGTTGCCAGCCCGCTGGTCATGGCCTGCGAAGCTGAACTGCGTGACGCCATCGGCGCCGGCGCCGGCTCCCTGGGCCCGGTGAACCTGCCACTGCCGATCATCATCGACCGCTCGGTGGCACTGATGAGCGACTTCGGCGTCGGTGCCAACATCGACGACAAGCACTACTTCGGCGTCAACTGGGAACGCGACCTGCCGGTTCCGACTGTTGCCGACCTGCGCAACGTGGTGGCCGGCGACCCGAGCCCGGACGGCAAGGGCACCCTGGAAATCAAGCGCGGCATCGAGGTCGGGCACATCTTCCAGCTGGGCAACAAGTACAGCAAGGCGATGAAGTGCGAAGTGCTGGGCGAGAACGGCAAGCCAGTGACCCTGGAAATGGGCTGCTACGGCATTGGCGTGTCCCGCGTGGTGGCGGCCGCCATCGAGCAGAACAACGATGAAAACGGCATCATCTGGAGCGATACCCTGGCGCCGTTCCAGATCGCCCTGGTACCGCTGCGCTACGAAACCGAGCAGGTTCGCGAAGCCACCGACAAACTCTACGCAGAACTGACTGCCGCCGGTTTCGAAGTGCTGCTGGACGACCGCGACAAGAAAACCAGCCCGGGCATCAAGTTCGCGGACATGGAGCTGATCGGCATTCCTCACCGGATCGTGGTCAGTGACCGCGGCCTCGCCGAAGGCAACCTGGAATACAAGAGCCGTACCGAAGCCCAGGCACAAGCGCTGCCCGTGGCCGACGTCCTGTCCTTCCTCCAAGCCCGTATCCGTCGCTGAAACCAGATAGAGAAGTCATGTTCAAGCGAAACACCTTAAGCCTCGGGGGCGCCGCTCTATGCGGCGCCCTGCTGGTCAGCGGCTGCGCCAACCAGATGTCGCAACGCAGCGAACACGAGGAACGCGTCGAGCGCAAACTGCTCGACCACAGCCTGCAGATCGATGTCGGTGAGCCTAAGGTGCTTGAGCTGCCGCAACGCCGGGTACGCATCCACGAGCAGAAGACCTTCGAAGTGACCGAGTTCGAGGTCACTCGGCGCTACGATCGCTATACGCCTTATCAACCCTGGCGGGAAATCTACGAGATCCCGCTGGGCGCGGTAGCCCTGGTGGCCGGCGTCGGCGCCAATGTGGTCAACGTGTTTGCCCTGGGCAACCTGCCGGACAGCGTCACCAAGGACTGGGTCAGCTATGGCGTGTCCGGGCTCAACCCGTTCATGAACATGCCGTCCCACGGTCGGGCCCAGCAGAACCTGGCAGCCATCGATGAAGTCCAGCGTGACAAGCGCCTGGAGTATTCGAGCCTGCCCTGGAGCGAGCGCCCGGTGCAGGTCAAGGCCGGCAGGCAAACCTACGACATGAGCACCGATCGTAATGGCGTGCTGCGCTTGAACCTGCTGGACGCGCCATTCTCCGAACAGGACCTGAACCACATCGGCAAGTTGCAGATCAGTGTCGAGGATGCTCAGGACGAAGTGCATTCCGACTCGTCCCTGAGCCTGAGCAGCAGCCTGCGCGGCAAGCTACTGGAAGCCCATGCACTGATTTACGACGATCTGGAAGATGACGAAGTAAGCCAGTGGGTACACCGGGTCAAGCGCCTGTCGGAGTTGGGTCTGGAAGAAGAGGCCAGCGAGCTGGAGCAGAGCCTGATCGAGCTGACACGCAACGATCCGGAATTGCAGAGCGAGTTTCTCAAGTCCCTGACCAAGAACGCCGGCCGCCTGGTCGCCGATCCCGGTCACTGATTGCCTCAGGAGCCGGCTTGCCGGCGAATGTCACGCCGCGGATCAATCGCGGTGCTCCCTTCGCCAGCCAGCCAGCGCCTACAACACGCCCCGAAACAGCTCCAGCTGTTCGTGACCACCGCGTAGATCCTGCAATCGCACGCCAATTCCCAAGAGCCGCACTGGCTTGCCGCCACGCTTGAAGGCCTGGGTCAGCAGTTGCCGATAACTCTCCAGATCCCGTCCGGCCCCCGCCTGCTCAAGAGTGGTCTGGGTAAAGTCGTGGAACTTCACTTTGACGAAGGGTTTGCCCGGCCGATAACTGCTGTCGATACGCGCAATGCGCCCTGCCAGAGTCTCCATCAGCTCCGGTAACTTCTGCAGGCAGCTATCCAGATCGGGAAGGTCAACGTCGTAAGTGTTTTCCACGCTGATGGACTGCCGCCGGCTGTCATTCTGCACCGGCCGATCATCGATCCCCCGGGCCAGGCTCCAAAGGCGCTCGCCGAAACTGCCGAACTCGCGCACCAGAGCCAGCTTGTTCCAGTCGCGCAACTGCAGGCAGTCGACAATCCCCAGGCGACCCAGTTTGTCCGCCGTGACCTTGCCCACCCCATGCAACTTGCTCACTGGCAATTCGGAGACAAAATCCTCCACCTGATCCGGAGTGATCACGAACAGGCCGTTGGGCTTTTTCCAGTCGCTGGCAATCTTGGCCAGAAACTTGTTGGGCGCGACCCCGGCCGACACCGTGATATGCAACTGATTGGAAACCCGCCGACGAATGTCCTGGGCAATGCGCGTGGCGCTGCCGGCGAAGTTCGGACTGTCGGAAACATCCAGGTAGGCCTCGTCCAGGGACAAGGGCTCGATCAGCTCGGTGTAATCACGAAAGATCGTATGAATCTCTTTCGACGCCTCGCGATAGGCATCCATGCGCGGCTTGACGATCACCAGGTCCGGGCACAGGGTCAACGCGTGCCGCGACGACATGGCCGAGCGCACGCCATAGGCCCGCGCCTCATAGTTGCAGGTCGCAATCACCCCCCGTCGATCCGCGGAGCCGCCCACTGCCAACGGCTTGCCGGCCAGCTGTGGGTCGTCGCGCATTTCGATGGCGGCGTAGAAGCAATCACAGTCAATGTGGATGATTTTGCGCTGCATCATATAAAGGCAGAGATCATTAAAAGCTGAAGTCGGAATCAAAGCGGACGATCAGTATCTACCGGCACCTGTATATAGCACCAGTACCTTGCATCTCGGATCAATCGGCAAAGCGCCATGAGACATTTATTCTCTTAATGAGCACCAAGCGTTCCATAGAGCTGAAAGCCACGGTCTACCTGGGCCAAAGCCTCGAAAAACGCTCCTGGAAGCACGCTAAGCGATTGAACAGGAAGCCTTTTTTTAAAATTAGTGATTGACAGACGCCAGCGACGCTGTAGAATCCGCCCACACAGACGCGGGATGGAGCAGTCTGGTAGCTCGTCGGGCTCATAACCCGAAGGTCGTCGGTTCAAATCCGGCTCCCGCAACCAAACATCAAAAAAGGCTACTCGAAAGAGTGGCCTTTTTTGTGCCCGCCTGTTTTTGCCCTTCACGCACTCACCACCAGAGCGGCAAAACTCTTTAGCTGTCGATGACTTAAAAGACAGAACCGGCCATTCGACGTTTATTTGACCTGTCGAACCATTAATGGTTGACACTCAGTCGTTCGCCTGTAGAATGCCGCCACACAGACGCGGGATGGAGCAGTCTGGTAGCTCGTCGGGCTCATAACCCGAAGGTCGTCGGTTCAAATCCGGCTCCCGCAACCAAACATCAAAAAAGGCTGCTCGAAAGAGTGGCCTTTTTTGTATCTGTTGAAAAAGTCCTTTCGCAACAATGACCTGGCAAAGTGTTGCGAGCCTTTTAGCGATGCTTCGACCCTTCAAGATGCGAGCTATGCTCTGTCTCGAGCAACCACCCGGCGGCCATCGCCCAGGGTCGCCGGGCCACGGTGAGACGCGTTAATATTTGAAACTATTTTTTCTACAGGGATTGGTAACTTGGCCGGATACCCCCATCCTGTCGCGCACAATCCACGAGGTGATTGATGCGCGCCAACACGTCTGATTCGCAAGACAGCGATACCACTACCGCCACTCAACCTGTGACAACCACTCGCCTGCGCTGGCTGGACCTGTTGAGCAAGTACCGCCAACCCCTGGGCCTGGCCATAACGCTGCTGCTGTTCGCCATTGCCCTGATCGCTTGCCGTCACCTGCTTAGCGAGCTGGACTTCTACGCCCTGCACGACTCGATCCTCGAAGTGCCCAAGCCGGCCCTGCTCGGCGCCCTGGGCGCGACCATCGTCGGCTTCATCATTCTGCTGGGATACGAGTGGTCCGCCAGCCGCTATGCCGGAGTCAACCTGCCCGGCCGTACCCTGGCCCTGGGTGGCTTCACCGCCTTCGCCATCGGCAACGCCATCGGTCTGTCGCTGCTGTCGGGCGGCTCGGTACGTTATCGCCTGTATGCACGTCATGGGCTAGGGGCCTCCGACGTCGCGCACATGACCCTGTTTGCCAGCCTCTCTCTGGGGTGTGCCTTGCCACCGCTAGCGGCCCTGGCCACTTTGAGTAACTTGCCGGCAGCCTCGGCGGCCTTGCGCCTGCCTGAAAGCCTGCTGGGCGGTATTGCCCTGGCCATCCTGCTGCTGGGCGCGGTACTGGCCGTCGGCATCTATCGCCGACGCCTGCCAGAGCAGCCTCTGCGCGACAACCTGCTGGTCCGGGTCGGACGCCGCACCCTGCGCCTGCCTGGACGGCGCCTGACCTTCCTGCAACTGATCATCACCGCCCTGGACGTCGCCGCAGCCGCCACCGTGCTCTACCTGCTGCTGCCCGAAGCGCCGCCGTTCGGCGCCTTCCTGCTGGTGTACCTGCTGGCCCTGGCCGCCGGTGTGCTCAGCCACGTACCCGGCGGCGTCGGGGTGTTCGAAGCCATCCTGCTGGCGGCGTTCGCCGACAAGCTCGGGGCCGCGCCCCTGGCGGCCGCATTGCTGCTTTATCGCCTGATCTACGTGGTGCTGCCGATGCTGGTGGCCTGCGTCCTGCTGCTGATCAACGAAGCCCAGCGCCTGTTCCAGACCCGACAATCCCTGCGGGTAGCTTCCGGCCTGGCGGCGCCGATCCTGGCGGTGCTGGTGTTTCTCTCCGGCGTGGTGCTGCTGTTCTCCGGCGCCACCCCGGAAATCGATACCCGCCTGCAACACATCGGCTTCCTGATTCCTCACCGCCTGGTGGACGCTTCGCACTTCGGCGCCAGCCTGATCGGCGTGCTCTGCCTGCTGCTGGCCCAAGGCCTGCGCCGGCGCCTCTCCGCCGCCTGGATGCTCACCACCATTCTGTTGCTGGTGGGCGCCCTGCTCTCGCTGCTTAAAGGCTTTGACTGGGAAGAAGCCTGCCTGATGACCCTCACCGCCAGCCTGCTGGCCGTGTTCCGGCGCTCGTTCTATCGCCCCAGCCGCCTCACCGAACTGCCCTTCTCGCCGCTGTACCTGGTGGCCAGCGTCTGCGTGCTCGGCGCCTCCACCTGGCTGCTGCTGTTCGCCTATCAGGACGTGCCCTACAGCCATCAACTGTGGTGGCAGTTCACCCTCGACGCCGACGCCCCTCGGGGCCTGCGTTCGCTGTTGGGGGCTGCGGTGCTGTTGCTGGTGGTGTCCCTGACCTGGCTGCTGCGTACCGCACGCCCGGTCATCCACCTGCCCACCAGCGACGAGCTGGACAAGGCTGCGAAGATCCTCATGGCCTCGTCCCAACCCGATGGTGGCCTGGCCCTGACCGGTGACAAGGCGCTGCTGTTCCACCCCAACGACGATGCCTTCCTGATGTACGCTCGCCGCGGCCGCAGCCTGGTGGCGCTGTACGACCCCATCGGCCCGACCCAGCAGCGCGCGGAAATGATCTGGCAGTTCCGCGACCTGTGCGACCTGCACCACGCGCGCCCGGTGTTCTACCAGGTACGGGCGGAAAACCTGCCCTACTACATGGACATCGGCCTGACCGCGATCAAGCTCGGCGAAGAAGCCCGGGTCGATCTCAAGCGCTTTGATCTGGAAGCCAAGGGCAAGGAGATGAAGGACCTGCGCTACACCTGGAACCGCGGCACCCGCGACGGCCTGTCGCTGGAGATCCACGAACCTGGGCAAGCGCCGATGGATGAGCTGAAGGTCATCTCCGATGCCTGGCTGACCGGCAAGAACGTCCGCGAGAAAGGCTTCTCCCTGGGCCGCTTCAGCGACGACTACCTCAAGCACTTCCGCATCGCCATCATCCGTTTTGAAGGACGCCCGGTGGCCTTCGCCAACCTGCTCGAGACCTACAGCCATGACCTGGCCAGCCTCGACTTGATGCGTGCGCACCCGGACGCGCCGAAGCTGACCATGGAGTTCATGATGGTCGGCCTGATCCAGCATTATAAAAATCATGGATACGCCCGCTTCAGCCTGGGCATGGTGCCGCTGTCCGGCCTGCAACCCCGGCGTGGCGCGCCGCTGACCCAACGCCTCGGCTCGATGGTCTTCCGCCGTGGCGAGCAACTGTATAACTTCCAAGGTTTGCGCCGCTTCAAAGACAAGTTCCAGCCCGACTGGGAACCCCGTTACATGGCCGTGCCGGCCGGGCTCGACCCGCTGGTGGCACTGGCCGACACCGCCGCCCTGATCGCAGGCGGCCTGACTGGATTGGTGAAACGCTGATGATTCAACGCTCTTGGCGGTATCTGCTGGCCACACTGGTGGTACTGGCTTTGCTTGCGGGTGGTGGCTACTGGTGGTGGAACCGCCCCGCCCCTGAACCGACCCTGGAACAACTGACCCAGGCCGACGGCTCGACCCTGACCCGTGTGACCCCGGGCACCAAGGCCAAGGCCAGGGTGGTGGTGGCGGTGTTGCCTGATTCGACCCTGACCGACAAACAACTGCTGGCCCTGAGCCGCAGTGGCGCGGCGCAGATCGTCCAGGTGATCCTGCCCAAGGACGATTGCAAACTGCAGGAACAAGCCCTGCAAAGCGCCCTGCCCCAGCTCAACGGCCCGGCCACCCTGGTCAGCGGCATCGGCCCGGGCGCGGCCCTGGCCTGGCGCTGGGTCGCCACCCAGAACGACGACAAGGCCCAGGCCGTGTCGGTGGGCTTCACCATCAACCCGGCGCCCGGCTGCACCGATCCACTGCCCAAGACCCTGGCCCACGGCCACTGGCTGGTGGCCTGGAACGACAACCCGGATGACGAAAGTGCCGGCTTCGTGCGTGATACCCCCAACGCCACCACCAGCATCAGCGACTACGACATCCACCTGCCCCAAGTGCTGAACAACGAGCTGCGCAAGCTGCTGGTGGGTTCTGAAAACGGCGGCCTGAACATTCCCGTGGTGGAAGTCCCGGCCGGCCAGGCCAAGGACACCGTGACCCTGTTCCTCTCCGGCGACGGCGGCTGGCGCGACCTGGACCGCGACGTGGCTGGCGAGATGGCCAAGATCGGCTACCCGGTGGTGGGCATCGACACCCTGCGCTACTACTGGCAGCACAAGACGCCTGAGCAAAGCGCCGTTGACCTCACCGAACTGATGCAGCACTACCGGCAGAAGTGGGGCACCAAGCGCTTCGTGCTGACCGGCTACTCCTTCGGCGCCGACGTGCTGCCGGCGATCTACAACCGCCTGCCGGAAGCCGAGCAGCAGCGGGTCGACGCCATTATCCTGCTGGCCTTCGCCCGTACCGGCAGCTTCGAGATCGAAGTCGAAGGCTGGCTGGGCAATGCTGGCAAGGAAGCTGCCACCGGCCCGGAAATGGCCAAGCTGCCCGCCGCCAAGGTGGTGTGCATCTACGGTGAGGAAGAAGTCGACGAAAGCGGCTGCACCGACAAGACTGCGGTCGGTGAAGCCATGAAGCTGCCGGGCGGCCATCACTTCGATGAGAACTACCCGGCACTGGCCAAGCGCCTGGTGGATGCCATCGAAAAGCGCCAGGCCAAGGATCAGGCGACCGCTCAAGAATGAGCTGAGCCTCGCCCGACAAAGCCCCCGCAGCCTTGAGGTTGCGGGGGCTTTTTTACATCAGCGGTCTCAGTTGCCTCGTTGAAGACCGCGTAATGGCGGATGACTCCCGCGCAGGTTGTAGGCAAACTCCGAGAGTTGTGTAAGGGGTGCGTTTTGGGCACTTTGCTGCCTTGTTGGCCTGCGCTTCGACGGGCTAGGCTCCGGGTGTCGCTGAGCATTCAGCGGCCGGGCTTGGAAACCCGAAGAACCTTGGCAACTAGCGCCCCGCTTGATTGCAGATAAATTTTGCGCCTGCAATCCATCTGTTATGGCGGCTGTGCGTGGGAGGCCTTCGGGTCTGCCGGTTTCCTGGGTTTCCGGTTTTCCAACCTGCGCATAGCTGCCACCCATTCGCTTGGAAACGAACGTGGTAACTCCTCAAACCTTGGAGTTGAACCATGAACAATACAAACCCGCCTCAACTTTCAAATCTGAAAACAGTCGGCTTAATCACTTTCCTTTACTGCTCGGAACGCCCGCTATTCCAGGTCAGCCCCGGCCTCCCCATCGGCGAAGCCCTGGCCCAAGCCTCCGACCTGCTGTCCCTGGCCAAGGCCTTTGCTGAGGACGCCGCCTACAGCAAGGATAGCGATCGTCACGCCTGGGCCGCGCACTACCTGACCGCCATGGGCAAGGCGGTGTTGGACGATGTGGTGCAGGCGCTAGCCGCGTAAAGGCCGGGGCGATCACGGGGCCGGTGGGCTCCGAGAGAAACCGTTCAGGCATCAGTATCGATGTCGATGGCCAGTCCGTCATCGCGAGCAGAACCGTAGAAACGAAAAAGCCCCCGCTGCCGCAAGGCAACGGGGGCTTTTGTCTGGTCAGAATCACATCTCGACCTGAGTACCCAGCTCGATCACCCGGTTCACCGGCAGCTTGAAGAAGCGCAGGTTGCCGTTGGCGTTCTTCAACATGAAGGCGAACAGCGCTTCGCGCCAGCGGGCCATGCCCACCAGCTTGGAGGCGATCACGGTTTCACGGCTGAGGAAGTAGGTGGTGCGCATGGGGCTGAAGTCCAGCTCGTCCAGGTGACACAGCTTCAGGGCCTCCGGCACGTCCGGTTCGTCAGTGAAACCGAAGTGCAGGATCACCCGGAAGAAACCTTCGCCGTAGGCGTCCACCTCGAAGCGCCGATTTGCAGGCACCCGCGGAATATCCTCGTAGACCACCGTCAACAGCACCACTTGTTCGTGCAGCACCTGGTTATGCAGCAGATTGTGCAGCAAGGCGTGGGGGACGGCGTCTGGTCGGGCCGTGAGGAACACGGCAGTGCCCTGCACCCGATGCGGCGGCTGTACGCGGATGCTGCCGATAAAGATTGGCAGCGGCAGCCCGCCTTCGTCCAAGCGATCCACCAGCAATTCCTTGCCGCGTTTCCAGGTGGTCATGAGCAGGAACAGCACGATCCCCGCCAGCACCGGGAAGGCGCCGCCCTGGAAGATCTTCGGCACGTTGGCGGCGAAGAACAGCCCATCCACCAACAGGAATCCCAGCAGGAGCGGCACCACCAGCATCGGCGGCCACTTCCACAGCAGCAGGATCACCGCCGACACCAGGATACTGGTGATCAGCATGGTCCCGGTCACCGCCACGCCGTAGGCCGAAGCCAGGGCACCGGAGGACTCGAAACCGAGCACCAGCAGGATCACCCCCACCATCAGCGCCCAGTTCACCGCGCCGATGTAGATCTGCCCCTGCTCGGCGCTGGAAGTGTGCTGAATGTGCATCCGCGGGATGTAACCCAACTGGATTGCTTGGCGAGTCAGGGAGAAGGCGCCGGAAATCACGGCCTGGGACGCGATCACCGTGGCCAGGGTGGCCAGCACCACCAGCGGAATCAGGGCCCAGCTCGGCGCCAGCAGGTAGAAGGGGTTGCGGGCGGCTTCAGGGTTTTCCAGCAGCAGCGCGCCCTGGCCGAAGTAATTCAGCACCAGCGCCGGCAGCACCAGGGCGAACCAGGCCCGGGCGATGGGCTTGCGCCCGAAGTGACCCATGTCGGCGTACAAGGCTTCAGCACCGGTCAATGCCAGCACCACCGCCCCGAGAATGGCGACCCCCATGCCCGGATGAACGATGAAGAAACGCACGCCCCACATCGGGTTCAGCGCCTGCAGCACTTCCGGGTGCTGGAGAATGCCGTTGACCCCCAACCCGCCAAGGACCACGAACCAGGCCACCATCACCGGACCAAACAGCTTGCCGATGCGATCAGTGCCGTGTTTCTGGATCAGGAACAAGGCCACCAGCACCACCAGCGCCATCGGCACCACCCAGTGTTCCAGGCCGCTGAATGCCAGCTCCAGCCCCTCGACCGCCGACAACACGGAAATCGCCGGGGTGATCATGCTATCGCCATAGAACAGCGCCGCCCCGATCAGGCCCAGAATCACCAGCATCGAACGCAAGCGCGGATAGGAACCGGCAGCCCGCCTGGCCAGTGCGGTCAAGGCCATGATGCCGCCCTCGCCCTGGTTGTCGGCCCGCAGGACGAACAGTACGTACTTGATCGAGACGACCCAGACCAACGACCAGAAAATCAGCGCGAGGATGCCAAACACCCCGTCATGATTGACCTGAACCCCATAATGGCCGGCAAACACCTCCTTGAGGGTGTAGAGCGGACTGGTGCCGATATCGCCATACACCACCCCGACCGCCGCCACCAGCATCCCCAGAGGCTTGCCCCCGGAGTGCTCGCCACTCGCCGCCTGACTACTTGCCTGACCCATCAATGACTCCCACTACTCAAGACCGGGGCTTCTTATATAGAAAGCGCAAGGTTATACAAGCGCTATTCTCTTAAGTTGCGCAGTTTGCCATGTAATTTGCAGATTCTTATTACCACTAAGGCGCCAACTAACGTCGTATGAAAGCAACCGGGCATAACGGGAAGAAGCATAGTCCAGCGCTGGTCGTATTTCCCCCGTATAAAGCTGGTCAAGCGCCTCGACCATCGCTAGAATTGCGCACTTTTTGATCAGAGGCGCAGCCAGCGCCCAAGCGTCGCACTTGCCCCCCAAGTGATTCGATACCCAATACCGAGGTTAGACATGTCCACCCCCTCCGCGCCGGCCAACCCGAAAGTCGGCTTCGTATCCCTGGGTTGCCCAAAAGCTCTGGTCGACTCCGAGCGCATCCTCACTCAACTGCGCATGGAAGGCTATGACGTGGTGTCCACCTACCAGGACGCCGATGTCGTGGTGGTCAACACCTGCGGTTTCATCGACTCGGCCAAGGCCGAATCCCTGGAAGTGATCGGCGAAGCCATCAAGGAAAACGGCAAGGTCATCGTCACCGGCTGCATGGGCGTGGAAGAAGGCAATATCCGTGACGTGCACCCTAGCGTGCTGGCCGTGACCGGCCCGCAGCAGTACGAGCAAGTGGTCAACGCCGTGCACGAAGTGGTGCCGCCGAAACAGGACCACAACCCGCTGATCGATCTGGTGCCGCCGCAAGGCATCAAGCTGACCCCACGGCACTACGCCTACCTGAAGATTTCCGAAGGCTGCAACCACAGCTGCAGCTTCTGCATCATCCCGTCGATGCGCGGCAAGCTGGTCAGCCGTCCGGTGGGCGATGTGCTCGACGAAGCCCAGCGCCTGGTCAAGTCCGGGGTCAAGGAACTGCTGGTGATCTCCCAGGACACCAGCGCCTATGGCGTGGACGTCAAGTACCGCACCGGTTTCTGGAACGGCGCGCCGGTGAAGACCCGCATGACCGAGCTCTGCGAGGCCCTGAGTACTCTGGGCGTGTGGGTGCGCCTGCACTACGTGTACCCGTACCCGCACGTGGACGAGCTGATTCCGCTGATGGCCGCCGGCAAGATTCTGCCGTACCTGGACATCCCGTTCCAGCACGCCAGCCCGAAAGTGCTCAAGGCCATGAAGCGTCCGGCCTTCGAAGACAAGACCCTGGCGCGGATCAAGGCCTGGCGCGAGATCTGCCCGGAGCTGATCATCCGTTCGACCTTTATCGTCGGCTTCCCTGGCGAAACCGAGGAAGACTTCCAGTACCTGCTGAACTGGCTGACCGAAGCCCAGCTGGACCGTGTTGGTTGCTTCCAGTACTCGCCGGTGGAAGGCGCACCGGCCAACGACCTGGACTTGGAAGTGGTCCCGGACGAGGTCAAGCAGGACCGTTGGGAGCGCTTCATGGCGCACCAGCAGGAAATCAGCTCGGCACGCCTGCAACAGCGCATCGGCAAGGAAATCGAAGTGCTGATCGATGAAGTCGACGAGAATGGCGCCGTGGGCCGCTGCTTCTTCGATGCGCCGGAGATCGACGGCAACGTGTTCATCGACGGTGCGGGCGACCTGAAGCCGGGTGACAAGGTCTGGTGCCGGGTCACCGACGCCGACGAATACGACCTCTGGGCCGAAACCCTGTAAGGCGTAAAAAAACTGCCAAGCCCCGCTCTCGCCACGAGATGCGGGGCTTTTTTCGGTCTATCGTTAGCCCTTGCCAATCACCTCAGGGACAAGCGGCATGCGCCACCACTCGGTCATCCACACACCGAAAGTCAGCGACTACCCGGAACTGGTCCGTGTCTGGGAAGACTCGGTTCGCGCCACCCACGACTTTCTCCCGGACAGCTATATAGAGCTGCTGAGAAACCTGGTGCTGACCCGCTACCTGGATGCGGTGATGCTGATCTGTACCCGGGATCAGCGGCAACGCATCACCGGTTTCGCTGGCGTGGCAGCGGGCAAGATCGAGATGCTGTTCATCGACCCGGCCCATCGCGGCCAGGGCCTGGGCCGGCAACTGCTGCACTATGCAGTGGAACACCTGAACGCCCAACAACTGGACGTCAATGAACAGAACCCTCAAGCGCTGGGCTTCTACTTCAAGCAGGGCTTTGAGGTGGTCGGCCGCTCCGAACAGGACGGCATGGGCCAGCCCTACCCGTTGCTGCACATGCGCCTGAAACAACCACAACTGCAGGCCCGACGCGGCTAAAAGCCACAGCGGGCAAATGGACCCGCGATTAACCGGCGCCAGGCAGGTACAATAGCCGCCCTCTTTTGATACGGCCCCTGACATGACTGACCCGATTCGTCTCTCCAAACGCCTCATCGAACTGGTCGGCTGCTCCCGCCGGGAGGCTGAGCTGTTCATCGAGGGCGGCTGGGTCACCGTAGACGGCGAAGTCATCGACGAACCGCAGTTCAAGGTCGGCACGCAAAAGGTCGTCCTCGACCCCGAGGCCAAGGCCACCGCCCCGGAGCCGGTAACCATCCTGCTCAACGTGCCCGCCGGCCAGGATCTGGACAGCGCCATGCAGTCCATCAGCGCCGACAGCCTGTCGGACGAGCACCGCTACGGCAAACGTCCGCTGCGCGGGCATTTCCTGCGCCTGACCGCCAGTGAAGACCTGCAACCCAATGCCAGCGGCCTGTTGGTGTTCACCCAGGACTGGAAAGTGCTGCGCAAGCTGACGGCCGATGCGGCCAAGATCGAGCAGGAATACGTGGTCGAGGTCGAAGGCGAGATGATCGACCACGGCCTCAACCGCCTGAACCACGGCCTGACCTACAAGGGCCGCGAGCTGCCGCCGGTCAAGGCCAGTTGGCAGAACGAGAACCGCCTGCGCTTCGCCATGAAGAATCCGCAGCCGGGTGTGATCGCACTGTTTTGCCAAGCCGTCGGCCTCAAGGTCGTCGCCATTCGCCGCATCCGGATCGGCGGCGTGTCCATCGGCAAAGTGCCGCTGGGCCAGTGGCGCTACCTGTCGGCCAAAGAGAAGTTCTAAAGCCGCCCCCATTCAGACGCCGTGCCCTGGCGCGGCGCTCAACGCGCATTGATCAGGACTGTAACCATGATTCATAACGATGTACTGCGCAGCGTGCGCTACATGCTCGACATCAGCGACAAGAAGGTCGTGGAGATCATCAAGCTCACCGGCTTCAAGGTCAGCCTGGACGACATCGTCAGCTACCTGAAGAAGGACGAGGAAGAAGGCTTCGTGCACTGCCCGGACGAAGTCATGGCGCATTTCCTCGACGGCCTGGTGATCTTCAAGCGCGGCAAGGATGAAAGCCGTCCGCCGCTGCCGATCGAACTGCCGGTGACCAACAACATCATCCTGAAGAAGCTGCGCGTGGCCTTCGAGCTCAAGGAAGACGACATGCACGCCGTGCTCAAGGCCGCCGACTTCCCAGTGTCCAAGCCCGAGCTGAGCGCGCTGTTCCGCAAGTTCGGCCACACCAACTACCGCCCTTGCGGCGACCAGTTGCTGCGCAACTTCCTCAAGGGCCTGACCCTGCGGGTTAGAGCTTAAGGCAGCTGCAAGCTTCAAGCTGCAAGTTCAAGGCTTGTAGCTTGCGGCTTATCGCTCAAAGCTTGAGGCTTGCCAAATGACCTACAGCGTTTCGCCCATCGGTTTCGTGCGCTCCTGTTTCAAGGAGAAGTTCGCCATCCCGCGCCAACCGCAACTGGCCCCGGCCGCTCGCGGCGTATTGGAGCTGGTGGCGCCCTTCGATCAGGGCGACGCGGTGCAAGGGCTGGAGCAGGTCAGCCACGTCTGGCTGCTGTTCCTGTTTCACCAGGCCCTGGAAGACAAGCCGCGGCTCAAGGTGCGCCCGCCGCGCCTGGGGGGCAACAAGTCCATGGGGGTCTTCGCTACCCGCGCCACCCACCGCCCCAACGGCATCGGCCAATCGGTGGTCAAGCTGGACAAGGTCGAGGCCAACCGCCTGTGGATCTCCGGCATCGACCTGCTGGACGGCACGCCGATCCTCGATATCAAGCCCTATGTGCCTTACGCCGACATCATTGCCACGGCGAGCAATGACATCGCCAGCGCTGCACCACAGTTGATACCAGTGCAGTGGCAGGACATTGCTTTGCAACAGGCTCAGACCCACGCTCAGCGCCTGCAGGAGCCCTTGGTGGAACTCATCGAGCAGTGCCTGGCCCAGGACCCGCGCCCGGCCTATCAGGTGCCCACTGCCGAGCGGGAATACGGTGCGCAGTTCTGGGATCTGGATGTGCGCTGGCATTACCCCGAGCCAGGGCTGATCCGGGTGCTGGAAGTGGTCCCGGCGGGCTGAACCCCGGAAACGAAAAAGCCCGCGTTGCCTTCCCAGGCAACGCGGGCTTTTCTGTGTCTGCTAGCCGCCCAGTCAGCACCAATGCGCTGCCTGGACGGTCTTCGCGAGCAAGCTCGCTTCTACTTCTCGACGAAGGCGCGCTCGATCAGGTAGTCGCCCGGTTCACGCATGCGCGGCGAAACGGTCAGGCCGAAGCTGTTGAGCACTTCGCTGGTTTCTTCCAGCATGCTTGGGCTGCCGCACAGCATGGCTCGGTCGTCCTGCGGGTTGATGGGTGGCAGACCGATGTCGCGGAACAGCTTGCCGCTGCGCATCAGGTCGGTCAGGCGGCCTTCGTTCTCGAACGGCTCGCGGGTCACGGTGGGGTAGTAGATCAACTTCTCACGCAGCGCTTCGCCGAAGAACTCGTTCTGCGGCAAGTGCTCGGTGATGAACTCGCGGTAGGCGACTTCGTTGACGTAGCGAACGCCGTGGCACAGGATCACTTTTTCGAAACGCTCGTAGGTTTCCGGATCCTGGATCACGCTCATGAACGGCGCCAGTCCGGTGCCGGTGCTGAGCAGATACAGGTGTTTGCCCGGCTTCAAGTCATCCAGCACCAGGGTGCCGGTAGGCTTTTTGCTGATGATGATCTCGTCGCCTTCCTTCAGATGCTGCAGTTGGGAAGTCAACGGACCGTCTGGAACCTTGATGCTGAAGAATTCGAGATGCTCTTCCCAGTTCGGGCTGGCAATGGAGTAGGCACGCATAAGCGGACGGCCATTGGGCTGTTGCAGGCCGATCATCACGAACTGACCGTTCTCGAAGCGCAGACCCGGGTCGCGGGTGCACTTGAAGCTGAACAGAGTGTCATTCCAGTGATGAACACTGAGGACACGCTCGTGGTTCATGTTGCTCATGTACGGGGGCTCCTAGAAATTGCCTGCGCTAACCATGAGCGCAATTGCACAGCATTCTAATGGCGGCGACAATATCTGTTAACTGGATTATTAAGATAAGGGTTATCGGTTATATCGATATGCGATTTACTCTCCGTCAACTGCAAGTCTTCGTCGCCGTCGCCCAGCAAGAGAGCGTTTCTCGTGCTGCCGGGCTTCTGGCCCTGTCGCAATCGGCGGCCAGCACCTCGATCACCGAACTCGAGCGCCAATCCAGTTGCCAGCTGTTTGATCGCGCCGGCAAGCGCCTGAGCCTCAACGCCCTGGGCAAACAGCTTTTGCCACAAGCGGTGGCACTGCTGGACCAGGCCAAGGAGATCGAGGACCTGCTCAATGGCAAGTCCGGATTCGGCTCGCTGTCGGTGGGCGCGACCCTGACCATTGGCAACTACCTGGCGACCCTGCTGATCGGCAGCTTCATGCAGGTGCATCCGGAAAGCCAGGTGAAGCTCCATGTGCAAAACACTGCGCATATCGTGCAACAGGTGGCCCACTACGAAATTGATCTGGGTCTAATCGAAGGCGACTGCAGTCACCCGGATATCGAGGTGCAAACCTGGGTCGAGGATGAGCTTGTGGTGTTCTGCGCGCCCCAGCACCCTTTGGCCAAACGCGGCCACGCCACCATGGAGGAGCTGACCCACGAAGCCTGGATTCTCCGGGAGCAGGGTTCCGGGACCCGCCTGACCTTCGACCAGGCCATGCGTCATCATCGCAGCGCGCTGAACATCCGCCTGGAACTGGAGCACACCGAGGCCATCAAGCGTGCAGTGGAGTCGGGATTGGGGATTGGTTGCATCTCCAGGCTGGCGCTGCGAGATGCCTTTCGTCGTGGCAGCCTGGTGCCAGTGGAAACACCGGGCCTGGATCTGGCCCGGCAGTTCTACTTCATCTGGCATAAACAGAAGTATCAGACTTCAGCCATGCGCGAGTTCCTCGAACTGTGCCGCTCCTTTACCGCCGGGGTACAGCGCAGCGACGAAATCGTCCTGCCGAGCATTCCTTAGATCAGGATCACGGCCCACACGATGGTGATCATGCTCAGGGCGACAAACTGCGCCGCGCTGCCCATGTCCTTGGCGTTCTTCGACAACGGGTGACGATCCAGGGAAATCCGGTCGATCGCTGCCTCCACCGCCGAGTTGAGCAATTCGACGATCAGCGCCAGCAGGCACACGGCAATCAGCAGCGCGCGCTCGACCCGGCTGACGTTGAGCAGGAAGCTCAAGGGAATCAGAATCACGTTGAGCAACACCAACTGACGAAATGCCGCCTCGCCGGTGAAGGCGGCGCGCAAGCCATCGAACGAATAGCCGGCGGCGTTAAGGATGCGTTTAAGACCGGTTTGACCTTTGAAAGGCGACATAAGCTGAGCAACTGAAAAAAGGAGTGGGGAAACTAGTTCAACCAAAGTCAAAAAAGCGTGAACAACCCGTGGGTTAATGGCTGGAAATTGACTCAAGTTGTTGCAAGAGCAAGGCCGCCTGGGTACGGGTGCGAACCCCGAGCTTGCGGAAAATTGCCGTCACGTGAGCCTTGATCGTCGCCTCGGAAACACTCAGCTCATAAGCGATCTGCTTGTTCAACAACCCCTCGCAGACCATGGTCAGTACCCGAAACTGCTGAGGCGTCAGGCTTGCCAGGCCTTCGCTCGCGGCCTTGGCTTCCGCCGAAACACTGACTTCTTCAAAAGCTTGCGGCGGCCACCAGACGTCACCATCAAGGACGCTGCGCACCGCCTGCTGAATGACTTCCAGGGAGCTGGACTTGGGAATGAAACCGCTGGCCCCGAACTCGCGGGAACGAACCATGACGGACGCTTCTTCCTGCGCCGAAACCATCACCACCGGAATCTGCGGATACTGCCCGCGCAACAGCACCAGGCCAGAAAAACCGTAGGCACCAGGCATGTTCAGGTCCAACAGCACCAGATCCCAGTCAGCTTTTTCGGTGAGGCGGGCTTCCAGCTCGGCGATGCTCGCCACTTCCACCAGACGCACATCAGGACCCAAGCCCAGAGTGACAGCTTGATGCAGTGCACTGCGAAAAAGCGGGTGGTCATCGGCAATCAGGATTTCGTATGTGGCCATTTTTCAAATGATCCTGTTTTTCATGGCAGGACTGATGCATTCAGCCCTCACCCAGCAACATGGGGGCTCGCCAGAATGCGATACCCAAAGAGCACGAACACCGCGAAAAGCCTGAGCAAAACGGTGGTTCAAACAGCGCTGGCGCCCTAATCGGCGCCAAGCATGCCCAGCGAAGCCAGGGTGGTCAAGCGTGAAGCTTTGCGGCATCTTAGCCAGCTAACTAATAAGAGAGCCCTCATGCGAAGCCAAGCCTTGCGTGCCGATGTCCTGATGTTGATCACCGCTGTCATCTGGGGGGCTGCGTTTGTCGCACAATCCTCCGGCATGGATCATATCGGCCCCTTCCTCTATTCCGGCCTGCGTTTTGCTCTGGGCTCACTCTGCCTGCTACCACTGGTACTACGCAGAACGCCCGCCGATCGCCACCCCGCCCCCCTGCTCAATCGTGGCCTGTTGCTGGGCGGCGTACTCATGGGCCTGGCCCTTACTCTGGGGATCAACCTGCAGCAGGTCGGTCTGATGTTTACCAGCGTAACCAATGCTGGGTTCATCACCGGGCTCTACGTCATTGTAGTGCCGCTGCTGGGACTGCTGATCGGCCACAAGACGGGACTAGGTACCTGGCTCGGCGCGGTGCTGGCCGTGGTGGGCATGTTCCTGTTGACCGTCAGCGACAGCTTTCACGTTGCGTCCGGCGACTGGCTGCAATTGATCGGCGCCTTTGTCTGGGGCGCACACGTGATTCTGGTGGGCGTATTCGCCAGCCGCCACGACCCGATTCGCCTGGCCTTCCTACAATTTGCCACCTGTTCGGTGGTGAGCCTGATCCTTGCGCTGTGCCTGGAGCCGATTCACTGGAACGCGATTGTCGCCGCCGGTCCGGCCATTCTTTACGGGGGCGTGATTGCTGTCGGCATCGGCTACACCCTGCAAGTGATTGCCCAGAGGGACGCGATCGCCTCCCACGCGGCAATCATCCTGTCCCTCGAAGCCGTGTTTGCCGCCATCGCCGGGGCCTGGCTGCTGGATGAATCACTGCAGCTGCGCGGTTACTTCGGCTGCGCACTCATGCTCAGCGGCATGTTGGTGGCCCAGCTATGGCAGCAAAAACCCCAGGCCAGCGCCGCCACTACACAAAGGGCTTGAGCCGGGAGTGCACTTCATCCAGAGGATCGATGGCCTTCTGGAACTTCGCCGACAGGTAATGAGTGCTGAATACGTCAAGGTAGGCGTCCATGACCTGGCTAACCTGCTCGTCCCCCGCCAACTCCAGGCACAGGGCAGCTACCTCGGCGGTACAGAAATGGTCATCACGCTTGGAGCGCCGCAACTTGTAGCGCGAGAGCTTCTCCGATGACAGGCTAAGCACCGGCAAGTGCTCAAGATAGGGGCTCTTTCGAAACATCTTGCGGGCTTCGCTCCAGGTGGCATCCAGCAGAATGAACAGCGGGCGCTTGCCTTCCTCCTGCCGGACCTCGCTGACCACTCGCTCGGGGGCCACGAACTCTCCGGGAAAGACGATATAAGGCTGCCACTGCGGATCAGCCAGTAAGGCCAGCAATTGCGGATCGACTTCGGTACGGGACCAGTGAAACGCCCAGGTATCGGCAATCACATCAGCGATCAACCAGCCGGTATTACTCGGTTTGAGCGGCTCCACATCGTGCATCACCAGGCACATGGCCGACTCGGCGCTGACCTTGGGCCGCCAGGCACACAGGCAATGGCTGGGAATCACTCGGCAACGCGGGCAGCGCTCAGCGCGTGAGCCCCGCGCAAAAAAGGGTTTGACCGCACGAGCCATGCGCAGATCACGTAGACGGGATACCGCATGGCTCATCGCTGAGCACACCGGCAAAGGACAGGAATAGACACGGAAATAACTCGAAGGGGTAAAAAGTCGGACAAGTTTATCAGAGCCATCTGTTCAAACCTGTACCGCCTTCCTAGCTCTCCCCCTATAATTCGTCGCCACTGAACGCACAGTCGAGTGGCTGGTCGAAGCATCAGTCACTGCACCAGGAGAGTTTCATGTTGCGCTTTACCATCCCTACCGTCGCCCTTCTGCTGGCCTTGCCCCTGGGTGTCCAGGCTGCGTCCTTGCAAGAGTTCGAACTGAGCAAAATGCTGGAGAAGGTCGCTGCGGAAAGCAACGTCGGCACTCCCCGGGAAGTCAACGAGAACATTCTCGATCAGGGTTATACCGTTGAAGGCAAGGAGTTGATCAATCACCTCAGCGTCCAGGCCGGCCACGCCGAACAAATGCGCGCCAACCCCAAGGCCGTCTACTTGCAGCTGGGTGCCAGCGTCTGCCGTAACCCCAACTACCGCAAGCTGATGGCCAAAGGCGCAGTCATGCGCTACGAGTTCACCGAAAACCGCACCAATCGCCCTGTAGCCTCGGCGCGCTTCCAGGAATCGGATTGCCCTTCCCAAAACACGCCCAAGAAGAAGTGAATCAAGGACGGGACGCGCGCCGCTGCTGATCATCGGCGCGCAACTCCGCTACCAGGGCCTGCAGATATCGCGAAGGCCGCTCCTCCCCCGCCAAGCGACGCCGGCACTCTTCCTCAAGACTCAAATGATGGGCTGCCGCCGCAGCTTGCAACAGCTGGTACAACTGCGGATCGACTTCCAACACGACAGTGGTCATCCCTTGCCTCCCTGCCCTCGGCTTGCACGGACGGATGGCCGCGCCCCCTTCCTGGAGCCGGCTCCTGAACCAAGCGCTGCACTTTAGTAAATCAGAGGCTCGAGCCCTTGCCGCGGCGCCTGACCAATGGTGCCAAGACCGCTAAATTCACTAAGAAGCGGTTGCCAGCCAAGACTTTATGGGCACATGATCAAGTCATGTCCGAAGGTTCCCATCGACTGTTCCAGGACGGTTCAGGAGGCCGTTCTTGTGCGTCTTGCAGTGCATTTTTTCTTAATAAAGGAAAGCAGAACCTCTGTGGATACCTCGATTGCTGCCCAGCGACGGTCAGCAGTGATCGGGTCAAGAGAGTTGCTCACACGCTGGGCTGAGCAGGCAGCGACACAGGCTGTGTCGTGGCACGTTCGAATACCTCGGCCGTGCACAAGGTTCTGTGCAGAAGGAGAAGCTGAATGCCTTACCAATCGAATGACCTGTTAACTCGTCATTTCCAAAGCAAGGGCGTCGACCTCACAAGCCAGGTCGAAGCGCAACTCAACCAGATTGCCCCCAACAGCCCGAATATCCCCCTCTACCGCGACATGGTTCTCACCGTCCTGCGCATGGCCGAGGACGACCTCAACCGCTGGAACGCCAAGATTACCCTGCAAGCGCTACGCGAGCTGGAACATGCCTTCCGGGTACTGGAACAGTTCAAGGGCCGGCGCAAAGTGACGGTATTCGGCTCGGCGCGAACGCCCAGCGAACATCCGCTTTATGCCATGGCCAAGGAACTGGGAGCGGCCCTGGCCCGCTCGGACCTGATGGTGATCACCGGCGCTGGCGGCGGCATCATGGCAGCGGCTCATGATGGCGCAGGGCTGGAGCACAGCCTGGGCTTCAACATCACCCTGCCCTTCGAACAGCATGCCAACCCCACTGTGGGCGGCACGGAAAACCTGCTGTCGTTCCACTTTTTCTTCACACGCAAGCTGTTTTTCGTCAAGGAAGCCGATGCCCTGGTGCTTTGCCCTGGTGGTTTCGGCACCCTGGACGAAGCCCTGGAGGTCCTGACCCTGATCCAGACCGGCAAAAGCCCTCTGGTACCGGTGGTATTACTGGACGCACCTGGTGGGCAGTTCTGGCAAGGCGCTCTGGACTTCATCCACAACCAGTTGGAGGCCAATCGCTACATCCTGCCCAGCGACATGAAGCTGGTGCGCCTGGTACACAGCACCGAAGAAGCAGTTAAGGAAATCCAGCAGTTCTACGCCAACTTCCACTCCAGCCGCTGGCTGAAACAGGAGTTTGTCATCCGCATGAACCACAGCCTCAATGAGCAGGCGCTGGAACACATGCAGACAGCATTCGCCGACCTGTGCCTGAGTGGCCAGTTTCGGCAACATACCTACAGTGGAGAGGAGCACGACGAAGTTCAGTTCAGCCATCTGACGCGGCTATCGTTCGTTTTCAAAGCTCGTGACAACGGCCGCCTGCGGGAACTGATCGACTTTATCAACCTGCCGGAGAACTGGACCAGGCAACAATCCGAGACCCGCCAGCGCGCACGAGAAACCAGCAAAGTCAGCTGACCTGCACCATCACCCGCTGCACCAGGCAGCGGGTACAACTTCAGTCATCCATCCCTCGGCCGCTCAATAGACGGCCGATCATGTCCATAGAATACCCGCGATAACTCAGAAAGCGCCCTTGCTTGGCCCGTTCACGGGCATCCACAGGAAACTGCCCGGCAAACTTGCGCTGCCAGACGTCTCGCAACTGCTCTTGCCAGTCGATACCGCACTCGCGCAGCGCAAGATCGATATCACCTCGCTGCAAGCCACGCTGGCTGAGCTCTTCGCGAATACGCATCGGCCCGTAACCTGAGCGCGCACGATAGGAAACAAAACTTTCGAGATAACGGGATTCGGACAGCAGCCCCTCTTCCGTCAAACGGTCCAGGGCGACTTCGATCATTTCAGGAGGAGCGCCGCGCTGACGCAGTTTACGCGTCAGCTCGACTCGACCGTGCTCGCGTCGCGCGAGCAGGTCCATTGCTGTTCGCCGCACCGCGACGAGGGTATCGAGTACGGCGGTCATTGGATCAATCAGATATCAGCGTCGGCCATATCGTCTTCGGTCTCTTTGACCGGATTGGCTTTGACGTCTGGCGAAGCGGTCAGCAGCTTCTCGCGGATCTGCTTCTCCAACGCGTTGCCGATTTCCGGATTGTCCTGCAGGAACTTGGCCGAGTTGGCCTTGCCCTGGCCGATCTTGTTGCCCTGGTAGCTGTACCAGGCACCGGATTTCTCCAGGAAACCATGCAGCACGCCCAGATCGATGATTTCGCCGTTGAGGTAGATACCCTTGCCGTAAAGAATCTGGAACTCGGCCTGACGGAACGGCGGAGCCACCTTGTTCTTGACGATCTTGACTCGGGTTTCGCTACCGACTACCTCGTCGCCTTCCTTCACCGCACCGGTACGACGGATATCCAGACGAACCGAAGCGTAGAACTTCAGCGCGTTACCACCGGTGGTGGTTTCCGGGCTGCCGAACATCACGCCGATCTTCATACGGATCTGGTTGATGAAGATCACCAGGCAGTTGGCATTCTTGATGTTACCGGTGATTTTACGCAGCGCCTGGGACATCAGGCGGGCTTGCAGGCCAACGTGCATGTCACCCATCTCGCCTTCGATTTCAGCCTTGGGCACCAGGGCCGCCACGGAGTCGACGATGATCACGTCAACCGCGTTGGAGCGCACCAGCATGTCGGTGATTTCCAGGGCCTGCTCGCCGGTATCCGGCTGAGAAACCAGCAGGTCGTCGACGTTGACACCCAGCTTGCCGGCGTATTCCGGATCCAGAGCGTGCTCGGCGTCGACGAAGGCACAAGTGGCACCGGCTTTCTGCGCCTGGGCAATGACCGACAGGGTCAGAGTGGTCTTACCGGACGACTCAGGGCCGTAGATTTCAACGATACGGCCTTTTGGCAGACCGCCAATGCCCAGAGCAATGTCCAGACCCAGAGAGCCAGTGGAAATGGCCGGGATCGCCTGACGGTCATGATCGCCCATACGCATTACGGCACCCTTGCCGAATTGACGTTCGATCTGACCCAGGGCCGCAGCCAAGGCTTTCTTCTTGTTGTCGTCCATTAAAGTCCTCACGTAATCAATAAGGCCTGACGGCCAACACCTGTATAAGTAGCCAGTATTATTCCACAGCGCTCGAGGATCGCCTACCCCTGATTTGCGATTTCTGCTGCAGCGTGTTGCAGCAACCCCTCTAGCGCGGCCTTCACCGTTTGTCGGCGAACCTCATCGCGATTCCCGGGGAAGTGCCGACACTCGGAGGTCAACGTCTCTCCCGCGCCCCAGGCCAGCCAAACCGTACCCACCGGCTTCTGCGCAGAACCGCCATCCGGCCCAGCGATACCACTGACCGCCACCGCAAAATGCGCATGACTCTTGGCTTGTGCCCCACGGACCATGGCCTCTACCACTTCACGACTGACCGCACCAACCGAATTGAACAAATCGGCCGGCACATTCAATTGGAGGGTCTTCTGGCGGTTGGAGTAGGTGACATAACCGGCCTCAAACCAGGCCGAACTGCCCGGGATCCGCGTGATCGCCTCGGCAATCCCGCCGCCAGTGCAGGACTCCGCCGTGGTGACGTGGGCATTCAGAACCTGCAGACGCCGACCGAGTTCAGCGGCAAGCTGGGTAATTTCTTTCACAGTTCTCTCCTGATGGGGCTGGCGTGTGCTTACCGTACACCAGGAAAGAAGGCTTGCAAGTGACAAGCTGTCAGGAAAACCAACGGCTCTGGAACAAGGCTTCAGAGGATCTGGCGCGAACAGTCCATCATTGCGTCAGGAACAGCGCCAGCCACCAAGCTGACGCGGCTAGTCCAGCGATCAAAGCCTGCCGAAATGAGCAAAAGCACCGGCGCCCGTTGATCCCTCTTCTCTGCGCAGCCAGGTCAGGCCAGCAAGTCCCAAGTCAAAGCTATCGCGCCACCCGGAGTGGATGCGTATGCCCACAATGCCTGGCCTGCGGGAATACGGATCGGGTACGGCATGACAATCTCGGAGTCGCTGCCGGAAATGCTAGAGCCGTTGCCAGAGAAGATGACGGCCGAATTGGAGATGGAAGAGCCGGTCGGTCCCACATACAGATCGACAACACCGGTCGAGGTCTTGATCAACCCCGTCTGGATGATCAAGCCACCGGTGTTTTGAGCGGCCGAAACGATCTCCACAATCCCTTTTGGGAATACGGTAATGAAGTGCTTGCCCATGGTTACTGCGTTCATATTTTTCACCTTTGAGTGGAATGGTCCGTCACTGAGAGTGGCGTTTTCATGTCGCTCAAAGGCGATTGCCCAAGGCTCGAGGCCTTCACATGATTCAAGGTTCCGCAGCGGGAACATTTGATCTGGAGCTCGGTAAAGTCACCCACACGGGCGAGCAGTCGTTTGCAATGACCACATCTGCATTCTTTTAACATCGACAAGTCCATTTGATTTCAACTGCCCCACACCGCGGCAGCGATCCATCTCATAAATGTCTCAAGGCCGTCAGTGCATCGCCGGGGCACCTTGCAACAACGCCTGAGACTTTCGCACCCACTGCTGCAACGCTTTCAGTTGCTCGGCGTTTGCGTGGCATTGGCTGTAGTTGTCGACGACGCTGGCGGCGACGGTAGAGAGTGCAAGGCCCGAGGCGGCGTCATCAGCGACGCCGGGGCCTGCGGCCACGGGCAGGTTGGCGGCACCGGCGTCGTGCACCCGGACAAAACCAGCAGGTACAACGCAGGCGTTATCAGCCGCTTTCGAAACATAGATAGGAACCTCCTTGGTGATAGTGGCGCCCGCCTGATAGACCTTGACGACGCGATCGACGTACTCGACCACCACCTTCTCCTTGACCCTGCCCAACGCCTGGCCCTGCTCGAAGGATTGTTGCAGTCGAGCCTCGTCCAGGCGCTGCTGCTTACTGCGTTCGCTGCCGGCACCGCTGACGAAGCCAAGGGCATAGAGCAACCCAGCTACGACGGCGAGAGCCAGCCAACTGCGGATATTCATCACGCCCTCCCTTGACCGATGTGAAATGCATCAAATGGCCTGCAAAAATCCCTGTAGCCGCTGCCGCAGGCTGCGAAAAGGTCCGCAGGACCTTCCCTCCAGGTCCAATCGCAGCCTACGGCAGCGGCTACAGAAGGTGCCCGTCTCCCCATGAACTCAGACCACGGGCAGGCACAGCACCGCCCGCGCCCTGGCCCAGAGTTGCAGGCGATCCTGCAAGCCGTTCAAACCGCCATTGATGCGACGGCTGATGCTGTTGAACTCATCGCGGTCGGCCAGGGCATTGAGCCCGCCGCGCTCCCAGAACCAGGCCGCCGACTCGGCGGCCCATTGCGGCTGCTCCAGCAGCTCGGGCAACTCCAGCAGGCGCTCATCGCCAAACAGCCCGAGGCTGCACTGGCGATAGTTGCTACGCCCGGTGATCTGGATCAGCCCACGCCCGCGATACCGCTGGCCGTCGCCATCGGCCTCGGGGGTGTTGCCCAGGCGTGCCGCGAGCGTGCCGGTGTCGTACTTGCTCAGGTATTGATCACTGCCCAGCTCGCGCACGTATTGCAGTTGCCCGGATTCGTGACCGATCTGGGCAAGAAAGGCCGCCTGGCGCTTCGGCGTATCGATCTGCCGATGAGCCATGGCGGTGTTGAGTGGAGAAACAAAAACGCCCGCTTTGCGGCGGGCGTTAGGCATAATTTGTTGCAGTTGTTGTTCGGTAATAAGCATGTTCTGTGTTTGTAAGTCGGATAAGAAAACGCCCCGGCGGTGCGGGGCGTTTATTGGGCCTGTTCGGCAATCCAGGATGGCGCAACCGGTCGCGAAGATAATTCAGGGAACCCCACTGACTGCGGCCAGTCGCGCAGTGCCTGCATGTACACCAGCAACTGCACGAACTGCTCAGAAGAAAGCGTGGAGGCCATCGATATCTCCATTTGATCGCGATGACGATCCCGCAACCACGCGACCCTCGCCAGTTCTTTGTCACGGCAGGAGCGCTCGGCGGCGGCCAGCTCTTCTGTTGTCAGCGGGAGCGGAACTGGATCAGGGGGAATGCCAATGCAGTACCACTCATCAGAGCCCACCTGGTCAGCCCCCGAAACCGGACGCCATTCTTGACCATCATTACGAACTGCAAAACTCATAAACTGTCCTCCCATCCCAAACAGGTCAAACGATCTCCAGCGTACTGGGCGGCGCGATAGATGTTCGGGCCTTCCAGTTGTAGCTGGTACTGCGCAAGGTGTTGAGATGCTGCATAAAACACCAATGGCTGATTGGTAAGGCTCGTGTACCCACCATAACTATCATTGGGGGCAACCATCTGCGTGCTGTTGGTCCCCGTCATCGCCATATGAATGGTGACGGCTGTAGGGGGTACAAATGGCGCTACTGGAATCGCGACATAGGTCGGAATGCTGATGTGCCCCTGTACTCCCGCCGAAATGACGACATTGCCAGGGACGTTGCTGCCGGGCGTTATTCTGTAACTGCAACGCCTGCCATTCTGGATAAAGTTCAGCGGATATTTGTTGGCCGTCGCATCTGTTTTAACCCAGCTGACTCGTGCTTTATGCGTATAGCCAGCCGGCAACTTCGGGGCCGTCGCGCTCAGTGACAGCAAGCCGGCCGGTGCATTACCGTTCCAGATCACCCAAACGCTATACCAGGTCGATGGGAGCAATTCTCCGACATCTATCCCGTTTTCCCCCGAGGCTAGGCCACTGAAGCTCAAATTGACACCGCTCAGTGAATACACTGACTGACCTGCCCCGACAATCAACTGGTCAGCCGCAACATTTACCAGCGCACTCAGACCCGAAGCCGAAACGGCCAGACTCTTATACCCGCCGACGATCGCTATCGGTTTCTGCCTCTGGACCTGCAAAGCCAACTCAGCAATGTCGATATTTCCCTGATTGACGGGAGCGTTCCAGGCCTTGATGCACCACATAACCGCCAGGTTGCGAGGGCGGGTTTCTGCAGCCGTTCTGGCCACTCGGCTTGCATCAAAATCAATGGATGCGGAACTCCAGGCCCCACCTCCAGCAATACCAGTAGGTACACCAGAGCGAGCATTCGTTTTGAACACTCCCGAACTGTTTAGTGGCGCGGTGCTCCCTGTAGGAAACGTTGACGACTCACCCGTGATGTTCTGCAACGCATCCGTCTGGCTACTGCCAAGCGTTCGCCCCGCATCCACCCCCCGTCCATGATCCCAACCCCGCAAAAACTCTCCCCGCGACTCCGGCAAACGGAAGTTACCCGCGCCCTCGCCTCCGGTGTTGAAGGTCGTGCCCAAATAGGCCGCCAAATCCGGATAAGTCGCAGCGCTCTGCACACTGCCATCCACCTCCAGAAACCCCGCCGGCACCGTGCCCTTGGGAAACGGCACCATGGCCCCCACCGGCAGGGCCGACATGTTCTTCAGCAGCGCCTCAATCTCCGCCTTGGTATAGGTCACCGACTTGGTATAAGCATCGGTAATCCCGTACTCCGCCAAGGTGGTGCGGATCTTTTCCGGCGGAATCGAATCACGGACGATCGCCTTGATCGCCGCCAGCAGCTGATCATGCTCGGCCTCGGCCGGCTCCTTCCCACCCGCACGAATCACGTTGAGCAATTCATCGGTCACCGCATTTCCCCAGTCGGAAGAAATCAGTGAGCCGACTTGCCCCGTGACCGGGTTCTCGTCGACAAACTTCCCATTAACCAGCCCGACACTGGGCACACTCTTTGGATAATCCACTCGTCTGTCCTCTAGTTGAAATTGAAACCCACCAACGCAAGGTAGATGGGTAACCAATAAGTCAGAGACCCCAGGCCTAGGCCTGGAACGATCTCAATGTGCCGTGTGCATCAACTCGCCCAGATGCCGAACTCTGGTCAAACCGATAACGAACTGAATCGCATCGACAGTTGACTAGAGAGATCCGCATCGGGACTTATCAAAAGGTAAGAAAGGTGAAATGCCCCATCGAAGGACGAGGAGTCGGAAACAATGCCTTTAGCATCGTCCAGGTAATCAGAGGGTTGAAACAGGTAACTCGCAAACCACCAAAAACATCAATGAAGCGCTGTCACAACAATTCGGGCGCTGCGGAAAACTCAACAGCCGGCCAACCTGCAATGAGCATCGACGCCTCATACAAGCCAGCATCAACAGCATCAACCAACTCGCTCTCACGCATAAAGCAAGCCTGTACGTAAGCATCAACGGCACTATCACAAACCTGTACCTGACGTGCATCGAGCTGTACGAAAGAGCCATTTTCCAACTTCCAGTGGATTACGTAGTTGGCATCTCGACTTGCCCATACTGCGGCTCGAGTGAGCTTTGCCTGGCTTGCACGATCCGTTTGAATAGCCAAGCCTTGTACAACGATACCGGCTTCCTCACGCCTGAATCGTTCATCGGCAATCAATGCCAACCTATCGGTAGCGTTAAGAGCGAGAGTCGGATATTCGACTGAGAAAACCTCCCCTTCCAGCAAGTGCTCGACACCGTCCACCGCCCTGCAACCCCGGCCATCGGCTCGAACTGCAAAACCATTCATAAGTTGTCCTCCCATCCAATACATTGCAAAACACCTGTCGCCGCAAAAGATCCGAATCGAATCGTTGGTCCTTCCAGCAAAAACTGACCATTAGCAGTAGGTACCGGCGAAGACGGGTTATAACCGCCGACAAAGGGCGCAGCATTGAGCGTTGCGGTATTCAAATAAACAGGTGCTTGCGCGGTATAGCCACTGCTGGGGGCAAAGCCAACGTAGCCGTTGTTGGTACCGGCAGTCAGTGAAATTTTTGCCGCCGTCGGCGGAACAAAAGCAGAGACGGCAACATCCGCAGCGGGGCTGACAACCCCAGAAGCCATGACCGGCAGATTTTGCACATTGGAACCCGGAACCACCTTGTACTGAACGCAGTTACCCGCCTGAATAAACGACAACAGAAACTTGTTTGCCGTGGGGTCGGTTCGCGTCCAACTGACCCGGGCCTTGTGGGTGTAACCCACAGGTAGCACAGGAGCTTTCTCACTGAGCGACAGCAAACCCGCAACCCCAGCACCACCCCATATCACCCAGACGCTGTACCAGGTGGAACCGGTCAGCACCCCTGTATCCAGTCCGTTGGCGCCGATGGCCGTAGCGTTGATCTTGAGAGTCACATCACCCAGTGTCTTGAACGACAAATCGTTACCGACCACCAACTGCTCAGCCACCACATTAACGATCGAACTGAGCCCGGAAGCAGAAACCTTCAGACCTTTACAAATCCCGACCACAGCATTTTTCTGTGCATTACGAACATCAACGGCCAGAGCAGCAACATCGATGTTTCCCTGATTGGTCGGTGCGTTCCAGGCTTTGACGCACCACATCACCGCGAGGTTTCTAGGTCGGGTTTCCATGCCACCTGAGAATGCGGTTTCTGTCAGGTACTTGTTGCCATCGGTAGCAATACCGCCAGCGTATCCAGCCCCTGTTTCGGTAACGACGTTGGCGTCAAGCGCGTGCTTGTGACTCCTCAATTCGTCGGGCTGCCAGCTACTCAGAGCCCGCCCAGCATCTACCCCCCGCCCATGATCCCAACCCCGCAGAAACTCCCCCCGCGACTCCGGCAAACGGAAATTCCCCGCCCCTTCACCACCGGTGTTGAAGGTCGTTCCCAAATAAGCCGCCAGATCCGGATAAGTCGCAGCGCTCTGCACACTACCATCCACCTCCAGGAACCCCGCCGGCACCGTGCCCTTGGGAAACGGCACCATGGCCCCCACCGGCAGGGCCGACATGTTCTTCAACAGTGCCTCGATCTCGGCCTTGGTGTAGGTCACCGACTTGGTGTAGGCGTCGGTGATGCCGTACTCGGCCAAGGTGCTGCGAATCTTCTCTGGCGGTATCGAATCCCGGACGATCGCCTTGATCGCCGCCAGCAACTGGTCGTGCTCGGCCTCGGCCGGCTCCTTCCCACCCGCACGAATCACATTGAGCAATTCGTCGGTAACCGCGTTTCCCCATTGCGAGGAAATCAGTGAGCCGACTTGCCCCGTGACCGGGTTCTCGTCGACAAACTTGCCGTTCACCAGCCCTACGCTGGGAACACTTTTCGGATAATCCACTTGTTCTTGTCTTCTCTAGTCATAGTTGATGTACACCTGGGTATGCGCCGGTGTACTGCGATGGATAAGGCACTCCAGGGCGCTCCCCGGATTCATGCCAAAACGTTCGCCCCAATAGCTCGCGCCGAAACGCCGGCCCAGTTGCAGGCGGCCGCCGGTATTGAGGGTCCACATGAAGTTCGCGCGCCAGGTGCCGAAATGCGCATGACCAAAGCGTGAGCGGCCCATGCGCGGGGTACTCAGCTCAGTGACGCTGGCATTGGGGTAGCCCTGGCTGCGGGCGATTTCGACGAAGTAGGCAGCGCGCTGGCTGCCCACCGCCAACAGACGGCGGCGCACGGCCAGGCGCCGGTCTTCGAACAGCGGGGTCAGGCCCAGGCAGGGATCGGGCAGGTTCATGACCTTTTCCCAATCGGTCACCAGTTCGCTGACGCTGGCCGGGTCCATTTCGTTTTGCAGGTCCACGGCCCGGGCGTCGATGCGCGCCAGCTCCTGGGAGATGCCCTGCAACACTCGCTCAAGCTCCGGCACCCGCTCCGGGTCCCAGGCCGGGCCGCTGGGCAGCAGACTGCGCAACTGATCCTGGTACTGGGCGGCGCTTCTTATTGCTGCCATTGGCAACCTCCGAATACCAGCAACTGATTATTCGCCGCCGGCACATCGGCCAAGGGCGCCAGCAGTTGGTGATCCTGCTCGCCGGTGGCGCTGCTGATGGCTTCGCGGATATGGCTGAGCAACAGGGTCTGGCCCAGGCCGGCCTCGCGGCTGTGCAGATCGCGCAGCTGGTCCTCGACCGCGGCGCGCACCGCGCTGGTGTCGGGGGTCAGGCGCAACGTGTAGGTCACCGGCAGCATCACCGGGGCCAGTACATGCACTTCGGCGGTCACCGGGCGCAGCGGCTCGATATACGCCTGAACCTGCGCCAGTTGCTCGGCGTTGGGGATCGGCTGCGGATCATCGTCACGCATGACGAACAGGCCCACAGTGCCCGGCCCCAGGTAATTGCGCCGGCACCAGGCACGGGTGATCCCCGGGCATTCCAGGGCCCAGGTTTCGTAGTCGTCCGCCGAGCCGCCGTGGGGAATGATCCGATAGGAGCGGATCACCCGGGAGCGCAGGGACTCGAGGCTTTCCCGGGCTACGCCACCGGTCAGCCCCGGGGCCAGGACGGTGAATGCGTTGCCGATGCCTTGCACCGGCTGCACCGCGGTCAATTCCAGGCCCGCATCGGCATTGCCCAGGGTCCCGCCATCGACCGCCTGGATAGTGGTGCTGTTGAGCCCCGCGATGGCGGTGCGGGCGGCCGTCACCTTGTAGCTGCGACCGTCGCTGCTCTGCAGCAGGGTGTCGACATCCAGCACGGCACCGGCCGCGGCGTTGAAGCTGACGCTGCCACGGGCCGCCTGGGCGGCCTTGCGCGGCTGGTTCAGGCGCAGCGCAGCGATGCGTTCCAGGGTCGACTCATCGGCCTTGTCCGGGAGGATCTGCTCGGCGATCCAATCCAGGTAGCCATACAGGCCAAAGGCGGCACCGCTCAGGGTGCGGGCCAGCACTTGGGCATCGGACTGGCGCAGCGAGTCGCTGGCCAGGTCGCTTTGGGTGCGCTGAATCAGCACCGGCAGCGAAGGGGTTTCAAACGGCATAGGTCACCTGCCAACTGTGAGTGGGGTTGAGGTCCAGGCGTTCGCCGTCGGCCAGGATCAGCACCGTGCGCAGGTTCAGACGCTGGGCGTCGAGGCGCTCGGTCATGATCTCCACGGCGTTGCAGTGGCCATCGTCGATCAGCCACTGCAAGGCCTCGCGGGCATAGAACTCGGCGTCGAGCTGGGTCTGCCGGGTCAGCTTGACCCGGCGCAGCAGCCACAGCCGCGAACCGATGCGGTCGTCGGCCACCGTGGGAAAACTGTCGCCCCACCAGCCATAGCGCTGATCGTCGTCCAGGGCATCGTCATCGGCGGCGCGGCGCCAGGTGAACAGGCTGATTTCCACGGCCCGGGTCAGGGCGTTCTTCAGGTCATAGGTGGCGAACATGCTTAACCTCCCACCGGCGCGCCGGTCTGCCCCGGGCCGGGTTGCACGCCGCTGTGGACGTGGTTGATCTGGCTGATGCCGGCGGCGACCTGATCGCCCTGGGAGACGATCTTGCCGCTCATGCTCAGGGTCGGGCTGTCGATGTTGACGCCGCTGCTGGCGCGGATATTCAAGGTCGCGGTGTCGATATCGATGACCCGCCCGCGCTTGAAGTGGATCTTGTCGCCCTCGTCGGTGTAGATCGCCACTTCGCCGGCAGCCAGGGCCTTGAGGCGATAGCGCCGGTCCGCCACCACCAGCACCACCGCGTGTGACCGGTCGCCGCCGAGGAAGGTGGCGATGCCCTCGGCGCCGGCCAGGGGATTGCTGGTGAAACCGTAAGGCTCGAAATGCTCCATGTCGTCGTTGACCTCGCCGGCGGTAAGGCGCATTTGCAGCGATTGCAGTTTGTTGGCCGAGTTGGCGAGCACCACGGTGCCCCGCGCCAACAGGCGTGTCAGTAGGCTCATGCTGAGTTCCTTGGAGGGTAGGAGCCGGCTTGCCGGCGAACAGGGGTTGCGCGGTTTCGGGCCGGATGCCTTCGCCGGCCACCCGGCGCCTACGGATGGGCGCGGGTTTCAGGTGTTGCCGGGTGTCGGGTTGGAGTCGAAGGTCTGCGGCGGCGCCACCTGCAGGGTGGTGATCGAGCCCTGCTCGGACAGCGACCAGGTGACCTTGGAGATCAGCATGTCCCGGTCGAACCCCAGCACCGGGTCGATCACTCGCACCAAGGTGTTGTGGCGCCACAAATCGCCATTGCTCTGGCGCCAGCCCTGCACCTGGTAGGTGGTGGTCAGGGCCTTGCCGGTGCGGGTGCCGCACTCCCAGTCAGCGCGCTGCTGAGCCAGCTCGGCACTCAGTTGCGCCGCCTCGCTGATCACCGTCACCCGTTTGCGTGAAGCACTGGCATCGCTGGACTGGCCGGATACTTCGCTGACTGCAGCCCCACTGCTCTGGTCGCTGCCCTTGTGCTGGCCGATCACCCGGTACTCGGAAAACACCGCGGAAAAATCCATCGGTGCATTGGCCGAGAGGATGTTCTTGCCCAGCTCCAGGGCATCGCTGGCGCGCCCACCGCTGCCCGGCGCCGCCAGCAGCAGGTAACCGTCGGCGTCGTCGGTGGAAAATACCCGGTACAGGGTCAGCAAACGGTCGATGGAGGCGAACACCGTCTCCCCCGGCACGATGCTGTGGGTGTGCAGCTTGCTGGTTGGAGCGATCTCGCTGCGCACCCCGACCCCATAGGAGCCGGCCAGGGCGCGGACGATGCTCAGCACGTCCTGCTGGCGCCACTGGCTCGGCCGGTTGATGGCCGCGCAATCCACCAGGTCCTGGGTCAGCGAACCGCCCTGGATGCTCAGGCTGATCTGCTTGCCGTCGTAACTGATCGGCGCCTTGTAGACATGCCCGGTGAGCACCAGGTCGCAACCGATGCGCACCTGGCAGCGAGCGCCCGGGCGGATCCGCACCTGCGCATCCTGCCCCGGCCATTGCCAGGTGATGTTGAGGCTGAAGGTGCGGAACTGACGCTCCAGGTCGGCGCTGATCTCCACGCTCTTCCAGCCGCTGTAGTCCAGCCCGTCCACCGTCAGGGTGACGATATTTGCCAATTCGTCCATGGGTCACTCCCGAGCGATTTGCAGATCAGCCGGCGGCAGGAAGCCCGGATGAGCCACCCGGTTGCGCTGCACCACTTCGCCGACCCGCGTCGCATCGGCAAACCGCTGATAGGCCAGCACCAGCGCCGGCAGGCTGCTCTTGGGGCTGAGGCTGACCAGCCGCACCCCCGAGGACGCCACCGCATTGAGGTGCCCCTGCACCTGCTGACGCAGGGTGTTGAGCGCCTGGTAATGCACCGCGTCGGCCTTGAGCGCGGCTTGCCAGATCAGCTCATTGAACTGATCGCGCAGCGCCAGCACATCGTCGGCCACCGGCACTTCAAGGCGCTGCACCGGCCGGCTGGCCTGCTGCGCCAAGGGCGGCGTGTTCTTGAGCTTCACCACGGGCGTGGCCACCGGTAACGCCGACACCAGCCGGGCGATCTGCACCAGCAGCGCATCCTGCACCAGGTTGGCCACCGCCTCGGCCGCCGCCGTGGTGTCCTTGCCGGTGGTCAGCTTCGGCGCATCGATGCGCCGGGCCGCCTCCACCTGTTGGGAAATATCGGCCAGCATCTGCCGATAGCCGGTACGGGCAAAGTCCTTGAGCCCGCGTACATCGTCCAGCAACCCCTTGAACTCCGTGCTCAGCTCCTTGGGTATTTCCTTGACCGCTTTGACCAGGGTGTTGAGATCGCCATAGAACTCGATCAACGGCTTGAACTCGTGCTCGATGACCTGATACACGTCCGCCAGCCCCTGGCGCAAAGACGCCACGCCGATCCGCGCCTGCTTGATCAGGTTGGTGGCAAACTCGAACCGCAGCACCGCCGCCCCCAGCAAGGTATCGCTGGCCACCAGCACCTGCTGCTGGGTATTGACCACCGCCGAGGGAAAGCGCAACGGCTGGTCCGGGTAGAACTTCAGGCTGAAAGTCACCAGGCCGCCGTCCTGGCGGCTCTGGGTCATCTCGCATTCGCCGACCTTGACCTGCATCCGCCCGAGCCAAGGGTGCACCAGCTCGCCGCTGCCCTCTTCCAGAGCCTTGAGCAGCCTGTCGCGCTGCGCCAGGCAATCGGCGCCGACGATAAAGGCCGTCAGATCGTGGATTTTCGCCTGCTGGCCAAGGCCCTCGAAAAACGGCTGATCGCGCTGCGGGTACTCGTGCAACTGACCTTTCTGGCCCACCGGGGTTTTCGCCTGATCGACCCAGAACGGCACGCCGCGAAAGGACGCGGGCAACAAACGATCACGCCAGTTATCCGCCATTGGAACCTCCTAGGGAAAGTGAGCGATAGCCCAGGGTCGAAGCCACGTTCAGGCCTGGTTGATTGGTCTTGGCCTGTTCGGCACGCAGGCCCGCCGGGGCGTTTTCGAAACGCACGGTCAACCCGCCTTCGAGTTGCGTGCGATTGTTGGCAGCGTTCTGTTGGATCAGGGCACTGGAGTTCTGGGTCAGCGAGCTGCCCTGGGTTGCGGCAAAGGGTGATGCCAGCCCGCCTTTACCCTCGGCGTTGATTTGCCTTTGCGCCTCGGTAAAGCCTTCGACCTTGCCGGTGACCGTGGCAATCAGCCCTCCGAAACCGCCCTCGAACAGCTCCTTGATCGGCACCATCAGCTCTTGAAGCTTGCTCCACAGCCCGGAAAACCAATCGGCGATGGGGGCCCAATTGGTCATGATCAGCTCCATCGGCGACCAGTCGAACAGGGCTTCAATGGCCTTCCTGATCGAGTCGATACCCGGTTGCAATTCGGCCCAGATCGAACTGAAAAAGCCCGTAACCGCGCCCCAGTTGTTGTAAAGAATCACCAGCGGAGAGAAGTCGAACAGGGTTTGCAGGACCTTCTTGACCCCGTCGATACCCGGTTGCAGCGCCGCCCAGATCGAGCTGAAGAAGCTGCTGACAGCCCCCCAGTTGTTGTAAAGCAACACGGACGGAGAAAAGTCGAACAGCGTCTGGAACACCGTTTTGATCGCCTGAATGCCCGTTTGCAACACTCCCCAGATCGACGCGAAGAAACCGGTGACCGCGCCCCAGCTCTTGGTGATCATGTCCATCGGCACCCAGTCGAACAGGCCTTTTAGAAAGGCCATCGCCGGTACCGTCAAGGCCTTGAGCGACTCCCAGATGGATGCGAACAGGCCCGTCAATCCAGCCCAGTTATCGATGATCAGTCCCAGAGGTGACCAGGAGAACACTTCTTTGAGGAATCCAACGACCGAAGCCGTCATCGCCTTGATACTGTCCCAGAGCCCGGCAAAGAACGCCGTGATGGTCCCCCAGTTGCCGATCAGCATGCCCAAGGGCGTCCAGCTGAACAGGGTTTTCAGCCCTTCCAACGCCTGCGCCGCAAGATTCTTTACGCCCTCCCAGAGACTGACAAAAAAGGCCGAGATCGGCCCCCAGTTGGCAATGATCACACCGGCCGCCAGGGCAATGCCCATAGCAATCAGCATCACCGGGTTGGCCTTGGCCACGGTGCCCATCAGGTCGAGCACCTGGGTCGCACCCGTCACGGCGGTTTGCATCGCCGAGAAGGCAATGGCACCCATCGCCAGCCCCTCAACCAGCTTGGGGTTGTCGTCGAGCAGCGTCCCCACGCTGTTGAGCATGGGCTCCAGACCGACCACCAGTGCCCCCACCGCCGGCGCCAGCGCAGCATCAATGGCCGAGGACACCTTGGCCATGGACTGACTGAATACATTCATGCCTTTGGCCGCGTCGGCCGACGCGCTGGAATCGCCAACCTCGGCCAGTTTGCCCTTGAACGCGTCGCAGGCCTTGATCCCGTCGAGAAACGGGGTGATCAGGCTGCCACCCTTGAACAGACCACTGATATCCAGCTTGCCCAGCCCGGTCTGCTCAAGTTTTTTCTTGAAAGAGTCGACCTTGCCTTGAAGGGCGACGAGTTTGGGTGACAGTTCGTCGATGCCGGTCAACAGCACCGACTTCTTCTCTACGGTTTGTGTGTCTGCCATCACTGCACCTGCTGCATCGCATTGATCCGTTGCGCGTGCTCCAGGGATTCCCGGAGCACATCCAGTGGCCTGGCCATCATCTGTTCGGGGTCGACCTTCCAGAACCAGGCCAGGTCATAGGCGACAGCGATCAGGTCGGCGATGGCTGCGATGCCGCACTCATGAAAAAACTCGCCACCGCCCAGCTCAGGGCGTTGAGGTCCACCAGGTCCAGCTGGTTCACCGAGGACGGTGGAATACCGGCGCAGACCGCGATGTATTTGGCCGCGACGTCCATGTCGAGGCTGACTTCTTCGCTCTTGTCGATCTTGTACGGCAGCGCCTTGATCGCCCGCACTTCCTGCACCGTCGGGCGGCGCAGGGTGAGTTCGGCCAGGGGCTCGCCGTGGGCCTCGATCGGCACTTGCAGCTTCACCGTATTGCTCATTGCCAGGTCCCCTTCTGCCCTTCGAAGTTCAGCTCGATGCTGGCGTCGTCGCCCTTGGCAATAGGCTCGTCCACCAGGTAGGCGCCAGCCAGCACGTAGACCTTGCCGTTGGCGAACTCGCAGGTGACGGTCATGTCGGAGCCGGCAATCAGCTGCTTGAGCGGAAAGTCCGGGGTGTGCAGCGCGGTGACTTTGAACGAGGGGGTGAGGTCGGTTTCCTTGTAGAAACCCGGAACCACGGTTTCCCGCTTGACGGCCATCAGCGGTGCTTCGCAGCCGCCGCTGATGGTCAGTTGAGCGCCGTCCACTTTGACGTAGCAGGTGCCCGCAATCAGTTGAGCCATGATGTTTCTCCCAAAAAATAAGCCCGCTCAAGGCGGGCTGAAAAAGCGCAGTGATGCAGGTCCGGCTCAGGCCGCGGCGTCGTACTGCAGACGGAATTGGTTGAGCAGCGCGAACACCCGCAGGCCGTTGATGTAGTCCGGCGGGAACAGCACGTTGACCCGGCTCGGGTCCTGCACGTCGCGCTCGACGATCAGGTGCTCGGCGAACAGGTCGGCGTTCTCCACATGGCCTTCCAGCTCCAGCTTGGCGTACTGGGCGATCAGCTCACCGCGAATGGTGCTCGGGGTGACGATCGGCTGGCCGGCGCCGAAACGGGTGCCGTCGGCGGCCAGCTTGTGGCGCCCGTACTTGCTGGTGATCACGCTTTGCAGGCGACGCACGATGAACGCCGACTGGTGCATGGTTTCGCTGTCCAGGTAGGAGTTGTCGGCCTGGCCGTAGGCGTTCTTCTGGTAGGTGGTGATCGCCCGCTGAATGCGCATGTAGCCGCCTTCGTAGTAGGCGGTGGCGATGCCGTAGCTGAGCAGCGACTGACGCTCGGTGAGGGTGAAGCGTTCGCTGGCCGGCGCCGGATCGATCCCCGGCAGGCTGCCACTCTGGGTCGGACGGCTGGCGTCAGCGGAGATGAACACCGAGGTCCGCGCCGCCAGGGCTGCGGCCTGAACCCAGACCGGTTGTGGCACGCCGGTTTCCAGGGCCTGGATGGTGATGTGCTGATCGTTGCGCGCCTGACCGGCCGCCACCAGGGTGCCGACGGTGCCGCGCTTGGCGCTGTAGACATGGCCGAACAGCTGCTTGGCCCAGGACCAGCGGCCGGTGTTGTCGTCCATCACCGCTTGCCAGGCATTGAGGCTGGCGGTGTCGGTCCAGGGCATGCAGATGAACTCGAACGGCTCGTCGCCCAGGGCCGCCAGGGCCGCGACCTGATCCGGCACGCCGGTGCCGCCGGCCATCTTGCCCAGCACCAGGGTCAGGCCGGCCGGGGTTTCTTCGCCATTACTCTTGCCCAGGCGATTGAGTTGCAGGCTGATGTCATTGCCGCTGTCGCCGGTCCACTTGGCGCTCAGGGTCAGCGTGCCGTCGACGGCTGCTGCGGTCACCGGCAGGTCCACCGCCGCATTGACCTTCAGCGCCAGGGCGCTGGCCGCCTGAGCGGCAGTGGCGCCGCTGACGATCGAGGCCTGCACCCGCACACCGCCGACGTACAGATTGAGCAGGCCGGCGGCGCTGGCGCTACCGGTGAGCTTCAGCTCGGCCTTGGCCACGCTGCCTTCAGTACTGTGCAGCGGCAGGCACCAGATCTCGCCCACCGGGTCGGTCTTGCGCCAGGTTTCATACATCGAGGCGAGCATCGAACCTTGCCCGCCGATGCTCTTGGCCAGGGCCACGCTGGACACCAGCAGCAGCTTGCCGAGGTCATCGCCGGCCTGGTTGTCATTGACCTGGGCGACGATCAGACGGCGCATGGCCGAAGACGCGCTATTGGCCGCCGAGTTGTCCATCTCGGCGTAGAACAGCGGAACACGGATGTCCGCCGGGATATTGCTGAAACCGATCGCCATTATTTGGCTCCTTGAGATTTCGCCGCTTTCACGGCTTTGCTAGTGATATCGCCATCGGCCAGACGCCGGCGCCACCAGGCGTTGTCCGGCACTTCACGGCCGGAGGCGGGCAGCAGATCGCCTGCTTCCGGGTCCGGTACGGCGCGGCCAGCGACCGGCAGCACGGTGATGCGTTTGCTCATTGCTTCAGCTCTCCTGAAAAAGTCAGCTCCAGGCGCCCGTCGGGGCCCGGTTTCTTCAAATTGGGGTCCGCCGGATCGATGGCATCGACCCGCACCGTGACCCCGGTAAAGGACGGCAAGCCGTCGAGTTCACGCTCATGCCAGGTTTCCGCCGGCTGCCCGGGCAGATTGCGCCCCAGCTGGAATTCGGCGAAGAAGCGCAGGCGGTAGAGCAGGCGGGTGGCGTCGAACGACACCAGTTCACCGCCGTCGTATTGGATCGGGTTGTACTCGGCGCCGGGTTTGAAACCGACCAGGGCGCGCCAGACTTCGGCGCGCAGGTCGTGGAGTTGGTCCAGGGCTTGTTGTGGGTCGGTGGCGTCGAGGAGCAAGGCGACTTCGAAGCGGTCGCGGATGGTCTGGCGGTGGACGTTCTGGGCAGTGTTGCCGGAAGCCAAGTCGTTGATCGGAGCCCAGTACGCAGCCGGTAGGGGTTGGCTGGTGTTACCGCCCAGAGTATCGAGGTTGATGCCCGCCAGAATGCGCCCGCTGAGACGGGGACACTGGCTGTGCAGCTGGTTGATAACAGCGCTGAGTTTCATCGAGTGGCTCCAGGACCGGGACCGATCCAGGTCCGTTGCGGGCTGCCACGATCGAGCATCAGGGCCTCTCGGGAAGCAGTTGCCATAGGTTTCTCCAAGGCACAAAAAACCCGCCGCAGCGGGTGGGAGAGAAGTAGCCTGAAGCATCCGCCCCAGGCCGATGACAGGGTCCTGCGAATGCCCGCAGGACCCCAGGTTCAGGCATAAACGATCACGCACTCGGACAGCGCGGCGTAGAGTCCGGCCGTGACCGGCCCTTGAGTTCCGACCAGTCGAGCCATGAACTGCAACCTGTCGGTATCCGCGGGGTAGTGCGCAGCGGCTTGCCCCAGGGTCAGGGCATTGCCGAGCGCGTCCAGGATCTGCACACCGACATTTCGCGCCGCGCTCGCTCCGCTGCGCTCGTTCTCCAGTGTCAGGCCGTCATGGCTAACACCATCGAAATAGACCTGAACCGTCTTCGCGCCGTGGCACTTTTGCGGGTCAAGCAAGACCTCGAACATGACCGCCGGGCCGCCCCCCTGGTCAATCTGCGAGGCCGATGTCGCTCCCAGATCGACAAACCGCTCCCACTCCACGGCGCGAGCACGCAATGGCAGAAGCTCCACACCGGTACACAGATCGTCGTCGATGCTGCAGGCAGGCGCGACAACCCTTGCCAGGAAATTCATGAACTGAAGATGCTTTTGCGAAGCCATTGATCTATTCCTTCACGTCGACAGGAGCCGATAGACGTTGATCCGGCACCTGTATGGTTAAAGCTCAGGCTCCCGGCAACTCCCGGGACATTACGCGCAACGCATAGACTTCCGCCGGCAAGGACTGCGATGCCGCAGGAAACGCGGTTCTACGGCCGCTGTTTTTTCGCTGATCGACCTCTCACTCCTGCCCGACAGGCAGCAGTGCTCGACCTTCATTGAGCCCCGCCTGCAGCGCCGTCCAGAACTCGGCATTTTCATAGCCCATGGCCCAGACGCTGGTGCCGCCCAGGCCCAGCTTGGTCACCAGCGCGGTCTTGGTCTTGATGCTCGTGGCATCGTCGTACCAGAGCACCGGCTGCGCGCGCTCCGGGGTCCATTCCACGCCATCGGCGAAGCTCTTCATTGGCCCCCAGCTGGCGTAAGGCGTTGCGGAAGCGGCGTCCCGGTGGGTGACGGCGCGGTGCTCGGCAATCACTTCCTGATAGGCCGACCAGTGCACCCGGTTGCCAATGCTGTAGTCCTGACCGTAGGCCGGCAGCCCGGCCAGGACCTTGCCCGGCGCGACTCGCGATACCGCGTAGCCGAGCACAGCCCGTTGCCAGTCGGCGCCGGAGCCCGGGCCGGGCCAGACTTCGTCATGGAAACCGCCGCTGCTCCAGCCGGGGCCGACCTGGTCGTAGGTCATGACCTGGACGTAATCCACCGCCGCGCCCAGGGCCTTGTAGTCGTAGCCTTGCAGGTACTCGGGCTCGCGGTCGCTGGACTTGGGCGGGACGCTGATGATCAGTTTCTTGCCACTGGCATGCAGGGCATTGCCCAGGGCTTTGACATAGGTGGAAAAGGCCTTGGCATTCCTCGGTTCGACCTGTTCGAAGTCCAGGTTGATGCCGGCAAAACCGCCCTCCCTGGCCAGCATCACCAGTTGCTTGATGCTGCCGGCACTCAAGGTCTTGTCGTTGACGATGGAGTGGGAAATGGCCGGGTCGAAATCCGCAATGCCCTGGTTGTAGTCGGACACGGTGGGGTACAGCGGCAGCGATTTGGACTGGGCGAAGCGAATGATGTTTTCGCTGGTCGGGTTCATCCCTTCCTGGTGCAACTGGCCGGTGACGGTCAGCCCGTAGATGCTGCCCAGGCCCACTGCAGACAGGTTGCCGTGGAACGCTTGCAGGTTGCTATAGGAGGCTTCGACCTGGCCGTCGGTGTAGGCCAGGACAAAGGGCCCGGCATGGGCTGTGGCCGCCAGCAGCAAGCTGCAGCCGACGATCAATGTCTGGAACAGAAAGCGCAGGCCTCGCTTCGAGGCCGGGCTGCTGATGCCTGGGTTCATGACTACTCCTGCGGATTGTCCGCGTACTTGAAAAGGCAGAGTGGGTTGCAGCGCAACGCTGCGCATGGGGTGGCTACGGCAAAGCTCGCGGGGCTGACGCAGCGTCAAAGCTGCACCACTCTGAGTGGTTTTTTGGCGGGGGTTTTCTTGGCCTTGGCTTTGGCCTTGCCTTGCTTGCCGCCGTTGCATTCGACCGTGGTGCTCCAGCCCGACGGGTTGAACAGCTGCTCTACCGAGTCCACCAGGTACTCGCCGTCCAGGCCGGCCTTGAAGCCCTGGGCATTGATCAGGCGCTCGGCAAACAGATCGGTGCGCCCGGGCATCTCCAGGCGCACGCTGGCGCTGCTGCGGTTGAAGGCAGCCAGACGGGCCTTGGCCGCTTGCTCGGCGGCGGACTTGTTGGGGTACAGGTGCCGATCGGTGTGCACCGCCGGCACGCTGGCCGGTGAGTCGCTGTTGCCCAGGTCGATGACCTTGAGCGTGCCGCTCTTCGGGTCCTGATGCTTGGTCTGCACCGCCTTGTGGGTGCTGCTGTCACTGAGGCGGAACTGATAACGGCTGACGTCGCGACGGCTGAGGCTGACAACGCCCAGGGCCTTGCCGCTGGCACTCAACCCGGACTGACGGGGCAGCACCAGCAACCTGCCTTCGGCCACCTTGGCGGTGCAGTCGTACTGTCGGGCCAGGCGGGTGATGAAGTTGAAGTCGGATTCGTTGAGCTGGTCGATCCGCGGCACCTTGGTCGCCACCGGACAGACCGGCTGCCAGCCGTTGCGGGCCGCCAGATCGCGGACGATCTGCGCCAGCGCCACGTTCTCCCAACTGCCGCTGCGGGTGGTCTTGCCACTGCCGCGCATGTCGCTGGCCTTGCCGCGGATCTCGATGGAATCCGGCGGCCCGTTGACCACCACTTCATCCACCGTGTAGCGCCCCAGGCGAGTCAATGCCTGCCCGGCATAGCCGAGGAACACTTCGATGGCGGCGCCACGACCGGGCAAGGCGACCGCGCCGTCACGGTCATCGATGCGCAGTTCGAACTCGTCCGCTTCCATGCCCGGCTTGTCCAGGGTGCGCAGGGTCAGCAGCCGGTCATTGATCTGCGCGGTGATGTCGCGGCCATCGGCCAGGATGCGAAAGACCGGGGTCATGGCCTGTGCTCCAGAAAATGAAGACCCCGCACGCAGCGGGGTCTGTTGAGTGGAGGCCAGGTCAGTCCCATAGCTGAACCATCGCCTCTGTGCGGATCGGCAGCTCCGGTAGCAGGATCAGTACCCCGGCCCGAAAGGGTTGTGGCTCGTCGGCCAGGCCCTGGTTGGCGTCCAGCACCGCCTCGACGCTGCCATTGAGGTGCCCGTAGTAGCGATGACACAGGGTGTCGAGCAGATCGCCGTCAGAGGTTCTGCAGGTCGTTGCCATAGCTCACAAACTCCAGTGAAAACCCTTGTTTGCGGGGAATGCCGCCCGCCAGCAGGTGGCTCTGTTCCTCGTCGATGCTGGTGAGGCACCAGGTGCCCAGCACTTCGCCGTAGCCCGTGGTCAGGCTCAGGGGCTGCAGGCGCCGGCCAATGCTGCGCAACGCCTGCAACTGCCCCAGCCCGCCCTTGAACCCGGGAAAGATCGCGCCCTTGAGGGAGATCTTGTCGTCGCCCTGCCCCACCGCCTGCTGCGCAATGCTGCGGCTCAGGCGCTCCTGGGCCGCCCAGCGAAAGCCGGTTTGCCGGCGCAACTCATCGAAGGCCGCGGTATCGAGGTTGAAGTAGAACGGCTCGGCCGCGGCCCCCAGGGGCTGCAGGATCAGCAGGTGCGGGAAGGGTTTCACCGCCTCCGCCGCCGGGGTGTCCTGAGGCGCCAGCGCGCCGGAAGGAAAGATATTGCCCAGGGCCGGGCTGATCTGCCCGCCGATGCGGTTGATCGCCGCGCCGGCCTTGGCCACCTGCTCCTGCAGGGCGCCAAGACGCTGCTGCATCTGCCCCGCCACGGTCACGGCCTGGCTGTACTTGGCCGCGACTTCACCCACCGCCGACTGCGCCGCGCCGATGCTGCGCATCGTGCGTTGCAGCTTGGCGCCCAGCACCGGGCCGACCCAGGGCAGATTTTCCAGCTCCGAGGCGGCGCCGGTGATGTCGCTGATGGCGCCGTTCATGGGCCCGAGCATTTCATCGGCGCTGCGCCGCCCTGCCTCTGCTGCCGCCACCAGGGACGTAAGCCCCGATTGCAGCTGTTCCATATAGGCCATGCCGCCTCCTTAAACGTGTGCCGCGTCGAACAACTGACGACCCGCCGCCTGACGGCTGTATTCGTCGAACTGAAAGCGCAGATAGGGTTCCAGCTCCCGGGCCAATTGCGCCGGATCTCTGACATCGCCCTGCACCGAAATCGACAGGTAAGGCGCGAAGCTGAACTGCTGTTCAATCGCCGGTAGTGCCGCCGATTTGAACGGCTCCGGAGGATTGCTCAGCGAAAGGCTCGACGCCGACGGTGCCGGACTGGCCAGCGAACGCGCGGCCTGCCCCATCAGCGGAGGCGTCTGGCCCGGCTGGAAGGACTTGGCGATATCGCCCATCACCGGCGGGATGTTCTGCCCGGCGTTGCGCATCATCAGCGGACCGGCTGCGGGCATTTGCTTGAGCGAGTCGTCGGAGCCAAACAGTTTTTTGCCCAAGGCCCCACCAGCGGCAGAACCGCCCCAGGCGCCCAGTGCACCGCCCACCAGCCCACCAATAACAGTACCGATGACCGGCACCACGGAACCAATGGCGGCCCCTGCTGCTGCTCCGGCAGCGGCGCCTGCAAGATTGCCTGCCGCCTCGCCATAGCCTTCGGCTTTTTCATCCTGGGTCTTGGCATTCAGATAGGTGTCCGCAACCTGGAAACCGGCACCGAGCACCGATAGGATCGCGCCGCCCTTGAGCAAAGGTGCGAAACCTTTGGCCACAGAGCCAGCGCCTTTCAGTGCGGCACCGGCCACGCCAGACCTGACCGCCCCTCTGGGCATTTTTTCCAGACCACTGGGCGTCAAAGGGCTCTTGCCACCTTGAATGCCCGCCCCCCTCGCAGGTGGCCTGCGCCTGTCAGCCTTACGCCCACCACGGCCCCGACGGCGTTGCTTGTCCAAGCCGCAGTCGATCATGGGCTCGCAACAGTCAATGCCTGGCGCATTGCGACCGGGCGCTCGCTTTCTCGCCTTTGGCTTGCCTGCAAGCTCACAGCAGTCAATGCCTCCCGCACTGCGGCCAGGCGCTCGCTTTGCCGCCTTGGGGTCAATCTTCAACCCACCCCGCAAGACATTGATCAGGCCCTTGCTCATGGTGTAGACCGCCATGAGCTTTTGCACCGCGACATACGCGGCGCCCAAAGCGACCACACCCTGCACCAGCGATGGGTTGTGCTCTGCCAGCTCGGTCAGCTTTCCGACCACCACGGTGATGCTTTTGGCCACCAGATCCGTCACCGGTTGCAGGGCCTGCCCCACGACCCGCTGGCCTTCATCGATGGCTAAACCTGCTTCAGCCCACAACTGCTTGGAGGCTTCTCGACGCTCCGCGAGGTTCTTGTCGATAACCCCCGAAGCGCTCAACGAGTCCTTCTTCACTTGCTCATACTGCTGCCGACCCTGGGTCTGGGCTAGCAAGGCCGCCTTGATCTGCATATCGGTAAACAGGTCACCAGTACGCAGGGACTCTTCCAGAGCCTCAAGCATGGCCTTGGCCTTGGCCGGGTCTGTTTCCTGGCTGATCTTCGCCTGGGCCTCGGCCATCTTCGCCGCCTTGGCCGGGTCGATGGCCCTGACGTAGCGCATGGCCAGGGCAAAGCTCGCCTCCAGGCTCGACATGCCCTTCTGGATACCGGTATTCAGCGAAGCCTGATAATCAATGCCGGCGTCTTCATAAGCCTTGACCGCCTCACTGGAGCCGATTTTCTCGATCCAGTTCTGCAATTGGCCAGCGGCCTGATCAGCACTGCCCGCAGTGTTCATCTGCACTTGCAGCATGGACCCCAACTGACTCACCGCCTCCATACCGGTGAGTCCTTCCGCGCTCGCGCTCTTGAGCAGCGCCGGGAGCAAGCGCGCCATGTCGGCCGCCTCGAAATTGCCGGCCTGCCCCTGCAGGGCTATGGCCTCAAGAGCCTGCTCCATGACCTTGGGGTCGCTGATTCCAGCTTTGAGCTCCAAGGCCCGCATCAGCTTCGCGGTGTCGTCGACGCTCGCGCCCTGCCCCACCGCAAACTTGGCGGCCAACCCTGTGTAGCCTTGCGCCTTGTCCAGCGACATGCCGCTGGCCATCATCTGGCTCACCAGAGCCGCCACATCGTTACGGGCCATGCCCGTGTCACGGGAGGTCTGAATCACCGTGCGGCTCAGCTGCGCTTCCTGAGGCTGGTTGACCACATTGGCCTTGATCGCCATGTCGCGGATCAGCGCTTGATAATCAGCACTGATCTTGACCGGGGCGCGCAGTTTATCGACGCCAAACTTTGCCCAGTCATAAGCCGCCTTGAAGTCGGCCTTGCCCTGGGCTACCTGCTGCAGCCCACGAGCCTGAAGCTCAGAACCCCGGGCCACCTTGCCCAGCGCTTGATATTCCTGGCGCAGCTTGCGCACCTCAATACCCTGCTGGCGCAGTCCGTTGCGGCTCTCTTCCAAGCGGCGCAACAGCCCGGCCGCGGAAGCGGCGCCGGTGTCATGGGCCTTTTTCCATTCATCCTGCAGGCGCAGGGTCTGGCCGATGGTCTTTTCCAGAACCCTGGCCTTGCTGCCCTGCTGCTCCAGCTGCTTGATCCGGTCTTCCACCGTCTTGAAGGCGGCGTCCCAGGTCGAACTGAGGGCAGTACCCACTACCACCAGCCCCGATACCAGTTTGTTCGCCATGTGCTTCTCCTGATCCTTGGGTGACGGGCTCAATCCGTGAGCCACCAGACCATGTCGGAAAACCTCATGGTCATGATTTCCTCGGCGGAAAAATGCAGCTCGCGAGCGAGCCGTTTCGCCGCCACCTTCATCACCGCCGGATCAAAGCTCGTCGTCTTGCACCAGGCGAAAATAGCCAGCCTGCAGGCGCTGATAGTCCTTGAGCGCCATGCTCTCCAGGTCCTTGGTGCTGATTTGCGCGAGGCTGGCGAACAGCATCAGCTCGCGCTGTTCATCGTCCCCCACACCGGCGGCGCTGGCGGCGCGCACATCACGTACCGTCGGCGCCCGCAGGGTGAGCCGGTCGCAGACCACGCCGTTCATCTCCACCGGCTTGCTCAGCGCCACCATCACGCTGTCGCTGCTCAGGGTCATCCAGCTCGGGGTCTTGTCGCTTGCTTGAGACATGGGGTGTCTTCCTTACAGGCCCAGGGCCGAACGTTGGGCGGCGAGCTGGTCGACGCCGTTGATCACACGCTTCATGCCCAGGGCATCGATCTCGTAGATCAGGCGGCCGTCGACTTCCAGCTTGTAGTAGGTCAGGGCCACGTTGTGCTTGATCTCGGCCTTGTCGCCGGACTTCCAGTCGCCCATGTCGACCTCCTTGAGCAGGCCGCGCAGGGTGACGATCACCGGAGTGACCTTGCCCTTGAGGCCCTTGAAGGCGCCACGGAACACACCGTTGAAGCCGCTGCCATCGGCCAGGCCGAACATCTTCAGCGACTCGCGGCGCACGCCGGTGGTGGTGAAGCCGGCCTCTTGCTTTTCCATGCCCATGTCCAGTTCCACCGGCACATCCATGCCGCCGACACGGTGCTCCTCGGTCTTGAGGGTCAACTTGGGCAGGGTCAGGCTCGGCACGTCGCCTTGAAAGCTGATGCCATCGACGAACAGGTTCATGTTCGCCAGGGTTTCGGGAATCATTGCCATTGCTGCGGCTCCTTAAGCGGCTTGGTCGAGGACTTCGGTCAACCACTGGTTGGTGACCTCGACCCGGAAGTTGGGGTTTTCGGCGGGTGGTACGTCGGTGAAGCGGATGTTCCAGTACACCTTGCCCTGCTCCAACTGGCTGGCGGTGTTGAGCTCGGTGTCGGCGTAGACCTCGAAATTGATGATCGCGCCCTGGTTCTTCAGATCACGCATGAAGGCCTGCAGGCCCTCGGTGACGTCCTTGACGTAGGTCGCGGTGATCGAGCGGTCCACGGCCCATTTGTGGCCGAAGAGGATGGCGTCCATGACGATGTCCATGGTCCGCACCCGGGTGACGAAGGCCCATTTCGGATCGCTGGACAGCGTGCGGTTGCCCCACAGCCGGAAGCCCGCATCGCGAATGATGGTGGTGATGTTGGCGTTGTTCAGCAGGTTGGCGCGGCAGGTTTCATCGCCGTCGAGGAACTCGATCGGCCGCTTGGTGCCGGTGATGCCGACGAACTCCTTGTTCGACGGCGAGGCCCAGAAGCCGTACTCGTTGTCGGTCCAGGCGAACAGACCGGCAACCCAGGCCGAGGCCGGCGCATCGACGGTGGCATTGGCGCCGTTGTCCCAGTGCTGAACACCCGGGTCGACCATGTACGCGCGCTTGGCGCCGAAGTTCTTGGCGTAGGCCATGGCCGCTTCGTCGGTGGTATTGGGACCATCGAGAATGGCCAGGCCACGCAGCTTGTCCGCCAGGGCCACCAGGGCGGTGCCGATGGCCAGGGTCGAACTGTGCTTGGGGGTGACCAGCAGACGTGGCTGGGCGTTGAAACGGCTCTTGCCGTCCAGCAGCGCCTGCAGACCGGTACGCTTACCGTCGGCCAGCACCCCGCCGATGATCGCCGAAGTCTGCTCGGCCGCGTCGGTCATCTTGGCCACGCCACAAGCGACGATCACCGCCTTGGCCCGCTGGTAGATGGCCTGGCAAGCCTTGGTGATGGCCGCATCCGGGCCCCAGGCCGCAATGGCCTCACGCTCGTTGGTGATCAGCAGCAGGTCATTGACCTTGGCAGTGGCGGTCGGGCCTTCGGTGAAGGTGTCCACCAGGCCGATGATCGAAGACGACGGCAGCGAAATAGTGCGCGTGCCGGTGTCGACGTTAGTCACGGTAACGCCGTGGAAAAAACCACTCATGGATAAACTCCAGACATGAAAAAGCCCCGGGTGAAGGGGGCTCGTAGGGATGATTGATTAGTGGGAAGCGGGAAAGAAAACGCCCCGGCGGTGCGGGGCGTTTAATCGGTTTGCTCGGCGATCCAGGATGGGGCTACTGGGCGGTGCTCGGCTTGTGGGAAGTCCGGGGATTGGGGCCAGTCGCGTAGGGATTGCATGTACACAAGCAGCTCCTTGAACTGCTCGCCTGTCAGCGTCGTAGGGGCTTCAACTTCCAGTTGATCCCGGTGCCGCTCGCGCAGCCACATGACAGATGCCAGCTCTGCATCGCGCCACTGGCGTTCCTGTGCTGCTGGATCCGGAAGCACCTCGGGGGCATCGATCAGATAGGGCAAGCCCTGTGCATCGTGAGCACGAACTTTTCCAGACGCAGGGTTGCCGATTACCGACAGATAAAGCGCTTCGGGTATCTCCACCACATCATCCGGCATCAGTGAATGCACGCCCTGCAAGTAGGAGGTTTGAGTAGTTTGACTATAGAAACGTTTCATAGATGCCACTCCTTAACTGCCCAGCGCTATCCAACGAACAGCAACACCGTTTGCGAATGAGCCATTGAGCGAAGCTGTCATTTTCATCGAGTTTGAAGTCATTGCCCCACGTGTAACCGTGTAATTACCAATGGCAATACCCACCACCGTGGCAACTTCTGCGAGAGAACCAGTCGGCCAGGCGATTGGCATTGACACCGAGATATTATCTGCAGCGGTTCCGGATGATGTTGCCGCGCCCCACTGAATAATCAGACCACCGAGCCAGGAAGGAAACGCAATGTATCCATTCGTCGCGAGGCTGATTGAGAAGCCCCACCGCAGCTTCTTCGGTGTTGCAAGGACAAAATCGTTCGCGCTATCAAGCATTTGCGCAGTGGTAGAGACTTTTGCTGTGCCCTGATTGATCTCAGTAGCCTGGGCCGCCAGCGGGGCAAGAGCCGCAACATCGATGTTTCCCTGATTGACTGGCGCGTTCCACGCCTTGATGCACCACATCACCGCCAAGTTGCACGGGCGAGTTTCACTACCGGAGTTCGCTAACTTCAGGCCATGTCCGACCCAGTCATACGCCAGCTTTTTAGACCATGTGCCATCATCTGGAATCGACATATCCATGTTGGTTGCGATGTCATACCCCACCTCCATTCTGACTTTAGATAACGTGTTTGACATCGACGCTTGATAGGTGCCAAGCGCTCGCCCTGCATCCACACCACGCCCATGATCCCAACCACGCAGGAACTCACCCCGCGACTCGGGCAGGCGAAAGTTACCTGCGCCCTCATCGCCCTTGTTGAAGGTGGTTCCCAGATACGCGGCGAGATCTGGATAAGCGGCAATACTGTGCACGCTACCGTTGAGTTCAAGGTAGCCCGCTGGAACCTCAGCCTTGGGAAATGGAATGATGGCGCCGACAGGGTGTGCAGACTTGAGTGCTGCCAGCTCCTTTACGAGTGCCGCAACATCGATGTTTCCCTGATTGACCGGAGCGCCCCAGGCCTTAATGCACCACATGACAGCAAGACTGCGGGGACGGGTTTCTGTCGAAGTTCGCACAACCCGGGACGCATCAAACGTCAAGAGACTGGTACTGCTGTCTATCGTGGGGCTAGAAACCTGTGGGATTCCCGGCTGTGATCCAAACACCCCAATCGGAGAAACATTTACACCATCCGTCGCAACCGATCCCGTAATGTTCTGCAGGGCATCGAGTTGGTAGCTGCCGACTGCCCGCCCCAGGTCAACGCCACGCCCATGATCCCACCCCCGCAAAAACTCACCCCGCGACTCTGGCAGTCGGAAGTTACCGGCACCTTCATCACCCTTGTTGAAGCTAGTCCCCAGATACGCCGCCAGGTCTGGATAAGCCGCAATGCTCTGCACACTGCCATCGATCTCCAGAAACCCCGGCGGCACGCTGGCCCTGGGAAACGCCACCATCGAGCCCACCGGCAACGATGACGACTGCGCCACAATCGACTCGATCTCAGCCTTGGTGTAGGTGTCGGTAATGCCATGCCCGGCCAGGGTGCTCGGGTTGGTCCCGGCGATCACCCGGCCGTACTTGTCGACCGTGACGTTGGCATAGGAGCCCGCGCTGATACCGGTTCGCCCGATGGCCATCTCGAAGGCCAGCGGCGTAGTGCCGAGGACAATCGGCCCGTCGGTGACCAACTGCCAGACGCTGTCGCCGTTGACCGTGCCCTTCTCGATGCTGACGAACAGCCCGGGGGTGACCTCCAGGCTGGTGTCCGCATCCTGGGCACGGGTCCAGACGCCCGTCGACGACACCACATACAAGCCGTTGTCCTTGGCCTGAGTCTGGTTCTTCACCAGCACCCGGGCATCGGCCGGCAGCAGCACGCCGTCGATGGTCTGAATTCCGCTCAAGGCGATGTTGGCGGTGGTGGCCACCAGCGCCGAATGCTTGAAGTCCAGCTTAGCCAGGGCCTCGATCACCGCGTTGTCGACATACTCGCGGGTGGCCAGGACCACCGCCGGATCGATCTTCAACACGATCTGCGCGGTGTTGGCGACGATGAAGTTCATGCGGATGACTTGGGTCTTGCCGGTGCCCTGGGCCAGCAGGGGCTTGAAGCTCGGGGCGCAGTTGGCCACCGCCACTAGGTCGCCGTCGGCATCGAACAAGCCGATCTCACGAATCCAGCGACCGCCAACATCAGGCGGGATGACTTGTTCGGTGATGATGACGTTGGGGTTGGCCGGGTCGGTGCGTACCTGGTTGACCGGGGCGCGGCGCCACTCGTTGACCAGTTTGGTCTGAGCCCGGTTCGGGATGGGGTCGGTGCCGTTGGCATCGCCGACCGCCATTTCCTTGAAAGTCCAGGGCGTGCCCAGGGCCGTGGCATTCGCCTGTTTCGCCTCGCCCACCGCCGTGAGAATGGCAAAGAACTGACTGTTGGAATCAATCATGAGTACACATCCAGGGTGTCTGTTTCATCAATACACATGACCTGGCCATAACGGCCGGTCACTTCGATATCGCGGGGTGTCGGGGGATAAACGTCGATGTCTTCGCCCTGATATTCATAGGCGCCAAGACCAATCACTCCGGAGCTTTCCAGGCTGATGGCCAGGCCAGTCATGTGCCGGCTGACAGGCCGGGCGTCATCGATCAGCCGGGTCAGCTCCTGGTACATCTCCTCGGTGATGCCGGTATCCAGCACCCCGACTTTCAAGGCAAAGGTGGCCGGTTCGCCTTCAGGGACCGTCTGCCACCATTCGACCACTTCGATCAGGTAGCCCAGCGGTTCCACCACCCGGCGCAGTGCACCGATGGTGCCTTTGCGAGCGTGGATGAAGTACGAGGCACGAATGGCGTTGCGCTTGACCGTCTCGGACCAGCGCGGGTCCCAGCGATCCACCGACCAGGCCCAGGCCAACTGCGGTAGCAGATGCACCGGGCAGGTGGAGGGGTTGTACAGGGTGCGCAGCATGATGGCGGTATCGCCTGCGCTGGCCGCCTCAAGGGCGCGCTCCAGCGGCGTGCTATTGATCGGCAATAGGCTGGTCATCTCAGCTCCCCAGCGTGACGCTGTAACCAGTGCAATACGCCGCTTGAGCCTTGGTCGGGGTGATGTCTTGCCAACCCGCCAGATCGACCCGAGCCACGCCGGCCACATGCAACTGCGCATCAATGGCCGAACGGGCCACCTCGATGCCCAGGCGCCGGCGTGGGTTGACCCAGGCAGCCAGCTTGCGCTCGGCTTCTGCCAGGGCAGCGTCACCTTCCGGGCCGGAGCCCTTCATGTGCAGCACCGCGTCGATGCGATACGGCAAGACCTGGGCACTCTGGACCGTGACCCGGTCGCCGAGCGGTCGCACGTCTTCATCGTTGAGGGCTGCGGCAACGGTCGCCAGCAAGTCAGGACTGGCCGCGCCATTTCCCTCCAGGCTCAGCACCGTGACCGTCACCCGGGCCGGTGCCGGGCTTTCGGCCTCGGCGTCTGCTACCAGCGCAGAAGCGTTACGGGCATGCAGGATGTAGCTGTTGCGCGGGCCGGCCGTGGTCAGTCCTTCATAGGCCAATTGCACACGCTCGCGCAGAGCGTCGTCGGCTTCCTTGACCTCCTCCACCGGCGGCACCGCCTGCGGGTCACCCTGCAGGATCACCAGGCGCTGCAGTTTGACGTTGGCCGCCAGCTGATCCAGGTCCGTGCCCTTGGCATGGGCCAGCAGCAGCGCCTTGGCCGCGTCGTTGACCCGGGCCCGCAATTGCATATCACCGTAGGCCGATAGCTCCAGCAGTTTGCTCACCGGGTCGCTTTCCAGGTTGGCCGTCCAGTTATCGCCCATATGCCGGCGAAAGGTGGCCAGCTTGCCTTGGTACAAGGCCTCAAAATCCAGGGCCTCAAGCACCTGCGGCGCCGGCAGCGCCGACAAGTCCAACGTACTCATGCCGTCACCTCCAAAACCGCGCTATCGCCCAGGTACTGGCCGGTCAGTTGAAAGCTGATCTGACCACCCACCACCGCAACCACTCTTACCCGTTCCAGCTTCAGCCGGGGCTCCCAGCGCAACAGCGCTCGGGCCACTTCGGCCTGCACCGCGCTTTTCCACCCGCCGGTTACCGGCAAGTCGACGTAGCGGCGCAGGTTGCTGCCGTATTCCGGGCGCATCCGCCGACTGCCCAGCGGCGTGGTCAGGATGTCCTCGATGGACTGCCGCACATGCTCGATGCCGGACAGCGACAGGCCGGTACGGCGATCCATTCCGATCATCGTGTCACTCCTGCGCTTGCAGATCCGGGTGGGCGTTCAGGTAGTCCAGGGCGACAAGGTCGCCGGCCTTTACCGACACCTGTCCCCGGGCAACCCGCAACTGGCGGCCATCCGGCAGGATCAAATTGCGCGAGGTGTAAAGGGTGTCGCGAAACACCACAGTGCCGGCGCCCACAGGGCGACCGGGAGTTTTCTTAGGGGTGGCCATAGGTATCTCCGGGTACAAAAAAACCGCTCGGGGCGGGTTGATGGGGTGTTCGGTGATGGGTGAGACGTGAGCGCTGAGTCGTGAGGGCCACGACCCGCATGGGTCACTGCGGCGTTGCAGTTGAACCGGGACCCGGCATCACACCCAGATGGGTATGGGTCGAGCCGACGTTGACCCCGTTGTGCTTCAAGCTGCCGCCGTTGATGTGCACATCGCCATTCAAGGTGATCGCTCCGCTCAGGGTGATGCTGTCGGCCTTGCCGGTCAGGGCGCTGTCGGTCACCACCGCCGAGCTGCCGCCGACCTGAATGGTCACCGTGCCGCTGGGCAGGCTGATGCTGTAGCTCTTGGCCTGCCAGTCATAGACCAGCGAGCCGCCATCCTCGAAACGCCAGACCTCGACATGGTCACGGTTGTCCGGCTGGGGACCGGCGTTACCATACAGGCCGGGAACGAAGGTGCCCTGGGCCGGCTCGCCGCTGGGGCTGATCAGCACGCCCTGCTCCCCCAGGCTCGGCGCCCGCCAGTGCCGGGCCTTGCCGGCGGCCTGGCTGTGCCAGCGCACCCAGGCGCTGGTCCAGCCGGCGCCATCGGATACCCGCACCAGGCCAGCAGCCAGATCCACGCCGACCACGCTGCAAGGCAGGATCAGGCCGGCAATCATGCGGTCGTGGGTTGCAGACACGTAACTCACGCCATGTGCTCCGGCGACTGGTAGCCGCCCTCATGACCTGGGCCGGTATCGGGGCTGAACCCCAACACCAGGGTGCCCGGTGGTTGATTCGGCCAGGGCCATTGCTCCTGACCCAGGTAGATAAGCTGCTGCCACTGCACGACCCACTCGGCCCGGTAAACCGACTCTGCAGCCGTACCAACAGGCTTGGCCCACACCGCCGTCGCGCCTTCGACAAAGTCCAGATCCCACTGCTGACAACGCAGCAGCTCGATTAGCTGAGCCGCCAGAATGGCCGCCTGCAAAGGTGCCTGTGCAAGTTCGGGGTCAACCCGTACCCGGGCCTCCAAAGTGGCCCGCATGCAGCAGCGACCGTCACCCGGGTCGGCTGCCTGGTCCAGGCCGGTGACGGCAAAGTAGAGCGCCGGCTCAGTGGCGCCTTCAAACGCCTTGGGGAATGCCTCAACCGTCTGCAGATGGGGCATCGCCAGCTTGATCGTGGACGTGATGGCGTCTTTTAGCTGGGTCAGTTCGTTCATTGTCTAGTTCCAGAATAAGGTCGAGGCGGTCCAGCCTTCGGGCTCAAGTCCAGTGGACCTTTTGAAAGGCCGGAGCGGATCAGCGCTGATCCGAGTTCGAATCCCGTGACGGCGGTTCGCAAACCCCGATGCGCTTGGCCGCCCAGCGCTCATAAAGGCCGATGGCGACGTCAGCGCCGGCCATGGCGGTCAGGCAGCCGAAGGCGCAGGCGGTCCAGATCGAGACGCCGGCGGCATACAGCAGCATGATCGCCGAGACCCCGCACACCACGCAGGCTCCGGAGCGCAGCGCCAGGCGCCGCAGCAGCGACCAGCCACGAGCGCCCTCCTTGTCGGCGCGCCACATTTCGCCGGAAACGCCACCGACCAGCGCCAGGACGATGACCAGCCAGATCGGCATGTCCAGCAACGCTTGTTGCTCGTTTGTCATTCACGTCTCCCGTGCGGATTGAGGCCAGCGAGATGGCCAGTTGATAGAAGGCTGATAACGATGTTTCAAGGGGTCCCTGTCTGTTGGTGGCCCACGTTAGGCAGGCATTCCAAAAAGCCCGGTCGCCCGGGCTTTTCAGTAATGCAAACCTTGGTCTTTCGGCACGACTGGTGCGGTACGGACCCATTCAAATTGTTCCTCCGACCGCGACCCTGTCCGCCGGATAACTGCTTCTGGTGCTTTACGCTGCACACCCGGGTCAGTTGCCAACCCTCTGAACCGTCGAGGCCGGTTCATCGCTGCCTTTGCTTTGCCACTAAAGAGCGTCGTTGCAGCCGTTGTTGAACGGCTTGAGATGGATAATATGCATTCATGCATATGCAGTCAATGCGTAAATGCATTTATTTATGCATACGAATTGCGCAAGTGCATAAGAGCCGCATAGATGCAGGGCGGTAGGGATTTTTCGAGGGCGAAAAAAAGCCCGCTCAGTGGCGGGCTTTGTCTGACAGTGATGGCTTAGCGGGCGTACATGCCCCACCAGAAGACGTGACCGAGGATGCTGATCTGCTCCTCCTGGATTTCCTGGAAGCTGTAGTCCTCATCCGGATGCTCATCGCGGTTGAAGCTGCGCAGGCGAATCCCGGTGGGCAGGCGATAAAGCTGCTTCACTCGCAGTTGGCCATTGTGGTTGATCGCATACAGGTCGCCATCGACGATATCGCCGATGGCACACTTGCCGGCATTGACCCCGACCGTGGCACCATCGCGCAGCACCGGCAACATACTGTTGCCCCGCACCGTGACGCATTTGGCCTGATCGAACTGCACGCCGTTGTGCCGCAGGCTGCGCTTGCCGAAGCGCAGGCTGGCGCGCTCGCTCTCCTCGATGACGAATCTTCCTGATCCAGCAGCCAATTCAACCTCACGCAGAAAAGGAACCGACACCTCGTCGTCATCGACAGGGGTATCGTCGTCCCACAGGCTTATGTCCTTGAGTTCCGAATGAATCTCGTCGCGGGGCGCAGCAACCCGGGCAGGCGCGATATCCACGCGCCCGCGCAATTGGTCGGTGCTCACCTGGAAGTATTCAGCGATCCGCGAGATGTGTTTATCCGAAGGATCGACGATCTTCCCGCTGAGAATCCGCGAGAGGGTGGATTGAGGCACACCAGTCCGACGGTGAAGCTCCGTGGGGGAGATTCCATCACGATCCAGCAGCTCTCTTAAGACGGTAGAAACATTGCGTATTTGCATAGAACGCATAGTGCTCGAACTTTTAGCCCATGACAAATGCTGTTTTGCATATTTGTGCTGCATTTACCGGACAAACGCAGTAGTGCCTTGGTGTCTGCGAGGCCAGGGCGCCCATGGTAACCTTGCCGCCATCTGCAAAAAGCCGGGCCCAGCGCTCCTTTGCTTCACCCATTCAACGAATCCGCCTAAATACCAATGAGTAAAAATACCTCCGATCTGTCCTCCCACACGCCGATGATGCAGCAGTACTGGCGCCTCAAGAACCAGCACCCTGATCAACTGATGTTCTACCGCATGGGCGACTTCTACGAGATCTTCTATGAAGACGCAAAGAAGGCCGCCAAGCTGCTGGACATCACCCTGACGGCACGCGGACAGTCGGCGGGACAGGCGATTCCCATGTGTGGCATTCCCTACCACGCCGCCGAAGGTTACCTGGCCAAGCTGGTGAAGCTCGGCGAGTCGGTGGTCATCTGCGAGCAAGTGGGTGATCCGGCCACCAGCAAAGGCCCCGTGGAACGTCAGGTGGTGCGCATCATTACCCCGGGCACCGTCAGCGACGAAGCCCTGCTGGATGAGCGCCGCGACAACCTGATCGCGGCCGTACTGGGTGATGAGCGCTTGTTCGGCCTGGCGGTGCTGGACATCACCAGCGGCAATTTCAGTGTCCTGGAAATCAAGGGTTGGGAGAACTTGCTGGCGGAGCTGGAACGCATCAATCCAGTGGAGCTGCTGATCCCTGATGACTGGCCACAAGGCCTGCCGGCGGAAAAGCGCCGGGGTGTTCGACGTCGCGCCCCCTGGGACTTCGAGCGCGACTCGGCCCACAAGAGCCTCTGCCAGCAATTCTCTACCCAAGACCTCAAGGGCTTTGGTTGCGAGACCCTGACCCTGGCCATCGGCGCCGCCGGATGCCTGTTGAGCTACGCCAAGGAAACCCAGCGCACCGCCCTGCCCCACTTGCGCAGCCTGCGGCACGAACGCCTGGACGACACGGTGGTGCTGGACGGTGCCAGTCGCCGCAACCTGGAGCTGGACACCAACCTGGCCGGTGGACGCGACAACACCCTGCAATCGGTAGTCGATCGCTGCCAGACCGCCATGGGCAGCCGCCTGCTGACCCGCTGGCTGAACCGCCCGCTGCGGGATCTCAAGGTCTTGCAGGCGCGTCAGTCATCGATCACCTGCCTGCTGGACGGCTACCGTTTCGAACGGCTGCAGCCGCAGTTGAAGGAAATCGGCGATATCGAGCGGATTCTCGCGCGAATCGGCTTGCGTAACGCCCGCCCGCGGGACCTGGCCCGCCTGCGTGATGCCCTGGCAGCCTTGCCAGAGCTGCAAGAGGCGATGACCGAACTGGAGGCAGAGCACCTCAAGCAATTGGCAGTCACCACCAGCACCTACCCGGAACTGGCCGCGTTGCTGGCCAAAGCGATCATAGACAACCCGCCGGCGGTGATCCGCGACGGCGGCGTGCTCAAGACCGGCTACGACGCCGAGCTCGACGAACTGCAATCGTTGAGCGAGAACGCCGGGCAATTCCTGATCGATCTGGAAGCGCGGGAAAAAGCCCGTACCGGCCTGGCCAACCTCAAAGTCGGCTATAACCGCATTCATGGCTACTTCATCGAGCTGCCGAGCAAACAGGCCGAGCAGGCACCGGCGGATTACATTCGTCGCCAGACCCTGAAGGGCGCCGAGCGCTTCATCACTCCGGAACTCAAGGAGTTTGAAGACAAGGCGCTGTCGGCCAAGAGCCGCGCCCTGGCCCGGGAAAAGATGCTCTACGATGCGCTGCTGGAAACCCTGATCAGCCATCTGCCGCCGCTGCAGGATACCGCCGGTGCCCTGGCGGAACTGGACGTGCTGAGCAATCTGGCCGAACGCGCGCTGAACCTGGACCTCAATTGCCCGCGTTTTGTCAGCGAGCCTTGCATGCGCATCACCCAGGGCCGTCACCCGGTGGTGGAGCAAGTATTGACCACACCTTTTGTGGCCAACGACCTGAATCTGGACGACAACACCCGGATGCTGGTGATCACCGGTCCTAACATGGGCGGTAAATCCACCTACATGCGCCAGACTGCGCTGATCGTACTGCTGGCCCATATCGGCAGTTTTGTCCCGGCGGCGAGCTGCGAGCTGTCCCTGGTGGATCGGATCTTTACTCGGATCGGCTCTAGCGACGACCTGGCCGGCGGTCGCTCGACCTTCATGGTGGAAATGAGTGAAACCGCGAACATCCTGCACAACGCCACTGAACGCAGCCTGGTGCTGATGGACGAAGTGGGCCGCGGCACCAGTACTTTCGACGGACTTTCCCTGGCCTGGGCTGCGGCAGAACGTCTCGCCCATCTGCGGGCCTACACCCTGTTCGCCACCCACTATTTTGAACTGACCGTACTGCCGGAAAGCGAGCCGCTGGTGGCCAACGTGCACCTCAATGCCACTGAGCACAACGAGCGCATCGTCTTCCTGCACCATGTATTGCCCGGCCCTGCCAGCCAGAGCTATGGCCTGGCGGTAGCCCAGCTGGCGGGGGTTCCCAGCGCCGTCATCGGGCGAGCCCGTGAACATTTGAGCCGCCTGGAGACCACCAGCCTGCCCCATGAAACGCCACGCCCCGCGCCAGGCAAAGCCTCGGTTCCGCAGCAAAGCGACCTGTTTGCCAGCCTGCCGCACCCAGTCCTCGAGGAACTGGCCAAACTGGATCTGGATGACCTGACGCCACGCCGGGCACTGGAAATGCTCTATACATTGAAGACACGCATCTAACGCGAACGCCTTCAAGCTGTTAGAATCTCGCGCGGTTTGGGATGCTGCGGACTATTAGCCTGGTTCGCAGACTATCGCTCCCAAACCTGGCGACCCCGTCATGTAGGGGCTCCGCTGCCGCCGCCTGAGGAGAGAATTAGAAATGACCTTCGTCGTCACCGACAACTGCATCAAGTGCAAGTACACCGACTGCGTAGAAGTCTGTCCGGTGGACTGCTTTTACGAAGGGCCGAACTTCCTGGTGATTCACCCGGATGAGTGCATTGACTGCGCGCTGTGCGAGCCTGAATGCCCGGCTGTAGCCATTTTCTCCGAGGATGAAGTCCCGGAGGAGATGCAGGAGTTCATTCAGCTGAACGTCGAGCTGGCAGAGATCTGGCCGAATATCACTGAAAAGAAAGAATCGTTGCCGGATGCCGCAGAGTGGGATGGCGTCAAAGGCAAGATCAAAGACCTCGAACGCTGATTGCCCCCGCGTTCCTGAAAAGGCCCCTTGCGGGCCTTTTTGCATTTCTGGGAATAGGGCTCTTGTCCTCGGGACTTTTCGACAGGCAAAAAAAAGGGGCGGTATGACCCGCCCACATTTTTCCCTAGTCCCTGTGTTCCTTTTCATCGTCCTGATGAATCGCTTCCTGCGATGTCCTGACCATCATCCTTGATGGCTGTGTCTATCCGTCGACACAGGGCTGATATTAGAGAATTCCCTGGTAAGAGCAATCGCACTATTCCCCGGAAAACTTGTCGAACACAAACAGAAAGACTTAAAAAATACTTATAAATCAAAAACATAAAAAATCACTTAAAACATTTCAGGCAAGTCTGAAGCAATCGAGAACCGAACACTTACGAAAACGTAATCTATTGCTTACACGCCAGTGAAGAGTAATCCCAACCCTGACCAGAATCCCAAAGCTCAGAATCAAAATAATCAAGCAATAAAAAGCCCCGAATAGATCGGGGCTCTTGCGAGTCAGTTCCAGAAGCTACTGAAATAGAGACTCACTGGACAACCCATTCTTTTCAAGGATCTCTCGCAGGCGCTTGAGGCCTTCAACCTGGATTTGTCGAACCCGCTCACGGGTCAGGCCAATCTCCAGGCCAACATCTTCAAGAGTGCTGCTCTCATGACCTCGCAGGCCAAAGCGGCGAACCACCACTTCACGCTGCTTTTCAGTCAATTCGGACAGCCATTGATCGATGCTTTGCGACAGATCATCGTCCTGCAACAGTTCACAAGGATCCGTTGGACGATCGTCAGTCAAGGTATCCAGCAGGGTTTTATCCGAATCCGGTCCCAGCGAGACATCAACCGAAGAAACCCGCTCATTCAGACCGAGCATGCGTTTGACTTCAGCCACCGGCTTCTCCAGCAGGTTGGCGATTTCTTCGGGAGAGGGTTCATGATCGAGTTTTTGCGTCAACTCACGGGCGGCGCGCAAGTAGACGTTAAGCTCTTTGACCACATGAATCGGCAACCGAATGGTCCGGGTTTGATTCATGATCGCCCGTTCGATGGTCTGGCGAATCCACCAGGTGGCGTAGGTCGAAAAGCGGAAGCCGCGTTCCGGGTCGAACTTCTCCACTGCCCGGATCAGGCCGAGGTTACCCTCTTCGATCAGGTCCAGCAGCGACAATCCACGATTGACATAGCGCCGGGCAATTTTCACCACCAGTCGCAAGTTACTTTCAATCATGCGCTTGCGCCCGGCGGGGTCGCCACTCTGCGACAAACGCGCAAAGTGCACTTCCTCTTCAGGAGAGAGCAATGGAGAAAAGCCGATTTCATTGAGGTACAACTGCGTTGCATCGAGGGCACGCGTGTAATCAATGTACTTGTGTTGCTTAACTGAAGCGGAGCTTTTGGATTTGGCGCGAACGGAAGGTGGAGTTGCCCCCTCATTATTCGACATCGAATCCATATCGATGCTGCTCTCCATAAGGAGAACTTCATCGTCGATGTCAAACTCCGGCACTTCTTTACTGAGAGCCATTGTTATAGTCCTTTGGTGAGTTCGACCTCAGGCTCAAGCGTCGCCTTAATCCTTGGCAACGCTGGAGCCTGTTCCCTCTACGTGAGCGGAACAGGCTGGTAACGGATCAACGACGTGGCAGGAATTGCAGCGGATCTACAGGTTTACCTTGTCGGCGAATCTCAAAGTGCAGTTTCACCCGGTCTGTACCAGTTGATCCCATCTCGGCAATTGTCTGTCCGACTTTGACCTGCTGTCCCTCCCGAACCAATAGCTTGCGGTTGTGGCCGTAAGCACTGACGTAGGTTTCGTTGTGTTTGATGATGACTAATTCGCCGTAGCCCCTTAAGCCACTCCCGGCGTAAACCACCGTCCCATCAGACGCAGCTAAAACAGGCTGTCCCAAATCCCCGGCGATATCAATGCCTTTATTCAAACTACCGTTTGAAGAGAATTTTCCAATCAGAACACCATTGGAAGGCCAGCCCCAGCCCGTCGGAGCGGGGCCTGCAGGCGTAACCGGAGCGGGCGCCGGCTTGCTTGCAGTAGCTGTAGAAGTGCCCGTTGCGGTGGCTGTCGTTGCCCCCGCCGGACGACGAATAACCGTGGTCTTGCTGGAGGACGATGCACCAGACTGGGTGCTGGTAACCACAGTTGTCGGCGCAACACCCGTGCGACCATCAAAACGAATGGTTTGCCCAGGATGGATGGTATAGGGCTCGGCAATATTGTTACGAGCAGCCAACGCCTTGTAATCCCAGCCGTAGCGAAACGCGATGGAGAACAGCGTATCCCCGCGACGTACTACATACTGTCCCGTGGTCACAGTTGGACGCTGAGGCGCCGCATTATTACTGCGTTCAACCACACCCACACTGCTGGACTTGGTGCTGGAGCAACCGACCAACAAGGAACTCAAGACAAGGCCAATCATCAGTCGCTGAAAGCTTGTTATACCCATACGCTGCGCAATGACTGTGAGACTCACCCGCCGCTCCCTTTATGGTGGTTGACGATATTAATTGCCTGGCTCAGGCATGAAATGACGCAAGTATAACTGGAGGCAGGCGCTTTACGGCTGGCAAAGCGCAACACACAGTCAGAAGAGGTTGCCATTGATCGCCGTCCTACTCATTGCCGATCAATACGGCAATAAGACACAACCCGGCAAACAGAATTCACCCACGCGGCGATAAATGCTCAGGCCAGTGGCCCATTGAGCAACGGCACAAACCGCACCGCCCCCAGGACATGTCGGGCAAAGCCATGTTCTTCACGAATGATCAGCATCAACTGCTGTACTTCTCCGGCTCCCACTGGAATGACCAGGCGCCCACCAGGCGCCAGTTGATCAAGCAGTGCCTGAGGAATATCGGTAGCCACGGCGGTGACGATGATGCCGTTGTAAGGCGCCAACGCTGGCCAGCCCTCCCAACCATCGCCCCAGCGGAACACCACATTACGCAGGTTCAATTCCTGCAGACGCTCCTTGGCCCGATCCTGCAGGACCTTGATCCGCTCCACCGAAAACACCCGCTCAACCAACTGCGACAGTACTGCCGTCTGGTAGCCGGAACCGGTACCGATCTCCAGCACTTTGTCCAGCGGACCTGCCGCCAACAGCAACTCGCTCATGCGAGCCACCATATAAGGCTGGGAGATCGTCTGGTTATGGCCGATGGGCAGCGCTGTGTCTTCATAGGCACGGTGCGCTAGAGCCTCATCAACGAACAGATGCCGTGGTGTACGACGAATGACTTCCAATACCTGGGGATTGGACAGGCCCTCATCGTAAAGCCGTTGGATCAGGCGCTCGCGGGTTCGCTGGGAAGTCATGCCTATTCCCCGTCGTAGCAAATCGTCCTGCTCACGAGCCATCAGCGCAGCCCCTCCAACCAACCATCCAGACTCCTGAACGCCTCATTGAAGGTGCGATCGAGCTGTAACGGCGTGATCGACACATAACCTTGCATGACAGCATGGAAGTCAGTACCTGGACCGCCATCTTCAGCGTCCCCTGCGGCGGCAATCCAGTAACCCGACTTGCCACGGGGATCGACGACCTTCATGGGAGCCGCTGCGCGCGCGCGATGGCCCAGGCGGGTCAGCTGTATGCCACGGATATGATTAAGCGGCAGATTGGGAATATTCACGTTCAACACCGTCCGTGGTGGCAAATCCAGCAAGCCCTGAGCCTGTACCAGCTTGCGCGCGAAATGGGCAGCCGTGGCAAGGTTTTCTACCTGCCTCGACACCAGCGAAAAGGCAATCGCCGGGCGCTGCAGGAAACGTCCTTCAAGCGCAGCGGCGACCGTTCCGGAATACAGCACGTCATCACCGAGGTTGGCCCCCAGGTTGATTCCCGACACCACCATGTCCGGCTCATGCTCCAACAGGCCGTTAAGCCCAAGGTGAACACAGTCGGTCGGTGTGCCATTGATACTGATGAAGCCATTGCCGAGGGTATGCGGATGCAACGGACGGTCGAGCGTCAGCGAACTGCTGGCGCCGCTTTTGTCTTGATCCGGTGCGATAACCACACACTCGGCGTAATCCGCCAACGCAGCATGCAGCGCGGCGATACCGGGTGCAGTTACCCCATCATCGTTAGAAATCAGAATACGCATGAGCTGTCCGTCTGCCCCACCGGCACCAGATCGACGAGTTCACGCACCAATGCGGTGGCGAAACACCCGGCCGGCAGGACGAATTCCAGTTGCAGAATGTCAGGCTCGGGATAATGCCACGTCAAACCGCCAATGGGCAGCCGCAGGATGCGTCGTTCGTGGCTCATGCCGGCTTTAATCAGCCAATCGCACAGTGCCGCCTCACGATCGGCAATCTGTTGCTCAAGCTCATGGGATACACCGCCCGCCGGAGAAACACCCTCCCCCCACAGCGGCCCGGTGGGGTGCAGGTCGAGAATCGCCAGGCGTGGGTCCGAGCATTCATCAGGCCCGGCCATGAAAAAGCTGCGACTGTCGGTAAACGCCAGCAGGTCACCTATCTGCGCCTGCTGCCAGCTGCCGTCCGCCACCCGTGCTGCCAGCACCTGGTTGAACAAGTAGCTGCGGGCTGTAGACAACAACCGCGAACGCACATTGCGCTGCTCTGGCAGTGCCTGGCGCGCGGCCCAGCCGCGGGCATCCACTAGATTGCCGCCGTCGTGGCCAAAACGCTGGGCGCCGAAATAGTTGGGAATCCCAAACTGGGCAATCTGCTGCAAACGCTCATCAATGGCCGAATGGTCCGCCGTAAGCTCTGTGAGACGCAGGGTAAAACCGTTGGCCGCATGGGCTCCACGCTGTAGCTTGCGCTTGTGGCGGGTGGCCTTGAGGATTTTCAGGGTGTGGTTTTCCGCCGCGCCAAGATCCGGATCAGCCTTGCCCGGTAGTTGCACACTGAACCATTGGCGAGTCAGCGCCTGGCGATCCTTGAGCCCGGCGTAGCTCACGGTGCGCAACGACACTCCGGCGGCCTTGGCAATCCGCCGCGCGGCCTCTTCGGTGTTCAAGCCACGCTTTTCCACCCACAGCCACAGGTGCTCGCCTTCACCGCTCAGCGGGATATCGAGCACTTCATCGACCTGGAAATCTTCGGCAGTAGCCTTGAGCACCGCGCTGCCCAGGGCATCACCATAGGCCCGCGGGCCCAACAGTTGCAGTTCATTCATGGGCGCAGCAACAAGGCCACGGAGTGCACCGCGATACCTTCCTCGCGACCGACGAAACCGAGTTTTTCAGTGGTGGTGGCCTTCACGTTCACTTGATCCAGTTCGACTTGCAGGTCCTCGGCAATCAAGGCCCGCATGGTTTCAATATGAGGCGCCATTTTTGGGGCCTGGGCGACGATGGTGTTGTCGACGTTGCCGACCTTCCAGCCTTTGGCATGGATCAGCGCGACAACATGACGCAGCAGGACGCGGCTGTCGGCACCTTTGAACTGCGGATCGGTGTCCGGAAAATGCTTGCCGATATCCCCCAGCGCCGCGGCGCCCAGCAGGGCATCACTGAGTGCGTGCAACAACACATCACCGTCGGAGTGGGCGAGCAAGCCGCAATGATGGGCGATACGCACACCACCCAAAGTAATGAAGTCGCCCTCAGCGAAACGGTGCACATCGTAGCCGTGGCCAATACGCATAAAAAAACGCCCCGAAAAAGTCAGGGCGTGATTCTACCTGCTTTGGCGGGTATTAGGCGTTAAGAGCACGTGCATGGTGCTGCAAGTGATCGTCTATAAAGCTGGCGATAAAGAAGTAGCTGTGGTCATAACCGGGCTGCATGCGCAGCGTGAGCTCATGCCCGGCATTCTTTGCCGCTTGCTGCAGAACTTCAGGCTTGAGCTGGCCGGCAAGGAAATCGTCGCGATCCCCCTGATCCACTAGCAACGGCAGCTTCTCCGTAGCCTCGGCGATCAATACGCTGGCATCCCACTCGCGCCAGCGTGAGCGCTCTTCCCCCAGATACCGGGAAAACGCTTTCTGCCCCCAAGGACAATCCATGGGATTACTGATAGGAGCGAACGCCGAAACCGACTGATAGCGACCGGGATTACGCAACGCACAGACCAACGCCCCGTGACCACCCATGGAGTGGCCGCTGATCCCACGTTTCTGCGACGCGGGAAAGTGCGCCTCCACCAACTCCGGCAGCTCGTTCACCACATAGTCATGCATCCGATAATGCTGGGCCCAGGGCTCCTGTGTCGCGTTCAGATAGAACCCGGCCCCCAGGCCAAAGTCCCAGGCGCCCTCCGGGTCACCGGGCACCCCAGCGCCGCGAGGGCTGGTATCCGGAGCGACGATGATCAGGCCCAGTTCCGCCGCCAGGCGCTGGGCGCCGGCCTTTTGCATGAAGTTCTCGTCGGTGCAGGTCAGGCCGGACAACCAGTAAAGCACCGGCAACTTGCCCCCCAGCTCCGCCTGGGGCGGCAAGTACACGGCGAACACCATGTCACAGCCCAACACCTGAGAATGATGCTTGTAGCGTTTGTGCCAGCCGCCGAAGCTCTTCTGGCAGGAAAGGTTTTCCAGACTCATGGCAGACCTCCAGCCACAAGCCGCAAGCTACGAGCAGCAAGTGGGAAGCCCCTCTTGGTGCTTGTGGCTTGCCGCTTGCCGCTGCTCTTAGAAATGAATGACCGAACGAATGCTCTTGCCTTCGTGCATCAGGTCGAAAGCCTTGTTGATATCTTCCAGGCCCATGGTGTGAGTAATGAAGGTATCCAGCGGGATTTCGCCGGTCTGGGACATTTCCACGTAGCTTGGCAGCTCGCTGCGACCACGCACGCCACCGAATGCCGAACCGCGCCAAACGCGGCCAGTCACCAGTTGGAAGGGACGGGTCGATATTTCCTGACCGGCACCAGCCACACCGATGATCACCGATTCGCCCCAGCCCTTGTGGCAGCATTCCAGTGCGGCGCGCATCAACTGTACGTTGCCGATGCATTCGAAGGAGAAATCCACACCGCCGTCGGTCATGTCGACAATGACCTCCTGGATCGGACGATCGAAGTCCTTGGGGTTGACGCAGTCGGTGGCGCCCAGTTGCTTGGCGATCTCGAACTTGGCCGGGTTGATATCGATGGCGATGATGCGCCCGGCCTTGGCCTTGACCGCGCCGATTACCGCCGACAGGCCAATGCCGCCCAGGCCGAAGATGGCCACGGTGTCACCGGCCTTGACCTTGGCGGTGTTGATCACCGCGCCAATGCCTGTGGTCACGCCGCAACCCAGCAGGCAGACCTTCTCCAGAGGCGCGTCCTTGGGAATCTTGGCCACGGAGATTTCCGGCAGCACCGTGTACTCGGAGAATGTCGAGGTACCCATGTAGTGGAAAATGGGCTGACCCTTGTAGGAAAAGCGCGTGGTGCCGTCAGGCATCAAGCCTTTGCCCTGGGTAGCGCGAATGGCCTGACAGAGGTTGGTCTTGCCCGACAGACAGAATTTGCACTTGCCACATTCCGGGGTGTAGAGCGGGATCACATGATCGCCCACGGCCACCGAGGTCACGCCCTCGCCCACCGCTTCCACCACTGCACCACCCTCATGGCCGAGGATCGCCGGAAAGATACCTTCCGGGTCGGCGCCGGACAGGGTATAGGCGTCGGTGTGGCAGACGCCGGAAGCGACAACCCGCAACAGCACTTCGCCGGCCTTGGGCATGGCAACATCCACTTCGACGATTTCCAGGGGCTTCTTGGCCTCGAAGGCTACGGCAGCACGTGACTTGATCATCCTGACTCTCCAGCGAATAAAAACGAGGCAGTGAGTGTAAAACAGCGCAAGGCGATGAATAATCCAGGCAAAAGCAAAACATTATTGCCATGCAGGGATAATCAATGAGCGAAAACCGTTGGGAAGGCATCGACGAATTTGTCGCAGTCGCCGAATGCAGCCAGTTCACTGCCGCTGCCGAACGCCTGGGGGTGTCCTCATCTCATATCAGCCGCCAGGTGGTGCGCCTAGAAGAGCGCTTGCAGACCCGCCTGCTGTATCGCAGTACCCGCCGCGTCACCCTGACCGAGGCCGGGCAGACCTTTCTCCAGCATTGCCAACGCTTGCAGGACGGGCGCGAGGAAGCGTTGCGCGCCGTGGGGGACCTGACCAGCGAGCCCAAGGGCATGCTGCGCATGACTTGCGCAGTGGCCTATGGCGAGCGTTTTATCGTGCCGCTGGTCACGCGTTTCATGAGCCTTTATCCGCAGTTGCGGGTGGACATAGAACTGAGCAACCGTCCCCTGGACCTGGTGCACGAGGGGCTCGACCTGGCCATTCGCCTGGGACGCCTGCAGGACTCACGCCTGGTCGCCACTCGCCTGGCACCACGCCGCATGTACCTATGTGCATCGCCGTCCTATCTGGAACGCTATGGCCGCCCTCACAGCCTGTCGGAATTGAGCCGGCACAACTGCCTGATCGGCAGCTCGGATATCTGGCAGTTGGAGGTCGACGGGCGCGAATTTTCGCAAAGGGTGCAGGGCAACTGGCGCTGCAACAGCGGACAGGCAGTGCTGGACGCGGCGTTACAAGGCGTCGGACTCTGCCAACTGCCGGACTACTACGTTCTGGAGCACCTGCAGGACGGTACGCTGGTTTCCTTGCTGGAAGCTCACCAGCCGCCCAACACCGCAGTCTGGGCGCTCTATCCACAGCAACGGCATCTGTCGCCGAAAGTGCGCAAGCTGGTGGACTATCTCAAGCAGGGCTTGGCCGAACGCCCGGAATACCGTGATGTGTAGCCTTGCCGCAGGCTGCGGCAAGGCCCGCAGAGCCTTCGGGGTTTCAGGAGCGGCGCCTCCTTCGGAGTCGTTCGCTGCCTGCGGCAGCGGCTACAAGGTTCAGCGCCCGCCCGCGATCAGCGCCGATTGGACCAACGCTGGCGCAGCCACTCAAGATCCTCGGGGCGAGTGACCTTGAGATTGTCGGAACGGCCTTCGATCAGGCGTGGCGCCTGCCCGGCCCATTCCATTGCCGAAGCCTCATCGGTGATCGCCACATCGGCCACCAGGCTGTCAGCCAGGGCGCGGTGCAGCGCGCCAAGACGGAACATCTGCGGTGTGTAGGCTTGCCAGATCAGGCTGCGATCCACGGTTTCCAAAACCCTTCCGTGCTTGTCGATCCGCTTCAGGGTGTCCCGGGCCGGCACCGCCAACAGCCCGCCCACCGGGTCGTGCGCCAATTCACTCAGCAGCTTGTCCAGGTCATCTCGGGAAAGATTGGGGCGTGCGGCATCGTGAACCAGAACCCAATCCTCATCGGCCGCGCCCTGAGCATGCAGATGAAGCAAGGCATTGAGTACCGACCCGGAACGCTCGGCGCCGCCTTCGACCCGCTGAATCCGCGAGTCGTGGGCACAGGCCAGGGTTGGCCAGTAGGGATCGTCCAGCGCCAGGCTGACCACCAGCCCCTTGAGGCCAGGATGGTCGAGGAAACAGCCGAGGCTGTGTTCGAGAATTGTGCGTCCGCCCAGTTGCAGGTACTGCTTGGGACGATCCGCGGCCATGCGAGCACCGACGCCCGCGGCAGGAATCACGGCCCAGAAGGCCGGCAATCTATCGATCATTGGGCCAACTGGTAGAGGGTTTCACCCTCCTTGACCATGCCCAATTCGTGGCGAGCCCGTTCTTCAACGGTCTCCATGCCCTTCTTCAGTTCCATGACTTCCGCATCGAGTACGCGATTTCGCTCCAGCAAACGCTCGTTTTCAGCGTGCTGGTCGGCAATCTGCTGAGTCAGGTCAGCTACCTGGGCCAAGCTGCCGCTCCCCACCCACAGGCGGTACTGCAAGCCAGCCAGCAGCAAGAGCAAGACCAGGAACAACCAATTGGGACTGCGCATCGAATATCGGGTATCCAGTGAAAAAAGACAGCCATGCCAACAACTTCGGACCTACTGATAGCACGAAGCCTGGAAGAACCAGGCTTGTGCTCTTAAGGCATCAGATTAGTGGCAAAAAACTCGCTGTAGCGATTTTCCCGACACAATCCGGTGTCTTTTTACCATCTACGGCTTAGCCGCGAAACTCGCTGCGACCGTTGTACTTGGCCTTGCCGTTCAATTGCTCTTCGATACGCAGCAATTGGTTGTACTTGGATACGCGGTCGGAACGGCACAGGGAGCCGGTCTTGATCTGGCCAGCCGAGGTGCCCACGGCCAAGTCGGCGATGGTCGAGTCTTCGGTTTCGCCGGAACGGTGCGAAATCACGGCGGTGTAACCGGCAGCCTTGGCCATCTGGATGGCTTCCAGGGTTTCGGTCAGGGTGCCGATCTGGTTGAACTTGATCAGGATCGAGTTGGCGATCTTCTTGTCGATGCCTTCTTTCAGGATCTTGGTGTTGGTCACGAACAGGTCGTCACCGACCAGTTGCACCTTGTCGCCGATCTTGTCGGTGAGGATCTTCCAGCCAGCCCAGTCGGACTCATCCAGGCCGTCTTCGATGGAGATGATCGGGTAGCGCTGAGTCAGGCCTTTGAGGTACTCGGCAAAACCTTCGGCGGTGAACACCTGGCCTTCGCCGGACAGGTTGTACTTGCCGTCTTCGTAGAACTCGCTGGCGGCGCAGTCCAGAGCCAGGGTCACGTCGGTGCCCAGGGTGTAACCGGCATTGGCCACGGCCTCGGAGATGACTTTCAGCGCATCTTCGTTGGAAGCCAGGTTCGGGGCGAAGCCACCTTCATCGCCCACAGCGGTGTTCAGGCCACGGGCCTTCAGCACGGCTTTGAGGTGATGGAAAATCTCGGTGCCCATGCGCAGACCTTCCGAGAAGGACTTGGCGCCGACCGGCTGCACCATGAACTCCTGGATGTCGACGTTGTTATCGGCGTGCTCGCCACCGTTGATGATGTTCATCATCGGTACCGGCATCGAGTAGACGCCTGGGGTGCCGTTGAGGTTGGCGATGTGAGCGTACAGCGGCAGGTCCTGGTCCTGGGCGGCAGCCTTGGCCGCGGCCAGGGACACGGCGAGGATGGCGTTGGCGCCCAGGGAGGCCTTGTTCTCGGTACCGTCGAGCTTGATCATCGCCTGATCCAGCGCTTTCTGGTCGATCGGGTCTTTACCCAGCAACAGGTCGCGGATCGGACCGTTGATGTTGGCTACCGCCTTGAGCACGCCCTTGCCCAGGTAACGGCTCTTGTCGCCATCACGCAGCTCCAGCGCTTCGCGCGAGCCGGTGGAGGCACCGGACGGCGCGCAAGCACTGCCGATGATGCCGTTGTCGAGAAGCACGTCCGCTTCGACAGTGGGGTTGCCACGGGAGTCGAGAACTTCACGACCTTTGATGTCGACGATTTTTGCCATTGTTGTAAACACTCCAAAGTTGACGAAAACGCTGAGTACCGCTCGATTTATAACTTGTGGGTCAAATTGCATTCTTGTAGGAGCCGGCTGGCTGGCGAACGGGCCCGCGAGGACACCTTCGCCGGCCAGCCGGCTCCTACAGAGGAAGTCGCCGGTTTTACGCGGTTTCTACCGTGGGGAAACTCTTGACCAGCTCGTCCAGAGCCTTGAGCTGAGCCAGGAACGGCTCAAGCTTGTCCAGGCGCAAAGCACAAGGGCCGTCGCACTTGGCGTTGTCCGGATCCGGGTGGGCTTCCAGAAACAGGCCGGCCAAGGACTGGCTCATGCCGGCCTTGGCCAAGTCGGTGACCTGAGCCCGACGACCACCAGCGGAGTCGGCGCGACCGCCCGGCATCTGCAGGGCATGGGTCACGTCAAAGAACACCGGGTACTCGAACTGCTTCATGATGCCGAAGCCGAGCATGTCCACCACCAGGTTGTTGTAACCGAAGCTGGAACCGCGCTCGCAGAGGATCAACTGATCATTACCCGCCTCTTCACACTTGCTCAGGATGTGTTTCATTTCCTGAGGCGCGAGAAACTGGGCCTTCTTGATGTTGATCACCGCGCCGGTCTTGGCCATGGCCACCACCAGGTCGGTCTGCCGCGAGAGAAACGCCGGCAACTGGATGATGTCGCAGACTTCGGCAACCACGGCGGCCTGGGCCGGCTCGTGGACATCGGTGATGATCGGCACGCCGAAGGCCTGCTTCACGTCTTCGAAAATCCGCATGCCCTCTTCCAGGCCAGGACCACGATAAGAAGTCACCGACGAACGGTTGGCCTTGTCGAAGCTGGCCTTGAACACGTAGGGAATACCGAGCTTCTCGGTAACCCGTACGTACTCTTCACAGACCTGCATCGCCATGTCGCGGCTTTCCAGCACGTTCATGCCGCCGAACAGCACCATCGGCTTGTCGTTGGCGATCTCGATGTTGCCTACGCGGATGATCTTCTGCGCCATCAGGTTCAAGCCTTCTTCTGGTGTTGAGCCAATGCTGCTTTGACGAAACCGCTGAACAGTGGGTGACCGTCACGTGGCGTCGAGGTGAACTCAGGGTGGAACTGGCAAGCGACGAACCATGGATGATCCGCAGCTTCGACCACTTCAACCAGCGCGCCGTCGCCCGAGCGACCAGAGATCTTCAGGCCAGCCTCGATCAGCTGTGGCAGCAGCTTGTTGTTCACTTCGTAACGGTGACGGTGACGCTCGATGATCACGTCCTTGGCGTAGCAGTCGTGGACCTTGGAGCCCGCTTCCAGCAAGCATTCCTGGGCGCCCAGACGCATGGTGCCACCCAGATCGGACGCTTCGTTACGCACTTCGACAGCGCCGGTGGCGTCTTCCCACTCGGTGATCAGACCGACGACCGGGTGACCGCTGGTGCGATCGAATTCGGTGGAGTTGGCATCTTTCCAGCCCATGACGTTACGGGCGAACTCGATGACCGCTACTTGCATGCCCAGGCAGATACCCAGGTACGGCACCTTGTTCTCGCGGGCGTATTGCACTGCAGTGATCTTGCCTTCCACGCCACGCAGGCCGAAACCGCCCGGGACCAGGATCGCATCAACGCCTTCCAGCAGCGCGGTGCCTTGGTTCTCGATGTCTTCGGAATCGATATAGCGCAGGTTGACCTTGGTGCGGTTGGTGATGCCGGCGTGACTCATCGCTTCGATCAGCGACTTGTAGGCGTCCAGCAGTTCCATGTACTTGCCGACCATGGCGATGGTGACTTCATGCTCAGGGTTGAGCTTGGCGTCTACCACCTTTTCCCACTCGGACAGATCGGCGCCGTTGCATTGCAGGCCGAAACGCTCGACGACGAAATCGTCCAGACCCTGGGCGTGCAGTACGGCCGGGATCTTGTAGATGGTGTCGACGTCTTCCAGGGAGATCACCGCACGCTCTTCAACGTTGGTGAACAGGGCGATCTTGCGACGCGAGGACACATCCACCGGATGGTCGGAGCGGCAGATCAGCACGTCAGGCTGCAGACCAATGGAGCGCAGTTCCTTCACCGAGTGTTGGGTCGGCTTGGTCTTGGTCTCGCCAGCGGTGGCGATGTACGGAACCAGGGTCAGGTGCATCAGCATCGCGCGCTTGGAGCCGACTTCGACCCGCAGTTGGCGGATGGCTTCAAGGAACGGTTGCGACTCGATGTCGCCCACGGTACCGCCGATTTCCACCAGGGCCACGTCGGCATCGCCGGCGCCCTTGATGATGCGACGCTTGATCTCGTCGGTGATGTGCGGAATCACCTGGATGGTGGCGCCCAGGTAATCACCACGGCGCTCCTTGCGCAGCACGTGCTCGTAGACACGGCCAGTGGTGAAGTTGTTGTTCTGGGTCATGGTCGTGCGGATGAACCGCTCGTAGTGGCCCAGGTCCAGGTCGGTCTCGGCGCCGTCGTGGGTGACGAACACTTCACCGTGCTGGAACGGGCTCATGGTGCCCGGGTCGACGTTGATGTACGGGTCCAGCTTGAGCATGGTGACCTTAAGCCCCCGCGCCTCCAGGATGGCCGCCAATGAAGCCGAGGCAATGCCTTTCCCCAATGAAGAAACAACACCGCCCGTGACGAATATGTAGCGCGTCATGAAAAACCCTAGAAGTCTGCGTTAAAGCGGTCAGTGCCGCCGGGGAAAGCGAAGGAAGGCCGAAGCCCCCGATCACCTGCATTAATCACAGTGCACCTTTCAAAAAAACCGCCGCGTGGTGACAGACCGGATGCAAAAACACCGGTAGGTTGCTCGCTACACATTTTTTGGAATCGCCCAGCAAAGACTGCTTGGTAATCGGCAACTCCTGCAATTCAGGCGAATCCACAGAAGTTGTATCAAGAAGGGAGCGTAGTCTACCGGAAAGCCCCTTTCAGCTCAAACCTTGATCGCTGGTCAGTGGTCGCCAATGCAATTGCCAGTCGGCCTGGGGATTTGCCGCAAGCGCCGGCAGGTTTGCCACTGCCAGCAACCGCTCATCCTGGTACAGCAGCGGCAATCTGCCACGGACGAAGCTCGGTAGTCCGGCCTCGTTGAGCAGACGCTTCAGGTCACGATGACCACGTCCGGCCACCTGCATGACTTCCCCACCCTGCCGATAACGGATGTGCAACGGGCCCTGGGGCGCCGAGCCGACGAAAAACACCTGGCCATTGTTAGGCAACTGCAACGGACTGCCCGGATCCTGCCATTCGATCCCGCTTTTCACCTGCTGCAACCAAGCACCAGACAGCCACCAGATTCGCCCTCCCGCGCGATGCACTTCGCCGTCGGCCAGACACCATCGAGGATGCCCCTGCGCGCTGGCATCCCGCAGACTCTCCCAGCCGGCCCAATGATCGGTGTCCGGTAAACGGCCACGCTTGCTCAGCCAGTGACTCAAGACGTTGCGCTGCCGGGCCGGGGATAACGACTGCAAAGGAGCAAGGGCCAGTGACGGCAAGTCCAGCCAGGGAAAGTCGCTCTCCACCTCGGCTGGCGCCAGATCCATCATCGCCAGCTCATCGAGCAGGCCCTGTGCTTCTCTCAGGTGGGCGGCGCTGCGACTCATGCCGGTCGCGGCCTGAGGCCAGCGAGCAATCAACGACGGCATCACCTGATGCCGCAGATAATTGCGCGAATATTGATGATCGGCATTTGAAGGATCCTGGACCCAGCTCAGGCAATGCTCGGCGGCGTAACGTCCAAGTTCGGCACGGGACACGCCAAGCAAAGGCCGCAACAGGTGCCCTGCGCCCAAAGGTCGGCTTTCCGGCATTGCCGATAGCCCCCGGACGCCAGCACCGCGCAACAGTCGAAACAACAGGGTTTCGGCCTGATCATCACGATGCTGGGCTGTCAGCAGCAACTCATTGGCAGCGGTCAAGCGCTCGAATGCCCCATAACGCGCCTCCCGGGCAGCCCCTTCGAGACTGGAACCGGCCCGCACCTGGACATGAATCACCTGCAACGGCACACCCAGGGCAGCACAGATCGCCTGACAGTGGGCCGGCCAAGCATCCGCCGCCGCTTGCAGACCGTGATGAACATGCACAGCCGTGAGCCGTGGAAGGCCATGTTGATGCGCCAGATCGACAAGGAGATGCAGCAGGACAGTGGAATCAAGTCCACCGGAGAAAGCGATGCGCCAATGAGCGGCTTCACGCCAGGGCGCCAGGCTTTTTAGGAGTTTGGCGGAGAGAGAGTTCATGAAGCTTCAAGCCCCGCAGGAGCATGTGCTCGAGAAAGGACGACGCCGCAATCTGATCGATTGCGGCGCCTGGGTCGCGAGCAAGCGTACCCCTACAAGGGGGAACAGTGCTCGATCAGAGACCGTAGCTCATCAGGCGGTCATAACGACGGGCCAGCAGGGTGTCGTTATCCATTTCCTTGAGCATTGCCAGCTGCGAGCTGAGTTCGGCACGGATCGAGGCAGCCGCGGCGGCTGGATCACGATGGGCGCCACCCAGCGGCTCGCTGATGACCTTGTCGACAATGCCCAGGCCTTTCAGACGCTCGGCGGTGATGCCCATGGCCTCGGCTGCATCGGCGGCCTTTTCCGAGGTTTTCCACAGGATCGAGGCGCAGCCTTCCGGCGAGATCACCGCATAAGTGGAATATTGCAGCATGTTCAACTGGTCGCAGACGCCAATGGCCAATGCGCCGCCGGAACCACCCTCACCGATCACGGTGGCGATGATCGGGGTCTTCAGGCGCGCCATGACCCGCAGGTTCCAGGCAATCGCCTCGCTCTGGTTGCGCTCTTCAGCGTCGATGCCCGGGTAGGCACCCGGGGTGTCGATGAAGGTCAGGATCGGCATCTTGAAGCGTTCGGCCATTTCCATCAGGCGGCAGGCCTTGCGGTAGCCTTCCGGACGCGGCATGCCGAAGTTGCGGCGTACCTTCTCGCGCACTTCGCGGCCTTTCTGATGACCGATGATCATCACCGGCTGCTCGTCCAGGCGAGCAACGCCGCCGACGATCGCGGCGTCGTCAGAGAAGTGGCGATCGCCATGCAGCTCGTCGAACTCGGTGAAGATGTGCTGGATGTAATCCAGGGTGTACGGACGACGCGGGTGCCGCGCCAGACGTGCGATCTGCCAGCTGGTGAGCTTGCCGAAGATGTCTTCGGTCAAGGTATTGCTCTTGTCCTGCAGGCGGGAAATCTCATCGCCGATATTCAGCGAATTGTCATTACCGACCAAGCGCAACTCTTCGATCTTGGCTTGCAGGTCGGCGATCGGCTGTTCGAAATCAAGAAAATTCGGGTTCATAGGCGTCCGTCTGGGCTCGACGTCCAAGGGGGCTTGGGCCGGCCGGTTGTCTATTCGCGCCCTACCTTAAGGGACGGACGCGTTGAGGTCGAGATTAAAAATTCATGTGGCGATGAGGCGCAATGATGGCACCTCACCGTCAACGGTATTGGAGGAAGACGTTGTCTCGCCCGAACTGGTCACGCAGGGCTTGAATCAAGCTGTCTGCCGGGTCGATCCGCCAGTTCTCGCCAAACTGCAGCAAGGCCTTGGCGTCGTTACGGGTGTACTCCATGGTAATCGGGCACGCACCGCGGTGACGCTTGAACAACTCACCCAGCCAGCGTAGCTGATCGCCCTTGAGGGCATCGGTATGGACTTTCAGGCGCAGGCTTTCCGCCAGGTTGGTCCGCGCGTCTTCCATGCTCATCACCCGCTTGACCCGCAAACGCAGGCCGCCGGAGAAGTCGTCGTTGCTCACCTCGCCTTCCACCACCACCATGGCGTCGGTCTGCAACAGCGACTGGGCCGAGTGGAAGGCATCGGCAAACAAGGAGGCCTCGATCCGCCCCGAACGGTCGTCGAGGGTGATGAAACCCATCTTGTCGCCCTTTTTGTTCTTCATCACCCGCAGGGCAATGATCATGCCCGCTACCGTCTGGGTATCCCGGGCCGGTTTCAGGTCAATGATGCGCTGACGAGCGAAGCGGCGGATCTCGCCTTCATACTCATCAATCGGGTGCCCGGTCAGGTACAGGCCGAGGGTATCTTTCTCGCCTTTAAGGCGCTCCTTGAGGGTCAGTTCCTTGGCCTTGCGATGGTTGGCGTAGACATCCGCGTCCTCATCGACGAACACCCCGCCAAACAGGTCGGCGTGGCCGCTGTCGTGGGTACGGGCAGTTTGCTCCGCCGCCTTGATCGCCTCTTCCATGGCGGCCAGCAGTACCGCGCGGTTCTGGTCGATGTTGGCCTGGTAGGCCTTGGGCTCGTCGAAGAAGTGCGGGCCGAGACGGTCCAGGGCACCACTGCGAATCAGACCATCCAGGGTCCGTTTGTTAATGCGCTTGAGGTCGACCCGGGCACAGAAATCGAACAGGTCCTTGAACGGCCCCTCAGCACGGGCTTCGGTGATGGCTTCCACCGGTCCCTCGCCCACCCCTTTGATCGCGCCAAGGCCATAAACGATGCGACCTTCATCGTTCACCGTGAACTTGAATTCGGAAGTGTTTACGTCTGGCGCATCGAGGCGCAGTTTCATGGTCCGCACTTCCTCGATTAAGGTCACGACCTTGTCGGTGTTGTGCATATCCGCGGACAGTACCGCCGCCATGAAGGGCGCCGGGTAGTGAGCCTTGAGCCAGGCAGTCTGGTACGACACCAGGCCGTAGGCGGCGGAGTGGGATTTGTTGAAACCGTAACCGGCAAATTTTTCCACCAGGTCGAAGATGTTGCCCGCCAGGTCCGCATCGATGTTGTTGCTGGCGCAACCCTCAATGAAACCGCCACGCTGCTTGGCCATTTCCTCGGGCTTTTTCTTACCCATGGCCCGACGCAGCATGTCCGCACCACCGAGGGTGTAACCGGCCATGACCTGGGCAATCTGCATCACCTGTTCCTGATACAGGATGATGCCGTAGGTCGGCGCCAGAACCGGGCGCAGGCCATCGTACTGATAGTCGGGGTGCGGGTAGGCGAGTTCGGCGCGACCGTGTTTACGGTTGATGAAGTCATCCACCATGCCCGATTGCAGCGGCCCCGGACGGAACAGGGCCACCAGTGCAATCAGGTCTTCCAGGCAGTCGGGCTTGAGCTTCTTGATCAGCTCCTTCATACCCCGGGATTCAAGCTGGAATACCGCAGTGGTTTCAGCTTTCTGCAACAGGCTATAGGTCGGCTTGTCGTCCAGCGGGATAAAGGCGATATCCAGCGGTTCCTCGCCGACCTTGGCGCGGTCGCGGTTAATGGTTTTCAGCGCCCAATCGATAATGGTCAGGGTCCGCAGACCGAGGAAGTCGAACTTCACCAGACCGGCCGCCTCGACGTCATCCTTGTCGAACTGGGTCACCAGGCCGCCGCCTTCTTCGTCGCAGTAGATCGGCGAGAAGTCGGTGAGCTTGGTCGGCGCGATCACCACACCACCGGCGTGTTTACCGACGTTACGCACCACGCCTTCAAGCTTGCGCGCCATTTCCCAGATTTCCGCCGCTTCTTCATCGACCTTGATGAAGTCCCGCAGGATCTCTTCCTGCTCGTAGGCTTTTTCCAGGGTCATGCCAACTTCGAAGGGGATCATCTTCGACAGACGGTCGGCCAGGCCATAGGACTTGCCCTGAACCCGCGCCACGTCGCGCACCACCGCCTTGGCCGCCATGGAACCAAAAGTGATGATCTGGCTTACCGCGTTGCGGCCGTACTTCTCGGCCACGTAATCGATCACCCGGTCGCGACCGTCCATGCAGAAGTCGACGTCGAAGTCGGGCATGGAAACCCGTTCCGGGTTAAGGAAACGTTCGAACAGCAGGTCGTATTCCAAGGGGTCGAGGTCGGTGATCTTCTGCACGTAGGCCACCAGGGAGCCGGCACCCGAGCCTCGGCCCGGACCTACCGGCACGCCGTTGCTCTTGGCCCACTGGATAAAGTCCATAACGATCAGGAAGTAACCGGGGAATCCCATCTGGATGATGATATCCAGCTCGAAATTCAGCCGATCGACGTAGACCTGGCGCTTGGCTTCATAGTCCTCGGTGGTGTCCTTGGGCAGCAGCACGCTGAGGCGCTCGTCCAGGCCATCGAAGGAAACCTTGCGGAAATACTCATCGATGGTCATGCCATCTGGAATCGGATAATCAGGCAGGAAGTGCTTACCCAGCTTGACTTCGATATTGCAGCGCTTGGCGATCTCGACCGTGTTTTCCAGCGCCTCGGGCAGGTCGCTGAACAGCTCGGCCATTTCCTCGGCGCTTTTCAGGTACTGCTGATCGCTGTAGTTCTTCGAACGGCGCGGATCGTCCAGGGCCCGGCCTTCGCCGATGCACACCCGGGTTTCATGAGCCTCGAAATCTTCCTGCTTGATGAAACGCACATCGTTGGTGGCCACCAGCGGCGCACCGATCTTGTCGGCCAGGGCCACGGCGGCGTGCAGTTGCTCTTCATCATTGGGTCGGTTGGTACGCTGCACTTCCAGGTAGAACCGGTCCGGGAAGACCGCCATCCACTCCCGGGCCAGGGTTTCGGCGACCTCCAGGTCACCGGCGATCAGCGCCATGCCAATCTCGCCCTCCTTGGCCGCCGAGAGCATGATCAGGCCTTCTGCGGCCTCTGCTACCCACTCGCGCTCGATGATGATCTGGCCATTGCGCTGGCCATCGATAAAGCCGCGGGAAATCAGCTCGGTCAGGTTGCGGTAACCCACGGCGTTCATCACCAGCAGGCTGATGCGGCTCAGGGGGTTATCCGGGTCCTTGTTCGACAGCCACAGGTCGGCGCCGCAGATCGGCTTGATCCCCGCACCCATGCTGTTTTTGTAGAACTTGACCAGGGAACACATGTTGTTCTGGTCGGTGACCGCCACCGCAGGCATGCCCATGCCGGTGAGAGCCTTGACCAGCGGCTTGATCCGCACCAGACCGTCGACCAGGGAGTATTCAGTGTGCAGGCGCAGGTGAACGAATGAAGCCGGCATAGTGATCCTGTAATAAGCGCGAAAACAACAAGGCCCGGATTGTACCGGGCCTCGACTAAAACATCAGCCTCAGGACTGAATCTCGCCCTGCGCCTCACGGGCTTCATAGGCCTGCCGCACCGGGGCGAAGGAACGCCGGTGAATCGGCGTCGGCCCCAGGCGGGCCAGGGCCTCCAGGTGCACCGGCGTCGGATAGCCCTTGTGGCCACCGATACCGTAACCCGGGTAGATCAGCTCGAAAGCGGCCATTTCCCGGTCGCGGCTGACCTTGGCCAGAATCGACGCTGCAGCGATCGCCGGAACCTTGCTATCGCCCTTGACCACCGCCTCGGCCGGCATCGCCAGCTTCGGGCAACGGTTGCCGTCGATCATCGCCAGCTTCGGCGTCACGCTCAGGCCTTCCACCGCTCGCTGCATCGCCAGCATGGTGGCGTGGAGGATGTTCAGCTCGTCGATCTCTTCGACTTCAGCCCGAGCAATGCACCAGCTCAGGGCCTTCTCACAGATTTCATCGAACAGCTTCTCGCGACGGGCCTCAGTGAGTTTCTTCGAGTCGTTGAGGCCCAGAATCGGCCGTTGCGGATCAAGAATCACCGCAGCAGTGACAACCGCCCCGCACAAAGGGCCACGGCCAACTTCGTCGACACCGGCCACCAGGTCCTCGGCATCGGCCACCAGGGTGAAATCCAGGCCCATCTGCATCTTTGAATTACTCACAGGGTTTTGCCGATCAACCCAAGTACCGCTTGCGCGGCCTGGTTGGACGCATCACGGCGCAAGGTTCGGTGGATCTCGTCAAAGCCGCGGGTCTGCTCTTCACCACCATCGATCAGCGGCGACAGCGTCTGAGCCAGGGCCTCGGCAGTAGCGTCGTCCTGCAGCAACTCGGGCACCAGCAAACGCTGGGCCAGCAGGTTCGGCAAGGAAATATATGGACTCTTGACCATGCGCTTGAGAATCCAGAAAGTCAGCGGCGCCAGGCGATAGGCCACCACCATCGGACGCTTGTAGAGCAAGGCCTCCAGTGTGGCGGTACCGGAGGCGATCAACACCGCGTCACAAGCGGCCAAGGCCTTATGGGACTGACCATCGAGCAAGGTCAGCGGCAGGTCGCGACTGGCCAGCAGCTCTTCCAGCTGGACCCGACGCTCCGGGCTGGCGCACGGCATGATGAAGCGCACGCCTGGGCGCATGGCTCGTAAACGCTGGGCGGCATCGAGGAACAAGGCACCCAGGCGCCCTACTTCGCCGCCACGGCTGCCGGGCATCAAGGCCACCAGCGGACCGTCGGGCAAGCCCAGCTCCGCACGCGCTGCAGCGCGATCGGCTTGCAACGGAATGGCATCGGCCAGGGAGTGACCGACGAACTTCACCGGTACACCCTGCTCTTCATAGAAGCGAGCCTCGAAGGGAAACAGGGTCAGCATCAGATCGCAGCCTTCGCGGATCTTCAGAACCCGCTTCTGCCGCCATGCCCAGACCGACGGACTGACGTAGTGCACCGTCTTGATCCCGGCCTGACGCAACTTGAGTTCGATATTCAGGGTGAAATCCGGGGCATCGATCCCGATGAACACATCCGGCTTTTCAGCAATCAGGGTCTGGATCAGCTTCTTGCGTCGCGCCAGCAATTCACGCAACCGCCCAAGCACCTCCACCAACCCCATGACCGCCAGGCGCTCCATGGGAAAGTAGGAAGTGAGGCCTTCGGCTTCCATCAGCGGACCGCCGACGCCAATAAATTCAACGGCCGGGTGCTGAGCCTTGAAGGCTCGCATCAAACCGGCGCCGAGAATGTCGCCGGAAGCTTCGCCAGCCACCAGCGCAATACGCAGAGTGTTCATGATTAACGGGTGATGCCGCGAGTCGAAGACTGGATCGAGTCACGAAACACCGCGACTTCGGGGAACTGTGCAGCCGGCTCGGCCAGTTCGGCCAGGGCCTGATCCACCGTCAGCCCTTGGCGATAGACCGTCTTGTAGGCGCGACGCAGTGCATGGATTGCATCTTCGCTAAAACCGCGACGGCGCATGCCTTCGAAGTTCATGCTGCGGGCTTCGGCAGGGTTGCCGAACACCGTGACGAATGCCGGCACATCCTTGCCGATGGCGGTGCCCATGCCGGAGAAGCTGTGAGCGCCGATATGGCAGTACTGATGCACCAGGGTGAAGCCGGAGAGAATCGCCCAATCATCCACGTGCACATGCCCGGCCAACGCAGTGTTGTTGACCAGGATGCAGTGGTTGCCAATGACACTGTCGTGGCCGATATGGGCATAGGCCATGATCAGGTTGTGATCGCCCAGAGTGGTTTCGGAACGGTCCTGGACGGTGCCACGGTGAATGGTCACGCCTTCGCGGATCACGTTGTGGTCGCCAATAACCAGGCGGGTTTCCTCGCCTTTGTACTTCAGATCAGGCGTGTCCTCACCTACCGAGGAAAACTGGTAGATGCGGTTGTGCTTACCGATCCGGGTAGGGCCCTTGAGAATCACATGGGGCCCGATCACTGTACCCTCGCCGATTTCCACACCAGCGCCGATGATCGACCACGGGCCAACCTCAACGTCGTCGGCCAGGATGGCCGTCGGATCGATGATTGCGCGAGGGTCAATCAAACTCATAGTTTGCGTTCCGCACAGATGATTTCAGCGGAGCAGACAGGCTTGCCGTCTACCGACGCCTGGCACTCGAACTTCCAGATCTGACGCTTGCAGCTGATGAACTTGGCTTCAAGAATCAGTTGGTCGCCCGGCAGTACTGGCTGACGGAAGCGCAGCTTGTCGGAACCGACGAAGTAATAAAGGGTGCCGTCGGCTGGCTTCACGTCGAGCATCTTGAAACCGAGAATGCCCGCAGCCTGAGCCATGGCCTCGATGATCAACACGCCCGGCATGATCGGATGCGCCGGGAAGTGACCATTGAAGAACGGCTCGTTGATGCTGACATTCTTGTAGGCACGAATGCACTTGCCCTCGACATCCAGGTCCACTACCCGATCCACCAACAGGAAAGGGTAACGGTGAGGCAAGTATTCGCGAATCTCGTTGATGTCCATCATTTCGGGGGGAAGCCTGTAGTAAAGAGTGGGAGCGCGCGACTAACGCACGCCCCTCTAGCAAATCAAGGAGGCAGTCTAGCGGCTGTGCACACTTGATATGGAAATGGTATCAGCCATCTGATGAAGCATTGCCGTCAGGGGTCACGTCCCCAACGCGCTTTTCCAACTGGCGCAAACGCCGCGCAAGGTCATCGAGCTGACGGATGCGTGCCGCGCTTTTGCGCCACTCGGCAGCAGGTTGCATGGCCGTACCGGAAGAGTAAGCGCCCGGCTCGGTAATCGAGTGGGTCACCATGGTCATTCCAGTGAGGAATACGTTGTCACAAATCTCGATGTGCCCTACCAGACCCACACCGCCGGCGAGCATACAGTGCTTGCCGATCTTGGTGCTGCCGGAAATTCCCACACAAGCCGCCATCGCCGTGTGATCGCCGACCTGGACGTTGTGGGCAATCTGAATCTGGTTATCCAGCTTCACACCGTTGCCGATGACGGTATCGGCCAGAGCGCCGCGGTCAATCGCCGTATTGACGCCGATTTCCACATCGTCACCGATGGTCACACCGCCAATCTGCGCGATCTTCTGCCAGATGCCTTTTTCATTGGCAAAGCCGAAACCTTCACCCCCGAGCACCGCCCCCGACTGGATGACCACACGCTGACCAATGCGCACATCGTGGTACAAGGTCACCCGCGGGGCCAGCCAGCCGCCTTCGCCGATTTCGCAGCGAGCACCGATAAAGCAGTGGGCACCGATGGTTACTCCAGCCGCAATCCGCACACCAGACTCGATCACTGCAAACGGACCAATGCTGGCCGCCGGGTGCACCTGCGCATCGGCAGCAATCACCGCTGACGGATGGATACCCGCTGGCGCCTTGGGCTTGGGATCGAACAGATGGGAAATACGGGCGTAGGACAGATAAGGATCAGCCACCACCAATGCATCGCCGGCATAAGCCTCGGCATCAGCGGCCTTCAGCAATACCGCGCCCGCCTGGCAGTCCACCAGGTACTTGCGATACTGCGGATTTGCCAAAAAGCTCAACTGAGCTGGGCCAGCCTCCTGCAAGGTGGCTAGCCCAGTGATTTCCTTCTCCGCGTCGCCACGCAAGGTGGCGCCGAGGAACTCGGCCAATTGGCCGAGTTTTATGGTCGCGGTCATGGCTTACTTCAGCTGATTCATGCGCTCGATAACTTGGCGAGTGATGTCGTACTGAGGTTTGACATCGATCACTGCGCCACGCTCGAAAACCAGGTCGAAAGCACCTTTCTTGATGACTTCTTCAACGGCGCTGTCCAGCTTCGGCTTCAGTTGCTTGAGCATCTCGCGGTCAGCAACAGCCTTGGCTTCGTTCAGTTCCTTGGACTGGAACTGGAAGTCCCGAGCCTTTTGCTTGAATTCGAGCTCCAGACGCTCACGCTCGCCTTGCTGCATCTTGTCGCCACCGGCCACCAGGCGATCCTGGATGCCCTTGGCACTGCTTTCCAGAGTCTTCAGCTTGGTCAGTTGCGGGCCGAATTTCTTCTCGGCATCCACCGCGTACTTCTTGGCCGCGTCGGACTCCAGCAGAGCCATCTGATAGTTCAGAACAGCGATTTTCATTTCGGCAAACGCCGGGCTCGCGACCAGTACGGAGGCCAGGAGAACCAATTGAGTCAACTTACGCACGATGCACTCCTACAAAATCCATTGTCGTTATCTTGGGTAGACTATTAGAAAGTCTGACCGAGAGAGAATTGGAACACCTGAGTTTCAGCGTCATCCGGTTTCTTGATCGGCATCGCCAGGGCAAAGCTCAATGGCCCCAAAGCAGTGACCCAAGTCACACCAACACCCACCGAACTGGCCAGATTGCTCAAGCTGATATCGTTGCACTGCGTTTTCACATTCGACGCCGCAATGGTGTTGGACGTGCTTTCACAGCGAGAGTTGAAGACGTTACCCACATCCCAGAACAACGAAGTGCGCAGGGAACGCTGATCTTTGACGAACGGCAGCGGGAACAGCAACTCGGCACCACCCTGGATCAATACGTTACCGCCGAATGGCAGTGGATCCTGGTCTGGGTCGGCAGCTGTACCGGCGTTACCGGTTACACCAGCACCACGACTCGGAGTACTGCGCGGCCCCAGGGTACTGTCCTTGAAGCCACGTACCGAGTTGAAACCACCAGCATAGTAGTTCTCGTAGAACGGCAAGCCCTTGGTATCACCAAAGCCGTCGCCATAACCCAGTTCGGTATGGAAGCGCATGGTGTAGTTCTCACTCAGCGGAGTGAACAACTGACCACGGTAGTCGAGCTTGAAGAACGACAGGTCGCTACCTGGAGTAGTGGTTTCCAGAACCAGGCTTTGCGAATGGCCGCGAGTGGCCAGCACACCTTTGTTCAGGGTCGACTCGGACCAGCCGGCCGACGCCTTGAAGTTGAGGTAGCTGTCGCCCTGCTTGTTCACGAAGTCGAAGATTTCATCGACGGTGTACAGGCCGGTCTTGATCTTGTCCTGCTGCGCGGTCAGGCCGAAGGTCAGACGCGAAGTCTCACTGATCGGGTAGCCCACGCTGACGCCGGCACCGAGGCTGTCCACCGCATAGCTGGCCACGTCGACGTCGAGGTCTTTGTAGTCAGTGGTGCGATAGAAAGCGTTGTAACCCAGGCTCACGCCGTCGGCGGTCCAGTAGGGGTCAACGTAGCCGAAGTTGTAGCGGCTCTGGTATTCGCTGCGGGTCAGACCGATGCTGACCTTGTTACCGGTACCCAGGAAGTTGTTCTGGGTAATGGAACCACCGAGGATCAGACCAGCGCTCTGGGCGAAACCGACACTGGCGGTGATCGAACCGGATGCTTGCTCTTCAACCGCGTAGTTCACGTCAACCTGGTCATCAACACCCGGAACAGCCGGGGTCTCGACGTTGACTTCCTTGAAGAAGCCCAGGCGCTCAAGACGGGTCTTGGACTGGTCGATCAGGTAGGTCGAAGCCCAGCCGCCTTCCATCTGACGCATTTCACGACGCAGCACTTCGTCCTCGGACTTGGTGTTGCCACGGAAGTTGATACGGTTGACGTAGGCACGTTTACCCGGGTCTACCACGAAGGTGATGTCCACGGTGTGGTCTTCATCATGAGGCTGAGGCACGCCGTTGACGTTGGCGAAGGTGTAGCCCTCGTTACCCAGACGGCGGGTAATCAGTTCGGAAGTGGTGGTCATCAGCTTGCGCGAGAACACCTGGCCCTTCTCCACCAGCAACAGTGCCTTGACCTGATCTTCAGGTACTTTCAGGTCGCCGCTGAGCTTCACGTCACGAACGCTGTACTTCTCGCCTTCGTTGACGTTGACGGTAATGTAGACGTGCTTTTTGTCCGGGGTGATGGACACCTGGGTCGAAGCAATATCCATATTGATATAGCCACGGTCCAGGTAGTAGGAACGCAGACGCTCCAGGTCACCGGAGAGCTTTTCACGGGCGTACTTGTCGTCGTTCTTGAAGAACGACAGCCAGTTGGTGGTCTTGAGTTCGAACAGGCCAATCAGGTCTTCGTCTGGGAAGACAGTGTTGCCCACCACGTTGATGTGCTGGATGGCTGCGACCGTGCCTTCGTTGATATTGACCTTCAGGCCGACACGGTTGCGTGGCTGCGGAACCACTTCAGTCTCAACGGTGGCCGAGTAACGGCCCTGGGCGACATATTGGCGCTGCAACTCGTTACGAACGCCTTCGAGTGTTGCACGCTGGAAGATCTCACCTTCGGCCAGACCGGACTGTTTCAGGCCCTTCATCAAGTCTTCGGTGGAGATCGCCTTGTTGCCTTCGATCTCGATACTGGCAACCGACGGCCGCTCGACTACCGTAATGACCAGGACGTTGCCATCGCGGCCCAGTTGGATGTCTTGAAAGAAACCGGTTTTGAACAGCGCACGAGTGGATTCCACCAGGCGACGGTCGTCCGCCTGCTCGCCGACGTTCAACGGCAAGGCACCAAAGACGCTACCCGCGGAAACGCGCTGAAGGCCGTTGACGCGGATATCGGAGATAGTGAAGGACTCGGCGTGAACTTCGGCGATCATCAATACGGTGAGAACCGCAGTTAGCAGCAGACGTTTCATGAAGTCCTTTCTTATTCCAACTGGCAATAAACAAACTGCCGCAAAATGCGGCAGATTCGCAATTCAGCGAAGCGTTACAGACGACCCAGATCGTTGACCAGAGCAAGCAGCATGACTCCGACCACCAAGCTGATACCGATCTGTATCCCCCAACCTTGCACCCGATCCGACAAGGGACGACCACGCGCCCACTCGATCAGATAGAACAACAAATGCCCCCCATCCAATACCGGAATGGGCAACAAATTCAGAACACCCAGGCTAATACTCAGATAAGCAAGGAAATTCAAGAAATCAGCAATGCCCGACTGGGCAGAAGCGCCCGCCACTTTAGCAATGGTTATCGGTCCACTCAAGTTTTTTACCGAGAGCTCGCCGAACAACATTTTCTTCAGTGATTCGAGGGTCAGGACACTCATGGTCCAGGTCCGTCGAGCCCCTTCGCCAATCGCCTCCAGCGGGCCATAACTGACCTCGCGAAGCATCTCCGCAGGCCAGTCGACAGCTTTCACCCCAGCCCCAAGGTAGCCATTGGGCGCTTTGTTTTCGCCACGGCTGGCCAAGGTCACAGGGACGTCGATTTGAGCACCATCGCGCTCGACTTGCAGCACAATTTTCGTATCAGGGTGCACACGGACCCAATCAACCACCTGCTGCCAGTCACTGAGCGACTGCCCATCCAGCGCCAGCAGACGGTCGCCGGTTTTCAGGCCGGCAGCTTGGGCCGGGCCTTTCGGATCGAGCTCAGCCAGCACGGGGGGCAATGCCGGGCGCCATGGGCGAATCCCCAGGGAGCGGATCGGGTCCGGCTCGTCGGCACCCTTGAGCCATTTGTCCAGCACCAGCTGGCGAGAGGAGTCAACCGTCGCGCCCTGCTCGCGCACCTGCACCTGCAGCGTTCCGCTTTCACCCAGACGGCGCACCAGTTGCAGATTCACCGCCGCCCAACCGGAAGTTGGCTCACCATCGATGGCAACAATTTCCTCGCCGGCACCGAGGCCGGCCTTGGCGGCTATGCTCCCCGCCTCTACGCCACCGATGACCGGTCGGACCTGCTGACTGCCCAGCATCGCCAGAGCCCAGAAGAACACCAGGGCGAGTAGGAAGTTGGCGATCGGGCCGGCGGCAACAATAGCGATACGCTGGCGCACGGACTTGCGATTGAAGGACTGGTCGAGTTCATCGAGGGCCACTTCGCCTTCACGCTCGTCGAGCATCTTCACGTAGCCACCCAGGGGAATGGCGGCGATCACAAACTCGGTACCGCGACGATCGTGCCAGCGCAGCAACGGCATGCCAAAGCCCACGGAGAAGCGCAGCACCTTGACGCCACAGCGACGTGCGACCCAGAAGTGACCGAATTCATGGAAGGTGACCAGCACACCCAGGGCTACCAGGGTGCCGACAATCATATAGAGCGCGCTCATCTACTTTCTCCGCAATCCTATTCGCCGCCACTCGCCCGGTCGCAAATCCTATCGCCCGTTACGCTGCAACCATTGTTCTGCCAGGCTTCGGGCCTTGGCATCCGCCGCAAACACTGCATCGAGCTCATTGACTGCAACTACAGGTTCAAGGAGCAAGACTTCGTCGATGATACTCGCGATCTCCGGGTAACGGATGCGCCGATCAAGAAAGGCCGAAACAGCCACTTCATTGGCCGCATTGAGCATCGCCGGAGCGCTGCCCCCCGCCTCGGCAGCTTGACGCGCCAGACGCAGGCAAGGGAACCGCTGCTCGTCGGGTGCCTGGAAGTCCAGACGGGCAATCGCGAACAGATCCAACGGGGCGACACCGGAGTCGATACGTTCCGGCCAGGCCAGGGCGTTGGCGATAGGCGTGCGCATATCCGGGTTCCCCAACTGGGCAAGCACCGAGCCGTCGACATAATCCACCAGGGAATGGATCACGCTCTGCGGATGCACCACCACCTCGACCTGAGAAGGCTTGGCATCGAACAACCAGCAGGCCTCGATCAACTCCAACCCCTTGTTCATCATGCTCGCCGAATCCACGGAGATCTTGCGCCCCATGGACCAGTTCGGATGGGCACAGGCCTGTTCCGGCGAAACATGTTCGAGCTCGGCCAGAGGCGTCTGACGGAATGGACCGCCCGAAGCGGTCAACAGAATCCGTCGCACCCCGACCTGACTCAAGCCCCGAGAAAAATCCCCAGGCATGCATTGGAAAATCGCGTTGTGCTCACTGTCGATAGGCAGCAGCACCGAGCCACTCTTGCCTACCGCCTGCATGAACAGTGCGCCGGACATCACCAGCGCTTCTTTATTGGCCAGGAGGATCTTTTTGCCGGCCTCCACCGCCGCGAGGGTCGGACGCAGGCCCGCCGCCCCGACAATGGCCGCCATCACCGCATCGACTTCAGGCGCCGAGGCAACTTCACACAACCCCTGCTCCCCCACCAACACCCGAGTCGACAGGCCAGCGGCTCGCAGATCGTCCTGCAAAGTCCTCGCCGCAGCGACCTCAGGCACCACGGCAAAACGCGGCACATGGCGCACGCACAACGCCAGCAACTCGGCCAGACGGCTGAACCCGCTAAGGGCAAACACCTGATAGCGATCCGGATGACGAGCAATCACATCCAGCGTACTCAGGCCAATGGAGCCCGTAGCCCCCAGAACCGTGATCTGTTGCACACGACTCACAGTGCAGCCATCCACAGCAACACCGCAAACACCGGAATCGCCGCCGTCAGACTGTCGATCCGATCGAGCACACCGCCATGCCCCGGCAACAGATTGCTGCTGTCCTTGATGCCGGACTGACGCTTGAACATGCTCTCGGTCAGGTCACCGACCACCGAAATGAAGACCACAATGGCCGCACCCAACAGCCCCAACAGGATCTGTCCGAAGGACCAATCACGCACCAGCCCGACCACTGCCGTGATCACCAGGCTCAATACCAGGCCGCCATAGACGCCCTCCCAGCTCTTGCCAGGACTCACCTGTGGCGCCAGCTTGCGCTTGCCGAAGGCCTTGCCGGAGAAGTAGGCACCGATATCTGCCCCCCAAACCAGCACCATTACCGCCATGATCAACCAATTGCCCAGTGGCAACTGCTTGATGAACACCAAGCCCTGCCAGGCCGGCAACAGGATCAATAGACCGATCAGCAGCTTGGGGGCCGCCCCGGACCATTGCTCACTGGTGCGCGGATAGGTCAGCACCAGGAAAGTCGCCAACCCCCACCACAACACCGCGGCACCCAGCACCCAAGGCGCAACACCCGGGACCAGATGCATCAAGAACAGCAGCGCCGCCACTACCAGCGCGTAAGCCACCCGAGCCGGCTGCGCCTCGAAACCCGCCAGGCGCGCCCACTCCCAGGCCCCCAGGCTCACCACCAGACCGATGAACAGGGCAAACCCCGAACCTTCGAGCAGGAAAAACCCGCACAAGGCGATCGGCAGCAGGATCAGCGCAGTAATGATTCGTTGTTTAAGCATTAAACCCGGGCTCCAGCCTCGACCTGCTCGCTCGTTTTACCGAAGCGCCGCTGTCGAGATGCGTAATCGGCCAGCGCGTTGCGCATGGCTTCGTGTTTGAAGTCCGGCCAGAACAGGTCGGAGAAATACAGCTCGGCATAGGCCAGCTGCCACAGCAGGAAATTACTGATGCGATGCTCACCACCGGTGCGGATGCAGAGGTCCGGCAACGGCAAGTCGCCGGTTGCCAGACAGGTCTGCAACAGGCCCGGCGTGATGTCCTCGGGCCGCAGGTGACCGGCCTGAACCTCACGCGCCAGGCGCTGGGCGGCCTGGGCGATATCCCATTGACCGCCGTAGTTGGCAGCAATCTGCAGAATGAAACGATCACTGCCCGCGGTAATCGCTTCCGCCTCGCGCATCGCCGCCTGCAACTCGGGATGGAAACGCGAACGGTCGCCAATGATCCGCAGACTGATGTTGTTCTCGTTAAGACGCTTAGCCTCACGCCGCAGCGCCTTGAAGAACAGATCCATCAAGGCACTGACCTCATCGGCCGGGCGCTGCCAGTTTTCACTGGAAAAGGCAAACAGGGTCAGGACTTCGACCTTGGCCTCAGCGCACACTTCGATCACTGCACGTACCGCGTCAACGCCCGCTTTATGCCCGGCAACACCCGGCATAAAGCGTTTTTTTGCCCAGCGGTTATTACCGTCCATGATGATCGCCACATGGCGCGGCACCGAGGACAACACGGACTGCTTGGTCTTTTCCATGAAAACGCCTGACCCTTATACGGCCATCAAGTCCTTTTCTTTTTCCTCAGTCGCCTTGGCGATCTGAGCTTCAAAGTCCTTGATCAACTTGTCGATTTCGGCGCTGCCACGACGCTCTTCGTCTTCGCTGATTTCCTTGTCCTTGGTCAGTTTCTTCAACTCGCCAAGGGCGTCGCGACGGATGTTGCGCACGGCAACCCGCGCATCTTCGGCTGCGGCGCGCGCCTGCTTGGTGAAGCCCTTGCGGGTTTCCTCGGTCAGCGGCGCCATCTTGATCAGCAGCAGCTCGCCCAGGTTGGTCGGGTTGAGGTTGAGACCGGCACTGCCAATGGCCTTGTCGATGGCTCCGAGCATGTTGCGCTCGAACGGCACGACCTGCAGGGTCTGGGAGTCCTTCACGGTCACGTTGGCAACGCCGCTCAACGGCGTGTCGGTACCGTAGTAAGGCACCATCACGCTGCCCAGAATGCTGGGGTGTGCCTTGCCGGTGCGGATCTGGCCGAATGCATGCGCCAGAGACTCCAGGGTTTTCTTCATGCGCTCTTGAGCGTCTTTCTTGATTTCGTTGATCATTGCTCGCCTTCCTCGATCAGGGTTCCTTCAGCGCCACCATGCACGATATTCAGCAGGGCGCCGGGCTTGTTCATGTTGAATACCCGCAGCGGCATCTTGTGGTCGCGACACAGGCAAATGGCCGTCAGGTCCATCACTCCCAGCTTGCGATCCAGCACTTCATCGTAAGTCAGATGATCGAACTTCTCGGCATGTGGGTCCTTGAACGGGTCTGCAGTGTAAACACCGTCGACCTTGGTTGCCTTGAGCACGACATCGGCATCGATCTCGATGGCGCGCAGGCAGGCTGCGGAGTCGGTAGTGAAGAACGGGTTGCCGGTACCGGCCGCGAAAATCACCACTTCTTTGGAGTTCAGGTGGCGCATGGCCTTGCGACGGTCATAGTGATCGGTCACACCCACCATGGAAATAGCGGACATCACGATGGCCGAGATATTCGCACGTTCCAGCGCGTCGCGCATGGCCAGGGCGTTCATCACAGTGGCCAGCATGCCCATGTGGTCGCCTGTGACCCGATCCATCCCGGCAGCACTCAAGGCGGCGCCACGGAACAGGTTGCCACCACCGATCACCAGGCCTACCTGGACGCCGATGCCGACCAGTTGGCCAACTTCCAGCGCCATGCGGTCCAGCACCTTGGGGTCGATCCCGAACTCTTCCGAGCCCATCAGGGCCTCGCCGCTAAGCTTGAGTAGAATGCGTTTATAGCGAGCTTGATAACCACTGCCCTGCTGAGCCATTGCGAATCTCTCCTGCGGCGTATTTTAAAAATTCTTTGCGGGCTGTTTTCAGCCTGCGTTCACTCTAGCTTGACGCTGTCACAGCGCCATCAGAACACGACTTTGTAAACCGGTTCCGAGGTAAAGCAACAAAATTGCCCTGCCCATTTGAAAAGAGGCTGCGCGCGTGAGCGGGCAGCCTCTTCTGGGCGACAGTTGAAAAACCGTCTTACTGTTGCTTGGCAGCAGCCAGTTGTGCAGCAACTTCTTCAGCGAAGTTGTCTTCTTTCTTCTCGATGCCTTCACCTACTGCGAAACGGGTGAAGGAAACGATTTCAGCGCCGCCTTTCTTGGCCAGAGCACCTACGGTGACTTCTGGATCCTTGACGAAAGCTTGCTCAACCAGGCTGGCTTCAGCCAGGAACTTGCTGATACGGCCAGCGATCATTTTCTCGACGATTTCGGCTGGCTTGCCTTTCATCTTGTCTTCGTTCAGCTGCAGGAACACCGCTTTTTCGCGCTCGATGGCTTCGGCAGAAACCTGCGAAGGCAGCAGGAACTCAGGGTTGCTTGCCGCTACGTGCATGGCGATGTCTTTGGCCAGCTCAACGGAGCCGCCCTTCAGGACAACCGCAACACCGATCTTGTTACCGTGCAGGTAAGTACCGACCACGTCACCTTCAACGCGAGCCAGACGACGGATGTTGACGTTCTCACCGGTCTTGCCCACCAGGATCAGACGGTCAGCTTCCTGAGCCTCGATCAGCGGAGCGGCGTCGGTCAGTTTGTCAGCGAACGCTTTTTCAACGCTGGCAGCAACGAATGCCTTGAAGTCGTCCTGCAGAGCCAGGAAGTCGGTCTGCGAGTTCACTTCCAGCAGGACAGCGGCTTTACCGTCGTCCTTGATGGCGATAGCACCTTCAGCAGCCACGTTGCCTGCTTTCTTGGCAGCCTTGATGGCGCCGGAAGCACGCATGTCATCAATGGCTTTTTCGATGTCGCCGCCGGCCTTGGTCAAGGCCTTTTTGCAATCCATCATGCCTTCGCCGGTACGCTCGCGCAGTTCTTTGACCAACGCTGCAGTAATCTCTGCCATTTTCAAAATCCTCTTGGATAGGTTTTCAACCATTCCACCCGATCGAACGGGCGTTCAATTCTTGGGCGCTGCCCCGAATTCACTTCATAACAGCCCCGCATTACAGAAACTGCCGGGGCGCAACGACGAAATGATTTTCGAGTTGGCAAAAAGGGGGCCAAGCCCCCTTTTTGCGTACTGAGTAAACGCTAAGCGTCAGTTACTCAGGCTTCAGCCGCCGGTGCTGCAGCTTCTTCGAACACTTCGGTGCCGCCAGCAACGTTGTTGCGACCACGGATCACAGCGTCAGCCATCGAACCCATGTACAGCTGGATGGCGCGAATGGCGTCATCGTTGCCTGGGATGATGTAGTCAACGCCTTCCGGGCTGCTGTTGGTATCGACAACGCCGATGACCGGGATGCCCAGCTTGTTGGCTTCGGTGATCGCGATGCGCTCGTGATCAACGTCGATCACGAACAGTGCGTCAGGCAGGCCGCCCATGTCCTTGATACCACCCAGGGAACGATCCAGCTTTTCCAGGTCGCGAGTGCGCATCAGCGCCTCTTTCTTGGTCAGCTTGGCGAAGGTGCCGTCTTCTGCTTGCACTTCAAGGTCACGCAGACGCTTGATGGAAGCACGGATGGTTTTGTAGTTGGTCAGCATGCCGCCCAACCAGCGGTGATCGACGTACGGCGAACCGCAACGTGCTGCTTCTTCAGCAACGATCTTGCCAGCGGAACGCTTGGTGCCGACGAACAGAATCTTGTTTTTGCCCTGGGCCAGACGCTCTACGAAAGTCAGAGCTTCGTTGAACATTGGCAGGGTTTTTTCAAGGTTGATGATGTGAATCTTGTTACGCGCACCAAAAATGTACTTACCCATTTTCGGGTTCCAGTAACGGGTTTGGTGACCGAAGTGCACACCGGCCTTCAGCATATCGCGCATGTTGACTTGGGACATGATAGTTCCTTAATAAGTCGGGTTAGGCCTCCACGTATCCCAATGACCAACCAACAGCATGTGCTGAGGGCACCCAGGTCATCGTGTCGACACGTGTGTGGGTTTGAGCTTTTCGGGGCATCCCCGGAAAGCGGCGCATTTTATACCACAGCAAGGGCCAAAACGGAACCCGGATTCACATCCGTCGATCCTTGCAGTTTTCGCCCTGACCTTGGAAACAGCCCTGAATGCACCATTGTATGGAGACAAGCGCCAGCAGAACCTCAGATTTACGCTGAGCCTCTGTTAGAATCGCATCTTTGCGGCTTCCGAAAACCTCACCGATTCCAGCCTTGCAGGGGCAGGTTTTCAAGCCATTCCGTGTATATCGCGCCATTGAGCGTCAAGAGAGCCTGTATGACCGTCACCCTCAAAACTCCCGAGGACATCGCCAAAATGCGTGTCGCCGGCAAACTGGCCGCCGAAGTCCTGGAAATGATTGCCGAGCATGTCAAACCCGGTGTCACCACCGAAGAACTGGACCGAATCTGCCACGACTACATCGTCAACGTGCAGGGCGCTATCCCAGCCCCGCTGAACTACAAGGGTTTCCCCAAGTCCATCTGCACCTCGATCAATCACGTGGTGTGCCACGGCATTCCCAACGAGAAGCCCCTGAAGGACGGCGACACCCTGAACATCGACGTCACCGTCATCAAGGACGGCTACCACGGCGACACCAGCCGCATGTTCCACGTCGGCACCGTGCCAGTCTGGGCCGAGCGCCTGTCGCAGATCACCCAGGAATGCATGTACAAGGCCATCGAACTGGTGAAGCCGGGCTGCCGCCTGGGCGACATCGGCGAAGTGATCCAGAAGCACGCGGAAAAGAACGGCTTCTCGGTCGTGCGCGAATTCTGCGGCCACGGCATCGGCAAGGTATTCCACGAAGAGCCGCAGATCCTGCACTACGGCCGCGCCGGCACCGGCATGGAACTCAAGGCCGGCATGACCTTCACCATCGAGCCGATGATCAACCAGGGCAAGGCCGACACCAAGGTACTGGGCGACGGTTGGACCGCCATCACCAAGGACCGCAAGCTCTCGGCACAGTGGGAACACACCCTGCTGGTGACCGAAACCGGCTACGAGATCTTTACCCTGCGCAGCGATGACACCATCCCCCGGGTATCTGCCTGATCCACAACGCCGCGTCCCGACCTTATAGATAGAAAGGAAAGCCAATCGATGCCGCAGGTGGATCCCGAACTCTTCGACCGTGGCCAGTTCCAGGCGGAACTGGCACTGAAGGCCAGCCCCATCGCCGCCTTCAAGAAAGCCATCCGTCAGGCACGGGAAGTGCTCGACAACCGCTTTCGCAGCGGACGGGAAATCCGCCGGCTGATCGAGGACCGCGCCTGGTTCATCGATAACATCCTGCAAAAGGCCTGGGACCAGTTCACCTGGAGCAACGAGGCCGACATCGCCCTGGTGGCGGTCGGCGGCTACGGCCGCGGCGAGCTTCACCCCTATTCCGATATCGACCTGCTGATCCTCCTGGACAGCGCCGATCACGAGATCTTTCGCGACTCCATCGAACGCTTTCTCACCCTGCTCTGGGACATCGGCCTGGAAGTCGGGCAAAGCGTGCGTTCGGTGGATGAATGCGCCGAGGAGGCCCGGGCCGACCTGACGGTGATCACCAACCTGATGGAAAGCCGCACCATCGCCGGCCCCGAGCGCCTGCGCCAGCGCATGCTGGACGTCACCAGCACCGCACATATGTGGCCGAGCAAGGACTTCTTCCTGGCCAAGCACGCCGAGCAGAAGGCCCGCCACCACAAGTACAACGACACCGAATACAACCTGGAGCCCAACGTCAAAGGCTCCCCAGGCGGCCTGCGGGATATCCAGACCATTCTCTGGGTCGCCCGCCGCCAGTACGGCACCCTGAATCTGCGAGCCCTGGCCGGCGAAGGCTTCCTGGTGGAAAGCGAAAACGCCCTGCTGGCCTCCTCTCAGGAGTTCCTGTGGAAGGTCCGCTACGCCCTGCACATGCTCGCCGGCCGCGCCGAAGACCGCCTGCTGCTGGACCACCAACGCTCCATCGCCGAGCTACTGGGTTTCAGCGGTGAAGACGTCAAACAGTCGATTGAAAGCTTCATGCAGCAGTACTACCGGGTGGTGATGAGCATCGCTCAGTTGAGCGACCTGATCATCCAGCACTTCGAGGAAGTGATCCTCGCCCCCGAGGACGAAGCCCCGCCGCAGCCGATCAACGCCCGCTTCCAGCTGCATGACGGCTATATCGAGGCGATCAACGACAACGTGTTCAAACGCACGCCGTTCGCCATGCTGGAAATCTTCGTGCTGATGGCCCAGCACCCGGAGATCAAGGGCGTGCGCGCCGACACCATCCGCCTGCTGCGCGAACACCGGCACCTGATCGACGACGACTTCCGCCACGACATCCGCAACACCAGCCTGTTCATCGAGCTGTTCAAGTGCGAGATCGGCATCCACCGCAACCTGCGGCGGATGAACCGCTACGGCATCCTCGGACGCTACCTGCCGGAGTTCGGCTTCATCGTCGGACAGATGCAGCACGACCTGTTCCACATCTATACCGTGGACGCCCACACGCTGAATCTGATCAAGCACCTGCGCAAGATGCAGTACACGCCGATCTCCGAGAAATTCCCCCTGGCCAGCAAGCTCATGGGCAAGCTGCCCAAGCCCGAGCTGATCTACCTGGCCGGCCTGTATCACGACATCGGCAAGGGCCGCCACGGCGACCACTCGGAAATTGGCGCGGTGGATGCCGAAGCCTTCTGTGTGCGTCACCAACTGCCTTTATGGGACACCCGGCTGATCGTCTGGCTGGTGCAGAACCATCTGGTGATGTCCACCACCGCCCAGCGCAAGGACCTGTCCGACCCGCAGGTGATCCACGATTTCGCCCAGACCGTGGTCGACCAGACCCGTCTCGACTATCTCTACGTGCTGACGGTCGCCGACATCTACGCCACCAACCCGACCCTGTGGAACTCCTGGCGCGCCAGCCTGTTGCGCCAGCTCTACACCGAAACCAAGCGCGCCCTGCGCCGCGGTCTGGAAAACCCGGTGGACCGCGAAGAGCAGATCCGCCAGACCCAGAGCGCCGCCCTGGACATCCTGGTGCGCAACGGCACCGACCCGGACGAAGTGGAACAACTCTGGTCGCAACTGGGGGACGACTACTTCCTGCGCCACACCGCCGGCGATGTGGCCTGGCACAGCGACGCGATCCTCCAGCAGCCGGCGGACGGCGGCCCGTTGGTGCTGATCAAGGAAATCACCCAGCGCGAGTTCGAGGGCGGCACCCAGATTTTCATCTACGCCCCGGACCAGCACGACTTCTTCGCGGTGACCGTGGCCGCCATGGACCAGCTCAACCTGAACATCCATGACGCACGCATCATCACCTCCAGCAGCCAGTTCACCCTCGACACCTACATCGTCCTGGACAACGACGGCGAGTCCATCGGCAACAACCCGCAGCGGGTCGAACAGATCCGCAAGGGCCTGACCGATGCCCTGCGCAACCCCGACGACTACCCGACCATCATCCAGCGCCGGGTGCCGCGCCAGCTCAAGCATTTTGCCTTCGCCCCCGAAGTGACCATCCACAACGACGCCCAGCGCCCGGTCACAGTGCTGGAGCTCAGTGCCCCGGATCGCCCAGGCCTGCTGGCGCGGATCGGCAAGATCTTCCTGGAGTTCGACCTGTCGCTGCAGAATGCCAAGATCGCCACCCTGGGCGAGCGCGTGGAAGACGTGTTCTTCATCACCGACGCGCACAACCAGCCCCTTTCCGACCCCCAGCTGTGCAGCCGCTTGCAGGATGCGATCGTCGAACAGTTGAGTGTCAGCCATGAACCGACTATCGAAATGACCCGCCTGAGCATCTGAAGGGTCCGAACCGCCGCTTTGAGTGAGAAAACGCACCGATGAACAACGCTCTGAACCAGTTGCAGCCCTACCCGTTCGAAAAGCTGCGAGCCCTGCTCGGCACCGTGACCCCCAACCCGGACAAGCGCCCGATCGCCCTGTCCATCGGCGAACCCAAGCACCGCTCGCCGAGCTTTGTCGCCGAAGCCCTGGCCAGCAACCTCGATCAGATGGCGGTGTACCCCACCACCCTGGGCATCCCGGCGCTGCGTGAAGCCATCGCTGGCTGGTGCGAGCGCCGCTTCGGCGTGCCGACCGGCTGGATCGACCCGGCGCGCAACGTATTGCCGGTCAACGGCACCCGCGAAGCCCTGTTCGCCTTCACCCAGACCGTAGTCAACCGCGGTGACGACGCCTTGGTGGTCAGCCCCAACCCCTTCTATCAGATCTACGAAGGCGCAGCCTTCCTTGCCGGGGCCAAGCCGCACTACCTGCCGTGCCTGGATGAAAACGGCTTCAACCCGGATTTCGACGCCGTATCGGCCGAGATCTGGCAGCGCTGCCAGATCCTCTTCCTGTGCTCCCCGGGCAACCCCACCGGCGCGCTGATCCCGCTGGACACCCTGAAAAAACTGATCGCCCTGGCCGACGAACACGACTTTGTGATCGCCGCCGACGAGTGCTACAGCGAGCTGTACTTCGACGAACAGACCCCGCCGCCGGGGCTGCTCAGCGCCTGCGTCGAACTGGGCCGCAAAGACTTCAAGCGTTGCGTGGTGTTCCACAGCCTGTCCAAACGCTCCAACCTGCCGGGCCTGCGCTCCGGCTTCGTGGCCGGCGACGCCGACATCCTCAAGGGCTTCCTGCTGTACCGCACCTACCACGGCTGCGCCATGCCGGTGCAGACCCAGTTGGCCAGCGTCGCCGCCTGGAACGACGAAGTGCACGTACGCGCCAACCGCGCCCTCTACCGCGAGAAGTTCGACGCGGTGCTGGCGATCCTCGCGCCGGTAATGGACGTGCAGCGCCCGGACGGCAGCTTCTACCTGTGGCCCAACGTGGCCGGGGATGACGCCGCCTTCTGCCGCGACCTGTTCGAGCAGGAACACGTGACCGTGGTCCCGGGTTCCTACCTGTCGCGGGATGTGGACGGCACCAACCCGGGCGCCGGACGGGTGCGCATGGCGCTGGTCGCGCCGCTGGCGGAGTGCGTGGAAGCCGCCGAGCGGATTCGCGATTTCGTGTTGCGTCGCGCTTAAAGTCCCTCTCCGGCGCGCCGGCTCCTGCATCACTTGCACAGGAGCCGGCTGGCCGGCGAACGCCTTACTTCACCTGCCCCAGATTCGCCTCGCTCAAATCCAGGTCCGCCAACACCTCTCGCAGCACATCATCACCGATCTGGTGATGCCGGCTCAGGCGGTACAGCTCCAGCCGTTGCGCCCGCAGGGCCTTGAGCCGCAGGCGCCGTTCCAGCAAGTCCATCTGCAATGCCAAGGCCTGGGCCTCGGCGGAATCGTTGTAGACCTCCAACTGATGCCGGTACTCAGCCATCAAACGGCCCTTGAGCTCGGTGGCCAGTGCCGCCTGGGCCGCATCGGGGGCCTCACTGGTTTCAGCCACTTCCTCGGCTTCCAACGCATGGATCGCCGCCTCGGCGGTCTTGCGCCAGGCATCGCGCACTTCGCCGCGGCGCTTATCGTCGGGGCTCTTCACAATGCCGCGCAACAGCAGCGGCAGGGCAATGCAGGCCGCCACCAGGGACAGCAGGATCACTCCAGCGGCGATAAAGATCAGCAGATCACGTTCGGGGAAGGCCTCCCCGGCGCCCAGGAACAAGGGCACCGACATCACGCCGGCCAGGGTCACCGCCCCACGCACCCCGCCCACCGTCAGCAGCCAGCAGGAGCGCGCCGTGGGCACCAGGGTCAGCTCGCCCTTGCCGCGCCAGCGCCGCAGCAACCCGGACAGGCGCCAGATGCTCTGCACCCAGATAAAGCGCAATACCAACAGCACCAGGAAGATCGCCAGCACATCCAGGCAGCGGTAGAACAGGGTCGGCCAGAGCGAGGTCTCGTGACTGACCACGGCCTTGACGATGTCCGGCAGTTGCAGGCCCAAGAGCAGAAAAATCAGGCCATTGAAGGCAAATTCCAGCAGCGACCAGACACTGCGATTGAGCAGTCGGGTGCTGGTCTGGCGCGGCAGCAGGTCGAGCCAGCTCTGCATCATGCCCGCCGCCACCGCCGAGAGAATGCCCGAGGCACCCAGGCGCTCGGCCAGGACGTAAGCCGCGAAGGGCAATAGCAACATGAACACCACATGGGTCGCCGGATCGTCCCAGCCGCGGGCGATCATCCAGGCCCGCAGGCGCCCGACCAGCCAGCTCAGGGCCACACCGACCGCCAAGCCACCCACCGCCACCAGGACAAAGGTCAGGCTGGCATTGGCCAGGGAGAACACCCCGGTAACGGCGGCCACCAGGGCGAACTTGAAAGTCACCAGGCCCGAGGCATCGTTCATCAGGGCTACTCACCATATGTGGACACAAAACAACTACTCGCCATACGCGCAGATGGACAGACACCCACATCCGACGAAGAACTGACTGACAGGAACGACTACCCTCCCGCCATCAGAGCAGATGATGAAATAGCACTCGAAGCGCCACGGGGAGTGGGAAGGATGAGGTGTTGATGATTCAGGGAGATGTTGAAAGCAGTGCCTAATACGTCTGATCGAACCCGCGCGGAGTTAGCGCAACGACAATGTGTAGTGGCCGACGAATCCCGGACACATTTGTAGACGAGTACATTCGCGCCCAAGAAGTGTTCGATGAGCAGACGACAGCGCACCTTATTACCCCGCCCTCAAGCGTGAGGCTGTCAGCCTGATCCTACACCTAAGCTGAAGCTGCCTTGGGCCGCGAAATCCTTTGGTGAGTGAACCACATTACGGCGGAGAGTCGCCCAGTAGCAACTTGAACGTGGAGAGGTCATACCTTGCCAAGGCTCGCACAATTGAACAAGAGACGCCCCATAAGCATCAAGCCCGTGTCAACAGCATGTGTGTTGTGCGCACTAGCAGAACTCGGCTGAGCGCTACGACACTGCCAATATCCTTGATCAAACATTCACCATGACAGCCCCGGTGCTGCACGGTGCGGTGACATGAACGATGTATGTACGCCAGGCCGATGGCATGACTTGCCGTTGTAGATAGATTTGGAGATTCGCAGGCCGGTGGATTGGGCGATGTCCGCCATACCCGATGCCTAGCTAGGCCATTGAGGCGCGCTAAAGGGCTACAAGATGCATGATTAGCTAAGTGGCGCCGCAAGCAAAAAGGCCAATACGGTAGACACAGTCTTCGTCAGCGGAGCAGACGCTACCTGGATGGTTCAGAGTCTGAATCTGAGGAAAAATCACAGCGACACCGCTCCAGTAAGCGGATGACTTGACGACACTGATGACCGAGTAAGATAAAGGCTGTTGTCTAGTGCAGCGGCCAGGCTGGACAATATCGGATTTGCACAACGGCTTCGCGCTATAGACTGTTGCGCAAGAAACCTGAATCTGTACCCAGCGCCGATTGAGCACTACAAAGACACCTAGCTGGAGGGCGTATTAGAATGTACTAGCCGTGGTTTATTTCTAATCTCCAACCTCTTCTCCAGCTGATTAATGTAGTCGATAAGCAGAATTTCCCTGCTGAGCACTAGCTCATAACGAGCCTTCAACTGCCTAATTTCTTCATTCTTTTTCTGAGTAGCTGCCCGCGTTGCTGCTTTAGTCGCTTTTTTGGGAGCAGCAGGCAGACGCTCAATTTCCGCTCGAATGCGGGCACGGATTTCGTCATGCTGCTTCCTGTTAGCCTTCAAATAGCCCCGCTTAAAGCCAGCTTCCAAACACACTAGGTCATATGACAAGGGATCATTCTTGTTAACGATTAATGGTTTCCCAGCCAAGATTCGCAGCAGTGCTGCCCACAGCAAAACCAATCCTCCGTCAGTCATAGCAAAACCTCCAATTTTTGCGCGAACTCGTTCAATTCAGACAAGGTATTATTTTCAAATTGATACTCGGGCTGGCCTACCAGCCTATCCACTATTTTCTCCTGAATAGCAATAAGCCTAATCAATTTAGACTGAACCACCGTCGAGTTTGAACATCCGTCACACCCAACAAAACTTACAGTGATCCGCTTTTCACACATTCCATTCAATGTGCACCCACCAACGGGAGTTGGGCGATAAAATATCTGTCCTTTTTTCATTTTCAAGAGCGTCTGCTCTAAGCTTTCGGCGTAACCTAGAGACCTCAAACTGGGTTTAGAATTACGCTCAATCCAAGTTCCAGCTGGGCCTTTGAGAACTTCATCAGGGATGATGAGTTCTTTGACATACTGAAAGGAACGAACAAACAGCTCTGATTCTTGGTATCTAACAACCCACGCATCCTTGTCCCCCTTACTTCTTTCAAGAATATTGGGCGCATATACAGAACCTTTAGCATAGTAACGAGACATGGCAAGTGTGAGATGCTTGAGGATTTCCTTCAGGGCAGGCAAACTTACGAGCCCACTCGCTATCGCATACACAGCTGTGGATCTGCGCAACTGGTGGATTTTGAGCGGCCATTGCCTTCCTACGTCAAACTTGCTCTCAGCTTCCCACACGCGAAATGGATTGATAGATTTCAACTCTTCGATGTGATGAGCACCGATGACAATCGAAGAAAAATGCATTTGATATCTAGATGGCTCGTAGTTCCCACACGTGGGGGCTTTGGAGGTTAGCGAGGCAAGGTTATCGTTTGCAGCGGCAAATGGAAGATAGCCAGTTGATATAAATAAACACTGCCCAGGGACATCAACCTTATTGCACTTCATGATCAACCTGCATAGAAAAGACGCCGCCTCGAAAGGGGCCTCGACATCTAAAGAAGTGTACCAAGAAACACGTTTGCGCAAACCTCGGAATTTCGTCGTAAAACCAACAAGCTTTCTAGTCTGCACCAAACCTTTTTTTGAGAACTTTTTAAGTGAGTCAAGAGTAAGGCTGTAAGCCTCAGACTTTCGCATACCTGTAAACGCATAGATCAACATAATCGAAGCATAATAAACAGCCCCAAACTGGCGAAGCAACTCCACCACTGAAGAAACGTTATACTTTTTTGCATACTCTACAAGACCGACAGCCTCTAATGCATCTTCGTAAGAAGCCGAGTTCCCTTTATGACTATTTCCATTTCTAGCGTAGTGCTTATCATTAGATACACGCAGAGAAAAATCCAAGAGCTTATCTTTAACTAAAAGAAATTCCTCAACAGTAGCTTTGTAGTCGACGAGAAGATCAAGATAAATCTGAGTTGGTATAATTTCAGTTTGATGATATTCACGAGCAGCATCACCTGACGCCGAGCGTTTCATTACGAAAGGAATAGAAGCTGGCTTGAACCCAACATATCGAAGTGGCAGCGAGCTCAGCTTGACTGCAAGATCATATAGCGCCGTACAACTACCCGGCGCAGATTTTTTATACTGCTCATATGCAGCCCCAAGATTTACCGAGTCGGAAAGAACGTTAAACACACTGAGACCAGTTTTGACACAGTAACGCCTTACGTGCTGTAACGCTAAGTTATAACGATTCATGGAAGCCAAACCTAGCGGCATACCTGGGGATTTGAAAGCATGCTTATCGAGAGCAACCAAAATACTTTTGGACTGATCTAAATTACCAGACAATTTTATGCTTTCAGGTTCGCCCTTATATCTGAGCGCGATATAATTCTTCTTATTAGCCGCGACACCACGATTGAAATAGAACCATTTATCATCCCGAAAACGTACCACAATGTCATCCGGGCCTACTGAGATCACATAATCGCTGTCAGGCATTGTCCACTCGGTAGCTGATGCTGGCCAAGGCGATGATACCGAATCAAAATATTCAATTAAACTAACCTTTGCCACTCAGATCACTCCTACTTCGTCCAAAATGCTGAGTTTTGCCTGCCAGTAACTTGTCAGTGACTCCTCTCGATAAATCTTCTGGCGTAACCTAGGCAGATCAAAACCTAACTCATCGTTGAAACCTTCAATTACGCCTAACAGCCATCTTATCCTTGCCAAGGTGGGGCCATATACCAATGCAAACTCAGCGGGATCATTCTTAATAACTTCGAGTTGGGTTATTAGATATTCCATGCTAATCAATTTTGCGGCGTCATTTAGATCTAAGTGCAAAATGTAATATTTACAGAATAGGCAGCCGATGAGATTTTTGCAGTCGGGAATTATCACTGCTGGGGTGTCAATTTGCGCAGCATCAATTAGATTACTCGTGCATCCACCTGCTTGCGTTATTACATGATCCTGTACAACCCTACCAAAGGCAGAGAAGTACATCACACCCTCGACAATAACGGCTTCCTCATTCCCAGCAGTGTAGCTTTGGAGAGCAGTTTCCTCAGAATGTTGTGCTGACTCTGCCGCAATGGCCAAACCGTGTTCCGAAGTTTTCGAATGGTGGTGATATACCCGAAGCTCACGATAGCCAACTCCATGCAAACCTGGGTTGACTACCCGTCGGAGCTTGGCTAACAAGTTAGCCGCCGGATTATCGCCAATCTGTAACGGCGATCCGTTCAGATCAAAAGTGCCGAATAAATATCTCAGCGTTTCAACGCCCGGCAAATAGGATCGCAGAGCGAAGTAATCTCTTAGACGCTTAAGAAATCGCACACCGAAGATCACATCTACTGTCATGTTTTTAGCGCGACGTTTTATCGAGCGTAGCCGTTGCACCTCTACTTCAATACTTAGCGCATCATCCCATAGAATATTTGCAGCTACCGAGACGTTGGCGCTTGTATTAAGTATAAATATAAACAAAAAACAATCATGAGCTAGCATGGCCAATCTGTGCAAATGTTCCGGCTCGAACTCAGGCAACAGCGAAACCAGATTTACTCGACTGGTGGCGTTATCATTGACCAATGTTTCACCAGCGACTAACCTCCCGACAATCGTCGAAATCGCTTCAGATCGAGTGATTTCACCTTCAGACGTTTCTATTAAATTCAGCGCGTGGTTTCGTATCAATGTGAGAACTAGACCTCGAGATTTTTTCTTTTGATTTTCTACGATTGCGGTTTCGGTAATAAGAGGATAATAGGTCGGAAGAAACCAATAACGCTCACCGTATTTCTCTACGGCCTTTGCCTGCTTTATAGGATCACGTAAAAACTCTAGTGTTTCTTTGAATACAGCATCCGCCACCCGGTACAAAGAAAATAATTTTTCATCATCGGGCACACGGGTGTTCTTTTGCTCATCTTTACTGTAACCGGGGAACTGCACTCCTACTCTGAAATTGTAGGGTACGCCTGGAAAAAGCTCGGCTCCTACATCAACGGCAACAACAAGTTTTCGGTTTGGCCGGTTCCCTATACCTGTTTCGACAACATCCCGATTTATCTTCAATGAATACTTGATGAGTGCCATATGGTAACACTCGGGGCTGTCAAGGACGTCCTCACAGCCTGTCTCATCGCAAAAGCCCACGAACTCTGAAAACATTGAATAGTTTTCGTGGACACCCGATGCCGAAAGTTTAAAGGCGCTTTTTTCTGAAAGGGAGCACGCGAATACTCTCAAGGGTTCCATCCTGGACACCCTTAATGAGTCCGGATCTATCCAACGTTTTTTAAATGGCGCCTTGGAAAACCGAGATGTGTAGGCCAAATAACCAATTGGCATCCGCCTCACCCTGGTGTAGTCCAGAAGTCTAAGCTCAAGTTGGCAGAGATGAGGGTAGTGCGGTTCGAAATAAATCCCAAAATTTTCAGGCAAGCCCAGGTCTATGATTGTGGGATTGAATAATTCCATATCACACATCACCCTGGTCGACGTTGCAATCGCCATTTTCCAATGCAGCCTGCAACCTTTTCTCCATGCTATTTTGAGCAATGTAAGATAGCTCTTCTGCTTGAATACTACCGATATACTCTTCAGCAATTGCAGGTGAAGATTGACCTAGCCTTTCCATGACTAGAAGAATCAAGTCCTTCATTTTCATATCCCCGGAGTCAATGAGCTTTAAGTTTCCGCGAACTAGATTATTCGCGTAGGTCGCTCGCAAATTATGAAAGCGCACATGAGTGTCATAGCCCATTTCACGTAAGCGAGGAGTAAGTTGCTGACGGACGAAAGCGTCAAGCGCCTTCCCTACAGGGACGGCTTGGTAAACTTGGCGACCAGGGTCATTTTTTCGAGCGTAGTATGGAAGACCGCTTTGAGTAATAAAAAGATAATCCGCGTCACAACCAGGGCGCATTCGCGTAAGGCGAGTATGGTATCGCTCAGAGCTTATATATATAACAATTTGCCTGGCCAGCCATCCCGGTATAAATATGGGAAACTGCTTTTGTTTTTTTGTGTCCGCATATTGATTGTGGCCAACATTTACTCTGAAGGTTTCTTGCCCATCGAAGCTATCAAATGCTGAACACTTAAGCGTCAGAACGGTTTGCTTTCGCGCAGAAGTAGTGAGTGAAAGAGCGAATGCAATATTCATCTCAGTATTATCAATAGCTCTGAGTGCTTGCTCTATTGCAATCTGATCAGTTTCCCCATAGGGCTTTAGCTTCTTGGGGGGCCGCTCCCCTGCACTTTTCACAGTGAGGTCTGTTACGCGAATTTTTTTTGTGAACTCCCGGCCATAGTGATTATTTAATACTATAGTCTTTTCCGATTCGACCCACATTGCATTGGCCGGAGTGAAATACTTTTCCAACGCAGCCCATCTATAAAAATCTGTGACTTTGGATATCTTTTCATTCGCGCCTTCTTCAGCTTCAGGGTCATCGTCCACCAGACGCTTCCAGTAGTAGCTGTAGCAATAAGTGGCTCGCTTCCGAAGTCTGAGTGGAAAATCAAACATCCCGACATTTTCCGCGCTCAATACTTTCCAGAAATCTTTGAGAGCTTGAGCCGTCTTATAAAGAGTATTATCGTGTGGCTGAGGATATCCTTTTGCTAACTCCATGAGGTAGAGATTACCTAAAACCCAAGGAGATCCATCTTCACTTAATAAGGCAGGAAAATGATTACAGTGATCATTGTGACACTGATCTATTGGTTTGAATTTTTGGTTTTGTTGAAAAGTGCCTAGAGTATCGCGCCCTAGAAACATTACTTCTACTTGGCGCTCCGAGTCTTCTGGCAAAACTTCATCACATGTAGGCTGCAGCATAGGGAAGAATGGAATCTTCTTAATAGATAAACTACCTACTGGATATCCATAATCAATCATTTAGTTCTTTCATCCTATTGCGAGGCCGTCTTGATTCGGAGCCATGGTTCAACGGCTGGCAGCCTAGACAGAAATCGCAACTTTCACAAGAACTTTCTTGGATGACTTACAGTATAAAAAAGTATACCCTCAACCTTTACATCGGTAATTTATCATCAATTGACATATATATAATCTCAACACCGCAAACAATTAACTTTCCCGACACACCAAAATATCCATCCCGATAAACTCCTTCAGACGAATCGTGCCCGGATGCTCATTTCGATATGCAACCACAGTAAACTTGAGCGTTGATGGCCTTCCTTCTCAGCAACATGAATTTAGGGATAGCGACCCAAAGCACCTGACAATCGTCGGAACTCTCGACTTTTTTCGAATGGCTCAAGTATTTTCAAAATGAACCGTTTGTCATAGGTAAGCCCCCCTTTTTGAGCAACGGCGTTGATCCCTTCTACAAATGACTTTGCACAGCGCCTGACCAGCGCCATATCGTTTCCCAGCACGATCTTAGGCAATCGCCAACGACGTACATGGGAGCGGCTGATCAGCACTATCAAATCGTCCGAAACCCTTTCAGCATTTGATAAAGCAGCGGCGTACGCCGAAGGCTATGCACACGCCCTGGTCGATAACAGCCAGATCGGCAGTTCCATCGAACGAGACCTTTTAATCATCGAAACGGTGGACGCCTGGAAACAAACCCGTACCGACGCGAATACTTCAACCTACTTGAGCTACCCAAGAAAACCATGACTTCCTTATTTAGACGCTACGCCGACGGCGGAACATCAGACCTGCACATCCATATGCCGCAGCGGCTTCTGCCCACGACCGTCAGTCATTGTCCCCTCGAGGTCTTAGTCGGCCATTGGGAAAAGTATCTGGTAGACCCCTCCTCCGCTCATGAGCATTGTCCATGGGCAGCGCGATTCGTTATGGGCATGCCCGTTCCAACCTGGGCGCGCGGGCTGGAGTGGAACCTTGGTCAGAAGTCTCGCTTTATCTCTGCTGTATGGTCAGGCGCGGATCTGGGGAGCTACCTCACTAATGACTGGTACGAGCCAGTGATCGGTAGCAGGGCATTAGCCGAAAACAGTGAAATTTTGATTGATGGCCAACAACGTCTGCACAGCCTGGAAGAGTATTTCCTAGACCGCTTGGCGATTCCTGATGCACAAGGACAGCCAAGGATTTGGTCTGAGCTCGGCAACGGCGAAAGGAAACGCTTTCTGTCGACGATCTTCACACACGTGAGGGTGTCTTCTGGTGACGAGGTGGCATTGCGCAGGACATACGATCTTTGCGCACAGGGAGTTGTACCCAGGTCATTCGATCAGCGTACTTCTCGATAGTTATTGACGCACCAGTGGCCGTGGCATGCCCTTGCAGGGACTGCTGTCGTTAACCAAGCCCTGTCTACGACAGGTCTTGGCCCTTCGGGCTTCCATCCTCATGCCCTTCGACCCTCCTGGTCTGCGCGCTCCGCTTGCAGAGCGATCCGACTCACCTTCTTGCTTGGACATTGGCTACCGCTCCCACATACTGCTGAGCATCCGATCAAAGATGAGGCCGGGCAGATGGGTTGGCTATTTTGGAAAGACAAGCGCCCCGCGTGGATTCAGGCGGAAGAACGGGAATTCATTAAAGCTGCGAACCGCCTAAAGACGCTTCAGGTAACGCCTCGCGGTGGCATGCGCATTGACCCCGAGGAACTCAGGGATCAGATCCTTGCGGCGCGAGAGCTATACAAAGACCTGGTTCAAAAATAAAGGTCGTGAACAGGCAACCTGCTTTCAGCCTAAGCCCTCTAGCATCCTTTTCAAAACTACAAAACAAAGGTGTCCTACGAAGCTCGACTTAGTGACAACCTGGGCCCAGGTCGGTGGGTTTTCAATGATATCAATGATGTACTGAGCTCATCCTGCATGCACTCAAAGACTCTGTTGAGCGCCGGGTGGGCATTTGATTCTCTCATTCTACTCACCAATTGCAGCAGCTTCCTACCCTGCGCAAAGGGCATTTGAATGTCGCAACATACTGTGTCGTCATTCCTTGTCATACCCATCGGATTCTCCACGGAAATTGTGGTTGTTGCGTGTCCTTCGGGCGAGGCCGTCGAGAACCGAATCTACGTCTCGGCCCTGCGGTCTTCCACCCTCAGGCCTGTGCGTCCGCTTGCAGCAACCAACCGACCCACCCCATCCAAGGTGCCCAGTTAGAACATTTTCCAACGACATATGTAGCTCGCAGAAACTCCAGCGCTCTCACCTAGCCACTCTGCGGAACGATTCTTATGCGCCTACTTTTTCATTGTCAGCCGCATACTGTAGTCTCGCCGGCGAACTGCGAACAACTCCGCTTTAAGGAGCTCTGCACATTTAAGTATTTCTGTTGCTCGAGAGTTTTGAGCGGGAGCTTTGGAGGGAAAGTCCCCACCCGTGCAAGCGTTACCGAGTACAACATACGCATTATTAACGGCTTCTGTATTAAATCCAGGGTAATCCCGATCCATAGATGTGATCAGCGTCGAAAGTCTAGTTTTTAAGCCGATTATGTATGTAGGGCTGGCTTTCAACTTATCAGAAGGATCGATACCCTCCCACCAAATGCATGAGCACTCTGCAAAATGATCAATCAAAACAAAAGCATGCTCAAGTCGCTTTGAATAGTCAGCTGAAAAAGCTGTCCATTTCGAGCGAATGGAAGTCAACCATGCGCCGAACACGCCTCCAATGACCGCGACAATAATCGCCTTAACCAGATCCGGCTCAAAAGTCATTTCTCTGCACTCTTGATATAGTGCCAGATTTCATACTCTATCAATTCGTCCAGCACATCGATACTCAATCGCTCCCGAAGTTCAGTAGCTGTGTAGCCGTGACTCCGGATCAGACCTCCGAATACCTCTTCAGTCCAAGATCCTGGAAATCCAGTAACATCATTCAAATCCAATATAATTTGATGATTTTTTTCGAGAGCTGGAATCAACCATTCAGTCCGAAATTCTTCTGCGCTGTGCGGGCCATCAACGCTGTAGCGGGCAAAAGGATATTTTGTATACTCGGCAAGCTTAAGAATAAACAACGTCATGCTAGGCCACCATTTAAAGAAATGGTAAGCCGCACTTCAGTGCCTTGCCGATGAGCGGTTTCGCTATACCGATGTCCTTCAACTGTCGCAAAAAATAGGCAACTGCCACTCCGAATAGACATCGAATGTAGATGGCCATCGGTAACTGCCCGAACTACAGCTTCCAGTCCCTTGCCACGGTGCTGGATGCGAGATCCCAAGCTCAAGGCGAGCTTCATCGCTGAAGTATCGGTGAGTTCCTCCAGATGACGCTTCATTATCGAGCCAAGCACGCCCTGCCCATCATCAGAGATGAATATATCAATGAAATCGCCGCTCCTCGATACGGTCAAATCCCAATTCACAACGGCGTCACGATCAGACTGGGCGTGCTGATATACGTTGCTGATCACTTCCGCGAGGTGTCGATAGCTACTAATAAAGATATTTTTTATAGCTGCGTGGCTGAACAGCTCATCAATCCGCTGAAAATCCACTGCGTCTTCAGTAGATAACTCTAATCGTATTAAACTGAGTTCTTCGCTCTTGACATGCATACAGAATCCTAATGGCAAGCCTTCCGGCAGTTGAGTAAAGGGCCGTCGAAGGCCCTTTTTTGTACTCAAACGATCTTACTGAGCCAGCCAACTCTCGACCTTGTCGGAACCGTATTCAGCTTTCCACTCCTTCAACACCTTGTGATTACCGCCTTTCGTCTCGACGACCTCGCCCGAATGAGGGTTCTTGTAAACTTTAACTGCGCGAGCCTTGCGGGTGCCCTTGGTTTCAGCGGCTGCAGGAGCGCGGCGGCTAGAAGATTGCGGGTCGAGAATCGCGACGATGTTGCGCAAGCTGTAGCCATACTCGCCCAAGAGATCACGGAGCTTCTTTTCAAACTCGATCTCGCGCTTCAGCCCATCATCGTTTTTCAATGTTTCAAGCTCTGCCAATTGGGCAGCAAGCTGCTGCTCAAGCGCGCGGAATTCAGCAAGACGGGACATGGAGCACCTCAGATATTCAGTGGTGGCAGTATAGTCAGCGCCGTCAACTGTAGACAATCGAAGGTGCGTCTGAGGCTAAACGCTGGATGCTCACCTTGCTGACCTGTGAGCATCCAGGTGCCGCATTTCAACCTGCCATTGAACCAGGAATTTTTCCCAATCATGAGCGTACGGGCCAATGGTCAAGCGCGTCGACCCAATGCTCGCTTGCAGAAAACGCTCGCGCCAGGGCTGCGGAATACTAGCCTCGTTCACAATGTTGATGCCTGAGCTATGGCGCTCAATCTGAACTGCTTTACGGGCAGCTTCGATATCAAGGTCTGGATAACTATGGTTCAGGTCGACGCGCTCCTGGCCTTCGATGTCGTCTAGAACATCGACAATCGCGGCAGCCTTTGGATCACCCGGTATCAAGTGCGACAGTGTCCAGAGAGCTTTGCGCCTGACAGACTCACGTGTACGAAGATCATCAGCCATGTTCAGTGCCTCGATTGGAACCGGCAGTCAGTCGACGATAAAGGTCGGCTAAGAGGCGAGCATCCAGCAGCGCGTGATGTGGAAGTTCTGGCAGCACCAAGTCGCCGATATCATCCGCTTCGAGATGCCTGAATAGCAGGATCAGGTTAGTCGCGCGATTGGCAACGTTACCTGGCCAACGATGATCTACGTAGGCTAGTTGGCAGAAGAAATCCCAATCCCATTCTGGAGCATCGGTGCAAACCTCGAGGGGGCCTTTCAGGTTGCTCAGGAAAGCAAGTAGTGAGGATTGAGCTTCGACCAAGGTTTGCCCATGCGCAGCCAGGTTGAGCTGTGGCAGGACATTTTGAATCACAAAGTCGCTGCAGTCCTGAGTCACGTACGTGTCTGTGAGCTCGACGTAGTATTCGTGCCCGGCTTCGGACACGAGTGCCAGCGAAATCAACTTCGTGTCTCGGTTGAGCCGAGTGAACTCACAGTCTAAAAATAGCTTCATCCTCTCCTACCTGTGAGTACCTGGTTCATGCATGCCGGTGTACCTTTGGCAAAACGACCAAAGCCGACTGGTTTCTTTTATGACTTTAACCTATTGCCCTGACGAACCTACGCCTGCGCTCACAGCAAGAGAGGCTTGCCAGGTACTGCGCGATGCGATCTTTGGGCGACGCACGATGATCAAAGCATGTGCTCAGACTTGGGACGAGCTCTATGCCGGGATGTTCATGGTCGACGTCGAGGGATGGAGCATGACGATCTTCAACGACTGTGATGAGCTCGATTACTGCGAAGCATGCGTCAGCACCGATGGACGGCGTTGGTCGTTCGACTCGGGTGATCGATACGGGACTGACCCTATAGCTCTGCTTAGCACATGGGAGCATCAGACACTAGAGCGGCTTCTGAAGGCGTTATGATGAGGATACATCTCGACGAACCATCTCAGAAAGATCCCTTCGTGTAACCTCGTCTTGACTGTTGCGCGTCAAGTTAGCTTCTGCCCCATCAGCCCCGAAAGCACTTCTCCAAGTAATACGCTCATTTCACGTGCCGAAAGCCAACTAGCATTGCGTCCTATCTGCGCTTGAAAATCTACAGCACGATCACTCTGGTGGGAGCAGATGAAATACTTCATAGAGCATCGCGCGATTTCAAGCGGCAGATTTTGGGAAAGCGGTGGGTGAGAGATATCCGTCTCCCCAAGAAGATACAGATCCGACGACAGCGGCAGAATTACGTGGACAAGCTCATCATCCTTATCCATGAAAGGCTTGAAAGAGCGCTCGCCTCTCACATGGAACATGTACGACTGAATCCCCTAGAGGCAGATCGCCTGACTCAAATCTTTGAACCGAATAATGGAGCGCGCTGAAACGCAGGGCGCGGGCAGCTGGCGATACAGACTCGTTGAGCATGCGGACATGACTGGCTTTTATCATGTCGGGTATTGAAGACTTAATACGCGTCAACAGGGCAGGCATCTGGGCTGCAAATATCGCGACGAGCGGCTCGATGATTTGGTCGAGGAGTGATTCATCCATAGTGAGCAAAGCCTGAAGCTGCTGCGGGCTAACATCCTGCTTTGCCAAGGCACTGTCAAAGACAGGGGAACCTGGTCTGAAATGACCTTGAGTCAACGCACGGAGGGTAGCGGGATCTGAGAGATACCCAAGAATGCCAGTGGCACACTCATCAACCATCGACTGCATATTCTGGCGAACATGGCGGCTTCTGATTTCTAGGTGAGCTAACAGCGCTGGAATCCTCTCGACCACCGCCTCGCTCAGGTTGCCAGCACGTAGGCTGTCTATCAAAGGTACGTAAACATCACGCTCTTCGTCGGTGATTTTATCGTCCAGATCCGGCTCGCCGTCGATAGCATAAAAATGCCTTTCAAGCCCTACATCTTGAATATTTGCAGATCTGGGGGGCTTATTCTGTTCGTATACCCAGCATCGGACGATTTTGCCGTTACCTGGAGATCTGAACCCTTTCTGCAAAAACTTTGGAATGAAGTGCTGCCGTACCCCTGACATATCGCATCCTTCCCTTAATCTCCAAAACCTTGTGCGGACACTTTAGCACCGCGTCATTAGCCCCATGGAACGTCCAGAACAAACGCGGTGATATTGCGTCGCGCAGATCCAAGCTTTGTCCGGGTGCCGTATTAGGCCCAACACGTGTTAGGGTCTGACCATAATGGCCTGCGCGCTCCGCTTTCTAAAGGTGGAGTGAATGGAATTTTTTTGTGCATACTTGTCAAGCGCGCAGAGTATAGGTAGATGAGCTATGAAAAAACTTAGTAGTTTTTTATATGGGGGACAGCGAACGAGGAAAAACCAGAAAAGTCAGGGTATATAGTCGAATGTTTATATCCGAAAAGTTTTTCCAGTCGCTGTCTTATGTCGGCTTTGGCAGCGGCCTTAATCCTGAAGGTATAAAGTGCGCCCGGCCCAGGGCGTTTACCTTTGGCTGGCTCAAAAACATGAGGCCTGGCAGCGATACAACATGCTTTTCGCCCCTCCTCAATCGACCACCAACCATCGTTAAAATTTGGAGATTTGGGGAACTGAAATTTTTTATTATCCGGTTTGCTGCTGGCAGGAACACCTCCAAAAAGGAAGCCTCCATTTTGAGCTGCAATTCGTGCATCCAGACTCGAAGGCTTCCATGCGTAAACCGAGGTAGTCCACTCCTTTCTATCTAGATCATCGATAGCACCACTCTTCCATGGTCGATGATAGGAATCTTCCCAAGGCCTAAACTCTGCCTTCTCGTTAATCAATCTGTCCGTAACATCGAATGCAAAAAGCCTGGCATCAACGTCTTCATTTAGAACACCGTTACTCCATTTTTGTTCAACAGCGAACCATACACCAACCCAAGCATTGAATGTGATGTCAATTAACCTCGTAGGCGCGCCATAGTGCTGCAGCATAGCGAGCTGCTTTAGCACTGATAGCCTCCCACCATGAGGGGATGAGTGGAGACCCCACCTATGTAATTCAATGAGTATTTCCCCTTCTGCTTTTTCAATATCAGCCTCTGGAAGGGTCTTTCCTCGAGTAATGTTCATTCTGCGATAAAGAGAACTATGTAGTGCCCAACTGGCGTCGACTTGTCCGCGCCAAGCGAAACTTATATCTTTTTCTACCGCTTTATCCATCACCTGGTTAATCACGTGCACTAATCCGTTGAAGTCATTTATTTCTACCTCAAATGGTTTCCAAAAAGCATCTGCTGTCATAGCGCATCTCCGTTGCATTGTTTTTTTGAGACTTGATCAATGGCTGCCCCCCATCAAATTAAGGTTAGGCGCCTTCCTCTTCAGCTTGGAATATCTCAATGAGCTTCTGATTGTAGTCATCAAGGTAGCTCTGAAGCCCATCACGGTCGATTAGCCGCACGCCCGCCGTGCTGGCCAACTCCTTCGCTGATTTCGTGTAGTAAGAGTTCGTTACGACCATCGCCTCGTCACACCCGTAAAAGGCTTTAGCAGAGATGGCCTGCTGCACAGCCGCGTTGCCTACGGAGCCCGAATAGTTCTTAGCCTGGATGACCATGTTTTTACCGAACCGGGTAACGAAAAGATCGGCGCCCTGATCTGCAGTTTTCTTGGTTTCCTTAACGTCATAGCCAATGGTCTGGAAGATCTCAACCAGGAAAGCTTCAAACTGAAATCCGTCCATAGCATCCACCAGATACATGGTGATGAACTGATTCGGATTGAAATGCTCGAGCTGAGATCCCAGCCGCTCGACGAGAATGTCGAAATAGATCTCCTCGCAGAGGCTCAGGCCATTCCGGAAAACCTGTATCGGGAGGAGTGGCACACCAGACGTCGAAGCAGCTTGAGGATTGAATTGCACATTGGGGAACGCAACGTCATTTTCCCACAGATAGTAATAGAACAAAGCCAAGTCAGACCTGAAGGTCGTCCCTGCTTCTTCAATCCAAGAACGTAAGGTGTCGGCAAGGTCATTTCGAATGTGGCGGGTCAGTTCTCTGGAGAAACCCAGATAGGCAGAGTTAAAGGCTGTGGTCTGCAACAGCTTGTCCAAGAGGGATGGAAGACCTTCAAGCTCGTCAAAGCCTTTGCGAATCAAGACTTCCCTGAACAATTCCCTCTCGCTGTACACACCATCCAATCGTGGCCCAGGCACGCCCGCGTCATCGCTACTACCTGCGCTTTCGCGAGTGGTGTGAATAAAGTTTGTGAAGTATGGCTGCTTCAGCTCTGCGTACTTTCTCAAAACGTTATTCAAAAGATCGTTGAGCTGGGCTTGCTCTTTTTTCTTCCCGAAGAAGTCTTGGATCAAGCCTTTGGATCGGTATTGAAAGTCGGGATAAAAGGAAGGATCCAGTGGCGTGAGGTGTCGCAACGTGAGCTCTGATGACGGTGAAACTTGAGAACCTATGCACCACGGGCACGCGACCTCGAAGGTAGTCCTGCTGCATCCATTGCATTGGTAAATCATCGCACCGAGTCCTTTCCTGGGTCATTGCGCGGTTCCGCGCTTAATCGTAAGCACGAACATAGCTCAGTGCTATCACCACGTCCATTTAGCTAGACTTTGAGAGGCATCGATTGCCGGTGAGTACAGATGTACTCCGCCCCACAAACTCCTATAACAGCAGGTTTGATTAGCTTTAGCGCACGAGGCCCCTCAGGCAAGCAAACTCCCGCCGGCAGCCCCTCCCGAGATCCTCCGAAAAAACCAGCGGTCATCCGATGCGCTTGGCCCGCAGAGACTGGATATCTGGGCTCCAGTCGCCTTACAGCTGGAATCAAAGGGTGCAGTCAAATTCAGCGGATACCCCCGTAGCCCAATGAATCAAAGTGTGTACTCAGTCTCGACCTCTAATGAGCCAATATATCCTGGGTAAGCTCGCTTACCCTGATCCTCAAGATAATCGCGCTCATACTCTTCGTTCGTTACATAGATATCAACCATGTTATCTACGCAATCCATCGTGATATGACCAGCTTTGTTTTGAGTAATCACATTATAGCCAGTGTAATAGTGAAGATGCCGGGATGGAGCCTCACCAATTACAATAATTTGAGGGTCAAGCTTTTCAAGCCAGGAGTCAGGAATTTTTCCGGAGGCTCTACCATGGTGAGAGGCAAATACGACGGTTGTTTTTGTTAGTTCGATGTCATCAACAATACTTTCCATAAAGTCGGTTTCTAGATCACCCAACCAAAGGAAACTCGCCCCGCCACTGACAGAGTATCTCAATACGCATGAGACATTATTGAAACTTTCACCAGCATCACACTTACGCAGAGCTTCCTTAAAATCGGCATGAGAGGTGTCCGGCCAAAGGATCTGCAAGCCGGAGGATCCGCGCTCTTCATCACCTTGATTAAGCCACTTCCGCTTTGAACCTTTCTCAAGGAAAAAAGCCTTACCTCCGTCTCTCAAGGCACAATAATGAAGAAACGAATCCGTTAGATCCGGTTTTTGAGCCTTGTTTTTTACACAATAAAAATTCGCTATAGGGAACTTTTTATCGAGCTTCTCGATGCCTTTGAAGTGATCCTCATCCGGATGAGTGCAGATAAAGCGTCGCATACTTTTGGTTTTCGATACTTCCTTGAGCTCGGCGATAATCTCATCAGAATTTTCAGCATTCAGATTACAATCAATCATAGTGAAATTATCACCACCATGAAGGATGTAGAACATATCGCCGTTACCAACGGATAAGCTTTTTATCGTAGGCATTTTGCCTCCCTGCACAATTATAACTGGTTACTGCTTCTAAAGATAAATCCGTATGAGCCTAGGGCTCCTATGGCTCCACCTGGACTTAGGCTGGTTTCTTTCTTGACCTCGGATTGGGTAGGGAACCAAGGCACTCGAACAGGCGTTCCGCATAGACAAAACCCATCCGCCTTACAGCATCCTTGTCGAAATAAAATAACCAAGCCATCAAAAGTGACCCAGAAATAAGAATTGTGAGCCCTGCTGCAAGCCCTGGATCTGCCAAATGAATCGGCTCAAAATGAGGCGGCTTGACTCGAATTACTCCCGCAATCAGTCCGCCATACCCTAATCCGCAAAGGCAAGACAGAATTCCTACAGCCTTCATCGCGAGCATATTACGATGAAAGCCATAGGCGATATTTTCTTTCAGTAGGAGATTTTTATTGCCACGAGTTAATTCCCTGAGGCGCTTAGTCGCGCCAATATAGATATCATCAGCTTTAGCAGGATCCGATTTTTCATCCTTTTCACTCGGCATATCAATTCCCAGCTTTGACGATATCTGTTGGTGATATCTCTGCTTACTGACGCTATCCAGGAATTTATCACTGTGCCGCAAGGCTAAAGTCGTAGGCATTCCTCCCCATCTCTTTAGCAGCTTTTCTTCCAGCTTTTTTCCTCGACCACGAGCAACGCTCGCCAACGCGTAGATCGCACCACATCCACCCAGCAGTCCAATGACACTGGTAAGTACGGGATGTTTAGCACCATAAACGCACAGTAAGGGCACAAGCAGCGGCAGTGAAACCAGAAGCCCTGGTATCACTCTAGCCTTTCGCTCGTAGGGATCTTTCACCAACTCTAATATCGCAACCATGTTTAATCCATCAGTAGATTTGCAAATATCGGCCTGAATCACTGTGCACGAGCTAGATTACTCACCTAACCATCGTTGGCACTCTGGCTGATTGAGAAGTACCAGTTGCTGTGCTTTAGGATCAGGATTGTGGTTCCTGAGACCAAGCTTTTGTAGAAGATACCAAAGCTGAGATTGACGGGTGGTCAACGTACTTTGGCCATCCTGCATACCGTAATCCAACTCAATGGCACGACGACGCCCTTCGTCCAACTCAGGGTTAGCTCCAATTACCACCTGTACATAGGTATGCCATAACTTATCGTAAGGCGGTGTAGACGGCAGGTCTTTCGGAACCAACGAAAGTATTCTTGCGAGAACAAAATCTATGTGTTGGTTACGTCTAAAACAATAGGCCCGCACATGCCATCTGTAGCCATCGAACCCTAAAGCATGTGGCGCGACAGTCCTGATGGTTGGATCTGGCCCACTCATCGATTGGTAATTAATCTCAAGCGCTTCCTGCCGCTGAATAGCTCGAAGAATTTTTATAAGCGCCGGCTTATCGACTAGACGGATAGGGTTGGGCACCGAATCCATCGGAGGCGCCCAACCGATGAAGCTTTCTGCTTCATCAATCACGCCCATCTCCCGTGCGAGAAGCTCGTCCAAATAGCGCAAACCGTCGTCAGGAGCAAATTTCGGGGTGAACGTGTCCGTGGACACATAGGCCTTTACGGTCTTGTCATAGACTGCATTTCCTGGCGCCTGCTCCAAGTAGCTAGCGAAGTCTAAAGAAGCCTGCGGAGCAGAAATTCCGAAGAAATCGAGCAGATCAGCCCGATTTACCCGTCCTTCCCACAAAAGCCTGAAGTCAATGAACTCCAAACGGCGCATCTGGCCCCAGCGGCCTGCCTTTTTTGGTGGGTGGTCAGTCATCTGTTGAGCCTAGTGCAATGAATGGCGCGATTGTAACACTACTAAAAACTAGACTCATCTAATTTTTATGAGTACCGTATTGCCATCACGACGATTCGCGTCTTCTTTTGGGGGTGTGCACCATGGCTGGACAAATTGCGTTTTTCCCGGTGGGTAACGGCGACATGACCATGGTGCGACTGGCTAACGCCGATGCCACTACCATCATCATTGACGTCCGGATTCGCCAAGCGGCAGATGATCCTGAGGATGAGACGCCGGATGTTGCGGGGGAACTGAGGAAGCAGTTGCTGACAGATGCTGACCAACGCCCCTACGTGGATGCGTTCCTTCTCAGCCATCCTGACGAAGATCACTGCCTTGGCGTGCGCAAGCATTTTTGGCTTGGGCCGATTGAGGACTACCCAGATGATAAAAAGCCGCAAGCTGAAAAGCGAATCGTGATTCGTGAGATGTGGTCGTCTCCTATGATTTTTCGGCGACGTAACTCGCTCGGCCTAACACTGTGTGACGACGCCCACGCCTTTCACGTTGAAGCAAGGCGCCGAGTCCTTCGCTGGAAGGAGCTTGGCTACGCAGTGGTTGGTAATGGGGTTCGAGTTTTCGGTGAGGATGAAGGAGGTAAAACCGACAACATCCAACCCATCCTAGTGAAGACAGGGGAGACGTTCTCGACCATTGGCGGGCATACCTACGGTGACTTCTTCAGCGCAAAACTCTTGGCACCTATGCCCAAGCAGGATGACGAGACAGAAGAGACTCTTTCGAAAAATCACTCAAGTGTGATTTTGAGTATCGAGTTGGCCCCGTCGTCATTCAGCCGAAATAAAACTCGCTTTCTGACTGGTGGCGATGCCCATACCTCTATCTGGGAGCGAATCTGGGAACGTTACAAAGAAACTCCTGAAGTGCTGGAATACGATCTGCTCCAGGCTCCGCACCACTGTTCGTGGCACGCACTTTCGCACCACAGCTGGTCGACTTATGGGGAAGATGCAGAGGTATCCGAGGGTGCAAGATCTGCGTTGGGTCAAGCTCGTCAGGGCGCGATCATTGTCGCCAGCAGCAAAAAGGTGGTCGATGACAAAAACGACCCACCTTGCATTCGAGCTAAGCGGGAGTACGAGTCCATTCTGGATGATGTCAACGGGATTTTTCTATGTGTCGGCGACAAGGCCAAACCAGAAACGATACGGTTTGAGGTCACATCATCGGGTTTGGTGAGAGCAGCTGTAGGGATCGCGGCAGCGAGCAGCGCTGTGGCAGCGGCGGCTCTTCGGGCAGGAGCCAAGAAATGAGCCTCAGTCTCATCGAGTGGGGCAGCCCACTCGAAGATGGAGCGCAGGCACTGACACTTCCCTTGTCGGTCGAGATCTATCGAGCATGCGAAAGGCATGAATACTTCCATATCCAGGAAGTCCGGTCGCTATCAGACGGCACAGGCCTGACCGAGATAATTGTGGTGAAGGCCGGAGACGGGTCGGTTGGGGCCCACAACCCAAACGGTATCTTGCGCAAGGAGTGGTTAGCACTCACTGTAAACGCGGAGGAAGACCCACCTGTTGGGGTGAGGGCTTTAAGAAGTGAGTTCCCTGTTCTAGGCCATCAAAATTACACCCGTACCGCCGAGCCACTTTCCTTATGCTTGTACAACAGCACATGGTCAGAGATTCAGCGCTCCTGGACTCCTCAAAAGTTTCTCGCGAGGGTGCTCTGGTGGTTGCGGGAATCAGCCGAAAATTCGCTTCATCTCGGCGATCAGCCTTTGGAGCAATTATTTTTCAACACAGCGTTCCAAATTATCTTGCCCGCCAAACACGCTCAGGAATCTTTAAACCCTGCTCGCCGTTTGGTTCTTGTTGAAGCCGAGTCCGGTAGCACTGAGGTCACCACTTACCTTGGCTACTATGTAGATGCGAATGCAGCAACAGCATGTGGGATGAAAGGTATCCCTACCCTTCGCGTTAATTTGCCGCCTGTCGAAAGCTCGCGCGTCGAGCGCTTCCCGGCGACCCTGGGAGACCTTGACCAATGGGTGGCGATTCGTGGCGGTTCATTTTTTGACGAGCTTACCAAAGCAATCAAGCAGTTGATTTCGGTCACTGATCTTTCATCCAATGAACAGCGTCCAAAATGCGTTCTTATTTTGCTATCGGTTCCGAGACTCAGGAACGGGACAGTGGACAAGGTTGACGACCTCGCCTATTGGGTTACCAATTCCCTGCTCCATCTGGGTGAAGCCTGCGGGTTGCTTTTTTATGATGAATACCGAGGAAGCTGGAGCCCCGTTGAGCTCATAGGCCAAACGCTAGAGGAGCGATGGAAAGCTATTTCAATTTTGCCAACCCAGCTTCGATATAAGCTGGACAAGCCACTCATCCGGTCATTGTCGTGCCTGGAATCTGCAGATTCGGATTTCGAAGGGGTGATCGCTGGGGTAGGTGCTCTCGGCAGCTCCATGGTGGAAACGTGGACGAGAGAGTCTTGGGGTGAGTGGACTTTGATAGATCCTGACCAAGCTATGCCTCACAACCTGGCACGGCACATCATTTCGGATTCTGCTATCGGATCCCCGAAAGTCAGAGCCGTTAAAAGCATTCTGGATCAAATATTCCCCGAACAACCACCGCATATGGCGATTGACGCGAGCGTTGTCGACGAAGATGTGAATGTCTCGGCGGCACTAAGCAACGCAAGCTTAGTAGTGGACGCCACGACGACGTTGCATGTACCGAGGGAATTAGGTGAGCGTGATGGAACACCCCGTACTGCAAGCGTATTCCTCACACCTTCAGGTAGAAGCTCAGTATTGCTTCTCGAAGACCGCGACAGGGGCGTTCGGATATCGAGCATCGAAGCCCAATACTACCGTGCAATCCTTGAGTCGCCGTGGGGAGAACTTCATCTTGATGGACACAGCAAAGGTGAATGGGTCGGGAACGGGTGCAGAGATATTTCCCTCAGGCTTTCCGTCGAACTGATTCGCCTCCACGCATCACTCCTCAGCCGGCAGGTAAGGCTGAGCCAAGCCAAATCAGGCGCGCGAGCGTGTGTATGGGATGTAAACGATGAAACCGGCGGCGTCGCAGCGCATGAAATAGCCATTTCTGAATCAAAGGAAGCACGGTCAGACGGCTGGACAGTCCGGTGGGATCAAGGATTCATTGAACAAATCCGCAGCCTGAGAAGCCAGGCGCTACCTAATGAAACAGGTGGAATATTGCTTGGATACACTGACCATCAGTTGAAAACTATCAATATAGTCAAAGGAATGCCTGCCCCTCCAGATAGCGTCTCTACACCCACCTCCTTCATTCGAGGGTACGAGGGCCAGGAAGAAGTGCTTCTTGATACGCGTCGGAGAACAGCCGGGATCGTCGACTACATCGGTGACTGGCATTCGCATCCGCCCAAGCACTCGTCACGCCCGAGCTCCGACGACATGAATCTACTAGCTTCCTTGGCCCTGACCATGGCCAACGATGGCCTGCCAGTTGTCATGTTCATCATGGGCGAAACTGATTGCACAGTTACTATCGGAACGTGCTCCGATCAATTGAAGGACTATTAAGTGCTGCTTCTGATCGTAGGCTATCTTGTGCTGTTGCTGTTCATCGCGACCTACTCGATAGGCGCAATGGCGCTAGGTTGGCTTGCACAACCTTATGAGGTGCTACGGATTCCGTTGATGTGTGGTGCAATTGGTTGCGTGGGGGGCTGCCTTTACTGCCTCAGGGCTGTGTACTTGAACAAATGCGTCCACAAAAGGTGGGATACGGACTGGTATGCGTGGTACTTCATCCGTCCCATTACGAGCGTGATTGCTGGTGCCGTTAGTTATCTTTTCCTCAAAGCGGGCTTGCTGGTATTGGAATCCAGCTCTAAAGCTGACGCGAGTGAAATTGGTTTCTTCGCGCTAGCTTTCATCGCAGGGCTCAACGTCGATAAATTTGTCGCGAAAATTGAAGAAGTAGCTAAAGCAGTGTGGGGGATAGATAAGAGCCGCGCCTCCGAGACTCGCTCCCCGCCCGACAATAGATGAACAGTGACATTTTACAGCCCAGTACAGAATTTCAGGAGCAACAGTGCGCATACGCATTAAGTACCAGGATGGCGCAGGTAATATCACAGAAAGGGATATATCGGATCCCTGCAAGGAAACTGATAAAACCATTGATGCCTTTTGCCACATGCGCAGTGAGCGTAGAAGCTTCCACCTTGACCGTATAGTGCATTCCGTGGCAACAGATACCGGCGAGTTGCTCAATCCGTATCAGCTAGTCCCGCTGATGCGAGCTCCAGACTCCATTGACTCGCTCACCTGGCAAGTCAGACCAGCTATAAAGGCTTTGAAGTTTTTTAGCCTAACCACCCGAGGCTTTTCCAAGAGGGAGCGTCAGCACCTGAACAAGTTCGTCAAAGAATTAGTTGCCCTTCCGCAAAGCGAGGAGGAAATCAGTGACTGGGTCTACGATCTTTGGTGCGCTGATTTGTACCAGTACCGTGACGGGGACGAAAAAGAATACAAAGGGCTACTGGAATACATCCCTCCCTCGCTTCTGGAAGTGTGCCGCGCATACGCTATTAAAATAGTAGGAGGGGCCGCTAACAAACCAGAAAACTCAGGATGGGGTGAAAGAATTGATGAAGAATTCGGGCCACACCCGCTGTTCTGAACCCTCAATAATGGTGCCATGGCTGTTGACGCAAAGAAACATCCAGCCATGGTACAGTTATGAGCCATCTTAATCGCTGATCTACAGCGAGGTAACGCTAGCTAGCCAACCAATCAAAACATAGCTATTTAATTTTCGCCTAAGTAGCCGCAGACCACTGCATAAACTGCAGGTTCTTGGATATAAATAACGGCTAAACTTAGGAATATCATCCCAAAAATCGCGGACACCACTCCCCTTACGATACCGAAGTCATTGACGCCTCGCTGGAGTTTTACCGAGCAGACGGTAAATGCAAGGTAAAATACGCCGATCAAAAAGTTCGACGTCCTCGAAACAGAACTTGCGGATATCGCTGCAGTGACATTCGCTCCAAATTCCCCAAGCTCACAGCTATGCGCTAAAGCGGTCATTCTCGAACCCAGCGCTGGCATCTCAGCGATCTTCATGAAGACTAGGCAAATCGAGATATAAAAAAATGAGTTGATCGTAGAAAACAGCGATCCTTTTCCAAACATGAAACGTGCGCCAAACCAAAAGCAAGCTCCATAGAGGATCAGGAACATGCAATTCAGGACAACCATGACGGATACAAAGTCCTTACTGAGCTCTATCCCAATCCCTTTCAGCGATGGAAAGCTTAGTAGTGATAACGCAACGGCCATTACGAGCCCGATCACGCTGGCTTGCGCACACCAGTAATAACGCAGCTTCATATCTTTGAAAAATTCGGTCGGAGTAATTATAGAACGCTGTAGATCTTTAGCTCCAGCCACGAACGTGGGAAAAACACTCTTGATCACAGAAAATATACCGTCAGACACGCACAGACCCTTAGCTAATTAGTGAACATATATCATCGGCGGCACTCACTAATTCCTTAGCGAAACTAAAATATTTTTTCACTGGTATTTTTCGAGCGTTACCTGTTCTTTCGCAGCATTCTTCTCAATGCGTAGAGATATGCCACGCGCTTTAATACGGTTATGATTTACATCAACTAGAACAGCGCGATCCTCCACCCTTCGATGGGGCGCTACACCACGAACTGGGGGTGTGCTTCGCTTAACCGAATCGGCGCTCAAAAATTCAGGAAAGCCCTCATGGCCCAGCCGCTCTTCGACCTTGACCTCAAACGTGTCACGCATCAGCACTATATAACAGGGAAAGCCGCCATCAATTTCCCCCATCCTGGAAGCACTACGGGCGGGTGGCATTTCCTTTCCTATTTTGATCGGGAGTCCGGCGTGGCCAAGGTTTCGTTGGCAGGTATCCATTATCCTGACACCACAGCCTACTTTGGCGATCTTGGCGTCATTGACGTGACCGATGAGCTAGCGGAGCGCGGCTGGTCTATGGATGGCCATCGCCTGTTCATGGCAGATCACTACAGAGCCGCTGCGGACATGATCGTGAGATGGCATTGAGCGAGTCCCTCCACTGCAGCGTCGAGATTGATGATTGGTTCTCCTCTAGAGCTGAAAGACAGCGAATGCTTGAGATTCTAGATACAGGAAAGTCAAAGCTTTCCGAGGTTGGTAGATTGCAAAAGGTGGAAGCTTGGCTCCGTAAGCAAACCTGAAGCTCGGGTAGATAAGTATTACCCATCGCGTGCTCCACAGACCGAGCAAGGCGGGCAAGCAGAGACGGTGAGTGCAGCCTTCTGGCCCCCTGTCAGCTCAGGTCGTGCTCTGCCAAAACATCGGGAAAACCTATGAGACTACCCGCGCCGTTTGAGCCAGCAGTGAGATGAACTAGGCTCTGCGCATCATCCCACGGAAGACCACCATGCCAGATAATTCGAACTACAAGATCGCCACGGCGGACGCCCTGACATTGCTGCTGCATAACCAGCACGCACTAGGTGCAGCAATAGAAGAAATAACCAAGTGGCTTTCAGAAAATGGCGTGGGAAGCGTCGCCGCTCATGCGATGTCGGCCATGGAAGCGCTGGACGCAAATGCTCAAGCCATCACCGATTGCACTTTGAGGATTCGACAGTCTTAGGTGCTGCTACACCGAGCCCTGCGCACCTATCGCACACTGCCAATTCGACTGAACGATAAGGAAAAGAATGTTCCCACCAATGGCGAATCCCAACCTCGAAATTACCGCCACTGAATTCGAGTTCTTGGTCAGAGACTGGATCCTCAAACAGGGAGGTGAACTGACATCCCTGGAGGTCAAGCACGACGTGAAGGTCGAGGCCTACGACTCAACCTACCAGATCGACGTGCTGGCGAAATTCCAAGCTTTTGCAGGGGCCGAATTCATCGTGCTGATTGAGTGCAAAAAATACCGGAACGCAGTCGAGCGGGAGTTGGTTCAGGTACTGCACGACAAGGTGAGATCCGTCGGCGCTCATAAAGGGATGTTGTTCACCACTACAGGGTTTCAATCCGGAGCAATAAAATATGCAACAGCCCACGGTATCGCTCTGGTTTCGATAATAAATGGTACCGCCACCTACGAAACCCGCTCAGCTTACCCAGTGGTGACACAGCCACCGGCCTGGCTAAACCTGCCGAAATTTGCGCTCTGGTACGTCAGTGAAAATGACGCCGGAAGCATCTCGATGAAGTCGCTGTGCCGTGCTCCTACGGAGGTCAACGAGATGTTCAGCTAGACATCGGTCAGGACAGCCTCGGCGGCGCCCCGAGGTTTAGCTTATGCGAGGTAGCGGTTTTAATCGGGTACGAGCGATCCACCCAGCAGCACAAAGCGTCCCCCCAGCAGACCGATATATCTCAGATCGATGTGGTCGATCAAAAAGCCTCCGGCCAGAGCTCTCAGCATGATTCCCAGATTGATCGCGGTAACGTTCACTGCGCCGACCAGTTGAGCGCTGCTGCCCGCTCTTCGCAAGACATCGATACCCATCAACAACCCGGTCGTCGCGTGGCAGCAACCCACTGCAGCTACTGCGAGCGAGAGGAGCCACATCTCATTGCCTAGTAAAGTGATAGCTGCCAGTGATCCGGCCAAAACCAAGAGTAGACGCTTGAACAAGGCGTCTAGGGGGTTAGGAACGCGTTTGGCCAGCACCAGGTTGCCCACGATATCTGCGACACCATAAAGCTCGAGAATCATCGTTACCTGCACCGCAGGAAGCCGTTGGCGAAGATATCTTCTGAATCTAGGCATTAGGCAATGGCGCCCGTTGTAGCGCCATTGCGTTCTGTCTCCGTTACGCAGAAGAGTCAGGAGCCTGCCGGCTTCTCACATTCAACGTTTGCTGACGAAGCACATGCTCTAGACGCTTTGTCAAAACCATCTGGAGCGCCCCGTCACGGCCCCTAGCAATTTTCAGGACAGCGACTAATTCACGATAATCAATTACGTGAAATAGATCACCGGTTTCGCGCATTGCAGCAACAGCTGCCTCATATACCTCATCCCAGTTTTCAGCAAATAGCTCTGAAACGATCACCACACAATGCAATTTATCGGACAGATCCACGTTTAGGACGTTGCCCTCGCTTGAGCTGATCTTGCAGTTTCGTCGAAGCGCTTTGGCCGCACCTACAAGCTGCGTTACCCCTTTAAGAGCCTGCTTCTTTACTCCAGAAACCCGCCTTGCATGCGCCCTGGAGCCCTTTGAGGCAAGCATCGCGAGATCTTTAGTTTCAATGAGAATATTCCCTTGGTTGGAAAGGGCCAGCACGTCCGTCAGCTCTCTGGTTTTCTCACCATTTTCTACGGCAGGGCTCTTATACAGTTGTGCTGGGTAAACGGAGGAGAGTGCCGCCCACACTGAATTTTCAAGCATCCCCCCCTCATCTGGATGATCAACCTGGACAGTTTGATATGTGCCCATTCCCACGTACGACAAAAAATTGGGATGCCAGTCGACAAGTTTTACGGGGACTTTCACAGCAGCTAACTCAGGATTTTTCGCCCCCGCACTGTTGTCGTGCATTGCGTCATTGAAGATATCTAGAAGACTTTCACCAAACTCTAGAACGCTTCCGGTGTAAAGCCTAGTGATAGGCTGAAGGTGTTCGGAAGCTTGTTCAGAATCGTCCGGGGCAAGAGATCCTGGCGACCAGCCGACGCAGTGATCCATCTCATTAAACAGAAAAAAATTCACGTCACCACGACTCAAGACCTCTATGAGTGCTTGGTGTTCTTCAGCATGTGCCTGAGGTCGAGAAACAATGAGTGGTGTGTCTGGAGCGTCGTGAATAATCCCTGCAACGCAGACTTTATTTTCTAACACACCTATACCGACTTCGAATGAACAGCCCACCGATAAAGCCTTGAGGCTGCTGATGGGGGCCTTGATCAGAACTGATGCACCGTCTGTAGTTGGTATAAACCATATGCCAGCTTCAGACGAATACATTTCCTGATGGATTCTTGTGCTTGGCATTATCAAAAGTAGGAAGCTCCTTCGGCATGTAAATTGCGGCCTACGTCAACCAAACGGGACGAGTCAGCTCATCAACACAGCGATGAGGGGGCAGTAAGCCGTTCCAGCCTCTTCCCTGTCTCGCGACCGACAAGGCATCGATCATGGCAGGTGAGTCCGGAGGTTCAAGTATGCATCTGTTTGTAATTCATCGTAACCTCGCCAACCGGGAATCTCAGGCCTTGTCGCTTCTCTGTCGTGTACCTGTCGTGTTGTGCCCTCGGCACCTTCTTCATCATGAGCCTTTCCAAACATCTGATGGAGCTTAAAATGAATTCGAGCACCACGTCTGGCCAACCTCGTATGTTGAGTCTCGAAGAGTTCGCCACTCTTATCCGCAAAATGCGGGAGGCGTTTCAATGGTCGCAGGAGACTTTGGCCGAGCTCGCAGGCTTGAACGTACGAACAGTACAGCGCGTTGAGAATGCGAAGTCGGCAAGCATTGATACTCGACGCGCGCTCGCAGTCGCTTTCGAAATCGAGGACATTGACGCCTTCAACAAGCCTTTCGCCATTCCTACAGAAGAGGAGCTGAAGGCAGAGAAGGCCCGTATTGAACGCGACTACATCACCTTACCGGCAATCCCTCTGTCGACTGGACGCCAACTCGCTACGCTTGCGGAAAGCTCGACCGTGGATATCTCCCAACCTGGATTTGAAATGAAGCGTGATGCTCAGGAGATCTTTGCGTCGCTGGTGGACTACTTCCGCGACTACAAAGATTGTGCCAGCAATTACTCAGAAAGCGCCAAATTTGTTGTGTACGACGAGATGCAGGAGCTGATCGATGAACTGCAGCAACTTGAGGTGGCAATCCAATTTGCGACTCGCAAGGTACACCTGAAGGTTACTGACCAACATTCAGAAACGAAGCCTCTGACTGTGCAGATGTCATACCTGATCGCCTTCGAGCGGGGTAAAGCCCCAAGCGAATTTGCGGTGCAGAAAAAACTGGATATCCCATTCTAACTGGTCGCGACGAGCAAGGACGCTTATCCCCGCGAGCACTGATTCACCCTGCTCACTGGTACGCAAAACTTTGGTGGTTTACAGCGTCGCGAGTTGCTGCGCTGTCCGCTGATCGGTAATCAGACCTGATATCCTGCGCCCGCGTAGTGCAGCAAGAATCGCAGGTATCTTGCGTTCCCGCCCGCGAACGCGATGATCGGGCGCTCGGCCAACCTTGGTAACAGAAGGCGCGTAACTCGTTCCGACCAAGGCATCTTAACTGGAGACACAATTGCAGCGCTGGAGATGATGTTAACCGACGATGAAATCAAAACGCCTAGAGGCCCGATATGTACCTCATGCGGTGACCGGCTTTTCTTGATTTCTTCGAAAAAACCCTCTGCCACCGTAACTATTTTTACAAAGTACGGTGACAACTAAATAAGAAGTAATTATTAAAAGGATGAGTTGATTTTGCTGAGCCGGACAGACCATGAAATTTATGAACTAGCGAACAGAGTTCTTACTGACATAACAGAAAAAATGTCAAATGGACTTTATAAAAGATTGAATGGCACTTTGTCATTCGGTTGGGCAACCGCACCAAAATTCAATGCATGGGCGGAATCTAAAACATTTGTTGGCGGCCCGCCTCAACACAAAATCTTTTTGCATTACGAACTCGCTCGTATTCTTTACCGCGATGCAGAGGGCTTTTGCACATTCGCGCTCGATAGCCAGACAGAACACCTCATCAACACGACCTTCGGAGATAACGCAACCGACCCATTACCTGAATGTTTCACTTTAGATGACTGTATCAACAACATGTTTCTTGCCTCATTGACTTGGGTTTATTTTCATGAGCTTGGACACCTCATGCAAGAACATGGGAGAGTTAGAGGTTCCCCAACCCCGGACAAATACACCATCCAAGAGCTGGATGCTCATGCCGCTAACATCTTAACTGGTCTACAGGCCTCGATTTCTCATGCAACAGAGCTAGCCGCTGATTTTGAGGCCACTACCCAATGTTTAATGGCGTCCGCCCAACACTTTCTGAGGGGGCCGCTGGTAGACGAAAGCGATGGTGCTGAAGTATTTATTGGTAACGTATACCTTCTGACATGCAGCCTGGCTTGCATTTTTTACAGGTTCAATGCGGGATCTACTGCCTGCGCTGAAATCCCTGTAACGGGCTCTCACCCTAACCCCATCTATAGACTAGAGGTTGCGGCACCCCACATTTATGAATTTTCCGAAATACTTTTAAAAGCAACCGGCTTTGACAGGGGTCGCAATAGATTGGTCAGCATGACAAAGCAAGCAGCAGACCTAGGATCATTCTTTTGCAACTACAAGAGATCGACAGGAACGGAAGAGACTATCCACCTATTTGTAAAAGGTTTTTTACAGCGCCCCGAATTCAAGTTGTACTCTAGAGAGATCATTACAATTTGGGATAAAATTTATCCTGACATCAGCACTGCTAGGCATTTTGGATCTGAGCTAGGAATTATGCATTTCACTGAGGACTACCGAAAGTTCGTTTTCAGCGAATAACTACGTCTCTGCGAAGCTAACTCCGGTGATGCTACCTATGACCTATCTATGGAAAATTTCGAAGGCTGAAGCAATAGGCACTGACAGCTAGTACCCACTGATGCTTAGCAAAAATTAGCAGGGTCACGGCCCGGTCGTTTTCTGCTATCCAGCGCAACGATGGCGGCCAAGTCAGAAGTCTCTAAAGAAAAACAAATAAATTGAAGTTTTCGTGAATAACGAAATCCTCGCGCTCTTCGACCTGATAGTAAAACCCTACCCCCCCCCCTTTGAGATGTTCTATGAGCTCTGAATTAACTGAAGAAGAAATGCGTCGTGCCCTATTCGGTACGCCTCAGCCCGAAGACCAGGTGTCTGCGCCTCAAGCACAGGAGCCTGAGCCAAAAATAGTACCTACAAAGCCAGCAGAAGCTCCCCAAGTGAAGAAGAAAGTGGCGAAAGCATTTACGCCCAGGCTAAGGGTCACGTTACGTGTTGGAAACGAGTTTGAGGGAAAAATGATCGAGTTGATTCACGAGGCTGATACGTTGAGCTCGTTGCTTGCCGAGCAGGAGGCTGTGAAGGCTGCCCGGAAGAAGTACAAGTACGTGGAAGTGTTATCGGTTAAATCGATGTAGAAAATGTATCTGGGCTCATGAGTTATCACGTCGTTTGCTTAGGAAGATATTTTATATCTCGCGAGCAAGCCCCCTCTTCATTCTGTTCTCTATCTGAATCAACTCGGTGGCATTGTCGACGAACAGCCCGTCACTTGTGGGTAAGTCTGGCAAACCAGCATAATTTTGTTTTTGGGCCCAAAGCCAATCATAAAACGTTGCACTGTTGCAGTGCTTCCGATGCTCGCGACCTCTAGATTTGACCCCAGTGGTTTTGGATACATGACTAAGGCAGATCAATTGTGGACGGTCGAGGCTAGATAGCGGGCCGGGATAAGCTGACGGCATTCTACGTAGGCGGGAAATAGTGGCCGACTATTCAGGGACAATACCAATCGATCAGCTGAAACAGATTCGGATCAAAAAACTCTACAAGGGATAGCATTAGCCGGCCCCTGTAAATATAGCGAATGATTTGGACAATGGTTAGATGCCACTGAAGAATGATTCTACTGTGACAGTAGACCAGCTTCCGCTTAAGCCGGGACGCCCCGGACGCCCTGCGCGACCGCCCTTACCGGGACGTCCAGCCCTTCCTGCTTTCCCAGGTCTACCAGCTCGTCCTGGCTTCCCGGGCCCGCCAGTGGCGTGTTCAGAAAAAAGAAGAGGATGACCACTTGAATCGTATATCCAACCGTTCAGAAACCAACCTAAGTGTCGCCCGGAGAACGAGTAAACCGACTCATCATGCAGATAAGCAACCGGCTGCCCTCCAAAGGTATAAAGGTGCTCCTCATCCTGACAATAGCAATAAGGTCGTCCGTTTCGGTCGTAAAAAGTAAATTCCATATAGCTTCCTTTTGTATCGGATGAACTAATAGTTTTGTAGTGTTTTGGATGGTTCGCTCAAGTCCATGCTTGGAGGTAGCGAGTGGGCCGCTCTTTACCGGTGACTGCAGGCCGGAGCCGCTCAAGCTAAACCTTCATTTTCGCGTCATTATTGGCGAACTCTTCGAAGCTTAGGCGATTTCAGTCAAAGCACTGAACCTTCAACGTAGGCCGGGTTATCTGATAGCGAGGAGCTCCGACGCTTTTCATGGCTCCTTAAGAACAACCTTGGCCTGACCTACAAATGCATCGAGATCGAAGTCTCGCACGACGATGAAAAGGCCAGCTCTGTCGTACCCTTTATAGACCCCTAATGCGACATAGGTCGTTTCGACCGATCTCATGAACATGCTGGACATACAATCTCCGGATCCTTCAGGCATAGTCCGGTAACGGTAGGCACGTCTTTATTGCAGAAGGTGCGGTGACAGATGATGCTGACCATTAGAAAGTCGCAGATACTGGCGAAGGCTTGCACGTCCATTGTTCCGCTGGAACGTAGCGAGCACATAACGCGAATTCAAGGTTGTCATAACCCAAAATCTGCCCTCGCGTTCGACTTTCAAAACGTCAGATGTACGGATCAGATGACCATCGCCATACCGACCGTACTGGTCTTTGCGCTTGTGGCCAAACACCACACCGATGCCTGCGCGCGCCCTGATAGATACTCCGCAAAGGTAAGCGGTAACCGGCACATCAAAGCCTTGCTCCTGAGCTTTTATAATTCGCTTGAGATCAAAATCTGTATGGCGCTTTCCGTGAAAATTGACATCAATGGTGTCGAGCATCATTGCGCTCCGGTTGCGGTCTGTATGGAGTTACCAAGAATTGCACACGCAACCAGGCGCGCTGGTACCGTGGGGGATTCTTGGTAAATTTCAGGCTGATCGAATCATGTTTGAGAGAAAGACAGGCCTCAGGTTGGCCAGCGCTTCAATCTGGAAGTCTCGCTGGTGTGAGGTGTGATACACCGCCCCCTTAGCTACTTCCAGCAAACAAACCTCAGAACCAGACCTGTCCTCACCTACGGTTACTCTGGTTAACCGCTCCATCTGCCAGCCTCCAGACTTATTCATCCAAGATGGCGTCACAGCCATAATCTCGGTGATAGCTAAATCCGCACCTTGGCTTACCAACATTTTTTGAAGCTGGTGGGTGTCGTCAATCATCAACGCGCACTCGCTGAGCCGACCCTCGTTTTCGACGCTAAGGGTTAAGTGATACCAAGGAGTTCGGAGCAGCCTTGAGACTCCGCGCCAATGGGACACGCCCTCCCCGAACATTCCTGGGACGCCTATCAGGTCGTTGTCTAAGGTTCTGAACATGTGTCGCCTCAAGCTGCTGGAGCACGTCAGTTGCTCAGCAGAACCGGTGGGTAATCAGAAGAGGGAAAAAATCGCTTCGATAGAAGCAGACTTACGATGGCCTGGCCCAAGCAACACGTAGACGCTATTCCGAGTTTCGAACAGAAAGCCGTCGTTGAACGCAGTACCCATACTCGACCTCACCCAATGGCCTGGTTCGAAACGCCTCTGCTCATCGTCCACAACTTTGTGGGCAAACATGAACATTGGCTGGCAGCCTGCAGCGGTTACTTTCGCTCGCTCTTCGTCTGTGACGATGGCGTCTAGGATAATCCACTCCTGCACGGCGCAGAGGGGCATCCATTTGTAGCGTTTTCTAGCAGCAGCCATCACGGCTTCGAGACCCAAACCAGAACCCATCAAGCTGACAGCGGGATCGCCCAGCAGGCTGCCGTCCAAAGAGCTTTCCATCAATGCATACCCACTCGGCAATATCCTCAAATTACTAGATTTGCAGCTAAACCGCCACAAACACAACTATAGACGTTTGTTTGGCGGCAGGCAAACACGGCATAACTTACGGTTTTTGGGGATCTGTAATGTCGCTCCGCTATTCCTTCGCGGCAGTGCTGCAATTGCTGCGTATTCGGAAAGGGCTATCTCAGGCCGGTATGTCGGGGGGTGTGGATCAGAGAACCGTCAGCAAGGTTGAGCTAGCGAAGAGCTCTGTATCGGTAGACACAAGTTATGCATTGGCAGCAGCACTAGGGGTGAGCCCCACAACGCTTCTCGCTCTGACGATGGCTTCCTACGATCAAAGCTCGCCACGGGAGACACTCCTTGCTTCTCTGGCTGAGATAGAGGCATTGGGTCTGGCCGACGCGCCATTACCTGCAGGGCCGCAGACGACAACGCGCTTAAACGTATCGGATGCAAGGAAGAGATGGGTGGCTGTTCAGGAGCTGAAAGTGGCCGGCTTTAGCCAAGCCGAGGCTTCGAGGCAGCTGGGGATTCCAGAGTCGACGGTGCGTCGATTGTGGCGGCAGAAGTTGAGTGACTGATATCTGCTCTCAGCGTTACTTGCCGAGACGCGATCCGCCCCTAGCTTATGTCGGAGCTCTCTAGCCTAATCAGCAATTAATTAAGCGGATATTGATCGTGTCCATTCACAGCTGCGACGAGATGGACACTCCTCCTTTACACCAGACTCAAGTAAACCGGGGGTTTGGTGGTGTCTGTCCATAGGTTACATAGGCGGTAAAGACTCTCGCCCTGGAGCATGTGCATCAGCGGGGTTGGCAGGCGGTTCTGGGAAATGGCCGACACCGCGACGGCGTCGGTGGGCGACAGCACCGCGGCCAGGGCGAAAGCCACCGGCAACGGGATGGTCGGCAGCAGCCAATGAATGAAATACCCGGCCCCGACCACGGTGAACAGCACCAGGCCCACCGCCAGGGTCAGGATCGGGCCACGCAAGCGCCAGAACTCGCGCTTGGGCATGCGCCAACCGTCGGAAAACAGCAACGGCGGCAGGAACAGGAAAAGAAACAATTCCGGGTCCAGGGCCACATGCAAACCCAGGGTCGGCCAGGCCAACAGGGCTCCGGCGGCGATCTGTACCAGAGGCAAGGGCAGCGGAATCACCCGTCCGACCAGTCGCGAAAGACTCACCAGCATCAGCAGGATGAGGACGGTATAGGCGGTTTGCATAAAGCGAAAATCCAAGGCTCAACAGGAAAAATCGTACGCATCTCAGCTGAGAATCGCCGACGAAGTGCCATATTAGCCGCTTAAACTCGGTACTGACCGCTGCACAAAAGTCGCAAGCCCCATGACCTGCCATGCAACAACCTGCGACAAAGCCGATTTCAGGCCGACGCTGAAGCGCTGCGGTCGTGGCATAATCCGTGACCTTTCATCTCCAGCATCTCCAAAGGGGGCAATTCCTTGACCGCTTCAAGCAAAACGTTGCACCTTTTCGGCATCAAAGCCTGTGACACCATGAAAAAGGCGCGCACCTGGCTCGATGAACACGCTGTCAGCTATGACTTCCATGATTACAAAACCTCCGGCATTGACCGTGAGCACCTGAACCAGTGGTGCAACGAGCACGGCTGGCAGGTGGTGTTGAACCGCGCGGGCACAACCTTTCGCAAACTCGATGACGAAAGCAAAGCCGATCTCGACCAGGCGAAAGCCGTTGAACTGATGCTCGCGCAACCTTCGATGATCAAGCGCCCGGTGCTCGACCTCGGAGACAAGACCCTGATTGGCTTCAAGCCAGACCTTTACGCAGCGGCGCTCAAGTAAGCCTGCTCACTCTATTTCGCAAGAGGTAACTGCATGTCCACTACTCTGTTCAGCCTGGCATTCGGTGTCGGCACCCAAAATCGTCAAGGCGCCTGGCTGGAAGTGTTCTACGCATCGCCACTGCTCAATCCTGCCGCCGAAATCGTTGCCGCTGTCGCACCGATCCTCGGCTACAGCGAAGGCAACCAGGCCATCACCTTCACCACCGCCCAGGCCGCGCAAATGGCCGACGCGCTGAAAGGCATCGACGCCACCCAGGCTGCCCTGCTGACCCGCCTGGCCGAAAGCCACAAGCCGCTGGTAGCCACCCTGCTGGCCGAAGACGCTCAATTGACCTCCACCCCAGAGGCTTACCTGAAGCTGCACCTGCTGTCCCACCGTTTGGTCAAGCCACATGGCCTGAGCCTGGCCGGGGTGTTCCCCCTGCTGCCGAACGTGGCCTGGACCAGCCAGGGCGCCATCGATCTGGGCGAGTTGGCCGAGCGGCAACTGGAAGCCCGCCTGCGCGGCGAGCTGCTGGAAGTGTTCTCGGTGGACAAGTTCCCGAAAATGACCGACTACGTGGTGCCGAGCGGCGTGCGTATCGCTGACAGCGCGCGGATTCGCCTGGGCGCCTACATCGGCGAAGGCACCACCGTGATGCACGAAGGCTTCGTCAACTTCAACGCCGGCACCGAAGGCCCGGGCATGATCGAAGGCCGTGTGTCGGCGGGCGTGTTCGTCGGCAAAGGTTCGGACCTGGGTGGCGGCTGCTCCACCATGGGCACCCTGTCGGGTGGCGGCAACATCGTGATCAAGGTCGGCGAAGGCTGCCTGATCGGCGCCAACGCCGGTATCGGCATTCCCCTGGGCGACCGCAACACCGTGGAGTCGGGTCTGTACGTGACCGCTGGCACCAAGGTGGCGCTGCTGGACGAAAACAACCAGCTGGTCAAGGTGCTCAAGGCCCGTGAACTGGCTGGCCAGCCGGACCTGCTGTTCCGCCGCAACTCGGAAACCGGCGCCGTGGAGTGCAAGACCCACAAGTCGGCCATCGAGCTGAACGAAGCGCTGCACGCTCACAACTAGGCCTGTAGGAAAACTCGCCGAGCAACGATCAGGCAGGCAAAAGCAGGCGAGGAAGCGCAGTGTAGGGACCTACATGAGCCTTCCGAGCCTGCTTCTGCGTAACGCCGAAGGCGCCCAGCGCGCCGAATGCTCGAAGCGCAGGCAGTTTTCCTGCAGCGCCGAAGCAGAGATTCGGTTTCATCGGAACCTGCCGGGCGCTTATCATCGGCGCCCGGCCTGTTCAAACGAGTTCTGCCACCATGCTTGTAACCTCCCCCTGGCGCGCCGACTTCCCGGCCATCGCCGCCCTACATCGCCAGGACCAGACCTACCTGGACAACGCCGCCACCACGCAAAAACCCCAAGCCCTGCTGGACGCCCTGGCCCACTACTACGCCAATGGCGCGGCCAATGTGCATCGCGCGCAGCACCTGCCCGGCGCCCATGCCACCCAGGCCTTCGAGGACAGTCGCAGCAAGGTCGGCCAATGGCTCAGTGCCGGTGACAGCGGACAGATCATCTTCACCCACGGCGCCACCAGTGCGCTGAATCTCCTGGCTTATGGCCTGGAGCAGCAATTTGAAAGCGGCGATGAGATCGTCATCAGCGCCCTTGAACACCATGCCAACCTGCTGCCCTGGCAACAGTTGGCCCTACGTCGCGACCTCAAGCTGCTGATCCTGCCCCTGGATGCCGACGGACTGATCGATATTGATGCGGCAAGCCGTCTGATTGGCCCTCGCACTCGCCTGCTGGCAGTGAGCCAGTTGTCCAATGTGCTCGGCGCCTGGCAACCCTTGACGCCACTGCTGGCCATGGCCAAGGCCCAGGGCGCACTGACGGTGATCGACGGCGCCCAGGGCGTGGTCCATGGCCGTCACGATGTGCAGGCCCTGGGCTGCGACTTCTATGTGTTCTCCAGCCATAAACTCTATGGTCCGGACGGCGTCGGCGTGCTGTTCGGCCGTCATGCCGCGCTCAAGCACCTGCGTCATTGGCAGTTCGGCGGAGAAATGGTCCAGGACGCCGACTACCAGCACGCCAGCTTTCGCCCGGCGCCCCTGGGATTCGAGGCCGGCACCCCGCCGATCGCCGGAGTCATTGGCCTGGGGGCGACCCTGGATTACCTTGCTGGCCTGGATCAGCAGGCAGTGGCCACGCACGAAGCCGCGCTGCATGCCTATCTGCTGCAGGGCTTGCAGGCACGCAATGGCATCCGCCTGCTGGGCACGCCGCAACTGGCTCTGGTCAGCTTCGTCGTCGATGGCGTGCACAACGCCGACCTGGCCCACCTGCTGACCGAACAGGGCATTGCCGTGCGGGCCGGTCATCATTGCGCCATGCCGCTGATGAAAAGCTTCGGCCTCGCCGGGGCGATTCGCGTATCCCTGGCGCTGTACAACGACTCCGAAGACTTGGAGCGTTTCTTCGAAGCCCTGGATCAGGCCCTGGAGTTGCTGCGATGAGCCTGCCGGCGGACGCGGTAGCCGCCCTTGAAGTTTTCCAGGGGGCTGCCGGCTGGGAACAACGGGCCCGCCTGCTGATGCAATGGGGCGAGCGCCTGCCGCCCCTGAGCGAGGACGACAAGGTAGACGCCAATCGAGTCCATGGCTGTGAAAGCCAGGTCTGGCTGGTGGCGGCCCTGGACAATGGTCATTGGCAGTTTGCCGCCGCCAGCGACGCACGGCTGATTCGCGGTTTGGTGGCCTTGCTGCTGGCCCGGGTCAACGGCCTGACGGTGCAGCAATTGCAGGAAGTGGACCTGGCGGACTGGTTCAACCAACTGGGCCTGTCGCGCCAGCTCTCGCCGTCGCGCAGCAATGGCCTGAACGCCGTCTTGCAACGCATGAACGAACTGGCCGGCGCCCTGTAGCCGCTGCCGAGCCTGCGAGGCTGCGAAAAGGTCCGCAGGACCTTGCCTGGCGATCTCCCGCCAGCCCCCTAGCGGCCTCAAGCCCCCACGGCCCGCCGGGCCGCTCGCAGCCTGCGGCAGCGGCTACAAGGGTTTGCTGCGTTCCGAGGGGCGGCGCACGCCGGCAACGATCTTGTCCACCGCCTTGGTCGCGGCCACCATGCCAAAGGTCGCGGTCACCATCATCACCGCGCCAAAACCGCCGGCGCAGTCGAGCTTGACCCCGTCGCCGACAAAGCTCTTCTGCAGGCAGATGCTGCCATCGGGTTTCGGATAACGCAGTTGCTCAGTAGAAAACACGCAGGGCACGCTGTAATGCCGGGTCACGGTGCGCGAGAAACCATAGTCGCGGCGCAACGTGGAGCGCACTTTGGAGGCCAATGGATCGTTGAAGGTGCGGTTCAGGTCGCAGACCTGGATCAGCGTCGGGTCGATCTGCCCGCCGGCGCCGCCGGTGGTGATGATCTGGATCTTGCGCCGCTTGCACCAGGCGATCAGCGCCGCCTTGGCATTCACGCTATCGATGCAGTCGATCACGCAGTCGATGTTCGGGGTGATGTATTCGGCCATGGTCTCGCGGGTGACGAAATCCGCCACCGCATGCACGCGGCAGTCCGGATTGATGCCGCGCAGGCGCTCGGCCATGACCTCGACCTTGGGCTTGCCCACGGTGCTGTCCAGGGCATGCAGTTGCCGGTTGCTGTTGCTGACGCAGACATCGTCGAGGTCGAACAGCGAGATCTCGCCCACCCCGCAGCGGGCGATAGCTTCCGCCGCCCAGGAACCGACTCCGCCGACGCCAACGATCGCCACATGGGCCGCCCGCAGCCGCTCCAGGCCTTCAATGCCATACAAACGGGCGACGCCGGCAAACCGTGGATCTTCTGTACTCATGACCATCACCTAAAAAACCGGCGCGCATTATAGGGCCTCAAGGCGACAAGTTTTAACCTTGAAGCTACAAGTAAAGAACTTAAACCCGAATACAGTGCCCAAGGTCTGGCTTTCCTCTGTGCGCTGTACGCTCAGTTGAGGGCCGGTGTAGGATGCCCGCCGTTTGGCGCCTGCCAACCCTTCCCTCGTTCCACACCTTTTGGAACCCGAAATAGCTATGTCATCGCGTAAATTTGGACTCAATCTGGTGATAGTGCTGGCCATTGCCGCGCTGTTCACTGGTTTCTGGGCGCTGATCAATCGCCCGGTCTCGGCCCCCGACTGGCCGGAACAGATCTCCGGTTTTTCCTACTCGCCTTTCCAGCAGGGCCAGTTCCCGCAGAAGGAGCAGTACCCGTCCGACGATGAAATGCGTCGTGACCTGGAGATCATGAGCAAGCTGACCGACAACATCCGTACCTATTCGGTGGACGGCAGCCTGCAGGATATTCCCAAGCTGGCGGAAGAGTTCGGCCTGCGCGTGACCCTGGGGATCTGGATCAGCCCGGACCTGGAGCGCAACGAGCGGGAAATCATGCGCGCCATCGAACTGGCCAACAGCTCGCGTAGCGTGGTGCGGGTAGTGGTGGGCAACGAAGCGATCTTCCGCAAGGAAATCACCGCCGACCAGTTGTCGGTGATTCTCGACCGGGTCCGCGCTGCGGTGAAAGTCCCGGTCACCACCTCGGAACAGTGGCACGTCTGGGAGGAACACCCGGAGCTGGCCAAGCACGTCGACCTGATCGCCGCGCACATCCTGCCGTACTGGGAGTTCATCCCGGTGGACAAGGCCGAGCAGTTCGTCCTCGATCGCGCCCGCGACCTGAAGAAGATGTTCCCGAAAAAGCCGCTGCTGCTGTCCGAAGTGGGCTGGCCGAGCAACGGCCGCATGCGCGGTGGCGCCGACGCCAGTCCGGCGGACCAGGCGATCTACCTGCGCACCCTGGTCAACAAGCTCAACCGCCAGGGCTACAACTACTTCGTCATCGAAGCCTTCGACCAGCCGTGGAAGGCCAGCGACGAAGGTTCGGTGGGCGCCTACTGGGGCGTGTTTAACGCCGCGCGCCAGCAGAAATTCAACTTCGAAGGCCCGGTAGTGGCGATCCCGCAATGGCGGGTGCTGGCCATCGGCTCGGTGGTGCTGGCGCTGCTGTCGCTGACCCTGCTGATGATCGACGGCTCGGCCCTGCGCCAGCGTGGCCGCACCTTCCTGACCTTCATCGCCTTCCTCTGCGGTTCGGTGCTGGTGTGGATCGGCTACGACTACAGCCAGCAATACAGCACCTGGTTCAGCCTGACCGTGGGCTTTCTCCTCGCGCTCGGTGCGCTGGGGGTGTTCATCGTGCTGCTCACCGAGGCCCATGAGCTGGCCGAGGCGGTGTGGATCCACAAGCGGCGGCGCGAGTTCCTGCCGGTGGAAGGCGACTCCAGCTACCGGCCGAAAGTCTCGATCCACGTGCCGTGCTACAACGAGCCGCCGGAGATGGTCAAACAGACCCTCAATGCCCTGGCCAACCTCGATTACCCGGACTTCGAAGTCCTGATCATCGACAACAACACCAAGGATCCGGCGGTCTGGGAGCCGGTGCAGGCCTATTGCGAGACCCTGGGCCCGCGCTTCAAGTTCTTCCACGTCGCGCCATTGGCCGGTTTCAAGGGCGGTGCGCTGAACTACCTGCTGCCGCACACCGCCAAGGATGCCGAAGTGATTGCGGTGATTGACTCCGACTACTGCGTCGACCGCAACTGGCTCAAGCACATGGTGCCGCACTTCGCCGATCCGAAGATCGCCATCGTGCAGTCGCCCCAGGACTACCGTGACCAGAACGAAAGCACCTTCAAGAAGCTCTGCTACGCGGAGTACAAGGGCTTCTTCCATATCGGCATGGTCACCCGCAACGACCGTGACGCGATCATCCAGCACGGCACCATGACCATGACCCGGCGTTCGGTGCTGGAAGAACTCGGCTGGGCCGACTGGTGCATCTGCGAAGACGCCGAGCTGGGCCTGCGCGTGTTCGAGAAAGGCCTGTCGGCGGCGTACCACCACGAAAGCTACGGCAAGGGCCTGATGCCCGACACCTTCATCGACTTCAAGAAGCAGCGCTTCCGCTGGGCCTATGGCGCGATCCAGATCATCAAGCGCCACACCGCCAGCCTGCTGCGTGGCAAGGACACCGAGCTGACCCGTGGCCAGCGCTACCACTTCCTGGCGGGTTGGCTGCCGTGGGTGGCGGACGGCATGAACATTTTCTTCACCGTCGGCGCCCTGCTGTGGTCGGCGGCGATGATCATCGTGCCGCAACGGGTCGACCCGCCGCTGCTGATCTTCGCGATCCCGCCGCTGGCGCTGTTCGTGTTCAAGGTCGGCAAGATCATCTTCCTCTACCGCCGGGCCGTGGGGGTCAACCTCAAGGATGCGTTCTGCGCGGCCCTGGCCGGCCTGGCCTTGTCCCACACCATCGCCAAGGCGGTGCTGTACGGCTTCTTCACCAGCAGCATCCCGTTCTTCCGCACCCCGAAGAACGCCGACAACCACGGCTTCTGGGTAGCCATCTCGGAAGCCCGGGAAGAGTTGTTCATCATGCTGCTGTTGTGGGGCGCGGCGCTGGGGATCTTCCTGGTGCAGGGCCTGCCCAGCAACGACATGCGCTTCTGGGTGACCATGCTTCTGGTGCAGTCGCTGCCCTATGTGGCGGCACTGATCATGGCGTTCCTGTCGTCACTGCCAAAACCTGCGGAACACCCCGAGCCGGCTCCAGCCGCCTAAATCGATGCAAAGCACTAAACGGCGGCCTCAGGCCGCCGTTTTGCTTTAAGATATCCGCCATTTTGCGCGCCCCGCCCAACCCTGTAGGCGCTGGCTGACCAGCGAACCACGCGACGCGGTGTAACCAGTAAACCGCCATCGCCGGCCAGCCGGCTCCTACACAATGCCTTGCACCGGAGTTCCCCATGACGGCCCCTGCCGAGCTTTCGCCGACCCTGCAACTTGCCTGTGATCTGATCCGTCGCCCCTCGGTGACGCCGATCGACGCCGACTGCCAGAAGCTGATGATGCAGCGCCTGGGGGATGCCGGCTTCAAGCTGGAACCGATGCGCATCGAGGACGTGGACAACTTCTGGGCCACCCATGGCCAGCATGACGGCCCGGTGCTGTGCTTCGCCGGCCACACTGACGTGGTGCCCACCGGCCCGGTCCAGGCCTGGCAGAACGATCCGTTCGAAGCCCTGATCGATGAACACGGCATGCTGTGCGGCCGTGGCGCGGCGGACATGAAAGGCAGCCTGGCCGCCATGCTGGTGGCCGCCGAGCGCTTTGTCGCCGACTACCCGGACCACAAGGGCTCGGTAGCCTTCCTGATCACCAGCGACGAAGAAGGCCCGGCGCACCACGGCACCAAGGCGGTGGTGGAACGCCTGGCGGCACGCAAGGAGCGCCTGGACTGGTGCATCGTCGGTGAACCTTCGAGCACCAGCCTGGTGGGCGATGTGGTCAAGAACGGCCGCCGCGGCTCCCTCGGCGCCAAGCTCACGGTCCGCGGGGTACAGGGCCACGTGGCCTACCCGCACCTGGCCAAGAACCCGATCCACCTGGCAGCTCCGGCCTTGGCGGAACTGGCGGCCGAACACTGGGACGACGGCAATGCCTTCTTCCCGCCCACCAGCTTCCAGATTTCCAACCTCAATTCCGGGACCGGCGCCACCAATGTGATCCCGGGGGATCTGGTGGCGGTGTTCAACTTCCGCTTCTCCACCGAATCCACCGTTGAAGGCCTGCAACAACGGGTTGCAGCGATCCTCGACAAGCACGGCCTGGACTGGCACGTGGACTGGGCCCTGTCCGGCCTGCCGTTCCTCACCGAACCCGGCGCCCTGCTGGACGCGGTCTCGGCCAGCATCAAGCAAGTCACAGGTCGCGAGACCCAGGCGTCCACCAGCGGCGGCACGTCCGACGGGCGCTTCATCGCCACCCTGGGCACCCAGGTGGTGGAATTGGGCCCGGTCAACGCCACCATCCACCAGGTCAACGAGCGGATCCTGGCCAGCGACCTGGATGTGCTGACCGAGATCTACTATCAGACTCTCGTCAAGTTGCTTGCCTGATGCTTGCCTGTCCTCTTTGCAACGCACCGCTGAACGCCGTGGACAACGGCGTGGTCTGCCCGGCCGGGCATCGCTTCGACCGTGCCCGCCAGGGCTACCTGAACCTGCTGCCGGTGCAGCACAAGAACAGCCGTGACCCGGGCGACAACCAGGCCATGGTCGAGGCCCGCCGCGACTTTCTCAACGCCGGGCACTACGCCCCGGTGGCCCGGCGCCTGGCAGAGCTGGCGGCAGAACGCACGCCCCAGCGCTGGGTCGACATCGGCTGCGGCGAGGGTTACTACACCGCGCAGTTGGCCGACGCCCTGCCCGACGCCGACGGCTACGCCCTGGATATTTCCCGGGAGGCCGTGAAACGCGCCTGTCGTCGCGCGCCGCAACTGACTTGGATGGTCGCCAGCATGGCGCGCATCCCGTTGGCCGATGCCAGCTGCCAGTTTCTCGCCAGCGTCTTCAGCCCCCTCGACTGGCAAGAGGCCAAGCGCCTGTTGAGCCCGGGTGGCGGCCTGATGAAAGTCGGCCCTACCAGCGGCCACCTGATGGAGCTGCGCGAACGCCTGTACGACGAAGTGCGTGAATACACCGACGACAAGCACCTGGCCCTGGTGCCGGAGGGCATGGCCCTGGCCCACAGCGAAACCCTGGAGTTCAGGCTGCGCCTGGAACGCCCGGAAGATCGCGCCAACCTGTTGGCCATGACGCCCCACGGCTGGCGCGCCAGCGCCGAACGCCGGGCCGCAGTGATCGAGCAGGCCGAGCCTTTCGAGGTCAGCGTGTCGATGCGCTACGATTACTTCGTGCTGCAATAACACCCTACTTAACCCAACGACCGCGGGCATGGGCCCGGGGTCGAAGAAATCCGCGAATGGATTTTTCAGACCGGCAATGAGGACATCCATGCGCCAGCCCGATATCGAGATTTACCTGAAAGACGCCGACGTCGACTACAAGGCCATCGCCACCTGGCTCGGCGCCGTGCTCGGCCCGTGCAGCGACTGGGTGCAAAAGGGCCAGACCTACAAATGCACCGCAGGCTCAGTACCCGTGACCTGGCTGCCCAAGGCCGTGGGCAAGTGGAACAGCCTGTACCTGGAAAGCGACCAGACTCCGTGGGATGACGACATTGCCTGTGCCCGCGCCGCCTTTGCCGCGCTGAATGTGGAAGTGCGCTGCGCACCGGGCAGTTGGGTCGAGGAAGAAGGTGAAGAGACCGCCGATCGCTGGATTCGCATCAGCACCGACGGCGAAGAAGAGATTACCTGGCGCACTGCCTGAACAGCGCAATCCGGTAGGAGCCGGCTTGCCGGCGAAAAGGCTCCTGAGCCTTGCATCGTCAGCGCCTCCTTCGCTGGCAAGCCAGCTCCTGCTGGGTTGGTTACAGGCCGACGACGTCTTCGGCTTGCAGACCTTTCTGGCCTTCGACCACGGCGTATTCCACCTGCTGGCCTTCGGTCAGCGAACGGTGGCCTTCGCCACGGATCGCTCGGTAATGGACAAACACGTCCGCCCCACCTTCACGCTGGATAAAGCCGTAGCCCTTGGCGTCGTTGAACCACTTCACGTTGCCGGTCTCACGAGTAGTCATGAATCCACACCTCATTTTTTTATTATTGGCTGGGCGCACTGCGACCCTGCCTTGAGAACTTTCCCTCGAGCTGCCTCTCTATGACTGGAGGCAATACGACCGCGGGAGAGTCGGCCGAGTATATGACAGGCGTAAAAACTCTCAACTCAATCTTGTTTGGGTGCTTTTTTGCCGATTTTCGGCGAATCCGGCACACTACCGGCCCCGAGCAGGTGCTCGGTTTTGATTTCTTATTCACTCACGCAGAAGCCGTATGACCCGCTCCCCGATCCGTCGTCTTGTGTTTGGCACCTTGCGCCGCCTGCTGTACCTCTGGGTGCGCTCGGAAACCATCAACCAGTCGTCCTTCACCCTCGACCTCGACCGCAGCCGGCCGGTGTTCTACGTCCTGCAAAACCCATCCCTGACTGACCTCGCCGTGGTCGATACCGAATGCACCAAGGCCGGCTTGCCACGCCCGGTACTGCCGGTGTCGGTGGGCAACCTGCTGGAGCCCGCGGCGTTCTTCTACCTGACCCCGGAACCCGACTGGCTCGGTCGCCAGGACAAACGCGGCGCACCGCCAACCCTGACCCGACTGGTCAGCGCCCTGACCCAGAACGCTGCCGAAGATGCGCAGATCATTCCGGTCAGCGTGTTCTGGGGCCAGTCCCCGGACAGCGAGTCCAGCCCCTGGAAACTGCTGTTCGCCGACAGTTGGGCAGTCACCGGGCGCCTGCGCCGGCTGCTGAGCATCATGATCCTGGGGCGCAAGACCCGGGTGCAGTTCTCCGCGCCGATCAACCTGCGGGAACTGATCGAGCACAACAAGGGGCACGAGCGCACCGTGCGCATGGCCCAGCGCATCCTGCGGGTGCACTTTCGCAACCTCAAGGCCGCGGTCATCGGCCCGGACATTTCCCACCGGCGCAACCTGGTCAAGGGCCTGCTCAACCAGCCCCTGGTGAAACAGGCGATCCTCGACGAGGCCGAGCGCGAGAAGATCTCCCCGGAAAAGGCCAAGGCCCAGGCCCTGCGCTACGGCAACGAGATCGCCTCGGACTACACCTACACTGCAATTCGCTTCCTGGAAGTGGTGCTGAGCTGGTTCTGGAACAAGATCTACGACGGGATCAAGGTCAACCACCTCGAAGGCGTACAGAAAATCGCCCAGGGTCACGAAGTGATCTACGTGCCCTGCCACCGCAGCCATATCGACTACCTGCTGCTGTCCTACCTGCTGTTTCGCAACGGCCTGACGCCGCCGCACATCGCCGCCGGGATCAACCTCAACATGCCGGTAATCGGCAGCCTGCTGCGCCGCGGCGGGGCCTTCTTCATGCGCCGCACCTTCAAGGGCAACCCGCTGTACACCTCGGTGTTCAACGAGTACCTGCACACCCTGTTCACCAAGGGTTTCCCGGTGGAGTACTTCGTCGAAGGCGGCCGCTCGCGCACCGGGCGCATGCTGCAACCCAAGACCGGGATGCTGGCCATCACCCTGCGCAGCTTCCTGCGTTCCTCACGCATGCCCATCGTCTTCGTGCCGGTGTACATCGGCTACGAGCGGGTCCTGGAAGGCCGCACCTACCTGGGCGAACTGCGCGGCGCGAGCAAGAAGAAGGAGTCGATCTTCGACATCTTCAAAGTCATCGGGGCCCTCAAACAGCGCTTTGGCCAGGTGGCGGTGAACTTCGGCGAACCGATCAAACTGGCGGAATTCCTCGACCAGGAACAACCGGACTGGCGCACCCAGGAGCTGGGCCCACAATACCGCCCGGCCTGGCTCAACGAAACCACCAACCGCCTGGGCGAGCGAGTGGCCCAGCACCTCAATGAAGCCGCGGCGATCAACCCGGTGAACCTGGTGGCCCTGGCCCTGCTGTCCACCAGCCGCCTGGCCCTGGACGACCGAGCCATGGCCCGAGTCCTGGACCTGTACCTGGCGCTGTTGCGCCGCGTGCCCTACTCGCCCCACACCACCTTGCCGGAAGGCGACGGCCAGGCGCTGATCCAGCACGTCAAGGACATGAACCTGCTGGCCGAGCAGAACGACGCCCTGGGCAAGATCCTCTACCTGGACGAGCAGAACGCCGTCCTCATGACCTACTACCGCAACAACGTGCTGCACATCTTCGCCCTGCCGGCACTGCTGGCGAGCTTCTTCCAGAGTTCGTCGCGCATGAGCCGCGAACAGATCCTGCGCTACACCCGCGCGCTGTATCCCTACCTGCAGTCGGAGCTGTTCATTCGCTGGTCCCTGGAAGAACTGGACGGCGTGGTGGATCAATGGCTGGAGGCATTCGTCGAACAGGGCCTGCTGCGCTTCGAGAAAGACCTGTACCTGCGCCCGGCGCCCAGCTCGCGGCATTTTGTCCTGCTGACCCTGCTGTCCAAGAGCATCGCCCAGACCCTGCAGCGCTTCTACATGGCCATTTCCCTGTTGCTCAACAGCGGCCAGAACAGTATCAGCGCCGAAGAACTGGAAGACCTGTGCACGGTCATGGCCCAGCGCCTGTCGATCCTGCATGGCCTCAATGCCCCGGAGTTCTTCGACAAGAGCCTGTTCCGCCACTTCATCCAGACCCTGCTGGATCAAGGCGTGCTGCGCCGCGACGAAGCCGGCAAGCTGAGCTACCACCCACTGCTGGGGGAACTGGCCGAGGGCGCAGCCAAACGGGTGCTGCCGGCGGAGATTCGCCTGTCGATCCGCCAGGTCGCCCTGCACCGCAGCGAAGATGCCGCCGACCAGCTCGCGGCACCGGCGCAAAGCGACTAGATTCTTATCGGCGCCGCAGAACCTGCGGCGCCCTCGATACGGAGATCCGTCATGAAAAAACTCACCCTGCTGGCAGCCACTGCGCTGCTTGGAGCCTGCCAGGCCATGCAACCCGCAGCCAAGGCCAGCCTCGACGGCGAAGTCTTCTATCTGCAACGCATCGCCCTGCCGCCTACCGCCACCTTGAGCGTGAGCCTGCAGGACGTCTCCCTGGCGGACGCTCCGGCGGTGGTCCTGGCCGAGCAGAGTGGCCCGGTCAAAGGCCAGGTGCCGCTGCCCTTCCACCTCAGCTACGACCCGGCCCAGGTCAAGCCCGGCCACCGCTACGCGGTCAGTGCGCGGATCGAACTGGACGGCAAGCTGATGTTCATCACCACCGAACACAACGGGGTCAACCTCGACGGCAAAGATCCCCAGCCGTTGAAACTCCGTGTCGACGCTGTACGTTAATTTTCATTGCCCAAGGAAGCCGCCATGCTCCGTACCTCGCTCCGTTTCACCAGCCTGTGCGCTGGCCTGCTGATCTCCGCCAGTGCCCTGGCCCTGTCCCTGAGCGACCTGTCCCAGGGTGACGCCAGCGGTGGTCTCAAGGACGCCCTGACCCAAGGCGCACAGATCGCCGTCAAACAGCTGGGAACACCCGGCGGGTTCAGCAACAACCCTGATGTGCGTATCGAACTGCCGGGCAACCTCGGCAAAGTCGCGAATAAAATGAAACAGTTCGGCATGGGTGATCAGGTCGATCAGCTGGAAACCAGCATGAACAAGGCCGCTGAGGCCGCCGTGCCGCAAGCGCAGGCACTGCTGGTGGACGCGGTGAAGAAGATGACCGTGGCCGACGCCAAGGGCATTCTCGCCGGTGGCAAGGACTCCGCCACCCAGTATCTGGACAAGAGCAGCCGCGAACAGATCCGCGCCAAGTTCCTGCCTATCGTCAAGCAAGCCACCGATCAGGTCGGCCTGGCCAAACAGTACAACTCCTTCGCCGGCCAGGCCGCGACCCTGGGTGTGCTGGATGCCAAGAGCGCCAACATCGAAAGCTACGTGACCGAGCAAGCCCTCAATGGCCTGTTCGAAATGATCGGCAAGCAGGAAGAAACCATTCGCCAGAACCCGGCCGCTGCGGCCACCAGCCTGGCCAAGAAGGTCTTCGGCACCCTCTGATCCGCCCTACGGCCTTGCCCACTGTTTAGCGGGCAAGGCCGCGAATGTCGGCGAAAGTACAGCAGGTTGCCCTGACGGTGCAGGTCCCATTGACTCTTGGGCAAGCCCCGCAGCTCCTACTGAAGGCAGACTCCCTGGCTAGGGGGCAGCCCCCGGATGAAATGCCAGAGCTGGCGGTCCGGCCATGGCGCCCCCTGCGGCCTGCTGTTCATTGACGACCTTGCGCTCCAGGCCTGCTCCCCCTAAGTCCCAGGCAACAGATGTTCGAAGAGCACGCTGCCCAATTGCTGGAAAACCTGCACTGCGGAAAAACCAGGCCGGGTAATCTCTACCCGGCCCAGGTTGATGCCTTGCGAGTTGCCCGGATCAGTCCTTCCTGACCCGGAACCAGGCCGCATACAGCGCTGGCAGAAACAGCAGGGTCAAGACCGTGGCAATAATCAGGCCGCCCATGATGGCCACCGCCATCGGCCCGAAGAACACACTGCGCGACAGCGGAATCATCGCCAGTACCGCCGCCAGGGCAGTCAGCACGATGGGACGGAAACGCCGCACAGTGGCTTCGATGATCGCATCCCAGGGACGCAGGCCAGCCTTGATGTCCTGTTCGATCTGGTCCACCAGGATCACCGAGTTGCGCATGATCATCCCGGACAGGGCAATGGTGCCGAGCATGGCCACAAAGCCGAAGGGCTGGCGGAACACCAGGAGGAACAGGGTGACCCCGATCAGCCCCAGGGGCGCGGTGAGGAACACCATGGCGGTGCGCGAAAAACTGCGCAGCTGAATCATCAGCAAGGTCAGCACTACCACGATGAACAGCGGCACGCCGGCCTTCACCGAGTTCTGGCCACGGGCCGAATCCTCGACAGTGCCGCCCACCTCCAGCAAGAAGCCGTCCGGCAGTTCGGCACGGATCGGCTCCAGGGTCGGCAGAATCTGCTGCACCAACGTCGCCGGTTGTTCCTTGCCGTAGATATCGGCACGCACAGTGACGTTGGGCAGGCGATTGCGGTGCCAGATCACCCCTTCCTCGAAGCCGTACTCCAGGGTCGCGACCTGGGACAGCGACACGCTCTGCCCGTTGTCGGTGGGCACTGCCAGGCTTGGCAGCAAGGCCAGCTCTGTGCGCTCCTGCTGGGTTCCGCGCAGGAGAATCTCGATCAGTTCGTTGTCCTCACGGTACTGGCTGACGGTGGAACCGATCAGCGAGCTCTGCAGGAACTTCGACAGGTTGGCGGTGCTGACACCCAACGCCCGAGCCCGGTCCTGATCGATATTCAGGTAGACCACCTTGCTCGGCTCCTCCCAGTCCAGGTGAACGTTGACCACATGGGGGTTCTCCCGCACCTTGGCCGCCACCTTGCGCGCCAGGGCGCGAACCTCCTCGATGTGCTCACCTGTGACCCGGAACTGCACCGGGTAACCCACTGGCGGACCGTTCTCCAGGCGCGTGACCCGAGAGCGCAAGGCCGGGAACTGTTCATTGAGGGTCGCGATCAGCCAACTGCGCAGGCTCTCCCGCTCCTCGATGGTCTTGGCCAGCACCACGAACTGGGCAAAGCTGGTGGCCGGCAGTTGCTGGTCCAGCGGCAGATAGAAACGCGGCGAACCGGTCCCCACGTAAGCCACGTAGTTGTCGATGCCTGGGTGGTCCTTGAGCATCGCCTCCAGGCGCTTGACCTCATCGGCGGTGTTGCTCAGGGAAGCACCTTCGGCCAGTTTCAGGTCGACCATCAATTCCAGGCGGCCCGAGGCCGGGAAGAACTGCTGCGGGACAAAACGGAACAGCATCACCGAACCGACGAACGCCAGGATGGTCAGGACGATCACGGTCTTGCGCCGCTCCACGCACCAGCCCACCACCCGGCGCACGCGCTGGTAGAAAGGCGTGCCGTGGGGATTGGACTCGGCGCCGTGCTTGGCGGCGTGGATCTTGGCCAGGTCCGGCAGGAGCTTTTCCCCCAGGTAGGGAACGAAGACCACGGCGGCAATCCACGACGCCACCAGGGCAATGGTCACCACCTGGAAGATCGAGCGGGTGTACTCGCCGGTGCCGGACTGGGCCGTGGCAATCGGCAAAAAGCCCGCTGCGGTAATCAGGGTGCCGGTGAGCATGGGAAAGGCGGTACTGGTCCAGGCAAAGCTGGCGGCCTTGATCCGGTCGAACCCCTGCTCCATCTTGATCGCCATCATCTCCACCGCAATGATCGCGTCATCCACCAACAGCCCTAACGCCAGCACCAGCGCGCCCAGGGAAATCTTGTGCAAGCCTATCCCCAGGTAGTACATGGTGGCGAACGTGATCGCCAGCACCAAGGGAATCGCCAGAGCCACCACCATGCCGGTGCGCACACCCAGGGAGAAGAAACTCACCAGCAGGACAATGATCAGGGCCTCGGCCAGCACCCGGACAAACTCGCCGACCCCGGTTTTCACCGCCGCCGGCTGATCGGACACCTTGCGCAACTCCATCCCCGCCGGCAGGCTTTTCTGCAGGCGGGAGAACTCGCCTTCCAGGGCCTTGCCCAACACCAGGATGTCGCCGCCGTCCTTCATCGCCACGGCCAGGCCGATGGCATCTTCCCCCATGAAACGCATGCGCGGTGCCGGTGGATCATTGAAGCCGCGACGCACATCCGCCACATCACCGATGCGGAAGGTGCGATCGGCGACCCGGATCGGGAAATTGCGGATCTGCTCCACCGTCTGGAAGTTGCCGGATACCCGCAATTGCACCCGCTCGCTGGGGGTCTCGAAGAACCCCGCAGTGGACACCGCGTTCTGCTCCTCCAGCGCCTTTTGCACCGCTGCCAGGGGCAGGCCCAGGGTTGCCAGCTTGACGTTGGATAGCTCGATCCAGATCTTTTCGTCCTGCAGGCCCAGCAGATCGACCTTGCCCACGTCCTTGACCCGCTGCAGCTGGATCTGGATACGGTCGGCATAGTCCTTGAGCACGGCGTAGTCGAAGCCCTGCCCTGTCAGCGCATAGATATTGCCGAAGGTCGTACCGAATTCATCGTTGAAGAAGGGTCCCTGGATGCCCGGCGGCAGGGACTGGCGAATGTCACTGATCTTCTTGCGAACCTGATACCAGAGTTCGGGAATCTCGTTGGAGTGCATCGAATCCCGGGCAATGAAGGTCACCTGGGATTCCCCGGGGCGGGAGAAGGAAACGATGCGATCGTACTCGCCGGTTTCCATGAGTTTCTTTTCAATGCGCTCGGTGACCTGGCGCGACACTTCCTGGGCCGTGGCCCCCGGCCAGTTGGTGCGGATCACCATGGCCTTGAAGGTGAAAGGCGGGTCTTCGCTCTGGCCCAACTTGGTGTAGGACAGCGCACCGACAATGGCCAGCAACAGCATCAGGAACAGGACGATCTGGCGATTGCGCAACGCCCATGCAGAAAGGTTGAAACCCATCGGGGACTACTCCTTGACCGCCAGATTGACCACACGGTTGGAGCGATCCACCGGGCGCACCTGCAAGCCCTCATGGAGCACATGCACCCCGGCTGCCACCACCCAATCGCTGGCGCTCAAACCTTCGAGCACCGGCACTGTCTTCTCACCGAAGGCACCGACCCGTACCGGCGTCTTGTGCAAGGTGTTGTTGGCATCGACTCGCCAAACGTAGGTCGCGCCCCCTTCGGCAGTCAGCGCCGACAACGGCACCGACAGCGACAGCGCATCAGCGCTCTGGATGAACACCCTGGCGCTCTGGCCCAACTCCGCCGGAACCTTGCCGGCACTGAAGGCAATGCGTGCGGCAAAGGTCCGGGACTTGGGATCGGCAGCCGGGGACAGCTCGCGGATGCGCCCGTCGAAACGTTGGCCCGGCTGGGTCCAGAGTTCCACCGAGACTGGCTGGCCGACCTTGAAGCGACCGTAGTTCTGCTCGGGGAAGCTGATCAGCACCTCACGCTCACCGTCAGTGGCCAGGGTAAAGACCGTCTGCCCGGCCGCCACCACTTGCCCCACTTCCACTGCGCGCTTGGCTACCACGCCATCCTGCGGGGCACGCAGCACGGCATAACCGGCCTGGTTGTTGGCCACGTCGAACTCGGCCTTGATCTGCTTCAGGCGTGCTTCACCAGCACGGTAGAGGTTTTCGGCGTTGTCGTATTGGGAATGGCTGACCATCTGCCGCTCCAGCAGGGTCTTGTAGCGATCACGCTCGGCGCGCACCAGATTGAGGTTGGCAGTGGCCGCCGTGACCTGGGCCCGAGTGGCCTCCAGTTGCAGGCGAACATCCTGGGGATCGAGTTCGGCCAGGGGCTGATTGGCCTTGACCCGCTCGCCCTCCTCCACCAGTCGTCGACTGACCTTGCCACCGATACGAAACGCCAGGTCGGGTTCGTAGCGGGCTCGCACCTCGCCCGGATAACTGTCCGAAACCCGCGCCGAAGGCTCTGGCTGGACCACCATGGCCGGTCGGACGCCAATTTGAACGGGCTCTTCGTGCCCACAAGCAGACAGAAAAAAAGCCAGGCTGACTGGCAAGGCATAGCGGAACATGGCGGCGACCTTTCGCTAATGGTGCTTGGAATAATTATACTGGCCGGTATGTTATTAATAGCAAACTCACCAGTCCAGTATTAACAGCGAAAAAATGTCCGACAATCACTCCGCAAACGTTGGGCCAGGCAGGCCCAAGGATCTGGCCAAGCGCCAGGCCATTCTCGAAGCAGCGAAAAACCTGTTTCTGAGCAATGGCTACGCCAGTACCAGCATGGATGCGGTCGCCGCCGAAGCCGGCGTTTCAAAACTCACGGTCTATAGCCATTTCAACGACAAAGAGACCCTGTTCACCGCCGCCGTGGTGGCCAAGTGCGAAGAGCAGCTGCCCACGCTGATCTACGAACTGACGCCCGACACACCGGTGCGAGGCGTCCTGTTGAACATCGCACGAGGCTTTCATCAGTTGATCAACAGCGACGAGTCGGTGAACCTGCATCGCTTGATCATGGCCCTGGGCAATCAGGATCCCAAGCTCTCGCAAATGTTCATTGAGGCCGGCCCCGAACGCGTACTGCAGGGTATGGAACGGCTGCTGGGGCGAATCAATCAGTTGGGCACCTTGCACATCGACAAGCCGCGCAATGCCGCCGAGCATTTCTTCTGCATGCTCAAGGGCGGGGCGAACTTCCGCCTGCTCTATGGTTGCGGCGAGCCCTTGAGAGGCCCCGCTGCGGAAGAGCACGTGCAAGAAGTGGTGGATCTGTTCATGCGCGCCTACCGGCCATAGAAACCGGCATGTGCGGGAGCAGGCTGGTGTAGGAGCTGGCTTGCCAGCGAAGAGGCCTGAGATCGCCTTCGCCGGCAAGCCGGCTCCTCCAACCAGGAGCCCGCCCCTGAAACCGCTTTTGCCAGCAAGCCGGCGCCTACATCGGGTTCAGGCCTTGAGGGCCTTCTTCGGGTAGATATCGTAGCGACTGGATTTGCCTTCCAGTCCATGGCTTGGCTTCGGCCCTTCAATGCACGGTGCCTTGCGCGGGCGCTTGACCACCACTCGATGGCTGGCCAGGGCCAGGGCTGCGGCCAGCAGTGCCGGAGCGTCATTGTCGTCCCCCACCAACGGCCGGAACAGACGCATTTCCTTTTTCACCAAGGCGCTTTTCTCCCGATGGGGAAACATCGGATCGAGGTAGATCACCTGAGGCGGCTCGCCCTCCCAGTTGCGCATCAGCTCGATAGAGTTGCCCTTGAGCAAGCGCATGCGGGCAACGATAGGTGCCACCTCGGCGTCCAGCGCCCCCCGGGCCAACCCGTCCTCCAGCAGCGCACCAATCAATGGCTGGCGCTCGATCAGACTCATCTCACAGCCGAGGGTAGCCAGGACAAACCCGTCCTTGCCCAAGCCTGCCGTGGCATCCAGCACCCGTGGCCGCACGCCCTGAGCAACGCCCACCGCCTTGGCAATCATCTGCCCGCTGCCACCACCGTACAGCCGCCGGTGGGCCGCTCCGCCTTCAACAAAGTCCACCCGCACCGGTCCTGGTGCATCGGCGCCCAGCTGCTGCAATTGCAGCCCCTGCTCACCCACCTGCAGGGCAAACTCGGCCTCGTCGATCTGCAACGGCAGTCCCAGGCGTTGTGCCCATTGCTGAGCCTGCGGCGCGAATCCAGCGTCCAGGGCCTCGACTTTGATGCGGCAGGCCGCGGGTTGCTCATTCATCTGAAAACACACTCAAAAAATTAATGATCGGCAAAAACTGCCGATAACAGAACTATCGGCCATTTTGCCAGAGCTCAGCGTCGACCGAGAGCAATGTCAGACATTCAACGCACATCGATAGGTTATATCTCTCGCCACGGCGACTATGGCCTACGCAACTCCCAGGCACTGAGCGGCGTCAGCCATCTGTGGCAGGACTTCTTTGCCCAGGCCCTGGCCGAGCAACAGGGAGAAGGCACGAGCGTTGACGGGCTGCCCGCCGTGGCCATCGATGGTCCCGTGGAACCGGTTGGCGGCACCGATGTACTGACGCAGATCGTCAACCAGCGCCATTGCGATATTCAGGACACCGAGATTCGTCCCCCTGAACCGCTGTTCCTGCCGATCGCCGAATTCGAAATGGAACTGCTGGACAAGCCGGCTCCGCCCTTCCCGCCGGAAGAAATCGTTGCCCAGCAACGTCAGCAGGACTTTGAGAGTGGCTGGGTCCGCCCGATCGTGCTCAATGCCGGTCAGCCGCTGCCGGCCCCCGGCCCGGCGCCGGAACCTCGTCCGCTGCACCTGCCCATCGCCGAATTCGAACTGGACCTGCTGGATAAACCGGCCGAACCGTTCCCGCCGCAGGAGCTTATCGAGCAACAGCGGCAGATGGACTTCGACATCGGCTGGGCACGTCCACTGATTCTGCAGAACCTGCGCATCGCCGCCTGAGCCGGCTCCTCAGCGACATATCCACCAAGGCCCTACATCCAGATGAAAATGGTTGCGATGGGCGCTGTTGTAATCCGGCCCCAGCACCACATTGAATGCATCGCAGGCACCGTCCCGGGCCAGCCGCAAAAAACGTCCCGCATCGCTGTCCTTCGGCCAATCCTTGAGCACACTGATGCTGCGCCCGTCCGCCAGTCGAAAACCGGCAATGTCCAGGGCGTTGGCACTGGCGTGCTGACTGCGAGCACCATTCTCACGACTGTACATGTTGCGGCAGGCAAAACTGCCCAGATGATCGACCCGCGCCACGCGCTGCCCATACACCGCCTGTGCCGCAGGCTGCAGCCCGTGGCGCTCATAAAGGGCAAAGGCCACCGCCAGTGGGCAACTGGCAAGGAAGCTGCTGCTCAAGGCGACATCACCACCTTGCACGCGCAAGGTATTGCTCAATGGGCAGGCCACATCACCACGACTGTCGGGCTGGCGACTGGTGCGCAGGCCAGAGCGGCCAAGCACCTCGTCGCACAGCTGCGGATCGTCCCGCAGCCGCGCCAGCTTGAAGCGGGTCAACAGATTCGGCTTGGCCCTTACATCCAGCGGCGCCCAAGGGTTCCAGGCATCCGCCAGCGGCACCCAGCCCAGGCGTATACCGATCAACAACAAGGCGCCCAGCAACAACAGGACGCCCAGAATTCTCACCACCCGCACAGAATGTCCCGCTTTATGGCTGTCTGAACAATTGATTGATCTGCCGAAACGGCATCGCACGATCGGCAAAATCAAAGCGACCATGCTCGCGGATATCCTCCGCAGCCCGGTAGAAAGCACCGTAGGCGGCCCGGGCCAGGGCCGAACCGACACTGATGCGCTTGACCCCCAGCTCCGCCAGTTGCGCCACGCTCAGGTTGAGGCCACCAGACATCAGCACGTTCACCGGCTTGGGCGCCACAGCCCGTACCACCTGCACAATCTCCTCGGCGCTGCGCAGGGCCGGAGCATAGAGTACATCGGCACCGGCTTCGGCAAAGGCCTGCAAGCGGCGAATGGTGTCCGGCAGATCATCACGACCGTGGAGCAGGTTCTCCGCCCGGGCAGTCAGGATGAAGGGGAATGGCAAGCTGCGCACGGCGGCAGCACAAGCCTCGATACGCTCCACCGCCAGGTTGAAGTCATAGATAGGGTCGTCGGCGCGACCGCTGGCGTCCTCGATCGAGCCTCCAACCACCCCACTGGCTGCCGCCAACAACAGGGCTTGGGCGCAACCTTCAGGACTGTCGGAAAAACCGTTTTCCAAGTCCACCGCCACCGGCAGGCTGCTGGCACCGACTATGACCCGAACATTGTCCAGGGTGTCTTCCAGGCTGACGGCGCCCTCGGCATCCGGGCGCCCCAGGGAGAAGGCATAACCGGCGCTGGTGGTGGCCAGGGCCTCGAACCCGAGACCGGCCAGCATCTTCGCGGAACCGGCATCCCAGGGGTTGGGTATGACAAAGGCGCCGGCACGTTCATGCAGGGCCTTGAAGGCATTGGCTCGAAGGGTTTGCGCGTCCATTTGCTCGCTCCGGAAGAAGGCAATAAAGACGCCTCAGAGCAAGCCGAGCTGCTCCGCGGCGGGCTCTCTGTATAACTCAGGCAACGCGGGCAAGCCAGGCAAACGTTGCATCAGCTGGCCATGAAAACGGCGAGCCAGTTCAGCGGCCAGTCGGTTGTCCGAGGTATGCAGGAAGACATAAGGGGTACGCCCCTCTTCGATCCAGCCGGCGACCTTGTCGATCCAGGGCACGAGAAATGGATCGTTGGCCTCAAGCTCCGGATGACCGATGAAGCGCACTTGCGGAAACTGGGTGAACGCCGCAGGTCGCGGCGGCACCTTGGGCTTTTTCGACTGGGCGTGCAGCACCGCGGGAGCAGTGGACGTGCAACTGAACAAGGCCCGTGGATCAAGGCAGATACGCTCGACGCCACGCTCACGCAACAGTCGGTTGAGCATGCGCTCCGCATCGCCCTTGGCAAAGAACTCCGGATGCCGGACCTCCACCGCCAGCGGCCGCTCCAGGCCCTCGATAAAGCCCGCCAATTCCCCCAGACGCTGCGGGGCGAAGCTGGCCGGCAATTGCAGCCACAGGGGCGACACACGTTCCCCCAGGGGGCTGAGCAACTGGATAAAGGTCTGGGCAGCGCTCAGTTGTTCGCGCAGGTCACCGCCGTGGCTGATGTCACCGGGAAACTTGGCGGTGAAACGAAAGTGCTCGGGCATGATCTGGGCCCAGCGCTGCACAGTGCCGGGCGCGGGCCGTGCATAGAAGGTGGTGTTGCCTTCAACGGCATTGAAGACCTGGGAGTACAGGCCAAGGAAATCAGTGGGTCGCGCATCCTCCGGGTACAGGTACTCACGCCAGGCGTTTTCGCTCCAGGAAGGACAACCCAGGAAATAAGGCAGCATCAAATGTACAGGTCGAGCCCCACCACTTCCAGATCCCAATCGACAAAGCCGGCGGTGGTCAGGTAGCTGGCCAGGGCATTGGCCACGCTCTTTTTCATCGCGCGCTGAAAGATCATGTCCTGAGGACGGGCGGGGAGATTACCGGTGCGGGGGGCAGATGCCTGGGAACGGCTTTGAGTCGAAGGTTCTGACTGGACTTCAATGGCGTCGTCATCGTCCAGAGACTCGTCTACCAGCGCCGGGCCTTTACGAGGCTTGCGCTTGATGGGGTAGGACTGAGAGGAGATGCCGTCTATGCGCATACTGAAAAGCCCGGGGTCAATGATGGCAATTTAGCGGCACCGCTTCGACTTAGCAAATGCCCAAGTGATAACTAGAACACAGAAAAGCCAAAAGGTTTAAACCCGAGCAGAATCGACTCCGAAAACCAGACGATTGGCCGGTTTACACCGAAAAAATCTGAACCCCCGCAAACACTTGGACAACCCTCAACGGGCTTTGGGCGTGGCCACCTTGTCGCGCAGATAGACCGGTTGTGCGTCGTCGGCAACTATCGCTTCGCCCCGCTCCCAGGCAAATTTCGCCAGGGTCAGCAGGTCTTCGGCGTGGGGCAGCATGCCCGCGTCCTGACCACTGAGAGGGACCGCGATGCGCTCGCCATAACCCCAGCCGGTGCCCGCGCCGAACCAGTCGCCGCTGGCCCCTTCCGGCAAGGCCGCGACTTCCGGCGGCAGCACCGCTTCGGCGCCCACCAGACGCATCTCGCCAGCCGTTTCCCGGTAGCAGCCCCAATAGACTTCATCCATGCGCGCATCGATGGCCGAGGCCACCTGGGTCGCACCGTGCTCACGCAAGGCGCGCTGGGCCAGCACCGCCAGGTTGGACACCGGCAGCACCGGACGCTCCAGGGCGAAGGCCAGCCCCTGCACCACGCCAATGGCGATCCGCACGCCGGTGAAAGCACCGGGGCCACGGCCAAAGGCAATCGCATCCACCGCCTGCAAGGTAGTGCCGGCATTGGCCAGCAGCTCCTGGATCATCGGCAACAGCTTCTGCGCATGCAGGCGGGGAATCACCTCGTAATGGCTCGTAACCTTGCCGTCATGCAGCAAAGCAACGGAGCAAGCTTCAGTCGCGGTGTCCAGGGCCAGCAAGGTGCTCATCGGGGGTTCCATCGGCATTGAAAAAAGTGACGCATTATAAACAGCAACGGCCCGCAAGCGGGCCGTTGAACGATCAAACGATCAGGCAACTCAGCTCAGGGCTTCGAGCACCTTGGCGGTGATCACTTCCACCGAACCCACGCCAGGGATATGGCTGTACTTCGGTTTGCCTTGAGCCGCGGCCAGTTGCTGGTAGAACTCCACCAGCGGCTTGGTCTGGGAGTGATAGACCGACAGGCGATGACGCACGGTTTCTTCGGTGTCGTCCTTGCGCTGCACCAGGTCTTCACCGGTGATGTCGTCCTTGCCGGCAATCTTCGGCGGGTTGTAAACGGTGTGGTAGACCCGGCCCGAAGCTTCGTGCACCCGGCGGCCGGCAATACGCTGGACGATCTCTTCGTCGTCAACAGCGATTTCTACTACGTTGTCCAGCTCAACACCGGCTTTGACCAACGCTTCGGCCTGAGGAATGGTGCGCGGGAAGCCGTCGAACAGGAAGCCATTAACGCAGTCGGCCTGGCTGATGCGTTCCTTGACCAGGTTGATGATCAGGTCATCGGACACCAGGCCACCACTGTCCATCACGCTCTTGGCCTTCAGGCCCAGCTCGGTGCCGGCCTTGACCGCAGCACGCAGCATGTCGCCGGTGGAGATCTGTGGAATGCCGAACTTTTCGGTGATGAACTTTGCCTGAGTACCTTTACCGGCCCCGGGAGCTCCCAGCAGAATTACGCGCATCGATGTGCTCCTCAATTTTTTATTTAGAAACGCTCGGATTCGCCTCGTGGGGCCAATCTCAAAAATAGGATAGTGGCCGCCCAAACGGCCAAAGGCTGATCAAGATACACAGCCGACACAGCGCACACAAGCAGTCGAAAGTCGGAGGAACCCGGCCCTTTTGTGCCCCATCGGCACGGTAGAACAAGTCGCAACCCCATAACAAAGTGTCGCCAGATGAATCTGAGCGACACCTTGGGATTGTCCCGATCAGGGCCGTGCCAAAGCAGGCCGACAGCCCTCTGCAACCTCAGCCGGTATTGCGCAAACCGGCGGCGATACCCGCTACGGAGACCAGCAGCGCCTGTTCCAGGGGGCTTCCTTGCGGCGCCTCCTGTTTGCGCGAGCGTGCCAGCAACTCCGCCTGCAACAGATGCAGCGGGTCGAGGTAGGTATTGCGCAGGCGGATGAACTCCAGGGTGTCGGGGCTGTGGGCCAGCAGTTGCGACTGCCCGGTCAGGCCCAGGACCACCGCGCAGGCCTGCGACAATAGGTCGCGTAAATGCGCACCCAATGGCAGCAGTTCCGCTTCCACCAGGCGCTCGTCATAAGAACGGGCAATATCGGCATCGGCCTTGGCCAGGACCATCTCCAGCATGTCGATGCGAGTGCGGAAAAACGGCCATTGCTCACGCATCTGCCCCAGCAACTCACCCTCGCCTCGGGCCAGCGCCTTGCTCAAGGCCGCTTCCCAACCGAGCCACGCCGGCAGCATCAGGCGGGTCTGAGTCCAGCCGAAGATCCATGGGATAGCCCGCAGGCTTTCAATCCCACCCGCCCGGCGCTTGGCCGGTCGACTGCCCAGGGGCAGGCGTCCCAGCTCCTGCTCCGGGGTGGACTGGCGGAAGTACTCGACAAACTGCGGGTTGTCCCGCACCACCGCGCGATAGGCCTGGACCCCGTCGCTGGCCAGCTCGTCCATCAGGTGACGCCAGGCTGGCTCCGGAGGCGGCGGCGGCAGCAAGGTGGCTTCCAGTACCGCAGCCAGATAGAGGTTGAGGTTCTGCTCGGCAATGTCCGGCAGGCCGAATTTGAAACGGATCATTTCCCCCTGCTCAGTGGTGCGGAAGCGCCCCGCCACCGAACCCGGAGGCTGCGACAGAATCGCCGCGTGGGCCGGACCGCCGCCGCGACCCACAGTACCGCCGCGACCATGGAACAACAGCAGCTCCACCTGTTGCTCACGGCAGATATCCACCAGTCGTTCCTGCGCCCGATATTGCGCCCAGGCCGCAGCAGTGGTCCCGGCATCCTTGGCCGAGTCGGAATAACCGATCATCACTTCCTGAGGCCCTTGCAGGCGTGAGCGATAGCCCGGCATGTGCAGCAGTTTTTCCATCACCGGCCCGGCGTTGTCCAGGTCCGCCAGGGTTTCGAACAACGGCACCACACGCATCGGCCGCAGCACCCCAGACTCCTTGAGTAGCAACTGCACCGCCAGTACATCGGAGGCCGCGCCCGCCATGGAAATCACGTAGGAACCCAAGGAAGCCGCCGGGGCGACGGCGATCTCGCGACAGGTAGCGAGCACCTCCGCCGTGTCAGCCGAGGGTTTGAAATAACCCGGCAGCAAGGGACGGCGACTGCTCAGCTCGCGCATCAGGAAGCTGATGCGATCTTCCTCGCTCCAGTCCTCATAGCGGCCCAGGCCCAGATAGTCGGTGATCTCGGTCATGGCCGAGGTGTGCCGACTGGAGTCCTGACGCACATCGAGACGCACCAGGAACAGGCCGAACGTCACCGCCCGCCGCAAGCAATCGAGCAGTGGGCCATCGGCGATCACCCCCATCCCGCATTCATGCAGCGACTGGTAGCACAGCTGCAGCGGCTCCAGCAGGTCGCGGTTGTTCTGCAATACCTCGGCCCCCGCCGGCACCGGAGCGCCAAGCGCCGCGTGCGCCCAGTTACGGGTGGCCCGCAGACGCTCGCGCAATTGCTTGAGCAACGCCCGATACGGCTCGGCACTGTCCCCGGCCCTGGCCAGCAAGGCCGCATTGGCCTGTTGCATGGACAGTTCGGCGGCCAGGTGATCGACGTCCCGCAAGTACAGGTCGGCAGCCATCCAGCGCGCCAGCAACAGTACCTCCCGGGTCACGCTGGCAGTGACATTGGGGTTGCCGTCCCGGTCGCCGCCCATCCACGAAGCGAAGCGGATCGGTGCCGATTCCAACGGCAGGTGCAGCCCGGTAGCCTCGAACAACGCCTTGTCGGCCTTGCGCAGGTAGTTGGGAATGGCCTGCCACAAGGAGTGCTCGATCACCGCAAAACCCCATTTGGCCTCATCCACCGGCGTCGGCCGAGTACGGCGGATTTCCTCGGTGTGCCAGGCTTCGGCAATCAAGCGCTGCAGGCGTTCCTGGATCTGCCCGCGCTCGGCGCTGGTGAGATCGCGATGGTCCTGGGCCGCCAGTTGCCCGGCGATGGCATCGTATTTCTGAATCAGGGTGCGGCGCGCCACTTCGGTGGGGTGAGCGGTGAGCACCAGCTCGATCTCCAGGCGCCCCAACTGCCGGGCCAGAGCATCGGCAGAATGCCCTGCAGCCCGCAGCCGGGCCAGCAGCTCCGGTAGTACCCGGGCCTCGAATGGCGCCGGCTGCGACTCGTCGCGGCGGTGGATCAACTGATACTGCTCGGCAATGTTCGCCAGGTTGAGGAACTGGTTGAAGGCCCTGGCCACCGGAAGCAGTTCGTCCTCGCTCAACTGGTCGAGGCTGGCACTCAATTCGACCCCGGGCGAGCCCCGTCGATCGGCCTTGGCGCCCTTGCGAATCTGCTCGATCTTGTCGAGGAAAGCCTCCCCGTACTGATCACGGATGGTATTGCCCAACAGTTCTCCCAAGAGGTGAACGTCTTCGCGCAAGCGCGCATCAATATCGGTCATCGAGGTGTTCTCCAGCAGACTCAAGGCGGCACGGAAGGCTCAAGAGTGCCGCTTGCACGCCTGCCTTAGCAAGCGTGCAACCTCACCCCGGGCCAACCCTGGCCGATGGGACTAGTCTCAAGGGTAGGCCGCACAAGGGCCACGCACCGGCTCCGGCCGGTTACTCAACCCAACCTGCCACAAGCAGGCGTTCATCGAGGTCAACATGAAAATCCGTGAACTGGCACAACATTGGGAAGAAAACGCCAAGGGGCGCCTGAGCAAAACCGCCTACCGGATTCACCTGGACGTGGAAGCCGCCGCCCGCCTGGCCGCCCTCTCCGAGATGTACCCCAAACGCCAGACCGAGGAACTGCTCGGCGAACTGATCGGCGCCGCCCTGGAAGAGCTGGAAGCCAGCTTCCCCTACATTCAGGGTCGGCAGGTGGTGGCCACCGACGAGGAAGGCGATCCGCTCTACGAGGATATCGGTCCGACCCCGCGTTTCCTGGCCCTGTCACGCCAGCATCTGCAGCTCATGGCCAGCCAGTCCGACAAGCCCAAACACTGAGTCGGCGCCCTCTCCAACTCCCGTTGAACTTCATCGTCCCCGGCCCTGAACAGGGCCGGGGATACCCCGCTGCACGGCAAAAGTTCCCGATTTAGAGCCTTGTCCGAGTCGTCAGTTTTTTTCCGGCCAATCGCCATCTTTCTCTGAACTATTCAAAAAAGCCTCGGGTCACACCCAGTAGCCATCACTGGAACGGCCGTTTCAAATTTTGCCATCAGCGCCCGTCACTCAGCGTCACGGCGCCAGGACCGGGATGGATATTGATGTTTTTCAGGAGTTACCCAATGGAGTTGAAGACCATGAAGATCAGCACTGCCAAATCCTCGTTCACCTCTCTGCGCGGGCTGAAACTGGCCGCGCTGGCCCTCGGTAGCAGCATGGTACTGGCCGGTTGTGCCGGTAACCCGCCTTCCGAGCAGTACGCGGTCACGCAATCTGCGGTCAACAGCGCAGTGAGCGCAGGCGGCACCGAATTCGCCGCCGTGGAAATGAAGTCGGCCCAGGACAAGCTCAAGCAAGCCGAGATTGCCATGCACGACAAGAAGTACGACGAAGCCCGTCGCCTGGCTGAACAAGCCGAGTGGGATGCCCGTGTCGCCGAACGCAAGGCCCAGGCCGCCAAGGCCGAACAGGCGCTGAAAGATTCGCAGAAAGGCGTTCAGGAACTGCGTCAGGAAGGTATGCGCAGCGTGCAGTAAGCCGCCGCCGATTCCCACGTACTCGTATTTGATTGAAAGGACGAACCATTATGCGCAAACAAGTGATGATCCCTGCCCTGTTGGCCATGAGCGTAGCCCTGGCGGCCTGCTCCACCCCGCCTAACGCCAACCTGGAAAACGCCCGGACCAACTTCTCCGGCCTGCAAGCCAACCCGCAGGCAAGCAAGGTCGCGGCCCTGGAAACCAAGGACGCCGCCGACTGGATGGACAAGGCCGACAAGGCCTACCTGAACAAGGAAGACGAGAAGAAGGTCGATCAACTGGCCTATCTGACCAACCAGCGGGTTGAAGTGGCCAAGGAAACCATTGCCCTGCGCACCGCCGAAGCCAAGCTCAAGGACGCCGGCGACCAGCGTGCCCGCGCCATCCTCGAAGCCCGTGACGCGCAGATCAAGCAACTGCAGGACAGCCTCAACGCCAAGCAGACCGATCGCGGCACCCTGGTGACCTTTGGTGACGTGCTGTTCGCCACCAACAAGTCCGACCTGAAGTCCAGCGGCCTGGTGAACATCAACAAGCTGGCGCAATTCCTCCAGCAGAACCCGGACCGCAAGGTGATCGTCGAAGGCTACACCGACAGCACCGGCAGCGACTCCTACAACCAGTCACTGTCCGAGCGCCGTGCCGGCTCGGTGCAGATGGCCCTGATCCGCATGGGCGTCGATCCGGCGCGTATCGTCAGCCAGGGTTACGGCAAGGAGTATCCGGTGGCCGATAACGGCAGCGTCTCCGGTCGTGCCATGAACCGTCGTGTGGAAGTGACCATTTCCAACGACAACCAGCCGGTAGCGCCACGTTCGGCCATCAGCCGCAACTGATGGAGCGCCCTGCTTATATAGGCAGGTAAAACCAAACGCCGCCGACCTCTTCAGGTCGGCGGCGTTTTTTTATGCGGTTATCCAGATGGGAACCGGCTGGCCGGCAAACCGATCACTGCTGCAGTTGCGGCGTCTCTTGCCCCATGCAGCGCACGGCTTGCTTCTTCTTGTTCACCAGCACCCCGGTCAAGCCCTTCTGCTGAGTGTCGAACAACACCAGCACGCCATCGATGCACTGGGCCACTTCATCGGCCGGTTGCAGGGAGATCTTGTAGTCCTCGCCCGGCACGGTCTTGAGCATGGTGAAGTCGCTGAGCAGCAGCGCGTCCTCCGGTTTGGCGAAGTGCAGGTAGCCGTAGTACCACAGGCTGCCCACGGTAACGATGATGCTGCAGATACCGGTGATGATCATGGGAATGGCGTTGCGTTCTTCACTCATTGCGGACTCTCTGGAGGTTCAACTGCTGAATTCGGCGTCGCCGGGTAGTTGGGGATTTCCCCCAGGCGGCGCAACCCGTCGAAATGCTGCGGATCGTCGAGGTAGCGCAGCATCACGCGGCGCCAGGTCGGATCGGCAAAGGTTTGCACATGGCCGCCGCGGGTCAGTTGCAGGACCCGCGGCGGCGGCGCAGCTTGATACACCCGGATGCCGTTGGAAAGAGGCACGATCGGATCATCGATGCTGTGGTAGATGAGTTTCGGCACCCCGGTCAGGCGCGGCAGCAGGTGAACCGCGCTGTCGGCGTCTGGCACCAGCCACGACAAAGGCACCTGCAAGGGCCAGGTCAGCCAGGACGTGCTCAAGGCATAACGCCCGACATCACGGTAGCTGGCCGGCACGCCGTCGAGGACGATGGCCTTGAGTTGGGCCTGACGCTCGGGGCGCTCCACCAGATAATGAATGGCCAGGGCACCGCCAAGGCTTTGTCCGAGGACGATCAAGGGTTTGCCTTGAACCTCCGGGGCCTGGTCCAGCCACTTGAACGCGGCATCGACGTCCTGGTAGATCGCCGGCAGGCTCGGCGCACCTTCGGACAAGCCATAGCCGCGATAGTCCACCAGCAGCACCTGATAGCCCTGCTCCGGCAACCACCAACTGCCCCCCAGATGCCAGGCCAGGTTGCCGCCGTTGCCGTGCAGGTGCAGCACCGTGCCCTTGACGGTCACCCCCGGTTTGGCCGGCAGCCACCAGCCGTGCAGCTTGAGGCCGTCGGCGGTGGTCAGGGTAATGTCACGGTATTCGAGCTTGGCCCGTTCGGGGGTAAAGGGCAGCCCGGGCTCGGGATAGAACAGCAACGAGCTGCAGCCGGTGAGGCACAGCAGCAACGTCAGGGCGGCCAACAAACGCATCATCGGCCCATCCGTGTATCTATGAATACGTCCATGTGCGCCCCCGGAAAAATTCAAAGGATATTGGAGTAGTCCGCCTCGATCCGATCCAGGCTCAGGTGGTTGAGGAAGTTGGAGAAACACATCCACGCCGACAGCGCATTCATGTCGCGGAACTGGTCGGGCAGGTACTTGGGTGGCACCACCAGGCCTTCATCCACCAGTTGGCGCAAGGTTCGCATGTCTTCCAGGGTGGTCTTGCCGCAGAACAGCAAGGGGATCTGTTCCAGCTTGCCCTTGCGCACAGCCAGCTGAATGTAGTTGTAAACCATGATGAAGCCCTTGAGATAGGACAAGTCTTTGGTAAACGGCAGCCCGTTGGGCACCGAACCGCGGAACACCCGGCTGGCGTTGCCGTAGCTCTCGGCCATCTCGAAACCCTGCTCACGGAAGAACTCGAACACCTGCAGAAAGTCCGCGCCCTCCTCCACCATGTGGATGGCTCGGGTGCGGTTGGTCAGCTTGCGCAGGCGGCTGGGGTAGGAGGCAAAGGTGATGATCTCCATCAGGATCGCCAGGCCTTCCTGGGTCACCGTGGACGACGGCGGGCCCTTGGCCAGGAAGGTGCAGATCGGCTGGTTCAACCCGTTGAGGGTGGTGCCCACATGCACCAACCCCTCATGGACTTCCAGCGCCCGCACGTCCCGGTTGTTGAACATCGCATCGCTGCGGATCTTGATGTAGTCGGCGCCCGCTGCCGCGTCGGCGACAATGCCATCGGACTCGAATACGCGGATGGTTTCCTCGGCCTCGCCGAACACTTTGTTCAACCGGCTTTGCAGCAGGCTCACCGCTTCCTTGGCACTGAGAGTCTTGGGTTCGTCCTTGAGATCGCCACGCCCGTCGATGTTGTTCAGGTAGTCGGACATCATCAGCCCGAGGTCCGCCAGAGTCGGATCACCGGCGTGGAAGGCGTCGGACGCGGCGCCGTAAAGCTCCTGGGAAATCAGCCCGAAATCAGCGGTCCCCCGGGCTTCGAGCATGCGCACCACCATGCGGTATTCCTTGCACATGCGGCGCATGATCTGCCCCACCGGGTTGAACTGGCCCAACTGGCGGGTGATGTCACGCTCAATGTTCTGGAACTCCAGTTTCACCGCGCCAGAGTCAAAGGACAGCGGTCGCCCTTCGTAATAGGCGCGGTCCACCGCCGGCATTTCCTTGCCCTTGGCCTTGAGAAAGCCCTTGCGGATGTTCTCGTCCCACTTCACCGCATCCAGCACCCGGATCGGTGTCTGGGCCAGCACTATGCGATCGGACAAAGTGCGTATCGTCTGCTGGTAATCGTCCACCCGAAACTCCTATTGAATGGGTCTGTAGCGCGGGGTCACTTGCCCAGCAATTGGGCAGGCGCCGTCTGTTCAGCCGGCAGCGGGTCCTTGAAGAGCATCTGGCAACCGCTGAGCAGCAGGAACGACGGGGCAATCAGAATGCGCCAGGCTTGCATGCAACTCTCCTTTGAACACCAGAATGACTGTAGCCCCTGGCGTGGGCCCCGGCCGACAGGCCGCAGCCAGTCAGCCGTGTGGGGCGCGTCAGACCGAAGCCAGAACCAGATGCATGTAGCGGGTGAGAATGCCGAGCATCTCTTCCTCCGCCAGCGGCTCAGCGCCGTTGAGCAGGCCCTGATACTCCATCCGGCCGATTATAGACGTCAACACCTTGGCATCCTGCTGCGGCTCCCGCGAGCCCAAGACCTCAAAGAACTGACAGGTGCCGTGGAGCAGAATCTGCTGGTGCGAACGCACCAGCTGCGCCAGGCGCGGGTTGAGCAAGGCTTCCTGGCGGAAGGCCTGCTCGGCCATCAGGTGCTCACGGCGGGTGCTCAACTGGCGCTGCACATAGTCGGCGGTCAGCCGTGCGATGTCGTCGGCCAGCTGCGAGCGAGACGCCGGACTGCCATCACCGTAGGCGACCATTTCCCGCAGCAACCCTTCGTTGTTGGCCCACAGCTTGCCCATGAACGCCGCGCTGCGTTCCACATACTGAGCGAAGGTATCGGTGAGCAGGTCATCGATATCCTTGAAGTAATAGGTGGTGGCCGACAAGGGCACACCGGCTTCGGCGGCCACCGCGCGATGGCGCACGGCCCGCACGCCGTCACGCACCACAATGCGCATGGCGGCATCAAGAATGTCCTGTCTACGCTGCTCACTGCCCTGCCGGCTGGCCTTGCGCCCCTGGTACTGAACACTTTCAGCCACCGCAGTGGCTATGCCGGCTGCACCTTCTTGAGCAATTGCGCGGTTCACGACAGATATTCCCTCTTGAAAATCACACAGAATTAGAAGCGGTACGTCAGTTCCAACCAGACAATAAAAAGCCGCCTGTTAAAGGCGGCTTCTTATTCACAACACTTAAGCTTGCGGCCGCATGTGCGGGAACAGGATCACGTCGCGAATCGACGGCGAGTTGGTCAGCAGCATCACCAGACGGTCGATACCGATGCCTTCACCGGCGGTGGGCGGCATGCCGTATTCCAGGGCACGGACGAAGTCGGCGTCGTAGTGCATGGCTTCGTCGTCACCGGCGTCCTTGTCGGCCACCTGGGCCATGAAGCGCTCGGCCTGATCTTCCGCGTCATTGAGCTCGGAGTAGGCATTGGCGATCTCGCGGCCGCCGATGAACAGCTCGAAACGGTCGGTGACGTTGGGGTTCTCGTCGTTGCGACGGGCCAGCGGCGACACCTCGAACGGGTACTGGGTGATGAAGTGCGGCTGTTCCAGCTTGTGCTCCACCAGCTCTTCGAAAATCATCACCTGCAACTTGCCCAGACCTTCGAAGCCCAACACCTTGGCGCCGGCCTTCTTGGCGATGGCGCGAGCCTTGTCGATGTCATTCAGGTCATCGGCCGTCAGCTCAGGGTTGTACTTGAGGATCGAATCGAACACCGAGAGACGGGCGAACGGCTCGCCGAAGTGGAACACCTTGTCGCCGTAAGGCACGTCGGTGCTGCCCAGCACCAGCTGCGCCAGTTCACGGAACAGCTCTTCGGTCAGGTCCATGTTGTCTTCGTAGTCGGCGTAGGCCTGGTAGAACTCCAACATGGTGAATTCAGGGTTGTGACGAGTCGAAACGCCTTCGTTACGGAAGTTGCGGTTGATCTCGAACACTTTTTCAAACCCGCCAACCACCAGCCGCTTCAGGTACAGCTCAGGCGCGATGCGCAGGAACATTTCCATGTCCAGGGCGTTGTGGTGAGTCTCGAACGGCTTGGCCGCGGCGCCGCCAGGAATGGTTTGCAGCATCGGCGTTTCGACTTCGAGGAAGTCGCGCTTCATCAGGAAGCTGCGGATGTGGGCAATGACTTGCGAACGCACGCGGAAAGTCTGGCGCACGTCTTCGTTGACGATCAGGTCAACGTAGCGCTGGCGGTAGCGCTGCTCGGTGTCGGTCAGACCGTGGTGCTTGTCCGGCAGCGGACGCAGCGATTTGGTCAGCAGGCGCACGTGGGTCATTTCAACGTACAGGTCACCCTTGCCGGAACGGGCCAGGGTGCCTTCGGCGGCAATGATGTCGCCCATGTCCCAGGTTTTCACCGCGGCCAGGGTTTCTTCGGACAGGGTCTTGCGGTTGACGTAGACCTGGATGCGACCGGTCATGTCCTGGATCACCATGAACGAGCCACGGTTGAGCATGATGCGACCAGCAACCTTGACCGGGATCGCCGCCTCTGCCAGCTCTTCCTTGGTCTTGTCGGCGTACTTTTTCTGCAGATCTTCGCAGTAGTTTTCGCGGCGGAAGTCGTTCGGGAAGGCATTGCCCTTGGCGCGCTCGGCAGCAAGCTTTTCCTTGCGCAGGGCGATCAGGGAGTTTTCTTCCTGTTGCAGGGCTTGCGGGTCGAGTTGTTGGTCGCTCATGTCTTTAAATTTTCCATCAGGTTCGTTGCCCCCGGCCTGCGGCCGGGGGGCGCCGGGGAAGGACTCTTCGTCCCCCCCGGCTCCTACAGGGTTTTACAGGCCGGACTTCAGGCTGGCTTCCAGGTACTCGTCGATGTCGCCGTCGAGCACCTTGTCGCAGTCGCTGCGTTCGATGTTGGTGCGCAGGTCCTTGATCCGCGACGCGTCGAGCACGTACGAGCGAATCTGATGACCCCAGCCGATGTCCGACTTGGTGTCTTCCAGGGCCTGGGAAGCCGCGTTGCGCTTCTGCATTTCCTGCTCGTACAACTTGGCCCGCAGCATTTTCATGGCGGTGTCCTTGTTGGCGTGCTGGGAGCGTTCGTTCTGGCAGCTGACCACGGTGTTGGTCGGTACGTGGGTAATACGCACAGCCGAGTCGGTGGTGTTTACGTGCTGACCACCGGCACCGGAGGAGCGATAGGTATCGATCCGCAGGTCGGCCGGGTTGATCTCGATTTCCACCTTGTCATCGATCTCTGGCGAGACGAACACTGCCGAGAACGAGGTATGGCGACGGTTGCCGGAGTCGAACGGGCTCTTGCGCACCAGGCGGTGCACGCCGATCTCGGTGCGTAGCCAGCCGAAGGCGTATTCGCCCTTGATGTGCACGGTCGCGCCCTTGATCCCGGCGACTTCACCGGCCGACAGCTCCATGATGGTCGCTTCGAAACCGCGCTTGTCGGCCCAGCGCAAGTACATGCGCAGCAGGATGTTGGCCCAGTCCTGGGCCTCGGTACCGCCGGAACCGGCCTGGATGTCCAGGTAGGCGTTGTTCGGGTCCATTTCGTGGCTGAACATGCGGCGGAATTCTAGTTTGGCGAGGTTTTCCTCGAGACGGGCCAGTTCGGCGACCACATCGCCCACCGCACCTTCGTCGTTTTCTTCGACCGCCATATCCAGCAGGTCGCGGCAATCGGCCAGACCGCCGTTCAGCTCGTCCAGGGTCTCGACGATCTGTGCCAGCGCAGCGCGCTCGCGGCCCAGTTCCTGGGCGTATTCGGGTTTGTTCCAGACACTCGGATCTTCAAGCTCGCGATTGACCTCGGTCAGACGCTCATGCTTTTGATCGTAGTCAAAGATACCCCCGAATAGTTTCGGAGCGCTCGGACAGGTCCTTGATGGTGTTCAGGATCGGGTTGATTTCCATGGGGGGCGGCACTCGTTGGCGAACTTTTGAAAGCCGGAGATTATAACGGAATCACCGAATCACGGCAGCCCGCTTAGCGGCTTTAGAGGCCAATCGACCATCTAATTTCAGTGAGCGAACCACTGAGATTCGCGCGCAGGCGCCATTTTACCGCCCTGATCCACCTGCGCCCGGGTCCGAAACGCAGCCGGGGCCAGCCCGCTACCCGCAGGCCATGAGCCGCCCCCCAGAGCCGCTACTCGATCCCTACCTGGTTGCGACCGTTGTTCTTCGCAAGGTACAGCCCCTTGTCCGCCGCCGAAATCAACTGTCGACAATGGCTGTTGGGCTGCGGCGTTACCGTGGAAAGACCGATGCTGATGGTCAGGCTGGCGCCCTCCACCGGCACGATATGTGGGATTTTCAAGGCTTCCACGGTCTGGCGCAGCTTCTCCGCCACCAGTCGCGCCCCGCCCGGCGAGGTATTGGGCAGCACCAGCACGAACTCTTCGCCGCCGTAGCGCGCCGGCAGGTCCGAGGGCCGGCTGCTGGCTTCACGAATCGCCGTGGCCACCTTACGCAGGGCTTCATCCCCCTCCAGGTGGCCGAAAGTATCGTTGTAGGTCTTGAAGTAATCGACGTCGATCATCAACAACGACAGCTGGCTCTGCTCACGCATCGCCCGACGCCATTCCAGTTCCAGGTATTCGTCGAAGTGCCGACGGTTGGACAGCCCGGTCAGGCCGTCGGAGTTCATCAGTCGCTGCAGCACCAGGTTGGTGTCCAGCAATTGCTGCTGGCTGACCCGCAACGCACGGTAGGCCGCATCGCGCTGCAACAGGGTCATGTAGGAGCGCGAGTGATAGCGAATGCGCGCCACCAACTCGATGTTGTCCGGCAGCTTGACCAGGTAGTCGTTGGCCCCGGCGGCAAAGGCCGCACTCTTGATCAGCGGGTCTTCCTTGGTCGAGAGGACAATGATCGGGATGTTCTGGGTCGCCGGATGATTACGGTACTCGCGCACCAGGGTCAGGCCATCCAGCCCTGGCATCACCAGGTCCTGGAGGATCACCGTGGGCTTGATGCGGATGGCCTGGGCGATGGCCTGGTGAGGATCGGCGCAGAAGTGGAAGTCGATGTTTTCCTCATTCGCCAACCCACGCCGAACGGCCTCGCCGATCATGGCCTGGTCATCCACCAGCAACACCATCGCGGCGTTTTCGTCGGTCTTGAATTCGTCGAGCTGTAAATCATTCATGGGTTGTCACCTGAGTTGCTACCTGGCCAGGACAGCTGCGTTTTTCAGTCATTTGGCAAATATCTCCAGCAAACGTGGAGCAATCTTGTCCAGTGGGCGAATCTCTGCGGCGGCACCGATGGCAGCGGCCGCCTTGGGCATGCCATACACCGCGCTACTGTTCTGGTCCTGAGCGATGGTCAAATAACCCTGATCGCGCATCAACTTCAAGCCCTGGGCACCATCGCGACCCATGCCGGTCAGCAGCACCCCCACCGCATCGCCATTCCAATAGCTGGCGACACTCTCGAAAAACACGTCGATGGAGGGCCGGTAGATTTCATTCACCGGTTCGGCGGTGTAGGCCAGGGTGCCGTTCTTCAACAAGCGGATATGGTGGTTGGTGCCTGCCAGCAATACGGTGCCGCTTTGCGGCGGCTCGCCCTCCCGGGCCAGCCGTACCTGCAGGCCGGAGGCGCTGCTGAGCCACTCGGCCATGCCGGCGGCAAACACCTGATCAACGTGCTGGACCAGCACGATGGCGGCGGGAAAGTCCTTTGGCAAGCCCTTGAGCAACACTTCCAGGGCCGCCGGGCCACCAGCGGAGGAGCCAATGGCCACCAGGCTCTGGCGTGGCGCACCACTGCGCAGCGGCACCGGCGCCGAGCGCACCCGACTGCCACGCTGGCCGATCAGCCAGCCGATATTGAGGATCTTGCGCAGCAGCGGCGCCGCCGCCTCCTGGGCATTGCCCGCGCCCAGGGCCGGGGTATCCACCACGTCCAGGGCGCCATGGCCCATGGCCTCGAACACTCGGTGCACATTCTGCTGGCGGTCGACCGTGACGATCACGATGGCGCAAGGCGACTCGGCCATGATCCGCCGCGTGGCCTCGACACCATCCATGACCGGCATGATCAGGTCCATGAGAATCAGGTCCGGCGTCAGTTCGGCGCAGTATTTCACCGCCTCGGCGCCATTGGTGGCCACCCACACCACCTCGTGGCTGGGGTCGAAGGCCAGGGCCCGGCGCAACGCCTCCACGGCCATGGGCATGTCGTTGACTATCGCTATCTTCATGCCCGCGCTCCTCCAATCAGCTCAACCACTGCGTCGAGCAGGGCGTCGTCATGGAAACTGGCTTTGGCTAGATAGTAGTCGGCACCGGCATCCAGTCCACGGCGCCGGTCTTCCTCACGATCCTTGTAGGACACCACCATCACCGGCAGCGACTGCAGGCGATTGTCGCGACGCAAGAGTGTGACCAATTCAATTCCATCCATTCGCGGCATATCGATATCGGTGATCAGCAAGTCGAAGCTTTCCGAACGCAAGGCATTCCAGCCATCCATGCCGTCCACTGCAACGGCCACATCGTAGCCGCGATTGATCAATAGCTTGCGCTGCAACTCTCGCACCGTCAGTGAGTCGTCCACCACCAGAATACGCTTGCGCGCAGCCTGTGCATGCTGCTGATGATGACGTGCGATGCGCTCCAGGCGGCCGGTATTGAGCAGTTTGTCCACCGAACGCAGCATGTCCTCGACATCCACGATCAGCGCCACCCGACCATCATCGAGCAGGGCCCCGGCGGAAATATCCTGGATCTTGCCCAGGCGGTCATCCAGCGGCAGCACCACCAGGGTGCGCTCGCCGATAAAGCGTTCCACGGCGATCCCGTACACCGCATCACGCTCGCGAATCACCACCACCTTGAGAGTCGGCGCGTTGGTCTCGGTCGCCGGCCGCTGCAACAGTTGACTGGCGGCCACCAGCCCTACATGCCGCCCCTCGTGCCAGAAATGCTGGCGCCCTTCCACCTGGACGATGGACTCGGGCTCCAGGTCGCACATGCGTTCGATATGGGCCAGCGGAAAGGCGTAGGCCTCGTCGCCGACCTCCACCACCAGGCTGCGCACCACCGACAGGGTCAAGGGCACTTCCAGGTGGAAACGGCTGCCCTGGCCGCTGGTCTGCTCCAGTTCCACCGCGCCACGCAGCTGCCGCACCATATGCTGCACCGCATCCAGGCCGACGCCGCGTCCGGAAACCTCGGTGACCTTGTCCCGCAGGCTGAAGCCCGGCAGGAACAGGAACGTCAGCAATTCTTCCTCGCTGAGCTGGGCGGCGGTCTGGGCCGGCGACAGCTGACGCTCGACAATGCTCTGGCGCAAGCGCTCAAGATCCACGCCGTTACCGTCATCACTGAGCTCCAGCACCAGAAGACCGGCCTGGTGCGAGGCCCGCAGACGAATCACCCCTTCGGCCGGCTTGCCCGCCAGCAGGCGCTGCTCGGGCAGCTCGATGCCGTGGTCGACGGCATTGCGCAGCAGGTGAGTCAGCGGTGCTTCGAGTTTCTCCAACACATCGCGGTCGACCTGGGTTTTCTCGCCTTCAACTTCCAGGCGTACCTGTTTACCCAGGCTGCGCCCCAGATCGCGGACCATGCGCACCTGACCGGTGAGGACATCGGCAAAGGGCCGCATGCGACAGGCCAGGGCCGTGTCATAAAGCACCTGGGCCCGTTGACTGGCCTGCCAGCCGAACTCATCGAGCTCGGCGGTCTGCAACGCCAACAGTTGCTGGGACTCGGCCAGCAAGCGCCGCGCGTCGGCCAGTGCCTCCTGGGCCTCCAGGCTCAGCGCATGCTCCTTAAGGTGCAGGTTGAGATTTTCCAGGGCGGTCAGGCTGTTGCTCTGAATCCGTTTGAGGCGCTGCATCGTGACCAGGTAGGGCTTGAGCCGCTGGGTTTCCACCAGGGATTTGCTCGACAGGTCCAGCAAGCTGTTGAGGCGCTCGGCGGTCACCCGCAGCACCCGCTCGCCGCCTTCGGTCATGCGCTTGCCTGGGCGCCCGCTGCTCACTGCCGGCTCCAGGGCCGGATCGCTAGGTGGCGGCAAGGGCTCCAGTTCCCTCGGCAACTGCGCCATGGGCGCCACTGGTGCTTCCAACTGCGGCTCTGGCGCGGCGCTGGCCTGGGCCGGCACGCTTGGCGCCCCCGGTCCATGAGCCAGCAACTGCTCCATCAACGCCACATAGCCCGGAACATCCGGCGCCACGGTCTCGGTGCCCCCGGGACTGGCAATCCGCATCAACAGGTCAGTGCCCTGCAACAGGGCGTCGATATGCTCGGGCTGCAGGTACAGTCGCCCTTCCTGGGCACTGACCAGGCAATCCTCCATCACATGGGCAACGCTGACCCCGGCATCGACCCCGACAATCCGCGCCGCGCCCTTGAGCGAGTGGGCGGCACGCATGCAGGCTTCCAACTGGTCGGCCTGGGTCGGATTGCGCTCCAGGGCCAGCAGCCCGGTACTGAGTACCTGGGTCTGGGCCTCGGCTTCCAGGCTGAACAGTTCCAGCAACGAGGCATCGCGCATTTGATCGGGGGTCATGTCAGGCTCCGGGTCACGGCCAAGAGCAGTTGCTCTTCATCCAGCAAGCGCAGGCTACGTCCCTGCCATTGCAGCACGCCACGGGTGTACTTGGCATTGGCCTGTTCTCCGGAGAGCGAGGCAGCGTTGAGAAGGCGTTCATCGAGGGCATGGATACCATGCACCTCATCCACCGGCACCACCACCGGGCCGCCCTCGGCCCCAATGATCAGCATCCGCGGCATGACCCGCCCGGCAGCAGCGACCACCGGTGTGCCATCCAGGCCCAGCAGTTCGGTCAATGACAGACAGGCCACCAGAGCCCCGCGCACGTTGGCCACCCCCAGCAACGCCCGGGAACGCTGGTGAGGCAAGGAATGGATTTCCTGCAGCGGTGCCACCTCCAGCAGGCACCGGGTCGCCAGTCCCAGCCACTCCTCGCCGAGACGGAACATCAGCAGCGAACGGGTGACCACATCGCTGTCGGCCTCCAGGTTCAGCGCGTGTTCCCGGTCCTCCTGACGCAACGAATAGCGGTCCAGCAGGCGCGTAGCAGCGGCGGAGTAGACCGCGCAGTTACGGCAATGGATATGCTCGGCGAGCAAGGGGCAGGACTTGTCGCCGTGGATGCCGATGCGGTTCCAGCAATCGTCGATGGCCTGCGCATCTTCACGGGTCACGTCCAATGAGTAGGAATGGCTCATCGTTTCAACTCACTGTCGGCAGAGCGAGTGCTGCGGGCAGCGCGCTCCTGCAATCGTTGGGCTCCGGCGACATCGCCCTGGGATGCCAGCAGCGCCGCCAGGTGCGCCAGGGCTTCAGGGTGCTGGGGAGCCAGGTACAGGGCCTTGCGGTAGAAACCCTGGGCTTCCATGGCGTTGCCGGCCACATCGCTGAGCAGCCCCAGCCAATAGAACACCTGGGCCACAGGTTCATGCTGCAGCAGATAGCGCTCGCAGGCGGCACGGGCTTGCGCACTCTTGCCCTCATTGGCCAAGGCGGCAATGTTGGCCAGCAGGCTCGCGGCATCGCTGTCCGGCGGCGTGCTCTCGGCCACCGGGGCCGGGGCTGCACGGACGGCAAAGGGGCGCTGGCGCGGCGCCGCAGGCACCGAGCTGCGCGGCGGCAGGGGCAAGGACAAGGGCTGAGGCAAGGCCACGGGAGCCGGTGCAGGCTCGGGCTCGCTGTGCCGGCTGAAGGCAAAGGACTGGGGAATGCCAATCGAACGCATGCCCAGCCGCCCCAGCAGGCTGCCCTCTGCAGGCCCGATGAACAGCACCCCCTCTTCATGGGTCAGGCGCTTGAGCACCTCGAACACCTGACGCTGGGTCGGCTGGTCGAAATAGATCAGCAGGTTGCGACAGAAGACAAAGTCGAAAGGCGGCTCGCTGGCCAGCAAGCCCGGATCCAGGACATTGCCCACCTGCAGCCGTACTTGCTCGCGAACCCGCTCGCTCAAGCGATAACGATCACCCTCGGCACAAAAGTGCAGCTCGCGAAACTCGGTGTTCTGGCCACGAAAGGAATTCTTGCCATAGACCGCCCCCCGGGCCCGCTCCACTGACAACGGGCTGACGTCCAGGCCGTCGACCTTGAACTGATGGGGAGCCAGGCCGCCATCCAGCAGAGCCATGGCAATCGAGTAAGGCTCCTCACCGGTGGAACAGGGCAGGCTCAACAGGCGCAAGGCGCGCATGCCCTTGATCTGTGACAGACGTTCCTTGGCCAGCTTGACCAGGGTGGCGAAGGATTCCGGATAACGGAAAAACCAGGTTTCCGGAACGATCACCGCCTCGATCAGGGCCTGCTGTTCGTCCCGCGAGCCTTGCAGCTTTTGCCAGTACTCATCGCTGCTGCGGGCATACAGGGCATTGCTGCGCTGGCGCACCGCGCGTTCGATGATCGCCGGCCCCACCGAGGCGACGTCCAGGCCGATTCGCTCTTTGAGAAAGTCGAAAAACCGTTGTTCGTCGCTCATCGAGGCTCCTCAAGCGACGTCGGGTCCAGAGGCTCGGCCGGAAACAGCAACTCCCGCACCTGCGCGCTCAGCAAGTCATCGACCCGCACCCATTGCAAAAGCCCCTGGGCGTCTTCACGCACCGGCCCCAGATACGGCGCCTGGCGGTTGTCCAGGCCATAGGGCTGGAATTCCTGGGGGTCGCAGCGCAACGTGTCGTTGGCCTGCTCCAGCAACAAACCCAGCACTCGGGGTGGCTGGGAGCCGTCGCCACGGTAGTGCACCAGCACCAAACGGGTACTGGTACGCAACTGCGCCGCACGCCCGAACGTCAGCTCGCACAGGTCGATGACCGGCACCACCACCCCGCGATAGGCAAAGACCCCGGCGACCCAGGACGGTGCCTGGGCAATGGGCTTGAGCTGCAGGCGCGGCAACACCTCCACCACGTCAACAGCCTGTAGTGCATAGCGCTCCTGACCGATGCGGAACACCAGGAACAGAGCACTGCGCGCCCCGGCTGCGGCGCTGCGCTTGTGCGCGAACTCATCCATCAGACTTTGAAACGCGAGACGCCGCTGCGCAGGCCCACGGCCACCTGGCTCAGCTCATCAATGGCAAAGCTGGCCTGGCGCAGGGACTCGACAGTCTGGCTGCTGGCATCCCCCAGTTGCACCAGGGCATGGTTGATCTGCTCGGCGCCGGTGGCCTGGGCCTGCATCCCTTCATTGACCATCAGCACCCGAGGCGCCAGCGCCTGGACCTGATGGATGATCTGCGACAGTTGCTCACCCACCTGCTGCACCTCGGCCATGCCGCGACGCACCTCTTCGGAAAACTTGTCCATGCCCATGACCCCCGCCGACACCGCCGACTGGATCTCACGGACCATCTGTTCAATGTCGTAGGTGGCGACGGCGGTCTGATCCGCCAGACGTCGCACTTCAGTGGCCACCACGGCAAAGCCGCGACCGTACTCGCCGGCTTTCTCCGCCTCGATGGCGGCGTTCAACGACAGCAGGTTGGTCTGGTCGGCAACCTTGACGATGGTCACCACCACCTGATTGATGTTGCCGGCCTTCTCATTGAGGATCGCCAGCTTGGCGTTCACCAGGTCCGCGGCGCCCATCACCGAATGCATGGTGTCTTCCATGCGCGCCAGGCCTTGCTGGCCGGAACCGGCAAGCACCGAAGCCTGATCGGCGGCGCTGGATACTTCAGTCATGGTGCGCACCAGATCCCGGGATGTTGCGGCGATTTCCCGCGAAGTGGCACCAATTTCCGTGGTGGTGGCGGCGGTCTCGGTGGCGGTGGCCTGTTGCTGCTTGGAGGTGGCGGCAATCTCGGTCACCGACGTGGTGACCTGCACCGACGAACGCTGGGCCTGCGATACCAGGGCGGTGAGCTCGGTCATCATGTCGTTGAAGCCGGTTTCCACCGCGCCGAACTCGTCCTTGCGCTCCAGGTTCAAACGGCCGCTGAGGTCACCGGTGCGCATGATTTCAAGAATGCTCACGATGCGATTCATCGGCGCCATGATCGCCCGCATCAACAGCAGGCCACATAGACCAGCGACGAAAATCGCCACCAGCAACGACACGCCCATGCTGACCTTGGCCGCGGCCACCGCATCGTCGATGGCGGCGGTGGCGGAGTCGGCCACGGCCTTGTTCTCGCTGATGATGTCGTTGAGCTTCATGCGGCCGGCAATCCAGGCCGGGGTGAGCTGTTCGTTGAACAGGCGGATCGCCTCGGCTTCCTGGCGCTTCTGGTGCAGGTCGAGTACCGCGGCCTGGATGCGATTGAAATCCTGGTGGTCTTTCTCGAAGGCGTCGAACTCGGTCTGGTCCTGGCGACTGTTGATGGTCTGCTTGTAATTGTCCATTTGGGTCTGCAGACGCTCTTCGAAGGCTTTGAAGTCCGCCTTGTCTTCGGAACTGATGTCCTGATTCTGCTTGAGGCCGATGATTTCCTGAGTCTGCAGGTAGGTGTCGACCCAGGCACTGCGGATCATGGAACTGAAATAGACCCCGGGCACCGCGTCATTGCGCATGCGCTCTTCACCGGCTTCGATCTTCAACAGGCGCGAGTACGAGACGACGACCATCAACAACATGATGGCAATAATCACCGCAAAGCTCGCCAAAATGCGTTGGCGCAACGTCCAGTTCTTCACAGTCAGTCCTCGAAGCCATTCAAAAATGGGAGGAGTATAGCCGAGGACGATGCAGGTTTTATGGGTGGTTTAAGAACCCGAATGGCACTTTCGGCATCTTTGTGCACCCGCTCTGGATGGTGGCTTAGCGGGCACTTTCAGGCTTGCAGAAGGTATTTCGGCAATACCTTCCGGCAGAACCGCCATCCTTGGCAAACGACAAGTCCCAGGTGCTTCAGAGAACGCTCTGGCGCACCTGGCTTTCCAGTTCGGCCTTGAGCCCCGGCGCCAGTTTCAACTGACGCGCCAGTTCGTCCAGGTAGGCCTTTTCCATGAAGTGTTCTTCATCCACCAGCATCACGCTGGCCAGGTACATCTCGGCCGCCATCTCCGGGGTGCTGGCAGCACGGGCCACGTCCGCCGGGTCCAGGGGTTTGTTCAACTCGCTGTGCAGCCAGTTCTGCAATTGCGGATCGTTGTCCAGCTTGCGGAACTCGCCTTCGATCAGTGCCCGCTCACGTTCGTCCACGTGACCATCGGCCTTGGCTGCCGCCACCAGGGCCTTGAGGATCGCCTGGCTGTGCTGCTCCACCTGCTGCGCCGGCAGCCGGTCAAGGGTCTGCGGCTCGTTGCGAGGAGCAGTGCCCTGTTGCGCTTGCCAATTGCCGTAGGCTTTGTAGGCCAGCACTCCGAGAGCCGCCAGGCCGCCATAGGTCAGGGCCTTGCCGCCAAACTTGCGGGCCTTCTTGTTGCCCAGCAGCAAGCCCATGGCGCCAGCTGCCAGGGCCCCGCCGCCCGCTCCGGACAGCAGTCCACCCAGGCCGCCGGCCTTGCCGCCGAGCAAGCCGCCAAGGCCACTGGAGTCGGGCCGGGCCTTGTCCGTTGGCGCCGCGCCTGCCTTGTTCTGCAGCAACTCCTGACCGGACCTGAGTAATTGATCGAGCAATCCACGGGTGTTCATCTGCCGCCTCCGGAAAATTGGGTGTCACATCGACACATAAGGCCGTAAGCCTAGAGAGAAGTGCCCAGGTTCAGGGGGACGATAGTGCTTCTGAATGTTGCTTTCCCAGGAACCGGACACAGGACCGGACAACAGGCCAGACACATGACCTGCACCACGACCAAGATCCCCTTGCAGGAGCCGGCTTGCCAACGAAGCCCCCCCACGCGCGCGAAATGCCTGCATCAAGGGCCCTCGATCAGTACCCACCCAGGCTGCCAGACTGGATTAGCGCCCCGAGTTACGGCACTATCGCCCGCCTGAAAAAACCCGGCGCCACCGACCGGAATCGCTGAAGACCTTCCGGCAGCAAGGATGCGCCCATGCCCCGACAGAACTGCGCCACCGCCCACGAGTGCCGCCCATGAGCCTGGACGCCGTAGGCCGTTATCACCTGATACGCATCATCACCGGCCTCGTGCCCCTTTCGCTGCCGGCGCCGCTGTTCTATCTGGCACATGTCTGGGGCATATCGGTGTATCGCAGCCACTTCGGTTCCATCGCCAAGGGCTTTGGCCTGGGAATGATGGTGGAACTCCTGCTCCAATTGCTGATCCTCGTCAGCGTGCTGGTGGCCCTGGTGCCCAACCTGAAGGCCAAGCTGGGCCTGGTCGGCGCCCTGGTGCTGTTCACCGCCTGGGCGATGTTTCCCGACCATCCGATACGTGGCTACGTCTATTGCTTCCTGATGAGCGTGCCGCTGCTGCTGGCAATCTGGCTGGCGCAGTGGCTGTGCCGCTGCTGCGTACCGACACCCCCGCCGGACACACCATGACCGACGCTCCGCCTCCAACCTCGATGAGTTCGCCGATGCCCGCCCTTCGTCATCTCTTGCGCCCGTTGCTCGCCGCCCTGTTGCTTGGCGCCGCCACCCAGGCGGCACAGGCCGCTGCCCCCGCCTGCCCGTCCAGCGACCTGCCGACCTTCCTCAAGGCCTTTGCCAGCAGCCCGGAGCTGCAGCAAGCGTTCACCGACTCGCCGCTGATTGAACAGCGCCCGAGCCATGACGAGTACGGCCGCGAGATCACCACCCGGCACAAGCTGACGGGCGATACCCGCCACCTGCTGACCCTGCTCGATCCACAGGCCCAGGCTCGGGCCGGACTGCAAGCCTTCTGGGAGAGCCAGACCCTGGTGGTGCATGATCCGCTGGGCGACGTGGTCCAGGCCTTCGTCTTTCAACAGGGCGCCTGCTGGCAACTGGTGCGGGTGGAGCAGTGGTCCATGGACGGCCTGCTCAACCAGGATGCTCCGGCCAATGAAACCGCCCTGCAGCGGCAGATGCGCAAGGCCGATCTATTCCTGGGCTACGGCGGTCGCGAGCAGTACCTGTTGACCCAGTACTTCTTCGAGCTGGGCCAGCAGCTTCTGCTGGACGCCGCCCGGCATGGCTCGGCCACGGCGGCGGTGCGGGCCGTGAGCCTGGGTTACTCGGGCATGGCACCGGAGCTCAAGCCCGGGGAGCCGGAAGAACTGCTGCTGCCTTACGCCCAGACCGATGCCGAGGCGGCGTTGATGCTGTCGATGTACTACTGCGACCCCCGCGGCGATGGCTCCGTCAATGAATGCCAGCAACCGCGCAAGTCCGAAGAGCTGGTGCAGCGCACCGCCCGGGAACTGGACTCGGCCGACGCCTACTACTACCTGGGCAGCGGCTACGCCGAGGGCAAGTGGGGCACCACCGATGGCCCCCGGGCCCTGGCCTGCTACCAAGAAGCGATCAAGCGCGGCGACCTGAACAGCATCCGGCCCCTGACCTGGTGGACGAAAAAAGGCCAAACACCCGCCGGTGGAGCCCAGTGCCTGCCAGCCACGGCGCCGGCGGGGAGCTGACCCCGGAGCGGCGTGCGGGCCCCGGGGCGGACACGGCGCCTCAGGTTTGTTGACTTTTTTTCACAAGAGTTTGATTGCCCGCACACCGCCTGATCGCGTTAATTGAGCCTTCACTCCGTTCACCGACAGGCCCGCCCATGCACCTCGCCGCTCTGGAACACGCCCCGCAGCCCAGGTCCCGGAAATGAACGCGCCATTACCGCGCCAGGCCGCGCGCCTGCAGCAGGTCGATGCCCTGCGCGGCTTCGCGCTGCTGGGCATCCTGGCGGTGAACATCTGGTCTTTCGCCGACCCCTACTACGCCTCGCCGGTCAGCAACCCGGCCTACGCCAGCGACCTCGACCACCTGATCCGCTGGCTGGTGTCGGTGCTGTTCGAGGCCAAGTTCTACCTGCTGTTCTCCTTCCTGTTCGGCTACAGCTTCACCCTGCAGATGGCCTCCGCCGAGCGAGCGGGCGAACGCTTCGTGCCGCGCATGCTGCGGCGGCAACTGGCCTTGCTGGCCATCGGCCTGGTGCACGGTGCCCTGCTGTTCTACGGCGAGATCCTCACCCTGTACGCGCTGCTGGGCCTGGTGCTGCTGGCGTTGCGCGGGTTGTCGGCAAGGTGGGCCGCGACCCTGGCGCTGGTGCTGATCACGGGAACCGCCGTGCTGATCCTGCTGTTGGGTGTCCAACTGCTGAGCGCCGGTCTCTACACCGGCGCCACCGACGGCGCAGCGGTGCTCAAGGACATGGCCCTGGGGGGCGATGCCCTGGATACCCTGGCCTACAACGCCTCTCACCTGCTGGAGACCGCTTCTGCCCTGTGGCTACTGCAGGGCCCCAGCACCCTGGCGATGTTCCTGCTGGGCTATGTCGCCGGGCGCAAAGGCCTGCTGGCGGCGCCTTACCGCTTTGAACGCAGGCTGCCAGGGCTGCTGGCCCTGACCCTGCCCCTGGGTCTGGGCGGCGCCCTGCTTTACGGATACTGGGCAGCCTACGCCCCCGGTGGTGGTCTGGAAGTCATCGGCTACAGCATCAGCCAACTGACCGCGCCGCTGCTCTCGGCCAGTTACGCCATACTGCTGCTCAGGGCCTTTCATTCCCCTCTGGGCCAGCGTCTGTGCCAACGCCTGGCCCCTCTGGGCCGGATGTCCCTGAGCAACTACCTGCTGCAATCACTGATCCTCTGCCTGCTGTTCACCGGCTACGGACTGGGGCTGATCAACCATCTGTCGCCGCTGTGGATGCCCGTCCTGGTCATCGCCATCTACTGGCTGCAGATGCAACTCAGCGCCCTGTGGCTGCGTACTCATCAGTACGGCCCTTGCGAGTGGCTGCTGCGGGCGCTGACCATCGGTGCCTGGCCGAACTGGCGCAAGCCCCTCCAGGCTTAAACCAGACGCAGATAGAGGTGGATATCCTCGGGCTCCAGGCGCAGCAGCTCCGGGTCCGGGATGGCCAGCAGCTCACAGCCCAGGCCGGTGTAAAAATCCACGGTGTGCCGCGACGGCGTAGCCGACACATACAAGCCCTGGGCGCCCATGATCAGGGCCTGCTCCCGAGCCAGGGCGAAGAGTTGCCGGCCCAGGCCAAGGCCGCGATAAGCCCGGCTCACATGCAGGAACTTCAACTGCCGCAAATCCAGCCCGGCAGCCTCGATGGGCAGGCAATCCACCACCGCCGCGGCCACCAGAGCCGGGCCATCGAACACCCCGTACAACCAGCCGCCGCGCTGGTAACACTGCTGCAAGATCAGCGCGTCATGCTCGGCCTCGCCCTCCGGCCAGCCCTCCACCACTTCATGCTGGGCATAACGCAGCAGAACGCCCTCCTGCAGGCGGTAGAACTCATCGATGACCTCGGCGCGGTCGATCAATTTGAGCCGTTGGATATCGTCGTCGGTGAGCAGGCGCGGGTGCAGCATGGGACAGGTTCCTGGAGCTGATCAGTGGTTACCAATGGACACAAGCTAATCATTTTTCTGCCCCTGGCGAACCGTTTATTCTATCCGCCGTCTGTTTACATTCAGTTGCGTTTGGCCGATGGCATGACCGAACCTCACCTCGCGATCCCCTCATACAGCCAGGAACGGCTGGGGATCTTTCCCCGTATAAGGTTCACCTATGCACCGCAGGAATCTCCTCAAAGCCTCCATGGCCCTGGCGGCCTACACCGGCCTCTCGGCCAGCGGTCTGCTGGCAGCCAGGGCCTGGGCAGGCGCCGCTGATGGCCAAGCCCAGGCATTCGACTTCGAGCGTCTCAAGGCCCAGGCCAAGCAACTGGCCAGCCAGCAATACGTGGACACCAAGCAGGTGCTGCCACCGACCCTGGCGCAGATGACGCCGCAGAACTTCAACGCCATCCAGTACGACAGCCAGCACTCGCTGTGGAATGACCTGAACGGCCAGCTGGATGTGCAGTTCTTCCATGTGGGCATGGGCTTCAAGCAACCGGTGCGCATGCACAGCGTCGACCCCAAGACCCGCCAGGCGCGGGAAGTGCACTTCCGTCCCGCGCTGTTCAACTACCAGAACACCAGCGTCGACACCGCCCAGCTCAAGGGCGACCTGGGCTTTGCCGGCTTCAAGCTGTTCAAGGCACCGGAACTGGACAGGCATGACGTGGTGTCCTTCCTCGGCGCCAGCTATTTCCGTGCGGTGGACGCCACCGGCCAGTACGGCCTGTCGGCCCGGGGCCTGGCCATCGACACCTACGCCAAACGTCGCGAGGAATTCCCCGACTTCACCCAGTTCTGGTTCGAGACCCCGGACAAGGACAGCACCCGCTTCGTGGTCTACGCCCTGCTGGACTCGCCAAGCGCCACCGGTGCCTACCGCTTCGACATCGACTGCCAGGCCGAGCGCGTGGTGATGGAAATCGACGCCCACATCAATGCCCGTACCGCCATCGAACAACTGGGCATCGCCCCCATGACCAGCATGTTCAGCTGCGGCACCCATGAACGGCGCATGTGCGACACCATCCACCCGCAGATCCACGACTCCGACCGCCTGGCCATGTGGCGCGGCAATGGCGAATGGATCTGCCGCCCGTTGAACAACCCGGCCAACCTGCAGTTCAACGCTTTCGCCGACAAGGACCCGAAGGGCTTCGGCCTGGTGCAGACCGACCACGAGTTCGCCAGCTACCAGGACACCGTGGACTGGTACAGTCGTCGTCCGAGCCTGTGGGTCGAGCCCACCACCGCCTGGGGCGAAGGCAGCATCGACCTGCTGGAAATCCCCACCACCGGCGAAACCATGGACAACATCGTGGCCTTCTGGACCCCGAAAAAACCCGTGGCCGCCGGCGACTCCCTGAACTACGGCTACAAGCTCTACTGGAGCGCCCTGCCGCCGGTCGGCACGCCACTGGCCCGGGTCCACGCCACCCGTTCCGGCATGGGCGGCTTCGTCGAAGGCTGGGCCCCGGGCGAGCACTACCCGCCAGTCTGGGCCCGACGCTTTGCCGTGGACTTCACTGGCGGCGGCCTCGATCGTCTGCCCGCTGGCACTGGCATCGAACCGGTGGTCACCGCCTCCAACGGCGAGGTCAAGGACTTCAGCATCCTGGTGCTGGACGAGATCAAGGGCTACCGCATCCTCTTCGACTGGTACCCGACCAACGACAGCGTCGATCCGGTGGAACTGCGGCTGTTCATCCGCACCCACGACCGCACCCTGAGCGAAACCTGGCTGTACCAGTACTTCCCCCCGGCGCCGGACAAGCGCAAATACCCCTGATCGGCTGACAGCCCCCGGCACACCCCAGGGGCCTCTTCGCCGGCAAGCCGGCTCCTACAGATCGCACCGCCTCCGCAGGAGCGGGCTTGCCCGCGAAGGCGGCCAGCAGTCAGACACAAAAAAACCGGCCCACACGGGCCGGTTTTTTTTACATCGACACAACCTTAATCGCGCAAGTCCGACTCATGAATCGGCTGGTCCCTGTGGGTCGCCCGCTGATACTGCGCCGGCCAGATTGCCTTGCGCCCGCCCAGGTCATCATCGGCATGCAGTGGCCAGTAAGGATCGCGCAGCAGCTCCCGGGCGAGGAAGATGATGTCCGCCTGACAGGTGCGCAGAATGTGCTCGGCCTGGGCCGGTTCCGTGATCAGTCCCACGGTGCCGGTGGCCATGCCCGACTCCTTGCGCACTCGCTCGGCAAAGCGCGTCTGATAACCCGGCCCGGTGGGAATCTCGGCATTGGCCGCGGTGCCGCCGGACGACACATCGATCAAATCCACCCCCAGATCCTTGAGGCGCCGCGCCAACTCCACGGTCTCGTCCGGGTTCCAGCCGTCCTCCACCCAATCGGTAGCCGACACCCGCACAAACAGCGGTAGCTCTTCGGGCCAGACTTTTCGTACCGCCTCGGTCACTTGCAACACCAGGCGAATGCGATTTTCGAACGAACCGCCGTACAGGTCCTGACGCTGATTGCTCAAGGGCGAGAGGAACTGGTGCAGCAGGTAGCCGTGGGCGGCATGCACCTCCACCACCTTGAAGCCGGCCACCAGGGCCCGCTTGGCGGCCGCGACGAAGGCCTGGATGATCTCGTCGATCTGCCCTTGGTCCAGTTGTGTGGGCGGCGTGTGCTGCGGATCGAAGGCAATCCGCGATGGCCCCACCGGCACCCAGCCGCCGTCCTCGGGCTTGACGCTGCCGGACTTGCCCAGCCAGGGCCGATGGGTACTGGCCTTGCGCCCGGCATGGGCCAACTGGATACCCGCCACCGCGCCCTGGGCGGTGATGAAGCGGGTGATGCGCTGCAAGGGTTCGATCTGGGCGTCGTTCCACAGGCCCAGGTCCTGGGCGGTGATCCGGCCCTCGGCGGTGACCGCCGTGGCCTCGGTGAAGATCAAACCGGCGCCGCCGACGGCACGGCTGCCCAGGTGCACCAGATGCCAGTCATTGGCCAGCCCGTCCACCGACGAGTACTGGCACATGGGCGACACGGCGATGCGGTTGAGCAGGGTCAGTTGACGCACGGTATAGGGTTCAAGCAGCAGACTCATGGGGCACCTCTCGATCAATGGTCAGGCTCCAGGGTTCTGTTTGAACGGTCGACGAGTGACTGCGAAGTGAAGCGCCCGCCCCCGCGGGTAGAAGAATGACAAAAGGTCACAAGGCCAATCAGACAGTGCTTAGAGACTAGTCGACAACACTGCCGCCGACAGAGTGCCCGAGCAAAAAACTGCCCCACCGGCCCCTGTAGCCGCTGCCGCAGGCTGCGACCGGCTTGGGCGGCATTCCGACGCAGCAGTCGCGGGATTTGAAGGCTGCCAGAGGTTCGGCGGGAGATCGCCAGGCAAGGCCCTGCGGGCCTTTTCGCAGCCTCGCCATAAGCTCGACAGCGGCTACAGGGGCGGCGGGAGATCGCCGGGCAAAGCTCGGCGGGCCTTTTCGCAGCCTCGCCATAGGCTCGACAGCGGCTACAGGGGGCGGCGGGAGAGCGCCGGGCAAAGCTCGACGGGCCTTTTCGCAGCCTCGCCATAAGCTCGACAGCGGCTACAGGGGGCGGCGGGAGAGCGCCGGGCAAAGCTCGGCGGGCCTTTTCGCAGCCTTGCCATAGGCTCGACAGCGGCTACAGGGGCGGCGGGAGGGCGCCGGGCACGGCTCGGCGGCCCTTTTGCAGGTTAGCGCGGTTCGATATGGGCAATCATCAACTGTACGGTTTCCTGGCCACGGAACTCGTTGAGGTCAAGCTTGTAGGCCAGTTCCACCCAGCGGATGGTCGGGTTGGGCCAGACTTCGCGGTCGATGCCGAAGGCGATGCCGTCCAGCTTCAGCGAGCCGCATTCGCTGCGCAGCACCACTTTCAGGTGACGCTCGCCAACGATGCGTTGCTCCACCAGTTCGAACACCCCGTGGAACATCGGCTCGGGGAAGTGCTGGCCCCAGGGGCCGGCATGGCGCAGGGCGCGGGCCAGTTCCAGGTGGAACTCTTCCACCGCCAGGGTGCCGTCCGACAGCAGGCGCCCGGTGAGGTCTTCTTCGCGCAGCTGGCGCCGCACTTCTGCGTCGAAGGCCTCGGCAAAGGCCGGGAAGTTCTGCTCCGGCAGGGACAGGCCGGCGGCCATGGCGTGGCCGCCGAACTTGCTGATCAGTTGCGGATGGCGCGCGGCCACGGCGTCCAGGGCGTCGCGGATATGAAAGCCCGGCACCGAACGGGCCGAGCCCTTGAGCATGCCCTCGCCGGCATCGGCAAAGGCGATGGTCGGCCGGTGATAACGCTCTTTCAGGCGCGAAGCGAGAATCCCGATCACCCCCTGGTGCCAGTCGGCATCGAACAGGCACAGGCCGAACGGCATGGACTCCACCGGCAGTTCCTTGAGCTGGGCCAGGGCCTCGCGCTGCATGCCCTGCTCGATGGATTTGCGGTCCTGGTTCAGCTCGTCGAGCTGGGCGGCCATGGCCCGGGCCGCCGAGACGTCGTCGCTGAGCAGGCACTCGATGCCCAGGCTCATGTCGTCCAGGCGCCCGGCGGCGTTGAGCCGCGGGCCGAGAATAAAGCCCAGGTCGGTGGAGGTGATGCGCGAGTGATCGCGCTTGGCCACTTCGAGAATCGCCTTGAGCCCCGGCCGCGCGCGACCGGCGCGAATCCGCTCCAGGCCCTGATGCACCAGGATGCGGTTGTTGGCGTCCAGGGGCACCACGTCCGCCACGCTGCCCAGGGCCACCAGGTCCAGCAGCTCGCCAATGTTCGGCTGCGGCCGGGTTTCATAGCGACCCAGGCTGCGCAGGCGCGCACGCAGGGCCATCAGCACATAGAAGATCACCCCGACCCCGGCCAGGGCCTTGCTGGGGAATTCGCAGCCCGGCTGGTTGGGGTTGACGATGGCGTCCGCCGCCGGCAGTTCATGGCCGGGCAAGTGGTGGTCGGTGACCAGCACTTGCAAGCCTGCGGCCTTGGCTGCGGCCACGCCTTCGACGCTGGAGATGCCGTTGTCCACGGTGATCAGCAGCTGCGGCTCACGCTGCAGGGCCACGGCGACGATTTCCGGGGTCAGGCCGTAGCCGTATTCGAAGCGGTTGGGCACCAGGTAATCGACGTGGGCCGCGCCCAGCAGGCGCAGGCCCAGCACGCCCACGGTGCTGGCGGTGGCGCCGTCGGCGTCGAAGTCGCCGACGATGAGGATGCGCTGGCGCTGGTCCAGAGCGGTCACCAGCAGGTCCACCGCGGCGTCGATGCCCTTGAGTTGCTGATACGGGATCAGCCGCGCCAGGCTCTTGTCCAGCTCCTCCACCGATTGCACGCCACGGGCGGCATAAAGGCGGGTCAGCAGTGGCGGCAGATCGCCAAGAAAGGGCAGGACGGCGGGCAACTCACGGGGTTCGATACGCATGGGCTAACAGCAACTTCTCTGGGGGGACGGTGGATCGTTCAGGGGCAGAGCGGGCGATCAGCCGCGCTCGCCCAGCAGCCATTCCAGCTGCACTTCGTGCTGGCCGCGATCGTCGGTGACGAAGATCGTGCCTTCGCTGATCATCACGTCCCACTTGATGACCCGCGGCATGTCCTTGGCCAGGGTCTCAAGGACGTCCTGGGGCACGCCGGCGATATTGAGGTTCTTCAGGTTCTTCACCGCGTCCAGCACCCGGGTCTGCCAGACCCGCAGGCTGCCGTAGGCCAGCAGGCTGGTGCGCTCGGTGCGGCGCGAGCACCAGGTCAGGCGATCGGCGTCCGGCTGGCCGACTTCGATCCAGTGCAGGACGCGGTCGTCCAGGCTCTTTTCCCACAGGGCGGGCTCGTCCACATCCGACAGACCCCGACCGAACGACAGGTGCTCGTTGTACCAGAAGGCGTAGGCCAGCAGCCGCACTGTCATGCGTTCTTCAGTTTCCGAAGGGTGACGGGCGATGGTCTGCTTGACGCTTTCATAGACCCCGCGGTCGAGGTCGGTCAGGTTCAGTTCGAATTTGTAGGTGGTGGACGGCTGGGCCATGTGCGGGCTTCTTGAGTGTGCGAAAAGGCGGCAAGTCTAACCCGAAACCTGCCGCCCTGCCCGACCACTGACCGGGCCAACCCTGCTCTGGGTGACATCCGCTGAAACGCATTGGCTGGGTAAAGTCGGTTGCCAGCCTGTAGCCATGGCTTTATAACCCCGCGCAAACCGGCTGGCGCGTAACGCGCCAACGCCGCAGTTCAATAGAAAAGGACGTCCATGACCCTCTTTGTCATCCTGCTTGTCATCGTGCTGGTGTTCATCGCACTGATTCTGTACTCCCGCCGAAAAATCGCCGAACAGAGCGAGGGTCTGGTAATGACCAGCAACCTCACCGCCCAGATCAATCAGACCCTGCTGTTGAGCAAGGCCGAGCCGCTGCTGGCGCTGAAACTGGCAGAGACACTTCCCGGCGAGGCCCGGGAACTGGCCTTGCAGTTGGTGGCCAGCGAGCTCTACCTGGCAGGACACAAGGCCCAGGCTCTGGCGATCTACCAGCAACTGCCGCCCCACGCCCGGGACTACGTGCTCAATACCCTGATCGAAACCCTGCTCGATTCCGACGATACCCAAGCCTGCCTGGAACTCCTGGATAACTGGGGTGAAGCCCTGCCCAGCTGGCCGCTGCTGCAAGTGCGTATCCTTCAGGCCCGCGGCGAACAGGACCAGGCCCTGGCCGTGCTGGGCGAACTGAGCGACCCGCGCCAAGCGGCCGCCCAGGAACGCCAGAGCATCGGCAACCTGCTGATCCTGGCGCGCCTGCAGCATCAGGCCGGGATGCAGGACGCGGCGCTGGCCAGCGTCGAACAGGCATGGTCGGCGTTTGAAGAAACCGAAGAGGGCCATCGCCAGTCGACGCTGCGCAGCCTGTTCGAAGCCTGCGCAACCCTGGGTCAGTTCGACACGATCCTGACCCGGGCCGCGCCATTGCCGGCAGAAGAACAGGCCCAGGCAGTCGCCGCCCTGATCAAGGCCGCTCAGCTGGACTCAGCCCTCAACCTGCTGGCCCCCATCAGCGACGCGCTCTACTCCACCACGCACAGCGAACTGATGGACCTGACCCTGGCCCTGCCGCCGATCGACAACGCCCTGCGCCTGTTGGAGAAGGCCCCCGACCTGCATCGCTACAGCCTGCTGCTGAGCCTGCTGAACCACATGGCGACACAAGGCCAGACCGCTGAAGCCGAAGCTCTGTTACTGACCCTGGAACCTGAACCGAGCCAGCATCCCGGCCTGATGCTCAGCCTCTGTGAACAGCACCACGCCACGCAGCCGCAATGGGCCGAGGCACTGCTGGCCAAGGCGCTGCAACAGATCGACGGTTACAAGCATGACCATGAGTTCTGGAGCGGCATGCGCATCCAGGCGCTGCGAACCCAGCTACAGCTGCAAAGCCGACTGCCGGCCCATCGTCGGGACAGCTGGCTGGTACGCAGCGGCCTTGAGGAGTTGCACCGCCTGCACCAGCAACAAGACGGCGAACAGCAATTGCTGTGCATTCGCGAGCAGACCCAGCTGCTGCACGACCTGGGTCAGACCGCCCAGGCCAGGACCCTGCTGGAGCAAGCCTTGGCATTGCTGGACAGCGACAGCCTGCCGGAGGTCGATGAGATGGACAAAACCTTCTATCTGGAGGACATCGCCAGCGCCTACCTGAGCATCGACGAAGCAGAGCAGGCCCAGGCCCTGCAGGATCGATTGCACAGCCTGGAGGCCGGTAGTCGCGACCTGGAAGAGGACCTGCTGCTCAATCACATCGAGCACCAGCGTTACGCCCAGGCCATCGAGGCCCTGACCCTGAGCGTCTTGCTCAGCGACAAGAAGCCTCTGTCACGCCTGTATCAGGCCCTTGAGGAGCTGCAGCAACGGGCCCCCGAGCGGGCCAGCGAACTCCAGCAACAGCTGCTGGAGCGATTCAGCAGCGGGATGGCCTGGCGCGCCTTCCAGGCGAACTGACCCAGCGGCCTTTTGCGCCCCCACCAACGGGGCGCCATTGGCGTCCAAGGGCTTGACCATCGGCTCCAGCCGTTTCAATGCCGGCAGCACATTGCCGCGGTCCGCCAGGCTCAGTTCTCGCCCCCAAGGAAAACCGAATCATGGAAGTGTTTATCATCCTGCTGCTCATCACCGGCGTGATCTCGCTGCTGGTGGTCTATGCCCACAAGGGCAGCAGCAATGACCAGGGCAGCAGCCTGGACATCAACCTGGACGAGGAGGCGCAGATCTATCGCGCGGCGTACCTGAGCGCCGTCGAACCGCAGGTGGCCCTGCAACTGGCCCAGCGCCTGACGGGCAAAGCCCGGCAACAGGGGCTGCTGCAGATACCCGCCGCACTGTACCGGCAAGGCAACCAGGCCCAGGCCCTGGAAGTCCTGGCCGAGCTCGATGAAACCTACCAGCCCATGGCGCTGTACCGACTGCTCGAAACCCTGCTCGACAAGGACGGCCCACAGGCGGTGCTGAGCCTGTTGGAGCGCCTGCATCAGCCCCTGCCGTCAGCGCCCCTGCTGCGCATCCCGCTGTTGCTGGCCAGCGGTGAACTTGAGCAGGCCCGCGCCTTGCTGGTGACCTTCGGTGTCGAGCAGCTGAACCAGGGCTCTGCCAGTGAGCACCGAAAGTTGGCGACCCTGCAACGCAGTGTGGGCCTGCCCGAGCAAGCCGCCATCAGCCTCGGCCTGGCCTGGCAACTGCTGCTCAAACAACCGACCGACGAACTGGACCCGTATGAAGTGGAACAGACCCTGCGCGAGTACCGTGCCCAGGGGCAGGACGCGCAGTTCCCGGCCATGGCCGCGCAATTGCCCGCGTCGGCCCAGATCATCGTCGTGGTCTTGCTGATACAAGCCGGGGAATTCGACGCCGGATTCGAACTGCTGGCGCAGAACCCCGAGCCCGAGGACTACTGCGGCTACCCACCGCTGCTCAAGCTGATCCTGGACGCCAGCCGCCCGGATCTGGCGGCACAGCTGATCGCCCAGGTGCCGGTGAGACACGCCAGCGAGATGCTGCTGAGCCTGTTGCACTGGCATGTCGCGCGCCATGAGCTGACCGAGGCCGAGGCGGCCTTGCAGGCCTGCGCGGTCGCGCCCTCGCAGCGTCTCTGGTGCCTGCTCTCTGTGTGGCGCACCTACTTCGAGGAGCACCCGCATTGGTGCGCCCACCTGCTGGAGCAGGCCCTGCTGACACTGGAGACCTGGCGTGGCGCTGAGCAATGGCCGTGGCATCGCCTGCTGATCGTGGAAACCCAGTTGTGGGTGCAAGCTGCCCTGGCGCCCGAGCGCCGCGACAGCGAGCTGATCCGCAACGGCCTTGAGGAAGTGGCGCACCTCAACACCCAGCTCGAATACGCCGATCGCCCGGTGAAACAGGCAGCACAGGCCAAATTGCTGCACGACCTGGAACAGACCCGGCCAGCCATCGAACTGCTGGACCAGACCGTGCAAGCGCTCGACGACGAAGCTCAGACTGCGGCGCTGGACCCAGCGGAAAAAAACTACCACCTGGCACAGCTGGCACTGGTCTACCTCTACATCGACGAGCAGGCAAAGGCCGCCGAGCTCAAGAGCCGCCTGGAACAGAACCTGTCCTATGCCAACCAGTTGAGCCACGCCACGCTGCTGAACCATATCCGCCAGCAACGTTTCGAAGAAGCCATTGCCGGCCTGGAACTGGGCAGCCTGTTTAACAGCGAAAACCCGCTGCAGCAGTTGCACCTGGCCCTGGAAACCCTGAGCCAGAGCGCCCCCGAACAGGCCCATAAGTTGCGCCAGAAACTCCTCGACAGGCTGGCCGAGAACAGCCTCTGGAGTCAGCCGAGCGCCGCCTGAGGCCGAGTACTGGCCCGCCGCTGCACGCCTTAACGCGGTGCGTAGCGGGCCCAGAGTTCGTTGAACTCCTTGAGGTAACTGGCCACCAGTTGCGGATGGTCGATCACCAGCAGGTTTTCCTCGTTGCCGGTGGTGGCGCTGCGGGTCCAGTTGAAGCTGCCGTTGAGCAGGGTCCGGCCATCGAACACGGCGAACTTGTGGTGCATGTGGAACGGCGTGTCGTCGATCCGCACCGGCACCCCGGCCTCGCGTAGCCCGGCGATATCGCTGCCGACATCGAACTGCTTTTCACTGTCGCTGATCACCCGCACGGCCACGCCGCGCTGGTGGCAGGCGCGGATTTCGTCGCTCAGTTGATCGTCAGAAATGGTGAACACGCAGATATCCACCGAGATCCGGGCCTGGCGGCACAGGTCGCGGATCTTGCGCCGGCAGTCTTCACCGGGGCTGAAGTGGGCGCTGGCCATGTCGCGCACCGGGGCGCTGTTGGCGTCCAGGGTCTTGACCACCTGCTCCAGCCATTTCAACGCCGGCAGCACATTGGCGCTGTCTGCCAGGCTCAGTTCCCGTACCAGATCGAAAGCTCGATTGCGCAGGTAACGCACCTGATCGGCACTGAGTTCGCTGCCCAGTTGGCGCAGTTCGTCCCGTTCTTCGTTGCTCAGTTTCAGGTCCAGCAGGCTGTCGCGCAGCTGCTGGTCCAGGTGGGCAAAATCCATGTCGTGATCCTTGGCTGTTCGCCGGCAAAGCCGGCTCCTACTATTGGGAGTCCTTGAGGGTGGGCACATCACCGTGGCTGAGCATGCGGCTCAATTCGTCCACCCGCGTGGCGATGTCGCCAATGCGCTGGTGGCTGTGCAGATCGACGTCGATCTTCTTGTGCATGACCTTGATCAGCGGCAGGAAGCTGTTCTCCAGGTGCTCGGAGAGGTTTTCCAGCACCGCGCGCAGGTCATGCTGCTGCGCGGGCCGGGCCAGGCCGCGTACGCCTTCCACCAGATCGTTGAGCTGGGCCACGACCCGGGTGCCGACATCGCTGTCGCTGCCGCCCATGGAGCGGTTGCGCACGAAGTCGCGCTTGATCTGCGCCCAGCGTTCACTCTGTTCCGGGGTCTGGTTGCCGCGCAGCTCGGCGAGCTTGAGCAGGTTTTCCTCGGCGCCGGTGGTCAGCAACTGGGATTCGCCCTGGTAGTGGTCGGCCAAGAGTTGCAGCAGCTCGGCGTCGTTCATCACCGCCGAGATCTTCTCGGCCATCTTGTTCATGTTGCGGTAGCTGCCCTGCAGCTTGAACGGCGGCTCGCTGCGGTACTGGTCGGCCTGGGCGGCGCTGGCGATGTACTGCTGGTTGACCCGCAGCACCACGTCGCGCACCTGCATCAGGCGTTGCAGCGTGGTGGTGATTTCGTTGATCTCGGCGCCGCTGTAGCTATGGCTCAGTTCGTTGCTGGAGAAGGCCTTGCCTTCGGCCTTGGCGACGAAGCGGTAGACATCCGCCATATCGCGGGTGGCCAGGGGCGCCAGCACCGGGTTGGAGGTCAGGCCGTTCTCGATGTAACTCAGGGCGAAGGCTTCCTGCATGCCGCCCAGGGTGTCGCCGAGGTTATAGATGTCGGCCCGGTTGGCCAGCATGTCAGGGATCTTGAACACCTCGCCGGACTCGGTGTACGGGTTGCCCGACATCACCACACAGAACTTCTTGCCGCGCATGTCGTAGGTCTTGGTGCGACCTTTCCACACGCCTTCGATGCGCCGGGTGCCGTCGCACAGCGAGATGAATTTCTGCAGGAATTCCGGATGGGTGTGCTGGATGTCGTCGACATAGAGCATCACGTTGTTGCCCATCTCCAGGGCCAGGTTGAGTTTCTCCAGTTCCTGGCGCGAAGTAGCGTCCGGCGCCTGGGCCGGGTCCAGGGAACGCACCTGGTGACCCAGGGCCGGGCCGTTGATCTTCATGAAGATCAGGCCCAGGCGGTGCGCCACGTATTCCATCAGGGTGGTCTTGCCGTAGCCCGGTGGCGAAATCAGCATCAACAGGCCCATCAGGTCGGTGCGCTTGTTCTCGCCCACGGTGCCCATCTGCTTGGCCAGGTTGTCGCCGATAAAGCCCAGGTACACATCGTTGATCAGCTTGTTGCGAACGAACGAGCTCAGCGGCCGCGGCTTGAATTCGCTCAGGCGCAGGGCCGAGCGCTCACGACTGATGATGCCCTGGCGCAGCGCCTGGTAGCGCTGCAGGCCGGGCAGGAACTGCTCGCGGTGGGCCCGCAGGCGAGCGAAGAAACCATCCACGGTGAGAGACAGGCTGCGCTCGTGAATGCGCGGGTGTTCGCCCATCAGGTTGCCGACGCTGAACCGCAGGTCGACTTCAGTGATGCGCTTGGCAAAGTCTTCCCGCAGCAGCGACAGGGCCACCGCCTCGGGTACGTAGTCGCTCCACTCGGCGAACTCGCCCTCGGCGCACAGGGCCGAGAGCCAGTTCTCGGTCAATGCCCACTGTGCAGCAGGCCGCTCCACCAGCCGCGCCAAGGCCTGCTGGTAGTCGTCCCACATCCGCGCGCCCTGCAGACGCAAGGTCAGGGCTTCCTGCAGTTGCTTGGCGTATTTGCTGAAGGTGAATTCGATGCGTTCTGCGGCCAGTTCCTGAACCAGGTACTCGGCGGCTTCGGGCAACAGCTCGGCGGCCAGGGTGAAGGCGTGCTGCTGATGCCAGTCACTCAGTGCCGCGAGGATTTCCTCCTGCAACTGCAGCAAGCCTTCTCGACGCCCGAACAGCTGCTGAATATGCCGGCTGGTGCGGGCCCGCTCGACCCATTGCTGCGGTTGCGGCTGGTGCTGCTGGCGGCCCCAGAACAGCGTGGCAAAGGCCCGCGCCGCCGCGCCGAAGCGCAGCAGGCCGGCGCTGTCGCGCAGCGGTAGCAACTGCAACAGAATCGCCGCCGCATCGTGGTCGTGAATGCCCTTTTCGTAGCCTTCCTTGTAGCGCGGCGCGGCGAAGTCGCGGATCACCCGCGCCAATTCCTCAGGCTGCGCCAGCAAGGGTTTCAGGCTTTCCAGGCTCAGCCCTTCCACGCCCCGGTCGGCGGCGTCCAGCACTTGCCCGGCCAGGTACTCAGCGCGGTACAGCTGGGCCGATTCCGACTCCAGGGCCACCTGCCAGAAGTCGCGCAGGGCTTCCAGCTCGGGGTCGCGCAGAGGTTCGAGGAAATCCGTGCCGGTGAGGTGCAGGTGCAGTTCGTCGCCCCGGGGCATCAGGGTCAGGTCCAGCTCCTGGGTGTTGACGCTGAAGCGATGACGCGGCCCCAGCTTGATGACGTTGCCGCCCTCTTCGAACAGCTCGGTCTTGTCGCGCAGGGCCCGAACGGCCTGATCCCGGGCGCCCTTGAGGCGCGACTCGACGTCGTCAGCCTTGACGCTGTCCTTGAGCTCGCGCAGGCGCTCGGCCAGCTCCCGCAGCTTGAGGATCAGCGGGTCGGCGGCGAAGAACGCATTGAGCTCCTCGGCCTGGGTGAACTTGGCGGTGCGCCGGCCGAGGCTGTCGAGAATCCGCCGCGCCGCATCCAGCAGGCCCTGGGCCTTGCGCTGGCGCTCGTCGAGCAGCGATTGCTTGTGGGCCTCGAAGGTTTCCAGCAACTCCTCACGCTTGCCGAGGATGTCGCCGAGAAACTGTTCGTGATCGCCGAAACGGCTCTCCAACTCCTCCAACTGCACCAACAAGCGCGACAGTTGCTCGTCGCAGCGCTCGGGGTCCTGGGCCTGGGCCAGGGCATTGGTGATGCCCTGGCTGAAGAGTTTGAACTGGGCCCCGAACTGGGCCACGGTCTCGGTCGAGCCCAGGCCCTTGCGCCGCTGTTCGGCGCGGGCCTTGGCCTGGTTCAGGCGGGCGTAGATCTGCGAGATGGATTCGATGATCCGGGTGCGCTGGGTGGCGTCTTCGATCTGCAACGAGGCCATCAGGCTCGACAGCATGTCCAGATCGCCAGCCATGGCTTGCAAGGCCCCCAAGGGCTCGCTGAGCTGAGCCACGGTCTCGGCTTTCTGCGCCTGGGCGTCGAGGGTTTCCAGCTGGGTGACGAAGGGCTGCAGAGCCTGATCGCTGGCCAGGAAGGTCGCGGTGCCGGCGGCGGTGCGCTCCTGGGCCTTGAGCAAATCGGCTTCCATGGCGTCGATGCGCGCCACGTCGATGTAGCGGTAGTCGCGAATGGTCAGCAGCAGGCCGCGCTGGGCAGTGATGCCGTTGAGCGCATCGACGAAGCTCTGCACCTGGTCCCAGCTGTCCACCAGCAGGCTGTCGAGCAGGGCTTTCTGCTTGGCCTCGGCGGCCACCATGGCCTGGTCCGACTGGCGGCGGATGCTTTCGACTTTCTCGTATTCATCCAGCACCAGCTCCGAGGTCGAGGCCACCTCGCGCAGCAATGGGGCCAGGCCTTCGAGCTCGGCGCTGCCCAGCCAGTGATACACATCGAACAGGCGCCGGGTGTTCTGGCACAGCAACGAATAGCGCTGCACCGACACCGCCGGGGTGTCGATCTCGCGGCACAGGTCGTAGAGATCGGAAACGCTGCGCACCAGTTCGGCATTGCCAATGCGCCCCAGGAAACCGCTGCGGGTCGGTTGCCGCGCGGCGTATTCCTCGGTGAAGAACGGCGTCTGCCAGACCTGCATCGGGTGGACCCGGGTCGGCTCGTCGCCTTCGGCGGCGAAGATCACCATGCGCCCGTCTTCCAGGCGCGCGTAACCGTGGCCGAACAACGGGTTCTGCAACTGGCGGTTGATCATGTTGTAGGTCAGCAGCACCGAGCGGCCCTGCTCCGGGTGGTAGAAGATGTACTGCACATCTTCACCGTTGGGCGAGCGTACCGAGCGCTTGAAGCGCATGCCTTCCATGGACTGTTCGAAGGTCTTGTACTCGCCGCTCTGCAGGTAATAGCCACCGGGGAAGATGATCCCGTGGTCTTCCGGCAGTTGCACGCAAGCCAGGCCGATGGCGTCGATGCGCTCCACCTGGCGAGTCAGGCTGTTGAACACCAGGTAGCGCCACTGCTCTTCGCGGTACGGCAGGACCTTGAGCAGGATCAGGCTGCCCAGGCGGGCGAATTCGATCTGCGAATCGTCCAGGGACTGGGTCTTGTCCAGCACCTCTTCGCGGTAGATGCCCAGGCCCGACTCGGTGTTGTTCTCGACCTTGATGGTCAGGTCGCCGCCGATGGTTTCGACGAACACCGTGTCGAGGATGTTCAGGTGCGGGAAGCGGCCTTCGACCACCATCTCGCGGGTGGCCTTCTTCCATTCGAAATCGAAGGGCGCCGGCAGGGCGATATCCCGCTCGCCGCGGTTGTCGATGTACCGGACATCCCGTCCGTCCACCGAGATCGACCAGCGGAACACCCGCACATCGGTGACGCGCTCGCCAATCTGGAAACTCGCCAGCAGCTTGCCGTCACGGATCGCCAGTTGCAGCAGGCGGGTGTTCTTGTAATAGGTGTAGAGCTCGTTGAAATCGTTGAGGAAGCCCTGGGCCGCCAGGAAGCTGCCTTCCAGGGGCACGGGCTCGGCTTCGTAGCCTTCGCCCTCTTCCACCAGCCGATAGAGGGAAAACACGTCGGCGACGCTGGTTTCCTTCTTCAGGCCGATGAACACGTTGTAGCCGAACAACAGGCAGTCGCCGACCTGGACGATGTCCCGGGCGATGCAGTTGTTCTCGGTACGGATGCGCACCCGCCCGACCACTTCCATGCGGCTGTTGCCGAACTCGTCGAGACGCCTCTGGTTGAGGTCGTCGGTGGTGGCCCGCAGGCGCTGGCCCTGGTCCAGCAGGCGCTTGTGCAGCACCTCATAGGCGCCGCCTTCGGCGACGGCCTTGTCCAATACGTCCTGCGGGGGAGTTGCGACTTGAGCGTCCGACATCGTGGCCTTCCTGGATCTACGGCGGTGTGCAAAAAAAGCGGGCTCCTCAAACCTGGAGCCCGGTACCCGACACAAGGCCGGTAGCCGCTGCCGCGGGCTGGGTGCGTGCTTGAGGGCCCGAAGGCCCTCAAGGGCTGCGCCTCCTACGGAGTCGGTCGCAGCCTTCGGCAGCGGCTACAGGTGTGTCAGGTGTGGGTCAGGCTTCGGCAGACGGCGCCTCGGCCTTGCGCGAGACGGCAGCAGCGGCCAGTTCAGCGGCAACGGCCGGTGCGCCCTTGCCGTTGAGCAGGCGTGCCAGGACGTCCTGGACCACCGGGCTCTTGCCCACCACGCCCTCGATGGCCTTGCCCACCGACAGCGATTTGGCGAAGGAATTGAAGAAGTCGCCTTCGCCGCCGACGATCTCGATCTTGGCCTTGCTGAGGGCGGCGGACAGCACTTCGGCCTGGTCCTTGGCGATGTCCTTGTTGGCGGCGATGGCGGCCATCGCTTCCTCGAAGTTCTTCTCCAGTTGCATGCGGAACTCTTCGTGCTGGCGAGCGCTGTCGCTGAGGGAATCCAGGGCACCGAACTTCTTGCCCAGGCCTTCGGCTTCGGCGTTCAGACGCTGCAGCAGCACTTCGGCTTCGGCCGAACCCAGGTCCTTGGTGGCCTTGGCCTTGGCCGCGCCCAGTTGCTCTTCGCCACGGGCTTGAGCACCGAGCTTCTCTTCCATGACCTTGGCTTCGGCCAGGCCGTCCTTCTCTTTGGCAGCCGCCTGGGCTTCCATGACGCGGGCGTCGGCCAGGCCTTTTTCCTGCTCGCCGCGAGCTTCGGCAATCAACTGCTCGGTGCGGACGCGGGCTTGCGCCAGGCCTTCTTTTTCCTGGGCCGCTGCGGTGATTTCCAGCACGCGGGCATCGGCCAGACCAGGCGCGGCGCGCTCGGCTTCCAGGCCTTCGGCCAGGCGCTTCTTGGCTTCGGCCTGTTTGGCCGCCGCTTCCAGTTCGGCCTGGGCCAGGTTGTTGATCTCCACGGCCTTGTGCTTGGAGCGAGTCTCGTCGGCTTCGGCCTGTTTGACCTGACGCACCAGATCCTGCTCGGCTTCGGCCTGGGCCTGGATCACCACCACTTGCTTGGCGCGTTCGGCTTCGGAAATTTCGCGTACTTCCTTGATCCGCTCTTCTTCCTGGGCCACGGTCTTCTCGACCGCTACCCGCTCACGGATCACGGTGGCGATGTTCTTGCGCTGCTCTTCCAGAGCCTTTTCTTTCTCGATGCGCTGCAGTTCCACTTCACGCTCGCGGGCCACTACTTCCAGGTCCTTGGCGCGGGTGACTTTCTCCACTTCGATGACCACCGCACGCTGACGGTTCTGCTGGGCCACTTCGACTTCGCGCTGATGGTTCTCGGTGCGCACGTCGATTTCCTGCTGCGACTGAATGCGTGCTTGCTCGGCCTTCAGGCGCTCTTCTTCCTTGACCTTGGCGGTCTCGGCTTCCTCGCGGGCGCGGATGGTTTCGATCTCGCGCTTCTGCCGCGCTTCGGCGTCGGCCTGCTGGCGTTCCAGCGACAGCGAGGCTTCGCGGGTCTCGACGTTCTTCTTCTGGATCGCCAGTTCCTGGTTGCGCTCCAGTTCGTTGGTGATGACGTTCTGCGCCGCGGTCAGCTCGGTGATCTTGCGGATACCTTCGGCGTCGAGGATGTTGCTCGGGTCCAGGGAATGCTTGGCGGTCTGCTCCAGGTAGTCGATGGCCACGTCTTCCAGCACATAGCCGTTGAGGTCGTTGCCGATGATCTCGATGATGCGGTCGCGGAAGTCCTGGCGGTTTTCGAACAGCTGGACGAAGTCGAACTGCTTGCCCACGGTTTTCAGCGCTTCGGAGAACTTGGCGTTGAACAGCTCGTTGACCGCAGCGCGGTCGGAGGCACGGTCGACACCGATGGCCTTGGCCACCTTGAGCACGTCTTCCTGGGTTTCATTGACCCGCAGGTAGAAAGCCACGGTGATGTCGGCGCGCATGTTGTCGCGGCAGATCAGACCATCCTTGGCCCGACGGTCGACTTCCAGGGTGATCAGCGAGATCCGCATGAACTCCTTGAGGTGGATGACCGGGTACACCAGGGCGCCGGTGAAGTGCACCTTGGGCGTCGAGGACATGTCGTTGACGATCAGCGCCGTGCCTTGGGGGACCTTGATATAGAAGGCCTTGAACAGGGCCAGCAGGCCGAAGACCACCAGGACGACGAGGCCGATCCCGAGCAGGATGGGCAGCAGCGACGGTAAATTCATGCAATCAATCTCCTTTGATTCTGAGGAAGCCCGGGCTCAGAGGCCGCGAAACTCGTCCTCGGTAATGACCCGATAGGCGTGTTGCGCCTCCAGATACTCCAGTAACACGACGCGATCGCCGCGTTTGAAAGCTCGCGCCTCATCGGCACGCACACGCAGGATCAGGCCCGCGCCGCCGTTCTCGAGCACGGCTTCGCCGTGTTCCAGGGTGACTCTGCCGCTGCGTACCACGGCGGTCTGCCCCAGCACCGACTGGCTGCTGGTGGCTTCCATCTTGTGAAACAGCGGACGCAGCGGACGGCAGATGGCCGCGCTGATGGGGGCCGCCAGAAACAGCGCAACCACAGCCAGCAACAGGCCCAGGGGATAACGCAACCAACCCAGGGGCAGGTGGCTGAGGACGTAGAGTTCGGCGAAATAGGTCAAAAACCAGCTGAAGAACATCAGCAGGGTCAGCACCAGGGTGACCGGCACCCCGTTGAGCTTGAACTTGATCAGCAGCCCGGCCAGGCCTTCAGTGGCATGGGCGCCTTCGAGCAGCGAATCAGCCTCGAAGTCCAGCAGATCGACCTCGAGCATGCCCATGGCCACCACGGCCCAGTAGATTACCGCCAGGCAGAGCATGAAGCTGAACAGCACTGTGGGGAACGACAACACTGTCTGCAGGAAGATTTCCATTGCTTTCCTATCCCTGAAAAAGCCGGGCAAGGCCCATCGGCCCCGCCCTTACAACTCGACGATGAATCAGGACTTGTTGCGATCCTTGAGGCGCGCCAGCACGCTGTCGGCGCTGGTGCTGCCGGCGACGATCCCGGCCTCGCGCAACTTGGCGTCCAGGGCATCGTCGGGGTTGCTGGTGCTGGCCAGCTCCGCTGCGGCTTCCATCTTCGCCGCACGCTCGGCCTGCTTCTGCTTGATCCGCTCCAGGGACTCCACCGCGGTGTGCAGCTTGCTCTGCGAGCCGCCATAGCGCTGGGCCACGGCCTGCTGGGCCTTCTGCACGCTCTCGGTGGCCTTGACGGTATCCACCTGTTGTTTCAGATGTTTGATATTGCCTTCGGCCTGGGTCACGGCTTTGCGCAATTGGACCACGCTGGCGGCAAAGCCATCGGCCTGCTCGCGCTCGACCGCCAGGTCATTTTCCAGATTGGCGATCTTCTGCGCCACTTCCTGGGCAAGATTTTCATTACCCGCTTCCAGGGCCTTGAGGGCGTAGCTTTCATACTCGGCGATCTTCGCCGCGCTGCCGTTGGCGCGCTCGGCGGCGAGTTTCTGCCGGGCCATGATTTCGGCCAGGGCTTCCTTGGACTTGCGCAGTTCCTGGTCGGCGTCGCGGATTTCCTGATCGAGAATCCTCAGGGCCTGGCTGTCCACCATGGCTTCGCCCGCCTCATTGGCGCCACCGCGCAGGGCGGTAAGCAACTTGCTCCATACGTTCATGTGCATTCCTCCAGGTCAGGCCTGAGCCTTCAGGTAGCCTTCATAGGCCTCGGTAGCCCTGATCACGTTGCTGGCCAGGGTTTCGATCTCGTAAAGCACGTTGGAGAGGATCGAGGTGGCGCTGAGCGCACCGAACATCATGTAGAAGCGCTCGCCGCCCAAGCCGGTTTCCAGGCCGATGCTCGACAGCGGGAACAACTGGCGGCTGAGCAGCACTTCTTCATTGAAGGCTTGCACATCGGTGACTTCGCTTTGCGGCCAGAGCAGGGCTTCGACCAGGATCTGCTCGCCGGACAGGGCGACAAACAGCGGCAGGTCGCCGTATTCGCGCATGGTCACGTGCAAGCTCGGTTCGGCGCCTTCAAGCAGTTCAATGCTGGCTTCGCCGCTGCTGAACAACTCGGTGGCCATCAGGGCCTGGCACAGCGATCGGGCATTCCAGATCTGCGGCATGCTCATTTCTCCATCCTTTTCCACAGGAGCCAGCCCGTCAAAGGGCTGACGCAGTTTGCGTTCAACCGCCAGCAACGCCTGGGCGTTCTCGGGCAGTATCCAGACTTCCTTTTTCACCAAGCCCTGATCACGCAGGCGCTGGCGGAATAAACGTTGGTAATGGGCTGAGGATTTGTTTTCCATGGCGCACAGACTAGAGCATCACATGTAAGACTTTCAATTCATCACATGTAATTTTTTAATGGGGTATTTGTAACAATAGTTTTCTATCAATCCACTCGGAACAAAACGTCGAACCTGTCACGGGGCATAGACCAGATCGAAGGATTTGCAACCGCCCTTCTCATGAAAGGCGCCATTAAACCCGCCACCCAAGAGAATGAGAAGCACAATTATCCCGCCATCGACCTGAAAATAATGAATGAAGGCCACCGTCCAGCGCTGCCTTAATGGCAACCAATGGTCTAGGCTAGGCGGATTTTCCTGCCCAGCGGATGCCCCATGAACAGCCTCAGCAAGCCCCTCGCCGGATTGAAAGTGATCGAACTCGGCACCCTGATCGCCGGCCCATTCGCCTCGCGTATCTGCGCCGAGTTTGGTGCCGAGGTGATCAAGGTCGAGTCTCCGGACGGCGGCGATCCGCTGCGCAAGTGGCGCAAGCTGTATGAAGGCACTTCGCTGTGGTGGTTCGTCCAGGCCCGCAACAAGAAATCCCTGACCCTGAACCTCAAGCATCCCGAAGGCTTGGCGGTGCTCAAGCAACTGCTGGCCGAAGCCGACATCCTGATCGAAAACTTCCGCCCCGGGGTCCTGGAGAAGCTCGGCCTGGGCTGGGACGTGTTGCACGCCCTCAACCCGAAACTGGTGATGGTGCGCCTGTCGGGCTTCGGCCAGACCGGCCCGATGAAGGACCAGCCGGGCTTCGGCGCCGTGGGCGAATCCATGGGCGGCCTGCGCTATATCACCGGCTTCGAGGATCGTCCGCCGGTACGCACCGGGATTTCCATTGGCGACTCCATCGCGGCCCTGTGGGGCGTGATCGGCGCGCTGATGGCCCTGCGTCATCGCGAGGTCAACGGCGGCCAGGGGCAAGTGGTGGACGTGGCGCTGTATGAGGCGATCTTCGCCATGATGGAAAGCATGGTTCCGGAGTTCGATGTGTTCGGTTTTATCCGCGAGCGCAGCGGCAACATCATGCCCGGCATTACCCCGTCTTCGATCCACACCAGCGCCGATGGCAAGCATGTGCAGATCGGCGCCAACGGCGATGCGATCTTCAAGCGCTTCATGCTGCTTATCGGTCGCGACGACCTGGCCAACGATCCCGCCCTGGCCAGCAACGACGGACGCGATACCCGCCGCGATGAACTCTATGGCGTGATCGACCGCTGGGTGGCCTCCCTGCCCCTGGACCAGGTACTGCAGCAGCTGAATCAGGCTGACGTCCCGGCGAGCCGGATCTTCAGCGCCGAGGACATGTTCCACGACCCGCAGTTCCTCGCTCGGGAAATGTTCCTCCAGGCCAAACTGCCCGACGGCAAGCCCTTCAAGATGCCCGGCATCGTGCCGAAACTCTCTGAGACGCCCGGCTCCGCGGACTGGGTCGGCCCCGAGCTCGGCGAGCATTCGACAGAAGTCCTGGCGAGCCTGGGCTACAGCAGCGAACAGATCCAACACTTGCGCAACTCTGGGGCGATCTAAGCTGAAAAGCCGGTTTTCCATCAGCGCCCTGTCCGGCGCCCATCCACCCTTCCTACGCCGTCGCCTTAGGTGCTGCGTGACGTTTCTGCTCGCCCTGCTGTGGCTGCCGAACGCCTTCAGCGAACCCAAGGAGACGCTGCTCTGGCTGCTGCGAGACCTGCCGCCGCTGAGCATTTTCGAGGGTGAGCAGAAAGGACAAGGGGTCATCGACCTGCTGATGCCGCAACTGATCGCCAGCCTGCCGGAGTACCCACAACAGATAGTGCGGGTCAATCGCGCCCGGGGCTTGCAGATGCTGCGCGAGCCGACCTTCGTCTGCGACCCGTCGCTGATCATGAACAAGGAGCGCGAACAGTGGGTGACCTTCTCCATCACCAGCTTCCGAGTCCTGAGCAATGGCCTGGTGATCCGCCGCGCCGACCATGAACACCTGACCCCGTTCGTCCGGGAGGGCAAGGTCGATCTGCGCGCCCTGCTCGCCAGCGGCCAGGAAAAAGTCGGAGTGGTTGCCGAGCGCAGCTATGGCCAGCAAGTCGATAACCTGCTGCAAGCAGCCCCCGCGGACTCGGTCAATGCCCACCACGGCAACGACGCCCTGGGCAGCCTGTTGCAGATGCAGCGCCTGGGGCGCCTGCGTGTGTTGCTGGGCTACTGGCCGGAAATTCGCTACCAGGCAATGCAGCAAGGCATGGACCCGCAGGAGCTGGAGTTCTATCCGATCCAGGGCACCCAGCAGTATCAGGAGATCCATATCGGCTGCAGCAAGACCGCCCAAGGGCGACAAGCCATAGCCCGGATCAACCAGGCCCTGCTCAAGCTGCGTGAGGATCGCCTGGTTGAGCTGTATGCCGCCTGGCTGGAGCCGGAGATGCGCGCCCCATACCGTGCCGACGCCCGGGCCTATTTCCGCGATCTGCACGACCACTGACAAATCCCGGGCAAAAAGAAACCCCGAGAAGTGGGGAGACGACTCGGGGTTAAACGCGGTCTTTGACGACCGGTATCAGCCGGCTACAAGCACCGGAGCACAATGCCTGATCCTGCTGATACTGAGTCTGACTGACCGGGTGACAGGAAGGTTCCGCAAAAATTTGCATCAGTTGCGCTGATCGAACACCTTGCCTTCAGCTGCATGGCGCAACGCGGCGATCACACAGGGTTCCAGCCGGCCTTCGGCGATCAGCACGTCACGGTGCAGACCATCGACTACGTCGGTAAGCAGGCGCTTGTCGGTGAGCTGGGCCTGATTGACCTCACGCTCCAAGACCATGGCGCCAGCCGCGTTCTTCAGGGTCACCAGGCATTCGCCATGGCCGCCGCAAGGCGTCAGTGTGACCTGGTACGGACTCAGCGACTCGCTCAACAAAAGACTGATACTTTCCATCTAGATCACCACTCAATAGCTCGAATTAGAGGTTCGAAAACAAAAATGCCGGTAGCTTTCTGACATTCAAGTGACCATCGCTCAGAGAAGAAAGTTCGCCACACCTACTGCTGCCGACCTGAGTCATTCGAGCATGCACGGGTAACATGACAGATATAAAACGGCCGACCAGGCGCAAACCACGCCGCCGTTGCATTGGAGCCCAAGCTTTGAAAGCAATGTCGAACAACAAATTGCGCATCATCCTTGCCGACGATCATCCGATCTTCCTGATTGGCTTGCGTGCCGTGCTGGAGCAGGACGACAGCCTGGCCATTGTCGGTGAAGCCCGCTCGCCTTCTGCCCTGAGCCAGCTGATGCAGGAAGTCGAGTGCGACGTGCTGGTCACGGACTTCATGATGCCCGAGGAGCAGCAGAACGACGGCCTGCGCCTGATCGAGCAATTGCGCCGGCATCATCCCGACCTGCCCATCGTGGTGGTGACCATGCTCAATCACGCCGGGCTGTTTCGCTCGATCCTCGACCTGGGGGTGATGGGGTTGCTGAGCAAGGCCAGCCTGGCCGATGAACTGCCGTCAGCCATTGCCCATGCGCGACAGCACAAACGCTATGTGGCCCAGGCCATCAAGCGAGCATTGAGCCTTGCCGGTGAAGTGGGACCGGATCGACTGGTCTCCAAGGATCAGTTGTCGCCCCGGGAACTGGAAGTGATCCGCCTGCTGGCCGCCGGCCATGCAGTGGGAACCATCGCCACTCAGCTCAACCGCAGCAAACAGACGGTCAGCGCGCAGAAAGTCAGCGCCATGCGCAAACTGGGCCTGGCCAGCGAAGCCGCGCTGTACATCTATGTCCAGGAACACGGGCTGTCCTAGGCGCTACGGGCAGCGACCTTAAGCACACAGACCGGCGGCCTGCCCATCCAGGCCATTGCTGCCCACGCCTGGGGTCTCGGCCAGCCATTGGCGCATCTGGACGGCGCTCATCGGCGGGGCGATGAAACAACCCTGCAGATGAGCCGCCCCCAGGCCCCTGGCCGCCACACAGTCGGACTCGGTCTCGATACCGGTCACCACCACCCCCAGGGACATGCGTCGCGCCATGTTCATCGCACCGCCGACCAGCGCCCGCTTGCGCTCATCCGCGGCCATGCCGGCGACAAACACCGGAGGGATCTTCAGCTCGGTGAACGGCAACTCCAGCAAGCGCTGCAGGCTGGTTCCACCGGTGCCGAAATCGCCGATGGACAACTTGCAACCAATCATCCGCAGGCGCAGCAGCGCCTCCACATGGGCGGTATCGGTCTGCAGTTGCGTGGTGTCGATGACTTCCAGGGTCAGCATCCGGGCCGGCACTTCGAAGCGCCTCAGCAACGCCTCCAACTGACGGGGGAACAACGGCCGCTCGAGGATGCCGGTGGGAATGTTCACGGCAACCGGCAGCCAGTAGCCCAGCACCAGTTTCACCCCGGCCACCAGTTCCAGTGCCTGCTCCAGCATGTGCCAGGTGAAGACCTCTTGCAGGCCGGCGAACTCGATCAGCGGAAGAAATTCGCCGGGCATCAGCAGGCCCCGCTCAGGATGCTGCCAGCGTGCTAGCGCCTCGACACCTTGAAGCTCGCCATGCTCATGGATGACCGGCTGAAAATGCGCAACCCCACAACCCAGCACCGCCGCAAGCCCCTCATCCTGAGTCACGTCCTCGAAGACAAAGGGCTCAAGGCCCAGCAAGTCCCGGAGCAATGTCTGGTTCAGTTCGGGGCCGGCTGCCCTGGCGTGCTGTTGATAGGCACAGAGCAAGTCGCCGAGCACAGCAGCCGAAGCCGGCTTGGGCAAGCACGCGAGCACTTTCAAGCCCAACTCGCGAGCCATGCCGGCTGTACCTTCAAGGACATCCGGCTCTGCGTCGCTGAGAATGATCAGGGCCTTGGCCAGTTGCTGCTGGGCCAGTTCGCGGATCAACTCCAGGCCATCGGTCTGCTCCAGGTACAGATCGCAGATGGCGATATCCACCGGCCCCTTGCTGTCCAGCGAGCGCCGCGCGGACTGCTGGTTCTCGGCGGTCAGCACGTTGAAGACACCATTGGCGTTGAGCATCTGGTGCAAGGCCATCAATTGGAACGAGTTGTCTTCGAGAATCAGCACTTTTAGCGAATGCATGGGGGCAACCTCCGATCGGCGCAGGTGGGAACAGTCCACTACGGGCCGATACGGTAATCAGACAAGTCCTAATCACACATAGGACAAGTCTTATTCGTCCAGAGCCATCTGAATATCGCTGCGTAAAATCCCCATGACCTCAAGCAGCAGCGGCCATTGACGGCCCAGCGCCTGCTCCTGGCGCTCCTTGACCAGCACCTCCAGCTCGATACAGGCCTTGGCCAGGGGCAAGGCGTCGATCAGGCAGCACACACCCTTGAGCCGATGCAAGGTGCCTCTCAGGCGCTCCCAATCCAGCACCGCCAAAGCCTCTTCCAGCGCTTGCTGCTCTTGGGCAAGGTTGCGCAACAGCTCCTGCAACATGCGCTGCAACACGTGTTCGTCGGCCTGGGTCATGCCGCGCAAGGTCTGGATGTTGAAGGATGGCGACGGAAGGAAACGGGCCAGAGACTGGGCCAACTGATCCAGGGTCACCGGCTTGACCAGCAACTGATCCATGCCGGCGCGCTCACAACGCTCGCGCTCGTCTTCGAACGCGTTGGCCGTGCAACCGATCACCGGGCAGGGCGAACGCCCTTCCTGCGCCTCGATCTGGCGGATGGCCTCGGTCAGGGCGTAGCCACTCATGCCCGGCATGTTGCAATCGGTCATCAGCACATCAAAGGTCCCGGAGCGCCAGCGCTGCAACGCCTCACGGGCGTTGTCACAGGCCACGACCCGATGCCCGAGAAACATCAGCTGCTGGCTCAGGACCATGCGGTTGGCGCTCAAGTCATCCACCACCAGCACTTCGATGCTGCGGCTCGGCGGACGCTCGGCAGGCGGCGAGACTTGCGGATCGAGATCCTCGCTGACCCGCTCCAGATACAGCTCGATGACAACAACGGTTCCGGCTCCTGGCTCACTCAGCAGGTGAATGCGCCCGCCCATCAACTCGATCAACTGCCGGCAGATGCTCAGACCCAGCCCGGTGCCGCCATAGGTTGAAGAGGTCATGGCATCGGCCTGGACAAAGGGCGTGAATATCCTCGCTTGCTGCTCGGCACTGATTCCCGGGCCGGTATCCGCGACGCTGATACGCAGACACGGGATACCGGACTCATCCGGCTGGCGCTCCACCGTCACCCGCACTTCACCTTCAGCGGTGAACTTCAAGGCGTTGCTCAACAGGTTGTGCAGCACCTGGCGCAAGCGCAACGGATCAAAGAGATAACGCCCCCGGGCTTCCTCGTGGAAGACCAGTTGCAAATGCACGCCCTGGTTGCGCGCAGTCACCTCGAAGAGCTGCCGGACGCTGTCGAAAAAAGGCTTGAGGGCGGTGACCTGCGGCACCAGTTGCATATGGCCGGCCTCGATCTTGGCCAGATCAAGACTGTCCCCCATCAGGCTGATCAACTCCTGGGCAGACTGATAAGCCACCCGCAGAGCCTCGGAAAAAGGCGCGCCACGCACCCTGGCCTGCTCTTTCTCCAGTTCCAGCAAGCCAACGATGGCGGTCATTGGCGTGCGAATCTCATGACTCATGGTGGAGAGAAAAGCGCTCTTGGCGGCATTGGCCTGGTCGGCGGACTGACGCGCTTGTACCAACTGGTTCTCCAGACGCTTGCGCTCGGTGATATCGATCCAGCCACCCAGCAAGCCCTGCAGACGGCCCTCGGCACTGTAGAACGGCACCGTCCATTGATAGGCGTGGATCGATCCGTTGCGCGTCTGCACCTGGCGGTCGGCGAATACCGACTCCTCGGACGCCAGCAACTGCATGATCTCGCCATGCAACTGGCGCGCGGTGGCTGCAGGCAGCAGATCCAGCTCTGTCAGTTGTCGCCCCCGAATCTGTTCCAGGCTCGTCCCCAACTGCTGTTCATAACTCTTGTTGCAGGTGATCAGGCGCCCTTGCAGATCACGGACAAAGATCGGGTTGGGAATGCCGTCAAGCAGGGCCCGCATGAACACCAATTGATCGTTGAGCCGTTGCTCGGCTTGCAATCGCTGCTGAATCTGCAGCTTGAGCCGACTGCTCCAGGCCAGGGAAATCAGACCGAACAGCAGCGCGGTGGAAATGGCCCAGTACACCCAGGTCGGCACTCGCTGCCAGACCGGCATCGGCACCGGCGTGGCCCCCAGCCACTTGAGACGGATGGCGCTAAGCTCCGCCACGGGCAGCGCCTCCAGCGACTTGTTGAGGATACTCAGCAGCTCGGGTTGATCCTTGCGCACGGAAAACTCGTCGGCCGACCAGGTACCTTCAACGCTGCGTCCCACCCGCAATCCATCGTCAGCGGGCCCCAACCCCAGCGCCTGGACCTGGACCTCGTTCTGAATGGTGGCCATGGCTTCACCACTGCTGACCAGGGCCCGGGCTTGCTCATAGCTGTCGACACTGCGCAGCCGAATATCGGGATAGTAGCGCCGGATGTAGCTCTCAAGGGTGTGCCGCGCCGGCAACACCAGCACCTCACCGGCCATCTGCTCCAGACTGCTCAGGCGGCGATCCTCGGGACGCACGACAAAGACCCAGGCGGCACCACCGAAGGCATGGGAGAAATTCAGGAACAACCGCCGGTCCTCACTGGCCGTGAGGGTAGAAGTCATCTGCGCCTGCCCACTCTCCAGCCACTCCAGGGTCTGTGCTGTGGAAAGGCTCTCCTTGTGCACGAAATGCAGGCCGGTCATGCGCGAGATACGGTTGAGCAGGTCGATGTTCAGACCGGCCCAGCGCCCCTCCTTGTCCTTGAACACATGAGGCGGGTACTGCTGGGACGCCACCATCACGTGGGGATGCTGAAGAATCCAGGCCTGCTCCTCGGCACTGAGCTCGATCCGCTCACCGGAGATATTCGCCCCCAGGCCGGTGGTCCAGCGCGCCTGTATTTCCCGCTGCAGGGATTCGTCAATGCTCTGCAGTGCCTGCTCCAGCAGGCCTGCCAGCAGGGCGTTGTCATCACGGGTGGCAAAAGCGAAGCCCGTCGGCGGCAAACGGCTTTCATCCTGAATCCGCACCGCCAGGTAAGGGCGCAGGGCCTTGTAGGCACGCACGATGATCTCATTGCCGATGAAGGCGTCGGCGTCGCCCTGGTTCAATGCCTCCAGGCCGCTGTAAAGATTGGGCGAGAGCATGATCTGACTGTTCGGATACGCCGCATGCACCTGTTCGGCGTTGGCATAACCGTCCAACAACACCAGTTTCTTGCCGGCCAGATCATCACTGGGGCTCGACCCGTCGCGGCGCACCACCACCACCGCCCTGTCGGGCATGTAGTCGCTGGTGAAGCGCAGCCCCGAAAGGCCGCGCTCATAGCCATTGGCGCTGGTCAGCACATCGATGGTGCCGTTACGCAGCGCTTCGACCGCCTGCTCGCGCTCGGAAAACCCCAGGACTTCCATTGTCACATCCAATCGCTCGCCCACCAGACCGAGGTAATCGGCGCTGATGCCCTGATAGCGATTGCGGTCACGGGTGATGTCGATGGGCTGGTAGTCATCAATGGCGATCCCCACCCTCAGGCGCGGATGCCTCGCCAACCATTGCTGTTCGGCAGGCGCCAAGGCCAGAGGCTGCAGATCGGCGAACGCCGGCACCAGCTTGAAGGGCAGGTTCTTCGCCGTGCCGGCCAGCGCGACACCCCAGAGCACGGCCCAGGCCAGCAGGCCCGCCACTAGCAGGCCCAGGACGCGCCCTACCCTGTACGTTTGACGAAGCATCATCCGGGCCTCCCTGCCCCTGACGGGCCAAGCTTGCGCATGAAAAAACAAAGCCCGTCAGGAGACGGGCTTCGTGGACGACAAGACCAAGGGATCAGAGTGGCTTGCCACGATTGCCGTGCTGGCTGACAAAAGCCTGCACCGCTTTCAGGTCATTGGCCAGGACCGTGCAGCGTTCTTCGCGCTGGAACAGGTCGGACAAGTGTGCCGGCAGTTCCAGAGCCTTGCCGACACCGGCCTTCTCCACCGCGTCCGGGAACTTGACCGGGTGCGCCGTGCCCAGGATCACCATCGGTGTATCCAGGCTGCGACGGCACTCACGGGCGGCCTTGACGCCAATCGCGGTATGCGGGTCGAGCACCTCGCCGGTCTGCTCGAAGACTTCGGCGATGGTCTCGCAGGTCTGCTCGTCGTTCACCGCCAGGGAGTCGAACAGCTTGCGCGCTTCGCTCCAGCGATCTTCTTCGACGCTGAAACCGCCGCCTTGCTTGAAGCTCTCCATCAACCCCGCCAGCGCCGCGCCATTGCGACCGTGCAGGTCGAACAGCAGGCGCTCGAAGTTCGACGAGACCATGATGTCCATGGACGGCGACAGGGTCGCGTGCAGGGTTTCCTTGACGTACTGATTGCCGCTCATGAAGCGGTGCAGGATGTCGTTGCGGTTGGTGGCGACGATCAGCTGGCTGATGGGCAGGCCCATGTTGCGTGCCAGGTAGCCGGCGAAGATGTCACCGAAGTTGCCGGTGGGCACCGAGAACGCGATGGAGCGCGCCGGGCCGCCCAACTGCAGGGCCGCGTGGAAGTAGTAGACGATCTGGGCCATGATCCGCGCCCAGTTGATCGAGTTCACCGCCACCAGACGGGTGCCCTTGAGGAAGCCCTGGTCGGCGAAGCTGGCCTTGACCATTTCCTGGCAGTCGTCGAAGTTGCCTTCGATGGCGATGTTGTGGATGTTCTCGCCGAGGATGGTGGTCATCTGCCGGCGCTGCACTTCCGAGACACGGTTGTGCGGATGCAGGATGAAGATATCGACGTTGTCGCAACGCTTGCAGCCTTCAATGGCCGCCGAACCGGTGTCACCGGAAGTGGCGCCAATGATCACCACGCGCTCGCCGCGCTTCTCCAGCACGTAGTCCAGCAGGCGCCCCAGCAGTTGCAGGGCGAAGTCCTTGAACGCCAGGGTCGGGCCGTGGAACAGCTCCAGCACCCACTCATTGCCGTTCAGCTGACGCAGCGGGGCAATGGCGTTGTGTGAGAAGGCCGCGTAGGTTTCTTCCAGGATCTTCTTGAAGTCGGCATCCGGAATGCTGCCGGTGACGAACGGGCGCATGACCCGGAACGCCAGCTCGTGATACGGCAGGCCGGCCCAGGAAGCGATTTCTTCCTGGGTAAAGCGCGGCAGGTTCTCCGGCACATAGAGACCGCCATCACTGGCCAGACCGGCCAGCAGCACATCTTCGAAATTCAGGGCCGGTGCCTGGCCACGAGTACTGATATAGCGCATGGGGACAAACCTTCGGTTTGAGCCTCAAGCCGCAAGCTTCAAGCCTCAAGTCAAAGCACATCAGCTTCTGACTTGGCGCTTGCCGCTCGCCACTTGCGGCTGCTTCATTAATTCAAATGTTCGACGCGGATACGGACCACTGGGCCGACAACGCCCTGCAGGGCCTCCAGCGCGGTAATCGCATCGTTGATGTGCTGCTCCAGAACGCGGTGGGTCAGCAGGATCATCGGCACCAGGCCATCCTGTTCTTCCACTTCCTTCTGCATGATCGATTCGATGTTGATGCCGCGCTCGGAAAGAATGCTCGCCACCTGGGCCAGTACGCCCGGGTGATCCTTGGCCTGGATGCGCAGGTAGTAGGCGCTTTCGCAGGACTCGATCGGCAGGATCGGGTGATCGGACAGGGAATCAGGCTGGAAGGCCAGGTGCGGCACGCGGTTTTCCGGATCGCTGGTCATGGCGCGAACCACATCCACCAGATCGGCCACCACCGACGAAGCGGTCGGCTCCATGCCGGCGCCAGCGCCGTAGAACAGGGTCGAACCGGCAGCGTCGCCATTGACCATCACCGCGTTCATCACGCCGTTGACGTTGGCGATCAGGCGGTCGGCCGGGATCAGGGTCGGGTGCACTCGCAGCTCGATGCCGGCCTCGGTGCGGCGCGCCACACCCAGGTGCTTGATGCGGTAGCCCAGGGCTTCGGCGTAGTTCACGTCGGCCGTGGTCAGCTTGGTGATGCCTTCGGTGTAGGCCTTGTCGAACTGCAGCGGAATACCAAAGGCGATGGACGCCAGGATGGTCAGCTTGTGCGCGGCGTCGATGCCTTCAACGTCGAAGGTCGGATCGGCTTCGGCATAACCCAGGGCCTGGGCTTCAGCCAGCACGTCTTCGAAGGTACGGCCCTTCTCGCGCATTTCCGAGAGGATGAAGTTGCCGGTGCCGTTGATGATCCCCGCCAGCCAGTTGATGCGGTTGGCCGAGAGCCCTTCGCGGATTGCCTTGATCACCGGAATGCCACCGGCCACGGCGGCTTCGAAGGCCACGATCACGCCCTTCTCCTGGGCCTTGGCGAAAATCTCGTTACCGTGGACGGCAATCAGCGCCTTGTTCGCGGTAACCACATGCTTGCCATTCTCGATGGCCTTGAGCACCAACTCACGGGCCACGGTATAGCCGCCCACCAGCTCGATAACGATATCGATTTCAGGGTTGGTGGCCACGGCGAAGACATCGTTGGTAATCGCAATACCGGTCGTCTGGAACTGAGGCTTTGGCGTACGGGTAGCAATTTGCGCTACTTCGATTCCACGCCCGGCACGGCGGGCAATCTCCTCGGCGTTGCGCTGAAGTACGTTTAGGGTACCGCCACCGACAGTACCCAGCCCACAGATGCCTACTTTGACCGGATTCACTCTGAACTCCCCATAAAACGGCCGACTCAAGGCCGGCCGTGGAAAACAGCCGCAAACAGCACGGCTCTCTATTAATGCCCCTTCGGTTGCAACCGGAGGAGCATGATCGTCAAAGGCTAGCGTGACGATGCAGGATTATTTCGCACCCAGGGCCAGTTTGGCGATCTGCGGTGCCGGCTGGTAGCCGGGAATGACTTGGCCATCAGCCAGGACGATGGCCGGCGTGCCATTGACGCCGATCGACTGACCCAGGGCGAATTGCTTGGACACCGGGTTATCGCACTTGGCGGCCTTGATTTCCTTGCCGTCGACCATCTTGTCCATGGCGGCTTTCTTGTCCGCCGAACACCAGACTGCCTGCAGCTGTTCGTCACCCGGCGAACCCAGGCCCTGACGCGGGAACGCTACATAGCGCACTTCCACACCCTGCTTGTTCAGTGCCGGTATTTCCGCGTGCAGCTTGTGGCAGTACGGGCAGGTGGTGTCGGTAAATACGGTGATGTGGGTCTTGGTCTCGCCGATGGCCGGATAGACCACAGTTTCTGCGACCGGAATGCCGTTGATCAACTTGGAAATGCCCAGGCGCTCGGTTTTTTCCGTCAGGTTCACCGGTTTGCCGTCCTTGAGCTGGAACAGATAGCCCTGGACCACGAACTGGCCATCGGCACTGGCATAAAGCACGCGACTGCCCTTGAGCTTGACCTCGTACAGCCCGGCCAGAGGACTGGCGGTGATGCTCTCCACCGGCACTTCGAGCTGCAGCGTCTCGAGGCTCTTGCGGATGGCTTTCTCGGCACTGTCATCGGCCACGGCGAAGGTGCTGAGCAACGCCAGGGAGGCGGCGGCAAAAATCTGGGTCAAACGCATGGGAACTCCTGAAGGCGGGCAAATGGGCAACTGGGAGCGGTCGCAATGGCAACGGCCCGCAAACACCCGTTTTGCAAACCGGCAAAGCCTACCACATCTGTTTGCCGGCACCGACTACGGGCGACGCAAAGCGCCACCCGGGAGCCAAATCAACCCCGCGGGTGATGCTTGGCGTGCAGATCCTGGAGGCGGGCACGCGCCACATGGGTATAAATCTGGGTGGTGGACAGATCACTGTGGCCCAGCAACATCTGCACCACTCGCAGATCGGCCCCGTGATTGAGCAAGTGCGTGGCGAAGGCGTGGCGCAGGGTGTGAGGCGACAGCGCCTTGCCGATCCCGGCGACCTTGGCCTGGTGCTTGATCCGGTGCCAGAAGGTCTGCCGCGTCATCTGCTCGCCACGCAAGCTGGGAAACAGTACATCGCTGGGCCGCCCGCCCAGCAGCTCGGCCCGGGCATCACGCATGTAGCGCTCGACCCAGACAATCGATTCCTCGCCCATAGGCACCAGGCGCTCCTTGCTGCCCTTGCCCATGACCCGCAACACGCCCTGGCGCAGGTTGACCTGTTCCAGGGTCAGGCTGATCAGCTCAGTCACCCGCAGGCCGCAGGCGTAGAGCACCTCCAGCATGGCGCGATCGCGCTGGCCGATGGCCTCGCTCAAATCCGGTGCCGCCAGCAACGCCTCGACATCGGCCTCCGACAGGGACTTGGGCAGCGGGCGCCCCAGTTGCGGCATATCGATCTGCAAAGTCGGATCGATCTCGATCAGTTTTTCTCTCAGCAAATAGCGATAGAAGCCCCGCACCCCCGAGAGGAATCTGGCCGTGGAACGGGGCTTGTAGGCTTGCTCCACGCGCCAGGCCAAATGATCGAGGATCAGCTCGCGTCCGGCCTGCGGCAACTCCACCCCCTGCTCCTGCAACCATCCGTTGAACAGCGCCAGGTCACTGCGATAGGCATGGCGGGTGTTGTCGGACAGGCCTTTCTCCAGCCACAGGGCATCGAGAAAACGGTCGATCAGGGGGTGGTCGATGGCGGGCATAAAGACTCGAAAGGCACGGCCCAGGGGCCACGCGTAAAAAAATAGTGAACTGCGCAGAGGGTCGCTAGTCTTTCATAGCCAGCCATTTCAAGGAACAGGGTGCATTGATGAGCGAACAACAGATTCTGCTGGCCTTCGGCGGCATCGGCGCGGCAGCACTGGGCTGCCAATGGCTGGCCTGGAGGCTGAAACTGCCAGCCATTTTGTTCCTGCTGCTGAGCGGCATTCTTGCCGGTCCAGTGCTGGGCTGGCTCGATCCCCAGGAGATGTTCGGCCCGCTGCTGATGCCCCTGGTGTCCCTGGCGGTGGCGCTGATCCTGTTCGAGGGCAGCCTGACCCTGCATCTCTCGGAATGGCGTGAAATCGGCAGCGTGGTGCGCCGCATGGTGACCATCGGCGCGCTGTCCACCTGGGCAGTGATCACCCTGGCCACCCATTGGCTGCTGGGCTTCGACTGGATGCTGGCCCTGCTGTTCGGCACCTTGACGCTGGTCACTGGGCCGACGGTGATCGTGCCCATGTTGCGAGTGGTACGACCCAAGGCCTCGATCGCCAATATCCTGCGCTGGGAGGGCATCGTCATCGACCCTATCGGCGCCCTGCTGGCGGTGGTGGTCTACAGCTTCATCATCGCCAGCGCCGCCGGCGAGGGCCTGAGCCACAGCCTGCTGACCTTTGGCGGAGTGATTCTGTGCGGCAGCCTGTTCGGCATCGCCGGCGGCTGGGTCCTAGGCACCATCATGCGTCGCCAGTGGCTACCGGAGTACCTGCACAACCTGGCGACCCTGGCCGCAGTCCTGGGAATCTTCATCGCGTCCAACCAGGTGATGCACGAATCCGGGCTGCTGGCGGTGACGCTGATGGGCATGTGGATGGCCAACATGAAGGGCGTGGACGTAAGACACATCCTGCACTTCAAGGAAAACCTCAGCGTGTTGCTGATCTCCGGACTGTTCATCCTGCTGGCAGCGCGCCTGGACCTCAAGGCACTGATCGCCCTGGGGCCGCTGGTGCTGATCCTGCTGCTGGTGATCCAGTTCATCGCTCGCCCACTGAATGTGCTGCTGTCCACTGCCGGCTCCAGCCTCAACTGGCGTGAACGCGCCTTGCTGGCCTGGATTGCGCCACGGGGGATTGTTGCGGCAGCGGTGTCGGCCATCTTCGCCATCCGCCTGGATGAAGCCGGTCACGAGGGGGCTTTGCTGCTGGTGCCACTGACCTTTGCCGTGATCATCGGCACCGTGGTCCTGCAAAGCGCTACTGCCCGGCCCTTGGCGCGCCTGCTCAAAGTCGCGGAGCCCGCTCCCAGCGGCTTCCTGATTGTCGGCGCCAATGGCCCGGCACGCACCATTGGCAAGGCCTTGCAGCAGCTGGGCAGCCGAGTGCTGCTGACCGACTCCAGTTGGGAGAATATCCGTGCAGCACGCATGGAAGGCCTACCCACCTATTTCGGCAACCCGGCCTCGCAGCACGCCGACGCGCATCTGGATCTGGTGGGATTGGGGCATTTGCTGGCGCTCTCACCTTCAGGCGAACTCAATACCCTGGCAGCCATGCGCTTTCGACACGACTTTGGCCATCAGCGCCTTTTTGCCCTGGCCAACAGTCAGGAGAGCCGACGCACCGACAAGCACCGCGCCAGCCACGAACATCGCGGCCAGCTACTGGGCAGTGAGGCCCTGACCTACACCAAGCTGGCCAGCCTGCTGGGCCAAGGCGCAGAGCTGTACAGCACGCACCTGACCGAAGCCTTTGGCTGGAACGACTACCAGACTTTGCACGGCGAACGCGCAACCCTGCTGTTCGCCCGCGACAGCAACGGCTGGGTGCATGTAATCACCCCGGAAAGCGGCCTCAAGCCGACGGCTGGCTGGACCCTGCTGGCACTGATCCAACCCGAGTCTCTCTAAGAAGCGGGTTTGTCGGCGAAGGGGCCCGCAGGAACGCCTTCGCCGGCAAGCCGGCTCCTACGCTGCGAATCCCGGAAGCACCGGCACCGGACGTTTGTCGTCATCAATGGCGACGAAACTGAACAGACCATGAATGGCCTTTTCCCGTCCGTCGCAACTCATGCTCTCGACAAACACCTCTACCTCAACCTTGAGGCTGGTGTTGCCCACCTTCACCACCCGCCCTACCAGCTCGACAATAGAACCAGCGGCAATCGGATGATTGAAGTCGATACGGTCGGTGGACACTGTCACCAGTGGCAACCGGCAAAAGCGCGTGGCGGCGATAAACGACACTTCGTCCATCCAGGCCAGGGCGGTGCCGCCGAACAGGGTGTTGTGATGATTGGTGGTGGACGGGAATACCGCCTTGGTCACACGGGTCACCGAGAGTTCGGTACGACGCTGGATTTCTTGCTCACGAAGGGTCATCGGACTACTGCCTGAATGGATAGATCCGCGCAGGGGCACGCTGCGGGCATGGAACGCCGATGAGCGCTGCAAGGCAGCGACCAAAGGCTTGATGGGAATAATCGGGGGCTGCCTGCCTGTGGATAACAACAGGCCAGGAACGCCGGGAGGGTGTGACGCACCCTGGGCGTTCCGTGCAGGCTGCACGGCGCGGGCGATCACACTTTATTGGGTCGGCGAGTATATCGTCGCCCGGCAGGGGCCGAAAGAACCCGGCAGGGGTCAGAGGTCACGATCGGCGATAAAAAATGCGATCATCCGCGCCCCCAACAAGGAGAACCGCCGTCATGGATGCCCTTTCCGCGCCTTCGCTCGTCGAGCACCTGCAGCAACGCCTGAGCGCCGCGACAACGGATCATCCGAGTTTCATTGGCGCGCCCATCGATATCAGCCCACTGACACCCGCTCAATTGGGCAGCTTGTGGCCGGCTATCCGCCGAGCACTGCGCACCCCTGAAAACCCGGCTGCGCAGCAGATGGCGAACTCAATTGTGCAGCAGGCCGCACAGCTGGAACTGTGCCCACAACTCGATCAGACCACCCTGCTGGAGGTGCTGCGCACTTGTCTGAGCGGCCAGGAGGCGGTGGAGCAACTTGCCTATCACAGCGGCAGACCGAGCAGTGCAGTGAGCCGCGAGTTACATAGAATCCTCGGCGAACCCTCGATACGCTGGGCTGCGGACTACCACCAGACGTACGTATTGGCACAATGGCTGGATGCACAAGCCCAGGCAGCCCTGCACCGTTGCGTGGAACAACACTACGCCGATGCGCCCTACGTCCGGCAGGAGTTCGAACTGCTTGAACAACTGGAACCGCAATCCCGACTGGCCCTTGCCAGCAGCGAGTACTGGACCGGTCATCACTCACTGAGCAGCGACCCCGCAACGGCGCTGGCCGACGATGCTGCCTACGTCGAGTTCTCCCAGCAGATCCTCAACACCGCCGCCCAGCGCCTGGAAGATATTCACAGCGGCGCCACCCCCTATGTGGCCGATGGCGCCTTCAGCACCCATGACACGCCAGTAATCGCCCGTGCCGCCCGGATCGCCCTGCGGCGCGATGCGCCCTGGCTACCGCCACTGATGGACACTTTGCTGACCAAGGCTTGCGTCGCCCCAACCCAGGCCAAAACCGCGCCGTCGCAATCCCTGGCCATTGCCCTGGGTCATTGCATCGAACAGATACCAACGCCGGAAAGCGTGCAAACGCTGCGCAGCGCCCTGAGCCTGGTGCGACATGCCGGCCTGCAGAAAAAACTCACGCGCAATCTCAAACCCGCCGAGCGCGGGCTGGCCCAACGCCCCGAGATTGCCCTGCGCCTTGCCCCAGTCAGTGCTCCCGGAAAAGCCCAGCACGCGCTTCTGGCCAGTTGCCTGGAGTCAGGACTGTGGCAACACTTCGAGCTGTCTTTGAGCGACTGGCGAAGGCAGCTGGTGGATTCTGCCGTGGGCGCGCCCTTTGCCCACTCGTTGATATGGGTGGCTCACAACGACTGTGGCCAACGCTGCAGTTTCCTATTGATCCAAAACGCGCAAGCTCTTGACGTGCGGGGTCAGCCGCTGTCCCTGGGCGCCGGATGCCGGATTTCGCTGTGGCACCCCCTGTCGAGCGACGAAGCAGAGCGCCAAGCCTGGCAAGCCGTGATCACCGAGCGCCAGATCAGGCAACCACTGCGCCAGGTATTTCGCGAGCACTACCAGGCGCCTGAGCATGAGCTGGAAAGCCCCTCCTACCAAGCATTCGCCGGGTACAGCCTATCCATTCGCCCATTGATCGGCCTGGCACGCCGCGAGGGCTGGAAGATCGACAGAGACGGTAGCCTGAGCCGGAACCTGAGCGACATCCGAGTGACTCTGAATGTCGACGTGCCACTCTATCCCGGCTTACAGGGACACTGCTTGTCCGGCGCCACGTGCTTCGCTCGTCGCACCGAGAAACACTGGCAGCCTGTGCTGCTGAAAAATGTGCCGGTGCAGGTCTTTTCAGAGGCTTGCCGAGCCATCGATCTGTTGGTCAGCATCAGCGCTTTCGCCGTTGAAGAACTGACGCAGACCGCCGCTGGCATTCCTCTTCCCCAGGCCTCGCCAGGCAAGCGCGAAGAGCGCCTGAATCGACTGGCCGGGCACAATCTCACGCAAATGACATTGATGCGCCAACAGGTGCTGAATACAGCCTTTGCGACGCACATCAAGGCAGGAAAGCTGAGTATGGATGAGCGCCATGTGCGGGTCGGTGACTACGCCGTGCACCTGGTGACCGGGCGCGTGTCACGCGATGGAGCCGCGGTGGACCTGCCACTGGCGGCACAAAGTGGCAAATTGGCCGCCCTGCCCTGGCTGCCTTATGACGAGGTACTGCTGGAACGGATCGCCAACACGGTCTGCGCCCTGCTGAACCGCTCCGGGCATTAAATGACAGGCAACAAAAAAGCAGCCCGTAGGCTGCTTTTTTCTGCATCGGAAGCTGGACTTAAACCAGTTTTTCCTTGATGCGAGCTGCTTTACCCGACAGGTCGCGCAGGTAGTACAGCTTGGCTTTACGCACATCACCGCGACGCTTGACAGCCATGCTGTCGATCTGCGGGCTGTAGGTCTGGAAAGTACGCTCTACGCCAACACCGTTGGAGATTTTACGTACGGTGAACGCGCTGTTCACACCGCGGTTGCGCTTGGCGATAACTACGCCTTCGAACGCCTGCAGACGGGAACGATCGCCTTCCTTCACTTTCACCTGAACGACAATGGTGTCGCCCGGGGCAAAGGCTGGGATCTCTTTGGTCATCTGCTCTGCTTCGAGTGCAAGGATGATTTTGTTGGTCATGCTGTGCTCCTAAGGTAAATCGTCGGATCTACCATCGATACGTTGTTAACTATCGTCCCGCTCGCGGAGATATTCCTCGAGCAGCTTCTTCTCTTCTCCAGAAAGCGAGCGGCTTTCCAGAAGATCGGCGCGTCGTTCATAGGTCCGACCAAGGGACTGCTGTAAACGCCAACGCCGGATGTGTGCGTGGTTGCCACTTAGCAACACGTCGGGAACACGCTGATCCGCATACACCTCCGGTCGGGTGTAGTGCGGGCAATCCAGCAGACCGTCCGTGAAGGAATCTTCCTCCGCGGAATCCACATGCCCTAAAGCTCCGGGCAGCAGTCGCGTAACCGCATCAATCAGGACCATCGCCGGCAGCTCGCCACCGGAGAGTACATAGTCGCCAATCGACCACTCTTCATCGACATGAGCTTCAATAAACCGCTCGTCAATGCCTTCATAACGACCAGCAATCAGGATCAATGCATCCTCATTCGCCAACTCGCGTACCGCCGACTGATTCAGTTGACGGCCTTGGGGCGACAGGTAGATCACCTTCGCACCCTCCCCGGCTGCGTTTCTGGCCTGAACCAGTGCATCCTCCAGGGGCTTGATCTTCATCACCATGCCAGGGCCACCGCCAAACGGGCGATCGTCCACAGTGTGATGTCGATCCGTGGTGTAGTCTCGCGGATTCCAACAAGTGAGCTGCAAGAGCCCCTGTTTCACCGCGCGGCTGGTTATGCCGTATTCGCTGATGGCGGAAAACATCTCGGGAAACAAACTGATCACTTCTACGCGCAAGTTAGCCACGCTTAGAAGTCCGCATCCCATTCCACCTTCATCTCGCCCGCTGCCAGATCGACGGCCAACACGCATTGCTCGGTATAGGGCAACAAGCGTTCGCGATCATCCAGGCTGCCAGCGCAAGGCTTGACCACCATTACATCGTTCGAGCCGGTCTCCAGCAGGTGATCGATCTGCCCGAGCAGTTGCCCGAGGGTGTCGATGACCTTGAGACCTTGCAGCTGGTACCAGTAGTACTCGCCGTCGGTCAGTTCAGGGAACAGGTTGCGCGGCACGCAGATCTCGTAACCGGCCAGAAGACGAGCTTCTTCGCGATCATCAAGACCCTTGAGCTTTGCGACCAGGAACTTGTCGTTCCCGCGTCCGCTGACCAGCTCAACCTGTTTCACACTACCTTCGCGCTTGAGCGTCCAGGTTTTGTAGTCCAACAGGTTTTTAATCGGATCAGTAAAGGAAAAGACCTTCACTTCGCCGCGAACGCCATGAACAGAGTAGATTTTGCCGATAACGATCAAATCATCAGCAGGAGCTGGCGTCGCGTTCATAGGGTTCAGGCTGCAGCCTTAGCCGATTCCTTCAGCAACTGAGCAACACGCTCAGAAGGCTGTGCACCAACGCTCAGCCAGTAGGCTACGCGCTCTTGGTTCACGGACAAGCGGACTTCTTGACCACGAGCGATCGGGTTGAAGAAGCCAACTTGTTCTTTGTGCGAACCGTCGCGTGGGTTACGGCTGTCGGTCACGGTCAAGTGGTAAAACGGGCGCTTTTTGGAGCCGCCAAGGGCAAGACGGATTGTTAGCATGTGAACATCGTTCCTGTAGTCGGTGCTGCAAATCTAAATGCACAGCGGGCATGGGTGCCCGAAAGGCCGCATATTCTAAGGAATATCCGGACTTTTGCAAATGACTTTTTCCGGCGCCTATCGGCTGCCACTCAGATTTGCTATGGAGCCGCCGCAAGCGGCAGCGAGTGAGCACGCCCCAATCGAGGGTTTGCTCGAGATTCCACGTCCCCGTGGAATAGCGCCGACATGACTGCCGGCGCGGATTCTTCACATTTTCGGCATGCCGCCGCCGGGCAACATGCCGCCCATGCCGCGCATCATCTTGGCCATCCCGCCCTTGGCGGAGAACTTCTTCATCATCTTCTGCATCTGCTTGTGCTGCTTGATCAAGCGGCCGATATCCTGCACCTGGGTACCGGAACCCATGGCGATCCGGCGCTTGCGCGAACCGCTGATCAGCTCAGGGTCGCGGCGCTCGGCCGGGGTCATGGAGTTGATGATGGCTTCCATCTGCTTGAACTGCTTTTCAGCGGCATTCTGTGCGTTGCCCATCTGCGCCAGATTGACGCCGCCGATGTTCGGCAGCTTGTCCATCAGGCCGCCCAGACCGCCCATGTTCTTCATTTGTTGCAGCTGATCGCGGAAGTCTTCGAGGTCGAAGCCTTTGCCCTTCTTCAGCTTCTTGGCCAGTTTGTCGGCCTTTTCCTTGTCGAGGGTCTGCTCGGCCTGCTCGATCAGGCTGAGCACGTCGCCCATGCCAAGAATCCGCGAAGCGATACGTTCAGGGTGGAATGGCTCCAGCGCCTCGGTCTTCTCGCCCATACCGATGAACTTGATCGGCTTGCCAGTGATGGCCCGCACCGACAGTGCGGCACCGCCACGGGCGTCACCATCGACCTTGGTCAGGATCACCCCGGTCAGCGGCAGCGCGTCACCAAAGGCCTTGGCGGTGTTGGCGGCGTCCTGACCGGTCATGGCGTCGACCACGAACAGGGTTTCCACCGGCTTGATCGCCGCATGCAGCGCCTGGATCTCGTCCATCATCTCGCTGTCGACGTGCAGGCGACCGGCGGTGTCGACGATCACCACGTCGATGAACTTGAGCTTCGCTTCCTTTATGGCTGCTTCGGCGATGGCCACCGGCTTCTGGCTCAGGTCCGACGGGAAGAAGGTCACGCCGATGTCGTTGGCCAGGGTCTCCAGCTGCTTGATCGCCGCCGGGCGGTAGACGTCGGCGGACACCACCATCACGCTCTTTTTCTTGCGCTCTTTAAGGAAGCGCGCAAGTTTGCCGGCGGTGGTGGTCTTGCCCGCACCTTGCAGACCGGCCATCAGCACCACGGCTGGCGGCACGGCGCTGAGGTTGAGGTCTTCGTTGGCCGCGCCCATCAGGCTTTCCAGCTCGGCCTGGACGATTTTCACAAAGGCCTGGCCCGGGGTCAGGCTGCGGGACACTTCGGTGCCGACCGCACGCTCCTTCACCGAGTTGACGAAGTCCTTGACCACCGGCAACGCAACGTCGGCTTCGAGCAGCGCCATGCGCACTTCGCGCAGGGTGTCTTTGATGTTGTCCTCGGTCAGCTTGGCCTTGCCGGTGACATGGCGCAGCGTCTGCGAGAGACGGTCGGTTAGGTTTTCAAACATGCTCGATCCTTTCAGGCCCAAGGTAGACCGGGGTAATGGCGGCCCAGAGCGGAATAAACAAGTGCTCGATGAGCCTGCGGCGTGGGCAGGTCGCGGATTATAGCGAAGACTGTGCGTGGCGGACACCTCGCCGTCTGCTTGCGTGGTCTTTCAGGGCTGTGGGTTCTATGCCAAACTCAGCGACTTTCGGGCTTGCCTAACAGGATTTATGCTCCCCTTGTCACCCAGTTTGCTACCCACCCTCGCCGCCGCCGTCCTTTATGCCGCTGCGACCTTCTATCAAGGCTCTCGCCTGGCCACCGGCGCCAAGGCAAACAAGCGCCTGCTGGTTATGCTGGGCATCCTGGCCCTGCTCGCCCACGGCATCAGCCTGCTGACCCATTTGCTGACCCCGACGGGCCTGGGCCTGGACTTCTTCAGCGCTGCCAGCCTGATCGCTGCCGCGGTCATCGCCCTGACCTTGCTGGCCTGCTGGCGGATTCCCGTGGAAAACCTGCTGGTGCTGCTGTTCCCCCTCGGCGCCCTGACTGCGCTCCTGGCGCAGTTCGTGCCTACCGGAACCGTGCCGGTGATCGATGAGGAACCGGGAATTCTCGCCCACATCCTGCTGTCGATCCTGGCCTACGGCATGTTCACCATTGCGGTGTTCCAGTCCCTCTTACTACTGGTGCAGGACCATCAACTGAAGAACAAGCACCCCTCCGGGCTGATCAGGAACTTCCCGCCCCTGCAAACCATGGAAAGCCTGCTATTCGGTTTTCTCTGGGCCGGTTGGACCCTGCTGTCGCTGTCGCTGATCTCCGGCTGGCTGTTCGTCGAGAACCTGTTCGCCCAGCACCTGGTGCACAAGACTCTGCTGGCCTGCCTGGCCTGGGTGGTGTTCAGCGTGCTGCTGTGGGGCCGCAACCGCCTGGGCTGGCGCGGGCACAAGGCGATTCGCTGGACCCTCGCGGGTTTTTGCCTGCTGATGCTGGCGTACTTCGGCAGCAAGCTGGTTCGTGAATACATCCTGCACATCTGACGACCGGCCATGACCGACTCCTTGCCCTCCGGGCCCATGCTCGCGGTAATCGCCCTGCTGATCGTCTGGTCGGGGCTGTTCACTGCCATCGATGCCGCCCAGCAGCACCTGCTGACCCAACGCAACGGCTCACGCTCAGGCGACAAACCGACGGCACAGCTGGCCTTCCCCAAGGAAAGCCTGATCCTGTGCAACACCCTGTGCCGAGTCCTGGCGGTGATCATCAGCACCTTGCTGGCGCTGTTCTACTGGGCGGAAAACGGCCCCTGGCTGGCCTGCCTGATCAGCACCAGCGGCTTGCTGGTACTGGCCGAGTACTTGCCCCGCACCCTGGCTTTGCGCTACCCGGAAAGCACTCTGAGCTTTGGCAACAGCCTGCTGGCCATCCCCATGAAGCTTGTCTATCCCCTGGCCTGGCTGCTGCAGGCCATCGGCCAGTTGCTGTTGCGCCCGTTCGCTGCCAAGGCCAGCGCGGTCAGGCACAGCGACGACGATCCGGCGCTGCTGGACGATGAGCCCGCGCCTCAGGAACACCACGCCTTGTCCGGCATCCACGCCCTGGACAACATCACCGTCAACGACATCCTGGTGCCCCGCAGCGAAGTGCAGGGCATCAACCTCGACGACCCGATCGAAGAGATCATTGCCCAACTGCGCCTGAACAAGCGCACCCGGCTACCGGTATTCCACAGTGATATCAACCAGGTCGAAGCGGTGCTCAACACCCGCCAGATCCGCCACCTGCTGCCGGACGCCAGCCTGACCAAGGAAACCCTGCTGGCCGCCTGCCACGAACCCTACTTCGTCCCCGAAAGCACCCCGTTGCAGTTACAACTGCTCAATTTCCACAAGCAGCAACGGCGCCTGGGCATGGTGGTGGACGAATACGGCGAAGTGCTGGGTATCGTCACTCTGGAAGACATCCTCGAAGAAATCGTCGGCGAGTTCGAAAACGAGCACAGCCTGGACAACCCTCACATCCAGCCACAGGCCGATGGCCGTTATGTGGTGGAGGGCGCGGCATCGATCCGTGAACTGAACAAGAGCCTGGGCTGGCACCTGCCCAGCGACGGCCCCAAGACCCTCAACGGCCTGGTCACCGAAGCCCTGGAAACCATTCCCGACAGCGCCGTGTGCCTGAAGATCGGCCGCTACCGCCTGGAGATCCTCGAAACCGAGGAAAACCGCGTCAGCCGCGTGCTGCTCTGGCACACCAGCAGCGTTCCCGCCCGAGCCTGACTCTATGCTGATGCCTGCGCCTTGAACCTCTGCAAAGGAGTTTCGAGGCCTGGCGCAGTCACGCAAGACCACCAACGACCACAGCCCTTGTTGGATCGTTAGCAGCCTTTCTATAATCGCGCTGCTTACCCAAGCCCCGCAGATCCGCGTGCTACCCGCACCGAGAACGATCCTGCAGGCATCACCCGCCACTGTTCGACGCCACTCCCATCCCGAGTGACGACCGCGCCAAACCCACATCCCTGGGTGCTCGACCATAATAATTCGCTCCACTGGAGCACAGACTGTCAGGGATATCCGCATGACGACCAACACCGCCTACAGCGCCTGCGCGCCCGCTCAACCGAGCAATTCCACCACCCGGGTGGCCACCGCCAGTTTTATCGGCACCGCCATCGAGTTCTATGATTTCTACGTCTATGCCACCGCCGCTGCGCTGGTGATCGGACCGGTATTCTTCCCCCAGACGTCCGGCACCGCCCAGATGCTCTCGGCCTTTCTGACCTTTGGCATTGCCTTCCTCGCCCGCCCCCTGGGCTCGGCGCTGTTCGGCCACTTTGGCGACCGTATCGGACGCAAATCGACCCTGGTCGCCTCCCTGCTGCTGATGGGGGTGTGCACCACCCTGATCGGCGTGCTGCCGGGCTACGACAGCATTGGCGCCTGGGCACCGATCCTGCTTTGCGTGCTGCGCTTCGGCCAGGGCCTCGGACTGGGCGGTGAATGGGGCGGCGCCGCTCTGCTGGCCACGGAAAACGCCCCGGCAGGCAAACGCGCCTGGTTCGGCATGTTCCCGCAACTGGGCCCCTCCATCGGCTTTCTCGCCGCCAACGGCCTGTTCCTGGCCCTGGCCATGGGCCTGGATGACGAACAGTTCCGCTCCTGGGGCTGGCGCATTCCGTTTCTGCTCAGCGCGGCGCTGGTGATGGTGGGCCTGTATGTGCGCCTGAAGCTGCACGAAACCCCGGTGTTCGCCAACGCCGTGGCACGCCAGGAACGGGTGAAAATGCCACTGGTGGAGCTCTTCAGCCAGTACTGGCTGCCAGTGCTGCTGGGCGCCGCGTCGATGGTGGTGTGCTACGCGCTGTTCTACATTTCCACAGTATTTTCCCTGAGCTACGGCGTCGCGACCCTGGGCTACAGCCGGGAAACCTTCCTCGGCCTGCTGTGTTTCGCAGTGCTGTTCATGGCCGCGGCCACGCCCCTGTCGGCCTGGGCCAGCGACCGTTTCGGGCGCAAGCCCGTGCTGGTTGTCGGTGCCGTGCTGGCTATTCTCTCCGGCTTCACCATGGAACCCTTGCTGACTCAGGGCTCCACCGCCGGTGTAGCACTGTTTCTGTGCATTGAGCTGTTCCTGATGGGGGTGACCTTCGCCCCGATGGGCGCACTGCTGCCGGAACTGTTTCCGACCCACGTGCGCTATACCGGCGCTTCAGCGGCTTACAACCTGGGGGGCATTGTCGGTGCATCGGCCGCCCCCTTCTTCGCCCAGAAACTGGTGGCGATGGGCGGGTTGAGCTGGGTAGGCGGGTATGTGTCGGGGGCGGCGATCCTGAGCTTGATCGCGGTGCTGTGCTTGAAGGAAACGCGCAATAACGATCTGAATCGGGTCGTCTGAGCGACCGCTTCGCGAGCAAGCTCGCTCCTACAGGTTCAATGCAAACCTTGTGGAAGCCAGCTTGCTCGCGATGTTTCTCAGAGTTCGACCACTACCGCTTGCGCAGCCCGGGTCGCCTTGGCCCGGGCGGCCTCGATCGACTCATCACGAGCCAGAGCCACGCCCATGCGGCGCTGGCCGTTGACCTCAGGCTTGCCGAACAGGCGCAGCGCAGTGTCCGGCTCGCTCAGGGCGACGCCGAGGTTGGCGAACGCGGTCTGGGTGGATTTGCCTTCTACCAGAATCACTGCCGAAGCCGATGGACCGAACTGACGGATCAGCGGAATCGGCAAGCCGAGGATCGCCCGCGCATGCAGGGCGAACTGCGACAGATCCTGGGAAATCAGGGTCACCAGGCCGGTGTCATGGGGACGCGGCGACACTTCGCTGAACCACACCTGATCGCCCTTGATGAACAGCTCCACGCCGAACAGGCCGCGGCCGCCCAGGGCTTCGGTCACTGCCTTGGCCACCCGCTCGGATTCGGCCAGGGCTTTGGGGCTCATGGCCTGAGGCTGCCAGGATTCCTGGTAGTCGCCCTTTTCCTGACGATGACCGACCGGCGCACAGAAAGTGGTGCCGCCTACGTGGCGCACGGTCAGCAGGGTGATCTCGTAGTCAAAATCGATGAAGCCCTCGATGATCACCCGGCCCTTGCCGGCACGCCCGCCTTCCTGGGCGTAGTCCCAGGCTTTCTGTACGTCATCGTCACTGCGCAGCAGGCTCTGGCCCTTGCCCGAGGAGCTCATCACCGGCTTGACCACGCAAGGGAAACCCAGGTCTTGCACCGCCTTGGAATAGTCTTCGAAGGTATCGGCGAAATGGTAAGGCGAGGTCGGCAGGTCCAGCTCCTCAGCCGCCAGACGACGAATGCCTTCACGGTTCATAGTCAGCGAAGTGGCCCGGGCGGTGGGGATTACGGTGAAGCCTTCAGCTTCCAGTTCCACCAGGGTCGCGGTAGCGATGGCTTCGATTTCCGGAACGATGAAGTGCGGCTTCTCAGCCTCGATCACCGCCCGCAGGGCCGCACCGTCGAGCATGTTGATCACGTGGCTGCGATGGGCCACCTGCATCGCCGGCGCATTGGCGTAGCGGTCCACGGCAATCACCTCGACACCCAGGCGTTGCAGCTCGATCACCACTTCCTTGCCCAACTCACCACAGCCACAAAGCAAGACGCGGGTCGCGGTTGGCGACAATGGAGTTCCGATACGAGTCATCTGAAGGTCCTCAAAGGAGCGGATCATCGAGGGCCGAGCGCCAGGCGGGCGACCCATGGGGAAAGAGCGCGGCATTTTACATGAACCGCGGGGTTTGACTCAGCCGGCGCACGCCGCTTTGCGCAAACGCCAGGCCATCGCCAGCCAGACCACGGTGACCCCGGCGAACTTCGACCCCAGGGCGGTCAGCACGACCCCGGGGGTCAGCGCATCGATCATGCCGTAGAAGATGAAGGTATCCAGGGGAATGCTCAGGGCCGAACTGATCCACAGGCGATCATGCAGGGGCCGCTTGGTGATGCTGAACACCAGCCAGTCGATGCATTCCGAGACGGCGAATGCCGTGGCACTGGCCAGAGCAATGGTCGGGTCGGAGGTGACATAGGACAACACCAGGGCCGCCAACATGGCGACGATGGCGCCATGGCCGAAGCGAGTCTGCACCATGTCCCGCAGGACAAACACCAGCCCGCCCCAGGCCGACCAGACGATATCCAGTTGCGGCGCGACGGAAAAGGCGTAATTGATCAGCACGACGCTGCTGATATAGGTGATCAGGAAAAGCATGGGGGCCAAGGGTACCTATCGGGAAGGAGCACAGGTTACTGCAGGCCCGGGGTTGGGCCAAGAAACCCTTGCGCCGGCAAGCGGGCTCCTACGCATCGCCTGCGGGAGCTGGCTTGCCGGCGAACGGGCGGATCAGCTTGCCGAGCTGGAGCCGATCATCCACAGCAAGCCACTGGATTTGGCTCGCTCATGGCACAGGGCCAGGACTGCGCGGCGCTCACTGTTGTCCATGCGACTCCAGCGGGTGATTTCATCCACCGTGCGCTGACAGCCGGTGCAGATGTCCTGCTCATCCAGGGCACAGATGCTCACGCAAGGCGAGGCGACGGGTCTTTCAGGGGCAGTCATTGTTCTTGCTCAACCAGGTCTCGGGCATAACGTTGAGCATTATGAACGTAGTGGGCGGCGCTGGCTTCGAGCATTTTCTTCTGAGCATCGGTCAGTTCGCGAACCACTTTGCCCGGCGAGCCCATGACCAGCGAACCGTCAGGTATTTCCTTGCCTTCGCCGATCAGCGAATTGGCGCCGATGATGCAGTTCTTGCCGATCTTCGCGCCATTGAGAATGACCGCGTTGATACCAATCAGGCTGTAATCGCCCACGGTGCAGCCATGCAGCATGGCGTTATGGCCGATGGTCACGCCGGTGCCCAGGGTCAGCGGAAAGCCCATGTCGGTGTGCATCACGGCCCCGTCCTGGACGTTGCTGTGCTTGCCGATCAGGATCAGCTCGTTGTCGCCACGCAACACGGCGTTGAACCATACACTGGCCCCCTCTTCCAGCTTGACCTTACCCACCAAGGTGGCGTTCGGGGCCACCCAACTCTGTGGATGGGTGTCGACTCGGGCATCGCCCAGGCGGTATTTCATCTTGTTGTCCTTATGGGTCAGGCAGCCGCGGTTTATGCCATGCCAAGCCATGGCTTCAGGTGTCGATAAAGGATTTCGGCGGGTGATGCAGGCTGATATCGGCGTCGTACAGCAGGTTGACCAGTTCGACCACCATGATCGCGGTCAGACCCCAGATCTTGTACTCGCCGAAGCGGTAGCTGGGGACGTACCAACTGCGGCCCTGATAGTCGATGCGGTGGGTGTGTTCACGGGGGTCCTGGCGAAAGAACGCCAGAGGGACGCTGAAAACGGCAGCGATCTCGGCATCATTGGCCTGGTATTCGACATAGTCGGGAATCACCCCGACGTAGGGTGTGACCTTGATCCCGTGCAGGGAAATCAGTGGGCTCAAGGGGCCGATGACTTCCACCAGTCCCGGCGGCAGGCCGATTTCTTCTTCGGCCTCCCGTAGCGCGGTGAAGATCAGATCCGGGTCTTCCGGATCGCGCCGACCACCGGGGAAGGCCACTTCACCACCATGGGTCGAAAGCCCGCTGGCGCGCAGGGTCAGCACCAGCTCCGGTTCATCGCTGCGGGTGATGGGCACCAGCACCGCAGCCTCGGGAAAACGTCGGTCGGTCTCCAGCGTTCTTGGCGTGTAATGGCTTACCCGATGAAGTAGCTCGTCCAGCATGAGGCATCTCGATCTGTTGGCTACCGTGCATCATGCACCAATCCAATCGGTGGCCCAACCCCTGCTCTCGGGCATGTCGCTTAACGACAACTTGCCGACAATCGGGCGGCGCGCCAAGATAGCCCCAGCCTTTTCGGATACCCCTCATGAAATTTTGCAGCCAGTGCGGCAACCCGGTAACCCAGCGCATTCCCGAAGGCGATTCGCGCCTGCGCTTTGTCTGCGATCACTGCCAGACCATCCATTACCAGAACCCCAACATCGTTGCCGGCTGCCTGGCCACCTGGGAGGGCAAGGTATTGCTCTGCCGTCGCGCCATCGAACCGCGCCTGGGCTACTGGACCCTGCCGGCGGGTTTCATGGAAAACGGCGAAACGGTGGAACAGGCGGCCATCCGCGAAACCTTCGAGGAAGCCTGCGCCCGGGTGCGCAACCTGAATATCTACACCCTGATCGACGTGCCGCACATCAGCCAGGTGCATGTATTCTTTCGCGCCGAGCTGGCGGACCTGGACTTTGCCGCCGGTCCAGAGAGCCTGGAGGTGCAGCTGTTCGACGAAGCCGATATCCCTTGGTCCGAGCTGGCTTTCCGCACCGTCGGTCGTACCTTAGAATGCTTCTTCGCTGACCGGCGGGCACAGGCTTATGCCGTACGCTCCGAATCCATTCCGCCGCTCTCTCAGCCTGCCATCAGTTAAACAATAAAAACGTGCACGGACTCTGTGCGCGCCTGGGGATATCGTGTCAATGCGCTGGTTGCTTGCCCTGCTGTGCTGTTCCGTCGTCACTCTGTCTCAGGCCTCCACGGTGGAAACCCTGGACGGCAAGGTCATCGAAAAGGTCCTGGTGCTCAAGTCCGCCCATCAACTGCAGTTGATCAATGGCGGCAAGCCCCTGAAAACCTATCGGATCTCCCTGGGCAAGAAGCCCAAGGGGCCCAAGCTCATGGAAGGCGATAAACGCACCCCCGAAGGCCTCTACTGGCTCGACTGGCGCAAGACCAGCGACCGCTACAACCTGGCCATGCACATCTCCTACCCGAACATCACCGATGCTGCCCGCTCGCGTCGCGAAGGGGTCGATCCCGGCGGCATGATCATGATCCATGGCACTCCAGACACCGAAGAGTTTCCCGAGCAGTACTTCCACACCCTGGACTGGACCGACGGCTGCATCGCCATGCGCAATGTCGACATGCGCGAAGTCTGGAGCCTGGTCAAAGACGGCACCCTGATCGAAATTCGCCCTTAATCCCTCCAGCACAAAAAATATTTTCCTCCCCGCCGCCCTCCTCCAGCGCGCATACCACTTGGCGACCCACCGCGGGTCGCCACCTCGAGCTATAGCCTTCGCGGCCAGACCTGCCTAATACCACTTCAATCCTTTATCCTCCTAAGCACCCCGAAAGCGCCGGATTTACTGCACCTCCACCTGATAGGTGGCGTTGACATGGTATTTAAGTGGTATTAGTTTTTCGGCATTACCGGGCGACAACAACCTCATAACCGCATCGGAAAACCTACAGATGAATCACCTCCTGACCCTGCGTCCCGACGACACTCAGCCGACCCCGCTGTACCTGCAACTGGCTCGCAACCTGGAAGCGGCGATTCACTCCGGCCAATGGAAAGCCGAACAGGCGCTGCCTTCGGAACGCAACCTCAGCGAACTGCTGGGCATCTCCCGGGTGACTGCGCGCAAGGCCCTGGAAGTCCTCTTCGAACGGGGCCTGATCCGGCGCAGCCAGGGCTCGGGCACTTTCATTACCCCGCGCCTTGAGCAACCGCTGTCGCGCCTTTCCGGCTTCAGCGAAATGCTGCGCCTCAAAGGTTTCGTCCCCGGCTCGCAATGGCTGGAACGCACACTGACCCCGCCGACCCACGAAGAGCTGATCCGCCTCGGGCTGTCGCCCAACGACAAGGTGGCGCGCCTCAAGCGCCTGCGCAAAGCCGACGATGCGGTCATGGCGATCGAGATGAGTACCTTGCCGGCCAGCATCATTGCCCAGCCCGAGGCCGTCGGCGATTCGCTCTACGAGTACCTCGACAGCATCGGCCGTCCCGTGGTCCGGGCCCTGCAGCACATCCAGGCGATCAACGCGTCGGACGAATTCGCCGCCCTGGTGGGCATCGCCCCCGGCACCGCCATGCTGCTGATGACCCGGGTTGGCTACCTGGAAGACAACACACCGATCGAAGTCACCGACACCTATTGCCGCAACGACTACTACGACTTCGTCGCCGAACTGCGACGCTGAATCCGCCCCCTGGAGCCAGAGAAACGCCCATGTCCGAAGACAATATCCTCACGCCCCAAGGCTGGGTCCGCGGCCGCCTGATCCACCAGGACGGCAAGGTCGTCGCCATCGAAGGCAGCCCCTGCGACCCGGCGGACAACGACCTGCCCTACCTGCTGCCGGGCTTCATCGACCTGCACGTCCACGGCGGTGGCGGCAAGGACGTCATGCAAGGCCGCACAGCCTTCGAGACCATCACCCGTACCCATGTGCGTTTCGGCACCACCTCGCTGCTGGCCACCACCATGACCGCACCCAGCGCGGAAATCAGTCAGGTTCTGGCTGAGCTTGGAACCTACGCCGAACAGCGCCCCCAGGGCTGCGCCAGGGTCCTCGGCGTGCACCTGGAAGGCCCGTACATCAATCCCGGCAAGCTCGGTGCACAACCCAACTTCGCCCACACCGCGCTCATGGCGGAAGTGGAGAAGTACCTGCAATTGGCGCCCATCCGGGTGATCACCATCGCCCCGGAAATCGCCGGCCACGACGCCCTGATCCGTGCTCTCAGCGCCCGTGGCGTGCGCATGCAGATCGGCCACACCCTGGGCAGCTACGAAGAAGGCGTGGCCGCCCTCGCCGCCGGCGCCACCAGTTTCACTCACCTGTACAACGCCATGAGCCCGCTGCATCACCGCGAGCCGGGCATCGTCGGTGCGGCCCTGGCTCATGCCCAGTACGCCGAACTGATCCCAGACCTGCTGCACGTGCACCCCGGCGCCATGCGCGTGGCCCTGCGCTCGATCCCCTGCCTGTATTGCGTCACCGACTCCACCGCGGCCGCCGGCATGCCCGACGGCGAGTACCAACTGGGCAGCCACACCGTGACCAAGTGCCTGGGCGGCGTGCGCCTGCCGGACGGCACCCTGGCCGGCAGCACCCTGACCATGGACCAGGCCCTGCGCAATCTGGTGAAGATCGGCCTGCCCCTGGCGGACGCTTCCCAACGCCTGTCGCAATTTCCCGCCGACTACCTCGGCATCCCTGAACGCGGCCGTCTGCAACCTGGCAGCTGGGCCGACAGCGTGCGCCTGGACCGCGCACTCACACTGACCGCCGTCATGGTCGAAGGAGAAGACATTGACTTCAAAAATGCTTGAAGAGGCCCTGTCCTCGCACGCTGCCGTAAGCAGTCAACTGCAGCACCTGGATGCGTCGCTGCTCGAAGTCGCCGGCCGCCTGCGTCGCCAGCCGCCACAAGTGGCCATGACTGTGGCCCGGGGCAGTTCCGACCATGCCGCCAGCTACTTCGCCTACCTGACCATGCAACAGGTGGGCATCCCGGTGGCCTCACTGCCGATGTCGGTGGTGACCATGCAACAGGCCCCCCTGCGGGTCAGCGGCCAGGCGGTGTTCGCCTTCTCGCAATCGGGCCAGAGCCCGGACCTGGTGAACAGCGTGCGCCTGCTGCGCAAGCGCGGAGCCCTGAGCGTGGCCATGGTCAACGCACAAAACAGCCCACTGGAAGCCGCCAGCGAATTCTCCCTGCCGCTGTACGCCGGCACCGAGCAGAGCGTGGCCGCGACCAAGAGTTTCATTGCCACCCTCAGCGCCAGCGCCCGGCTGATCGGTCACTGGAACGAGGACAGCCACCTGCTGGAAGCCGGCCTGGCGCTGCCCGAAGGCCTGCAACAGGCCGCGACCCTGGACTGGGACCTGGCGGTCAACGCCCTGCGCGATTGCCAGCGGCTGATGGTCATCGGCCGCGGTGCCGGCTTCGCCATCGCCCAGGAGGCCGCGCTCAAGCTCAAGGAGACCTCGGCGATCCAGGCCGAAGCCTTCAGCAGCGCCGAAGTGCGCCATGGCCCGATGGCCCTGATCGACCACGACTACCCGTTGCTGGTGTTCGCCCCCCGGGGCGCCGAACAGGGCGGCCTGCTGAGCCTGGCCGCCGACATGCGCCAGCGCGGCGCCAAGGTGCTGCTGGCGGCACCGGATGACATCGGCGAACGGGACCTGACCCTGAGCCGCGCGGAACACCCGGCGCTGGACCCGATCCTGGCGATCCAGAGTTTCTATGTGATGGCCGCCGGCCTGGCCGAAGCCCGCAGCATGGACCCCGACCAGCCGCGTCACCTGAGCAAAGTGACCCGCACGCACTAAGCCCTTTTGATCGATGAGTACTGCGCCATGCACAACAACAATAACGACCTGACGCTCAGTGCCCCCCTCAGCGGGCCTGTCCTGCCGCTACACAGCGTCCCCGACCCGGTATTCGCCAGTGGCGCCATGGGTGACGGGATTGCCATCGACCCGCTCAACGACACCCTGCACGCCCCTTGCGCCGGTGAAGTGATCCAAGTGGCTCGCACCGGGCACGCCGTGACCCTGCGGGCGGCCAACGGCGCCGAACTGCTGTTGCACCTGGGGCTGGACACCGTCGAACTGCAAGGTGAAGGGTTTGCCCTGCTGGTGGAGCAAGGCCAGCAGGTCAGCGCCGGCCAGCCCCTGCTGCGGGTTGACCTGGACCATGTGGCGCAGCATTGCCGAAGCCTGATCAGCCTGTTGATCCTGACCAACGGCGAGAGCTTCGACCTGCGCCCCCTGCCCCTGTCCGCGGTCAAGGTGGGCGAGCCGTTGCTGCACATCAGCCGCCGTGCCAACGCTGACCCGCAACCGCTGGCGCAAGAGCCATCCGAGCAGCAGGCCAGCGCCCGGATCAAGGTGGCCCATCGCGGCGGACTGCATGCCCGCCCAGCCGCCCTGGTGCGCCAGACCGCCCTGGGTTTCAACAGCCATTCGCAACTGACCTTCAAGGACAAGAGCGCCCCCTGCACCAGCCTGATCGCCCTGATGAGCCTGGGTATCGGTGAACAGGATGAAGTGCTGGTCAATTGCCAGGGCGCCGATTGCCAGGACGCCTTGCAGGCGATGCTGCTGACCCTCGGTACCGCCATGGCCGCAGATGCCCATGGCGAAACCCCGGCACCGGCACCGGTCGCCCAACGCCCCGTGGAAGATGGCGTGCTGCCGGGCGTCTGCGCCGCACCGGGCCTGGTGTCCGGGCCATTGGTGCGGCTCAACGCCATGGTCCTGGCAGAGGATCATGGCCAGCATCCGCCCGAGCCCCAACGACAGGCATTGAGTGCTGCCCTGGAGCAGGTGCGCGGAGAAATCCGCCACACCCTGGAGCAGGCCCGGCAACGCCGCGACCAGCAGGAACAGGACATTTTCAGCGCCCACCTGGCCCTGCTCGAAGACCCGACCCTGCTGGACGCGGCCGACGCGGCCATCGCCCAGGGACGCGCCGCCACCCACGCCTGGAGCGCGGCGATTGCCGAGCAGTGCCAGGTCCTGCAACAACTGGACAATCCGCTGCTGGCCGAACGCGCCAACGACCTGCGAGACCTGCAGCAACGCGTTCTGCGGGCCTTGCTGGGCGAAGCCTGGCACTACGACCTGCCACCCGGAGCGATCGTCGCCGCTGAGGAGTTGACCCCTTCCGACCTGTTGCAACTCAGCGCCCAGGGCGTGGCCGGGCTGTGCATGGCCGCCGGTGGCGCCACCTCCCATGTGGCGATCCTCGCCCGCGGCAAAGGCCTGCCCTGTCTGGTGGCCATGGGTCCGGAAGTGCTGGGCCTGGACGGCGACCGCCAGGTGGTGCTGGATGCCGACGGCGGGCGCCTGGAACTGGCACCCGACCCGCAGCGCATCGCACAGGTGCAACAGGCTGGTGAAACCCTACGCCAGCGCCGTGCACTGCAACAGCAAAAAGCCCATGAGTCCGCCCTGACCCAGGACGGCCAGCAGATCGAGGTGGTAGCCAACGTGGCTTCCAGCAATGAAGCCCGGGACGCCCACCAGGGTGGCGCTGATGGCGTCGGCCTGCTGCGCACCGAGTTCCTGTTCGTCGATCGCCTGACCGCTCCGGATGAAGCCGAGCAGCTACAGGCCTATCAAGCGGTGCTGGATGCCATGGGCGACAAGCCGGTGATCATCCGCACCATCGATGTCGGCGGCGACAAGCAACTGGACTACCTGCCTCTGCCAGTGGAAGCCAACCCAGTGCTGGGCCTGCGGGGCATCCGCCTGGCCCAGGCCCGCCCGGAACTGCTGGACCAGCAACTGCGGGCGCTGCTCCAGGTCAGCCCGGTGCAGCGCTGCCGGATCATGCTGCCCATGGTCACCGAAGTGGCCGAACTGCTGCATATCCGTCAGCGCCTGGATCGGCTTGCGGTGGAACTGGGACTGAGCCAGCGCCCGGAGCTGGGGGTGATGATCGAAGTACCGGCTGCCGCGCTGATGGCCGAGCAACTGGCGGAACACGCCGACTTCCTGTCCATCGGCACCAACGACCTGTCCCAGTACACCCTGGCCATGGACCGCGACCACGCTGGCCTGGCAGCCCGGGTCGATGCCCTGCACCCCGCCCTGCTGCGGCTGATCGCTCAGACCTGTGCCGGCGCCGAGCGCCACGGACGCTGGGTCGGGGTTTGCGGTGCACTGGCTTCCGATCCGCTGGCCACCCCCGTCCTGATTGGCCTGGGGGTCAGCGAGCTGTCGGTCAGCCCGCCTCAGATCGGCGAGATCAAGGACCGGGTTCGCCAACTGGACGCCGGCCAATGCCGCAACCTCAGCCAACCGCTGCTCAACCTGCCCGGCGCCACCGCAGTCCGTCAGGCCTGCGAACGGCTTTGGCCTCTGCACTCATAACAAGAATTCCAGGAGAGACGCCATGTACCAGTATTTCATCGAGGGCCTGCAACGCCTCGGCCGGGCGCTGATGCTACCCATTGCCATCCTGCCGATTGCCGGCCTGCTGCTGCGCCTGGGTGACACCGATCTGCTGAACATTCCCATCATCCACGATGCCGGACAGTCGATCTTCGGCAACCTGGCGCTGATCTTCGCCATCGGCATCGCCGTGGGCTTTGCCAAGGACAACAACGGCACCGCCGGACTCGCCGGGGCCATTGGCTACCTGGTGATGATCTCGACCCTCAAGGTGCTGGACGCCAGCATCAACATGGGCATGCTCGCCGGGATCATCAGCGGGCTGATGGCCGGCGCGCTGTACAACCGCTTCAAGGACATCAAACTGCCGGAGTACCTGGCGTTTTTCGGCGGTCGGCGCTTCGTGCCCATCGCCACCGGCTTTACCGCCGTGGGCCTGGGGGTGGCGTTCGGTCTGATCTGGCCGCCAATCCAGCACGGCATCAACAGCTTTGGCCAGTTGCTGCTGGAAAGCGGCAGCTTCGGCGCCTTCGTCTTCGGTGTGTTCAATCGCCTGCTGATCATCACCGGCCTGCACCACATCCTCAACAACATGGCCTGGTTCATCTTTGGCAGTTTCACCGACCCGAGCACCGGCGCGGTGGTCACTGGCGACCTGACCCGCTATTTCGCCGGCGACCCCAAAGGCGGCCAGTTCATGACCGGGATGTTCCCGGTGATGCTGTTCGGCCTGCCCGCCGCCTGCCTGGCGATGTACCGCAACACCCGGCCGGAGCGGCGCAAGGTGATGGGCGGGATCTTCCTGTCCATGGCCCTGACCTCCTTTCTGACCGGGGTCACCGAGCCCATCGAATTCGCCTTCATGTTCCTCGCGCCCCTGTTGTACCTGGTGCATGCACTGCTGACGGGCCTGGCCATGGCCCTGACCAATCTGCTGAACATCCACCTGGGCTTCACCTTCTCCGGTGGTGCCATCGACATGGCCCTGGGCTGGGGCCGTTCCACCAATGGCTGGAAGGTGTTTCCGGTGGGGCTGCTGTATGCGGTGGTGTACTACCTGGTGTTCGACTTCTGCATCCGCCGCTTCAACCTGAAGACACCGGGACGCGAAGACAGCCCATCCGGCGAGAAATCCGAACTCAACGCCGATCAGCGTGCCGCGGCCTACATCAAGGCCCTGGGCGGCGCGAGCAACCTGATCACTGTCGGCGCTTGCACCACGCGCCTGCGCCTGGAACTGGCGGATCGCAGCCTGGCTGTGGACGCCGAACTGAAAACCTTGGGCGCCATGGCTGTGGTACGCCCCGGCAAGGGCGGCAGCTTGCAGGTGGTGGTGGGACCGATGGCCGACAGTATCGCCGACCAGATTCGTCTAGCGCTGCCGGTGGCAACCCCGGTCGCGGCGCCAGCGGCACCAGTCGAGGCGTCCCAATCGATCGAAGTATCCAACCAGGAAGCCCAGCAGTGGCTCAACGCCTTGGGTGGTCGGGAAAATCTGTTGCAGATGGATTGCGTGGCCCTGACCCGTTTGCGGGTGCAACTCAGTGACAGCCGCAGTCTGTCGGAGTCGGCGCTCAATGCCCTGGGCTGCCAGGGTACGCGGCGCCTGGAGGGGGATGTCTGGCACGTGCTGATTGGCGAGAAGGCTGGGGGATTGCAGACCGCTCTGCAAACGCTGCTGCACAAGAAGGTGGAGGCGAGCGTCTGAAGCCGCCTTCGCCGGCAAGCCGGCACCTACACCGTTCCTATAGGTGCCGGCTTGCCTGAAAAGGCCCACAAAAAAGCCCGCTGACCGTCTCCGGTGCAGCGGGCTTTTTATCGGTGGATAACCTCAGAACGCTTCCAGACGCCAGACTTCATAGGCCGGCGTCTCGTAGGGATGGCTCTGCTTGAGGGCCGCCACTGCATCAGCAATCAGTTCATCGGCCACCACCAGCTCGACTTTCCATTCCTCCACTCGCTCCACCTGACCGGTCTGCCCGAGAAACGGCTGGCTGCCGTCCAGCGGGCGAAACTGGCCCTGGCCGAGCACCTGCCAGGCGCACTGGTCATAGGCGCCGATACGTCCGCCACCGGCGGCAAATACGGCGCTCTTGACCTGCTCCACATGGCTGGGAGGCACGAAGAAGCTGAGCTTGTACATCAGTCTCAGTTCACCCAGGCGCGAGCGTTGCGGAACATGCGCATCCACGCCGCGTCTTCGTTCCAGTCATCCGGACGCCAGGAGTTCTGCACGGCACGGAACACCCGCTCAGGGTGCGGCATCATGATGGTGACGCGACCGTCGCGGCTGGTGAGGCCGGTGATCCCGCGCGGCGAGCCGTTCGGGTTGGCCGGGTAACGCTCGGTGACCTTGCCGTGGTTGTCGACGAAGCGCAGGGCCACGCAGCCGGACAGATCGGCTTCCAGCAGCGCCTCTTCGCTTTCGAACTCCGCATGACCTTCACCGTGGGCGATGGCAATCGGCATCCGCGAACCGGCCATGCCCTGCAGGAAGATCGAGTTCGACTCCTGGACCTGGACCATGGCTACCCGGGCTTCGAACTGCTCGGAGCGGTTGCGCACGAAGTGCGGCCAGAACTCGCTGCCCGGGATCAGCTCGTGCAGGTTGGACATCATCTGGCAACCGTTGCACACACCCAGGGTGAAGCTGTCGGTACGTTCGAAGAAGCCTTGGAAGGCATCCCGCGCGCGGCTGTTGAACAGCGCCGACTTGGCCCAGCCTTCACCGGCACCCAGTACGTCGCCGTAGGAGAAGCCGCCGCAGGCAACCATGCCCTTGAAGTCGTTGAGGTCGACACGACCGGCGAGGATGTCGCTCATGTGCACGTCGATGGCATTGAAGCCGGCGCGGTCGAAAGCCGCAGCCATTTCCACCTGGCCGTTGACGCCCTGCTCACGCAGCACCGCCACCTGGGGACGCACGCCTTTCTTGATGTACGGCGCGGCGATGTCCTGGTTGACGTCGAAGCCCAGCTTGACACTCAGGCCCGGGTTGTCTTCTTCCAGCAGGACATCGAATTCCTGCTCGGCGCACTCGGCGTTGTCCCGCAGGCGCTGGATCTGGTAGCTGGTTTCTGCCCACTGACGCTGCAGCAGACGACGCTGGCCGGTGAATACGCTTTCGCCGTTGTAGGAGATGCTCACTTCACCGTTGTTGATCGGCTGGCCGATCACGGCCACGCAGTCGCCCAGGCCGGCGGCGCTGAACTGGGCCAGCACGTCAGGAGTGGCGTCCTGACGCACCTGGATCACCGCACCCAGCTCTTCGTTGAACAGGATGGCGGCGATTTCCGCAGCGTTTTCCGCGACAGCGTCGAGGCTCAGGTTCAGGCCGCAGTGACCGGCGAAGGCCATTTCCACGGCAGTGACCAGCAGACCGCCATCGGAACGGTCGTGGTAGGCCAGCAGGTGACCGTCGGCGTTGAGGCCCTGGATCACCGCAAAGAAGGCTTTCAGGTCTTCGGCGTCATCGACGTCCGGCGCTTGCTTGCCGAGCTTGCCGTGGGTCTGGGCCAGGATCGAGGCGCCCATGCGGTTCTGACCGCGACCGAGGTCGATCAGGATCAGGTCGGTGGTGCCCTTGTCCATGCGCAGTTGCGGGGTCAGGGTCTGACGAATGTCCGCCACAGGCGCGAAGCCGGTGACGATCAGCGACAGCGGCGAGGTGACGCTCTTGTCCACGCCTTCTTCGTTCCAGCGGGTGGCCATGGACATCGAGTCCTTGCCCACCGGGATGGTGATGCCCAGCTCTGGGCACAGCTCCATGCCCACGGCCTTGACGGTGTCGTACAGACGCGCGTCTTCGCCCGGGTGGCCGGCAGCCGACATCCAGTTGGCGGAGAGCTTGATGTCGCTGATCTTGTTGATCCGCGACGCCGCGATGTTGGTCAGGGTTTCGCCGATCGCCATGCGGCCGGACGCCGGGGCATCCAGCAGGGCCAGCGGCGTGCGCTCGCCCATGGCCATGGCTTCACCGGTGTAGACGTCGAAACTGGTGGCGGTCACGGCCACGTCGGCCACCGGCACCTGCCACGGGCCGACCATCTGGTCACGGGCCACGAGGCCGGTGATGGTGCGGTCGCCGATGGTGATCAGGAAGCTCTTGCTGGCCACGGCCGGGTGGTGCAGAACGCGCTCGATGCTCTCGGCGATATCCAGGCTGCTTGGATCGAAATCATCACCCAACTCGGTTTCCCGAACCGCCGAACGGTGCATGCGCGGGGCCTTGCCCAGCAGCACTTCCAGCGGCATGTCCACCGGGCTGTTGCCGAAGTGGCTGTCGGTCACGGTCAGCTGTGGCTCGGCAGTGGCTTCGCCGACCACCGCGAATGGGCAACGCTCGCGCTCGCAGATGGCCTTGAAGCGCTCGAAGTCTGCTGCGCCCACCGCCAGGACATAACGCTCCTGGGATTCGTTGGACCAGATTTCGTGCGGGGCCATGCCCGGCTCGTCGTTGGGGATGTTGCGCAGTTCGAAGCGACCGCCACGGCCGCCGTCGTTGACCAGTTCCGGGAAGGCGTTGGACAGGCCGCCGGCACCCACGTCGTGGATGAAGCTGATGGGGTTGTTGTCCCCCAGTTGCCAGCAACGGTCGATGACTTCCTGGCAACGGCGTTCCATTTCCGGGTTTTCACGTTGTACCGAAGCAAAATCCAGGTCCGCCGAGCTGGTGCCGGTGGCCATGGAGGATGCCGCGCCGCCGCCCAGACCGATGAGCATGGCCGGACCGCCGAGGACGATCAGCTTGGAGCCGACGATGATCTCGCCTTTCTGCACGTGTTCGTCACGGATATTGCCCATGCCGCCTGCCAGCATGATCGGCTTGTGGTAACCACGAACTTCATCGCCACGAGGCGTGGTAATGGATTGCTCGAAGGTACGGAAATAACCGGTCAGGGCCGGACGGCCGAATTCGTTGTTGAACGCAGCGCCGCCCAGCGGGCCTTCGATCATGATGTCGAGGGCGGTGACGATGCGCTCTGGCTTGCCATACGGCACTTCCCACGGCTGCTCGAAGCCCGGGATCTGCAGGTTGGACACGGTAAAACCGGTGAGGCCGGCTTTCGGCTTGGCGCCGCGACCGGTAGCGCCTTCGTCACGGATTTCGCCGCCGGAACCGGTGGAGGCGCCAGGGAATGGAGCAATGGCAGTCGGGTGGTTGTGGGTCTCGACCTTCATCAGGATGTGCACCGGCTCCTGCACCGCACCGTATTGGCGGGTATCAGGGTTCGGGTAGAAACGCCCGGCAACGGAACCGACGATGACCGCCGCGTTGTCCTTATAAGCAGAAAGCACACCTTCGCTGTGCATCTGGTAGGTGTTCTTGATCATGCCGAACAGGCTTTTTTCCTGGCTCTGGCCGTCGATGTCCCAACTGGCGTTGAAAATCTTGTGGCGACAGTGCTCGGAGTTGGCCTGGGCGAACATCATCAGTTCGATGTCGTGGGGATTACGCTTGAGGCCCTGGAAGGCGTTCATCAGGTAATCGATTTCGTCTTCGGCCAGGGCCAGGCCCAGTTCGCTGTTGGCTTTTTCCAACGCGGCGCGACCACCGCCGAGAATGTCGATGGCCGTCAGCGGCTTGGGTTCGGCGTGGCTGAACAAGCCGGCAGCCTGCTCCAGGTTACCCACGACGATCTGAGTCATGCGATCGTGCAGCGCTTCGGCGATCAACTGCGCGTCAGCGTCGCTGAACTCACCGGCGACGTAGAAAGCGATACCACGCTCCAGGCGCTGGATCTTCGCCAGGCCACAGTTACGGGCGATGTCGCTGGCCTTGCTCGACCAGGGCGAGATGGTGCCGAAACGCGGCAAGACCAGGAACAGACGGCCGGTCGGCTCTTGTACCGGAACACTTGGGCCGTACTTCAGAAGGCGCGCAAGCACCTGCTGTTCGTCGCCGGTCAGGACGCCGGTGACTTCGGCGAAGTGAGCGAATTCAGCATACAAGCCACTGACAGCCGGAACCTTCTGGCTCAGTTGCTCAAGGAGTTTGCTGTGGCGAAAGGCAGAAAGGGCAGGAGCGCCGCGCAGGATCAACATCTTCGGGACAGCCTCGGGAAGGGGGGTGTGCTTTGAGGCCGTGCATTCTAACGTAAACCGTTGGCATCGGCACTCGAAACGCAAACCGGGGTGCCCCCGGACGTCGGCCCAGACCCGACGGCCTATAACAAAGGCTCATCAAGGTCATTGCCGTAGGTTATTTTAATCGTCACATAGACGCCCGAAGCCCCATTCTTGAGGCCTCCAGCCCAGGCCACCCGGCGCTAGCAGACAAGCCCTTCGCTGTCGAGATATGGCGGCCGTTATCCTTTGCGTATACTGCGCCAATGTTTTCCCCTATGGCTTTACGTCCGCGCTGCGCCAAGTGGCTCATCGTAACCGGACTCTTCCTGATGCTCGGCGCCTGTGTTGAGAAACCCAGCACCCTTGAGCGCGTAAAGGAGGATGGCGTGCTGCGGGTGATCACCCGTAACAGCCCCGCCACCTACTTTCAGGACCGCAACGGCGAAACCGGCTTCGAGTACGAGCTGGTGAAGCGCTTCGCCGATGATCTAGGGGTGGAGCTGAAGATCGAGACCGCCGACAACCTCGACGATCTGTTCAACCAACTGGGTCAACCCAAGGGCCCGGTGCTGGCCGCCGCCGGCCTGGTCGGCAGCGAAAAGCGCAAGCAGCAAGTCCGGTTTTCCCATCCGTATCTGGAAGTCACCCCGCAAGTCATCTATCGCAATGGCCAGTCCCGGCCCACCAGCGCACAGAACCTGGTGGGCAAGCGCATCATGGTGCTCAAGGGCAGCAGTCACGCAGAGCAACTGGCGGAGCTCAAGCTCAAGTACCCCGGGATCGAATACGAAGAGTCCGACGCCGTGGAAGTCGTGGACCTGCTGCGCATGGTGGACGAGGGACAGATCGACCTGACCCTGGTGGACTCCAACGAACTGGCGATGAACCAGGTGTACTTCCCCAAGGTGCGGGTGGCCTTCGACCTCGGGGACGCCCGCAGCCAGAGTTGGGCCGTGGCCGCCGGTGACGACAACAGCCTGCTCAACGAAATCAACAGCTTCCTCGACAAGGTCGAGAAGAACGGCACCCTGCAACGCCTCAAGGACCGCTATTACGGTCACGTGGACGTGCTCGGTTATGTCGGCGCCTACACCTTCGCCCAGCACCTGCAGCAGCGCCTGCCCAAGTACGAGAAGCACTTCAAGGCCTCGGCCAAACAGGAAAAGGTGGACTGGCGACTCCTGGCGGCCGTGGGTTACCAGGAATCCATGTGGCAGGCCGAGGTCACCTCCAAGACTGGCGTGCGCGGACTGATGATGCTGACCCAGAACACTGCCCAGGCCATGGGCGTGTCCAACCGCCTGGACCCCAAGCAGAGCATCAGCGGCGGCGCCAAGTACCTGGCCTACATCAAGGAACAACTGGACGACAAGATCGAGGAGCCGGACCGTACCTGGTTCGCTCTCGCCGCCTACAACGTCGGCACCGGCCACCTGGACGACGCCCGCAAGCTGGCAGAACGGGAAGGCCTGAACCCGAACAAGTGGCTGGATGTGAAGAAGATGCTGCCGCGGCTGTCGCAGAAGCAGTGGTATAGCAAGACCCGCTACGGCTATGCCCGAGGCGGCGAGCCGGTGCATTTCGTGGCCAACATCCGGCGCTACTACGACATCCTGACCTGGGTGACCCAGCCGCAGTTGGAAGGCGATCAGGTCGCCGAGGGCAACCTGCACGTCCCCGGGGTCAACAAGACCAAGCCGACGGAAGACAATCCGCCGCTCTGAAAACCTTCGCTGGCAAGCCGGCTCCTACAGAGGTTGCAGGAATCAGCTTGCCGGCGAAGAGCAATCAGGCCTTGGCTGCAGCCGCCAGGATCAGCGCTTTCATCTCGGCTACCGCTCCCTTGAAACCGACGAACAGGGCATGAGCCACCAGGGCATGGCCGATGTTCAACTCATTGATGCCCTTGATCGCCGCCACCGCTTCAACGTTGTGGTAGTGCAGGCCATGGCCAGCATTGACGATCAGCCCCTGGGCCAAGCCCACGGCAACCCCGTCGACGATACGCTGCAGCTCATCGGCCACTTCACTCGGCGTCTGGGCATCGGCATAGCGACCCGTGTGCAACTCGATGGCCGGTGCGCCGACGCGCTTGGAGGCCTCGATCTGACGCTCGTCAGCGTCGATAAACAGGGACACTTCGGCACCGATTTTCGACAAGCGCTCCACCGCCGCCTTGATCCGCGCTTCCTGCCCGGCCACGTCAAGTCCTCCTTCAGTGGTCAGCTCCTGGCGGGTTTCCGGCACCAGGCAGATATGCGCCGGGCGGATGCGCTCGGCAAAAGCCATCATTTCTTCGGTGACGCCCATCTCGAAATTCATGCGGGTCTGCAGTACGTCCTTGAGCAGCAGCACATCGCGCTCCTGGATATGCCGACGGTCTTCGCGCAGGTGCACGGTGATGCCGTCGGCGCCCGCTTCTTCAGCGTCCAGCGCGGCCTTGACCGGGTCCGGGTAACGAGTGCCGCGGGCCTGACGCAGGGTGGCAACGTGATCGATGTTCACGCCGAGAAGAATGCGATTGCTGGTGGTCACGAAAGCGCTCCTGAGTAAATGAAGATTCGGCGCACAGCATACGGGGAGAACAGGGTCTGTTGCCATTTGCGCGAACGCACAATGGCGGCGCCAGATGGACTACCGATGCCGACGGTCAGACAACAGCCAGGCTCAAGGCTTGCGAAACAGCTCGCGACTGACCAGGGGCCGGCCGCCCAGGTGCACGGCCAGGGCCTGGCGCATCAGGCGCTTGGCTGCCGACAACGCGCCAGGAGCGCTCCAGTCGGCCTCGGCCATGGCCAGCAGCTCGGTGCCATTGAACAGGCCCGGTTGCAGCAGGAACACCTGCTCCAGTCCGGCATCCACCTGCAGGCGATACAGCCCATCGGCAGCGATGGGCGCGCCGTGGATGTCGCTGTCCAGGGCGAAGCCGTAGCCCAGATCGTCCAGCAGGCGCCACTCAAAGGCCCGCAGCAGGGGCTCCAGGGGCCGGCCTTCGGCCAGGGCCAGCAAGGTGGCGGCGTAGTGGTCGAATACCGCCGGATGGGGATCTTCCGCCGGTAGCAGGCGGATCAGCAGTTCATTCAGATACAGACCACTGAACAGCGCTTCGCCATTGAGCCAGGATGCGATGCCGGCACTTTCCATGCGCCCGACGTTCTTCAGCTCGCCACGGCCGCGAAACTCGACTTCCAGAGGAACGAAGGGTCGCGCCAGGGTACCGGCCTTGCCCCGTGCGTTGCGCAGGACAGCGCGCAGGCGACCTTGGGGGGTAAGGAAATCCACCAATGCACTGCTTTCGCGGTAGGCGCGGCTGTGCAGGACGTAGGCAAGTTGGCCGACTGGAGCGGTGCTGGACATGGTTGCGAGGGATCTCAGGGGCAGAGAGGGAACCGGGTCCGAAAGAAGTGTTGGAACTGTTCGCCGGCCAGCCGGCTCCTACAGGGCGCTGCAGGAGCCGGCTGGCCGGCGAAGGGCGTCAGAGGTCGCCGTAGCCCAGGGAGCGCAAGGCGCGCTCGTCGTCGGACCAGCCGCCCTTGACCTTGACCCAGAGGTTGAGCATGACCTTGGAGTCGAACAGCAGCTCCATGTCCTTGCGCGCTTCCATGCCGATGCGTTTGATCCGTTCACCCTTGTCGCCAATGATGATTTTCTTCTGTCCGTCGCGCTCGACGAGAATCAAGGCATGAATATGCAGGGTCTTGCCCTGCTGCTTGAACTCTTCGATTTCCACGGTGATCTGGTACGGCAGCTCGGCACCCAGCTGGCGCATGATCTTCTCGCGCACCAGCTCGGCCGCCAGGAAGCGGGAACTGCGGTCGGTGATCTGGTCTTCCGGGAAGAAGTGGTCGTTCTCCGGCAGATGCTTGGCAATCAGGCCTTCCAGGGCTTCGAGGTTATGCCCCTGCTGCGCGGAAACCGGCACGATCTCGGCGTTCGGCAGTTGCTCCTGCAGCCAGGCCAGGTGCGGCATCAGCTCGGCCTTGTCCTCGATGCGGTCGGTCTTGTTGATCGCCAGGATCACCGGCCCCTGCACGTACTGCACGCGCTCAAGGACCAATTGGTCCTCGTCGGTCCACTTGGTGCGGTCCACCACGAAGATCACCACGTCCACGTCTTTCAAGGCCGCCGAAGCGGTCTTGTTCATGTAGCGGTTCAGCGCCTTCTCGTTGCTCTTGTGCATGCCGGGGGTGTCGACGTAGATCGCCTGGATGGCGCCTTCGGTCTTGATGCCGAGCATGTTGTGACGAGTGGTCTGGGGCTTGCGCGAGGTGATCGCCAGCTTCTGGCCGAGGATGTGGTTGAGCAGCGTCGACTTGCCCACATTGGGGCGGCCGACGATGGCGACATAGCCACAGCGTGTTGCGGTTGAATCAGTCATGGCCATTCTCCACGCCCAGGGCAATCAGTGCTGCGGCGGCCGCTACCTGTTCGGCAATACGACGGCTCACACCCTGACCTCGGCTTTTTTCATTCAATAAGGTGACTTCACATTCAACGAAGAATGTCCGGCAGTGCGGTTCGCCCTGGATATCCACCACTTCGTAGCGTGGCAGTTCACAGGCGCGAGACTGGAGGAACTCCTGCAGCCGGGTCTTGGGGTCCTTGTTGGTGTCCACCAGGGTCAGGCTCTCGAACTCCGAGGCCAGCCAGGACAACACGCGGTCACGGGCGGTTTCCATGCCGGCGTCCAGGTAGATCGCACCAATCAGGGCTTCCAGGGCATCGGCCAGGATCGACTCACGACGGAAACCGCCGCTCTTCAATTCGCCGGAGCCCAGGCGCAGGTATTCGCCCAGGTCGAAACCACGGGCCAGTACTGCCAGTGTTTCACCTTTCACCAAGCGTGCGCGCAAACGCGACAGCTGGCCTTCGCGGGCCTGGGGGAAGCGTTCGAACAACGCCTCGCCGGCCACGAAGTTGAGGATGGCATCACCGAGGAATTCCAGGCGTTCATTGTTGCGCCCGGCAAAGCTGCGATGGGTGAGGGCCAGAAGCATCAGTTCCTGGTCCTTGAAGGTATAACCGAGCTGACGCTCGAGACGGCTCAAAGAAACGCTCACGGTTTACCCACGCTGATTTCGTTGCCGAAACTCACCATCCTAGGGGCCGCGCACGAGGTGCGGGTGGCAATTAACGCTGTGTTCAAATCCACATCCTGAATATCGTTGACTGCATGCTTCTGGTCACAAAGCTGTTACGCGATGCCCGAGGGCAAGGGCGTTTTATACAAGAGCCAGAAAAGCATTCGGCGCTGTGTTCAACAGCGCCGTGTGTGATTACTTGATCAGGCCAACCCGCGAGAAGTTCGGCAGGTGGCTGAGTTTCGGTTCGGGCCAGCTCATCCAGACTGCGAAGGCCTTGCCGACGATATTCTTGTCGGGAACCATGCCCAGCAGATCCTTGGGAATACTTGGATCGTCCCAGTAGCGACTGTCGTTGGAGTTGTCGCGGTTGTCGCCCATCATGAAGTAGTGCCCGGCGGGAACCACCCAGCGCCCGTCCGGAGCGGGCCGATAGCGACTCATTTCCTTGCGGATCAAGTGCTCGGCGGCACCGAGTTTTTCCTTGTACAGCTCAGCGCTGCCCAGGGTGCCGGGTTCAGCCCCGACCAACTGCTCCGCCACCGGCTGACCATTGACGAACAAGCGTTTGTCGCTGGTGTAGCGCACTTCATCGCCCGGCAGGCCGACCACACGCTTGATGTAGTTGACGTTCGGGTCGCTTGGGTAGCGGAACACCATCACATCGCCGCGCTGCGGATCACCGACTTCGATGACTTTCTTGTCGATCACCGGCAAGCGAATCCCGTAAGAAAACTTGTTCACCAGGATGAAGTCGCCCACATCCAGGGTCGGCTTCATCGAGCCCGAGGGAATCTGGAACGGTTCCACCAGGAACGAACGCAGCACCAGGACGATGAACAGCACCGGAAAGAACGACTTGCCGTACTCAACCAGCAGCGGTTCCTTGCTCAGCTTTTCGACCACCAGCCCATCCGGCTGGCTGACGCTGCCCTGATAGTTGGCGATGGCCGAGCGCCGACGCGGTGCCAGAAACACCAGGTCGAGCAACGCCAAGAGACCGCAGACAAAGACAGCGATGACCAGCAACAGCGGGAAATTTAGTGACATAGGACCTAACTATCCAACCTGAGCACGGCAAGGAAGGCTTCTTGTGGAATTTCCACGTTGCCCACTTGCTTCATGCGTTTCTTACCGGCCTTCTGCTTTTCCAACAGCTTGCGCTTACGGCTGACGTCGCCACCGTAGCATTTGGCCAGTACGTTCTTTCTGAGCGCCTTGACGGTTGTCCGCGCCACAATCTGCCCGCCAATGGCGGCCTGGATTGCCACGTCAAACATCTGCCGAGGAATCAGTTCCTTCATCTTCTCGGTCAACGCACGCCCTTTGTAGTGGGCGTTGTCACGGTGGACGATCAACGCCAGGGCGTCGACTTTCTCACCGTTGATCAATACATCCAGCTTGACCAGATTAGCCGACTGGTAGCGATCGAAATGGTAATCCAGCGAAGCATAGCCGCGGCTGGTGGATTTCAGGCGGTCAAAGAAGTCCAGTACCACTTCGTTCATCGGCAGATCGTAGGTCACCTGGACCTGGCTACCAAGGAACAGCATGTCGTGCTGCACGCCACGCTTCTCGATGCACAGGGTTATGACGTTGCCCAGGTGCTCTTGCGGCACAAGAATATTGGCCCGCACGATCGGCTCGCGCATGTCTTCAATCGCCGACAGATCCGGAAGTTTGGACGGGTTGTCGACATAGATCGTTTCACCGTTCTTCAACTGCAGCTCGAAGATCACCGTCGGCGCCGTGGTGATCAGGTCCAGGTCGTATTCGCGCTCCAGGCGCTCCTGGATGATCTCCATGTGCAGCATGCCGAGGAACCCGCAACGGAAGCCGAAGCCCAGGGCGTCGGAGCTTTCCGGGGTGTACTGCAGCGACGAGTCGTTGAGGGTGAGTTTCTGCAAGGCTTCGCGGAAATCCTCGAAGTCGTCGGAGCTGACCGGGAACAGGCCGGCATAGACCTGCGGCTGAATGCGCTTGAAGCCTGGCAGTACTTCCACGTCTGGGGTCGAACTCAAGGTCAGGGTGTCACCCACCGGTGCCCCGTGAATGTCCTTGATGCCGGCGATGATGAAGCCCACTTCACCGGCCTTGAGGTCAGTGGTGGCGGTGTGTTTCGGGTTGAAGACGCCGACGCTGTCCACCAGGTGGATCTTGCCGGTGGATTTCACCAGGATCTTGTCGCCCTTCTTCACCCGGCCGTGACGCACACGCACCAGGGACACAACGCCCAGGTAGTTGTCGAACCAGGAGTCAATGATCAGTGCTTGCAGTGGGTCTTCGATATTGCCGGTAGGAGCCGGGATAGTGGCGACCAGGCGCTCAAGCACCTCGTCCACGCCCAGGCCGGTCTTGGCGCTGCAAGTCACGGCATCGGTGGCATCGATACCGATGATCTTCTCGATCTCTTCCTTGACCCGCTCCGGATCGGCCTGTGGCAGGTCGATCTTGTTCAGCACCGGCATGACTTCCAGGCCTTGCTCAATGGCGGTGTAGCAGTTGGCTACCGACTGGGCCTCAACACCCTGACCGGCGTCCACCACCAGCAGAGCACCTTCACAGGCCGCCAGGGAGCGACTGACTTCATAAGTGAAGTCCACGTGGCCCGGGGTATCGATGAAGTTCAGCTGGTAGGTGATGCCATCTTTGGCTTTGTAATAGAGGGTGACACTGTGGGCCTTGATGGTGATCCCGCGCTCACGTTCAAGGTCCATGGAGTCCAGAACCTGGGCTTCCATTTCGCGATCGGCCAGGCCGCCGCACATCTGGATAAAACGATCGGCCAGAGTCGACTTGCCATGGTCAATGTGGGCGATGATGGAGAAATTGCGGATATGACTCAAATCACTCACGGATGAACACTCAAAAAGGCTGCAGGCAGGGCCCGCCGAAAAATAGCCGGGAATTGTACCTGATACTCGGCACGAGCGTCACGCTCGCCTATCAGCGTTTGTCAAATGCAAAAACGCCCCGATCAAGGACCGGGGCGTTGCGCTAATCGCCTGGTAGAGCCAATGAATCAGCCGGCTCGGCGCAATAGCCAGAAACCGGCAATGGCACAGATACCCGCCGGCACCAGCACCGCGAACAGCGGCGAGAAGCCGAACACCAGGCTCGAAGGGCCCAGCAGGTCCTGGGCGATACGGAAGGTGAAGCCCACCAATACGCCGGTGAATACCCGCTGCCCCAGGGTCACCGAACGCAGCGGTCCGAAAATGAAGGAAATCGCCATCAGCACCAGGGCTGCCGTCACCAACGGCTGCAGCACCTTGACCCAGAACGCCAGCCAGTAGCGGCCATTGTTCAGACCCTGGTCGGCCAGATAATGGATATAGCCCCACAGACCGCTGATGGACAGGGACTCCGGCGCCATGACCACGGTGCTCAGCAGTTGCGGACTCAGGGCCACATCCCAACGTTCATCAGGCACGCTGATGACCTCGGTGTGACCGTCACGGAAATAGGTGGTGGTGACATCAGTCAACTGCCAGTAGTTCTCATGGAACCGTGCCTGACGGGCAAAACTCGACGACAACATGTGGTGACTGTCATCGAAGTGATAGCGAGTCACGCCATACAGCAGGCCATTGGGCTGCACTGCGTTGATATGGATGAACTCCTCGCCCTGGCGGTGCCACAGACCGCGCTTGGAGCTCTGGGCATCACCGGAACCCTGGGCCAGGGCGCGACTGGCCTGGGCCTGGGTCTCGGTGGCCGGCGCGACGTACTCGCCCACCAGCACGCCCACCAGCATCAGCACCAGCATCGGCTTCATCACCGCCCAGACGATACGACCGACAGAAACGCCGGCAGCACGCATGATGGTCAGCTCGCTGTTGCTGGCCAGGGAGCCAAGACCGATCAGGCAGCCGATCAGGCCGGCCATCGGCAACATTTCATAGACCCGGCGCGGAGCAGTGAGCGCCACGTAGCTCATCACATCCATCACGGTGTAGGTATCGCTGACACTGCCCATCTCATCGATGAAGGCAAACAGCGAAGCCAGCCCGAGGATGATCCCCAGGACCGCGAGAATAGCCATGAACACACTGCTACCGATGTAGCGATCGAGCTTAACCACGAGCCATCTCCTTCATGCCGCGACGACTCGCCATCTTCAAACGCAACGGTTCCCAGTACATCAAACCCAGACCAATCGCCAGGAACATCAGGTGAACCCACCACAGCCCCAGGGCTGGCGAGATCTTGCCTTTCTCCATGGCGCCACGTACCGCGATCAGGATAGTCAGGTACGCCATATACAGCAGGATGGCCGGGATCAGCTTGAGGAAGCGGCCCTGGCGCGGGTTGACCCGAGACAACGGCACAGCCATCAAGGTCACGATAAACACCAGCAATGGCAGAGACAGGCGCCATTGCAGCTCGGCACGGGCCCGCAGGTCATCCTTGCCGATCAGATCAGCAGTGGGCATGGCATCGCGATCGGTGACTTCGTCGCTGACATCCGGCCGCTCCAGCAGCACGCCGTAGGTGTCGTACTTGATCACCCGGTAGTTGGCCTCACCTGGATTGCCGTCATAGCGATAGCCGTTTTCCAGGATCAGGTAGCGATTGCCATCGGGACGAATGTCCTGGTGCCCCTTCTCGGCCACCAGCACCGAAATGCCCTGGTCCTTTTTCTCCCGGCTCAGGCGTTTTTCGGAGATGAACACTCCGGAAAGATTGGTGCGATCCTCGGATAGCTGCTCGGTATAGGTCACCCGAGTACCATCATTGAGCGCCTGGAAGCGCCCGGCCACCAGGGTGTCGAACTCGGTCAGTGCATCCTGTTTGTTCAACAGCAACTGGAACTGATTGGCCCCCTGCGGCGCCAGACTCAGGCTCAACCAGGCCACCAGCAGGGCCACAAGGGCCGCCGGGATCATGGTCATGCCCAGCAAACGCTGCTGACTCATGCCGGTAGCCGACAACACGGTCATCTCACTTTCGAGATAGAGCCGGCCGTAAGCCAGGAGAATGCCCAGGAACAGTCCCAATGGCAGGATCAGTTGCAAAAAGCCCGGCAGACGAAAGCCCATGATCAGGAACAGCGAGCCCGGGTCCAGGGCGCCCGAGGCGGCTTGTGCGAGGAACTTGACGAAGCGTCCGCTCATGATGATGACCAGCAGCACCGCACTCACGGCACTCAGGGTCAACAGGACTTCGCGGGATAGATAACGAAAGACGATCAAACCAGACACTCCAGGGTTGTCAGGCTAAGGCGGCCGAACAAGCAAACGTATCGAGCCGGCCCCAGAGACAGGGCCGCCGAAAAAAAGATGGCGCATTATCCTGTGATTGCGCGCGCCTGTCACGGAGGATGCTCACCCGACGCTCTAAAGCAGCGAACTTGGCCAAGACGAGGGTTGTCAGCCGCAACGGGCGAGGTTCAAACTGGCGGCTTTGTCGTCGGCAGCACGCGACGCCTTCTTCTATATAGACAAGCCCCGCGCCGGAGTCTTTCCTGCGCTCTTTGACCATTCATTCAGGGACCCAGACATGGAACTGGTTGTAAAAAGCGCTAGCCCGGAAACGTTGAAGACCGCCACCCTGGTGGTCGCCGTCGGCGAAGGCCGCAAACTCGGCAACGTGGCCAAGCAACTCGACGAACTCAGCGGCGGCGCCATCAGCGCCGTACTCAAGCGCGGCGATCTGGCCGGCAAGGTCGGCCAGAGCCTGCTGCTGCACGGCGTGGCCAAGCTGAAGGCGGAACGCCTGCTGCTGGTGGGCGTCGGCAAGGATGAGGAACTGGGCGACCGCCCGTTCCGTAAGATCATCAGCGGTGTACTTACCACCCTCAAGGGCCTGGGCGGCAGCGATGCCGTGCTGGCTCTGGACGAAGTCGTGGTCAAAGGCCGCGACAGCTATGGCAAGACCCGTCTGCTGGCCGAAACCCTGGTGGACGGCGGTTACGTATTCGATCGCTACAAGAGCCAGAAAGCCGAACCCCGCGCCCTGAAGAAAATCACCCTGCTGACCATCAAGGCCGCCCAGGCTGAAGTCGAGCGCGGCGTGACCCACGCCCAAGCCATCGCCAAAGGCATGGCTTTTACCCGCGACCTGGGCAACCTGCCGCCGAACGTTTGCCACCCGACGTTTCTGGGTGAACAGGCCAAGGCCCTGGGCAAGGAGTTCAAGGGCCTGAAAGTCGAAGTCCTTGATGAGAAGAAGATCAAGGAGCTGGGCATGGGCTCGTTCTATGCCGTAGGCCAGGGCAGCGACCAGCCGCCGCGCCTGATCGTCATGCAATACAACGGCGGCAAAAAATCCGAGAAACCGTTTGCCCTGGTGGGCAAGGGCATCACCTTCGACACCGGCGGCATCAGCCTCAAGCCGGGCGCCGGCATGGACGAAATGAAATACGACATGGGCGGCGCCGCCAGCGTGTTCGGCACCCTGCGCGCCGTGCTCGAACTGCAACTGCCGATCAACCTGGTATGCATCCTGGCCTGCGCCGAGAACATGCCCAGCGGCGGCGCTGCACGGCCTGGCGATATCGTCACCACCATGAGCGGCCAGACCGTGGAAATCCTCAATACCGACGCCGAAGGCCGTCTGGTGCTGTGCGACGCCCTGACCTACGCCGAACGCTTCAAGCCCCAGGCCGTGATCGACATCGCCACCCTGACCGGTGCTTGCGTGGTCGCCCTGGGCGCCCACACGTCCGGCCTGCTGGGCAACAACGACGAGTTGATCGGCCAACTGCTCAGCGCCGGCCAGCAAGCCGACGACCGCGCCTGGCAACTGCCGCTGTTCGATGAGTACCAGGAACAACTGGACAGCCCGTTCGCCGATATCGCCAACATTGGCGGGCCGAAGGCCGGGACCATCACTGCCGCGTGCTTCCTCTCGCGCTTCACCAAGAACCTGAACTGGGCGCACCTGGATATCGCCGGCACCGCCTGGACCAGCGGCGGCAAGGACAAGGGCGCCACCGGCCGCCCCGTCCCCCTGCTGACCCAATACCTGCTGGACCGCGCCAAAGCCTGAAAACCATGACCGCGGAGGGTGTCGCTCGAAGGCGGCGCCCTTTCCGGCTCAGGAATCCCAATGACCAAAGTCGACTTCTACATTCTTCCCAGCGCGGACCCTGCGGCGCGCCTGGATTTTGCCTGCAAGCTCACCGACAAGGCCTGGCGCATGGGCCATCGCATCTACCTGCATTGCAGCGACGCACAACAACGGGACGAACTCGATGCCCGCCTGTGGCGCTTCAAGGGCGAAGCCTTCGTTCCCCACGGCCCGGCAGAAAGCGAAGCCGACGGCCTGATCGTGCTGGGCTTGGGCCAGGACCCTGGCGAACACAACGACCTGCTGGTGAACCTGGACCTGAAAGTACCGGCCTTTGCACCGCGCTTTGCCCGAATTGCCGAAGTAGTGGTGGAAGACCCGACTATTCGTCAGGCGGCCCGCGAGAGTTTCCGTTTCTATCGCGAACAGGGCTATCCTCTGCAAGATCACCGTTTACAGCGACTCTGAGCACCCGATGGACACTCCCAACCCGCTGCAAAAACCCGCGCATCTGCTGGACGACCTCGAGTCGATCCGTCAACTGCTCGGCGATGACAATCTGCAACCGCCACTGCTGACCGAAACCGTGAGCGGCGAAGTGCAAATCCCCCTGCTGTTCGACATGGTCGGCAGCCAGCAACCTGACGAAACCGAAGCTGCACCCGCAGCGCAAGCCAAACCGCAAGCTGCACCGGCACCGGCACCAATTCAAGTGACGGCACCAGCCCCTGCTCCAGCCCCTGCTCCAGCTCCAGCTCCAGCTCCAGCTCCAGCTCCAGCGACCGCTCCCGCAGCCAAACCTGCCCCTGCCAGCAACAGCGCCGATGCCCTGCTGCACCTGGATACCGAACTGCGTGCCGCTGCCCAGCTGATCATGCAAGACGTGATCGACGATTTCGCCCCGCACATCGAAACCGAGATCAAGCGTCGCCTCGACGCCCGCCTGGAACGCCTGCTCGCAGCAGCCACCAGCGGCAAACCATAAGCCACACGCAAAAGCCGGGCATGGCCATCTTGTCGCTTGCCGCTTGTGGCTTGCTGCTGCCGCCCTCCGCTATACTTCCCGGCTTTTCCTGAATAAATGCCAATAGGGTCCCGCCGCGCATGGATAAGACCTACCAGCCGCACGCCATTGAAACTTCCTGGTACCAGACCTGGGAGTCCGAGAACTACTTCGCCCCGCAAGGCGCGGGCGACTCCTACACCATCATGATCCCGCCGCCGAACGTCACCGGCAGCCTGCACATGGGCCACGGCTTCAACAACGCGATCATGGACGCCCTGATCCGCTTCCGCCGCATGCAGGGTCGCAACACCCTGTGGCAGCCGGGTACCGACCACGCCGGTATCGCCACGCAGATGCTGGTGGAGCGTCAGATCGAAGCCCAGGGCCAGAATCGCCACGATCTGGGCCGGGAAAAATTCCTCGAGAAAGTCTGGGAGTGGAAGGATCAGTCCGGGGGCAACATCAGCCGCCAGATCCGCCGCCTGGGCTCCTCCGTGGACTGGAGCCGCGAGCGCTTCACCATGGACGACGGCCTGTCGGAAGCGGTGAAGGAAGCCTTCGTGCGCCTGCACGAAGATGGTCTGATCTACCGCGGCAAGCGCCTGGTGAACTGGGACACCAAGCTGCACACGGCGATTTCCGATCTGGAAGTGGAAAATCACGACGAGAAAGGCTTCCTGTGGAACCTGAAATATCCACTGGCCGACGGCGCCAAGACCGCTGAAGGCAACGACTACCTGATCGTCGCCACCACTCGTCCGGAAACCATGCTCGGCGACTCCGCCGTTGCGGTGAACCCTGAAGACGAGCGTTACAAGGCGCTGATCGGCAAGTTCGTCGAACTGCCCCTGGTCGGCCGGCGCATCCCGATCATTGCCGATGACTACTGCGACCCTGAATTCGGCACCGGCTGCGTGAAAATCACCCCGGCCCACGATTTCAACGATTACGAAGTCGGCAAGCGCCACAACCTGCCGCTGCTCAACATCTTCGACAAGAACGCCGCCGTGCTGCCGGCCTGCCAGGTGTTCAACCTGGACGGCAGCCTCAACGAAACCGTCGACGGCAAGATCCCGGCCGAGTACGTGGGCCTGGATCGTTTCGAAGCGCGCAAACAGATCGTGGCCGCCTTCGACGCCGCCGGCCTGCTGGTCAGCGTCGACGACCACGCCCTGAAAGTACCGAAGGGCGACCGCTCCGGCACCGTCATCGAGCCGTGGCTCACCGACCAGTGGTACGTCTCCACCAAGCCGCTGGCGGAACCTGCCATCGCTGCTGTGGAAGACGGCCGCATCGCCTTCGTGCCCAAGCAGTACGAGAACATGTACTTCTCCTGGATGCGCGACATCCAGGACTGGTGCATCAGCCGCCAGCTGTGGTGGGGCCACCGGATTCCGGCCTGGTACGACGAATCGGGCAAGGTCTATGTCGGCCGCGATGAAGCCGAAGTGCGAGCCAAGCACAACCTCGGTCCGGACGTTGCCCTGCAGCAGGACAACGACGTGCTCGACACCTGGTTCAGCTCGGGCCTGTGGACCTTCTCCACCCTGGGCTGGCCGGAACAGACCGACTTCCTCAAGACCTTCCACCCGACCGACGTGCTGGTCACCGGCTTCGACATCATTTTCTTCTGGGTCGCCCGGATGATCATGCTCACCATGCACCTGGTGAAGAACGAAGACGGCACGCCGCAGGTTCCGTTCAAGACCGTGTACGTGCACGGCCTGGTCCGCGACGGCCAGGGCCAGAAGATGTCCAAGTCCAAGGGCAACGTCCTCGACCCGCTGGACATCATCGACGGTATCGACCTCGAAACCCTGGTGCAGAAGCGCACCACCGGCCTGATGCAGCCGAAACTGCAGAAAGCCATCGAGAAGCAGACCCGCGCCGAATTCGCCGACGGCATCGCCAGCTACGGCACCGATGCCCTGCGCTTCACCTTCTGCTCCCTGGCCACCACCGGCCGCGACATCAAGTTCGACATGGGTCGCGTCGAGGGTTACCGCAACTTCTGCAACAAGATCTGGAACGCCGCGCGCTACGTGCTGGATAAGGGCGAGGACTGCGGTCAGAACGGCGAGGCCTATGAGCTGTCCCTGGCGGACCGCTGGATCATCTCGCAACTGCAGCGCACCGAAGCCGAAGTCACCCGTCAGCTCGACCAGTTCCGTTTCGACCTGGCCGCCCAGGCCTTGTACGAGTTCATCTGGAACCAGTACTGCGACTGGTACCTGGAGCTGTCCAAGCCGGTGCTGTGGGACGAGAACGCGCCGGTTGAACGCCAGCGCGGCACCCGTCGCACCCTGGTGCGGGTACTGGAAGTGGCCCTGCGCCTGGCCCATCCGTTCATGCCGTTCATCACCGAAGAAATCTGGCAGCGCCTGGCGCCGCTGGCCGGTAGCACCGGCAAGACCATCATGCTGCAACCTTGGCCGGTGGCTAACGAAGCCCGCATCGACCAGGCCGCCGAAGACGACATCGAATGGCTCAAGGGCCTGATGCTCGGCACTCGCAACATTCGCGCGGAAATGAACATTGGTCCGGGCAAGCCCCTGGCCCTGTTCCTGAAGAACGTCAGCACCGAAGACCAGCGTCGCCTGACCGAGAACGAAGCCTTGCTGAAGAAGCTGGCCCGACTCGAATCCATCACTGTGCTGGGTGCCGGCGACGAAGCGCCGCTGTCCGCCACCGCCCTGGTGGGCGAGATGGAAGTGCTGGTGCCCATGGCCGGCCTGATCGACAAAGGTGCGGAACTGGCCCGTCTGGACAAGGAAATCCAACGCCTGCAAGGCGAAGTGCAGCGAGTGGGTGGCAAGCTGTCCAACGCCTCCTTCGTCGACAAGGCTCCGGCCGAAGTGATCGAGAAGGAACGCGCCAAACTGGCCGAAGCCGAACAGGCTCTGGGCAAGCTGGCAGAGCAGCACGCACGGATCTCCAGCCTGTAACGGCGATTCGCGCGATGTGAAAGAGGGAGGCCCATACAGGCCTCCCTTTTTTATGCGCGCAGTCCTAGCTAGCCAGAAGGCACGCTTGCATCACTTGTCGCTCGCCGCTTGAAACTTACCGTTGCTCCTGTGTGACAATGCCCGCCACTTTGAACCAGCCCCGAATCGATCCCCCATGACCGCCCCCAACACCCCAAAGCCTGCGCGCAAGAAGCCCAAACCCGCCTCCCCGGCCAAAAACGCCGCCCCCCGGGAAAAGGCCAGCCTGCATCCGCGCAATCGTCACCAGGGGCGTTACGACTTCCCGCAACTGATCAAGAGCACCCCGGAACTGGGGCAGTTCGTGATCCTCAATCCCTACGGCAAGGAAAGTATCGACTTCGCCGACCCGGCGGCCGTGCGGGTGTTCAACCGCGCCCTGCTCAAGGCCTTCTACGGCATTGCCCACTGGGACATTCCGGCGGACTTTCTCTGCCCACCCGTGCCCGGTCGCGCCGACTACGTGCATTTCCTCGCCGACCTGCTGGCCAGCCACAACCAGGGTGAAATCCCGCGTGGCGCGGCGGTACGGGTGCTGGACGTCGGAGTCGGCGCCAACTGCATCTACCCGCTGATCGGCTACAGCGACTACCGCTGGCAATTCCTCGGTTCGGACATCGACAGCACCGCCCTGGCCGCCGCCAAGGCCATCGTCCAGGCCAACGGCTTGAACAAGGCCATCAGCCTGCGCCAGCAGGGCAATCCCAGGCAGATCCTCAACGGCCTGCTGGAAAGCACCGAGCGTTTCGACCTGACCATGTGCAACCCGCCGTTCCACGCCTCCCTGGATGAAGCCACCCGCGGTAGCCAGCGCAAATGGCGAGCCCTGGGCAAGGCCGATCCCAAGCGCAAGCTGCCAGTGCTGAATTTCGGCGGCCAGGCCCGGGAGCTGTGGTGCGAAGGCGGCGAGATCCGTTTCGTCAGCCAGTTGATCAGCGAGAGCGCCGGCGTCGGCCAGCAAGTGCTGTGGTTCAGCACCCTGGTGTCAAAGGCCTCGAACCTGCCGGCGATTGAAAGCGCGCTGAAAAAGGCCGGCGCCCTGGAAAGCCAGGTGGTGGAGATGTCCCAGGGACAGAAACAGAGCCGCTTCGTCGCCTGGACCTTCAAGGACAAGGCACAGCAACAGGCCTGGAGTCAGGAACGCTGGGTTAGGAAGAGCTAGAGAGGCGGGAGATTCAAAGACGATTCACTTTGCGTGAATCGGTGTCACACAAACCGTGCCCGGAGAACTTCTGAGCACGGTTTCACTGCAAGTCTTACTTGTTAACAGCGTCGGTCAGGCCTTTAGCCACAACCAGCTTGATAACTTTCTTGGCAGCGATTTCGATGGCAGCGCCAGTCGATGGGTTACGGCCAGTACGGGCAGGACGCTCGGTCACTTTCAGCTTGCCGATACCTGGCAGAGTGATTTCGCCGCCATTTTCCAATTGATCAGCAACGATCTGGGCCAGTTGGTCCAGAGCGTTACGCGCGGTGGTTTTCGGCGCGTCGATAGCTTCAGCGATATCAGCGATCAGTTGGTCTTTAGTAATAGCCATTGTGGTGTTCCTTCCCTATCAAATTCATTTGGATTGCAGAGTGCAGTGTCAGCCATCGAGCCAGATCTTGTGAATCTGGCACCCCGGTTACAACCACGACAGATCGGGGTTATAGATACCGAAATCAGGGTTTGGTTCGACCCGACAAATGCTGAATGCACGCTTAACGCTGAGACATCGCGTAAGACGGGGCAAAACTAGCACACAGACGGGGAAATATCCGCCTCTACCTAGCCATTTGGTCAGCTTTATTGCTCTAAATCGGTAAAAAAATGCATAAGCGTTACCGACAGGCCGTTCATCGCCTGGCAAACCGCGCCAAAACCAGCGGGTGCGGTACACTGGGCACTTTTTCGGGGAGTCCGCCCTCCCCCTTCAATCAGCCGAGAAGCCCATGCCGATCCGTCATTGCATCGTCCACCTGATCGACAAAAAACCCGACGGCAGCCCCGCAGTTCTGCATGCCCGAGACTCCGAACTGGCAGAGTCCGCGGCCATCGAGAACATGCTCGCCGACCTCAATGAAAGCTATAACGCCAAACAGGGCAAAGCCTGGGGCCTGTTCCATCCCGAGTCCGGCGCTTTCCCCTTCAGCGGCTGGCTGAAGGAGTATCTGGACGGCGGCCAGGACTTCACCGCATTCAGCCGGGTGGCGGTGGAGCATCTGCAGAAGCTGATGGAAGAATCCAACCTGTCGGTGGGCGGCCACGTGCTGTTTGCTCATTACCAACAGGGCATGACCGACTATCTGGCGATCGCCCTGCTGCACCACAGCGAAGGCGTGGCGGTGACCGACCAACTGGACGTGACCCCGTCGCGCCACCTGGACCTGGGCCAGTTGCACCTCGCCGCTCGGATCAACATCTCCGAGTGGCAGAACAACAAGCAGTCCAAGCAGTACATCTCCTTTATCAAGGGCAAGAACGGCAAGAAGGTCTCGGAGTACTTCCGCGACTTCATCGGCTGCCAGGAAGGCGTCGACGGTCCGGGCGAGACCCGCACCCTGCTCAAGGCCTTCAGCGACTTCGTCGAAAGCGAAGATCTGCCGGAAGAGTCGGCCCGGGAAAAGACCAAGACCCTGGTGGACTACGCCAGCAGCCAAGCCAAGCTTGGCGAACCCATGGGCCTGGAAGAACTCTCGGAACTGATCGACGAAGACCGCCCCAAGGCGTTCTACGACCACATCCGCAACAAGGATTACGGGCTATCGCCGGAAATACCTGCGGATAAACGCACCCTCAACCAGTTCCGCCGCTTCACCGGTCGCGCCGAGGGCCTGTCCATCAGCTTCGAAGCCCACCTGCTGGGCTCGAAGATCGAGTACGACGAAGAAGCCGGGACCTTGATCATCAAGGGCCTGCCGACCCAACTGACCGACCAGCTCAAGCGCCGCAACTGATGCTCCAGGGAGTACTGAAGAAGTTCCTGCTGATCCTGCTGGTGGTGGTGGTCTATCAGAACTGGGGCAAGATCGAGCGGCTGTTCAACCCTTCAGCGGTGGTCAGCGAAGAAATCCGCAACCAGGCCCGGGTGGTGCTGTACGCCACCGACTGGTGCGGCTACTGCAAGGCTACCCGGCGCTTTCTCGATCAGAAGGGCATTCCCTATCGGGAGTTCGACATCGAGAAAGACGCGGAGGCGCGTAAGGCCTATACCGCTCTGGGCGGTGCCGGGATTCCGATCCTGGACGTGAATGGCAGCCTGATCCGCACCTATGATCCCGAGGCGATCATGGCTGCGCTGAAACCTTAGTCGGAGCCGGCCGGGCGGCGCTCCGCTTGCCGGCGAAAGGGCCAGTAGATCGAGCATCGATCTTGAGCACGCCTTCGCTGGCAAGCCAGCTCCTACAGGTGTGAATCAATGTGCCTGGATACGGAAACCCAACCGCGGGAAGTGCACGTGGACCAAACCGGCACGTGGATCTTCACGGCGCAGGATCAACTCTTCAGTACCGGCAAACAGCAACTCGCCCGCCACCGGATCGACTCCATAGTCGGTCGCAGCAATCACCACCTGCTGCCCTGCCACAAAGCCATTGGGATCGACAAACCGCTCATCCGGCAGCGGCGCCGGGGTCGCACCGCGCGACACCTCAAGGGCCTCTTCAGCGCTCATCTCGGTGAAGGAACCGTGACCAAAGCCCAGCACTCGCGCCAACCAGGCTGATACCGCCGGATACTCGTCCACCAGCGGCGCCGTCACCGGCGTACCCTTGAGGAACCACAGCGGGTGCGCCAGGGCGATATCGGCAATCGAGGGCTCACCAAACAGGAAGTCCCCCGGCTCGCGCTGCAGTTGCTGCTCCAGACGCGCCATGATGGTCGGCCACTGATGCTTGGCCACTTCCAGGGGCAGACGACTGGCGCTGCCACCACTGAACAACCCGGCGCGGTCGGCCATGAAGGCCTTGACCACCTCCGGCGGCATCTTGCCGAAACGTGCTGCGGCAGACTCGGGCTGGAACACCAGGGTCACCGCATGCTGGAACACCACCGAGTCGACCCAGGCGGCGAAGGTCGCGCTGATCATTTCCTGGCCTTCGGGAAACAGCGCCGGCGAGGCCTTTTCCCGCTCCAGGCGCCGGGCGATCAAAGCCGTGTCGCAGTAGATATCAGCACCGACCTGCAGTACCGGCGTCTTGCGATAGCCACCGGTCAGGGCCGTCAGATCAGGCTTGGGCATCACCGGGGAAATCTTCACGGAGCGCCAGGACAGGCCCTTGAAGCCCAGGAGCAAACGGGCTTTTTCCGCGAAGGGAGAGGTCGGGTAATGGTGCAGGATCAACTCTGACATGCTGGGGTCCGCCGGAAGAGGGAAAGCGCTGAGCTTAGCGCGCAATCCATGGACGGCCTACCGATCCGACTAGATGAGCACCTATCAGTCAGATTGATGCTGCTGCCCCAGCAGACGCCACCAGACACTCCTTGGCGCTTTTCCTGAGCTTCTTGATCAACCGCTCCTGACGCAGAGCCTCGCTCTTGTCCCGACAAGCTTCGGTATAGACCAGGGCCACCGCCGGGCTGGAGAGAAAGAAACGCGCGCCCTTGCCACTCTGGTGCTTGGCGAAGCGCTTCACCGGGTCGTCGCTGATGCCGCAATAAAGGGCGCCATTGGCCGCACGCACCAGATACACAAACCAGGGTTTGCTGGCAGGCGCGGGCAGTTCGACGGCAATCACGGGGTTTGGATCGGGGCTGCTCACAAAAACCATCGGGGCCTGTGGATAACAAGCCGCGATCTTAGCAGAGGATGGCTTTCAGCGACCGCTCTGGAAGGCCTTGAGGCCTTTACGGGCCTGGGCGCGAACGGCATTTTTCAGCAGCGGCGTCCAGCCCAGCAAAAGCCCCTTGGCCCCCAGGGCCTGGCGCGCCCAACGCCACAGGTCGAAATGGTCGTGGTGCTCACAGATCTTGCCATCGCGAAACACGAAGCGCGCCTGGATATCGTTGACCACCGTGTTGCCGGTCTGACTGAACAGGTAGGTGGCGACCCAGTGCGCACCACCCGAACGCTCGTCGGCATGCACCTGATCGAAGGTCAGGGAAAAGTCCTTGGCCCGGGAAGTGAGCATGCGCCACATGTCGCCGGCGTCACGTCCGCGCAATTCGCCGAAGGCCGGATCACTGAATACAACGTCCTCGGTATAGCAGGCGCTCATGGCCTCGGCATCGAGCCGCTGGAAGGCCTGGTAGAACTCAGTGATCAGGACGCGGTGGGCATCACTCATGGGCGGACTCCGGAAGGACAAAGGGATGCCAGCACAATAATCCGCACGCCCAGAGAAGACTATCGGCATTTGCCGTGCAAATACCGACAGTGACGCTCCTCAGATCCTCTCGCTTTGCGCCTGCACATACAGCGAGCGGCCGGCGCCCAGCCCGGCAATGATCGCCCCGCTGCCCAACACCGCGAAGATCCAGCCCACGGCGTTCCAGCCGCCGGTCCAGTCATGCACCAGCCCCACGGCAAACGGCCCCATGGACGCCAGGGTGTAGCCAATGCCCTGGGCCATGCTCGACAGGTTGGCGGCCACATGGGTATCCCGTGAGCGCAGGACGATCAGGGTCAGGGCCAGGCTGAAAGTGCCTCCTTGCCCCAGGCCCAGCAGAATGGCCCAGCCCCACAAGCCATCAAGCGGTGCATACAGGCAGCCGAACAGACCGCCCAAGGTCATCAGCATGACGATCACGATGGCCAGACGCTGGTCCTTGCCGCGAGTCGCCAGCCAGGGCGCCGCCAGGGAGCTGGCCAGTTGCACGATGACCGAACCCGACAGCACCAGTCCGGCCTGGGTCGGAGTCAGCCCACGACCGATCAGGATCGATGGCAACCAGCCAAACACGATGTAGGCCAGGGAGGACTGCAGGCCCATGTACAAGGTCACCTGCCAGGCCAGGCGATCACGCAGCAACCCGCGCACACGGAAGGCGACATGGTGGGCGCCGTGTTTGTGCCCCACTTGCGGCAACCAGAACAGCGCCGCCGCCAGCGCCGGCACGACCCAGAACCCCAGGCCCATGGCCCAGCTGCTACCGAAGTGCTGGCTCAGGGGCACCGTCGCGCCTGCCGCCATCGCCGCCCCCAGGCACAGGGCCATGGTGTAGACCCCGGTCATGGTGCCTGCATGGCGGGCAAAATCGCGCTTGACGATGCCCGGCAGCAGCACCCCGATCACACCGATGCTGGCGCCGGCCAGGATGCTCCCGGCAAAGACGCCGAACTCCCCCAGGGAACTGCGCAGCACAATGCCCAGGGCCAGGGTCAGGAGAATCCCCAGCACCACCCGTTCGGCGCCGAAACGCCGGGCCAGCAGCGGCGCCAACGGCGCGAACAGCCCCAGGCACAACACCGGCAAGGTGGTCAGCAACCCCGCCTTGGCCGCCGACAGACCCAGGCTCTGGGATACATCACTGAGCAACGGCGCCATGCTCGACAGCGCCGGACGCAGGTTCAACGCCACCAGAATCAGCCCCAGCAGCAACAGCCAGGGCCGCCGCAAAGGTGGCGGGGACTGCTGGACTTCTTCGTCATCGGCCTCGGCATCGATCAACAACTCGGGAGGCGACGGGGTGTTCGGAGGGGACTGCTGGTTGGACATAAAGGTCTCGGATTCAGGATTCGTTGATCAACTGGCGGGACAGCTGCTTGGCCCGCTCGGGGTCGCCCTGCTCGATGGCGTCCAGCAGATGCTGGTGGAGATCGAAGACGTCCTGGCGGCGCGGAGTAACCGTCAAGGCCTGGCGCAACTGAGCGCCCACCACACTGGAGAAATAGCGGTACAGCTGGCTCAGGGTCGGATTGTGCGCGGCATCCACCAGGCCCTGATGAAACACCAGGTCGCAGGCGATGTAGCTTTCCAGATCGCCATGAAAATGCCCGCCGCTGGCCTGCAAGGCTTGGTTCAGGGCCAGCAGGTCCTCGTCGGTGCGGCGCAGGGCCGCCAGGCCGACCGCCTCCACTTCGAGGATTTGCCGGGTTTCCCGGGCCTGTTCCAGGGAGCACTGGGACAGGGCCTGGAGCATGTCCAGTGGATCGGCCACGGCTCGCAGGTAGCTGCCGTCGCCCTGGCGGATCTCAATCAGTCCGGAGAACGCCAGCACTCGCATGGCTTCACGCACGGTATTGCGGCTGATGCCCAGTTCTTGGGCCAGTTCCGGTTCGGTGGGCAAGCGCTGGCCGACCCGCCAGACACCGCTGTTGATGCGTTTGCGCAGTTGTTCCAGGGCCTGGTCGACCAGGGATTTTTTGATCAGGGGGGATGTTTCGCTCATGGGACTCGCTCAATCATCCAATCATCGGATGAATTGTCCGACATGGTATTCAGGCTTTTCCGAGAGTTCAACGATTTAGGCTGGAGGAGGCACTTTCGCCATTGCAAACAGGTCTTGACAAAAAACCCTATAAGGGTAATTTCGGTCGAGCCTCAAGGGTGTCTCATGGAAAAGAAAACACCTCATTACGACCTGTCGCTGATCAAGGCACAGGTCGTTCGGCAAGGAGCACAAGCCTTCACTCGAAGCGCATTGCGCTGCGGCAAGGAACTCGGATTGTCCCTGGCCGCCATGCAACGAGTAGTAGCCGGACTGCAGGGCAGCCTGTTCTACAAATCGATGACCACCTATGGCGATCACCGGCTGTGGCAGGACGTGTATTACACCCGCATCGATAACCGGACGCTCTACATCAAGGTCACCTACCGCCCCGGTGCAGGGCCTCCGGTGATCTCCTTCAAGGAGGCAGAGACATGAAACGACAACAATGCTACAGCTGCGGCACTCCCACCGGCATGCTGGCCTTCGAGCAGCGCAGCGAGCTCATCGACTACCGGCACCTGCAGCGTCAGCTCCATGGCCTGGCGGGCTGGGAATGCCAGGAGTGCGGTGAAATCGAATTCGATGCCCAGAGTGCAGAGCGCTATGCCGCCGCGGGCGACCACTTGCTGGAGGAGTACCGGCAGAGCGTCGCCGCCGACCTGAAGCGCATCCGCCGCAAGCTGCACCTCTCGCAGAAAGAAGCGGTCAAACTGCTGTCCGGCGGCGGGCACAACGCCTTTTCCCGTTACGAGCGCGGCGAAGTCGGCGTGCCCCAACCGCTGTACGTGCTGATGCGCCTGCTGGATCGCCACCCACAGTTGATGAAGGACGTACTGGAGCTTGGCGAACCACGGCTGGCGCCCTCAGCCTTGGGCGACCACCCCGAACCACAGCTCGGCGCAGCCGGCAGCTGAATGCAGGGCAAAAATAAACCCGGAGCCAGTCCGGGTTTATCGTCAGCACCAGCCGTGCATCAGGATCAATGCAGGATCTGGCTCAGGAACAGCTTGGTGCGATCATTTTGCGGGTTGTCGAAGAAGTCGTTGGGGGCCGCCTGCTCGACGATCTCGCCCTTGTCCATGAAGATCACCCGGTTGGCCACGGTGCGGGCAAAACCCATTTCATGGGTCACGCAGAGCATGGTCATGCCGTCTTCGGCGAGGCCGATCATGGTATCGAGCACCTCCTTGACCATTTCCGGGTCCAGGGCCGAGGTGGGTTCGTCGAACAGCATGATCTTGGGCTTCATGCACAGCGCCCGGGCAATCGCCACCCGTTGCTGCTGGCCACCGGACAGCTGGCCCGGGTACTTGTTGGCCTGCTCCGGAATCCGCACCCGCTCCAAGTAATGCATGGCAATTTCCTCGGCCTTGCGCTTGGGCATCTTGCGCACCCACATCGGCGCCAGGGTGCAGTTTTGCAGGATGGTCAGGTGCGGGAACAGGTTGAAGTGCTGGAACACCATGCCCACTTCCCGGCGAATGGCCTCGATCTGCTTGAGGTCGTTGGTCAGCTCCACCCCATCCACCACGATGCGTCCCTGCTGGTGCTCTTCCAGACGGTTGAGGCAGCGGATGGTGGTGGATTTGCCCGATCCCGAAGGCCCGCACAGCACGATGCGCTCACCCTGCCTGACGTTGAGGTTGATGTCCTTCAACACGTGGAACTGGCCGTACCACTTGTTCACACCCTGCATCTGAATAATGCCTTCAGGGCCCACAGGCTTTTTGTTCGCTTCACTCATGGAGGTACTCCTAACGCTTGTGGCCTGTGTCCAACTTACGCTCCAGATGCATGGAGTAGCGGGACATACCGAAACAGAAAATCCAGAACACCAGGGCCGCGAAGACATAGCCTTCGGTGGCCATGCCCAGCCATTTGGGATCGGCGGCGGCTTGCTTGACGCTGTTGAGCAGGTCGAACAGGCCGATGATGATCACCAGGCTGGTGTCCTTGAACAGGGCGATGAAGGTGTTGACGATCCCGGGAATCACCAGCTTCAGGGCTTGCGGCAGAATCACCAGGCCCATCGCGCGCCAGTAACCCAGGCCCATGGCGGCAGCCGCTTCGTACTGGCCCTTGGGAATGGCCTGCAAACCGCCACGCACCACCTCGGCCACATAGGCCGACTGGAACAGGATCACCCCGATCAACGCCCGCAGCAGCTTGTCGAAGTTCATGCCCTCGGGCAGGAACAGCGGCAACATCACCGACGACATGAACAGCACCGTGATCAGCGGCACGCCACGCCAGAACTCGATGAAGGTCACGCAGACCACGCGGATCGCCGGCAGGTTGGAACGTCGTCCCAATGCCAGCAGGATACCCAGGGGCAACGCCCCGGCAATGCCCACCGTGGCAATCACCAAAGTCAGCATCAGGCCGCCCCACTGGCTGGTGGCGACTGTGCTCAGGCCCAGGTAGCCGCCGTGCAGCAGGGTGTAGGCCAGCACCGGGTACCACACCAGGAAACACAGGCCGTAGATCGCTTTGCGAGCAAAGCGCGAGATGAACAAGGGAGCCACGCCGATCACCGCCAGCCATACGGTCAGGTCCACCCGCCAGCGCAGTTCCACTGGGTAGTAGCCATACATGAACTGGCCGAAACGCTGCTGGATGAACACCCAACAGGCACCGTCCTTGGTGCAGTCGGCACGGGTGGTGCCGACCCAGTTGGCGTCGAGGATCGCCCACTGCAGGATCGGCGGTACCACCAGATAGATCAGGTAGAAGGCAAACAGGGTCAACAGGGTGTTGAGCCAGTTGGAGAACATGTTGGCGCGCATCCACGCCAGCACGCCGATACTGCGGCTGGGCGGCGGCATATCGGGCTTGAAAGTATGAGTCGTCATGGGCGCTTCCTCACCGCTCGATCAGCGCAATGCGCTTGTTGTACCAGTTCATCAGCAGGGAAATGCTGATGCTGATTGCCAGGTACACGCTCATGGTGATGGCAATGACCTCAATGGCCTGGCCGGTCTGGTTGAGCACCGTGCCGGCGAATAGCGAAACCATTTCCGGGTAACCGATACCGGCGGCCAGAGACGAGTTCTTCGCCAGATTCAGATACTGGCTGGTCAGTGGCGGAATGATCACCCGCAAGGCCTGGGGAATGATCACCTTGCGCAGGGTCGGACCGTTGCGCAGGCCCAGGGAGCGGGCCGCCTCGGTCTGGCCGTGGCTCACCGACTTGATCCCGGAGCGCACGATTTCGGCGATGAACGCCGCGGTGTAGACGGTCAGGGCCAGGGTCAGGGCCAAGAGTTCGGGGATCAGCACCCAGCCGCCGACGAAGTTGAAGCCTTGCAGCTTCGGCAACTCCCAATGCACGGGCGAGCCGAAGACCAGCGCGCACAGCGTCGGAATCACCAGCAGCAACGCCAGGCCAGTCCAGAACTTGTGGAACGGCACCCCGGTGTCTTCAAAGCGTTTGTTGGCCCAGCGGCACATCAGCACGATGGCGACGATGGCCAGCACCACACTCGCAAAGAACGCCCAGAACCCTGGAGCCATCTGCGCCGCCGGCATGTTCAAGCCACGACTGCTGACGAAGAAGGTGTCGCCGAAGTTATGGCTGTTGCGCGGCCCCGGCATGGTCAGGAACACCGCGAAGTACCAGAACAGGATCTGCAGCAGCGGCGGAATGTTGCGGAACACTTCCACATACACCGTCGCCAGTTTGCTGATGATCCAGTTCTGCGACAGCCGCGCCACCCCGATGATGAACCCCAGCAAGGTCGCCAGGATCACCCCGATAAAGGTCACCAGCAGCGTATTGAGCAGACCGATGACGAAGACCCGGGCATAACTGTCCGCTTCGGTGTAGGCAATCAAGTGTTGAGCGATGCCGAAACCGGCGCTGCGCTCAAGAAAGTCGAAACCCGAGGTAATACCCCGGTGCTGGAGGTTGGTTTGCGTGTTGTCGAACAGAAACCAGCCCAGCGAAACCACCGCCACAAGGGTGATGATCTGGAACAGCCAGGCGCGCACACGCGGATCGCTGAGGCTAAGCCTCTGCTTGGGTGCGCCGATTGAATTTTGCATGAAGTGCCCCAGGAATAATGGAACAGAACATCACCCGGCGGTTGGCCCGCCGGGTGATAGAACCATCAGCGCACAGGTGGTGCGTATTGGATGCCGCCGTTGTTCCACAGCGCGTTCAGGCCGCGGTCGATGGCCAGTGGCGTGCTCTTGCCGAGGTTTTTCTCGAACACTTCACCGTAGTTACCTACTTGCTTGACGATCTGTACTACCCAGTCCTTCGGCAGTTTCAGGTCTTTGCCGTATTCACCGTCCGCGCCCAGCAGACGTGCTACATCAGGGTTCTTGGTGGACTTGGCTTCAGCCTCGACATTTTTCGAGGTGATGCCCGCCTCTTCGGCGTTGAGCATGGCGAACAGGGTCCACTTGACGATGCTGAACCACTCTTCGTCGCCCTTACGCACCACCGGGCCCAAAGGCTCCTTGGAGATGGTTTCCGGCAGCACGACATAATCGGTCGGGGTCGCCAGCTTGCTGCGCTGTGCGTAGAGCTGGGACTTGTCGGATGTCAGCACGTCGCAACGCCCGGATTCCAGGGACTTGGCGCTTTCATCGGAAGTATCGAAGGTGATCGGGGTGTATTTCAGACCATTGCCGCGGAAGTAGTCCGACACGTTCAGCTCGGTGGTAGTACCGGCTTGAATACAGATGGTCGCACCGTCCAACTCCTTGGCACTTTTCACACCCAGTTTGTTGTTCACCAGGAAGCCAATACCGTCGTAATAAGTGACGCCGGCGAACATCAGGCCCATACCCGCGTCACGGGAACTGGTCCAGGTGGTATTGCGCGACAGCACGTCGATCTCGCCGGATTGCAGCGCAGTGAAGCGCTCCTTGGCGTTCAACTGGCTGAACTTGACCTTGGTCGCATCGCCGAATACGGCTGCGGCCACGGCACGGCAGACATCGGCGTCAATGCCGAGAATCTTGCCGGTAGCGTCCGGTACCGAGAAGCCCGGCAGACCATCGCTGACGCCGCACTGTACGAAACCTTTCTTCTGTACTGCATCGAGGGTCGCACCCGCCTGTGCGAAACCGCTTGTAGCCAGTACCGTGGCCGCCGTAACGACGGCCAGGGTGGATTTCAACATCTTCATTCAAACCTCCAGTTTTGCTCTTGTTGTGTCGGAGCTTGAGTCCTGCCGCACCCTCATGAGGCGCTGTTGACCCGTGTCGGCTTTTTATAGGGTCAAGCGGCGTAAGACCTTCGCTATGAGTCTAGTAGGAGAAATCCACGTAATGGGGGACCTACATCTCACCAATCGGCCGAACGGGCTTTAGCCCTTTGCAGTTCACAGAGCCCGTAGCGGCCGTAGGCGAACCTGTATCAGAGGAGGTGGGTATGCCATCGCCCGCGGTAGCCTGTTAGTGTTACCGCCGGCAGAGCGTGCTATCACATCCGCTCCTCTTTCTGAGCCATAGCAAAGCCCGTACCACAGTTTCGGCTAAAGCGTTTCAGCCAGTGGTCAATAGCAAAACGTTCAACCGTGCGACATCTTCTTCACCGATCAACCGGGCGCGCCCCTTAACCTCGCACTCAATCAGCGCGCACGCACATAAATGGAGCAGCCATGACCGAGCCCTTGATTCTTCAGCCCAGCAAGCCCACAGATGCCTGTGTGATCTGGCTTCATGGCCTGGGAGCGGACCGTTACGACTTCCTGCCGGTGGCCGAGATGCTGCAGGAAAAACTCTTGAGCACCCGCTTCGTCCTGCCCCAGGCACCGACCCGTGCCGTGACCATCAATGGCGGATACGCCATGCCCAGCTGGTACGACATTTTGGCCATGAGCCCGGCTCGCGCGATCAGTCGCGAACAGCTCGAAGAATCATCTGACGAGGTCATCAGACTTATCGAAGAGCAACGCGCAAGCGGAATAGACGCATCGCGCATTTTCCTCGCGGGTTTCTCCCAAGGTGGCGCCGTGGTACTGCACACCGCCTTCCTCAAATGGCAGGGTCCCTTGGGTGGCGTACTTGCCCTCTCCACCTATGCCCCGACCTTCAGCGACGAACTGCAACTGTGCGCCAGCCAACAGCGGATTCCGGTGCTGTCCCTGCACGGCCAGTACGACGAAGTGGTGCAGAACGCCATGGGACGCACCGCATACGAGTACCTGAAACAGCACGGTGTCACCGTGACATGGCAGGAATACCCAATGGGACACGAGGTGTTACCGGAAGAAATCCGTGATATCGGCACCTGGCTGAGCGAGCGTTTGCGCTAGAAAAAGTGCCTCGCGCCAGGACCACAAGCAACAGACTACGCCGCGCCCGTTTCTTGCATTACACTGGCCGGCGTACATTCCTTAACCAATTGATGAGATGACCGTGCTCAAAGCACTCAAGAAAATCTTCGGTAAAAGCGAGGCTGAGCCGCTCGCGCCAAGCCCCAGCGCCCCTTCCCCCAGTTCCAGCAGCCGCAATGACGGCCGTCAGCCGGAGCGGAGCGCACCTGCTACCGCAGCTAAAAAAGAACCGGTGAACACACCGGCCGCCCCTTCCGCTCCCAAAGCACCGCGCCAAGAGAAGCCCAAGGCCGAGCAACCCAAACCTGAGCAAGCGCAGCGCCCGCGGCCGCCAAAACCAGCGGCCAGCACCTGGAAACTCGAAGACTTCGTGGTGCAACCCCAGGAAGGCAAGACCCGTTTCCACGACTTCAAGCTCGCTCCGGAACTGATGCACGCCATCCAGGACCTGGGCTTTCCCTACTGCACGCCGATCCAGGCCCAGGTACTGGGCTTCACCCTGGCGGGCAAAGACGCCATCGGCCGTGCCCAGACCGGCACCGGCAAGACCGCCGCGTTCCTGATCTCGATCATCACCCAGTTGCTGCAGACCCCGCCGCCGAAAGAGCGCTACATGGGCGAACCACGGGCACTGATCATTGCCCCGACCCGGGAACTGGTAGTGCAGATCGCCAAGGACGCCGCGGCCCTGACCAAATACACCGGCCTCAACGTCATGACCTTCGTTGGCGGCATGGATTTCGACAAGCAGCTCAAGCACCTGGAAGCTCGCCACTGCGACATCCTGGTGGCCACCCCGGGCCGCCTGCTGGACTTCAACCAGCGCGGTGACGTGCACCTGGACATGGTCGAAGTGATGGTGCTGGACGAAGCCGACCGCATGCTCGACATGGGCTTCATTCCGCAAGTGCGGCAGATCATTCGCCAGACCCCGCCCAAGAGCGAGCGCCAGACCCTGCTGTTCTCCGCCACCTTCACCGAAGACGTGATGAACCTGGCCAAGCAGTGGACCACCGACCCGGCGATCGTCGAGATCGAGGCCGAGAACGTCGCCAGCGAAAACGTCGAACAGCACATTTATGCCGTGGCCGGGGCCGACAAGTACAAGCTGCTGTACAACCTGGTCACCGACAACGGCTGGGAGCGGGTCATGGTCTTCGCCAACCGCAAGGATGAAGTGCGGCGCATCGAAGAACGCCTGGTGCGCGACGGCGTGAACGCCGCCCAACTGTCCGGCGACGTGCCCCAGCACAAGCGGATCAAGACCCTGGAAGGCTTTCGCGAAGGCAAGATCCGGGTCCTGGTGGCCACCGACGTGGCCGGCCGCGGTATCCACATCGACGGCATCAGCCACGTGATCAACTTCACCCTGCCGGAAGTGCCGGACGACTACGTGCACCGCATCGGCCGGACCGGGCGTGCCGGTGCCGACGGCGTGTCCATCAGCTTCGCCGGCGAGGACGACTCCTATCAGTTGCCATCGATCGAAGCCCTGCTGGGGCGCAAGATCAGCTGCGAGATGCCGCCGGCCGAGCTGTTGCGCCCAGTAGAGCGCAAACGCCCGCAAGCCTGATAGCAGACGCGCCGAAAAAACGCAGCCCATCACCGGCTGCGTTTTTTTTCGCCTGGATGTTGCTCAAGTAAACTAAAAGTCCATAATGGACAAATAAGTTCAACTCCTTGGGAACGCCTACATGCCCAGCACGCCCTACCTGATTGCCCAGACCGAAGCCCGCCAGTTGCTCGCGCAAATCGACGTCCCGCAGATCCTGCGCAAACTGTTTAGCGACCTGGCCGCCGGACTCGCCGTACAACCGCCACAACAGCTGGTGGAGTTTCCCCAGGGCGCCGGCGACTTCATCAACTACCTGGGCGTGCTGGCTGAAGATCGGGTCTACGGGGTCAAGACTTCGCCCTACATCGTTCGCGCCGAAGGCCCGCTGGTCACCGCCTGGACCCTGCTGATGTCCATGGACAGCGGCCAGCCCCTGCTGCTGTGCGACGCCGCCGAACTGACCACCGCACGCACCGCCGCCACTACGGCGGTCGCCGTCGAGGCACTGGCCACGCCCGAGGCCCGGCACCTGGCAATCATCGGTAGCGGCGCCGTGGCCCAGGCTCATCTGCACTACGTGAAAGACCTGCGCCCCTGGCAGAGCATCCGCGTCTTTTCCCCAAGCCTTGCGAGCAAATCCGCCGAGGAGCTTGCGCGTCTCAAGGCCCTCGATCCGCGCCTGCAAATCGTCCCGCAGCTTGAAGAGGCTGTCGAAGATGCCGACGTGGTCATGCTTTGCACTTCGTCCGCCGGACCGGTCATCGACCCACGCACCCTCAACAAGCCGGCGCTGATCACCTCCATCAGCACCAATGCGCCACGGGCCCACGAAGTGCCGCCCGCCGCACTGCAGCAGATGCAGGTCTATTGTGACTATCGCCGTACCACCCCGGGCTCGGCCGGCGAGATGCTGATTGCCGGTGAACAGCACGGCTGGGACAACGCGGCGATTCTCGGCGACCTGCCGGAGCTGCTGAGCAACCAGGCTCAACGCCCCAGCGCCGAGCGCCATGTGTTCTTCCGCTCCATCGGCCTGGGCCTGGAAGACATCGCCCTGGCCAATGCCCTGTACCACCTGAGGCACCCGCACTAAGGGCCTGTCACTAGCACTTTTCCAGGAGCCTTGAATGATCCAGGCAGATTTCATCATCATCGGCGGCGGTATCGCCGGAGCCTCCACCGGTTACTGGCTGTCGCGCCACGGCCGCGTCATCGTGCTGGAGCGCGAATCCCATCCGGCCTATCACTCCACCGGCCGCTCTGCCGCGCTCTACACCGCCGCCTATGGCACCGCCCAGGTGCGGGCCCTGACCCTGGCCAGCCGGGACTTTTTCGACCATCCGCCGGAGGGCTTCTGCGACCACCCGCTGCTGACGCCACGAGGGGAAATGACCGTGGACTTCACCGGCGATCCGGCCGAACTGAACAACCAGTACCTGAGCGCCAAGGCCACGGTGCCGGAGATGCAACTGCTCAGTGCCGACGAAGCCTGCGCTCGTCTGCCAATCCTGCGTCGCGAAAAGGTCCATGGCGCCCTCTACGACCCCAGTGCCAGCGACATCGACACCGACGCCCTGCATCAGGGCTACCTGCGGGGCATCCGCCGCCATCAGGGCCAGGTCTATACCGACCATGAAGTGCTGGGGCTGCACCGTGATGAACAAGGGCTGTGGCAGGTTCAAACCAGCGGCCAGGGCTTCAGTGCGCCGGTGCTGATCAACGCTGCCGGGGCCTGGGCCGACCAGATCGGCGCGATGGCCGGTGCCCGCCCCCTGGGCCTGCAACCCAAGCGCCGCGCGGCCTTTATCTTTGCCGGCCCGGAAGGGGTCGATATTCACCACTGGCCGATGTTGGTGAGCCTGGACGAGTCCTTCTACATGAAGCCCGACGCCGGCATGTTCCTCGGTTCGCCGGCCAACGCCGACCCGGTGGAGCCCCATGATGTGCAGCCTGAAGAGCTGGACATTGCCCTGGGCATCTACCAGATCGAAGAGGCCACCACCCTGAGTATTCGTCGCCCGACCCGGACCTGGGCCGGCCTGCGCAGCTTTGTCAGCGACGGCGATCTGCTGGCCGGTTTTGATCCACAGGTGCCCGGGCTGTTCTGGGTCGCCGGGCAAGGCGGCTACGGCATCCAGACATCTCCGGCCATGGGCCAGGCCAGCGCCGCCCTGGTGCGTGGCCAACCCCTGCCGGAGCAGTTGACCCGCTTCGGCCTGGAGTCCGCCATGCTCTCCCCTGCCCGCCTCGGTTGAACCCGCCTGCGGGGTGACGCGCCCGAACGATTGCGGCACACTCCCAGCGCCCGCTAACGGCGGGCGCTGAAGCCGCCTGGAGTACGACCCATGACCTCACCCGCAAAGGACCCAGCCCTGGATAATTTCCGGGCGATTGCCGATGCCATCGCCACGCTGTTTTTCCCTCACGCCGAGGTGGTGCTCCACGACCTGCGCACGCAGAAGATCGACTACATCGCCAACAACCTGTCCAAGCGCGAAGTGGGCGACGATGCGGCCCTGGAAGACCTGCTCAGTGGCGACAGCGACGAACGCAATATCGGTCCCTATGAAAAGCTCAACTGGGACGGCCAGAAGATCCGCAGCCTCAGCAGCGTGCTGCGCGACAGCCACGGTCAGCCAATGGCCGTGCTGTGCATCAACCTGAATATCTCGCTGTTCGAAAATGCCAAGGCCGCGCTGGACCTGTTTCTCTCACCGAGCAAACTGATTCCCCAGCCCGATTCACTGTTTCGCGACGACTGGCAGGAACGCATCAACACTTTCTTGCACAACTGGCTGCGCGAGCGCCAGCTGGGGCTGAACCTGCTGACCCGCGACCACAAGCGCGAACTGGTACTGGCGCTGCACGCCGAGGGCGCCTTCAAGGGCAAGAGCGCCTCCAACTACGTGGCCAACGTACTGAACATGGGCCGGGCGACGGTGTACAAGCACTTGAAGGAATTGAAGGGACAATAAAGGTTCCCGAGCTCGCCCCTGCACATATCCCCTAGGAACGAGCTCGCGAAAGCGTCCTCAAGAACGCCGCAACGTCTCAATCCCCATAAATGTCCGACTTGAAGTACTTGGCCTGGATCTTCTGATATTCGCCCTTGGCGCGAATCTCATCGATGGCCTTGTTCAACTCGCCCACCAGTTCACTGTTGCCCTTGCGCACCGCAATCCCGGCGCCTTCCCCAACGTATTTCGGATCTTTCAGCTCAGGCCCGACAAAGGCGTAGTCGGCGCCCCGCGGCATCGACAGGAAATCCTCCAGGGGAATGGTGTCGGCGAAGATCGCGTCCAGGCGCCCGGCCGCCAGGTCCATGTAGATCTCTTCGTTGTTGCTGTAGCGCACCACCTTGATGCCCTTGGGCTCGAAGACCTCGGTGGCGAAACGGTCGGTGGTGGTGGAACGCTGCACGCCCACGGTCTTGCCCTTGAGGCTGGCGTACTGGTCGTCCACCACCGCGCCCTTCTTCATCACCAGGCGCGACGAAGTGAAGTAGTACTTGTGGGTGAAATCCACGGATTTACGCCGTTCCGCGGTGATGGTCATGGAGGACAGCGCGGCGTCGATCTTCTTCACTTTCAACGAGGGAATCAGGCCGTCGAACTCGCCCTCGATCCACTCGCACTTGACCTGCATCTGCGCGCACAGGGCATTGCCGATGTCGTAGTCGAATCCGCCGATCTTGCCGTCGGCGGTCTTGAAGGCGAACGGCGGATACGCCGCCTCGATGCCCAGGCGCAAGGTTTTCTCGGCAGCCATCAGGCTGCTGCACGCCAACAAGCTCAAGGCCAGGCCACTGATGAGGGGGAATTTTTTCATGTTCGTTCTCTCGCGGGTTGTTGTTGGTTTGGCAAGACAGAAGGAAAGGATGAAACGGAGGACGCTGTATTTGTACTTGTAAATCCATACTGGACTTTTACGTACATATCGTCAACGGCGCGCACAGCGACTTATCCCCAGCGGTCGGCGGGAACAGTCGCAGTCGATTACAGGTTGAATTGGGGCGGGCTCAAGCCCCGCCGGCCAGCATCAGGGGGATCAGTCTTTCCAGCGCGCGGCCGCCGCGTGATCACTGTCGCGGCCTTCTACCCAACGGGGGCCGTCGGCGGTGTTTTCCTTTTTCCAGAACGGCGCCCGGGTCTTCAGATAATCCATGACAAAGGCGCAGGCTTCGAACGCCGCCTGACGATGGGCACTGGCTGCGCCGACGAAAACGATGGGCTCGCCCGGCTCCAGGGCGCCGATGCGGTGCAGCACCTCCAGTTGCAACAGCGGCCAGCGCTGCTCGGCTTCGGCCGCAATCTTGCCCAGGGCCTTTTCGGTCATGCCCGGGTAGTGCTCCAGGAACATGCCATGCACGTCCTGGCCGTCATTGAAGTCGCGCACGTAGCCGACAAAGCTGACCACCGCGCCAACCCCGGTATCGGCAGCGTGCATGGCGTTGACTTCGGCGCCGGGATCGAAGGCCGCGGTTTGCACACGGATTGCCATCTCAGCCTCCGGTCACAGTGGGGAAGAACGCCACTTCATCGCCGTCCGCCAGGGGCTCGTCAAGCTGGCACAGCTCTTCGTTGCGGGCGCACATCAGGTTCTGTTCGGCGAGCACGGCGGCCCCGTCACGGGACAACAGCGCCTGGCGCACATCGTCGACACAGGCAAAGTCGCCCTCGACAAGCAGGCCATCGAGCCCCAGGGCCTCACGGTAGCGGGCAAAGAACTTCACCGAGATCCTCATGCGTCAGCCACCCGGTAATCGCCGCTCTTGCCGCCGGATTTCTCCAGCACTCGCACGCCGTCGATGGTCATGCCGCGGTCCACGGCCTTGCACATGTCATAGATCGTCAGCGCGGCGACGCTGGCGGCGGTCAACGCCTCCATCTCCACCCCGGTCTGCCCCGACAGCTTGCAACGCGCCACGATGCGCACGCTGTCCTCGCCTTCGGCACTGAGCTCGACCTTGACGCTGGTGAGCATCAACGGATGGCACAGGGGAATCAGCTCACTGGTTTTCTTCGCCGCCTGGATTCCGGCGATGCGCGCCACGGCGAACACGTCACCCTTGGGGTGACCACCACTGACGATCATGTGCAGGGTTTGCGGGAGCATGCGCACCCGGGCTTCGGCCGCCGCCTCGCGGAAGGTCACGGCCTTATCGGTGACGTCGACCATATTGGCGCGACCTTGGGAATCGAGATGAGTCAGCACGGTGTTACTCCTGATCAGGTGGGCCGATTGTAAACCTGCGGGTCAGTTTTTCGCACGGGGCATCTGCCCGGCGTTTGGCCGCGCCAACCGGCAATCAGCCTGGCGAATAACTCGCATCAAAACAACGAATTGGAGCCCGACTGCGGATAAACGTACAACAGCGCAAAACCCGCAAAAGGAAGTCACTTCATGGCCTTGTTCGTTTCGATCCTGCTCAGCCTGCTCGCCGGTTTCGCCGTGCCCCTCCAGGCCGGGACCAACGCCCGCCTGGGCACCCTGCTGGGGCATCCACTGTGGGCCACCGGTGTTTCGCTGCTGGTCAGCCTGCTGGTGCTGGGGGTCCTGCTGCTGTTCATTAAAGTGCCCAAGCCCAATCTCATGGCCGCGCTGCAAGGCCCCTGGTGGATCTGGATGGGCGGCCTGGCTGGAGTGCTCTACATCACCGTGGCCCTGTTGATGGCGCCGCGCCTGGGGGCGCTGAACTTCATCATGGTGGTGATCATCGGCCAGTTGCTGATCTCGTTGATCATCGACTACTTCGGGCTGGTGGGTCTGCCACGCAAGGACATCAGCCTGCAGAAGCTGATCGGCGTGCTGGTGGTGATCGGCGGTTTCGTCATCACCACCCGCGGCTGAGGCGCCATTTCAGGCCTTGGCCACGCTGGCCAGCTTGACCTGTTCACGCAACCAGCGATGGGCCGGGTCATCGCTCAAGCGCGAGTGCCAGATCTGCACGAACTTGAAGGGCGCAATGTTCAAGGGCGGGGTCAGCCGCAGCAGCCCTTCCGGCAGCAGAATCTCGTCCAGGGTGCGGCTGGCCACGGTAAGAATCAGGTCGGTGCCGCGGATCATCCCCGGCGCGATGCCCCAGTGGGGCACGCTGACCGCGATCTGCCGTTGCAGTCCCTCCTCCCCCAGGCGGTGATCGACTTCACCATTGAAACAACCATCCATCGACACCTGCAGATGGGGACGCTGCAGATAGGCCGTCAGGTCCAGGCCGCCGTCACCCTCAAGGGTGGCGCGGTCCACCAGACAGGAAAAAGTTTCCTCGAACAGCACTTCCTTGACGATCTCGTCCGAGGAGGTGGGAAACACCCCCAGGGCCAGGTCGATCTTGCCTTGGGTGATCTGCTCGAACATCTCGTGGCGGCTGCCCTGGGTTACCACCAGGCGCATCAAGGGCGCTTCGCCACGCAGACGCACCAGCAACCTGGGGAGCACGATCGCCGCACCGTAATCCGACATCGCCAGGTGAAAGATCCGCTGGGAGGTGGCCGGATCAAAGTCGAGGGACTTGCCGAACAGGGTTTCGATCTGACTGAGAATCTCCTTGAGGGGCTCTTGCAGGCTGCGGGCCAGGGGGCTGAGCAGCACGTCGTTGCCCTGGCGGATCAGCAACGGATCATCCAGTAGCACCCGCAGCTTGCCCAGGGAATGACTGATAGCAGGCTGGCTCAGGTGCAGGCGCTCGCCAGTGCGGGTCACGTGCTTTTCCGTCAGCAAGGCATCGAGTACCACCAACAGATTCAGATCGATATTGCGCAGGGAAACGCGGGTCATCCGGTGTTTTCCAACTGGGAAGCGCTCTACGGCGGGGAGCCGCAGAATAACCCAGTGGCGCAGGCCGAATGCAAAACGGGCGACCCGAAGGCCGCCCGTGCTGGAAGCAATTGCCGTTACAGATGGCTCTCCGCGTACTCCGCCAGGATCGAGCGCGGCACCCCTTGCAAGGTGATGTGCACGCCGTTGGGGAAGTCCTTGAAGCGTTCGGTGAGGTAGGTCAGGCCCGAGCTGGTGGCCGACAGGTAAGGGGTATCAATCTGTGCCAGGTTGCCCAGGCACACCACTTTGGAACCGGCGCCGGCGCGGGTGATGATGGTTTTCATCTGGTGCGGGGTGAGGTTCTGGCATTCGTCGATCAGGATCAGGCTCTGCTGGAAGCTGCGACCGCGGATGTAGTTCAGGGATTTGAACTGCAACGGCACCTTGCTGAGGATGTAGTCGACGCTGCCGTGGGTGTTCTCGTCATCCATGTGCAGGGCTTCGAGGTTGTCGGTGATGGCGCCCAGCCAGGGTTCCATCTTCTCCGCCTCGGTGCCCGGCAGGAAGCCGATCTCCTGGTCCAGCCCCTGCACGCTGCGGGTGGCGATGATGCGCCGGTAGCGCTTGCTGACCATGGTCTGCTCGATAGCGGCAGCCAGGGCCAGGATGGTCTTGCCGGAGCCGGCGGCGCCGGACAGGTTGACCAGGTGGATGTCCGGGTCGAGCAGCGCGTACAGCGCCAGGCCCTGGTAGATGTCGCGCGGTTTCAGGCCCCAGGCTTCCTGGTGCAACAGGGGTTCCTGATGCAGGTCGAGGATCAGCAGCACATCGGCGCGGATCTCCTTGATCCAGCCGACAAAGCCCTGTTCGTCGATGATGAATTCGTTGATATGCACCGCCGGCAGGTTGTCGATCAACTGCACCTGGTGCCAGGTACGGCCGTGATCCTGACGGGTTTCCACCTTGCTTACGCGGTCCCAGAACGAGCCGCTCATGTTGTGGAAACCATTGGGCAGCAGGGACACGTCGTCCACCAGCTGGTCGGTGCTGTAGTCCTCGGCGGCGATCCCGCAGGCCCGCGCCTTGAGGCGCATGTTGATGTCTTTGGTCACCAGCACCACGGGCAAGTCCTTGTTGCGCGCGTGCAGGTCGATCAACTGGTTGATGATGATGTTGTCGTTGAGATTGTCCGGCAACAGGCTGTTGGGCTCGTTGCGCTTGCTCATCAGAATCGACAGCAAGCCCTTGGGCCCGCTCTTGCCACGCTGGATCGGCACGCCCAGCTCGACATCCTCGGGCGAAGCCTCGCCCAGGGTCTTGTCGATCAGGCGGATCGCCTGACGGCATTCGGCGGCCACGCTGTGATGCCCGCTCTTGAGCTTGTCCAGCTCTTCAAGGACTGTCATGGGGATGGCGACGTGGTGTTCTTCGAAATTCAGTAAGGCGTTGGGATCGTGAATCAATACATTGGTATCGAGTACATAAAGGATTGGCTGGTTGGAGGAAGCGCTACGTCCGTGGTCATCCATACTCGGTCACCTTATGTGGGAGCCAGTCGACGCAATACCATGGGGTATCGCGCCTCGAATGACCACCGAATTCACCCGCAGGGGTTCAGGTGAGCTGCACACACAAGGAGTCTTGGGAGACGCCACCTGTGTCGCAGGTTTCGGCGGTCTGAGTTTGTAATACTCCAAAAACCGTGACAGGAAAACGCACTTTGACGCTTTTTTGATGTTTATTTTTCAGGGTGACGAAAAGCCCTTGGCGCGCTGCCCGGTCACCGTTAAAGTCGGAAGTCCGCCTGCCTCGAAATCCCGCCGTAATCCGCCCCCTTTTGCGCCCACGCCCCGTGTTTACGGGCACTTGGCCGTTTCAGCGAAACGCGTCCTGACAATCCTCCCAACCGATGCCACTTTGCGCGGTCTGCGCCAGCAGCCAGGGCAAGCTGCTCTTGACCCCGTCCTGTTTGGCATTGAAAGCGATCACCCCACGCCGCCATAGCAACATCAAGGTCAGCACCCGCTGGCCACTGTCCTCGGCCTTGAGCCTGCCGGCACCGTCCTGGGCGTCGATGTCCCACAATGCCACCTGCATGCCCTGGGCATTGAAGAAGCCCTCGGCGTCGGCACGACGCTGGCCAAAGGGCGGGCGGAACAAGGGCACATAGTTTTCCGGCAGTTTGCTCTTCACCAGATCGGCGCTGCGCTGGATCGAATACTGCCAGTCCTGCCAGTGGCTGTGGGAGCGGAACTCCCAGCCTTGCACGCCAACGCACTGCCTGGAGTACAGCGATTGCAGGCTGGCCACCGAGGCCTTGTCGAGGCGATTCTGGATGTCGTTGCCCAGGACAAAGAACGTCCCGCTGAGATTGGCCTTGCGCAGGTAGTTGGTGAGCCAGGGCGTGTTGTCCGGCGCCAGGTTGGCGGCGCTGTCGAAGGTCAGCAGAAACAGCCGGTCGTTGAGTTCGTCGCCATTGCGCTCGTAGTCGCCGTAGCGCAGCACCTCGCTGCTGGTCTGGGGAGCCAGCGCCGCCTTGCGCAGCAACTCGTCCAGGTACTGCTCATGGAAGGTCCGGCTCGGCTCGCCCCAACGGGCGTAGTAGGAATCCTCCGCCAAGTGGAACTTGCCGGCCTGCTTGCGCAGTTGCTGCATGTTTTCCACCAGGTAGCAGAACGAAGCGTCCTGGTCGCAGCTCTGCTGGGCGAAGTTGTAGTTGTCCAGCAGGCGTTTCCAGAGATGCTCGCGCAGCTCAGAGATCGCCTCCATGTTGATCATGCGCAAGCCCAGGCGCTGCTTCAGGGACGCCTCGTCCCAGGCCTCGCTGACCAGCAAGGCGCGGGCAAAGGTCAGGATCTCGGCCCGCGAGGCGACGTCGAACAGGGTCGGATTGTCGAGCTTTTCCGGCCAGGTGCTGCGATCCAGGGTCGCCACATCATTGGGCGCCGCCAGCACACTGAGACTCAGAAGCCAGGCCGAGAAGAAAAACGCGATACGCAAAAGAGACGCCTCCAGAACAAAACCCGCGCGGCACTATAGCCGATATGCCGCGCAGCGAAGGCATTCACCCGGCATCCGCCACGCGTCAGCTATCGCCTTGATAGGTGGAGTCCGAACGCCCGAGCCAATAGAATCCCCCGACGCTAAAAGGAGACGACTCATGCTGATGGTGATTTCACCCGCCAAGACCCTCGATTACGAGACGCCGCCGGTCACCCCGCGCTTTACCCAGCCGCAATACCTCGACCACTCCCAGGAACTGATCCAGCAACTGCGGGAACTGAGCCCGGCGCAGATCAGCGAACTGATGCACGTGTCCGACAAGATCGGCGGCCTGAATGCCGCGCGCTTCGGCAGCTGGACCCCAGCCTTCACTCCCGACAACGCCAAGCAGGCGCTGCTGGCCTTCAAGGGCGACGTCTACACCGGGCTCAACGCCGAATCCTTGAGCGAAGCGGACTTCGACTACGCCCAGCAGCACCTGCGCATGCTCTCCGGCCTGTACGGCCTGCTGCGCCCCCTGGACCTGATGCAACCCTATCGCCTGGAAATGGGCACCAAGCTGGCCAACGCCCGTGGCAAGGACCTGTACGCTTTCTGGGGCACGCGCATCAGTGAGTGGCTGAACGAGGCCCTGGCCGATCAGGGCGACGATCTGCTGCTGAACCTGGCCTCCAACGAGTATTTCTCGGCAGTCAAGCGCACGGCCCTGAACGCGCGGATCATCAACACCGAGTTCAAGGACCTGAAGAACGGCCAGTACAAGATCATCAGCTTCTATGCCAAGAAGGCCCGGGGCCTGATGAGCCGTTTCGTCATCCAGGAACGCATCAACGACCCCGCACAACTCAAGCAATTCGACGTCCAGGGCTATCGCTTCAGCGCGGAGCAATCCAAAGCCGACAACCTGGTGTTCCTGCGCGACCACGCACCGGAATAAAACGTTCCCCTGCCGCGCTCGTTGCCACCCGGCGAGCGCGCCAGAATGTGATCACTCGCACATTCCCCGCCCTCTTTTAGCCATTTTTTTGGCGCCATAAAATCTTCATCTATTTCTATAACTTTTCTTTCACTCGACAACAGTGATTTTTTTCAGTAGTGGCACCACTTTTTTTATTAGGTAGTGGCACAAAACTATCTACGCAGTTCAACTCCCCACAACTAAAGGCCCAAACCTTAAGTGCTATCAGTTTGAAAGCAGTGCCATCTTTCTCAATATTTCAAGAAATTTCGCAAAACAGGATGAGCGGGCCGGAACTATGCCTGCGGACACCGCTCATACCACCGGTAACGATTCTCAACGAGCTTGTAGGAGATGACTTACACGGACTCAACTGAAACTAATCAAGTTGCGTCCACCTTTGACCAATGAGTCACAAACTTGAACTAAAGGGTAAACAACAGGAGATAAGGCAGCACAACTATCCCCTAACGAGCCAAGGAACAGCTGGCCTTCAAGGGCCGCGAGAACCAACTGAAAAGCCCGTATTACTTGGCCTTCAGCCATCCCAAGGATAACGGATGGTTTTTCTCGCGAACCCTGCAGCAGGAGCCGCCGGCAACATTCAAGGGCAAATCAGAACAACAAGGATCGGTTGCGCACAACTTGAGTGCACTTATTTAGACACTCGGAACTTAGTCTGCCTGCACGCGGCCCTACAACGTACTTCGTTGTACTTCCGAGTGCGCAACAACAGCTGGCAAACATTAACTCCGGCCATCTAATGGCGTGAATAACACAGAGGTAAATGCGATGCGCATCAGCATATTTGGTTTGGGTTACGTCGGTGCAGTCTGTGCCGGTTGCCTGTCCGCACGGGGCCATGAAGTGGTTGGCGTAGATATCTCCAAAGACAAGATCGACCTGATCAACGCCGGTAAATCGCCGATCGTTGAACCGGGTCTGGGTGAACTTCTGGCGCAAGGTATCCAGACCGCTCGTCTGCGCGGCACCACCAACTTCGCCGAAGCCATCCGCGATACCGACCTGTCGATGATCTGCGTCGGTACCCCGAGCAAGAAGAACGGCGACCTGGAACTGGACTACATCGAATCGGTGTGCCGCGAGATCGGTTTCGTCCTGCGCGACAAGGCCACCCGCCACACCATCGTGGTGCGCAGCACGGTGCTGCCGGGCACCGTGAAGAACGTGGTGATCCCGATTCTCGAAGACTGCTCGGGCAAGAAGGCCGGGGTGGATTTCGGCGTCGCGGTGAACCCGGAGTTCCTGCGTGAAAGCACCGCGATCAAGGACTACGACTTCCCGCCCATGACCGTGATCGGCCAGTTCGACCAGGCCTCCGGTGACGTGCTGCAAGCGCTGTACGAAGAGCTCGACGCGCCGATCATCCGCAAGGACATCGAAGTCGCCGAGATGATCAAGTACACCTGCAACGTCTGGCACGCCACCAAGGTCACCTTCGCCAACGAGATCGGCAACATCGCCAAGGCGGTGGGTGTGGACGGCCGTGAAGTGATGGACGTGGTCTGCCAGGACAAGACCCTCAACCTGTCCCAGTACTACATGCGCCCCGGCTTCGCCTTCGGCGGTTCGTGCCTGCCCAAGGACGTGCGCGCCCTGACCTACCGCGCCAGCTCCCTGGACATCGAAGCGCCGCTGCTCAACTCGCTGATGCGCAGCAACGAATCCCAGGTACAGAACGCCTTCGACATCGTGTCCAGCCACGACAAGCGCAAGGTCGCCCTGCTGGGCCTGAGCTTCAAGGCCGGCACCGACGACCTGCGCGAGAGCCCGCTGGTGGAACTGGCGGAAATGCTCATCGGCAAGGGCTTCGACCTGAGCATCTACGACAGCAACGTCGAGTACGCCCGGGTCCACGGCGCCAACAAGGACTACATCGAGTCGAAGATCCCCCACGTCTCGTCCCTGCTCAACTCGGACTTCGACGCGGTGATCGGCAAGTCCGACGTGATCATCCTCGGCAACCGCGACGAGAAGTTCCGCGCCCTGGCCGAAGACGTGCCCCACGGCAAGCAGGTCATCGACCTGGTGGGCTTCATGTCCAAAGCCTCCAGCGTCCAGGGCCGAACCGAAGGGATCTGCTGGTAAAGGCATGCGCCTGTAGCCGCTGCCGCAGGCTGCGATCATCCCCGAAGGGGCGTGCTCCCGAGGGCATCTCGAGGCCCTGCGGACCTATCGCAGCCTACGGCAGCGGCTACAGGGTACCGCTTAGAATTTTAGGACGCAGATTATGCACAGGCTAAAGCACGGCCTGCTTCAGGCCGCCGGTTGGCTGTTTTACTTGAGTTTGCTGATGGGCATGGCCTTGCTGCTGCCCGCATCGACCTTCGACTCGCAGTCCAAGGACTTCATTTTCCTGATTGGCGCCGTGGGCATCTGGCGCTATTCCATGGGCGCCACGCACTTCGTGCGCGGCATGCTGTTTCTCTACGTGGTCTACCCGCACCTGCGGCGCAAGGTGCGCAAGCTCGGCAGCGCGGCCGACCCGTCCCACGTGTTCCTGATGGTCACCAGCTTTCGCATCGATGCGCTGACCACCGCCCAGGTCTACGGCTCGGTGATCCGCGAAGCCATCGACTGCGGCTTCCCCACCACCGTGGTCTGCTCGATCGTGGAAATGTCCGACGAGCTGCTGGTGAAAAGCCTGTGGACGCGGATGAATCCGCCGGAGCGGGTCAAGCTGGACTTCGTGCGCATCCCCGGCACCGGCAAGCGCGACGGCCTGGCCTTCGGTTTCCGCGCCATCTCCCGCCACCTGCCGGACAACCGCGCCGTGGTGGCGGTGATCGACGGCGACACCGTGCTCGGCGAAGGCGTGGTGCGCAAGACCGTGCCCTGGTTCCAGCTGTTCGGCAATGTCGGTGGCCTGACCACCAACGAATTCTGCGAAGTGCGCGGCGGCTACGTCATGAGCCAATGGCACAAGCTGCGCTTCGCCCAGCGCCACATCAACATGTGCTCCATGGCCCTGTCCAAGCGCGTGCTGACCATGACCGGGCGCATGTCGGTGTTCCGCGCCACCGTGGTCACCGACCCGGACTTCATCGCCGACGTGGAAAGCGACTCCCTGCAGCACTGGCGCCTGGGCCGCTTCAAGTTCCTCACCGGCGACGACAAGTCCAGCTGGTACAGCCTGATGCGCCTGGGCTACGACACCTTCTACGTGCCCGACGCGGCGATCAACACCGTGGAACACCCGCCGGAGAAGAGCTTCATCAAGGCCAGCCGCAAGCTGATGTTCCGCTGGTACGGCAACAACCTGCGGCAGAACGCCCGGGCCTTGGGTCTGGGAGTCAAGCGCCTGGGACTGTTCACCAGCGTGGTGCTGTTCGACCAGCGCGTGTCGATGTGGACCTCGCTACTGGGCCTGACCGTGGCCATCATCGCCAGCGTCAAGTACGGCACCGCCTTCATCCTCGCCTACCTGCTGTGGATCGGCATCACCCGGCTGATCCTGACCCTGCTGCTGTCCTGCTCGGGGCACCACATCGGCCCGGCCTACCCCTTGATCCTCTATTACAACCAGATCGTCGGCGCCCTGGTGAAGATCTACGTGTTCTTCCGCCTCGACCAGCAATCCTGGACCCGCCAGGACACCAAGCTGACCCGCGACCTGGCCAGTTTTCAACGTTGGTTCAACACCTGGTCGTCTCGGACCATGACCTTCTCGGCCGGCAGCGTGTTCGTCGCTGTCCTGCTGCTGATGGTCTGAACCGCCTTGCCTGAATTAACTAGGAAATCGACCCTATGAACACCGCCGTGAACGTCAATGTAGTGCATGAATCCGAAGCCCAACGCCAGCACGCCCGGGTCAAGATCCCGGCCAAGCTGCGCTTCTTCGGCAACGAGGCCAAGCCCCTGGAAGTGCGGGTCCACGACCTCTCCGCCGGCGGCCTGAGCTTCAACGCCGGGCAGCAGATGCTGACCGTGGGTGCCGTGCACAAGGGCCGCCTGCAGTTCGTCATCGACAACCTGGGCCTGGCCATGGACGTGGAGCTGCAGATCCGCTCCTTCGATCGCCAGAGCGGCCGCGTCGGCTGCCAGTTCCAGAACCTCGAACCCCAGGACATTTCCACCCTGCGCCACCTGATCACCTCGCACCTGGCCGGCGACATCGTCAGCATGGGCGACGTGCTCGCCACCCTACAGCGCGACAACTTCACCAAGGCGCGCAAGGTCAAGGACAGCGGCAGCGGCATGACCGCCATGGGCCGCCTGCGGGCCGTGACTTTCAGCGCCGGGATCTTCGTGGTGGGCCTGGCGGCGTTCGGCTTCATCCTCAAGTCGGTGTACGGCATGTACTTCGTCAGCCACGCCCAGGCCGGCCTGGTCAGCGTCCCGGGGATGAACGTCACCATGCCGCGCGACGGCACTGTGCAAAGCCTGGTGCAGAGCGACGGCATCGCCGCCAAGGGCGCGCCACTGGCCACCTTCAGCACCAGCATGCTCGACGTGCTCAAAGGCCACCTGGCTGAAGACCAACTGCAACCGGCCAAGGTCGAGGAACTGTTCGGCAAGCAAATGACCGGCACCCTGACCTCCCCTTGCGACTGCATCGTGGCCCAGCAAATGGTCGCCGACGGCCAGTACGCCAGCAAAGGCGACGTGATCTTCCAACTGGTGCCCCGCAACAGCCAGGCCAACGTCGAGGCGCGCTTCTCCTACCGCCAGTTCGGCGACGTGCGCCCGGGCACCCGGGTCAACTTCCAGATCGCCGGCGAGGATGAAGTACGCACCGGCACCATCGTCAGCAGCACCAGCCTGAACAGCAGCGACCTGTCCTCTGACATCCGCGTGCAGATCAAGCCCGACGCGCCGCTGAGCAGCGCCTTCGCCGGCCGCCCGGTGGAAGTCAGCAGCGACCGCGGCCCGTCGATGAACTGGCTGATCGACAAAGCCATGGCTGCGGGTCTGTAACCATGACAGTGCCTACCCAGCTCTCTGTAGCCGCTGCCGCAGGCTGCGCCCAGCCGCGCAGTGGACGCAATCCGGTCGACTCGATGCACCCCGACAACCAGCACGAGCGCTGCGCGCTCGATCGCAGCCTGCGGCAGCGGCTACAGGGTTCGGTGTTGCCCTTGGTCGCCGCCCTGGCCCTGGCCGGTTGCGCCGGCTTGCCGGACCAGCGACTGGCCAACGAAGCCCTGAAGCGCGGCGACACCGCGCTGGCCGAACAGAACTACCGGCAACTGGCGGACCTGGGCTACAGCGAGGCCCAGGTAGGCCTGGCCGACATCCAGGTGGACAGCCGCGACCCGGCGCAGATCAAGCAGGCCGAGGCCACCTATCGCGCCGCAGCCGATGTGTCGCCCCGGGCCCAGGCGCGCCTGGGCCGCCTGTTGGTGGCCAAGCCCGGTTCCACCGAGGCCGAGCAGCACGAAGCCGAAGGCCTGTTGAAAAAAGCCTTTGCCAACGGTGAAGGCAACACCCTGATTCCCCTGGCGATGCTGTACCTGCAATACCCCCACAGCTTCCCCAACGTCGACGCCCAGCAGCAGATCAGTCAATGGCGCAGCGCCGGTTACCCGGAAGCCGGCCTGGCCCAGGTGCTGCTGTACCGCACCCAAGGCAGCTACGACCAGCACTTGGCCGAGGTGGAAAGCATCTGCAAGGCCGCGCTCAACAGCACCGACATCTGCTACGTGGAACTGGCCACCGTTTATCAGAAACGCGGCCAGCCGGAGCAACAGGCCGAGCTGCTCAAGCAGCTGCAGGCCAGCTACAGCCGTGGCACGGTCAGCGCCCAGCGCGTCGACAGCGTGGCCCGGGCGCTGGGCGATGCCAGCCTGGGCAAACCAGATGAAAAAACCACCCAGGCCCTGCTGGAGCAGGTCGCTCCGGGTTACCCGGCGTCCTGGGTCAGCCTGGCCCAGTTGCTCTACGACTTCCCCGAACTGGGTGACGTCGACAAGATGATGCAGTACCTGGACAACGGCCGCGCCGCCGACCAGCCCCGCGCCGAACTGCTGCTGGGCAAGCTCTACTACGAAGGCAAATGGGTGCCGGCCGACGCCAAGGTCGCCGAAGCACACTTTCAGAAAGCCGTGGGCCGCGAAGTGGCTGCCGACTACTACCTCGGCCAGATCTACCGTCGTGGCTACCTGGGCCAGGTCTACCCACAAAAGGCCCTGGACCACCTGCTGACCGCCGCGCGCAACGGCCAGAACAGCGCCGACTTCGCCATTGCCCAGTTGTTCTCCCAGGGCCGCGGCACCCAGCCCAACCCAGTCAACGCCTACGTCTTCAGCCAACTGGCGAAGGTCCAGGACACACCGCAGGCCAACGAGCTGGCGCAACAACTGGAAAGCCAATTGCCGCCTGCACAGCGCGCCGAAGCCCAACGCCTGCTGCAACAAGAGCAGGCCGTGCGTGGGGCCTTGAGCCAGAACGCGCTGCAACTGCACGCCCTGCAAGAAGACGGCGAGGAAACCCTATGACGCTCCCCCCACTCAATACACCTCCTGTAGCCGCTGCCGCAGGCTGCGATCGAGCGCAAAGCGCTCGCCACACCAGCCCCCGCCAATCGCGGCCGCTGCGCGACCGGGCGCAGCCTGCGGCAGCAGCTACAGGCAAGCGTTTCAGCCTGTCGAAACTGGGCATGGCCCTGGGTTTTGCCATGCTCGGGTCCAACCCGACCCTGGCGGCGATGACCGATACCCAGAACTTCGGCCTGGAAGTGAAGATCACCGGCCAATCCGAAGATGATCGCGACCTGGGCACCCTCAGCGGCGGCGACGTCAACGGCCTGGGCCTGGACCTGCGGCCGTGGGTCTACGGTGAACGCGGTGCCTGGAGCGCCTACGCCATGGGCCAGGCGGTGACCTCCACCGACATCATCGAAACCGATACCCTGCAGCAGTCGGACGCCGACGGTACCCAGCAGTCGAGCAATGACGACCGCAAGACCCAGAAAAACTACCTGGCCCTGCGCGAGTTCTGGATCGGCTACAGCGGCTTCACGCCCTACCCCGGCGAGCAGTTGAAACTGGGTCGCCAACGCCTGCGCAACGACGACGGCCAGTGGCGCGACACCAACATCGAAGCCCTGAACTGGACCTTCGACACCACCTTGCTGCGGGCCAACGTTGGCGCCGCCGAGCGCTTCAGCGAATACCGCACCGACCTCAAGGAACTGGCGCCCAAGGACAAGGACCGCCTGCACGTCTACGGCGACGCGGCCTACCAGTGGACCCCAGGCAACTGGGTGGGGATTCGCGGTCATCACACTCACGATGACGGCAAGCTCGACTATCCGGTGCCCGGCGAAGCCGCCGATTCCCTGGACAAGAAAGAGAACGGCGACCTCACCTGGCTCGGCCTCACCGCCGACAGCGACGCCTATAACTGGCGCAACACCAACACCGTCAACTACTGGGCCAGCCTGACCGGCATGCGCGGCGAGCGCGACACGGTCAACGCACTGGACGCCAATGGCAACCGCCCGGCCCAGGCCAAGCGCGGCGACAACCTCGACGGCTGGGCCACCGACCTGGGCGTACGCCTGCGCCTGGACCCCAACTGGCAAGTCGGCGCCGCCTATGCCCGCGCCAGCGGCGACTACGAGCAGAACGGCCTGGAAAGCAACCGCTCCAACTACACCGGCACCCGCTCCCGCGTGCACCGTTTCGGCGAAGCCTATCGCGGCGAAATGAACAACATGCAGACCGCCACCCTGTTCGGCTCCTGGATGCTCAACGATGAATACGACGCCAGCCTGATCTACCACAAGTTCTGGCGCGTGGACGGCAACAAGCCGGTGGGCAGCAACGGCATCAACGCCGTGGACAACGACTATGACGGCAACGGCAACCTGCTCTCCAGCACCGCGCTGCCCCTGCAGGACGGCAAGAAAGACTTGGGGCAGGAAATGGACCTGGTGGTCACCAAGTACTTCAAGCAAGGCCTGTTGCCGGCGGCCCTGAGCCAGTCCATCGATGAGCCGTCGGCCCTGGTGCGTTTTCGTGGCGGCGTGTTCAAGCCCGGCGATGCCTATGGCAAAGACGTCGACTCGTACATGCACCGCGCCTTTATCGACGTGATCTGGCGCTTCTGATGCGAACCGCGAAGGGAGTGCCCGAAATGAACTGCTACCCCATGAACAGCCCCGCTGCGAAAGGCGCCATCAGCCTGTTGGCGGGCGCTCTGTTGCTGGCCAGCAGCTCGGCGTTCGCCACTGCCGAGCCGGCCAAGACGCCGATCGTCGCCAAGGAACTGCAACAGGCCAAGACCTATACCGTCAGCAGCGCGCCCACTGAGCCGTTGAACCTGGCCACGCCGACCCTGCCCGATCTCTCCGGCTACACCGCCGAGGCCGTTGCGGCGAAGATCGTGCGCAGCCAGCCGGGCAAGATCAGCGTGCGCCGGATGATGCAGGAAGACGCCCTGAAAGACTTTATCGGCGGTGACAACAAGATGGCCGAATGGGTGGTGCGCCAGCACGGCATTCCCCAGGCGATCTTTATCGACGACGGTTACATCAACCTCAAGGACCTGGCCAAGAAACTGCCCAAGCAGTACATCAGCGAAACCGCGCCGGGTGTATTCCTCGCGCGCCTGCCGATCGTGGTCGGGCGCAAGGGCATCCTGGAAATCGACAAACAGACCCAGGAGCTGCGCCTGTCCCAGGAAGGCGGTTCGTTCCTGGTCAACGATGGCCAGCTGTTTGTGCGCGACACCAAGGTCACCGGCTGGCGCGAGAAAGACAACGGCCCGGCGACCTTCCGCTCGCCCAAGGAATTCCGCCCGTTCCTGTTGGCCTGGGGCGGCACCGAGACTTACATCGTCAACAGCCAGATGGCCAGCTTCGGCTACGCCAACTCCAAGTCCTACGGGGTGAGTATTTCCCAGTACACGCCGAACATGGCCAAGGTGCTCAAGCGCGATGAACCCACCGGCTGGATCATCGGCTCGGATTTCTCGGACATGTGGTACGGCTTCTACTGCTACGAAACCCGCGACTTCGTGGTCAAGGGCAACACCTACAAGGACAACATCGTCTACGGCATCGACCCCCACGACCGTTCCCACGATCTGATCATCGCCGACAACACCGTCCACGGGACCAAGAAGAAGCACGGCATCATCATTTCCCGGGAAGTGAACGACAGCTTCATCTTCAACAACCGTAGCTACGACAACAAACTCTCGGGCCTGGTGATCGACCGTAACAGCGTCAACAACCTGATCGCCTACAACGAGATCTACCGCAACCACACCGACGGCATCACCCTCTACGAGAGCGCCGACAACCTGCTGTGGGGCAACAAGGTGATCAGCAACAAACGCCACGGCATCCGCATTCGCAACAGCGTGAACATCCGCCTGTACGAAAACATCGCCATGGCCAACGGCCTGACCGGCGTCTACGGCCACATCAAGGACCTGTCCGACACCGACCGCGACATCAAGCTCGACCCATTCGACGCTCAGGTTTCGCTGATCGTGGTCGGCGGCGAGCTGGCGGCCAATGGCAGCGGCCCGCTGTCCATCGACTCGCCGTTGAGCGTGGAGCTGTATCGCGTGTCCATGCTCGCGCCCACCAAAAGCAGCGGCATCAGCTTTTCGGGGATCCTTGGCGAACGCCAGGATGAAATCCTCGACCTGATGGTGCGCCAGCAAAAAGCCGTGCTGATCGACCCTGTCGAACGCCAGACCGAAATGCGCGATTGAGGATGACTGTCATGCCCCCACACCTGATCAAACTGTTGAGCCTGTCGGCGCTGACCGCCGGCATTCTCGCCGCCAGTGCCGGCGCCCGTGCCGATGAGCCCCAGGCGCCGAACTTCACCGCCGAGCCGTGCTGCAACCTGTGCCCGGCCGCCCATGATGCGAAGAACTACACCACCCGCTACCAGCAGAACTTCACCACCCTGGTGCAAGCCCAGGGCGACTGGCTGTTCCGCACCCAGGAAGACCTGCGCACCGAATTTGACACCACGCCGCAAGGCTATCGCCGCCTCAAGCAATTGCACCAAGCCTTCAAGAGCAAGGGCGTGGAACTGGTGCTGGTCTACCAGCCGACTCGCGGCCTGGTGAACCGCAACAAGCTCAACCCGGAACAGAAAGCCCGCTTCGACTACGACAAGGCCCTGAACAACTACCAGGCCATGCTCGGGCGCTTTGCGCAGATGGGCTACGTGGTGCCGGACCTGTCGCCCCTGACCAACGAACAACTGCCCGACACCCTGCCGGCCCACGACTTCTACTTCCGCGGCGACCAGCACTGGACCCCTTACGGCGCCCAGCGCACCGCCAAGATCGTCGCCGACAAGGTCAAGCAACTGCCAGCCTTCGCCGACATTCCCCGGCGTGAATTCGAGACCCACAAGTCCGGGCGCATGGGCAAGACCGGCACCCTGCACAACATGGCTGGGCAGCTGTGCGGCACCAGCTACGCCATCCAGTACATGGACCAGTTCACCACCGAGCCCAAGGGCGAGGCCGGCGACGGCGACCTGTTCGGTGATTCCGGCAACCCGCAGATCACCCTGGTGGGCACCAGCCACAGCGGCAAGAACTACAACTTCGCCGGCTTCCTCGAAGAGGCCATCGGTGCCGACATTCTCAACGTCGCCTTCCCCGGCGGTGGCCTGGAAGGCTCGATGCTGCAGTACCTGGGCAGCGACGAATTCCAGAAGTCCCCACCGAAGATCCTGATCTGGGAATTCTCGCCGCTGTACCGCCTGGACCAGGAAACCATCTACCGGCAGATGATGGCCCTGCTGGACAACGGCTGCGAAGGCAAGGACCCGCAGATGAGCGCCAGCACCACCCTCAAGCCGGGCAAGAACGAATTGCTGGTCAACAGCAAGAACCTGGACCTGCGCAACAGCGGCCATCAGGTCGACATCCGCTTCGCCGACCCTTCGGTGAAAACCCTGCAAGCCACCCTCTGGTACATGAACGGCCGCCACGAGGACATCAAGATCGAAAAACCGGAAACGTCCGACACCGACGGGCGCTTCGCCTTCGAACTGCGCACTGACGAAGACTGGGCCTCGCAGAACCTGCTGGCGGTCGAAATCCAGGGCCCGGAAGCGGGCACTGCCGGGCAGAAGGTCGAAGCGAAAATTTGCAAACGCAACGTATTCCCGAGCGCCGAGCAACGCACCGCGCAGATCGGGCAATGAGGTTACCTATGCAAAGCACACACCTGAAACGCCTGTTGATCCCCAGCCTGCTGGGGCTGGCCATGGTCACCGGCAGCGCCCAGGCCGCCGCGCCGCTGCGTCCGCCCCAGGGCTATTACGCCCCGGTGGACAAGTTCAAGAGCGGTGACGACAGCGAAGGCTGCGACGCCATGCCCGCGCCCTACACCGGCGCCCTGCAGTTTCGCAGCAAGTACGAAGGCTCGGACAAGGCCCGGGCCACCCTCAACGTGCAGTCCGAACAGGCCTTTCGCGACACCACCGCGGACATCACCAAGATCGAGCGCGGCACCAGCAAGCGGGTCATGCAGTTCATGCGCGACGGCCGCCCGGAGCAACTGGACTGCACCCTCGCCTGGCTCAGCGCCTGGGCCCAGGCCGACGCGCTGATGTCCAAGGACTTCAACCACACCGGCAAGTCCATGCGCAAATGGGCCCTGGGCAGCATGGCCTCGGCCTACCTGCGGCTGAAGTTCTCCGACTCCCACCCCCTGGCCAGCCACCAGGAACAGGCGCAGAAGATCGAGGCCTGGTTCAGCAAGATGGCCGACCAGGTAGTCAGCGACTGGGACAACCTGCCCCTGGACAAGACCAACAACCACTCCTACTGGGCCGCCTGGTCGGTGATGGCCACCGCCGTGGCCACCAACCGCCGCGACCTGTTCGACTGGGCCGTGAAGGAATACAAGGTCGGCGCCCACCAGGTCGACGCCGACGGCTTTTTGCCCAACGAACTCAAGCGCCAGCAACGGGCCCTGGCGTACCACAACTACGCCTTGCCGCCGCTGGCGATGATCGCCAGCTTCGCCCAGGTCAACGGCGTCGACCTGCGCCAGGAAAACAACGGCGCGCTCAAGCGCCTGGGCGAGCGAGTGCTGGCTGGGGTGAAAGACCCGGACACCTTCGAGCAGAAAAACGGCAAGGCCCAGGACATGACCGACCTCAAGGTCGACTCCAAATTCGCCTGGCTGGAACCCTACTGCAGCCTCTACACCTGCGCCCCGGATGTGCTGGAACGCAAGCACAAGATGCAGCCGTTCAAGACCTTCCGCCTGGGCGGCGACCTGACCAAGGTCTACGACCCGACCCACGAAAAAGGCAGCAAGGGCCCGTAACAGCAACACCTGTAGCCGCTGCCGAGGCACAAGGCTGCGACGCGGTCCAAAGGACCGCCGCCAGGGCGGCCGCTTCGCAGCCCATCGCAGCCTCGTACCTCGGCAGCGGCGACAGAGAACGTCATGAATGCAATACGCCCCCGCGGTTTTTCACGGGGGGGGTTGGGGGGGGCTGCGGCCTCTGACTATTGGTTAAACATGGAGAGATCGGGATGGTTTTCTCGTCCAATGTGTTCCTGTTCCTGTTCCTGCCGATCTTTCTCGGCTTGTACTACTTGAGCGGGCAACGCTATCGCAACCTGCTGCTGCTGATCGCCAGCTACGTGTTCTATGCCTGGTGGCGCGTGGACTTCCTGGCGCTGTTCGCCGGGGTCACCCTGTGGAACTACTGGATCGGCCTGAAAGTCGGCGCCGCCGGGGTCCGCACCAAGCCGGCCCAACGCTGGCTGCTGCTCGGCGTCGGCGTCGACCTGTGCATCCTCGGCTACTTCAAGTACGCCAACTTCGGCGTGGACAGCATCAACGCGATCATGACCTCCTACGGTCTGGAACCGTTCATCCTGACCCACATCCTGCTGCCGATCGGCATCTCGTTCTACATCTTCGAGTCCATCAGCTACATCATCGACGTCTACCGCGGCGACACCCCGGCCACCCGCAACCTCATCGACTTCGCGGCGTTCGTGGCGATCTTCCCGCACCTGATCGCCGGCCCCGTGCTGCGCTTTCGCGACCTGGCGGACCAGTTCAACAATCGCACCCACACCCTGGACAAGTTCTCCGAAGGCTGCACTCGCTTCATGCAGGGCTTCATCAAGAAAGTGTTCATCGCCGACACCCTGGCGGTGGTCGCCGACCACTGCTTCGCCCTGCAAAACCCCACCACGGGCGATGCCTGGCTCGGCGCCCTGGCCTACACCGCGCAGCTGTATTTCGACTTCTCCGGCTACAGCGACATGGCCATCGGCCTGGGCTTGATGATGGGTTTTCGCTTCATGGAAAACTTCAAGCAGCCCTACATCAGCCAGTCGATCACCGAGTTCTGGCGGCGCTGGCACATCAGCCTGTCCACCTGGCTGCGCGACTACCTGTACATCACCCTGGGCGGCAACCGCAAAGGCACGCTGATGACTTACCGCAACCTGTTCCTGACCATGCTCCTGGGCGGCCTGTGGCACGGTGCGAACATCACCTACATCGTCTGGGGCGCCTGGCACGGCATGTGGCTGGCCATCGAAAAGGCCCTGGGCATCAACACCACTCCACGCAGCCTGAACCCGGTGCGCTGGGCCCTGACCTTCCTGCTGGTGGTGATGGGCTGGGTGATCTTCCGTGCCGAGAACCTGCACGTGGCCGGGCGCATGTACGGCGCCATGTTCAGCTTTGGCGACTGGTCGCTGTCGGAACTCAATCGCGCCAGCCTCACCGGCCTGCAAGTGGCGACCCTGATCCTGGCCTACGCCACCCTGGCGTTCTTCGGCCTGCGTGACCTGTACCGCAACCCGGCACCGGTCAAGGCCAAGCCCGACGTCGCTACCCCCGCCGACGGCCCGGCCAGCGCCCAGCCCGGCCTGATCAAGGCAGTGCCCGGGGACACTCCCGGCAGCATTCACCAGCCCGGCTACATCGTCGGCACCGAGGCCCAGGTGCAACCGGCTTACTGGAGCGCTGACTGGTCGCGCTACGTGATGCGCGCCCTGGTGCTGCTGCTGTTCATCGCCTCGATTCTCAAACTCTCGGCGCAAAGCTTCTCGCCGTTCCTTTACTTCCAGTTCTGAGGGATCTGCCCATGACCCGCTCATTACGTGTGTTCTACATCGCCCTGTTCCTGGTGACCCTGCTGGCGCTGGGGCTGTGGTCGGTGCGCAGCTTCTTCGGCTTTAGCACCAACAATGACGCCACCGTGCTCAACGGGCGCTGGGCCAAGGCCGTGGAAACCCACTACGACGACCAGTTCCCGATCAAGCGCCTGGGCACCAACCTGTGGGCCGCCCTGGACTTCAAGCTGTTCAACGAAGGCCGCCCCGGGGTGGTACTGGGCCGCGACCAGTGGCTGTACAGCGATGAAGAGTTCAACCCCGTGGTCAACGAGGAGCTCAACCTGCAAGGCAACTACGCCCTGGTGGAAGGCGTGCGCCAGACCTTGAAAGAGCACGGAGTGAAACTGGTGATGGCCATCATTCCGGCCAAGGCGCGCCTGTACCCGGAGCACCTGGACGAGGTGCGCCCGGCGCGCATTCACGCCAACCTCTACCAGGACTTCCATGCCCGGGTCGCCGCCAACAAGATCCTTGCCCCCGACCTGCTGGGCCCCCTGCAACAGGCCAAGCAACAGGGCCAGCAAGTGTTCCTGCGTACCGACACCCACTGGACCCCGGCCGGCGCCGAAGTCGTCGCTCGCCAGTTGGCCCAGGCCATCGCCGCCAAGACCCCGCTCAGCGGTCAGCCACAACGCTTCGTCACCGAGACCCAAGAGACCGTGAAGCACCAGGGTGACCTGCGGCGCTTCCTGCCCCTGGACCCGCTGTTCGACAACCTGATGCCGGCCGAAGAGCCCCTGCAAAAGCGCGTGACCCGCGCCAGCGAGGAACAGCCGGCCGCCGACGACGCACTGTTCGCCGACCATGAAGTGCCGGTGACCCTGGTGGGCACCAGCTACAGCGCCAACCCCAACTGGAACTTCGTCGGCGCCCTGAAACAGGCCCTGCACAGCGACGTCCTGAGCTACGCCGAAGACGGCCACGGCCCGATCCTGCCGATGCTCAGCTACCTGAAAAGCGACGACTTCAAGAACCACCCGCCCCAGGTGCTGATCTGGGAATTCCCTGAACGCTATCTGCCTGTGAACAACGAAATCGGCGACGCCGACCCGCAGTGGGTCGCAGCGCTCAAGCAAGCCGGTGCTCGCCAGCAAAACCTGGCCAGCAACACTTCGAAATCCGAGACGCCCGACCGGGCGCAAAACTGAAAAAAGAGGTAACACTCATGACTTTCATCACTACTCCTCGCCGTCTCGCCCAAGCAATCACCCTGGCTGCCGGCATGAGCGTCCTGTCCCTGTCCGCCTTCGCCGGTGGCGACGCCGCGCTGTACGGCCCCACCGCGCCCAAGGGCTCGACCTTCGTGCGCCTCTACAACGCCAGCAACAGCGAAGTCAGCGCCACGGTGGGCAGCACCAACGTCAACGACGTCGCGCCCCTGGCCAGCAGCGACTTCAGCTTCATGCCCGGCGGCGACTACACCGCCAAGGTGGGCAGCCAGAGCGTGCCGGTGAAACTGGCCGCCGATCACTATTACACCCTGGTCAACAACGCCAGCGGCCAGCCGCAACTGATCGAAGAACCGCCGTTCAAGAACAAGCAGAAATCCCTGGTGCGGGTACAGAACCTCAGCGACCAGGCCCTGACCCTGAAGACCGCCGACGGCAAGACCGACGTGGTCAAGGCGGTGGCTGCCAAAGGCCGCGGCGAGCGCGAAATCAACCCGGTGAAGGTCAGCTTCGCCCTGTATGACGGCGATAAAAAAGTCAGCGACCTCAAGCCCGTGGCCCTGGAGCGCGGCGAAGCGGCGGTGCTCTACGTCACCGGCAACGGCAGCAACCTGTCGCCGGTGTGGGTGAAACGCCCCGTCTCCACCCGTTAAGACCTGTAGCCGCTGCCGAGGCCCGAGGCTGCGACGCGGTCCGCAGGACCGCCCTCCGGGGCCGCTTCGCAGCCCAGCGCAGCCTCGTACCTCGGCAGCGGCTACACCGAGACAAAAACAAGAGTGAAACGACAGAACGCAGTAGCTCTAACCCATACGATGTTTGAAGGAGTAACAACATGATTCCGGTGATCTTGTCAGGTGGTAGCGGCTCACGTCTTTGGCCGCTTTCGCGCAAGCAATTCCCCAAGCAATTCCTCGCCCTGACCGGCGAACACACCCTGTTCCAGCAAACCCTGGAGCGCCTGGTGTTCGAAGGCATGGACACCCCGATCGTGGTCTGCAACAAGGACCACCGCTTCATCGTCAACGAGCAACTGGCAGCCCGTAAGCTCGAATCCCAGCGCATCCTCATGGAGCCCTTCGGCCGCAACACCGCCCCCGCCGTGGCCCTGACCGCGATGATGCTGGTCAACGAAGGCCGTGACGAACTGATGCTGGTGCTGCCCGCCGACCACGTCCTGGACGACCAGAAAGCCCTGCAACGGGCCCTGGCCCTGGCCACCGTGGCCGCCGAGCGGGGCGAAATGGTGCTGTTCGGCGTGCCGGCGACCAAACCGGAAACCGGCTACGGCTACATCAAGTCCAGCAACGATGCGCTGCTGCCGGAAGGCATCAGCCGGGTCGCGCAGTTCGTCGAGAAACCCGACGAAAAACGCGCCACCGAGTTCGTCCAGGCCGGCGGCTACTTCTGGAACAGCGGCATGTTCCTGTTCCGCGCCAGCCGCTTCCTCGAAGAGCTGAAGAAACACGACCCGGACATCTACGACACCTGCCTCCTGACCCTGGAACGCAGCCAGCAGGACGCGGACACCGTAACCATCGACGAAGCCACCTTCGCCTGCTGCCCGGACAACTCCATCGACTACGCGGTGATGGAAAAGACCCAACGCGCCTGCGTGGTGCCACTGAGCGCCGGCTGGAGCGATGTCGGCTGCTGGTCGTCACTGTGGGACGTGCATGAAAAGGACGCCAACGGCAACGTCAGCAAAGGCGATGTGGTGATCCAGGACAGCCACAACTGCATGATCCACGGCAACGGCAAGCTGGTGTCGGTGATCGGCCTGGACAACATCGTCGTCGTAGAAACCAAGGACGCCATGATGATTGCCCACAAGGACAAGGTCCAAGGGGTGAAACAGATGGTCAACACCCTCAACGAACAGGGCCGCAGCGAAACCCAGAACCACTGCGAAGTCTACCGCCCGTGGGGCTCCTACGACTCGGTGGACATGGGCGGGCGCTTCCAGGTCAAGCACATCTCGGTCAAGCCGGGGGCCTGCCTGTCGCTGCAGATGCACCACCACCGCGCCGAACACTGGATCGTGGTCAGCGGCACCGCCGAAGTCACCTGTGACGAGAACGTGTTCCTGCTCACCGAGAACCAATCCACCTACATCCCGATTGCCTCGGTGCACCGCCTGCGCAACCCGGGCAAGATTCCGCTGGAGATCATCGAAGTGCAATCGGGCAGTTATTTGGGCGAGGACGATATCGAGCGGTTTGAGGATATCTACGGCCGCTCCACCCCGGTGGAACGTGGCGTCTCGGTGAAGACCATCGCCCAGTAACAGCGGCAAGTAGAAGCAGCCGTAAGCTTCAAGCGGCAAGCTGCAAGTAAAAGCAGGGAGTCGTGCTAGCAAGACCTTTGTGCTCCCCCTTTCCAGGTGCCGGCGTCCCCTATCCGCAGGCACTTGGACAGGGGGATTTTTGTAGCCGCTGCCGCAGGCTGCGAAAAGGGCCGAAGGACCTTCAGCGATCTCAAGCCCCCTGCGCCCGCTACGCGGTCGTTCGCAGCCTGCGGCAGCGGCTACAAGAAACAAAAAAGCGCTGCGTCCCTCCCACGAAGACACAGCGCTCTTTCGACTCCCTCCATCAGGAAACATCGATCAGGCGTGCAACACCTCTTCCTTCATTCCCAATCCCACGTCATCGATCACCGCCTTGCCCATTTCCGCCAGGAAATGCGCGGCCCAGGCGTAACGCTCGCCCTGGTCTTCCATGGCCGCATCCAGAGCGAATTTCTTGGCGTAGTACAGCAGGGTCGACGCGTGCTCCAGCGCCTGCTGCAGAGGCACGTCGGCATTGACGCGGAACAGGGACTGATCGGCATCACCACAGGAACCGAAGGTGACGAAGCCCGAGGTTTTGATAGCGCACATGATTGAACCTCCCGTATCAAAGTGAGGACTGCCACGTTCGCGACCAAACGAATGGGTGGCAGCCGTGCGTGGATTGGTCGACCGGAGATACAGGAACCCGGCAGGGACGAAGCCCTTCCACGCACAGCTGCCATTGCACGAATGCGCAGGCGCACAACCCGCCTGCCATAGCGAAATGGGACGCTGCTGCAGCTGCATCAAAACGGGTTACCAAGCGGAGGGGTGGCAGCTGCGTGCAGGTTGGTAAACCGGAGATACAGGAACCCGGCAGGGACGCCCCCTCCCACGCACAGCTGCCATTGCACAAGTGAAATGCGGCGCTGTTGCGCCTGTATCAGAACGAGTTACCAAGCCCGGTCGCTGAGTGTGCTGCGACGCTCAAAGGCTAGTCCGGGTTCGACACGCAGCAACGACGAAGGCGTCGCCGTTTATGTCCAAGCCATGGGTGTTGGGAATGTTTAGGATGGCGGCACGCCGTAGCACGCCAGAACAAGCAGGCCATTGCGGCCAACTTCGATAGGAGGTTTTAGGCAGTGACGATGCGCTTGAAGATCTCTGCCATGGGCGCGTAGTTCACATAGACGCCATTGATATTCGCTTCAAGCCACTCATCCTGGCTGACCTCTTCCCAGTCCAGTTCGTAACCGGCCGATAGCGCGAGGTGTTCAAAGAAGATCCGCTGGACTCGGCCATCGCCCTCGCGAAACGGATGAATCATGTTCAGCTCGCAGTAGAATTCCGCCAACTTTTCACAGAAATCGTTTCGTTCAAGTCCACTCAGCCAGTTGTTTTCTTGAAGATTGGAAAAAATCTTCAGGGCTTCCGCCTCGATTCTTCCGCAGTTACAGAAACGCGTCCCGCCCTTGGAGATATCAACATTTCTTATCTCTCCCGCCCAGGCATAGAGGTCGGAAAACAACTGTCGATGCAGCAGCTTGAGATTCTCCAGGCTGTAGGGCGGAGCAACATAGCGAACCCGACTGACGGTCAGCGCGGTGATGTCCCTCTCCGCCGCCTCAAGGGCGGCCATTTCCTGGATATTCAGCTTGTTTTTAAGCACTGAGGAGGCGGGGTAGCAGTAATGATCATGAGAAGCGTCGTATTTATCTATTCAACGGTCTTCCATGCTTGGCCAAGACTTTTTCCAACGAGGCTTTTTCGTCGAAGATCGGTATGTCTATGCCTTCCAGTCTTGAACTGCTTACAAAGTTTTTAAGCTTGTTCTTTTCGAAACGTTCGTAAGGATCAAACCTAGGACGAACAGCGCATTTCGACAACAAGGACAAAGCGTCTCTTAGTTCTGCAACATTCCTGGCGCACATCCTGAAGCCGATTCTTTTTGAAACTTCATTGCGCACAACCGGATAGGGCAAGGCATCACTGAGCGCACGTTCGCACTCTCGCCCCTCTTCTGCGAGGGCACTGAGGCGCTTCAACTTCAAAGATAAAGAGCTCCAGCCATTTGCCCCTAACTTCAAATAGAGCTGAGTTTCGACAAAGCGTTTGACCTCAAGAAACGTCCCCAGCTTCTTCAGATCGCTGATCTGTGCAGTTTGCAAAATCTGCTGCAGTGATACGTCCATCATCGCCCCATGATTGATGCCAAAGCCCGGAGATTATACACCTCATAGATCGCCACCACGGGCATGTCTCGTCCTTGGCACCAGCACTCTTCACAGTCGAAAGCGGAGTCCACCCCTTCAGCTAGCATTCGCCTCGTTCGATGTTTGCAGCCCTTAGAACCTGAGCATTTTCCAGTCCCGGTAAAGGTGTTCCAGGAGTGAATAGAGGCCCCGGGAGCATGCCAACCACCCGCTCGGGCGGGCACCAGAGTGGACCACATGATGTCCACTATCGGCATAAATCCGCTTTAACAGACCTTCTATTGTCCCTAACACCCCCATCAAAACCAGGCCTGTGGATAACGTCACAACAGCCCTCCTCCATCGCCAACCCCACCTACGCTTAGGTAGGATGTCCCCTCCTTTTCCCCGAGGCTCACCTCATGTTCATCGGCGTTCTGCTGGTCATCACCTGGCTGATCCTGCTTCTGCGCTACCCCGCCAAAGCCCTTCCTGTGTCCCTGGCCGCTGCGTTCGGCCTGGCCCTGGTGGCCTGCTGGGTGGTCTGGCTGGACAACCGCGAAGCCCAGCAACTGGCGCGCCTGGAGCTGCGCCTGAGCTACGCGCCGGACCACTGCCCCGCCGACCGGCCGCTGCAGGTCAAGCTCAACAACGGCAACAAGGTGCCCCTGGTGGAACTGCGCTGGCGGGTCGCCGCCTATGCCCCGGGGGATACCGTCAACCTCGCCGACAACCAGTACAGCGCCCCGCGCTACCGTGGCCCCGGCGAGTTGCAGGCCGGCGCCAACTGGCAGGACTGCCTGCCGCTGCCACCGCTGCGCCCCGGCTATCGCCCGCAAACCCTGGAGTTTCGCGCCGAGCGTCTACAGGGTAGTTTCTCCGACTGATTCGCCCCTCCCCTCACCCAGCACAAGGACCGCGCCATGCCCGTAGCGTTGATCACCGGTTGTTCCAGCGGCATCGGCCGCGCCCTGGCAGATGCCTTCAAGGGCGCCGGTTTCACCGTGCTCGCCACCGCTCGCAAGGCCGAGGACGTGAACACCCTACAAGACGCCGGTTTCAAGGCCGTGCAACTGGACGTGAATGACGCCCCGGCCCTGAGCGCCTTGAGCGAGGAGATCAACCAGCAATACGGCGGCCTGGATGTGCTGATCAACAACGCCGGCTACGGCGCCATGGGCCCGCTGCTGGATGGCGGTGTGCAAGCCATGCAGCGCCAGTTCGAAACCAATGTGTTCTCGGTGGTCGGGGTGACCCGGGCGATGTTCCCGGTGCTGCGCCGCAGCCGTGGCCTGGTGGTGAATATCGGCAGTGTGTCCGGGGTGCTGGTGACGCCGTTTGCCGGCGCCTACTGCGCCTCGAAGGCCGCGGTGCATGCCTTGAGCGACGCCCTGCGCATGGAGCTGTCGCCGTTCGGCATCCGGGTCATGGAAGTGCAGCCCGGGGCCATTGCATCGAGCTTCGCCAAGAACGCCGGGCATGAAGCCGAACAGCTGCTCAACGAACAATCGCCCTGGTGGCCCCTGCGCGAGGGCATCCGCGCCCGGGCCAAGGCCTCCCAGGACAAGCCGACCCCCGCCAGCGAATTTGCCGCCGGCTTGCTCAAGGCCGTGCAGCAGGACAACCCGCCGCGCCTGGTGCGCCTGGGCAATGGCAGCCGCGCCCTGCCGCTGCTGGCCAACCTGCTGCCCAAGGGTTGGCTGGAGAAGGGACTGATGAAGCGGTTTGGCTTGAACGCCAAGCTCTGAGCACCCCACGCAGGGCATCCGTTGCATGACACCGTTGTATGCCGCGCCGATGCCCATAGAATGCCCGCACTCAAATTCCAGGGAAGCGGCACCTCAGGCACGCAACGGCTGCACCCCGCCCCTGCTCATGCCCTCTTGGCGTCCTGCCTTTTACGATTGAACCTCAGGGACTCTTCATTGAAATCTCGTAGCCTGCTGCCCTTGGCCATCCTCACTCTGCTGCTGGGCTGCAATGCCTCGTCACCGGACGAAAAACTCAATGCCACCCTGCCGGACCTGAGCCTGGAACAGATCCTGCCCAAGGTCGAGGCCAACCCGTACTGCTCACCGGAGATGGACAGCGAACGGCTGGTCGGCCTCGGCATCCGACTGATCAATGAGGACGAGGTGCGGCATGGCGCAAGCCGTACCCTGCTGGCAAGCCAGGCCATACAGATGGCCCGCGCCTGCCTGATCATGGCCGCCCCCCACAACACCATGAGCCTGTGCATCCTGGGCGGGATCGTCGGCTCCAGGCAGAAGGACTATGACAAAAGCGAAGCCTTCAACTACATCGCCTACGCCGCCCAGCACAATGAATCCTGTGCGGAAGCGGGCCTGTACCACATCTATAACGTCGGCAAGCTGGACCAGCCCCCGAACAAGGCATTGGCCATGGCCTGGCTGGAACGCGCCGCTCGGCACGGCGACCAGGACTCGCAACAGGAGATGGTGCGCCGCAACGAACAGGACAATTTGCCGCTGGCCTTCGCCTGGGCCCGAACCCTGGATGACGCCCAAACGCTCGCAGCGCTGAAACGCAAGATGAGCCCTCAGCAGTTGGCCGAAGGCGAGCAGCATTACACCCGATTGCTCGGTCAACTCACGCCGAAACAGGAGATTGAGCAGGCGCTGCGCCAGGACCTCATCGCCCTGGGCACAGGGGATCTGTACTTCAGCTACCCGGAAGTATTCGCGGGCATGTCGCCTGAGCAACGGCATGCGTTCGTCGCCCAGTTGGTGGACATGCAGGACCGCCACCCGAAGTTCCACACCCGCGGCCAACTGGTGGCCTACGCCTTGATCTCCCGCCTGGTGCAGAGCACCGGCCCGGCCGTGGACCTGTGGCAAGACCCGGCGCTGCAGGCCGTGCTGGAGGACGATGACCTGAGCGTGGAAGACAGCGTAGCCAAGGCCAAAATCATTCTGGCCAAGCGCAAGTCAGAACGGGAGCGGCGGCGCTAGCGCTGTTGAAGCCGTCGCCGAAGTGTCATCCGCTCAAGGCCTCAGGTCCCCTTGCCGCGGTCAACCAGATGCCGCGGTTTGGGTTGTACGCCCTCTCAATCCCAGTAGAATGCGCGACCTTGAGCCCTTAGGGCTCATGCAGCATGGAATCGCTGGCGTCGACACCCAAGCACGGAATGGCTAACGCTCCACCCTCTCCCGTCCTGTCCCAGCCTGATTTCATGCGCGCCTTTTCATTCGCCGATCAGGGAATACCCATTGAAATTGTTCAACGCGCTGCCACTGGCCTTGGCTGTCTTGCTGGCGGCCTGCGCCTCCACAGCTCCGGAAAACACCGAACCGAAAGTCCCCGAACTGAATGACACCCTGCCCAAGCTGACGCTGGACAGCGTCTTGCCCAAGGTCAGCAGCAACGAATACTGCAACCCGGCCATGGAGGCCGATCTGCTGTACGGCATCGGTTACAAGCTGAACGAGATCGAGGACTACAAGAACGCCAAGGGCTGCTTCGCCATGGCCGCGCCGCACTACACCCGGGCCTTCTGCTACCTGTCCACCACCACTGACCAGGAAACGGACAAGCCCAAGGCCGAGCGCGACCGCGAGTCGTTCAACTACATCGCCTACTCGGCGTCGCAGAACGATTGGTGCGCCGAGTACGGCATGTACGCCACCTACTGGTTCGGCGACAAGGACATTCCCAAGGACCGGGACCTGGCCCTGCGCTGGCTGGAACGCTCGGCGCTGCACGGCAACCCGGAACCGCAGCAGAGCCTGGCCGACGCCGCCGAAGAGTCCGGCGATCTGGTGAAGGCCTACGCCTGGCTGAAAGTCATCGACAACACCGAGGACACCAGCCAGCTGGATGCCCTGAAAGGCAAGATGAGCCCAGAGCAACTGGCCGAAGGCGAACAGCGCTTTGCCGACCTCAAGAAGCGCGTAACCAGCAAGCAGGTGATGTACGACGAAGCGCGGGATGAGGAGGTGGCGATTTTCTCGGCCGAGATCCATTTCGATCTCCCCGACCTGTTCCAGGGCATGACCACGGCCGAGCGCCAGGCCTTTGTCAAAGCGGCCATTGCCAAGGCCCGGGACAGCGGCAAGTTCGATCTGCATTACGCGGTGACCCAGTACATCATCGTCTCGCGCCTGGCCCAACAACGTTACCCCGGTGTCGACGTGCTGCAGAACCCGAAGCTGGTGGCCGCGATCAACCACGTCAACGACGGTCTGGAAGCCACGGCGAAGAAGTCCCTGGCGATCATGCAGAAAACCTACAAATAACCGTCCCCCCCACTGTCGTAGGAGCCGGCTTGCCGGCGAAAGGGCCCGCGAGCCTCGCATCACCCATGCCGACGCTTTCGCTGGCAAGCCAGCTCCTACAGCCGATGCCTCCCTCGTAGGAGCCAGCTTGCCGGCGAAGAGGCCCGCGAGCCTTGCATCGCCCCTGCCAGCTCTTACAGGGGCTCGAGGTTGACGATGACGGTGCAGGTGATGCCCGCCGCCAGCAGCACGCCTTCCGGCACTTCATCGATGTGGATGCGCACCGGCACGCGCTGGGCCAGGCGCACCCAGTTGAAGGTCGGGTTGACGTCGGCGATCAGTTCGCGGCTTTCCGGGTTGTCGCGGTCGTAGATGCCGCGGGAAATGCTTTCCACGTGGCCCTTGAGCACTTCGCCGCTCATCAGTTGCATGTCCGCTTTATCCCCCACGCGCACGTGGGGCAGCTTGGTTTCTTCGAAGAAGCCGTAGACCCAGAACGAGTTCATGTCGACCACCGCCATCTTCGCCTCGCCAATGCGTGCGTAGTCGCCGCGGTGCACGTTGAGGTTGGTGACGTAGCCGTCCACCGCCGCCCGCACCTGGGTGCGTTTGAGGTTGAGCTCCGCCGCTTCCAGCTGGGCCTGGGCGTGCTGGTAGTCGGCCAGGGCCGAGTCGGCGATGTTGCCGGCGTCGTCGCGGTTTTCCTTGGAGATCACCAGGTTGTCCAGGTCGGCGCGGCGCTTGGCGTTGACCTTGCGCATCTCCCAGGTGGCCTTCTTCGAGGCCACCAGCGATTGCGCCTGCTTGACCGCGATCTGGTAGTGCTCGGGGTCGATCTGCATCAGCAGATCGCCCTTGCGCACCAACTGGTTGTCCTTGACCGGCACGTCCACCACTTCACCGGTGACGTCGGCGGCGACGTTGATGATGTCCGCCCGCACCCGGCCGTCACGGGTCCAGGGGGTGTACATGTAGTGCTCCCACAGGGTACGGCCGATCCACAGGGCCAGGGCCAGCACGAGCAGGGTGGCGAGCAGGCTGAAAAACTTTTTCATTGGGCGAATCTCAACGGTAGACAGTGAGCGCCATGGCGCCGAACAGACAGCAGAACAGGCTCAGGCGCAGCAGCGCCGGGTGCCAGAAGAAGCGATACAGGTCATAGCCGGAAATGAACCGGTCCAGGGCCCAGGCCAGGGCAGCGGCGATGAAGAACATCAGGGTCATGGTGGGCATGTAAACGCCGTGGAAGGCGATTTCACGAGGCATGGTCAAGTCCTTGGGGGGCAGGCGCCGCCGGCTTGGCCACGGCATAGGCCGCCAGCGGCGATTGCGGGTCGAGCAGTGAAGTGCGGATGAAGTGCAGGTAGCTCTTGACCCGGCGCAGGGCCGAGGTGTCGAAGTGCGGGGCAAAGGGTTCGTCGGTGGCCTGGACCCGGCTGATGGCGTGGTCCACGGCGATCAGCCCGCGCTCCAGGTTGCTCTGGCTCGGTTGCAGGAACAGCCGCACCAGGGAGCGCCCCATGACCCGGATCGCCTGGCGCCAGGGCTGGGATTCGGCATAGGCCGGGTGCACCGGGAGGATCGCCTGTTCCTTGCGCAACTCGATGATGGCGTGGCCGACTTCCAGCACCACGAACATCCAGCGCAGCAGTTCGCTCTGCACCTTGGGCTGACCCACCGCCAGGCCATAGGCCTGGTGCAGCAGGTCGCGGGTGCGGCTCTCGAAACTGGAGGCCAGGCCCTTGAGCTTGCCGCTGATGGCGTACACCACCTGGCCGCGCAGGTCCTGCTCCAGGCGCCGCCACAGCCATCGACTGTTGGGCGGCAGGATGATCGCCCCGGCCGCGGCGCAGACCAGCATGCCCATGACCATGGCGATGTAGTCGTTGATGAAGGTGTAGGGGTTGTAGACGGTCAGGTTGTCCGGCACCGAACCGGTGCTGAAGAAGATCAGCAGGCCCAGGCCGACCCCGGCGTACTTGGGCCGCGAGGCGAGGAATGAACCGAGCACGATCACCGGCGCCAGCATCAGGCACAGCAGCGGGAAGCCGTCGATCCAGGGGAACACGAAGAACATTTCGACGAAGCCCACCAGGGCCCCGATCAAGGTCCCGCAGGCCATCTGGAAGGCCATGCGCTTGGGGTTCGGCGTCGCGGCGGACAGGCCGATGGTGGCGGCGGCGATCAGGGTCATGGTGGCGCCGCTGGGCCAGGCGGTGGCCACCCAGTAGCTGCCCAGCACCACCAGCACAAAGGCCGCGCGGATGCCCGAAGCGGCGCAGGCCAGCCAGTTGGTCTGCGGCGTGTAGGGCTCGTCCCAGCGCTCGCGTTCGTGACTGTGGTCGGCCAGGGATGCGTGGGTCTGGGCATAGCTGTGCATCTCGTCGACGAAGCGGTAGAGCAGCTCGTAGGCGGTGTGGAAATCCAGCTGCTCGGCATCGCTCGGACCGCTCTCCTGGAAGGCCGCGCGCAGGCTGCGCACCCGCGCCGGCAGCTCGCTCTTGTAGGCCGCCAGGGCCGTGGCCAGGCGCGCCGCGTCGGGGCTGGTGAGGGCCCGACCGGAGAAACCGTCCAGCAGTTCCGCCAGGTCCTGCAGGCCCGGCTTGATCGCCGCCACCACATGGTCGGCGCCGCTGCTGCGCAGGCGTTCGAGCAACTGGTGCAGGGCGTTGAAGCGCGTGGTAATGCCCATGAACTCGCTGTTCAAGCGGCTCAGGCGGCCATTGCGCCGGCGCATGTGCGGGTCTTCAAACACAGTGACGCTGCGCAGCCCTTCCAGGCCCACGGCCTCGGCAATGAAGCGCACGTTGCTGCTTTCAAAGCTGTCGCGCTGGCTGCGCCCGCGCAGGCCGTCGGTGACGAACAGGGCGAACACCCCAAAGCGCTGGTACAGGGCGTTGCGCATGGCGGCGCTGGCGGTCTGCGGCAGGATCGCGGCGCTGACCAGGGTCGAGCAGAGAATCCCCAGGGAGATCTCCAGCACCCGCCACACCGCCGCCATGAAGGCACCTTCCGGGTGAGCCAGGGCCGGCAGCCCGACCATGGCCGCGGTGTAGCCGGCCAGCACGAAACCGTAGGCGCGAAAGTTGCGGTAGCGCGCGGCACCGGCCGAGCAGATGCCGACCCAGATCGCCAGTGAGCCGAGGAACAGCTCGGTGTTCTGGGCGAACAGGGCGATCAGCGCCACCATCACCGCCGAGCCGGTCAGGGTGCCGAGAAAGCGGTAGAAACTCTTGGCGAACACCTGGCCGCTCTGCGGCTGCATGACGATGAACACGGTGATCATCGCCGTGCGCGGTTGCGGCAACTCCAGGCGCATGGCCAGCCACAGGGTGAGGAACGCGGCGGCCAGGACCTTGAAGATATACACCCAGGTCACGCCGTCGCTGCGCGCCCAGTCGAAGAAACCCCGGCGCCATTCCAGGGAGTACAGCCAGCGCAAAGGGGCGGGCAAGGAAGTCATGAGGGCCTGCTTCAGTGGTCGAACACGGCCAGGGCCGCGGGGGTCTTGGGTGCCTGGGTGCGATTTTCCGCGGGGACGTCACGGCCGGCTTCAAGCCCGCCGCCCAGGGCCGTGACCAGGTCCGCCTGGACGGTCAGGCGCGCGGCCTGCACCTGTTGCTGGATCTGCTGCTGGTGGAACAGCAGGCTCTGGGCGTTGAGCACATTCAGGTAGTCGGTCAGGCCGCGCTGGAAGGCCACGGTGGCGATGTCGTAGGTCTTCTGCGCCGCAGCCACCGACTCGGCGGCGAAGGCCTGCTGCTTGTCCATGGACTCGCGGCGGATCAACTGGTCGGAGATGCTTTTCAGCGCGTCCACCAGGGTCTGGTTGTACCTGGCCACGGCCAGGTCGTAGCCGGCCGCGGCTTCACCCAGTTCCGAGCGCAGCCGCCCGCCGTCGAAGATCGGCAGGCTGATGGCCGGGCCGACGTTGTAGTTGAGCTTCTTGCCGGTGAGGAACTCCAGGGCCCCGCCGCCGGTGGCCATGAAACCGATGCTGCCCACCAGGTCGACGTTGGGGTAGAAGCCGGCGTGGGCCACATCGATGCCACGGGCCTGGGCCGCCACTTGCCAGCGGCTGGCGACTACGTCGGGGCGCTGGCCCAGGAGCTCGGCGGGCAGGGCCGAGGGCAGTTTCAGCGCGGCGCCCAGGGACAGGCTCGGTCGCTGCAGTTGCGCGCCCTCCCCCGGGCCCTTGCCGGCCAGGGCCGCCAGTTGATTGCGGGTCAGGGCGATTGCTTCGTCCAGGGCGTCCAGCTGGCGATGGGTTTCCGGCAGCGGCGCCTCGGCCTGGCTGACTTCGAAATGGGTGCCCAGGCCGCCGTCCAGGCGCCGTTGCGCCAGTTCGAGAATCTGGTGCTGCTGCTTCAGGGTGGCGGCGACGATATCGCGCTGGGCGAAGTGCAGGGACAGCTGGATATAGCTGCGCACCACGTTGTTCACCAGTTCCAGCTGGGCCTGGCGGGCTTCGGCCACGCTCATGTGGGCCAGGTCGACGGCGCGCTCGGTGCTGTTGCTTTCCCGGCCCCAGAGGTCCAGGGCATAACTCAAGCCCAGGGCGGCGTTGTTGTCCCAGGTGGTGCTGTTGGCCAGGGCGCCGGGGCCGTAGAACTGATCGGTGGGCCAGTTGTGGCGCTTGAGGGTAGCGTCGCCCTTGATCTGCAGCGACTCGGCGGACTCGGCAATACCGGCCAGGGCCTTGGCCTGACGCACCCGGGCGGCGGCCATGGCCAGACTCGGACTGCCTTGCATGGCGAGGGTGATCCAGCGGTTCAGCTGCGGGTCGCCATAGGCCTGCCACCACTGGGCATTGGGCCAGTGGGCCTCTTGCGCGGCGCTCTTTATCGCCTCGTCGGTGGCCAGTGTATTAGCGGGAAGTGTCTTGCCTAGTGGGGCAATGCCTCCGGTTCCGATGCAGCCGCTGATTGCTAACGATAAAGCCCAAACACTGAGGGTCTTGAACCCTCTGCTGATGCGACGCGGCACTGCTGCGAATTCCTGAAGATCGGGGGGAGTATTTCTCTCGTAGGCATCGGCTGGCCGGCGCAGCGATACGCCTGCTAAACCGCGTTGCGCGGATCGCCGGCAAACCGGCTCCTACGGATCGGCGCAATTCTAGGGGGCGCCCGTGGCGGCGATAAGGTGGGATTCCTGTGAATCTTTGTTACCGTAAACGCGATAATCCCTTGGTCGCCTATCCAAGCCCCCGTAACTTCGTGTCACAATTTGCCATCTCCCCAGAGAGCACCCCATGGACACTTTGCAAAACATGCGCGCCTTCAGTTGCGTCGCCGAAGCCGGTAGTTTCACCGCCGCGGCCGTGCAACTGGACACCACCACGGCCAACGTCTCGCGCGCAGTCTCCAATCTTGAGGCTCACCTGCAAACCCGACTGCTCAACCGCACCACCCGCCGTATCGCCCTGACCGAAGCCGGCAAGCGCTACCTGCTGCGCTGCGAGCAGATCCTGGCCTACGTCGAAGAAGCCGAGGCCGAGGCCAGCGACGCTCACGCCCGCCCCGCCGGCCAGTTGAAAGTGCACACCATGACCGGCATCGGCCAGCACTTCGTGATCGACGCCATCGCCCGCTACCGCAAGACCCACCCGGACGTGACCTTCGACCTGACCCTGGCCAACCGCGTGCCGGACCTTCTGGACGAGGGCTACGACGTGTCCATTGTCCTGGCCAGCGAGCTGCCGGACTCGGGGTTCGTCTCCCAGCGCCTGGGGATCACCTACAGCATCGTCTGCGCCTCCCCGGCCTACGTGAAAGCCAACGGCTGCCCGCACAAACCCAGCGACCTGCTCAACCATGCCTGCCTGCGCCTGGTGAGCCCGGTGATACCGCTTGAGAAGTGGGCTTTCGACGGCCCGGAAGGCCAGGAGATGGTGACCATCAACAGCTCGCCGTTCCTGGTGAACTCCGCCGACGCCATGAAGACCGCGATCATCAGCGGCATGGGAGTGGGTGTGCTGCCGGTGTACGCCGCCATCGAAGGCCTGCGCAACGGCACCCTGGTACGGGTCATGCCCCAGTACCGCTCCCAGGAGTTGAACCTGTACGCCATCTACCCGTCGCGCCAGTACCTGGACGCCAAGATCAAGACCTGGGTCGAATACCTGCGCGGCTCCCTGCCGGAGATCCTCGCCGCGCACCAGGCGGAACTGGCGGCCTATGAACTGAGCGGCAGCCTGAGCGGCGCACGCCTGGCCACCTGAGCCCGCCCCCTTGAACCGGGGGCCTGTAGCCGCTGTCGAGCCAAGGCGAGGCTGCACGGGCCCAGCCTGAGCAACGCACGCCGAACCCTCCAGAGCGGCCACCAGGCCGCCCCTGTGCACGCCATCGCAGCCTGCGGCAGCGGCTACAAAAAGCCGGTGGGGAATGTTAGCTTGCTTGGCATTCTCTCCCGCCTGATGAGTCTTCCCGCAATGAAAAAGACGGTACTTGCCTTCAGCCGCATCACCCCCGAGATGACCGAACGCCTGCAACAGGACTTCGAGGTCATCGTCCCCACCCCCAAGCTCGGGGACATCGCCGCGCAGTTCAATGAAGCCCTGCCCCAGGCCCACGGCCTGATCGGCGTCGGCCGCAAACTGGGACGCGCACAGCTGGAAAAAGCCGCGCAGTTGGAAGTGGTGTCGAGCATCTCGGTGGGCTACGACAACTACGACCTGGACTACTTCAACGAACGCGGGCTGATGCTCACCAACACCCCGGACGTGCTCACCGAAAGCACCGCCGACCTGGCCTTTGCCCTGCTCATGGGCAACGCCCGCCGGGTGGCCGAACTGGACGCCTGGACCAAGGCCGGGCAATGGCAGGCCAGCGTCGGCCCGGCGCTGTTCGGTTGCGATGTGCACGGCAAGACCCTGGGCATCGTCGGCATGGGCAACATTGGCGCGGCCATCGCCCGCCGTGGGCGTTTGGGCTTCGGCATGCCGATCCTCTACAGCGGCAACAGCCGCAAGACCGCCCTGGAGCAGGAACTGGGGGCGCAGTTCCGCAGCCTGGAGCAACTCTTGGCCGAGGCGGATTTCGTCTGCCTGGTGGTGCCGTTGAGCGAACAGACCCGGCACCTGATCAGCCACCGCGAACTGGCCCTGATGAAACCCAGCGCGATCCTGGTGAACATTTCCCGCGGGCCGGTGGTGGATGAGCCGGCGTTGATCGACGCCTTGCAGAAGGGCCAGATCCGCGGCGCCGGCCTGGATGTGTACGAGAAAGAGCCGTTGGCAGAATCGCCGCTGTTCCAGCTGAAGAACGCGCTGACCCTGCCGCACATCGGCTCGGCCACCCATGAAACCCGTGACGCCATGGCCGAACGCGCCATGCGCAACCTGCGCAGCGCCCTTTTGGGCGAACGCCCGCAGGACCTGGTCAACCCGCAAGTGTGGAAGGGCTGACCACCCACTGCCTATCACCACCTGTAGCCGCTGCCGAGCCTGCGAGGCTGCGAAATGGTCCGCAGGACCTTCAGCGATAGCCCGGCAGCATCAGGTCGCCTGGTTTTGCGACGGCTGCGCCGCCGTTCGCAGCCTCGCAAGCTCGGCAGCGGCTACAGAGGCTGGCGCAGCCTTGGGTTTACGGAACACCAGCACGTTGCCCAGCATCACCAGCACCAGTCCAGCCAATGCCGGGGCGGTCCATTGGTAGCCTTCGGCAAAGGCCGAGACGTTCAGCGCCACCACCGGGAACAGCACCGTGCAATAGGCCGCCCGTTCCGGGCCCATGCGCCCCACCAGGGTCAGGTAGGCGGTGAAGCCGATCACCGAACCCGGTATCACCAGGTACAGCAGCGAGCCGATGTAGCGGGTGGTCCACTCGACATCGAAGGCGATGCCCTGGGACAGGCAATACACCGCCAGCATCGTCGCGCCGTAGGCCATGCCCCAGGCATTGGTGGTCAGGGGCTTGAGCCCGGCTTTCTGCTGCCGGCTGGAGAGCATGTTGCCCGCCGAGAAACACAGGGTGCCCAGCAGGGCCAAGCCCAGGCCCAGCAGGGTTTGCGGACTGGCGCTGTGGCCTGCCAGTTCCGGCCAGAACAGCAGCCCCAACCCCAGCAAGCCCAGGCCGCCGCCCAGCAGCACGTTGCGGGCGATCTTCTGGCCAAAGAACACTCGCGCATTCAAGGCGTTCCACAAGGTCGCGGTAGAAAACACCACCGCCACCAGGCCGCTGGGAATCCATTGGCTGGCGTGCAGAAAGCACATGAAATTGATGCAGAACAGGCATAGGCCCTGGGCCAGGCAGATCAGGTGGCCACGGCGGTTCATCGGCTGCAGCTTGCGACTGAGCAGCAGCAGGACGAACAGCACCAGGGCCGCCAGGGCGAAGCGATAGACGATGGACACCGGAATCGCCACCACCCCCAGTTGCAGTTTCAGGGCGATCCAGGTGGTGCCCCAGATCAGCACGGTCAACAGGTACAGCGATAGGTTCATGGCGCGACTCCTTTATAAGGCGTGCAGTGTCCCGCCCGCCCGACCTTGGGCGCTTGCATAAACTTGCGCTTTTTATCGGCCCGGGGCTGGCGGCGAACCGGCGAGGGAGTAGCATGCGAACCACCGGAAACCGGACCCCTTGCCGACTCGAACAGCATGCCCGCACTGGATACCCTGCAAGTCTTCCAAGCCTTGAACCGCTCGCCCCATGCTCGCCTGGAGCACAGCGCCGAGCTCGGAGACGGCTTGTCCGCCGCCTTGTGGAGCAACCATCACGACGCCCAGGAATATGAGGCACCCGGCCACCACACCCTGTCCTGCTACCTGGCCGGCGGCACCGGCACCTTTCGCCGCGATCAGCCGGGCAGCAAAGGCGGCCCGGGCAAGCTGTGCATCCTGCCTGCCGAGCACCAGTCGGCCTGGGTGATCAACGGCGATATCCGCCTGGCCCACGTGTATTTCAGCCCCGAACAATTCGCCCTGGGTTGCGTCACCCTGCTGGACCGCGAACCCCGGGCAATGCAACTGCGCGAAAGCACCTTTGTCGATGACCCCGAGCAGACCCGGCGCTTTGCGCAACTGGTCCGCCTGAACTGGGACGAGCCCGGCGAGCGCCTGCTCACCAGCAGCCTGGCCCACGAGATGCTCAGCCATGCCCTGCTCAATCAAGTGGGCCTGCGCCAGGGTGCCCGGCTCAAGGGCGGCTTGGCCGCGCACCAGCGCCGCCTGCTGGTGGACTACATCGACAGCCAGCTGGACGCGCCCCTGAGCCTGGGCCAACTGGCGGGGTTGTGTGCGCTGTCGGAGTACCACTTCGCCCGCATGTTCCGCGCCAGCTTCGGCCTGCCGCCCCATCAGTATGTGCTGGCCCGACGCCTGAGCCGGGCCCGGCACCTGCTACGCAGCACTGCCCAGCCTCTGGGGGAGATTGCCCTGGCCTGTGGTTTTGCCAGTGCCAGCCACTTCAACAATCGCTTCCGCCAGGCCCTGGGTGGAACACCGGGGGACTACCGCCTGGCATTCCTGCGCTGAAGTTCGGCTTGATCCTGACCCGCCTCTGTAGGCCCCTTCTTATGCCAAAGTCCGCATCGGCACGCCTGAATAAGTAAGTTACTCAAATTCTTTACCTAAACAGGACAACTCTTACCAAACAATTAATAAACTCCTACGCAGCCCTCTATAAAAGAGCACTTCTAACAAGTACCTGTATGACAAACAAAAACGCAAACAGGTAATTATTTTAAAACTTCAGTTATCACCCCATTCACAGAACTGATGATTCTTGTTTAACCCCAGCCCCAACTTAGTCTTTAGGCCTTGAATCCCCGGCATTACGCAACGATTCAACAAACAGCCACACGCCTTCCCCCCATTAACTTCAACCCCAAAACAGCCACACCCACAACTTCACCCACCATTCATCAGATTTAAACAAAGCGGCAAAGACTCAACACATCAGCCCCCAATCGCCTTTCTCCTAAAACAACAAAAACAGAGGACGATGAAATGCCTTCAAGACACTGGCCACGACGATGGCTCAACCGCTCTACCCTAATTTGCGCCGGGCTGCTGGCCATCCCGGTAAAAGCCGAACTGCTTGAAGACAGCAGCGCGCGCCTGGAACTGCGCAACTATTACTTCAATCGGGACTATCGCGAAGGCACCGCGCCCACCCGCGAAGAATGGGCACAAGGTTTGCTCCTGCGCCTGGACTCGGGGTTTACCGAGGGCCGCCTGGGTGTGGGTGCCGACGCCATCGGCATGCTCGGCATCAAGCTGGACTCCGCGCCTGGCCGAACCGGCACCGGGCTGCTGAAGGTGGGGCGCGATGGCCGGGCAGAGGATGACTATTGGAAACTGGCCCTGACCGGGAAGCTCAAGGCCAGCAAGACCCTGTTCAAGTTCGGCGCGCTGGTGCCACCGGTACTGCCAACCTTGAAACCCAACGACGGCCGCCTGTTTCCGCAGATTTTCGAAGGCGGGCTGCTGACCTCGAATGAAATCGATGACCTGGAGTTGACCGCCGGGCGCCTGAGCCGGGTCATGCAGCGCAACGCCACGCAGTACACGCCGCTGACCTTGAGCCCCTTGAACCGGCGCTTCCAGGGTCAGGGGGCCACGGCAGAACACTTCGACATGGCGGGCGTCGACTATCGGTTCCACAAGCAATGGCTGGCGCGGGTGCATGTCGCCCAACTGGAGGACATCTACCGCCAGCAGGTCTTCACCCTGGTCAACAAGAGCCCCTGGGGCGCGGGGACGTTCAGCAGCGATCTGCGCTTGAGCCTGATGAACGACTATGGCAATGCCAAAGGCGGCAAGATCGACAACCGCGCTCTGCAGGGGCTGCTCGGCTATGCCTATAAAGGCCACAGCCTTGGCCTGGCTTATCAGCGAATGTTGGGAGACACCGGTTATGCCAACATCCTGGGCGCCGATGCCAACTTGATCAACTTATCGGTACTGGGTGACTTCGCCAATGCCAAGGAACGTTCCTGGGCACTGCGTTATGGCTATGACTTCGCCAACCTGGGTTTGCCGGGACTGAGTATCAACAGCCGCTATATATCCGGCAGCCATGCAGAAATCACCGGAACCCGAACCATTGGCAAGTCATGGGAGTTGGATAACGAACTGCGTTATGTCGTGCAACAAGGCCCACTGAAAAACTTGAGTGTGCGCCTGCGCACCGCACACTATCGCTCCAACTATGCCAAGAACTTCATTCGCGACACCGATGATACACGGCTGATGTTCAATTACGCCTGGAACATCAAGTAACCCAATAAGCAGAACCCATGTAGCGAATCAAACTCCTAGAGGTGATATCCACATGCAACGCCTACTATCGAACTGTTTGGCCGGTCTATTGTTTTCAAGTCTGATCCACAGCGCCGCAGCCAAACAAACCAGCCAAGCGGAAAACGTCCCGGAGTTCCGACCGGGTTACTTGATCGGTTATCTGAAACAGCAGGATCTGCCCAATAGTCTGTCGCTGTTACCACCACCTCCTGCGGTGGGCACGCCAGCCTTCGCGCTGGACCAGAGCATGGCTGAAAAAAGCCAGGCCTTGCGTGGCAGCAAACGCTGGGCGTTGGCCATCAGCGATGCCAACCTGAAATTCCCCGCCGCCGCAGAGACGTTTTCCTGTGCGCTGAATGCGCCCATCAGCGAACAGCAAACACCTGCGCTGTACAGAGTCTTGCGCCGGACCCTGACCGATGCCGGGCTGGCCACCTATAGCGCAAAGAAGCGCTACCAGCGCCCCCGGCCCTTCGTCTACAACCAGCAGCCCAGTTGCACCCCGGAAGATGAAGCCAAGCTGGCCGCGGATGGTTCCTACCCATCGGGCCACAGCGCCATCGGCTGGGCCTGGGCGCTGCTGTTGAGCGAACTGGCCCCCGAGTACGGCAACGCGCTCTGGGCCCGTGGCCGGGCCTATTCGGAAAGCCGCATGGTGTGCAACGTGCACTGGTACAGCGACGTCCGTGAAGGCCGTGAGATTGGCGCGACCACCGTGGCACGCTTGCACACCGATCCGACCTTCCAGGCCGACTTCGCCGTCGCCCGGCAAGAGCTGCTGGCCGTTCGCGCCAAGGGCCTGACTGCCGGCGGCGACTGTGCGGCGCAAGCGCAAGCCCTGGCGCTGGGCGCCGACTAAGGCGCCACGGCCACGCCCTGGATCAGGGTGCTCATCAGAACTCCAGGGTGCTGGACAGCGACACCTGGCGGGCATCCCCCATGGACACGAAGAACTTGCTGGCCGACGAGGTGTAGTAGGTCTTGTCGAACAGGTTCTTCACGTTGAGCTGGAACTTGACCTTCTGCCCTTCGACCCGGGTGTCGTAGGTGGCGAAGGCATCGGCCACGGTGTAGCCCGGCAGGTCGAAGCTGTTGGGCGCATCCCCGGCGCGCTCGCCGACATAACGGGCCCCGGCGCCGACGCGCAGGCGGTCGCCACCGATCAGGCTGCCAAAGTCGTAGACCGCCGACAGCGAGCCGGTGTTCTTGGCCACGTTCTGCAACTGCTTGCCCTTGTACTGGGTGTCCTTGGTCACTTCGGTGTCGGTGTAGGCGTAGCTGCCGATCAGGCTCCACTGATCGGTGAGCTGCCCGGTCAGGTCCAGTTCCAGGCCCTGGGAATGCACTTCGCCGGCGACGCTGGTGACCGTCTCGGTAGCGGTGGCGGTGGTCACCAGCACATTGCGCTTGGTGATATCGAACAGCGCCGCGCTGGCGGTGATGCGCCCAGGGATGTCGAGCTTGGCCCCCAGCTCCCAGGATTTGGCTTCTTCCGGGGCGATGGAGCCGTCGAGCACCGCGCTGCCACCGGCCAGATCGGCGATGCTGGAGTTCGGCTTGAACGACTCGGTGTAGCTGCCGTAGAGCGACAACTGGTCGGTGTAGCGATACACCAGCCCGGCCCGCGGCACGAATTTCTGTCCGTTGCTGTTGGTATTGACCCGGAACGGCCGGCCCTTGCCGGCGTACTGGTCGTATTCCTGGAAACGTCCGCCGCCCACCAGAATCCACTGGTCGGTAAGGTGGATGGCGTCCTGGAAAAACAGCGAGTCGCTGCGCAACAGGTCGGTCTGCGCACTGTCGTTGGCGCTGACTGTGGTTCCGGCCACTTCCCGGCCGTAGACCGGGTTCAGGTAGTTGAAGGTGGTCCGGCTTTTCTGCCGGATCAGGTCGGCGCGGTAGATCTTGCGGTACTCATCATCCAGGCCAAACACCAGATCGTGGCGCATGCCGCCCAGTTGCACCTGGCCTTCCAGGCTGACGGTGGCGTAGCGGTCGGTGGTCAAGGCGTCCTGGGTGCCGTCCATGGCCCGGGTCAGGGTGCCGTTGGCATTTACCGCGGTCAGGCGCACCTGGCTGGTGTCGTAGGTCTCGCGGTTCCAGCTGTAGCCGAAGTGGGCCTTCCAGTCGTCGCTGAGCTCGTGGTCGACTTCAAAGCGATACAGGTCCGAGCGCCCTTCCATGTTGTTGAACGGCTCGTCCAGGCGTCGGGTGGCCGGGATGTCCAGCGGGTGGTTGGTCTTGGGATCGATGGCGGTGCCACGATCGAAGGGGGTCAGGAACTCGCGGTGCTCATAGGCCAGCAGTACCTTGGTGCGCTCGCCGTACCAGGCCAGGGACGGCGCCACCAGGGATTCGCGATGGGTGCCGAAGTTGCGCCAGTAGTCTTCGTCCTCATGGTCGACGATCAAGCGGTAGGCCAGCCCGGAATCACCCAACGGCCCCGTGGTGTCGAGGCTGCCGCCGCTGCCGTTCTTGCCCGAGCCGTAGGTCGAGCCACGCACGGTCAGGGCCGTGGACTGCTGCAGTTCAGGCTTCTTGCTGACAATGTTGATGACCCCGCCCGGGTCCTGGATGCCGTACAGCAGAGACGACGGGCCCTTGAGCACTTCCACCCGGTCCGCCGTGGCATTCAGCGCCCGGCCCTGCACCACCGGCATGCTGTCGCGCATGATCGAGCCGTTGCGGTTGTCACCGAAGCCGCGCAGCAGTACCGCATCCTGGGTGCCGCCCAGGGTGTTGGTCTGGGTGATGCCGCTGACGTTCTTCAGGGCATCGTCCAGGTTGCGTGGGGTCTGGTCCCGCAGCACCTGGGCCGGCACTACGTTGATGATCTGCGGGATTTCCTGGTTCAGCGCCTGGGAACGGGCCACCGAAGTGGTGGCCGGCGGCTGGTAGCTGGTGCTGTCGTCGAGGCCCGGGGTGGTGATGCTGGTGGCCCCCAGGTTCAGTGCGCCACTGCTGGGCAAGGGTTCCAGGACCAGGGTGTGCGCGTCGCTGCGCCGGTAGGTGAAGCCGGAACCGCCCAGCAGACGCTGCAGGGCCTGTTCGGCGCTGAACGGGCCGCTGAGGGCCGGTGCCTTGAACGCGTAAGGCGCTTCGTCGGTGTAGACCACGCTGATCCCGGTGACCCGGGTGAAATCGCTGAGGGCCTGGGGCAGCGGCTTGGCCACGATGGCAAAGTTGAACAGCGCACCGTGTTGCGCACTGCCGGCCTCGGCCGCCTGCGCCACGCTCAGGGGCAGCCATGCCAACCCCGACACCACCAGCGCCGAAGCGCCGAACCACCGTTTGACCGAAGCGTTTGCCGCCGAATGTGCCCTGGACTTCATGCTTGAGACTCGCGTGTAAAAAAGCCATGAATGCGAATTAGTCGCACTTTCAAGCACTACACGTGGCTCGAACGCAAAGACCTCACCTGTTTTTTGAAAATATTTTCACGACGGCGAAAACGCCCCTCCCGGCCCGATGCATCCCCTATAGCCGCTGGCGCAGGCGGCGAACGGGCTGGGCGGTATTCCGACGAAGCGGTCGCGGAGGTCTTGAGGCCGCTGCTGGCTTGGCGGGAGATCGCCAAGCAAGGTCCTGCGGACCTTTTCGCAGCCTCGCAGGCTCGGCAGCGGCTACAAGGATCGGGGCGCTTCTGGTGTCAGTTGAGGCGCTGGATGCGTCCGGCGCTGGTGCTGGAACCCACCGGCCGGCCCTGCTGGTCCATGGCCTTGAGGTACTGCAGCATCGCGTCCAGATCGCTGAGCCCGAGGTCGCTGCGATTGCGGCCGCTCTTGAACAGGCTGAAACGGTCGCCGCCATCGGCCAGGAAACCATTCATCACCAGCCGGTAGCTGCGGTCGGCCTGCAGTGGCTGGCCATCGAGACGCACACTGCCCGGCACCACGCGGCTGTCCAGCGGACGCTTGGCGTCCCAGCGGTAGCTGAAGCCCTGGGACACTTGCAGGATGTTGGCATCCTCCGCGCCCTTCCATTGCTGGTTGAGCACCTGTTCGATCTGCCGCCCCGTGAGATCGAAGGCGATCAGGTTGTTGTTGAACGGTTGCAAGGTCGCCAGTTGCCCGTAGTTCACCTGGGTCTGCCCCGGCTCCAGGGCCAGATCGCTGCGAATGCCGCCGGTGTTCATGAAGGCGATTTGCGCACCGTTGGCCCGACCACCCGCCAGATGGGCGTCGGCGATCAGGTCGCCGATGGGCATTTCCCCGGCGTTGTCGGCGCGCCGGGCAATCGGCGAGGCGGCAATCGCCCCTACCGGCTGGAGCAGCACCTGATTGCTGCGGGCCTCGACCTCCTGTTGCAGCTTCGCCAAGTCCTGGTCCTGTGGATAACGGGCCGGATCGGCCAGCAGGTTAAGGGCCTGGATGCTCGTCACCCGGTGCTGGCCCGGGGTCACTTGCAGGGTCAGATGGGTCAACAGATGGCCGTAGGCATTGCCCTGGGTCACCAGCAATGGCCCGACCTTGCACAGGTAGCCCTGGTGCGAGTGAGCGCTGATCAATACGTCCACCGCCGGGTCCAGGCGCTTGGCCACGTCGACAATATCGCCACTCAACTGCGAGCAGTCCTGCTGGTCGAACGGTTCCGGGGTCGCGCCACCCTGGTGCACCACGGCGACGATGGCGTTGACCCCCTTGGCGTTGAGTTCGGGAATCAGCCGGTTGATGGCGTCGGCTTCATCGGCCACCTGCAAACCGCGCATGCCCTTGGCGCTGACCACCGAAGACACGTCCCGCAGCACCGCGCCGACGAAGGCCACCTTGACCCCGCGCACCTCCTCGATGCGATAGGCCGGCAACAGCGGCTGGCCGGTGTCGCTGTCCAGCAGGTTGGCCGCCAGGTAGGGGAAGCCGCTGCCGGGGTAGTTCGGGCGGAACTGGCAGGCCTTGTCCGGCCGCGATGACTGGCAGCCGCCATTGAGCTGGCGCAGGAACTCGGCCTTGCCGTTGTCCAGTTCGTGGTTGCCGATGGCGCTGAGTTTCATGTCCATGCGGCGCAGGGCTTCCAGGGTCGGCTCGTCGGCCCACATGGCCGACAGCGGCGGGCTGCCGCCCACCAGGTCACCGGCGCCGATGAACAGCAGTTGCGGGTCCTGCTGGCGCAGCTGGGTGAGCATGCCGCCCAGGGTGGCGATACCGCCGGCCGCAAGCTTGCGCACTCCGCCCGGGGCCTGGGGGTCCTTGTAGCTGAAGGGGTTGGCCTGCAAATAGCCGTGCAAGTCGTTGATGGCGACGATGTTCACCGCCACCGGTTGCGGCTCGCGCGGCAGCGAGCTGCAACCGGCCAGGGTGACCAGGGCCAGGGTCAGTGCACCCAGCAACCGGGGCATGGGACGAAGACGGGACATGAAAGAAATCCTTGGCAGATCAGCAAAAAAAAGGCCGCTGACACAGGCCTGGATCGGACAGAGACGAGCGCTGGGGAACAGCGCTCGCCGTCGATCGTCCGAACGCGGCCCGAGCCTGCGGCAGCGGCTACAGGTCACGTCAGGTCATCAGGCCGGTTGCAGATTGCCCTGGACCGTGGGTGCGGGGGCCTTCAGGGCGGTGCCCATGCCGGCGCGCAGCAGCAGGATCTTCAGGTGGTCGGTGATGCGCTCGACCCGGTCCTGGAAGTGGTTGTGGAAAATCATGCTGCCCAGGGCGATGGCGATCCCCAGGGCGGTGGCGTACAGCGCAGTGCCGATGCCCTTGGACACTTCACCGGGGTCGCTGACACCGGTCTCGGCCAGGGCCTTGAAGGTGTCGATGATCCCCAGGATGGTGCCCAGAAGGCCCAGCAGGGGCGCGGCGGTGACCACGGTTTCCAGCAGCCACAGGCCATGCATCAGCTTGCTGCGGGTGGCGATGTAGATCGACTCGCTGAGGTCTTCCAGGTCCTTGTGGCTGGCCAGCCCCTGCTTGTGGGCAAACAGCTCGGCGACCATCTCCAGGGGCAGGCTGTTGCGCTGGCGCAGCTCGGCGGGCAGGTCGTCAACGCTGTGCATCTTCGGGTTGAGCACAGACTCCAGTTTCTTCGCCTGGCGCAGGCTGAAACTGAAGTAGATGCCCCGCTCCACGGCGATAAAGGCGGCAATCGCAGCGGCGCCGTACATGGTGTAGAAGGTGATGTCGTGCAGCAGATTCATGTCCATCGTCATTTCCTCTTGGGCCCGAAGGGCATCAGAACCCGGCTTCCAGGGAGACCATCGCGGTGCGTTCCTCACCGACGTTGTAGTAGGCGGTGCTCGGTGCCAGGCCATTGGTGCGCTGGGTGTTGAACGACACGGTGCGGGTCGAGGCCAGGTATTCCTTGTCGAACACGTTGAGCATGGAGAAGCGCAGGGTCGCGGACTTCAGCACCTTCTTGTCCACCGGCAAGTGGATACCGGCGTTGAGATCCACCACGGTGCGGCCGGCGATCTTCTCGTCGTTGGTCAGGTCGCCGTAGAAGGCGCCGACGTATTTGCCGACCACGTTGCCGTAGTAGCGCGAGTCGTCGTAGCCCAGGCTCAGGTTGAACATGTTTTCCGGCACGTTGGCCAGTTGCTTGCCGGAGGTGGGCAGCAGCACGTTCTTGTTGCTCAGGTCGTCCATCTGCTCGGACTGGGTGTAGGTGTACGAGGCGTAGTAGTTGAAGTCGTGGGGCAACTTGCCGCTCCACTCCAGTTCCAGGCCGCGGTTCTTCACTTCACCAACGTTGGCCACCACATAGTCGCCGTTGACGTCGGTGGTGGAGATCTGCCGGTCCTTGAAGCTGATGTAGAACAGGGTCGCGCTCAGGGCCATGTTGTCTTCGCTGTAGCGCCAGCCCAGTTCCTGGTTCCAGCTCAGCTCGGGTTTCAGGCTGATGGAATCGCCCTTGTTGTAGAGCACGTAGTTGGGCGGCGTGCGCATGTTGCGGGTGACGTTGTAGAAGGCCTGGTTGTTCGGGTCGATCTGGTACTTGGCGTTGAAGCTGGGCAGGAACTCGTGGTACTTGGCGTCGCGTTTTTCCGGCTTGTCGGTGAGGCTGCCGAGGTTGTTGCCGTCACGTTCCACGTACTGGTAGGCCAGGGCCCCGGTCAGGGTCAGGTCCGGGGTCGCCTGCCAGGTGTCCTGCACCCAGAGTTTCTGCGCCGGGGTCACGGTGTATTGGTGACGGCCCTGGACCGTGGCGCCGTTGCGGTCCACCAGTTGGTCGGAACCGTTGTAGTCGCCCCAGACATTTTCCGGGGCGCCATTGCCCTTGATCCCGATGAAGGGCTGGGTCTGGCGCTGGCGGGCGCGCTCGTACCAGTAACCGACGTCCAGGCTGTGCTCTTCGTTGAGGTCCCACTTGAGCTTGGTGGTCATCCCGGGGCGCCAGGTTTCGGTCCACGACGGCCGGTAGTAGGTGCCGGCAGGCAAGCCGCTCAGGTCGTAGTTGCCGGCCTTGTTCGAGCTGGCGGACAAGCTGGTGGCGGTCTGGCCGCTGAAGCTGCCGCCGTTGGACCACACGTAGTAGGGGTTCAAGGTCAGGCTCAGGTCGTCGCGCAGCTGGAAGCGCTGGGTCACCGAGGCGGTCAGGCTTTCAAAAGGGTTGCGATTGAGCTTGTAGGACTGGGACACGCTGCCGTTCTTGAACACGGTGCTTTCCGAGTAGTCCAGGCGCCGGCCCTGGTTCTGGAACTGGGCCTTGCTCAGGCTGTTGTAGTTGTAGTTTTCCTGCTGGTTGTACTTGACGATGGCGTTGGTGGAGTTGCCGTTGCCGTCTTCGAACAGGGTGTTCCACTCGACCTTGTCAGCCCGCAGGGTGCCCTTGCCGCGCCACTTGTCGCCCTCGGTGTGGGACGCCGAGACCCAGGTCTTGAAGCCGCCCAGGTCACCGGTGTTGAGACGGGCGAAGCTCTTGCGCACGTTGTTCGAGCCGATGGACTGCTTGGCGAACACGCCGAAGTCCTTGGTCGGGCGCACGGTCACCAGGCCGATGTTGCCGCCGCTGGAGCCGATGTGCGGGCCGTCGGCTTCGGACGAGCCCTGGGTGACGAAGACTTCGCTGAAGTTCTCCGGGTCGCCCATCAGGTTCGGGTAGATGCTGTAGTCCCCCGAGTCGTTGATCGGGAAACCATCGGCGGACAGACCCACCTGGTCGGAGTTCATCCCGCGCATGGTGAAGTTGGTGCCGCTCAGGCCGGTGGCGTCGGTGCTGGAAACGTTGATCCCCGGGGTGTACTTGAGCTTGTCCACGGCGTTGGCAGTGGGGGCCATCTGGTCCATGGCCTCCTTGGTCACGGTGGAACGTCCCTTGGCGCTTTCTTCCTTGATCATGTGGCCGTTGCCCAGGGTCTGTTTACCGGCAACGTTCACCGAACCGACGTCAACTGTATCTTCGGCCAAAACCAATGGCGCAAAACTGCCCAGGCCCGATGCCAGAAGCAGGGCATAAAGTTTATTGATCTTCACGGGTCAATCCCTTGCTTACAACTTTCGTTAATAGGTGATGGGTTTATTCCACGTTGTAACTAAAGGTCGCGGTAAAACGTTGCTTGTTCTTGCCGGAGAACGCGTCCGAGGGAAACGGTGAAACTTTCTCCACGCGGCGCAAACTGGTTTGCGCCGCGCGATTGAGCAACATGTTCGGCGCCTTGTTTTCGATGCCACTGTCGAGCACGTTGCCGGCCCGATCGACTTCCAGCCAGATCACCACATCGCCCTGGGGACGTTGCAGCGAGGCCTCGCGGCCGCTGGGGTACTGCTTGTGCTTTTCCAGTTCCTTGCGCAAAGCGGCGGTGTACAGGCTTTCCTTGATTGCACTGGCGGGCGCCGCAGGTGCGGGGGCCGGAGCCGGTGCAGGAGCCGCTGGCGCCACCACCGGTTGCGGCGCTGCAACCACCGCCGGCTGCGCCGCGGGGGCACTCCTGGCCACCTGAGCCGGAGCCGGCTTGGGTGGTTGCGGCTTGGCCAGCAACGGCTTGGGCGCTGGGGGCTTGGGCTTGACCACCGGCTTGGGCTTGGGCGGCTCGATCACCAGCGACTCTTCCTCAGGCACCACCAGCGGTGGCTCGGGCTCGATCGGCAGCGGCTCGGGCTCAGGCGGTGGTGGCTCTGCCGCGGCCACCAGTTCCGCCGCATCCACCAGGGCAATTTCCACCGTGCTTTCGTCATACACCGGCTTGATCTGCAACTGTTGCAACTGACTGGCATAGATCAGCAGAAACAGCAGGCCGGCCGGCAGCAGGCACGCCAGCCACTTGCGAGTTCTATATAAACCGAACATGGCGTCAGGACTTGCGCGTAGCGATGGAGACGGAAGAGAAGCCATTGCCCTTGAGCAAGTCCATCACCGAAACCAGGCGTTTAACTTCCACGCCCTGATCGCTGTTGATAATGATCACCAACTTTTCGCTGCCGTTGTTCAGCACTTTAAGTTGTGCCAACAGCGCCCCTTCATCCAGGTCCTGGCCGTCGAGTTGCAGGCGCTCTTGCAGACCCAGGGTAATCACCGCCTTGTTTTGCGGCTTCAATTGTTGCGCGGTACTGGCCACCGGCAACTGCGTCTTGATTCCCACGGCGGGAATCACGTTGAGACTGATCAGTACGAAGAACACCAGGAGAAACATCATCACATCGATCATCGGAATGATTTCGATGTGGGCCTTCTTCTTTTTTGCGACATCCCAGCTGCGCATCGTCTTGCTCCCGCTTCAGCCTTCCCTCCCTTGTGAGAGCTGAATCACAACCCTCGCCGATCCTGACCATGTGCTCAGGAATCCGCAGATCATCCGCGCCTGATATAACGGTTTGGTGACAGAAAGGTGTGATATCGATGAATGTTCGGGAGCTCTGGGACGGGCCTTTCAGCGCAGGACTATGAACCTGCCGAGGACTTGGTGCTGTTCGAACCCTAAGGCCGCCTGCAGGGAATCGAGGACCGCCTGAGGGTCCTTGCTGGAGAAACTGCCACTGACCCGGCGCGCTGCCAGTTGGTCATTGAGCAGCAGGATGCGTCCGGGGAAATAGCGCCGCAGGTCCTGCACCACCTCGGCCAGGGGCGCGTGGTAATAGTTCAGCCAACCCTGGCGCCAGGCCAGTTGCGCTTCGCTGTCGACACCCTGCAACGGGGTCGCCTGGCCATGACCGTACGCCACCTGCTGGCCGGCACCGAGCACCTGCTGCGCCGCGCCTTTGGCGGCCGTGACCGCGACACGCCCGGACAGCACCGTGACCTGGGCACCGTCGGCTTGCAGACGCACTTCGAACTGGGTGCCCAGGACCCGCGCTTCGCCCTCCCCGGCCGCCACCACAAAGGGCGCGCCCGTGTGGCTGACGCTGAAGAACCCGGCACCACGACGCAACTGCACATGACGTTCGCCGCGGCTGAAGTCCACGGCAATGGCGCTGTCGGCGTCCAGGGTGACCTGACTCTGGTCGGCAAGCATCACCGTGCGTACCTGACCCGGCGCGGAAACGTAATCGGCGCCCAGGTCATCGAGCCAACGGCCCGGTTGCCAGCCGGCGCCCAGGGCGATCACCAGCAGCACACTGGCGGCCATGGCCAACCCTGCCGACCAGCGCCGCCGGGCCCGAGCCCGGGCTCCGTCCATGGCGCGCAGCAGGCCCTGCAGGGCCAAGGCGTCTTCATCCGCCAGGGTCCGCGCCGGCTGTTCACTCAACTCCCACAGCACCTGGGCCTGGGCATAGGCTTCGACGTGGGCCGGATCGGCCTGCAGCCATTGGCTGAAGGTGGCCTGATCGCCGCTGCTGGGCTGGTCGTGGAGCAGGCTCAGCCAGGCCAGGGCGGCCTGTTCCTGGGCTGGCGTCGGGATGACTCTGGAGCGCTGATTCACGGTGCATTCCTTGGCGTGCGCGGGGGCGCAGGTTCCCGCAGGCTGGCCTTGCAGGCTTCGAGGGCGCGCATCATGTGTTTTTCCACGGCGCTTTGGGACAGCCCCATGACCTTGGCGATCTCGGCGTACTTGCGTCCGTGGATACGGTTGAGCAGGAAGATCTGCCGGGTTCGCTGCGGCAGGCTGCGCAGGGCGGCCTCCACGTGTCGCAAGTCATTGCCGGCTTCCAGGGCGGCCTGGGGCTCGCTGCCCTGGTTGTCCTGCTGTTCCGGTAGCCAGCCTTCACTGACCCGCACCCGCGCGCCTTCGCTGCGCAAATGATCAATGGCAATGTTGCCAGCGCAGCGCAGCAGGTAGGTGCTGAGCTCTTCGACCTGCACCAGGGGCCGGCGCCAGAAGCGCAGGAACAGGTCCTGCACCAGGTCCGCGGCGGTGGCCCGGCAGCCGACCCGGCGGCTGACCAAGGCTTCCATCTGCGAACGCTGGGACAGGAACACCTGCAGAAAATGCGCACGACTGCCCCGCAGATCGGGGTGATCCAGGTCGCCGGGGTCCGGTGGCAGGGCGCTCATCACGGTCCGCTCCCTCAGAACCGGGCCAGGGCCGCAAGGGGGCAGGCCAACAGACTGGCCCCCGCCATCGACAGCACCAGACGCGGGCGATAGGGCAGCAGCAACACCAGCAGTAAGGCACTGCACATCAGCACGGCGCACCACTGCACCAGCCCCAGGCTCCAGCCGGTGCCCTGCACTGCCGCCGCCAGCGACAGGCCCAGCAACAACCAGCCTCCCAGGCGCAGGCCCTGTTGGCGCCGAGTCGTGGGCTTGTGCCCCAGCACTTCGCCGTGATGCCGGTCCAGGGACAGGCACAGGCCGGTGAATCCGCTAAAACACAACAGCAGCGCCAGCAACATCAGTTCACCTCGGTGTCAGGGGGCAGAGGCCGCTGCCGGGCCGGTGCGTGCTGGCCGCGATGCAGCTTGCGCGCAGCCCAGGCCAGGAACAGGCCACTGCTCAGGCAGGCCAGGTCGAAGCCCGCCAGCATCCAGTCGCCACGCACCATGAAGCCGTCCATCAGGCTCGGGCTGGTCACCGCGTCCAGCAAGGGGATGCTGGAGAACAGCAAGGCGGCGAGGCTCAATTGCTCGACCCAGGCACGCCGCCCGGGCCGGACCACGGCATGCACCAGGCTCAGGCCCCACAGGATGAAGAAACTGTTGACCTCCCACTCGGCGCGCTCGGCGAAGGCTGCCGGCAACAGCCGGTTGGCCCAGAAGAAGCCGGCCACCGCCAGCACCAGCCCGGACATGCTGGCAATGTTCAGCACTTCCACCAGGCGCAGCTCGAAGGGCATGACCCCGCGCTTGGCGTGCTTGAGCTGGCGCTTGCCCAGCCAGATCACCAGCCCGGTGCCGATCATCGCGGTGCTCGCCAGGCCGCAGATAAAGTACAGCCAGCGCAACACCGGACCGGCGAACAGGCCCATGTGCAAGCCATAGAAACTGCCGCCGATGGCCATGGGCAGGGACTGTTCGGGGCTGGCGTCCAACGGCTGGCCAGTGACCCCGTTGAACGACACGCTGCTGCCAAGATCCCGGGCCACCCGGTCGGCGCTGTGGCGCATGACGTGCACCGACGCGTTCACATCCCCCGGGTGGTTGACCACCAGGCGCTGCGCATGGCCCCCCGGCCACTGCTCCAGGGCGTGCTTGAGCAGCGGGTCCAGGGGCGTCAGCGCTGCCGGCTGCCCAGCCGCCGGGATGCTGTTGCTGGCCGGCCGCAAGTCCTTGAAGAACGCATTGCTGTCGCCCTTGTAGGCCACCAGGATGCTCGCCGGCATGACCATGGACATGAAGATCACCAGGCTGCTGTAGGTGATCATCAAGTGGAATGGCAGCACCAGCACGCCCACCGCGTTGTGCCCGTCGAGCCAGGTGCGCTGGCCCTTGCGGGGCCGGAAAGTGAAGAAGTCCTTGAAGATTTTCTTGTGGATGATGATGCCGCTGATCAGGGCCACGAACATCACCATGGCGGCCAGGGTCGACAACCAGCGGCCCCAGGGATAAGGCATTTGCAACTGGAAGTGGAAGCGGTAGAAGAACTCGCCGCCACGGGTATCGCGCACCTGCAGTTCGCTGCCGGTGCTGGGGTCCAGGAGTTTTTCCGTGAACTCGCCGCGCTCGCCCGGGGCACTCGGCGCCTGCCAGGCCACCGACAGCAGCGGCTGACGCGCATCGGGCAGGGTAATGAACCAGCGCTGCGCGCCCTGGCCGTGCTGTTCCAGGTAACGCTGGGCCAGATCCAGGCTGATATCGGCATGCACGGCCCGAACCGGAGCCTCCGGCTGCATCCAGTGGGTAATTTCTTCCTTGAAGTAGGACAGGGTTCCGGTGAAGAAAATCGCGAACAGCAACCAGCCGAACACCAGCCCGGCCCAGGTGTGCAGCCAGGCCATGGACTGACGCAAACCTTCCTTCATGGCAATGCCACCCAATAGGCGCTGCCGGCGATCAGCGCCAGCACCAGGCTTGGCAGCAACAGGCCGAACCAGGCCTGCCAGGCAGTGCGACAGGCGAAGCACCAGAGCACCGCCAAGAGATAGAACACAAAGGAGGCCATCATCCCGCTGAGCACGGCGTCGGCCCGGGGAATGGGCAGCAGCAGGGTCAGGCAGACGCTGGACAGCGCCGCCAGCAGGTAACCACCCAGGACCGCGGCACAGACCCGCGAGACCACTGCCAGACGATAGGAAGCGGGAACTCCGCCGGCCTTGCTTTTCATGTTTGAACCTTGCAGCGAGGGGATGCCCGGGGCACTGCGCAGGCCGTCGGGGAGAAACAGGCGCACAATACTAATGATAAATATTCTCATGTGCAAAAAAACACCGACAACGCGGCCCATTTCTGTCGGTACGGGCTGATTGCCGAATGCCCTGTCGCAACACTACAATGCGAACAATTCTTGTTCTCTTATGCGCCTTGTGGGTGCAGGAGCGTCCGACTTGTCCCATTGCGCTACCGTCGAAGGCCTCTACCAAGCCCATCACAGCTGGCTGAACACTTGGTTGCGGCGCCGGCTCGGCTGCCCGCACAGTGCCGCCGACCTGGCCCAGGACACCTTTATTCGTGTGCTCAGCGCCCGGGAAACACCAACCCTGATCGAGCCCCGGGCGTTTCTCACCACCATCGCCAAACGGGTGCTGTTCAACCACTACCGGCGCCAGGATCTGGAGCGGGCCTATCAGGAAACCCTGGCGCAGATGCCGGAACAGGTGGCCCCTTCCGAGGAGGAACGGGCCATCATCCTGCAGACCCTGATGGAGCTGGACGCCTTGCTCGACGGCCTGCCACGCCCGGTCAAGCGGGCCTTTCTGCTCTGTCAGCTCGATGGCCTGACCTACGGTCAGATTGCCGAACAATTGAACATCTCCATCGCCACAGTCAAACGTCATCTGAACAAAGCCGCCATGCGTTGTTATTTCGCCCTGTGAGCACCTCGATGAATCCACACCTCAATGGCCAGCCCGACTTCAGCAACGCCGTGGCCGAACAGGCCGTGCACTGGCTGATCGAAATGCAAGGCGGCCCCTTGAGCCCGCGCCAGCAGGCGGCCTGGCAGCAATGGCACGACGCCCATAGCGAACACCAGCGAGCCTGGGCGCATATCCAAAGGGTCAATCAGCGCTTGCGCGGCTTGTCCTCGCCCCTGGCCCACGCGGCCTTGAATGCACCGAAATCCGCCAGCCGGCGCCAGGCCCTGAAGCTGTTGCTGATCCTCGGTGCCGGCTCGGCCGCCGCCTGGGGCCTGCGGGAACACAACCCGCTGCCGCCGCTGTTGGCGGACTACCGCAGCGCCGTGGGCCAGCGGCGCACCTTGCAACTGAGCGATGGCAGCCAGTTGCAGCTCAACACCCGCAGCGCGGTGGATGTGCGTTTCGATGGACAGCAACGACTGATCCGCCTGCTGGAGGGCGAGATCATGCTCAGCGCCGGCCAGGACGCCCGGCCGCTGGTGGTACAGACCGCCCAGGGGCAGGTCCGCCCCGCTGCCGCACGAATCAACCTGCGCCAGTTCAAGGAGCACAGTCAGCTGGCGGTGTTTTCCGGAACGGTCAGTGTGACGCCTGCGCACTACAGCGCACTGCCGCCTCAGGTAGCGGCCGGACAACAACTGAATTTCACCCACAGCAGCTGGCAGCCGCCCCGAGCGCTGGATGCCGGCAGCGGTGCCTGGAGCGAAGGCATGCTGGTGGCGGCCCATATGCGCCTGGCGGATTTCCTCGACGAGTTGGGGCGCTACCGTCGTGGCCAGTTGAACTGCGATGCCCAGGTGGCGGACCTGCTGATCTCAGGCAGTTATCCCCTGGATGACAGCGAGCGGATTCTCGACCTGCTGGCCATCAGTCTGCCGGTCAGGGTGCGGCGTTTTACCCGCTATTGGGTCACGGTTGAGGCTCGGGCCTGATTGTCGGCAACCGCCATCCGTCGCTGGTTCTTTCGCTCAGGAAGATTTTTTCATGGCCGTTGAGCCGTTTTGCCCGGCTCGGGTGACAGAGAGGGAAAGCCACCTTGATTCCCCCTTCTCAGGATCGCCGTTCATGACCGAGCACCCCATCCGCCTCACACCCCTGGCCCGTACCCTGCGTCACCTGTTGCTAGGCGCCAGCCTGAGTCTTGCCAGCCTGCCCCAGGTCCTGGCCGCCACCACCGAGACCAAGCCTTACCACATTGCCCCGACCAGCCTGGAAAGCGCGCTGAACCAGTTCGGTCGTGAAGCCGGGGTACTGATCTCCTTCGGCTCAGAGGTCACCCGTGGTATGCAAAGTCGTGGCCTGGAAGGTAACTACAGCCCGGAACAGGGCCTCAAAGCCCTGCTGCAAGGCACCGGCCTGCAAGCCCGGGCCGAGGGCCAGAATGCCTTCAGCCTGCAACCGGCCAACCCCGAGGCAACCCCGGCGTCGGTGCAGTTGGAGACCTCCAGCGTGGTTGGTGACTGGCTCGGCGATGCCCAGCAGAGCGATGTCTTCGAGCACCCCGGCGCGCGGGACGTGATTCGGCGGGAAGAGTTCGAGCGTCAAGGCGCGACCCAGGCCCGGGACGTACTCAATCGGATTCCCGGGGTCAATGCACCGGACAACAACGGCACCGGCAGCCACGACATGGCCCTGAACTTCGGCATTCGCGGCCTCAATCCGCGTCTGGCTTCGCGTTCCACGGTGCTGATGGACGGCATCCCGGTACCGTTCGCCCCCTACGGTCAGCCGCAACTGTCATTTGCCCCCATCAGCATGGGCAACATGGATGCCGTGGACGTGGTGCGTGGCGGCGGCGCCGTGCGCTACGGCCCGCAGAACGTCGGCGGCATCGTCAACTTCGTGACCCGGGCGATTCCCGATGCGCCAACGGTCAAGGGTGGTTTTCAGACCGAGACCAGCCCCTCCTCCAGCCATGACGGTTTCAAGACCAGCGCCAACCTGCTGGCCGGCGGCACGGCCGACAACGGCCTGGGTGGCGCCCTGCTGTATTCCGGCACCCGCGGCGGCGACTGGCGCGAACACAGCGACACGCAGATCGACGACCTGATTCTCAAGGGCAAGTACCAGCTCGACGAGGCCAACAGCTTCAATGCCATGGCCCAGTACTACGAGGGTGAAGCGGACATGCCCGGCGGCCTGAACGTGGCGGACTACAAGGCCGATCCGTATCAGTCCACTCGTCCCTATGACAAATTCTGGGGCCGGCGCACGATGTTCAATGTCGGCTATCACTATCAGGAAGATCGCCGGGAGTTCAGCGTCAACAGCTTCTTCACCAAGACCCTGCGCAGCGGCTACCTGGACCAGGGCAGCTTCCTCTCCCTGTCACCCCGCGAGTACTGGGTCCGTGGCCTGGAAACCCGCTTCGCCCAGGGCTTCGACCTGGGGGACAGCAGCCATGAAGTGGGCGTCGGCTACCGCTACATCAACGAAGCCGGGCATGAACTGCGCTATCGCACACCGCTGACCGCCAATCAGCAACTGCCCACCAGCAACAGTCGCAACGACCGGGACACTCGTGGCGGCACCGAGGCCCACGCATTCTTCGTCGACGACCGGATCGATATCGGCAAGTGGACCCTGACCCCGGGCATCCGCTACGAGATGATCGAGTCCCAGCAGAGCAACAACCTCACCCACGTCAAATACCAGGGCGACTACAACACCGCGCTGCCGGCGCTGAATGTGCTGTATCACCTCAACGAGAGCTGGAACCTCTACGCCAACACCGAAGGCTCCTTCGGCAGCGTGCAATACAGCCAGATGCCCAACCGGGTGGCCAGCGGCGAGGTCAAACCGGAAAAGGCCCGCACCTGGGAACTGGGCACCCGCTATGACGATGGCAACCTGAGGGCGGAGATCGGCGCCTTCCTGATCAACTTCGACAATCAGTACGACAGCAACCAGACCAACGACACGGTGATCGCCCGGGGCGAAACCCGCCACCAGGGTATCGAGAGCAGCATCAACTATGCCCTGGACGGCCTCGATCCGGCGCTGGCCGGTTTCAATGTCTACGCCACCTATGCCTACGTCGATGCCACGATTCGTGAGGACGGTCCGAACAAGGGCAACCGCGTGCCCTTCTCCTCCAAGCACAAGGGCACCCTGGGGGTGAGCTACACCGAAGGTCCGTGGAAGCTCAACCTCGACAGCAGCTACCAGAGCAGCCAGTTCGCCGACAACGCCAACACCTCGCGTGAAAGTGCCGACGGCAGCAACGGCCGCATCCCCGGCTACATGCTGTTCGGCACCCGTGCCGGCTACGACTTCGGCCCGCAATTGTCGGATCTGAATGTGGCGGTGGGCGTGAAGAACATCTTCAACCACCAGTACTTCACCCGCTCCTTCGATGACAACAACAAGGGCAAGTACGTGGGTGAGCCACGCACGCTCTATGTACAAACGTCAGTGGCGTTCTGACTTTTCTCGCCACAAAACAAAACGGGCCTGCAATGCAGGCCCGTGGGTTGGGGGAGAAACTCAGCCGTCAGCTATTGAGCGCGGCCTGTTGGTTTTCCAGGAATTCTTCTTCGAGCAGGGCATCCGCCTCGGTGCCGTCGCTGCTGGGCACGGCCGCCGCACGTTTGCCGCGCAATTTACCGAACATGTGCTCCAGGGCACTTTCCAGCTTGATGGTCGCACCATCAATGGCCTGTTCCAGGGTGTCGGCCTTGTGGGTCACGGAAATCGGCTGGTGACCTTTCGGACGGGCTTCCAGCTGGCAGCGCATATCGTCCGGACCTGATTTGCCACCGTTCTCGTCCCGCAGGTGGACCACGACCCGGGTCAGGTCTTCTTCGTAGCGTTCGAGCGTGCTTTCAACGGTGCTGCGCACCCACTCCTCCAACCGAAGGCTGCTTTGAATATGGTTATCGCTATGGACTTGGATTTGCATAGTTCTTCCCTTATTTCAGCTTGCTCGTAAGAGGGTCAAGGCAGGACGTTTGGACCTGCATTTCGTGACCTCTTGATTACACAATTAGGCACGGCGGCGAACATTTCAACCCCTTAAAAAAGATAAATATTCATACGCAAATAAAGCCGGACAAACTGCAAAGGCGCTGTTAAGGTCGGGAGTTAGCTCGATTCGGCTTCCTCGCTCAACCCCTCATAATTGCCCCTCTCCCAGGGGGTGCAAGCCGCGAAAGATCTCCGCTTCTTCCACCAGCCAGTCATGCACCGCACGCACCCCCGGATGGCTCAGGGCGCCCGGTGCATAGAGCAGTACATAACGCTTGTGATTGGGCACCGCCAGGCCGAAAGGCACGATCAGGGTGCCGCGCTCCAGTTCGTCATTGAGCAGGGTGCGCCGGGCAATCGCCACGCCCATGCCGGCGATCGCCGCCTCGATGGTCAGGTGGTTGCGGTTGAAGGTGTGGCCACGACGCACATCCGCGCCTTCGAAGCCGATGGCATTGAGGTAGAACTCCCATTCAGCGTATTCAAAGCTGCCGCGCCAGGCGGTGATGTCGTGCAGCAGGGGGAAATGCGCCAGATCTGCCGGCCCGTGCAACGGCGGACGGCCCCGCAGCAGACTCGGCGCGCAGACCGGGAAAATCTGCTCATCCAGCAACGCAGTGGACTGCAAGCCGGGGTAGCTGCCGTCGTTCAGGTCGATGGCCAGGTCGAAGTCGCCTTCGTGCAAGGCCACGCTGCTGTCTTCGGCCACCAGCCGCAGCTGGATCTCCGGATAACGCTGCTGCAGCCGCGGCAGGCGCGGGGTCAGCCACTTGCCGAGAAACGAAGGGATCGAACGCAGACGCAGGGTGCCACTGATCATTCCCGCGTCCAGGCGCCGCAGTTCCGCATCGATGCTGCCGTAGGCCTCGCTCACCGTCAGCGCCAGCCGCTGGCCTTCGGCACTCAGTTCCACTCCCCGGGGCCGACGGTGAAACAGGCGCAGACCCAGGCGCTCTTCCAACTGGCGGATCTGCTGGCTGACCGCACCGGGGGTGATGTGCAGTTCTTCGGCACAGCGGGTAAAGGACAGGTGCCGCGCGGCACAGGAAAACACATGCAGCCAGACATAGGTCTGGGCATGAAACTGACGGCTCATCGTTTAGTCCTGCTAAAGGATCTCTTAGGAAGTTTCGTTGGTCAGTTCCGACCGACCCGGGCAGTATCGCCGACATTGCGCTTGGCCTACAAAAAATGGCAGCGATCCACCTTCCATTGCTTGTAAGGCTTTAGCATGGCTATCAGTGTTTTCGATCTTTTCAAAGTCGGTATCGGTCCCTCCAGTTCCCACACCGTGGGCCCGATGCGCGCCGCCGCCACCTTCGCCCAGGCACTGTTCGACCTGGGCCTGGAGGATCAGGTACAGCGGGTGCAGATCCGCCTTTACGGCTCCCTCTCCGCCACCGGTGTCGGCCATGCCACCGACCGCGCCAGCGTCATGGGGCTGATGGGCGAATGGCCCGACAGCATCGACCCGGGCAGCATCGGCCCACGCATCCAGCAACTGCGCGACAGCGGCCAATTGCTGCTGGGGGGGCGCACGAACATCGCCTTCGACTGGCAACAGGACCTGCTCCTGCTGGACCAAAGCCTGCCCTACCACCCCAACGCCATGTCCCTGACCGCCTCAGGCGAGCAAGGCACGCTGCTGGAACAGACCTACTACTCGGTGGGTGGTGGCTTCATCATCGAGGCCGCCCAGGTCGAGGCCGGAACTGAAGCCGGCGCCAGCGTCGAATTGCCTTACGACTTCAACAGCGCTGCTGAACTGCTGGCGCTGTGCAAGACCCACAAGCTGCGGGTCGGCGAGCTGATGCTGGCCAACGAAAGGGCTTGGCGCAGCGACGCCGAAATCCGTAGCGGCCTGCTGCATATCTGGTCGGTGATGCGCGAATGCGTCGAACAGGGCCTGCGCCACGAAGGCATCCTGCCTGGCGGCCTCGATGTCCCCCGGCGCGCCGCCAAGCTGCACCGCAGCCTGCTGGAAATCGGCAAGCCGAATGTCATCACCTCGACCCTCTCGGCCATGGAGTGGGTCAACCTCTACGCCCTGGCGGTAAACGAGGAAAACGCCGCCGGCGGGCGCATGGTCACCGCTCCTACCAACGGTGCGGCGGGGATCATCCCGGCGGTGCTGCATTACTACATGAAGTTCAATCCCCAGGCCTCTGACGACGATGTCGTGAGCTTTTTCCTCGGCGCCGCAGCCGTGGGCATCCTGTGCAAGAAGAACGCCTCCATCTCCGGCGCCGAAGTCGGCTGCCAGGGCGAAGTGGGCTCGGCCTGCGCCATGGCCGCAGCGGGTTTGGCGGAAGTCCTCGGCGCCACCCCCGAGCAACTGGAGAACGCCGCCGAGATCGGCCTGGAACACAACCTCGGCCTGACCTGCGACCCGGTGGGCGGGCTGGTGCAGGTGCCCTGCATCGAGCGCAACGCGATTGCCGCGGTGAAAGCGATCAACGCCACCCAGATGGCCCTGCGCGGCGACGGCAAACACTTCATTTCCCTGGACCGGGTGATCCGCACCATGCGCGATACCGGCGCCGACATGCATGACAAATACAAAGAAACTTCACGGGGCGGCCTGGCAGTGAGCTGGGTGGAATGCTGAGGAGCCTTCCCTGACCGTCCGTAACACGTGAGCCCGAGCAAAAATAATAACGAGGCGATACCGATGACCGATGTACCCACACCTGCTGCCGAAAATCCCGCAGTAGCCACACCCCGCGACACGGCGACAGCCCGGCAAGGCTGGAGCAAGCACGACACCACCTGGATGCTCGGCCTGTATGGCACCGCCATCGGCGCCGGCACCCTGTTCCTGCCGATCAACGCCGGGGTCGGTGGCTTCTGGCCATTGATCGTGCTGGCGCTGCTGGCCTTCCCCATGACCTTCTTTGCTCACCGCGGCCTGACCCGTTTCGTCCTCTCCGGGCGCTCCGGGGACATCACCGAGGTGGTGGAAGAACACTTCGGGGTCGGTGCCGGCAAGCTGATCACCCTGCTCTACTTCTTCGCCATCTTCCCGATCCTGCTGGTGTACAGCGTGGCCCTGACCAACACCCTGGGCAACTTCATGGAGCACCAGCTGCACATGACCCCGCCGCCTCGGGCGCTGCTGTCGCTGCTGCTGATCCTCGGCTTGATGGCCATCGTGCGGTGTGGCCAGGACGTGATCGTGCGGGCCATGAGCCTGCTGGTCTATCCGTTCGTCGCCGCCTTGCTGCTACTGGCCCTGAGCCTGATTCCCAACTGGAACGGCGCGTTCTTCGCCTCGGCCAGCGAGGGCATGCCCCTGCCGCTGTTCTTCAAGACCCTGTGGCTGGCGATTCCGGTGATGGTGTTCTCCTTCAACCATTCGCCGATCATCTCGGCCTTCGCCCTGGATCAGAAACGCCATTACGGCGCCCAGGCCGAACGCAAGAGCAGCGGCATCCTGGCCACGGCCCACGCCATGATGGTGCTGACGGTGATGTTCTTCTGCTTCAGCTGCGTGCTGGCCCTGTCGCCGGCGGACCTGGTGGCGGCCAAGGAACAGAACATCTCGATCCTGTCGTACCTGGCCAACCACTTCCAGACCCCGGTCATCGCCTACGCCGCACCGCTGATCGCCCTGGTGGCCATTACCAAGTCGTTCCTGGGCCACTACATCGGCGCCAGCGAAGGCTTTCAGGGGCTGATCGTAAAAAACCTGCGGGGGCGCTCGCTGTCGTCCACCCGCCTGGAAAAGATCACCGCGCTGTTCATGATCCTCACTTGCTGGGCCGTGGCCACCTTCAACCCGAGCATCCTGCACATTATCGAGACCATGGGCGGACCGGTGATCGCCTGCCTGCTGTTTTTGATGCCGATGTACGCGATCCAGCGGGTGCCTTCGCTGCGCCAGTATTCGGGCCAGCTGTCGAACCTGTTCGTGGTGCTGATCGGCCTGATCGCACTGTCTGCGATCATTTACTCGGTCGTGCCCTGAAACGGGCAGGAATAAAAAAAGCGGACCTTGTGGTCCGCTTTTTTGTCCCCGCAATCATTGCCCGGCGAGGTTCCCGGCATGCCCCTTGCTTTGTTCATCCTTGAGCAACACGGACGTAGGCAAACCTCGGCACACGACCGGCCAGCGGTCTGGAATCGCGAACTAATTCCGCGCCCTGCCAGTCAATGACTGCACGATCCAATCAGGCGGTGACGCATCATGGACAACCCATTTCAACTGATTACCGACACCTTCACCCCGGATTATCAGGTCAACCTGAGCATCCAGGGCCTGGACGGCAGCATCATGCTGACCTTGTCCCAGGCCGGCCGGGTGGTGGCCAAGCGCATGATCAGCGCATCCCAGCGCAATGATCCGCAGCGCATCAAGCGCCTGGTGCAAAGCATCCAATTCGGCATCGCCATCGAGCAAGGCCACAGCGCCGTGGCCATCCTCGAAGCCATGACCAACGGCGACAGCCTCGCACTGCTGCCGTCCGCTGGCCATAAGCCCGCGCCCCAGGCCTTGCGTTTCTAGAGCTCGCCCTTCTCCACTTCCGGGTGCTCGCCGGAGCCCGCGCCGATCTTGCGTTGCGGATGCTCGATCTTCACCGAGGGAAACTGCGACGAGGCGTAGCGCACCACCAGAATGGCGAAGGCCAGCAGCAGGATGCCGCCACACAGGTAGATGATCCCCAGGTCTGGCGGGCTGTGGTGCGAGACGTTGGAAATCAGTAGCCGGGTCAGCGCGGTGATCGCCACGTAGATCAGGAAACGCACTGGCATATGGTTGGTCTTGAAGTAGATACCGACCATCGCCCCCAATTCCAGGTAGATGAACAACAGCAGGATGTCATCGATCTTGATGTGGCCTGCCTCGAGCATCTGCAGGAATTCCATCACCGCCGCCCAGGCAGTCACCGCGCCAATGGCGAACAGCGCCAGGTAATGGAACGACTCGACAAACAGGTTGCCCAGGGACTCGGCCAGTTGATGGACGTTCTGCCGCAGGTTCTCGGCCCAATTGATTTTCACGATGGTTCTTCCTTAGGTCGGTTCGACCGGATGATGCGGATTGGACGTGACGGTTGTTCTGCATGCAGAAAAAAGGCCAGGAGCCGTCAATGAGATGGTGGCCGCCCGCAACGAGGCACGGCCCCATCACAATCGACCCGGGAAAAAAATTCCGTCTACATTAAAAAGCCACTATCCAAGGGAAAAGGATTCGCCTATTCTCTCGACCTGTATATAGATACAGTGTTTATACAGACCCATTATCGTGAAGGCATGTGAGGTGGTGAATGGCCGTCGAAGTGGTATACCGCAGCAGCCGAGATCTGGAGCGCTTGTTCATGGATAAAGCCGAAGCTGACCGTCATGACAAAATGCTCGAACTGGCTGAAGTGCTGGCGCAAGTGTTGCAAAAAGCCGTGCCGTCGCTGAGCGAGCAACAGGTGGAAGAAGCCGGGATCTACATGGCGAAGAACCGCGATGTATTCGCCAGGGCCTTCAAGAGCCAGCCGGATGCGTTGTCCGAATTGCTCAGCGCCCCCGCTCCCGCGCTGGAGGTGGTTGAAGCGCAGCAACCTGCTGAAGTCGAGGCGCCGACCAAACCGGCGAAAGCGGCCAAGGCAGCGAAATAGGCTTTACGCGAATTGAATAAGCTCTGTGTCCATGGCACAGGGCTTTTTTCATGTTTGCCGATCAAGGAGTGCCCTTGATGCAGCCGCCGGTCAAACGACTGCCGCGCCTTTCGGCTCGGGCAAATCGATCAGGTTGCGACGCAATATCGCAGTGATCTTGCCTATGAAAATCACGGGCAAATCGGTCGCGCCTCCATACAGGTCGACCATTCCAACCTCAACCGCGCTGTCGACAAGACTGGAGAACGCCTCGATATCTTCAGGCGCTATCAAAGCAACAAGGCTTTGTGGCAAATCATCCCCTCGACCATTCAATGCCAGTTGCGCTCCGGCCCTGTCCCAGGCCAGTAAACGATCTTTTTCCGGGTAGTCCTCAAGGTGCTTTAACAAGTCATCTACAGCAGGATGAGCAATACCTTTGCTCAGGCAGTAAGCCTCCAGGCACGCCGCAGCGTACAACTGCCGGTCCCTGACAGAACACCCGATCAATGGTTGGTCGGTATGGGCCTGGGTCATGGCGCAACCTCCCACACCCTGCAGCCTGGGGAGCAGTATCCGGACGCTATATCCATGGCTTCCAGGATTCTGTCTTCAAGTTCTGCAGATGCGTCATGCCTGAGCGACGCCAGATAGTTGTACACCGCCTGCGCGCCAACGCCCCAGTCCCGGCACCGCTCAAGAAGCTGGCGTATCGATTGAATATCCGCACCTTTGCGCAACAGCGAGGACAACTGCTCATCCAGGCCACTATCCAGCACTTGAGGCATCGTCGAATTCACTCCTTGTCGTTGGCCTGCGAGGGTTCAGGCTCAGCCCGGCAACCTTTCCCGGGCCCTGATACTACAGAGGGCAAGCCAAAGGGATAAGACACAGCTACCTAACGGTACAGCACCCGCTCCGCCAGTTCGTCCGCGACCCGCGCCGGGGAGCGTTTTTCCGCCTGGGCGTGGGCGAAGATCTCCGTCAGCCGCAGGCTGATCTTCGACAGGTGCGCGGTGATCACCGGAAGCTGCTCATTGCGATGCTTGAGGGACACATAGATCAGGCCACCCGAATTGATCACGTAGTCCGGCGCATAGAGAATCCCGCGCCGCTCCAGTTGATCGGCCACTTGCAGGTTGGTCAGTTGATTGTTGGCCGAACCGGCCACCGCCGCGCAGCGCAACTGGGCCACGCTGAGGCTGTTGAGCACGGCGCCAAGGCCGCAAGGGGCGAGGATGTCGCAAGGGGTGCTGAGCAACGAATCGTTGGCGACGGGATGCGCCCCGAGTTGCTCCATGGCCAACTGCACCTTGCCGGCATCAATGTCGCTGACCAGCAGCTCGGCACCGGCGGCGTGCAGTTGCTCGGCCAGGGCAAAGCCGACGTTGCCCAGGCCCTGGATCGCCACCCGCAGGCCTTCCAGGTTGTCGCTGCCCAGGCGGGCCATGGCGGTGCTGCGAATCCCGGCGAATACACCCATGGCAGTGTGGGGCGACGGGTCTCCGGCGGCGCTGGTGCTGGTGACGTAGCGGGTCTGCTGAGCGATGCAGTCCATGTCGGCCACCGAGGTGCCGCTGTCGATGGCGGTGATGTAGCGCCCGTCCAGTTGCTCGATGCAACGGCCAAAGGCCTCGAACAGCGCCGCGCGGTTTTCCACATGGGCCGGACGGATGATCACCGCGGTACCGCCGCCTTGAGGCAAGCCGGCCAGGGCCGCCTTGTAGCTCATGCCCTGGGCCAGTCGCGCAGCGTCTTCCACGGCACTGGTGGTGTCGGGATAGGCCAGATAACGGCAACCGCCCAGGGCGGGCCCCAGGCGGTTGTTGTGGATGGCGATCACTGCCTTCAACCCGGTGCTGGGGTCGACGCTGAGGTGCAGCGATTCAAGGCGAGTGCTGTGCATGAGAGCGAACATCGACGGGCTCCCGAATCACTTCTTGTAGTCGCCAGTATAGGCTTGCGCCTGGAATTTGCTGCGCCAGGCTGGAATAAGCCGCAGGCTTTTGCAGGCATTGGGAAATAACCTGCTACCACCTGTGTCAGCACTGGACGAACTTGCGCCACGAGGCTAAAACGAGGCATCCGTCGGAGGTTGAGATGAACCCGCGCCAAGCCTTTTTCGCCTGCCTGCACCGCTCGCCACCAGCCCTGCTGGAAGCGGCCCTGTGGATTGCCGCCGAGCATGCACCAAAACTTGTGCCCGAGCGTCACTTGGAAGCCTTCAAGGAGATCCAGCTGCAGATCGGCAGCAGCCTGCCTCATCTACCGCCGAACGAACTGGGCCAGCCACTGTTGCGACGCATGAACGACCTGGGCTTCCAGCAGGACGAGCACCTGCCTCTGCGCCCCCAGGCGGCGCTGATGGACAAGGTCCTGGAATCGCGCCGCGGGCAACCCCTGGCCCTGGCCCTGATTGCCCTGGAGCTGGCACAACGGTTGCAGATTCCCCTGGTGGGGGTGAACTTCCCCGGGCACTTTCTGCTGCGGGTGCCCGGCGCCGACCATCTGCTCGATCCCTGCGGCGGACGCCGACTGTACCCCGCCGACTGCCGGGAACTGCTGCAACGCCAGTACGGCGCCCATATCAAGCTCAGTGCCGAACACCTGGCCAATGCCGAGCCGCTGCAGATGTTCCAGCGCCTGTCGCGCAATCTGCGCCAGTTGCACCTGTCCTACGACGACAACCTGGCGGCCCTGATCAATGCCGAGCGCGTGCTGGAACTGGGCAACGGCAGCGCCGCCGACTACCTGGCCCGGGCCAGCCTCTATCAACGCCTGGAGTGCCCGAATGCCGAGCGCTTCGACCTGGAGCACGCCTTGCTGCTCAGCGACGACCCGATCCAGCGCCTGCGCCTGACCGAGCGCCTGGGGCATCTGCCGCCCAACAACATCGTCCATTGAGAGCTGGGCACTGCCTGCGTGCGACAATCACCCGCGCGCCACCTCCGCTCACCGCTTGCATCAAGGATGAACAGCATGAACAGTGCCGAACGCTTTCTTCAGGACTTTCACCAGCGCCGCCCCGGCACCACGCCACCGGCCTTTTCCGGGTTGAGCCTGCCGGGACGCGGTTCCTCCTACGACATGCTGGCCGCCACACTGGCCGCCGCTCGGCCCGGTGCGCAACTACTGGACCTGGGCTGCGGCGACGGTTTCCTGCTGGATCTGCTCGCCAGGCAGTATCCCGCGGTGCGATTGGTCGGTGTGGATATGAGCACCACCGAACTGCAGGCTGCACGCGCCCGTCTCGGGGAGCGCAGTATGTTGCTCAATGAGCGTGCCCAGTCCCTGTCCCTGGCCACCGATAGCGTCGACGCTGTGGTCTCGCACCTGGCGCTGATGCTCATGAGCGATATCGAACAGGTACTGGCCGAAGTGCATCGAGTCCTGGCCCGGGGTGGACAACTGTCGGCCATCGTCGGCCGCAGCTTTCTCCTGGGCGAACCGGGCCAGCGCTACTTGCAGGCCTTTCGTGCCGCCGCCCAACGCGACCGGCTAGCGCCCCTGCCTCTGGTGGACCCACGTACCCAGTCCCCGAGTGGCTGGCAAGAACTGTTGGCGCGCCATTACCGTGACGTGCAATTCGAAGAGCTGGACCTTGAATGGACCCCCACCTTCGAGGAGTTCTGGGACTCCCTGGGGGAAACCTACGACCTTGACCGTCTGACGCCCGCCACCTGCACACTGATGAAGGACGAACTGCACGGGGCCATGCAACCCTTGCTGCGGACGGACGGCACGCTGCTGACCGGCTGGGGGCTGCTGCTGATCCAGGCCAGGGCCGCATGACAGCCCCACCCGAGCTCAGGCAGGATGCTCGGCTCACTCCACGGAACGGGCACAGCATGCTGATCAGAAAAGCTCATGGCGGCGACGCGCAACGGGTCTTCGACATTCGTAACCAAGCCATCAACCACCAGTGCCGCGGCCACTACCCCGACGCCGACTTGCAGGTATGGACCGCCGGCAGCCTGGCGGACTACTTCATCGAAGTGGTGGAAAACACCGGCTACGTGGCCGTCATCGACGACCAGGTAACCGCCAGCGGCCTGCTCGACCTGGAGACCGGACAGGTCGACGCGGTGTTCGTCGACCCGCCCTACATGGGCCAGGGGATTGGCCGGCAGATGATGGCCTACCTTGAGGAACGGGCACTGCAAGCCGGGCTGCCGCATCTGATCCTGGACTCGACCTTGAACGCCGCCCACTTCTATCGTCAGTGCGGTTTCGTCGGCGAGCGGATCGCCCAGTACCAGTCGCCCCGGGGCCTGACTCTGGCCTGCGTGCCGATGATCAAGCACCTGGCACGCTGAACCGACAGCACATCAGGACTTGAGCGGTGCCTGCAGCTCGGGGGCCACTCCCGCCCCCCCTGCGGGAGCCTCGGACGGCGAGCGCACCTGGATGATCAGCAAGGCCGCCAGTACCGCCGGAATCGCGCAGAAGAAGAAAATCTGCTGCACCGGGATATGCATCGCCAACAGCAGGCTGCCGAACAAGGGCCCGAGGATCGAACCGAAGCGCCCCACCCCCAGCGCCCAGCCAGTGCCGGTGGCGCGCACCTGAGCCGGATAGAAATTGCTGGCGAAGGCGTTGAGGGTCAGCTGGCCGCCGATAATGCAAAAACCGGCGGCGAACACGAACACCACCAGATAACGCGGGTTGTCGTGATTCAGGCCGAGCAACACCGTGCACAGGGCCGCGGCGCCGAGCACGGCCGCCAGCAAGCGCACCTTGCGCTTGAGGCGGTCGGCGAACCAGGCCATGCAGATCGCCCCCAGGGTGCCGGCGAAGAGGAACATCGAGGTCACCAGATTGGCCTGTTTCAGGGCCAGGCCACTTTCCAGCAGCAAGGTCGGCAACCAACTGATCATGAAGTACAGGAGGATCAGGCTGACAAAAAACGTCGACCAGATCAGCAGCGTTGGCCGCGCATAGCCCTGGCGGAACAGCTCCAGCACTGTGAGCTTGCTGCCTGCCGGTGCTTCAGTGGCGTCGCTGACAACCGGCGGTGGCTGCCAGTCCGGGAGCATCTGCGCAGTGACCTTGCGCAAGCGCGCATAAGGCGGCGCATCGCGCAGCAAGCGCGGCAAGGATTCGGGCAGGCGCCAGAACAGGAACGGAAACAGCAACAACGGCGTGATCCCACCGGCCAGGAACACCGCCTCCCAACCGAAGCGGTCGATGAAACCGGCAGCGACAAAACCACCGGCAGCGCCACCGAATGAGAAACCGCAGGCGGCCAAGGTCACCATCAAGGTGCGCAAGCGTGGCGGCGAATACTCGGACATCAGGGCCATGGCGCTGGGCATGGCGCCGCCCATGCCAATCCCGCAGATAAAGCGCGCGGCCATCAGGCTGTCGAGGGAGTTGGCGAACACCATCAGCACCGTCAGGCTGGCGTAGATCAGCACGCAACCGAGCAGAATCCGTCGCACCCCGAACCGGTCTGCCAGAGGTGTCACTGCCAGAGAGCCGAGAGTCAAGCCCAGCAGGTTGGCGCTGAACACCGGGCCGAAGGCGGACTTTTCCAGGCCCCAGTCCTGGGCCAGGGCCGGCACCACATAACCCAGGACCTGGGCATCGTAGCCGTCAGTGACCAGCAGCAAGGCGAGAAGCAACAGGAGCAACCACTGATAGCGGGACACCGGGCGGGCGTCGAGCGCAGCACGAAAGCTGGCAATCTGATTTTGCATCGCAAGGTACCTGTTCGTTTTTTATGGTTATGAGCAGCAGTGTTGCGCAGGTCACAGGCGGTGACCGCTCAAGCCCCGTTGCGGGGCCCGGTTGATACGGATGCCACGCTGCCCCGCACGCCGGGGCAGCGTGCAGGCTCAGGCCGGGGTGTCCGGCTGGTTGGCCGGGTGCGCAGCCTGGAACGCCGGGTGCGCCGCAGCCAGGGCTGCGACTCGGAGAATCCGTGGATACTCATCCAGAGACACCTTGAAGCGCTCGGCGGCATACAGCTGGGGAATCAGGAACACATCGGCCAGCCCCGGCTCATCGCCGAAACAGAAGCCGTGGTCACCGATCAGTTGTTCCAGGGCGGCCAGGCCCTGGCTGATCCAGTGGTCGATCCACACCAGCAACTGTTCTTCCTCATGCCCCCACTCGCGCAGCAGGTTGAGAGTGCTGGAGTTATGCAGCGGATGGACGTCGCAGCCGATGATCGCCGCCACCGCCCGTTCCCGGGCACGGCTGGCCAGGTCCTCGGACAGCAGCGGCACCTGTGGATAACGTTCCTCCAGGTACTCGATGATCGCCAGGGACTGGATCAGCAGGTCGCCGTCGTCGGTGCGCAGGGCCGGTACCCGTCCCTGGGGGTTGATCTCCAGGTACTCCGGCTGGCGGTTGGCGCCGCCCTTGGGCACCAGCAGGTTGACCGGGATGGCCTGGAACTCCAGGCCCTTGAGGGCCAGGGCAATCCGCACCCGATAGGAGGCGGTGGAACGGTAGTAGGTATAGAGCTGCATGAGGCTCTCCCTTAACGTGCCGGTTGGACCGTGCCCCGGCATTCGCCGAAGCCGATGGAGGCGAAACCTTCGCGGCGGCAACGCCCGCGCAGGATGATTTCATCGCCGTCTTCGAGGAACTTGCGCACCTCGCCGGAAGCCAGCTCGATGGGCTTCTTGCCGCCTTCGGTGATCTCCAGCAGGCTGCCGAACTGGCCGCTCTGCGGACCGGACAAGGTGCCCGAACCAAACAGGTCGCCCGCCTGCAACTGGCAACCGTTGACGCTGTGGTGCGCCACCATCTGCGCCACGGTCCAGTACATGTACTGGGTGTTGCTCAGGGTCAGGCGGTGGGCCGGCAAGCCCTGCTCGCGCATGGCCTGGGTGATCAGCAGCACTTCCAGCTCGATGTCGAAGCCGCCAGCGGCCTGATCGCGCTTGTCCAGCAGATAAGGCAAGGGTTGCGGGTCGCCTTCAGGACGCTGGGGCTGGGCCTGGCGGAACGGCTCCAGGGCTTCGGCGGTCACCACCCAGGGCGAAATACTGGTGATGAAGCTCTTCGACAGGAACGGCCCCAGCGGCTGGTATTCCCAGGCCTGGATGTCCCGCGCCGACCAGTCGTTGAGCAGACAGAAACCGGCAATGTGCTCGGCGGCGTCGCCAATCGCGATGGGCTCGCCCATCTCGTTGCCCTGGCCAATCCAGATGCCCAGTTCCAGTTCATAGTCCAGGCGTGCGCAGGGGCCGAAGGTCGGCTCGCTCTGCCCGGCCGGCAGGGTCTGGCCCTTGGGCCGGCGCACATCGGCACCGGAGACGCGGATGGTCGAGGCGCGACCGTGGTAGCCGATGGGCACGTACTTGTAGTTGGGCAACAGGGGGTTGTCGGGACGAAACAGCTTGCCGACGTTCTGCGCGTGCTCGATGCCGACATAGAAGTCGGTGTAGTCATTGATCTTGGCCGGCAGGTGCATCTGGCAGTCCGCCGCCAGGGGCAGCAGCTTCGCGCCCAGGGCTTGGATCTTGTCGCGCAGGCTGCTGCCCTCGCCCAGCAGTTCCAGCAGGCGCTCACGCAGGGCGACGCGGGCCGGACGGCCAAGCTGGAAGAAAGCGTTCAACTGACCACCACGGGCGGCTTGCACCGCGGCCTTGGCCTGGCCTTCGAACAGGCCGGCGTCCAGCGCCGCTTCCAGGTCGAAAATCTGTTCGCCAATGGCAACGCCACTGCGGGGCGCCGAACCCTGGGTGCTGAAGACCCCCAGGGGCAGGTTCTGCAACGGGAAGTCGGGGTGACCGTTGGCGGACTCGACCCAGCTACGGGTGATGGTGGGCAAGGTCATGGGTTATCTCCGATTCGGGTTGAAGGTGACGGGCAGCGAGGCCCAGCAAGCATCGTAGTCGTTCTGCAGCTCCGGGCATTCCAGGGCGAACTGGCTCGGGCGCAGCACCTGGCTGGTTTCGAACATGAAGGCCATGGTGTTATCGATCTTGGCCGGCTGCAGCTCGACGTTGATCGCCTTGGTGCAGGTTTCGCCGTCCGGGCCGTGGGCGCTCATGCAGCTGTGCAGCGACGCCCCGCCGGGCAGGAAGCCTTCGGCCTTGGCATCGTAGGCGCCCTGGATCAGGCCCATGAACTCGTTCATCAGGTTGCGGTGGAACCACGGTGGACGGAAGGTGTTCTCGGCCACCATCCAGCGTGGCGGGAAGATCACGAAATCCAGGTTGGCCAGGCCCGGCACGCTGGTGGGCGAGGTCAAGACGGTGAAGATCGACGGGTCCGGGTGGTCGAAGCTGACCGTGCCGATGGTGTTGAAACGGCGCAGGTCGTATTTGTACGGCACGTTGTTGCCGTGCCAGGCGACGACGTTCAGCGGCGAGTGGTCGAGCTCGCAGCCCCAGAGTTCGCCGAGGTATTTCTGGATGAGCGTGGTGGGCTGGCGCAGGTCTTCGTAATGGGCCACCGGCGCCAGGAAGTCGCGAGGGTTGGCCAGGCCGTTGCTGCCAATGGGTCCGAGGTCCGGCAGGCGCAATGGCGCACCGTGGTTCTCGGCGACATAGCCACGGGCTTGCGGGTCCAGCAGCTCGACGCGGAATTTCAGGCCGCGAGGCAGCACGGCGATTTCCAGCGGCTCCAGCTGCAGCACACCCAACTCGGTGACGATGCGCAGGCGGCCCAGTTCTGGCACCAGCAGCAACTCGCCATCGGCGTTAAAGAACACCCGCTCCATCGAGCGGTTGGCGCGGTAGTGATAGACGCTGATACCGGCCGGATGCTGCGCTGCCGAGTTGGCCACCATGGCCACCAGGCCGTCGATGAAGTCGGTGGGCTCGCCTGGAATCTGCAAGGGGCTCCAGCGCAGGCGGTTGGGGGTGACTTCACCCAACGGGCCGCCTGCCAGTTGCCGCGCCAGCTTGGCAAAAGCCGGGTGCTTGGCCGAAGGCTGGATGCGGTACATCCAGGTGCGCCGGGCTTCGCTGCGGGTCATGGTGAAGGCGGTGCCGGAAAACAGTTCGGCGTACAGGCCGTAAGGGGCTTTTTGCGGGGAGTTCTGGCCGACGGGCAGTGCGCCCGGCAGGGCTTCGCTGGCGAATTCATTGCCGAAGCCCGATTGGTAGCTGAGGGCCGACGCCGAAGAATCGAGGTTCATGGAGCCTCCTGGAAGTTGGAATAGGCAGGGGCCCACCACTCCTTCACAAGAGTTATCGGCACGCCTGGGTTATTTTTATCGTAATCCAATTACGCATAACGTAATTTGATTGCCTATGAGCGTCAAGCTATAAAGACCGCCACTTGTCACGGGACCCCGACACCTCCATGGAAAAGCCGCGCAGCACCAGCGACAGCACCGGTAAACAGAAAGTCCGCTCGGCCGAAGTCGGCACCGACATCCTCAAGGCCCTGGCCGAACTGTCACCGGCCACTTCTCTTTCGCGCCTGGCCGAACATGTGCAGATGCCGGCGAGCAAGGTGCACCGTTATCTGCAGGCGTTGATCGCCAGCGGTTTTGCCGAGCAGAACACCGCCACCAATCATTACGGCCTGGGTCGTGAAGCCTTGCGGGTGGGGCTGGCGGCCCTGGGCAGCATGGATGTGTTGAAAGTGGGCGCCCTGCCCCTGGCGGAACTGCGGGACGAATTGAACGAAACCTGCTTCCTTGCGGTGTGGGGCAATCAGGGCGCGACCGTGGTGCACATCGAGCCGGCGGTGCGAGCGGTGACCGTGGTCACTCAATTGGGCTCGGTGCTGCCCCTGCTCAGCTCATCCACCGGGCTGGTGTTCAACGCCTACCTGCCACAACGGGAAACCCTCGATCTGCGCCAGCAGGAACTGTCCACAGGTGCCCCCCATGCCCTGGCCGACCCGCAGGTCCACGACGCACTGGCCGAGCAGATCCGCCAGCGCGGCTTGCACCATGTCCACGGTTTACTGATGCCTGGGGTCGATGCCCTGTCGGCGCCGGTATTCGATGCCACCGGCAAGATCGCCGCGGTGCTGACCGTGGTAGGGCCGACGTCGCTGTTCCACGCCGACGAACATGGACCCGCGGCCCAACGCCTGCTGGCGGCCAGCTCTGCGGTGAGCTGGCGCATGGGTTATCAACCGCAGCCCGAGTAACCGGCGCGCCTCAACTCATCAGCCCCAGGGCCTGGGCCTTGGCCACCGCCTGGGTGCGCCGCTCGACCCCCAGCTTGCTGTGAATCCTGCGGCCGTGGGTCTTCACCGTGTGCAGGGAGATGAACAACTGCTCGGCAATCTGCTGGTTGGAGCAGCCCTGGGCAATCAATTGCAGCACTTGCAACTCCCGCAGGCTGAGCAGGCTGTCGTGATCCTCCTGCGGCGGCGCCGCGGACGTGGTTGGCGGGCTGTCCAGTGCTTGCAACAACGCTGGTTGTCGCAGGCGCAACTCGTGCAGGGCCTGGGGCAGATTGCAGCGCGCCACCCGCTCCTGCCCGGCCTGCAACGCCTGCGCCGCCAAGGCTTGATCGCCGAGGATGAAGGCCACCTCGGCCAGGGCCAATTGCACCTGTGCCTCCAGCCCCAGCATGCCGTGGCGCTGGGCCCGGGCCAGCAGCCCCTGCAACGTGGCCACTGGCGCCTGGGCCCGCCCCAGATGGACCTCGGCCAGCACCAGCAGGTACTCAATGCTCGGGATCAATTCCAGGGAGGCCGGCGGCGCCTGCAGGGCCTGGGGCCCGCGAAAGTGCCGGAGCACCCGGCTCAAGGCTTCGTGAGCCAGTTCCGGTCGGCCCTGCTGCAGCCAGAGCTGGCTGCTGACCTGCAACAGCACGCCACGGTAGACCGTGTCCGGGATCTGCCGTTGCTGCATCAGCCGCTCGGCGTCCCGCAGGCACACGAACGCCTGGGCGTAGTCGCCCTGGTTGGCCGCCAACTGGGCTTCACCGAGAAAGCCATACAAGGCGCGCTTGTCATGACTGACCAGGCAATCCTCAAGCCCTCGGCGAAAATACTCGGCTGCTTGCCCATCGTTTCCCTGGCGCAACGCCAGCCGGCCGAGGCGCAAGGCCAGGCGCCCGAGCAAGGGCGTGGCGCGCAGCGCTTGCCCGGACAAACGCTCGATCACCTGTTCCAGCAAACTTTGCGCCCGATGGGGCGCGCCGCGTTGTTCCAGCAATTGGGCATGATCGAGCTCCAGCAAGCCTTCGAACAACAACGCATCCTGGGCCCGGGCCAGACACAACGCCTCACGATTGAGGGACTGGGCCGCCTCCAGCTCGCCGCACAGCAGCGCTTGCTGGGTCAGGCCGGACAGGCACAGCAAACGGGTGGTCCAGGCGCCGTCCTCCAACTCGTTCAAGGCTTCGCGAAAGTGCTGCCGCGCGTCCTCCATCCGCCCGCCCAGGTGCAACAGCCACCCTTGCTGCGCCTGCCAGCGAGCCAGCAGCTGACGTTGTTCAACCGCCGAAGGTTGCGGTGCAAACCGTGCCATCTGGGCCATGCATTGCCCGGCCTGTTCGAAGCGTCCGGCAAACAGCATGGCCGCCACCAGCAACCCCAGTAACTGCGGACTGCCCAGCAGCAACTCGGCGCCCTGGCGCTCATGCAGTTGCAACAGCAACAAGCCATTGTGCTGCTGGAACAGGAACTCAATATTGAAATGCTCCAGCAGGCTGACCGCGACTTCGTACTCCTGGGCCAATAGCGCCTGCTCAAAGGCCGACTGCCAATCCTCCTGAGCGGTAAACCACTGGCACGCCCGCCGATGCCAGGAGCGCCCGGCGGGCCAGGCCTCATCCCGCATCAGCCGGGCCAGGGGTGCAAATACCTGCAGCCAGTCGGCACCGCCTTCCCAGGGTTCGATAAAGCAGCCCAGGTCCTGCAGGGTACGCAGGTACTGGGCCCCTTCTCCGGCGCCAAACAGGTGCTCGCACAACTCGGCATTGAACCGCGGCATCTGGGCCAGCACTTGCCAGACTTCCGCCAGTTCCGCCGGTAACACGCTGAACAGCTCATGCTCCAGGTATTCGAGCAAGGTATTGGGGCGCCCTGGCTTGCAGGGTTGGGTCACCCGCTCGCTGCCATCGAGCAAGGCGATGCGCACCCCGGCACACCAGCCGCCACTGCGCTGCAGGATGCTGCTGGCGGTCTGGGCACACAAAGGTTGCGGCAAACGTTGCAGCAGTTGCTCGATATCACGCTGGCTGAAGGCCAGGGCGCTGCCGTCCAGCTCATAGAGTTGGTCGTCCAGCAACAGGCGTGGCCAGTTGCATTGGGGGCGGCGGCGACTGCCGATCCACCAGGTGAGCAAGGGGTTGTCGATGCTCAGCAAGCGGTCCAGCAGCCCGTCCAGCTCCGGAGCCGGCAAACGGCAATAGTCATCAATGCACAGCCAGGCCGGACTGGGCAGATGAGCCAGGTGTAACAGCAGCGCGGCGGGATCGGGATCGGCATCGACCTGGTCCAAGGCGTCGGCCAGGACACGACACAAGTCTTCAGGACTCTGGCACGCACCGCCCAGGGGCAACCAGATGACCCGGCACGAAGCGGGGGCCAGCTGCAGGCATTCGCTGAGCAGGGCGGTCTTGCCACTGCCGGCGGGGGCACACAACAACTTGACCCGCGCACTGGAGGCCAGCAACGGCGTACTCAGGTGGTCGCGTGGAGAATGATGGGAAGACAAACGGGGCATGAACCCGGGACGCTCTGGACAACGAGTCATGGCAGTCATTGCGGCGAGCCTTTTTATAGTTTTAGCCAGCGTGCCCCCACCCTAGCCTCGACCTCCCGACCTGTTGAAGAAGTATTCAGCGGGCTGATCCTCTGCCATAAAAAAGGCGACCGGGCGGTCGCCTTTGCACCTCGTGCGTCACCGGTGCCTAGCGCACCCCGCTGGCGCGCAAGGCGGCCGGGGTGTAGTCGGCCGCTTTGGCGGCAAAGCCGAATTCCAGGCTGTGCTTTTCCTCGTTCTTCATGCCCAGGGCCAGGTAGCGACCGGCGTTGAGGTCATACAGGGCTTCCAGGGTGTAGGCCGGGACCTGATGGTCGTAGTAGTACTGCGCGTGTCCCTCGGCCACTCGCCACAACTGGCCACGACCGTCGTAGTGATCCACCAGCGCCACCTGCCAGCTGTCCTCATCGATGTACATGTGGCGGGTGGCATAGATATGCCGCTGGTTGGGCTTGACCGTGCCCACCACTTCCCAGACCCGGTGCAGTTCGTAGCGGGTCAGGTCCTGGTTGATGTGCCCGGCCTTGATGATGTCGTCGTACTTGAGGCTCGGCGAGTCCAGCTTGTAGCTGTTGTAGGGGATGTACATCTCCTTCTTGCCCACCAGTTTCCAGTCGTAACGGTCGGGGGCGCCGGAAAACATGTCGAAGTTGTCCGAGGTGCGCAGGCCGTCGGCGGCGGTGCCCGGACCGTCGTAGGCCACCTGCGGGGCGCGACGTACACGGCGCTGCCCGGCGTTGTAGATCCAGGCCGAGCGGGGCTCCTTGACCTGATCCAGGGTTTCATGGACCAGCAGCACGTTGCCCGCCAGCCGCGCCGGGGCGGTCACCGACTGCTTGAAGAAGTTCTGCACGTTGGCGCCCTTGGCCGGGTCCAGGTCGGGGATCAGTTGCGGCGCCGCCACTTCCTCTTCAAAACGGATCGAGGTGTAGCTGCCGTTGGTCTGCGGGGTGGCCTGGGTGATGATGCGTTTCTGATTGCCACCGTGATAGCGGGTCAGGTGGTTCCACAGCACCTCGATGCCGCTCTTCGGAATCGGGAAGGCGTAGTAGCGGTTGCCCGTGAAGTTGGCCAGTCCGTTGCCGTCGTTGGTGGTGGTCACGTTCAGCGCGCTGCGCTTGGCCGACTCGTAGATCTCCGGTGGCAGGCCGACGCTGCGATGGGTCGGGTAGACCGGAATCCGGTAACTGTCCGGGTAACGCTTGAACATCGCCAGCTGCCCTGCGGACAGCTTGTCCTTGTACTGGTCCGCCGTGGCCGCGGTAATGATGAACAACGGTTTCTCATTGGCGAAGGGATCGGCGAGAAAGCCCTTGCTGTCCACCGCCCCGGCGTTCCTCGGGATGCCGCCGGTCCAGGCCGGAATCGAGCCATCGGCGTTGCCGGCCTTCTGCGCCCCCACGGGAGTCAGGCTGGTGCCCAGCTTGGCGGCTTCTTCCGGACTCACTGCAGCCATCAGGTTGGCCGCCCACAGGCCCAGTGCCAGGGCGCTGCATTGCAGAATCATCTTGCGCATTCAAGTGCTCCTTCTTGTGCCGGTTCAGAAGTTCACGCCAAAGCTCAACGCGAGGAAGTCCCGGTCGGTGAGGGTGTTGTAGCGCCCGCCAAAAAAGTCGGTGTAGCTGAGGCTGGCGGTGTAGGTGTTGCGGTAGTCGGCGTCGACACCCACGCTGAGGGCCTTGGCGCCCTGGTTGAACAAGCCGTTGGGGCCGTAGCCGTTGACGTCATGGGACCAGGACAGGTTGGGCTTGAAGTTGACCCCGCCGATCACGTTGCTGTAGTCGAGGATGGCCCGGGCCCGATAACCCCAGGAAGTGGTGGTGACGAACCCATCGGTGTCGCCGCCATAGCCGTACTGGCCGTAGACCGAGTCGCGGCCGTAGCGCAGCTTGCTTTTGTCCTCCAGGCCACCGACCCGGACGATCGCCGCCTCGCCCACCAGGGTCAGGCGATCAGCCCCCAGCACCTGGTCGAAGAACTGGGTCATGGAGCTCTGGATCTGGGTGATTTCCTTGCGCCGGTAGCCGGTGTTGTCGGCGCCCAGGGCGGTCTTGATCGGCGACGCCGCGCCCCCGGCGATGGGGTTGAGCAGGGCCAGGGTCAGGTCGTTGGTGTTGACCTGTACCGGGGCGTTGGGGCGGTAGCTGATCTCGCCGGTCCAGGCGGTGCCCGTGGGCAAGGTGGTGGAGAAGCTGGCGCCATACAGGCGGATGTCTTCGGGGTATTCCAGGTAGTACTGGCCACGGCCGAGCATCACGCTTTGCACCAGGCTGGCTCCCGCGCCGGGAACCGTGGGCGCGGCCGCAGCTCCTGCGGCACCAATAGCCCCCAGGGTGGCCGGACTGATGTTGGCCGTGGTGGTGCTCACCACCGGGCTGCGCGCATGGTAGTTCATGAAATACAGGCCGTACTCGGTGTCATCGCCAAGCCAGCGCAGAGCGGCGCCCCACTGCCCGGAATCCCGGGCATCACGGTCGCCGCCGCGGGGCAGGATCACCCCTTCACGGGACACCTGAAAGCCCTGGCCGAAGGCCGCTGCCACCGGTTGTAACGGTGCGATCGCCGGGTTGCCGACGGTGTAGCCGGTGGTGCAGCCATCGGCCACCACATCGTTGCCGAAGAAGGTGCCGCAGTTGTCCACCACGGCCTGGTCCCACTCCAGCTGATAGAAACCTTCCACGGTCAACTGGTTGGTCAGGCCCTGGGAGGCGAACAGCATGTTCACCGGCACCAGGCCTTCCTTGATCTCGGCCCCCGGGCGGCGAAAAGCCGAGACGTCCACCGGGTTGATGCTGTTGATGGAGTTGCCGATGAAGGTGCTCTCGCCCCAACTGACCACCTGCTTGCCGGCGCGCACGGTACCCGGCAGGTTGGCAATCGAGTAGTTGTGGTAGACGAAGGCGTCGAGAATCTGTGCGCCCGAGGACTTGGCGCCTTCCTTGCGGTTGTGGTCGCTGATGGGTTTGAACTGGCGATCCTCGTCCTTGAGTTCGAAGTCGTACCAGTACTTGCCGCGCACGAAGACGCCGGTGTCGCCGTACTTGAGCTCAAGGTCGTGCAGGCCCTTGAAGATCTTCGAGAAAGTCTCGCCCTTCTTGAAGTTCAAGCGGCCATCGTCACCGGTGGAAGACTGCGCGGTGCCGCCGTTGACCGTACCGACGAACGCCCGGTCGGCATCACGCATGCCCCAACTGGCGCCGACGGACAACGATGAGTCGAACTGCCCTTCAATTTCCCCAATATTGAACGAAACCGCCTGCGCCTGAGCGCTGCAGCCCAGCGCTACCGCGACAGCCAGCGCCTGCGGTTTGAAGATGGCGCGCATTGTTGTTCTTGTCATGCGTCTTCCCCGGTGAGTGACAGGAGGCCTCACCCTACTGCCGGGGTACCACGGCCGATAAGCGCACCAAGGAGGTATTCGAGTTGTCGCCCGAAAGGATTAGCGCCCTTGCCACAGGGGCCGTTCAGAGATGTATCCACGGGCTGGATACGCGACCATCAAGTGCATCGATACAGGTGCTGCGCACTCTGGACTGTTGCTCAAGCTGTAACAGTCCTTGTCCTGAATGGCTATTTTTCCAGGTCATGCCAGGGCTTATTCTTACCTCGCAGTCACGGCAAACAACGCCACGCCACTGCCGCGCAAAGAGCCCGCCGCCCGTTGCCCGAAACAGACTTCCAGTTGGCTTGAAAAGATTCAGTTCAGGCCACTACCCCAGGTTCACCGACGTTGATTTTGTAGCTCCTTGATCTAACGTCTTACCTTGGCCGCTGCTCTTGCAGCGGCCTTTTTTATGCGCGCAAGACAACGGCCCAGTTGGCCTTACAAGGTGTCGTCATCACCATCGTCGTAATGAAACTTGTGCAACAGACGATGCGCCACCGGTGACAGGATCAAGCCCAGAGTGGCGGCGAACACCAGGTTGGTGTAGAGCCCGTAGGTGGCAAAAAACAGTTTGCCGCCAGGGGTTTGCGGCATGTTGATGGGCCCGATGCCGCCGAGGATCATGGCTGCGTCATACAAGGCGTCGTGAAAGGAAATGTCCTGCTCGAAGTACAGCAGACCGCTGATGCCCAGCAACACCGAAAAGCTGATCAGGGCCAGAACCACCAGGCCGTGAACACATAGACGCCGGATAAACAGCAGTCGCGACAGTACCGGCTGATCCTTTGATTCATACATCTCAAGCGCTCCTTGTGCGTTCGCCAACCGTCGAGCATAGAGACGAACGCCACAGGAGTAAAACCGCCGGAGCCCAGGCTCCGGCGGGTCATGGAATGGCTGTTTTCAAGCCAGGGAAGAATGCCCGCCGATCATCGCCGGACAAGGCTGGTCCGCGCAGCGTCAGAGGGCGTACTTTTGCAGATTCTGCATCATCTCTTTCAGCGCCTCGATGTTGTCCTTGGGATGGGCCGCCCCTTCGAAATCGCAGATCTGCTGCCAGTGCGCCGCCACATCGTCGGGCGAGAAGCCATGGCGCGGATCGAAACCGGCGCCCAGGCTGCGCTCCCAGCGCACCTTGCCGATCCAGCCGCCGCCCACTTCGAACAGGCCGGAGGTTTCCTGGCACTGCTCGCTGCCCAGGTACACCACCAGCGGGCTCACCAGTTCCGGCTTGAGCTGCTCGAACACCTGTGGCGGGATCAGGCCCTCGGTCATCCGCGTGCCACCGGTCGGGGCAATGGCGTTGACCAGGATGTTGTTCTTGCGCCCTTCGATGGCCAGGGTCCGGGTCAGGCCGTACAGGCCGAGCTTGGCCATGCCGTAGTTGGACTGGCCGAAGTTGCCGTAGATGCCTGATGTGGACGCGGTGAAGATCACCCGCCCGTAAGCCTGGTCCCGCAGATGCGGCCAGGCGGCACGAGTGACTTTGTAGGCCCCTTCGACATGCACCCGGTACACCAGGTCCCAATCGGCGTCGTCCATCTTGTGGAAGGTCTTGTCCCGCAGGATGCCAGCGTTGTTGACCACCACATCGACCCGGCCGAACACATCCAGGGCGTTCTGCACGATCTTTTCGCCCTCGGTGACCGAGTCGTGGTTGGCCTCGGCGATGCCTCCAGCCTCGCGGATCTGCGCCACCACCCGATCGGCCGCCGAGGCACTGGCGCCCTCGCCCTGGGCCGAGCCCCCCAGGTCGTTGACCAGCACCTTGGCCCCGTGCCTGGCGAACAGCAAGGCATGGGCCCGGCCCAGGCCGCCGCCGGCTCCGGTGATGATCACTACTTTGTCTTGCAAGCGCACAGATTCACTCATACCGAACTCCAGCAGGGCCAATGGACAATTCTTCGAGTGTCGGACAGCCAGCCGGCGGTCACAATAAAAACGTCCGGGCCTGAATGGTGCCCAATAAGACAGCGGGATAATCGCCCCGCCCGCACAAGAGCACGCCCCTGCCTTGGGCCACACAGTGACCCAAGGCGCTCAGGAACCCATTGCCTGGCGTGGCGGCGCGAACAATGTGTCGCGAAACCCCAGGTAATGCTTGAGCACCGGCAACGGCGCCTCGATCTGCGGGTAATGGCCGATGCCCGGCAGCAGCACGGTGTCCGGCTCGGGGATCAGCTGGCGATAGCGCTCCACCATGTGCGCCCCGGAAATCGGGTCCTGGGCGCCATCGATCACCCGCAGCGGCACCTCGCCACGTTGCATGGCGCCGACCCAACGCTCGCGCTGGGCCCGTCGCTCGGGGATATAAGCGATCAACTTGTGCAGGATGCGCGGCCCGTTGTTGCTGTGCACCAGGCTCCAGAAGTCATCCAGGACCGACTCGCTGGGACCGGTCTGGGGGCCGAAGATCTGCCGGAAGCTGTTCGCCAGCCCCTGGCGACTGAACACTCGCCCGAGCATCCAGCCCAGGGGGCTGAGCAACAGCTTCTGGGTCAGCACCGGGCGATGGGTTTCCGGAAACAGACCTCCATTGAGGAACACGCAGCTGGCGATCTCGATCCGCGCTTCATAATGCCGGGCCAGCAGTTCCTGGGCGACGCTGTCGCCGTAGTCATGGGCCAGCAGGTGCAGCGGCTCTTGGATCTGCAAATGGGCCAGCAACGCCTGCTGCAAGTCTGCCTGCTCCAGCAGGCTGTACTCATGGTCCAGCGGCTTGTCCGAGTCGCCGAAGCCGAGCATGTCGCAGGCGATCACCTGATAGCGCCGCGCCAGGGGTTGCCACAGGTAATGCCAGTCCCAGCTGGCAGTGGGAAAGCCATGGATCAACAGCAGCGGCTCTCCTTGCCCCGCCACCCAGTAACGAATGCGCTGGCCGCGAAACACAAAGTCCTTGCCGCGCTTGCGCCAGACACACAGAGGAATCTCGGTGATAGGCATCAGACTTTGTAACCCGGGTCGAGTTGATCGAGTTTGCGCAACAGGGCCGGCCAGGCCAGTGCGCCCCCCATCCCCTGGGCACTGCGGGTGACACCGGCGATCATCGCCTTGGCCCCCGCCAGGATCGACGCGGGAATGGTAATCAGCTCGGCGCCGCCATTCTGCGCCAGCACCTGGATCTCGCAGGCACGCTGGAAGATGAACATCATCAGGAAGGTATCGGCGATGCTGGCGCCGCAGGTCAGCAAGCCATGGTTGTGCAGCAGCAGGAAGTTGTTGTCCCCCAGGTCGGCCTGCAGCCGCTCTTTCTCCTCGGGGTTCAGGGCCACGCCCTCATAAGGGTGACGGCCCAGGCTCGACAGCACGAACAGCGACTGCTGGCTGATGGGCAGCACGCCCTGCTTCTGCGCCGACACCGCGACCCCGGCGGCCGAGTGGGTATGCAGCACACAGAGCACATCGTGACGCACCGCGTGCACGGCACTGTGAATGGTGTAGCCCGCCGGGTTGATCTCGTAGGGGCTGTCCATCAGCTTGTTACCGGCCTGGTCGACCTTCACCAGGCTGGAGGCAGTGATCTCGTGGAACATCATGCCGAAGGGGTTGATCAGGAAGTCTTCGGTGCCCGGCACCTTGGCGGAGATATGGGTGAAGATCAGGTCGTCCCAGCCGTGCATGGCCACCAGACGGTAGCAGGCGGCGAGGTCCAGACGGGTTTGCCACTCAACGGCGCTGACTTGTTTTTTTACACTCGGTGTCGATTGAACGGGGGCTAGGCTCACGGCAAGGACCTCGGTGATGGTTCTTATTGGATGAGGGAACCCCCAGAGTCTAGACAGCTTGCATCGACTGCGGAGTTGCATTGACAGCCAGCTTGATGACCCTGCGGGTCAGACGGAGAGAAGGCTCTGGTCCGCGGCTTTGCGTCAAAGCACCGACGCCAGCAAAGGGGCCGCGAAAAGGTTAAGCAACCCGGTCAACACCATCACCAGGCCGGCCACCGAGCCCTCTTCACCCCCGACTTCATGGGCCCGGCTGACTCCGGCTCCGTGGGCGCCGACACCAAACAGCGCGCCCCGGGCCAGGGCACTGCGCAAGGGCAGCCAGCGCAGCAGCACACCGCCGAGCATGGCACCGAACACCCCGGTGAACATCACGAACACCGCCGTCAACTCAGGCACGCCGCCCAGGTCATGGGCCAGGGGCATGGCGAACGGCGTGGTAATGGAACGTGGCACCAGGGACAGGGTCACCGAGCTGTCCAGGGCCAGCATCTTCGCCAAGCCGAAGGAACTGCCGATGGACGCGGCGCTGCCCGCCAGCATGCCCAGCAACAGGGCCGACCAGTGGCGCATCAGCAACTGGCGCTGCTGCCAGATGGGAATCGCAAAGGCCACCGTCACCGGCCCCAGCACCAGCATCAGCCAGTGGGTATTGGCGGCGTATTCGGCATAGGCGGTGTGCAGCGGCACCGCAATTGCCAGCAGCAGGGCCGGCACCAGGATCAACGGCGACAGCAGGTAGCGCCCGGTGCGCCGGTAGATCCAGCGGCTGAACAGATACGCCCCCAGGGTCAGGGCCAGCCAGAACATCGGCATCAGTTCAAGCTTCATGGCGCATCCTCCAGCGGCAGACCATCTCCACCGTGAGTGCGGTCACCAGCATCACCAGCAGGGTGCTGATACCGATCACCAGCAGAATCCGCCAGCCGTCCTGACGCAGCAGGCCGCCGTAGTCCAGCAAGCTCATCAGCGCCGGAATGAAGAACAGCAGCATCTCCGCCATCAGCAGGCCGGCCCCCAGTTGCAAGGCCGCCGGCTTGACCCAGCCCAGGGCGAAGGCCAGCAGCAACAGCGCAAGGCCAATGACCCCACCGGGAATCGGCCAGGGCAGCCAGGTAGCCAGTTGGCAACCGAGAAAATAGATGGCCAGCAGCACGGCCAATTCGCCAATCAGGCGGCCCAGGCGTTTACAGGTGGAAATGTTCATGGTGGTTGAGTCCTCTCAGGGGCCCATTTTATGAAAAGTCCCTGCATCACCGAAGCGAATTGTTAGACTTGAAACCATTCCAATCTGGAATTACCACCATGGATTTCAAACAACTGCGCAGTTTTGTCGAAGTCATCCGCCAGGGCGGTTTCACCCAGGCGGCCAGGACCCTGCACATCAGCCAGTCGGCGGTCAGCAAGCAGATCGCGCAGCTGGAGCAAAGCCTGGGCACGCCCCTGCTGGAGCGCCAGGGCTCGCACATTCATCTCACCGCCGCCGGCGGCGTGGTGCTGCAGCGGGCCGAGGACATGCTGCGCCTGCGCCATGAACTGCTCAGTGAACTGGATGACCTGAGCCAACTGGCACGGGGTGAACTGCGCCTGGGTCTGCCGCTGCTGGGCAGCGATGCACTGTTCGCCAGCCGTTTCGCCGAATACCGCCGGCGCTACCCGAATATCCAGGTGCAACTGCTCGAAGGCGGCAGCCTGAATGTCGAGCAGGCCGTGCGCAGTGGCGAGCTGGAACTGGGCGGCAGCCTGACCCCCAAGGACCCGGCGTTTGCCTATCAACCCTTCTGCGATGAGCCCCTGGATGCCTTGCTGCCCGCCGATCATCCCCTGGCGCTGAACGCCCAGGTGCGCCTGGAAGAACTGGCCGATACGCCCTTCCTCCTCTATCAGCGCAGCTTTGTGCTCAACGACCGACTGCTCCAGGCCTGCCAGCAGGTGGGCTTCACGCCAAAGGAGGGAGGACGTAGCGGCCAGGCAGACTTTCTTGCGGCGCTGGTGGCCGCCGGTCAAGGTGTGGTGTTGCTGCCCAGTGTGGTGGCCCGCGGCCTGGTGCGGCCGGGGGTGGTGCGCCTGACGCTGAAGGCCCCGGACTATCTGCGCTGGGACATTGCCTTCATCTGGCGCCAGGGCGCGTATCTGTCCAAGGCAGCGCAAGCCTGGCTGGCGCTGCTACGGGAACAGCCGGTCAGCCCCGCAGGGCGCTGATCAACTCGGCCAGCCAGGGCTCGGCATCGGTTTCCGGGGTCACGCTCTCGCTGGCGTCCAGGCGCAACATCGGCAGCACTTCTTCCACTCCCAGCTCGGCAAACAGCTCACGCATCTGCTCGCCACCGCCACAGAAGGTATCGCCGTAGCTGGAATCCCCCAGGCCGATCACCGCTCCGGGCAGCCCACGCCAGGCGGCGGGCAACTGATCGCGAATGCTCGAATACAGCGGCAGCAGGTTGTCTGGCAGTTCGCCCATGCCGGTGGTCGAGGTCACGGCCAGCAACGCCTGCGGTGCGAAGGCCTGAAGCTCGGTCAAAGTGGCCCGAGAGTTGTGCCAGGCCTCGAAACCTGCGGCGTTGAGGAGCTTGGCGGCGTGCCGGGCGACTTCTTCAGCCGTGCCGTACACCGAGCCGGAAAGGATGGCGACTTTCATCAATCTGTTCCTGAAGCTGACTAAAAGACTGGGATATTACCAGCTACGGAGTAAAATCCCGCCTCTGCTGCCCGCACCGCTCAAAAGCGCCTGTGGACAGCGTGCCAGCGTGACTTAGAATTCAATTCAACACTTGCTGATTGATAGCGGAACTTCGGGATGATCAACGCTCATCTGCTGCAAAAGATGATCAACGCCTCCAACGACGGGATTGTGGTCGCGGAACAGGAAGGCGAAGACAACATCGTGATTTACGTGAATCCGGCTTTCGAGCGACTGACCGGCTACAGCGCCGACGAAGTGCTGTATCAGGATTGTCGTTTCCTGCAGTCAGGAGACCGTGACCAGCCGGGGCTGGAACGGATTCGCCAGGCCCTGAGCCAGGGTCAGCCATGCCGCGAGGTGCTGCGCAACTATCGCAAGGACGGCAGCCACTTCTGGAACGAACTGTCGATCACCCCGGTATTCAACGACAGCGATCAACTGACCTATTTCATTGGCGTGCAGAAAGACGTCAGTGTGCAGATCAAGGCGCAGCAACGCTTGCTCCAGCTGGAGCAGCAACTGGCCGCAGTGCAAGCCGAGCTCGCCGCCCTCAAGGCGACCGACGGCTCTAATAAGTCGCAGATTTAGTGGTCTGTAGGGATATTCCCCACCGATTTGTCCTTCACCCTTCGAGCAACATCATGCAGCGTGACGCTCTCCTCACTCAGGATGAACTGGACTTCATCCAAACCATGCAGCACAACCCGCAGCTCAATGTGCGCGATGCCACATCGAGCCTGCTGGTCAATGGCGGCTCGCAGATCCGTGACCTGCTGACCCGTCTGGCTGCCAATGAAAAGGTCACCATCCAGGCCCATTTCGACAACCAGCAGATGACCTTCCCCCTGCATCTGGTGGAAGACGAATTCCATGCCCTGCATCTGCGCCTGGGGGTGCCGAGCATCTTCGAGGACGGCCCCATGATCCGGCCCTGGCGCCTGACGCTGGAAGAGCCGGTGGCCCTGGAAAACTCCAGGGGCCAGCCTGGACGCCTGTGGGTGCGGGAGGTGTCGTTCAAGGGCGTATTGCTGGAGATCCGTAACCGGACCCGGCCCCCCAAGCAGTTCGCCCAGTGGTTCAGCCCTTCGGGATATGAACGGATTGCGCTGCACGGGCGCTTCGAGCGCCAGACCGAAGCCGGTTTCTATGCCTATCGCCTGGATCAGAGTGACGCGGAAGAAACCGAACGCCTGCGCCAGTTCATCCTCCAGCAGCACCGCCATACCCATCCGGCCCTGCACGCCTGAAGCTGACCGAGAGCCGTTTCAGGTATCCAGGCGACCGCTAAGGAACTGCCGCAGGCGCTTCTGCATCAGGCGCCCCTCATTTCCCAGGCACGCCACCGGCGAACCGCTGAAGCTTTCCTGGGCCAGGTCCGCCGCATCTCCGGCAAGCATCAATGGACAGTCCAGAGTCAGCGCCAGACGCTTGAGGCGCTTGGGCAACTCCGCCGTCGGCGCGTGATTGGAAAACACCACCAGGGCCACAGGCTTGAGTTTTTCGCAGACCAGGGTCAGTTCATCCAGCGGTGCTCCCGGCCCCAGCAGGCGGACACCGATCTGGTCATGCCCGAGCATCAGCGCCGCCACCAGCAGCTCCAGTTCGCGGCACTGCGGGCTGAGCGCCGTCAGCAGCAGTTGCCGGTGCTGAGTGGCACGCTGCAACACCAGCCTTTGCGTGATCCGCGCCCGCAAAAAACCATCCAGAAACAACCACTCGCTGGTCTGACCGAAAGTCTCCCGGTCCTGCAGCAGTTGCTTCCAGAACGGCAGGAAAATGTCCTGGAATACCACCGGCAAGGCGTAGCTGGAGAAGACCTGGCCGTAGAGACGCTCCAGTTGCTCTTCATCGAAAGCGCTCACCGCCAGCTTCAACTGATCGCGCCACTGGCCATATTCACCTTGCAGGCCATCGTCCACCGCCACCTTGGCCTGAGCCTGGTCTGCCCGGCTCTTGGCCAGAATCTTGCCGACCTTGCTGACCGCCACACCGCGCTCGATCCAACCCAGAATCTCCCGCACCGCCTCAACATCGTGCATGGAATACAGGCGATGCCCGCTTTCGGTGCGCGTCGGCTGGATCAGACCGTAGCGTCGTTCCCAGGCTCGCAGGGTCACCGGGTTGATTCCAGTCAGGCGCGCCACTTCACGGATCGGAAACAGCTCATCCTGACGGGCAGGGTCAGGAGCCGGAGCAACAGGGACAGGTTCAGTCATGACGGGCATCTGGGGAGAAAACACCAGTAAACAAAGTGGCGGCCATTCTACTCTCCCCAGGTGCAAATGCTTCAAGCGCGAGAAAAACCGACCGGTGTCATTGGTAGCCTCGCGCCAATCAGGAATAATCCTTGCTTGATTCAGGCGCGGCCCACTACCCCGGTGCCACGTCAGCGACTGCCTTACCCAGGCCGCGCATTGGTTTACGGAGATACATAATGTCTACCTCACCCGTCACCCTGATGGTTGCCCGGCGCGTTGCCGACGGCCGTTACCAGGACCTGATCGCCTGGCTGCGCGAAGGCGAACAACTGGCCACCGACTTTCCCGGCTACCTGGGTTCCGGCGTTCTGGCCCCACCACCTGACGACGACGAATTCCAGATCATCTTCCGCTTCGCCGACGAACAGACCCTGCACACCTGGGAACACTCCGCCTCGCGCACCGCCTGGCTGGCCCGGGGCAGCGACTTGTTTGCCCACCCATCGGAACATCGCGTCAGCGGTATCGATGGCTGGTTCGGCGCAGCCGGACAACGACCACCGCGCTGGAAACAGGCCGTGGCCATCTGGCTGGCGTTCTTCCCGGTGTCGCTGCTGTTCAACTTCGTCTTAGGTCCCCTGCTCAGCGACCTGAGCCTGCTGCCCCGAGTGTTTGTCAGCACCCTGGCGTTGACCCCGTTGATGGTCTACTTCTTCATTCCGATGTCCACCCGCCTGCTGGCTAACTGGCTCAACAGCACACCGGCGCGCCCGCTACCGACCAGCGCCTCGACGCAGAATCCGTGATTCGCCGGCAAGCCGGCTCCTGCACACTGCGCAGGAGTCGGCTGCTAATCTGGCTTGCCAGCGCAGCCCCCGAGCAACAGGCACAACCCGTCCCACCGCTGGTATAGTTTTCCCCTACCCGCGACGCGAGCCCTTCATGAACACCTCCTCCGCTCCGATCCTGATCACTGGTGCCAGCCAGCGTGTCGGCCTGCATTGCGCCCTGCGCCTGCTGGAAGACGGGCAGCCGGTGATCGTCACTTACCGCAGCGACCGCCCGGGCCTGCAGACCTTGCGGGAAAAGGGCGCGATCCTGCTGCATGCCGACTTCTCCAGCGAAGCCGGAATCCTGGCCCTGATCAGCGCGGTGAAACACCACACCGACCGCTTGCGGGCCATCGTCCACAACGCCTCAGAGTGGCTGGAAGAAAGCCCAGGCGAGGAAAGCGCCGCCTTTACCCGGATGTTCAGCGTGCACATGCTCGCGCCCTACCTGATCAACCTGCACTGCGCAGAGTTGCTGCAGCGTTCGAGCCCGGCGGACATCATCCACATCAGCGACGACGTGACCCGCAAGGGCAGCAGCAAGCACATCGCCTACTGCGCCAGCAAAGCCGGGCTGGACAGCCTGACCCTGTCCTTCGCGGCAAAATACGCCCCGGCAATCAAGGTCAACGGCATCGCTCCGGCCCTGCTATTGTTCAACCCCGACGACGACGCGGCGTACCGCGCCAAGACCCTGGCCAAATCCGCCCTGGGCATCGAACCCGGCAGCGAAGTGATCTACCAGAGCCTGCGCTACCTGCTGGACAACCCCTATGTCACCGGCACCACCTTGACCGTCAACGGCGGGCGGCACGTCAAATAAGCCGGCCCCCACGAGGACCTTGCATGAGCCTTTCCCTGCCCCAACACTACCGCGAGATCCTCAAGGGCCTCGGTGAAGACCCCAAGCGCGAAGGTTTGCTCGACACCCCCAAGCGCGCGGCCAAGGCCATGCAGTACCTGTGTCATGGCTACAGCCAGTCGGTGGACGAGATCGTCAATGGCGCACTGTTCGCCTCTGACAGCGACGAAATGGTGATAGTCGCCGACATCGAGCTGTACTCCCTGTGCGAACATCACCTGCTGCCCTTCATCGGCAAGGCCCATGTGGCTTATATTCCTACCGGCAAGGTGCTGGGGCTGTCGAAGATCGCCCGGATCGTCGATATGTTCGCCAGACGCCTGCAGATCCAGGAAAATCTCACCCGGGAAATCGCCGACGCGGTGCAAAGCGTGACCCAGGCCGCGGGCGTCGCGGTGGTGATCGAAGCCAAGCACATGTGCATGATGATGCGCGGCGTCGAGAAACAGAATTCCACCATGCACACCTCGGTGATGCTCGGCGCCTTTCGCGATTCGAGCACCACTCGCCAGGAATTCCTGCAATTGATTGGACGGAGCAAGTAGCAATGCCACAACTTCAGCCAGGAATGGCTCGTATCCGAGTCAAGGACCTGCTCCTGCGGACCTATATCGGAATCAACGAGGAAGAGATCCTCAACAAGCAGGATGTGCTGATCAACCTGACCATCCTGTACCCCGCCCAGGATGCGGTGCGCGACAACGACATCGATCACGCGCTGAACTACCGCACCATCACCAAGGCAATCATTGCCCACGTCGAAGGCAATCGCTTCGCCTTGCTGGAGCGCCTGACCCAGGAACTGCTGGACCTGGTGATGGGCAACCTCTCGGTGCAGTACGCCGAAGTCGAAGTCGACAAACCCCACGCCCTGCGCTTTGCCGAATCGGTATCGATCACGTTAGCGGCAAGTCGCTAGCACCAAGCGGCCAGTCAAAGCGATTCGGCTTTGATTGGCCGCTGGCAGCTATTCCCATCCCTCTACGTGCAGTGAGTCTTATGTCCCCTCAACAACGCTTGGAACTGGAAGCCGCGGCCTTTCGCCGCCTGGTGGCCCACCTGGACAACCGCAAGGACGTGCAGAACATCGACCTGATGAACCTGGCCGGGTTCTGCCGCAACTGCCTGTCCAAGTGGTACAAGGCCGAGGCCGACGAACGCCAGATCGAGGTCAGCCTCGATGACGCCCGTGAAGTGGTGTACGGCATGCCATACGCCGAATGGAAAAATCTCTACCAGAAAGAAGCCAGCGCCGAGCAGCAAGCGGCGTTCGCCAAAGGAAAGTCCCATGACTGATCTGAACACCCTGCGCGCCAGCCTGAACAGCGGTGAACACGCTTTTGCCGACACCCTGGCCTTTGTCGCCGCCGGTTACGACTACCAGCCCCAGGCCTTCAACAACGGTGGCGTGGAAAACGCCGCCGGGCAGAACGAAGGCTCGTGCAAGACCCTGGGCCTGGCCCTGTTGGAAGGCCTGAGCGACACAGAAGCCCTGCTCGCCTTCGGCGAGCACTACCGCTCGGTACTGGCCACCCCCGAAGGCACTGACCACGGCAATATCCGCGCCCTGATCGCCCACGGCCTGGCCGGGGTCAAGTTCGCCGCCCAGCCGCTGACTCGCCGCTGATCTGGCTCCGACAAAACCATCACCCATAAAAAAACCGGCTTGCGCCGGTTTTTTTATCGCCTGGAAATCAGTGTGCAGCGTTCTGCAGACCGTCCAGGTAACGCTCGGTGTCCAGTGCCGCCATGCAGCCGGCGCCGGCCGAGGTGATGGCCTGACGGTAAACGTGGTCAGCCACGTCGCCAGCGGCAAAGATACCCTCGACGCTGGTGGCCGTGGCATTGCCGTCACGACCGCCCTGCACCACCAGGTAACCGTCCTTGAGGGTCAACTGGCCTTCGAACAGCGAGGTGTTCGGGGTGTGGCCGATGGCGATGAACACGCCGTCGACTTTCAGCTCGTCGAAGCTGCCGTCGTTGTTCTTCAGGCGCGCACCGGTCACACCCATGTTGTCGCCCAGGACTTCGTCCAGGTTGGCATTGAGCTTGAGGATGATCTTGCCTTCGGCCACGCGGGCGTTGAGCTTGTCGATCAGGATTTTCTCGGCGCGGAAGGTTTCGCGACGGTGGATCAAAGTCACGGTGCTGGCGATGTTGGCCAGGTACAGGGCTTCTTCGACAGCGGTGTTGCCACCACCGACCACCGCCACCGGCTTGTTGCGATAGAAGAAACCGTCACAGGTAGCGCAGGCCGATACACCCTTGCCCATGAACGCTTCTTCCGAAGGCAGGCCCAGGTAACGGGCGCTGGCGCCGGTGGCGATGATCAGGGCGTCGCAAGTGTAGGTCGCGCTGTCGCCGGTCAGGGTGTAAGGCTTGGCAGCGAAGTCCACGGCATTGATATGGTCGAAGACGATTTCGGTTTCGAAACGCTCGGCGTGCTCGCGCATCCGCTCCATCAGCGCCGGGCCGGTCAGGCCGTGCACGTCGCCAGGCCAGTTGTCGACTTCAGTGGTGGTGGTCAGTTGGCCACCGGCCTGCATGCCGGTGATCAGCAGCGGCTTCAGGTTGGCACGGGCGGCATAGACGGCGGCGCTGTAACCGGCAGGGCCGGAACCGAGAATAATCACACGCGAATGGCGTACTTCAGACATGACTCACTCCTATCGACCGGCCCGGGTGCCCTGGCGCGGAACGCCGGATTGCCGGCTGGAATAAAAAAGGACGGTGAAACCTTGGGGAAGGCTTGAACTCGACCGTCCAAAAAATAATGGGTGAAGCGTATAGAGGGGGCGAAGATTAAGGAAATACGGTTTAACAATCCAGCTCATAGGCGGTCTCTATCCTCAGCAGGCCCATTTGAAAGGGTCTTTGTTACCGTTGATGTCGACCTGTTCACGGTGCTTTCGCCCCCCGGGTAAAGCCGGTAAGGTCGGCGCGTTTTCCATCTGCTCGGAGCGTTCTATGCCCGCCCCCGTACTGTCCGGCCCGCAATACCTGCGTGAAGGCCTGAAACTGGTCCTCAGTCCCGGCCTGCGCCTGTTCGTACTACTGCCCCTGGTGATCAACCTGGTGTTGTTCGTCGGATTGATCTATTTCGCCGGCCACCAGTTCAGCCTGTGGATCGACACCCTGATGCCGACCCTGCCGCAATGGCTGAGCTTTCTGAGCTACATCCTCTGGCCGCTGTTCATGGTGCTGGTGGTGTTGATGGTGTTTTTCACCTTCACCATGCTGGCCAATATCATTGCCGCTCCCTTCAACGGCTTTCTATCGGAAAAAGTCGAAATCGTGGTGCGTGGCACTGACGATTTCCCGCCCTTCAGCTGGGGCGAACTGATCGCCATGATCCCCCGCACCCTATCCCGGGAAATGCGCAAGCTCGGCTACTTCCTGCCCCGGGCCATCGGCCTGTTCATCCTGTCGCTGATCCCGGTGGTCAACCTGATTGCCGCGCCGCTGTGGCTGCTGTTCGGCGTCTGGATGATGGCCATCCAGTACATCGACTACCCGGCGGATAACAACAAGATGAGCTGGCAGGAGATGATCGTCTGGCTGCGGCAGAAGCGCTGGCAGAGCCTGGGTTTTGGCGGCATCGTCTACCTGGCGCTGATGATCCCCTTCGTCAACATCCTGATGATGCCGGCCGCCGTGGCCGGGGCGACGCTCTTCTGGGTGCGTGAGCGCGGGATGGAGAACCTGCCAGCCAAATAAGGCTGGCGCGTCATAAATCCATCATCCAGACGTCACAATGACGACATGGCCTCAGTCGACACTGAGGTCATGACGACAGCTCTGCACATCACCCTCATCACTGAAACCTTCCCACCGGAAATCAATGGCGTGGCCAATACCCTTGGCCGCCTGTGTGATGGCCTGCGTGCCCGTGGGCATCAGGTGGAACTGGTGCGTCCGCGCCAGGGTTGTGATCAGAGCCGCCCCAGCGACGAGGCCCTGATGCTGTGCCGCGGCTGGCCGCTGCCGGGATACCCGGGGCTGCAATGGGGCCAGTCGTCGATGCACAAACTGCTGCGACGCTGGAAACGCCAACGCCCGGACGTGCTATACATCGCCACCGAGGGCCCGCTGGGGCTGTCCGCGCTGCGGGCGGCGAAACGTCTGGGAATTTCGGTGGTCAGTGGCTTCCATACCAACTTCCAGCAGTATTCCAGCCAGTACGGCCTGGGTTTGCTGACGCGCTTGCTGACCCATTACCTGCGCTGGTTCCACAACCGTTCGAAGCTGACCCTGGTGCCCAGCGCCAGTCAGCGCCTGGAGTTGGAGCGTCGGCACTTCGAACGCCTGGCCCTGCTGTCCCGTGGCGTCGACAGCCAACTGTTCCATCCGGCCAAACGCCTCAATGAGCTGCGCACGCGCTGGGGCCTGGGCAACGATGATCTGGCGGTGATCCATGTCGGGCGCCTGGCCCCGGAGAAGAACCTGAGCCTGCTCAAGCGCTGCTTCGAGCAGCTCAAGGCCACTTATCCACAGCGGAAGATGAAACTGATCGTGGTGGGTGACGGCCCACAACGCGCCGCCCTGGAGAAAAGCCTGCCCGAGGCCCTGTTCTGTGGCAGTCAGCGGGGTGAAGCCCTGGCGGCCCATTACGCTTCGGGGGATGTGTTCCTGTTTCCCAGTCTTACGGAAACCTTCGGCAATGTGGTGCTGGAAGCCCTGGCTTCCGGGCTGGCGGTGGTGGCCTACGATCAGGCCGCGGCAGCCCAGCATATCCGCCATGGCTACAACGGCGTGCTGGCCATGCCCGGGGATGAAGGCGCGTTCTGTGAGGCCGCCGGCTGGCTGCTGGAGGAGGCGGAAACCCTGCGCCGGGTACGTCTCAACGCCCGGCAACACGCCAGCCGCCAGGGCTGGCCGGCCGTGATCGCACAGTTTGAGGATCAGTTGCGCAGTGTCTGCCAGCCAGCACCGGTCGTGGATTACGAAGGGATGATCGAAGCAGCGCTGGAACCACGCAGCGCCACAGAGGCACTAGGTGCGGCAAGGAGGCTGCCCCCCTCACCGCCCGGGGCCAGAAGTTAAACCAGGGTCGTCAGTGCTTCACGGCTGAACGGCAGGATGTCCTGCTCACGGCCTTCACGGACTTTCTGCGCCCAATCCGGGTCCACCAGCAGCGCCCGACCCACGGCCACTAGGTCGAACTCGTCGTTGTTCAAGCGCTGCAGCAGGTTTTCCAGGCTGGCCGGCTGCGCCACCTTGTCGGTGTTGACCATGAACTGCAGGAACTCGCCGTCCAGGCCGACGCTGCCCACGGTGATGGTGGGTTTGCCGGTGAGCTTGCGGGTCCAGCCTGCCAGGTTCAGGTCCGAGCCTTCGAACTCCGGCTCCCAGAAGCGTCGCGTCGAACAGTGGAAGATATCCACACCTGCATCTGCCAACGGCTTGAGAAAGGCGCCCAGAGCTTCCGGGGTCTGCACCAGACGCGCGCTGTAATCCTGCTGCTTCCACTGGGAGAAACGCAGGATGATCGGGAAATCCGGGCCGACGGCAGCCCGCACCGCCTGGATCAACTCGATGGCGAAACGCGAGCGCTGCGCCAGATCGCCGCCGTATTCGTCGGTGCGCTGGTTGGTGCCCTCCCAGAAGAACTGATCCACCAGGTAACCGTGGGCACCATGGATTTCCACACCGTCCATGCCGATGCTCTGGGCATCCTTGGCGGCCAGGGCAAAGGCTGCGATCACTTCCTGGATGTCCTGGTGGGTCATGCCGTGCACCAGCACCTTGCCGTCCTTGAGCTTCTCGGTCGGGCCATAGCCGGGCACGCTGGCGTCCGGCTCGGTGCCCAGGCGCCGCACATTACCCACATGCCACAGTTGCGGAACGATCTTGCCACCTTCGGCGTGGACCGCATCCACCACCTTCTTCCACCCGGCCAGGGCCGCCTCGCCATGGAACTGCGGCACATTGGGGTAACCGTTGGCGGCCTGGTGCCCCACCGTGGTGCCCTCGGTGATGATCAGGCCGACACCCGCAGCAGCGCGGCGACGGTAATACTCGATGACCTTGGCGTTGGGCACGCCACCCGGAGAAAACGAACGGGTCATCGGCGCCATCACTACGCGGCTCGGCAGCTCCAGCGCGCCGAGTTGAAAGGGTTTGAACAAGGCTTGAACAGGCATGCTGCACTCCGACAAAAAGGCTCGAGTCGATACTCGACGCACAAGACTGCGCCGGGTACCTGCCCCGGCGCACTTATGATGAGGATAATATGGCCCCCTCACAGTGCTGCACAGCATTATTGATTTGAGTGATTTAGATGCAAAAACGCCGCATTGCAGCGGCGTGAAAGAGGGGCCCGGCAGTGCTTAGCTCAGGGCTTTTTCGATGGCCTGGACCACAGTCGGATCATCCGGAGCGGTACGGGGCGAGAAACGCGCCAGTACCCGACCGTCCTTGCCCAACAGGAATTTCTCGAAGTTCCAGGTGATATCCCCGGGAAACTCCGCGCCCTCGCCCGCCAGCAAACGGTACAGCTGATGACGCTCGGGACCGTTCACGTCCAGTTTGCTGCTCAAGGGAAAAGTCACCCCGTAGTTGAGGCTGCAAAACTCCTGGATCTCCTGCTCGGTGCCCGGTTCCTGCCCGGCGAACTGGTTGCAGGGCAACCCCAGCACGCTGAATCCCTGGGCCTTGTATTGCTGGTAGAGATTCTCCAACGCCGCATATTGTGGTGTCAGACCACATTTGGAGGCGACGTTGACCACCAGCACGACTTGCCCCTTGAAGGGCGCGAGCGGCAGCTCCTGACCATCCAGGGCTTTCAATTTAAGGTCGTGAAAAGCACTCATGACGAACTCCAAATTCCTGTGTTCTTACAGAAAAACAGCCTCTCGACAGTACAGCCAAAAGCCGCGGACTAAAAAGGCGCCCTCGGGCGCCTCTCCAGTAAGCTTGAGCTTAGCGCAGAAAATCAGTGGTGATGGCCACCTTCGCCATGGACGTGACCATGAGCGACTTCTTCCTGGCTGGCATCACGGATGGCAACGATCTTGACCTGGAAGTTCAGGCGCTGACCGGCCAACGGGTGGTTGCCGTCTACGGTCACGTCGTCACCGTCCAGATCACGGATGGTCACGATCTGCATCTGGCCGTCCGGAGCGGACGCGTGGAACTGCATGCCCACTTCCAGTTCGTCGACGCCTTCGAACATGCTGCGGCTCAGGGTGCTGACCAGTTCGGCAGCGTATTCGCCGTAGGCATCTTCAGGTTCCACGGAGACGTTCAGTTCGTCACCGACTTGCTTGCCTTCCAGAGCCTTTTCCAGACCAGGAATGATGTTACCTGCGCCTTGCAGGTAAACCAGCGGGGCGCCGCCGGCAGAGCTGTCGATGACCTCACCAGCATCGTTGGTGAGGGTATAGTCGATGGAGACAGCCTTATTGGCGGCGATCAGCATGGGGCGGGACCTTTTGCATAAGAATGAAGAACGGGCAAGTTTAGCGAAGCAATCGCTCGAAAGCGAACGGAACCCGGACCAACGGAACGTGAAAAATCACTCGACAATCTGCGGTTTCCATCAGGACGAAGAGGGTCATTGGGTGGCCGAACTGTCCTGTGGGCATACCCAGCACCTGCGCCACTTGCCGCCCTGGCAATCCCGGGCCTGGGTGCTGGACCCGCAGTTGCGGGCGGAAAAAATAGGCCAGCGCTTTGACTGCGGCTGGTGTGCTCAAGCACCGGATAACGATAACCTTAGCGCCTGACGACCAGGCAGACGGCTGCAGACCGTCGCCTTTGCCATGCACCTTCTGAGAACTCGCATGCAAACTTTTTTTATCGCGCCCACCGATTTTGGTGTGGGTCTGACCTCCATCAGCCTCGGGCTGGTGCGTACCTTGGAACGGGCCGGCCTCAAGGTCGGCTTTTTCAAGCCCATTGCCCAGCCCCACCCCGGTGATACCGGCCCCGAGCGTTCCACCGAGCTGGTAGCCCGGACCCACGGCCTGAAGCCGCCACAACCCCTGGGGCTGGCCCATGTGGAGCGAATGCTCGGCGATGGCCAGCTGGATGAATTGCTGGAGGAAATCATCACCCTCTACCAGCAGGCCGCCATCGGCAAGGACGTGCTGATCGTCGAAGGCATGGTGCCGACCCGCAGCGCCAGCTACGCCGCCCGGGTCAACCTGCACCTGGCCAAAAGCCTGGATGCCGAAGTGATCCTGGTCTCTGCTCCGGAAAACGAAGTGCTCACCGAGCTGTCGGGACGGGTCGAGCTGCAGGCGCAGTTGTTCGGCGGCCCGCGAGACCCGAAAGTGCTGGGGGTGATCCTCAACAAAGTGCGTACCGACGAAAGCATGGAGGCGTTCTCCGCCCGTTTGAAGGAGCACTCGCCCTTGCTGCGCAGCGGCGACTTCCGCCTGCTGGGCTGCATTCCCTTCCAGCCGGAACTGAACGCACCGCGCACCCGCGACGTAGCCGACCTGATGGGCGCCCAGGTGCTCAATGCCGGGGACTATGAAACCCGGCGCATGACCAAGATCATCATTTGCGCCCGCACCATGCGCAACACCGTGGAACTGCTCAAGCCCGGCGTACTGGTGGTGACCCCGGGGGATCGCGACGACATCATCCTCGCCGTGAGTCTCGCGGCGATCAACGGTGTGCCCCTGGCCGGCCTGCTGCTGACCAGCGACACCCTGCCCGACCCGCGCATCATGGATCTGTGCCGTGGTGCCCTGAACGCCGGCCTGCCGGTACTGTCGGTCAGCACCGGGTCCTACGACACCGCCAACCAGCTCAATGGCCTGAACAAGGAAATCCCCATCGATGACCGCGAGCGCGCGGAAATCATCACCGACTTCGTCGCCAGCCACCTGGACGCCAACTGGCTGCACCAGCGCTGCGGCACTCCGCGGGAAATGCGCCTGTCGCCAGCGGTGTTCCGCTATCAGTTGATCCAGCGGGCACAGGACGCCAACAAGCGTATCGTCCTGCCCGAAGGCAGCGAACCCTTGACCGTACAGGCCGCCGCCATCTGCCAGGCCCGGGGCATCGCCCGTTGTGTACTGCTGGCCAAGCCAGAGGAAGTGCATGCGGTAGCCCGGGCCCAGGGCATCGAGTTGCCCGAAGGCCTGGAGATTCTCGACCCGGACCTGATTCGCGAGCGCTACGTGGAGCCCATGGTGGCCCTGCGCAAGAGCAAGAGCCTCAACGCCCCCATGGCCGAGCAGCAACTGGAGGACCCGGTGGTGATCGGCACCGTGATGCTGGCCCTGGATGAGGTGGATGGCCTGGTATCGGGGGTCATCCATTCCACCGCCAACACCATCCGCCCGGCCCTGCAACTGATCAAGACCGCCCCGGGCTGCACCCTGGTGTCCTCGGTTTTCTTCATGCTGTTCCCCGAGCAGGTGCTGGTCTACGGCGACTGCGTGATGAACCCGCACCCCAGCGCCAGCGAACTGGCGGAGATCGCCCTGCAGAGTGCCGACTCGGCGGCGGCGTTCGGCATTACCCCAAGAGTGGCCATGATCAGCTACTCCAGCGGCGACTCGGCCAGCGGCGAAGAAGTGGAGAAAGTCCGCGAGGCGACCCTGCTGGCCCATGAAGCCCAGCGTTCGCTGTTGATCGACGGCCCGCTGCAATACGATGCTGCGGCCAACGAAAACGTCGCCCGGCAACTGGCCCCCAACAGCCAGGTGGCAGGCAAGGCCACGGTTTTCGTGTTCCCCGACCTGAACACCGGCAACACCACCCACAAGGCCGTGCAACGCAGTGCCGATTGCGTGAGCCTGGGGCCGATGCTGCAAGGCCTGCGCAAGCCTGTTAACGACCTGCCTCGGGGCGCCCAGGTGGATGACATTGTCTACACCATCGCCCTGACCGCGATTCAAGCCGCCAACCGACCCATGGATGTCTAAATGCTGGAATTCCTACCTGCCGCCGTGCGCGGGATCATCGCTTCGATCCTGCTGGCGCTGAACACCATCCTGCTGTGCTCGTTCCTGTTCTGCGTGGCGATCTGCAAGGCCCTGCCCTTCGCCCTCACCCAGCGCTTCACCCACTGGCTGATGAACCACACCCACGAAGCCTGGATCAGCAATAACAAGGCCTGGATGCAGCTGGTGTGCCGCACCCGCTGGCACGTAAAAGGCCTTGAAGGCCTGGATTACCAGCACTCCTATCTGGTCACCAGCAACCACCAGAGCTGGGTCGACATCATGGTCCTGCAGTACGTGCTCAACCGCCGCATCCGCCCGCTGAAGTTCTTCCTCAAGCAGGAGCTGATCTGGGTGCCGGTGATTGGCCTGGCCTGGTGGGCCCTGGGCTTTCCGTTCATGAAGCGCTACTCCAAGGCCTACCTGGAAAAGCATCCGGAGAAAAAGGGCAAGGACCTGGAAACCACTCGCAAGACCTGCGCGAAGTTCCGCAACAACCCGGTGGGGATCTTCAACTTCGTCGAGGGCACGCGCTTCACCGAAGGCAAGCATGCCCAGCAACAGTCGCCGTTCCGCTACCTGCTCAAGCCCAAGGCCGGCGGCATCGCCTTTGTCCTGGATGCCATGGGCGAGCAATTGCAATCGATCATCGATGTGACCATCCACTACCCCGCTGGCCGGCCCGGTTTCTGGGACCTGCTGTGCGGCAGGGTCAAGGAGGTGGTGGTGCGCTTTGAGGAAGTGCAGATTCCACCGCAGTTCATTGGCAAGAATTACGAGCAGGACACGACCTATCGCCAGGCATTCCAGGGCTGGATCAACCAGCAGTGGCTGGACAAGGACGCGCTGCTGGAAGAACTGCATCGCGAGTATCCGGCAAAGCCCTGAGGGCCTGTTCGCTGGCAGGCCAGCGCCTGCGCAGCTGCACCGTCCTGGCCGGCTGACGCTATCGGCAGCGCACAAAAAAGCCCGCAGCCGATCACTCGGCTGCGGGCTTTTTGCTACGGCTTAGATCACGCCGCGGCCACGCAACAGGTCCAGCACCTGCTTGACGCTCTCTTCCACCGACAGCGCCTGGGTATCGATCACCAGATCGGCGTTGAGCGGAACGTCATAGGGGAAGGACTCGCCCGGGATGTTGTCCCCAGCGGCAGCGTACAGGCCTTGAGGATCACGCTCAGCGCACACCGCAGGCGATGCCTGGACATACACCGTCAACAGACGATCCTTGCCGATCAGGTCCTTGGCCTGCTCGCGCCCTTCGGCACTCGGCGCCACGAACGCGGCCAGGGTCAGCAGGCCAGCTTCGTTGAACTGCCGGGCCACGTGAGCCGCACGGCGCCAGTTCTCGGTACGCCCGGCACGATCCTGTGGCAGGCCTTTGTTCAAGTCATGCCGCAGGTTCTGGCCATCGAGCACATACACCGCACGGCCCATGTCGAACAGCTTGCGTTCCACCGCGTAGGCCAGGGTGCTCTTGCCCGCGCCCGACAGGCCGCTGAACAGCACGGTGGCCGGTTGCTGGCCGAAGCGCTGGGCACGCTCTTCGGTGGCCACATGGGCCAGCTTGCCATGGTGTGTGGCGCTGCCATGGGCCACTGGCTGGGCGATGATCATGCCGGCGCCGACGGTGCCGTTGGTCAAGCGGTCGATAACGATGAAAGCACCGGTGGTGCGGTTGCTCTCGTAGCCATCCAGGGCAATCGGCGCGTCGAGGCTGATCTTGACCTTGCCGATCTCGTTCAGTTGCAGCGCGCTGGCCGCGCCCTCTTCCAGGGTGTTCACATCGATCTTGTGATTGATGCTGGCAATCGAACCCGGCACGTAACTGGTGGCGCGCTTGATGTCGTACTTCTTGCCCGGCAGCATCGGTTCTTCAGCCATCCACACCAGCATGGCTTCGAAGCTGTCGGTGACCGGCGGCACGTTGTCGGCATGCACCAGCAGGTCGCCGCGGGAGATGTCGATCTCGTCTTCCATGGTCAGGGTCACGGCCTGGCCTGGACCGGCCTGCTCCAGCTCGCCCTCGAAGGTGACGATGGACTTGACCCGGCTGCTCTTGCCCGACGGCAGCACCACGACTTCGTCGCCCTTGTGCACGATGCCGCTGGCCAGGGTGCCGGCAAAACCACGGAAGTTCAGGTTCGGACGGTTGACGTACTGCACCGGGAAACGCAGGTCGGTGAAGTTGCGGTCACCCGCCACTTCCACAGTCTCGAGAATTTCCATCAGCGACTGGCCGGTGTACCAGGGCGAACGCTCGCTCTTGTTCACCACGTTGTCGCCCTTGAGGGCCGACATTGGCACGAAGTGCAGGCTGGTGGGCTGGATCTTCAAACCCTGGGCAAACTTCAGGTAGTCGGCCTTGATCGACTCGAACACACCTTCATCGAAGTCCTTGAGGTCCATCTTGTTGATGGCCACGACGATGTGCTTGATGCCCAGCAGGGAGGCGATGAAGCTGTGACGACGGGTCTGGGTCTGCACACCGTAGCGGGCGTCCACCAGGATGATCGCCAGGTCACAGGTGGAAGCACCGGTGGCCATGTTGCGGGTGTACTGCTCATGGCCGGGGGTGTCGGCGATGATGAACTTGCGCTTGGCGGTGGAGAAATAACGATAGGCGACATCGATGGTGATGCCCTGCTCGCGCTCGGCCTGCAAGCCATCGACCAGCAACGCCAGGTCGATGTCGTCACCGGTGGTGCCGACCTTCTTCGAATCCCGGGTAATGGCTTCCAGATGGTCTTCGTAGATCATCTTCGAGTCGTGCAGCAGACGCCCGATCAGGGTGCTCTTGCCGTCGTCGACGTTACCGCAGGTGAGAAAGCGCAGCAGCTCTTTGCGTTCGTGCTGGCCCAGGTAAGCGAGGATGTCCTCGCTGATCAAATCAGATTGATGCGACATGACAGCCCCTTAGAAATAACCCTGACGTTTTTTATCTTCCATCGAGCCGGCGCCATCGTGGTCGATGACCCGACCCTGGCGCTCGGAAGTTCGCGTCAGGAGCATTTCCTGGATGATGTCCGTCAGGCTCTCGGCCTCGGACTCCACCGCGCCCGTCAACGGGTAGCAGCCAAGGGTACGGAAACGCACTTTCTTCTTGACGATGCGGGCTTTCTCTTCATCGGACAGATGCTCGAGGATGCGCTGGTCATCGATCATGATCAGGGTGCCGTTCTTCTCGATCACTTCACGCTCGGCGGCGAAGTACAGCGGCACGATCGGGATGCCTTCCAGGTAGATGTACTGCCAGATGTCCAGCTCGGTCCAGTTGGACAGCGGGAACACGCGGATCGACTCGCCCTTGTTGACCTTGCCGTTGTAGACGTTCCACAGCTCGGGGCGCTGGTTCTTCGGGTCCCAGCGGTGCTTGCTGTCGCGGAACGAGTAGACGCGCTCCTTGGCGCGGGACTTCTCTTCATCGCGACGGGCACCGCCGAATGCGGCGTCGAAACCGTACTTGTCCAGAGCCTGCTTGAGGCCCTCGGTCTTCATGATGTCGGTGTGCTTGGCACTGCCGTGGGTGAACGGGTTGATGCCCTGGGCCACGCCATCCGGGTTGACGTGGGTGATCAGGTCCAGCCCCAGTTCCTCGACCATGCGATCGCGGAACTTGTACATTTCCTGGAATTTCCACTGGGTATCGACGTGCATCACCGGGAACGGCAGCTTGCCGGGGAAGAACGCCTTGCGGGCCAGATGCAACATCACGGCGGAGTCTTTACCGATGGAGTACAGCATCACCGGGTTGTCGAACTCGGCGGCCACCTCGCGGATGATGTGGATGCTTTCCGCCTCCAGCTGTTTCAGATGCGTCAGTTTGTCGACCATGGCTACTCACGAAAGCTTTCTTATGGACGGCCAGCGGGCCGTGTTCGAGCGGGGCATGCTAGCACAGCGACCTGCTTCTAATCAGGACGCCAACTAGAACGAAACGGTATATGAATATACCGCTCCGTTAGCCCCCAAACGCCCCTCTGTAGGAGCTGGCTTGCCAGCGAAGGCGCTTGCAAGCGCACTTCAGGGCTGAAGATCTTTTTGCCGGCAAGCCGGCTCCTGCACGGGGTCAGATCGGGTTGGGGCAGTCGATGAACAGATGCTCCAGGGCGAAGCGCCGGGCCAGGTAGTCGCCCAGGGCCTGGACGCCATAACGCTCAGTGGCGTGGTGACCGGCAGCAATGAAGCTGATGTCGTTTTCCCGGGCGCTGTGGAAGGTCTGTTCCGAAGCCTCACCACTCAGGTACAGGTCGACGCCGGCCTGGACCGCCTGGTCGATGTAGCCCTGGCCGCCGCCGGTGCACCAGCCGACCCGACGGATCATCTCGCTGCCTTCGATCAGCAAGGGTTCGCGGCCCATCACTTCTTGCACCCGCCGGGCAAAGTCCCGCGCCGTCATGGGTTCGCTGAGGGAACCGACCAGACCGACGACCTTGGGGTTCTCCGGGTCCAATGGGCCTTCCACGGTGATATCCAACTGCCGGGCCAACTGCACGTTGTTGCCCACCTCCGAGTGCAGGTCCAGGGGCAGGTGATAGGCCAAGAGGCTGATGTCGTGCCTGAGCAGGGTTTTCAACCTACGCTGCTTCATTCCGGTGATGCAGGGGTTCTCGCCTTTCCAGAAGTAGCCGTGATGCACCAGCACCAGATCGGCCTTGGCCTCCACGGCTGCGTCCAGCAACGCCTGGCTGGCGGTCACGCCACTGACGATGCGCATCACCTGCGGGCGTCCTTCGACTTGCAAACCATTGGGGCAATAGTCGGCGATACGTGAACTGCCCAGGTAGCGGTCCGCTTCTTCCACCAGTGTGCTCAGGGCAACGGCCATAAAAGACTCCTAAATATCCCGTTCAGAGGCGCGCGCGGCCTCGTATAATGCGCGACATTATGGGCCGTGCGCAGCCCTTCGTAACCACCCAGGACTTGCTCAATGCTCAAGGCTCTGCGTTTTTTTGGCTGGCCGCTACTGGCCGGCGTGCTTATCGCGTTGTTGATTATTCAGCGTTATCCGCAATGGGTCGGGCTACCCAGCCTGGACGTCAACCTGCAGCAAGCTCCGCAAACCACCAGTACCCAGCAGGGGCCAGTCTCCTACGCCGATGCGGTACTGATTGCCGCGCCCGCGGTGGTCAACCTGTACACCACCAAAGTGATCAACAAACCCGCGCATCCGCTGTTTGAAGACCCGCAGTTCCGGCGTTTCTTCGGCGACAACCTGCCCAAGCAGCAGCGCATGGAGTCAAGCCTGGGTTCCGGGGTGATCATGAGCCCCGAAGGCTACCTGCTGACCAACAACCACGTGACCTCCGGCGCCGAGCAGATCGTGGTGGCGCTCAAGGATGGCCGTGAAACCCTGGCAAGGGTCATCGGCAGCGATCCGGAAACCGATCTGGCGGTACTCAAGATCGACTTGAAAAAACTGCCTTCGATCACCGTCGGCCGCTCGGAAAGCGTCCGTGTCGGTGATGTCGCCCTGGCCATCGGCAACCCGTTCGGGGTCGGCCAGACCGTGACCATGGGCATCATCAGCGCCACCGGGCGCAACCAGTTGGGCCTGAACAACTACGAAGACTTCATCCAGACCGATGCCGCGATCAACCCAGGCAACTCCGGTGGCGCACTGGTAGACGCCAACGGCAACCTGACCGGGATCAACACCGCCATCTTCTCCAAGTCCGGCGGTTCCCAGGGCATCGGCTTCGCGATCCCGATCAAACTGGCCATGGAGGTGATGAAGTCGATCATCGAGCATGGCCAGGTGATCCGGGGCTGGCTGGGCATCGAAGTGCAGCCGCTGACCCAGGAGCTGGCAGAGTCCTTCGGCCTGGCCGGGCGGCCTGGAATCGTGGTGGCCGGGATCTTCCGCGACGGTCCGGCGCAGAAGGCCGGTATGCAGCTGGGTGATGTGATCCTCAGCATCGACGGCGAACCCGCCGGCGATGGTCGTCGCTCGATGAATCAGGTGGCGCGGATCAAGCCGACGGACAAAGTCTCGATCCAGGTCATGCGCAACGGCAAGGAACTCAAGCTGACCGCAGAAATCGGCCTGCGTCCACCGCCCGCACCGGTCAAAGAAGAAAAGTGAATGTGCGCCCGGCCATGCCGGGCTAACAACATACATTCTCATCAGTCATGTTATATTGTTTCAATATTGCTATTGGAACAGCCCGATGACGTCCCGAAAAATCCTCCCCTTGGCAGGCCTGACCCTGGGCCTGCTGGCAGACCCGCTGCTTGCCGAAGAACCGCAGTCGCTGGAACTTGAAACCACCCGCATCACCACCGAATACGAGTCTGCCAGCGGCCCGGTCAAAGGTTACCGGGCTACTCGCTCGGCCAGCGCCACCAAGACTGACACGGCAATCCGCGATATCCCGCAGTCCATCAGCGTGATCCCCGCCAGCGTGCTCAAGGACCTGGGCAGCAGTAACGTCGAGCGAGCCCTGGAGTTCGCCGGCGGAGTCTCCAAGCAGAACAACTTCGGCGGCCTGACCCTGTATGAATACAGCGTGCGCGGCTTCACCACCTCGGAGTTCTACAAGGACGGTTTCAGCGCCAATCGCGGTTATCCCAGCACCCCGGATGCGGCCAATATCGAACGCATCGAAGTGCTCAAGGGACCGGCGGCCAGCCTTTATGGCCGGGGCGATCCCGGCGGCACGGTGAACATCGTCACCAAGAAACCTCAGCCCGAAGCCTTCGCCACCCTGCAGACCAGCGCCGGCAGCTGGGACCGCTACCGCACCGCCCTGGACCTCAACACCCCGCTGGATGACCAGGGCAACCTGCTGTCCCGGGTCAACCTGGCGGTGGAGGACAACCACAGCTTCCGCGACCATGTGGACAGCCGCCGGTTGTTCGTCGCCCCCTCCTTCAGTTGGCAGCTGAACCCGGACACCAGCCTCCTGGTGGAGAGCGAGTTCGTGCGCCACAGCTCGACCTTCGACCGCGGCATCGTCGCGCCCAACAATCGCCGGAGCGGCGTCTCGCGCTCGACCTTCCTCGGTGAACCCAACGACGGCAACATCGACAACCACAACACCATGCTCCAGGCCGCCCTGGAACATCACCTCAACGACAGCTGGAAGCTGCGCCTGGCCAGCCACTACAAGGAAGGCAAGTTGTGGGGCTTTGCCTCGGAAACCCGCCCGTTGAATGCCGACCAGCACACCGTCAACCGGCGCTATCGCGAGCGCGACAACAACTGGCACGACAGCATCACCCAACTGGAACTGCGCGGCCTGTTCGACATCGGCAGTTGGCAGCACGAACTGCTGATCGGCAGCGAATACGAGAACTACCGCAAGAACGAGCGGGTCACCACCCTCGCCGGCGGCGCCTACGCTGTCGACATCTACGACCCGATCTACGGCCAGGCCAAGCCCAACGGCAAACGTTCCGGCACGGACTTTTTCGAACATGTCGAAAGCCAGGCCCTCAACCTGCAGGACCAGATTGTCTTCAACGACCGCTTGCGCGGCATGCTCGGCGCCCGCTTTGAACACTTCGAGCAACGGATCGACGACCACACCACCGGCAAGCGCAGCCGCCAGAGCCACGACGCCCTGACCCAGCGCGCCGGCCTGCTCTATCAACTGACTCCGCAGTTGGGCCTGTTCGCCAACGCCTCCACCTCGTTCAAGCCCAACAACGGGCTGGATGCGGCCGGCAAGACCTTCAAGCCCGAGGAAGGGGTCGGTTATGAAGTGGGGATCAAGAGCGAGCTGTTCGACGAACGCCTGAGCGCCACCCTCGCCGCCTTCCATATCGACAAGGAAAACGTCCTGGCCCTGGACCCCGGCACCGACTCCAGCCGCGCCGTGGGCAAGGCCCGCAGCCAGGGCTTCGACGTGCAAGTGACCGGCCAGTTGAGCGATGCGGTGCGGGTGATTGGTGCCTATGCGCTGATCGATGCCGAGGTCACCAAGGGCGATCGGGCGATCCCCGCCGGCAGTCGCATACTCGGCGTGGCCAAGCACAGTGGCAGCCTGTTGGGCGTCTATGAGTTCCAGGACGGACGACTCAAAGGCTCGGACGTCGGCGCCGCCCTGACCTACGTCGGCGATCGCTCGGGCGAGGCCGGAGGCCGCTTCGAGTTGCCCGCCTACCGCACCCTGGACTTGCTGGCCCACTACAAGGCCAGTGACAACCTGACCCTGGGCCTGAACCTGAACAACCTGTTCGACGAGAAGTACTACGAGCGCTCCTACAGCAACTACTGGGTCACGCCCGGCGAGCCGCGCAACTTCACCGTCAGCCTGACACTCAACCTGTAGCCGGAAATCGCCATGCACAATCTCAAATCAATCGCCCTGCTGGGCCTGCTCGCCACCCTGGGTACCACCCAGGCCTCGGCCCACGGTCTGTGGACCGAACAGCGCCGCGGCAATATCGAAGTGATCTACGGCCACGGAGCCGAAGACGACGCCTTCAAGGCCAAGAAGGTCAGTGGTGCCTGGGCCTACGACGCCGCAGCCAGAATGATTCCGGTGAGCGTGCAACGCCTGGCCGACCACGCGCGCCTGCAACCACTCAAGCCAGCGGCGGTGCTGGCCGTGGCGCTGGACAACGGTCCGTGGTCGCAAACGGCGGACAAACGCTGGGGCAACCAGGGGCGCAGCAAAGTCCCGGGGGCCATCGCCTCGACCCACACCTTCAAGTACAGCCTGGCGATCTATCAAGCGGGGGCGAAGCTGCCCAAGCTGGAACAGCTCAAGCTGCTGATCCTGCCGGAAGTCGACCCGCTGACCGTGGGCCAGGGCAATAGCCTGCCGGTACGGGTACTGCTGGATGGGCAGCCCGTGGCTGGGGTCAAGTTGATCGGCGACTACCGCAATGCACCGAGCACCCTGAGCACCGAAACCGATGCCCAGGGACGCGCTCAAGTGTTGGTGAGAAATGAAGGCTTGAACGTGATTGCCGCAGAGCTTGAAGTACCGCTCAAGGACGACCCGGATGTGGCTTCACGCGGCCTGTTCAGCTCCCTGACCTTCCTCGGCGAGCCGCACCACGAGTGAGAGCAGCCGCGGGCTGCAGCTACAAGCTTGTAGCTGCAAGCCAGAGGCTCCAAGCATTGGCTCTGGGCTTCTAACTTGCAGCCTGCGGCTTAAAGCTGCCCCAACCCGTCGATCAGCGCCTGGTTCTGCTCCGGCGTGCCGATGCTGATGCGCAGGAATTGGGCAATCCGTTCCTGCTTGAAGTGACGCACGATCACCCCTTGCTCACGCAGCTTGGCCGCCAGGCCGGCTGCGTCGTGCTGCGGGTGGCGGGCAAAGATGAAGTTGGCCGCCGACGGCAATACTTCAAAACCCTTGGCCTGCAACTGCGCCACCACCCACTCGCGGCTGTCGATCACCAGCTGACAGGTCTTGGCAAAGTACTCGTGGTCCTCGAAGGCCGCCGCTGCACCCACAATGGCCAGGCGATCCAGCGGGTAGGAGTTGAAGCTGTTCTTGATCCGCTCCAGGGCCTCGATCAGGTCCGGATGCCCCACTGCCAGGCCCACCCGCAAGCCGGCCAGGGAGCGCGACTTGGACAGCGTCTGGGTCACCAGCAGGTTGGGGTAGCGGTCCACCAGGCTGATGGCGGTCTGGCCGCCGAAGTCGATATAGGCTTCGTCCACGACCACCACCGAATCCGGGCTGGCCTGGAGGATCTGCTCCACCGCGTCCAGGGCCAGCAGGCAGCCGGTGGGCGCATTCGGGTTGGGGAAGATGATCCCGCCGTTGGGCTGGGCGTAGTCGGCCACACGGATCTGGAACTGTTCGTCCAGGGGCACCGCCTGGTAGTCGATGCCGTACAGGCCGCAATACACCGGGTAGAAGCTGTAGCTGATGTCCGGGAACAGCAGCGGCTTATCCTGCTGCAGCAGGCCATGGAAAATGTGCGCCAGGACTTCGTCGGAACCGTTGCCGAGGAACACCTGATTGCCCTGCACCCCGTAATAGCGGGCCACCGCCTGCTTGAGCAGGTCGCTGTTGGGATCGGGATACAGGCGCAGGTTGTCGTTGAGCTCGGCCTGCATCGCCGCCAGGGCCTTGGGCGACGGGCCATAGGGGTTTTCGTTGGTGTTGAGCTTGACCAGCTTGGTCAGCTTGGGTTGCTCGCCCGGCACGTAGGGCACCAGGTTCTTGACGAACGGACTCCAGAATTTGCTCATGTTCATTGCCCCTGATCTTGGTCGTCGACGATGCGGTATTCGGCGCTGCGGGCGTGGGCGGTCAGTGACTCGCCACGGGCCAGCACCGAGGCGGTCCGGCCCAGCTCGGACGCGCCCTGCTCGGAGCAGAAAATGATCGACGAGCGTTTCTGGAAGTCATACACCCCCAGCGGTGAGGAGAAACGCGCAGTACCGGACGTCGGCAGCACGTGGTTCGGCCCGGCGCAGTAATCGCCCAGCGCCTCGGAGGTGTGACGGCCCATGAAGATCGCCCCGGCGTGGCGGATCTGCGGCAGCCAGGCTTGCGGGTCGGCCACCGACAACTCCAGGTGCTCGGGGGCAATGCGGTTGGCCACGTCCATGGCTTGCTGCATGTCGCGAACCTGGATCAGGGCGCCACGGCCATTGATCGAGGTGTTGATGATTTCCGCGCGCTCCATGGTCGGCAGCAGCTTGGCGATGCTCGCCGCCACCTTGTCCAGGAACTCGGCGTCCGGGCTGACCAGGATTGCCTGGGCGTCTTCGTCGTGCTCGGCCTGGGAGAACAGGTCCATGGCGATCCAGTCCGGATCGGTCTGGCCGTCACAGACCACAAGGATCTCCGACGGACCGGCGATCATGTCGATCCCGACCTGGCCGAACACATGGCGCTTGGCAGTGGCCACATAGATGTTGCCCGGGCCGACCACCTTGTCCACCTGAGGCACGCTTTCGGTGCCGTAGGCCAGCGCGGCCACGGCCTGGGCGCCACCGATGGTGAACACCCGGTCAACCCCGGCGATGCAGGCAGCGGCCAGTACCAGCTCGTTGACTTCACCACGGGGGGTCGGCACCACCATCACCACCTCGGTCACGCCCGCCACCTTGGCCGGGATCGCGTTCATCAGCACCGATGACGGGTAAGACGCCTTGCCCCCCGGTACATACAGGCCGGCGCGGTCCAGCGGCGTGACCTTCTGGCCCAGCACCGTGCCGTCGGCCTCGGTGTAGCTCCAGGAGTCCTGCTTCTGCTTCTCGTGGTAGCTGCGCACCCGCGCCGCGGCCTTCTCCAGGGCTTCGCGCTGGGCCACGGTGATTCGGGTCAGGGCCAGTTCCAGGCGCTCGCGCGGCAGGATCAGGTCGGCCATGGAGGCCACTTGCAGGCCGTCGAAACGCTGGGTGAACTCCACCAGCGCCGCATCGCCGCGCTCGCGCACGGCCTTGATGATGTCCAGCACCCGCTGATTGACCGAATCGTCAGAGACACTTTCCCAGCTCAGCAGATGATCCAGATGACGGGCGAAATCCGGGTCGGCAGCGTTGAGTCGGCGAATTGCAGTCGGAGCGGTCATAGCGAAGGCCTCAATGATTGGCGAGTGCACAAAAGGGCAAGCTTGGATTTGCAAAGCTCAGGCGCCGCAAGACTACCAAGCCATCCGCGTGGGCACCTGAGCATTCTGGCTATGACGCGGATAGATGGGCGCGGCTCAAGGCCACGCATGTGAATCAGCCGCGGTGTCGCGATTCCACTGCCTTGCGCAGGGTATCGATCAACGCCTGGATACGGGCGTGCTGCATCTTCATCGATGCCTTGTTGACCACCAGGCGGGAGCTGATGGTAGCGATCAGTTCCTGGGGCTCCAGGCCGTTGGCCCGCAGGGTGTTGCCGGTGTCGACCACGTCGATGATCTTGTCCGCCAGACCGATCAGCGGCGCCAGCTCCATCGAGCCGTAAAGCTTGATGATGTCCACCTGGCGGCCCTGTTCGGCGTAGTAACGCTTGGCCACGTTGACGAACTTGGTGGCCACGCGCAGGCGCCCCTTGGGTTCGACGGCGCCAATCGCACCGGCAGTCATCAGCTTGCACTGGGCAATCTGCAGGTCCAGCGGTTCGTACAGGCCCTGGCCGGAGTACTCCATCAGGACGTCCTTGCCGGCCACCCCGAGGTCGGCGGCGCCATGCTCGACATAGGTCGGTACGTCAGTGGCACGCACGATCAGCAGGCGAACGTCGTCCTGGGTCGTGGGGATGATCAGTTTGCGGCTCTTGTCCGGATTCTCGGTTGGCACGATGCCCGCTTCAGCCAGAAGCGGCAGCGTGTCGTCGAGGATACGGCCCTTGGACAGTGCGATGGTCAACATGAGTAACGTAAGTCCTTATGCGGCGACTGATGCCCGGACGCAAACGGCGCCAGACATGCGTCGAGCCTGAAGACAGGCTCGACGTGGAACTGATTCAGCGTTGGGCACCTCCCTGTGCCCGTCATGCAACTAGCCCGGTACGCGGCGGATCTTGGCGCCAAGCATCTGCAGCTTCTCTTCGATGCACTCGTAACCACGGTCGATGTGGTAGATGCGGTCGATCAGGGTGTCGCCTTCGGCCATCAGGGCCGAGATCACCAGGCTGGCCGAGGCCCGCAGGTCGGTGGCCATGACTGGCGCGCCCTTGAGGATCTCGGTGCCGGTAACGATCGCGGTGTTGCCTTCGACCTGGATCTTGGCGCCCATGCGGTGCAGCTCGTACACGTGCATGAAGCGGTTTTCGAAGATGGTCTCGATGACCGCGCCCGTGCCTTCGGCAATCGCGTTCAGGGAAATGAACTGCGCTTGCATGTCGGTCGGGAACGCCGGGTACGGAGCAGTACGCACGTTGACCGCCTTGGGGCGCTTGCCATGCATGTTCAGCTCGATCCAGTCGCTGCCGGTGGTAACCTCAGCGCCCGCTTCCTTGAGCTTTTCCAGAACGGCTTCAAGGATAGTCGGATCGGTGTCCTTGACCTTGACCCGGCCGCCGGTGACGGCTGCGGCCACCAGGTAGGTACCGGTTTCGATACGGTCAGGCATCACTTTGTAGATCGCCGAATGCAGACGCTCGACACCATCGATGGTGATGGTGTCGGTGCCAGCGCCGGAAATCTTCGCACCCATGGCGATCAGGAAGTTCGCCAGGTCGACGACTTCAGGTTCGCGGGCGGCGTTCTGCAGCACGCTGCGACCCTTGGCCAGGGCAGCGGCCATCATGATGTTCTCGGTACCGGTCACACTCACGGTATCGAAGAAGAAGTTAGCACCGCGCAGGCCGCCTTCAGGCGCCTTGGCCTTGATGTAGCCGCCCTCGACATCGATCACCGCGCCCATGGCTTCCAGGCCGCGAATGTGCAGGTCCACTGGACGCGAACCGATGGCGCAACCGCCAGGCAGGGCCACTTCGGCTTCGCCGAAACGGGCAACCATCGGCCCCAGGACCAGGATCGAGGCGCGCATGGTTTTCACCAGCTCGTACGGCGCCACCAGGGTCTTGATGGTGCGCGGATCGATTTCGACGCTCAGTTTCTCGTCGATCACCGGCTCGATGCCCATGCGACCGAACAGCTCGATCATGGTGGTGATGTCGTGCAGGTGCGGGAGGTTGGCCACGGTGACCGGGCCATCGCACAGCAGGGTTGCTGCCAGAATCGGCAGCGCGGAGTTCTTGGCCCCGGAAATGCGGATCTCGCCATCAAGGCGAACGCCGCCGGTAATAATCAATTTATCCATAACAGTCTCGACGCCCTTGGGCTCAGGTGCGCTCGGCCCAGGCCGCGCGGCTGAAAAATTTCATAGTGATCGCGTGGATGCTGCCATCGGCAATCCATGGATTCAAATGGGCATAGATGCTCTGCTGACGCTTCACCGGGCTCAAGGCCGACAGTTCGTCGCTAATCACGTTCAGCTGAAAGTTGCAGCCTTCGCCCTCAACTTCTACCTGAGCTCCGGGCAGCTTTCCCTCAAGAAAGCTCTTCACTTCGTTGGCCTGCATGCTCAACCTCAATCGGCGCCCTGTGCGCGCGGGTCGGACATCATACAAAAAAGCCCCGCGCCTGCGAACCCCGCATAGCAGGACTCTGACGGGGGGCTTCTATATAGATGTGGGTTACTACGGATGGAGAAGGATCTCGGTGACCCCGGATACTTCGGCAATTTCTCGCATGTCTTCGGGCAAGGCACGAACACTCACTGCCTTGCCCAGGTCCTGGGCATCACGCATGAAGGCCAGCAGCAGGGCCAGGCCGACACTGCTGGACTTTTCCACCGCCGAGCAATCCAGCACCAACGCCGCAGCGCTGCTCGACTTGATCAATGCCTGGCCCTGCTTGCGCAGACCCGGGCCGCTGCGGTAATCCAGCACACCGCTGATCAGCAACTCCCCGGCGTCCCCGAGGCGTACGGCGGACTCGCTCATTGCGCAACCTTATCTGCGGCGTCTTCGGTCACTTCCTTGGCCTTGGCCACTTCGCCGGCCCAGCCGTCGATGGTCTTGTCCAGGTTGTTGCCGTTACGCTGCATGGCATCGGCGAACTGATCACGGAACAGCTTGCCGATATTGATGCCGTTGATAATCACGTTACGCACTTTCCACTCGTCGTTGATCTTCTCCAGGGTGTAGGACACCGGGTAGATCGCGCCGTTGTTGCCCTTGACCTGCATATCCACGCTGGTACGGGTACCGCTTTCATCCTTGGCCGGAGAAACAGTGATGCCCTGGTTGTTGTACTCCAGCAAGGCATTGCCATAGAACTGCATGAGGCTGCGCTTGAAGTTTTCCTGGAAGCGCGCCATCTGCTCCGGAGTGGCCTTGCGCGAATACTTCACGGTCATGATGCTGCGGGAGATGCCATCGGCGTCCACCACCGGACCGACAATACCGTTCAAGGCGTTGTAGAAGTCGTTCGGGCTTTGCTTGTACTTCTCTTTATTGGCCGCCAGATCCGCCAGCAGACGGGTGGTCGTATCCTGCACCAGATCATGCGCGGAAGGCGTGCTTGCCGCATTGGCCAGCAACGGCAGGGCCGCCAGCAGGACCAACAAGCCACGTCGCAAGATAGAGATCATCGAAAAACTCCTCATTTGGCGTCTTTGCTAACGGTATTGAGCAGGAATTTACCGATCAGGTCCTCCAGCACCAGCGACGACTGGGTGTCGTGGATGGTTCCACCATCCTTGAGCAAGGCTTCTTCCCCGCCCACGCTGATACCGATGTACTTCTCACCCAACAGGCCAGCCGTCAGGATAGATGCAGTGGAGTCGGTCGGCAGATTATCCACACGCTTTTCCAGTTGCATCGTCACCCGGCCGGTGAAGCTGTCACGGTCCAGATCGATCGCTGTAACCTTGCCGATGGTCACACCGGCCATGGTCACCTTAGCTCTGACCGTCAAACCGGCGATATTGTCGAAGTAGGCGTAAAGTTTATAGGTATCGGTGCTCGCAGTCGGAGACAAGCCACTGACCCGCAGGGCAAGCAACAGCAAAGCCAGGATGCCGGCCAGCAGAAAAAGGCCGACACCGATTTCCAGGGTGCGGTTTTGCATCAGAAATCTCCAAACATCAAGGCGGTCAGAATAAAGTCCAAGCCGAGTACGGCCAACGAGGCATACACCACGGTCTTGGTAGTGGCACGGCTGATCCCCTCTGAAGTGGGCTCACAGTCGTAGCCTTGGAATACGGCGATCCAGGTCACTACAAACGCAAAAACAATACTTTTGATCACACCGTTGAGCACGTCACCGGTGAAGGTCACGCTGTTCTGCATGTTCGCCCAGTAGGAACCGTCATAGACGCCCAGCCAGTCGACAGCCACCCAGGAACCGCCCCAGATTCCCACCACGCTGAAAATCATCGCCAGCAACGGCAGGGAAATGAAGCCGGCCCACAAGCGCGGCGCAATGATGTACTTGAGTGGATCGACCCCGATCATCTCCAGGCTGGAGAGTTGCTCGGTGGACTTCATGTTGCCGATTTCCGCGGTCAGCGCCGACCCGGCACGACCGGCGAACAGCAACGCAGTCACCACCGGCCCCAACTCCCGCAGCAAGGTCAGGGCAACCATTTGCCCGACGGCCTGCTCCGAACCGTAGCTGGACAGAATGTTGAAGCCCTGCAGCGCCAACACCATGCCGATGAAGATCCCGGACACGACGATGATCACCAGGGACATCACGCCCACCGAATGCAGTTGCTTGACCAGCAGGCCAAAACTGCCGCCAATGCCGCCGCGCCCCAGCAACGCATGAAACAGGAACAGCGTGGAGCGCCCCAGTACCGCCAGGACATCGATGCCCGAGCGACCGAAGAGGCGAACCCTCTCGATTAGCGATATTTTGCGCATCAGCGCTTCCCCAGAAGATCTGCGCGGTAGTCCGTCGCTGGAAAGTGAAACGGCACTGGGCCGTCGGGATCGCCCTTCATGAATTGACGGATACGCGGATTGTCGGAGTCCATCAGTTCGTCAGGAGTTCCCTGCCCCAATACCTGGCCATCGCCGACCACATAGAGGTAATCGGCAATGCTCGCGGTTTCCGCAAGATCGTGGGACACAACGATACTGGTAATGCCCAGGGCATCGTTGAGCAGGCGAATCAAGCGCACCAGGACGCCCATGGCAATCGGGTCCTGGCCCACGAAAGGCTCGTCGTACATGAGAATCTGAGGGTCCAGGGCGATGGCCCGGGCCAGGGCGACCCGACGCTTCATGCCGCCGGACAGCTCGTCAGGCATCAGGTCGACGGCACCGCGCAGGCCCACCGCCTGTAGCTTGAGCAGCACGATGTCACGAATCATTTCGTCCGGCAGCTCGGTATGTACCCGCAGCGGAAAGGCCACGTTCTCGAACACGTCCAGGTCGGTGAACAGCGCACCGCTCTGGAACAGAACGCCCATTTGCTTGCGTGCATCGAACAGATCGCTGCGCGAGAGGGTCGGCAGATTCTGGCCGTTGACCCACACTTCGCCGCTGCTGGGCCGCAATTGCATGCCCATCAAGCGCAACAGGGTGGTTTTTCCGCAGCCTGAAGGCCCCATGATGCCGGTGACCTTGCCCCGCGGAATACGGATATCCACGTTATTGAAAATGCTGCGCGTACCGCGCTTGAAGGACAGTCCCTTCAGCTCGACCGCGTAGGCGTTATCGGCACTCATCTAAACTCCTTGCGATGCAGCCTATCACTCGGACGCTTGGCTCCCTGCCGGGAGTACGTGCCCCTGGGCAGGCCGAACTGGCGGCGAACTATATCACTGCTGATACGGAGCCCCCAAGGCCGAAGCCGTGAACGTTCAGGTCCAAGACAGGCAAAATCGGAGGAATCCTAATACCGGCCAGATAAAGGCTGACGAACTTGCGTGAGGGATTTGTTCATTACCGCTATAATCGCCGCCTTTTCATCGGGCTATACGATTTCAGACATGAGCCAATCCAGCGACCTGATTCAATCAGCACAACGCACCATCCGCCTCGAACTTCAGGCCGTAGAAGGCTTGCTGCCCCATATCGATGCAGATTTCGTACGCGCTTGCGAGATGATTCTGGCCAGTAAAGGCCGCGTGGTAGTGGTCGGCATGGGCAAGTCCGGGCACGTCGGCAACAAGATCGCCGCCACCCTGGCCAGCACCGGCACCACGGCTTTCTTTGTCCACCCGGCTGAAGCCAGTCATGGCGACATGGGCATGATCACTCGCGACGACGTGATCCTGGCCCTCTCCAACTCCGGCTCCACCAACGAAATCGTCACCCTGCTGCCCTTGATCAAGCGCCTGGGCATCCAGTTGATCAGCCTGACCGGCAACCCTGACTCGCCGCTGGCCAAGGCCGCCGACGTCAACCTCAATGTGCATGTCGAACACGAGGCCTGCCCGCTGAACCTGGCGCCGACCTCCTCGACCACTGCCGCCCTGGTCATGGGCGATGCCCTGGCCGTGGCCCTGCTGGAAGCTCGCGGGTTCACCGCCGAAGACTTCGCTTTCTCCCATCCCGGAGGCGCCCTGGGCCGCCGTCTGCTGCTCAAGGTGGAGAATGTGATGCATGAAGGCACCGAGTTGCCGCAGGTGCAAAGGGGCACCCTGCTCAAGGACGCGCTCATGGAGATGACCCGCAAGGGCCTGGGCATGACCGTGATCCTGGAGGCCGATGGCCGCCTGGCCGGGATCTTCACCGACGGCGACTTGCGCCGCACCCTGGATCGCGCCATCGATATTCATCACGCCACCATCGACTCGGTCATGACTCCTCACGGCAAGACGGCACGCGCCGATATGCTGGCAGCCGAAGCCCTGAAGATCATGGAAGACCATAAAATCAGCGCCCTGGTGGTGGTGGACAAGGAAGACCGGCCGATCGGTGCCTTGAACATGCACGATCTGCTGCGCGCGGGAGTGATGTAATGAGTGCCGACCTGCTGCAACGCGGTAAAAACATCAAGCTGGCGGTTTTCGACGTCGACGGCGTACTGACCGACGGTCGCCTGTACTTCCTTGAGGACGGCAGCGAGTTCAAGACGTTCAATACCCTCGACGGCCAAGGCATCAAGATGCTCATGGCCGCCGGGGTGCAAACGGCGATCATCAGCGGGCGCAAGACCCCCGTGGTGGAGCGCCGGGCCAAGAACCTGGGGATTCCCCACCTGTACCAGGGTCGTGAAGACAAGCTGGTGGTGCTGGACGAACTTCTTGCCCAACTAGGCCTAAGCTATGAACAGGTCGCCTATCTGGGCGACGACCTGCCCGACCTGCCGGTGATCCGCCGTGTCGGCCTGGGCATGGCGGTGGCCAACGCAGCCGGCTTTGTCCGCGAACACGCCCATGGCATTACTGTAGCCCGCGGTGGCGAAGGCGCTGCCCGCGAGTTCTGCGAGCTGATCCTGCAAGCCCAGGACCGCCTTGAAGCAGCCAACGCCGCTTATTTATAGAGCCCTCCCATGCTGAGTAAAAAGATTCGCAACATCCTGATATTCGGGATCATCGCCCTGCTGTTCGCGGCGGTCGGTTACTGGAACATCAGCCCTGAGCGCTTCCTAGACAAGCCGGTAGTGCAGGTCGACGACAACGCCATCGACTATTACGTGATCAACGCCCGCAGCGTGCAGTACCTGCCTGACGGCAAGCTGCAGTACGAAATGACCTCGGACAAAGTGGAGCACGTCAAGGCCAGCGAAGTGACGCTGCTGACCAAGCCGGACCTGCAGATGTACCGCGGCACCACTTTCCCCTGGCACGTCCAGAGCGAGCGCGGCGAAGTCAATCCGGACGGCACCGAGGTCGAGCTGATCGATTCGGTACGGGTTTCCCGCACTGATGAGCGCAACCGCAACCTGCTGATCACCACCAGCCGCATGACAGTATTCCCGCAGAAGCAATATGCGCAGACCGAGCAAGCCGTTAGAATCGACGGCGCCGGCGGCGTGACTACGGCCAAGGGAATGAAAGCGTATTTGAAAGACGGCAGGATGAACCTGCTATCGAACGTAAGAGGACAGTATGAGGCTCGTTAAAACCCTCCCTATTTTGCTCAGTCTGGGCGCAGCACTGGGAAGCGTGAGCGCCTGGGCTCTGCCGAACGATAGCCAACAGCCAATCCGCATCCAGGCCGACGACGCCCAGTTGGACGACAAGAACGGCGTAGCCACCTACAAGGGCGATGTGATCATCACCCAGGGTTCGATGAAGATCACTGGCAACACCGTGACCATCACCCGAGCCCAGAGCGGCGAAATCGACGTAGTGACGTCGGTGGGCAACCTCGCCTACTTCGAGCAACTGCAGAAGCAGACCGACCCGAAACCGGTTCAGGCCTACGCTGTGACCATCCAGTACCACGCTCAGCAGAATCGCATCGTGCTGATCGACAAAGCCAAGGTCATCAACGACGGCAACACCACCGAAGGCGAGAAGATCGTCTACGACACCGTCAAGCAAGTGGCTAACGCCGGTCGCGCCAATGGCAGCTCGGTCACCGCGCCACGTCCGCGGATCGACATGGTCATCCAGCCGAAAAAGAAAACCGACGAGCAAAAGGCCCAGTAATGGCAACTCTGAAAGCTCAGCACCTGGCCAAGAGCTACAAGAGCCGTCAGGTCGTGCGTGACGTCAGCCTGTCCATCGACAGCGGCCAGATCGTCGGCCTGCTCGGCCCCAACGGCGCCGGCAAGACCACCTGTTTCTACATGATCGTCGGCCTGGTCCAGGCCGATCAGGGTCGCGTCCTGATCGACGACCTGGATGTCAGCCACCAACCGATGCACGGTCGCGCCCGCGCCGGCATCGGCTACCTGCCACAGGAAGCCTCGATCTTCCGCAAGCTGTCGGTGGCCGACAACATCATGGCCATCCTCGAGACCCGCAAGGAACTCGACAAGGCCGGCCGTCGCCAGGAACTGGAAAGCCTGCTGCAGGAGTTCCACATCAACCATATCCGCGACAACCTCGGCATGAGCCTGTCCGGTGGTGAGCGCCGTCGCGTGGAAATCGCCCGCGCCCTGGCCACCGCGCCCAAGTTCATCCTGCTGGACGAACCCTTCGCCGGCGTGGACCCGATCTCGGTCGGCGATATCAAGCAGATCATCCATCACCTGAAGGCCAAGGGCATCGGGGTGCTGATCACCGACCACAATGTCCGCGAAACCCTGGACATCTGTGAAACCGCCTATATCGTCAATGACGGGCAACTGATTGCCGAAGGCGACTCCGAGACCATCCTGGCCAACGAATTGGTCAAGGAAGTCTACCTGGGCCATGAGTTCCGCCTGTAAAGGCTGAGGTGTCGGGCTAGATGCCAGAGCGCCAGGAACAATAAATCCCTACTGATTTTATTGTTACAGCGCTCTAGGCAAACACTTCAGTTTCAGGCATATAATTTGCTTATGTTTGGCGCTCCGGCGCCCTGTAGTGGATGGCGCATGTGCGCCGGCAAATAAGGTGTTAAGCCCCTGCCATGAAACCATCGCTAGTCCTGAGAATGGGCCAGCAGCTGACGATGACACCGCAGCTGCAACAGGCCATCCGCCTGCTCCAATTGTCGACCCTGGACCTGCAACAGGAAATCCAGGAGGCCCTGGAGTCCAACCCGATGCTCGAACGCCAGGAAGATGGCGAAGACTTCGACAACAGCGACCCCTTGGCCGACAACACCGAGTCCAAACCCAACACCGAGATTCAGGAACCCTCCTACCAGGAAACCGCCCCCACGGTGGACAACCTCGAGGAAGGCGAATGGAACGAACGCATCCCCAACGAGCTACCGGTGGACACCGCGTGGGAAGACGTCTACCAGACCAGCGCCAGCAGCCTGCCCAGCAGCGATGACGATGAATGGGACTTCACCACTCGCACATCGGCCGGCGAGAGCCTGCAAAGCCACCTGCTCTGGCAACTGAACCTGGCGCCAATGTCGGATACCGATCGCCTGATTGCCGTGACCCTGATCGATTGCATCAACAATCAGGGTTACCTGGACGAAACCCTTGAGGAGATTCTCGAGGCCTTCGATCCGGAGCTGGACATCGAGCTGGACGAGATCGAAGCCGTCCTGCACCGCATCCAGCAGTTCGAGCCGGCCGGCATCGGCGCCCGCAACCTGGGTGAATGCCTGCTGCTGCAACTGCGCCAACTGCCAGCGAAAACTCCCTGGCTGAGCGAAGCCCAGCGCCTGGTCAGTGACTACATCGACCTCCTGGGCAGTCGCGACTACAGCCAGCTGATGCGCCGCATGAAGCTCAAGGAAGACGAACTGCGTCAAGTCATCGAGCTGGTGCAGAGCCTCAATCCGCGCCCGGGCTCACAGATCGAATCCAGCGAAGCCGAGTACGTAGTACCGGACGTCATCGTGCGCAAGGACAACGAGCGCTGGCTGGTGGAGCTGAATCAGGAATCGGTGCCACGCCTGCGGGTCAACGCACAGTACGCCGGCTTTGTTCGCCGCGCCGACACCAGTGCCGACAACACTTTCATGCGCAATCAGTTGCAGGAAGCTCGCTGGTTCATCAAGAGCCTGCAGAGTCGCAACGAAACCCTGATGAAAGTCGCCACTCAGATCGTTGAGCACCAACGAGGCTTCCTGGAGTACGGCGACGAAGCCATGAAACCTCTGGTTCTGCATGACATCGCTGAAGCTGTGGGCATGCACGAATCGACCATTTCCCGTGTAACCACGCAAAAATTCATGCATACCCCCCGGGGCATATATGAACTGAAATACTTTTTCTCCAGCCACGTCAGCACCTCCGAAGGCGGCGAATGCTCGTCCACGGCGATCCGCGCGATCATCAAAAAACTGGTGGCTGCGGAAAATCAGAAAAAGCCGTTGAGTGACAGCAAGATCGCTGGTTTACTGGAGGCACAAGGCATTCAGGTAGCCCGTCGTACCGTCGCCAAGTACCGCGAATCCCTTGGGATCGCGCCTTCCAGCGAACGGAAGCGGTTGATGTAGCCGCAGGGCTGGCCACAGCGTTTCAGAGTGTGTTTGAAACAGGCCGAAAGTCGGTTTCAAACGCGGTCTAGGTGGCAGGCAACCCAGCCTGTCGCGTTATGCACTGGCAACGAAGGAGAAGCTGTATGCAAGTCAACATCAGTGGACACCAACTCGAAGTGACTGAACCTCTGCGCGCTTACATCGGCGAGAAACTCGACCGGCTGGAGCGGCACTTCGACAAGATTACCAATGTGCAGGTCACCATGGCTGTCGAGAAGCTGAAACAGAAAATCGAAGCCACCCTGCACATCCACGGTGGGGAGGTCGTCGCCAATGCAGAACATGACGATATGTATGCCGCAATTGACCTGCTCACGGACAAGCTTGACCGCCAACTGAAAAAGCATAAGGAAAAGCAACTCCACCTTCTCCAAGGCACGGGTCGCTAACACTCCCCTCCCATGATCCGACTTGAAAGTATCCTGACCCCCGGCCGTTCCCTGGTGAACGTGCCGGGCGGCAGTAAAAAACGCGCCCTCGAACAAATTGCCAACCTGATCAGCCGCGAAGTGCCTGATCTGGAGATGCAGGATGTCTTCGAGAGCCTGATCGCCCGTGAAAAACTCGGTTCCACCGGTTTTGGCAACGGCATCGCCATTCCCCACTGCCGCCTCAAAGGCTGTGAGTCGCCTATCAGTGCATTGATGCACCTGGACGCTCCGATCGATTTCGACGCCATCGACGGTGCCCCCGTGGATCTGCTGTTCGTCCTCCTGGTTCCGGAAGCCGCCACCGACGCACACCTGGAACTGCTCCGGCAGATCGCCAGCATGCTCGATCGCAAGGAAGTCCGTGACCGGCTGCGCAGTGCCACCAGCAATGAAGCCTTGTATCAGGTTGTCCTGGACGAGCAAAACGGTCAGTAACCATGCGCTTGATCATTGTCAGCGGCCGCTCCGGCTCAGGTAAAAGCACCGCCCTCGATGTTCTTGAGGACCACGGCTACTACTGCATCGACAACCTTCCCGCCGGCTTGCTGCCCGAGCTGGCCGAGCGCGCGTTGATTCACACGGAACTGGCACAACCTCTGGTAGCGGTTTCCATCGACGCCCGAAACCTGCCCAGCCATCTGTCGCGCTTCCCCGAGTTGCTGGAAGAAGTGCGCAGCCGGCATATCCAGTGCGACGTGCTCTATCTGGACGCCGATGAGGAAACCCTGCTCAAGCGCTTCTCGGAAACCCGGCGGCGCCACCCGCTGAGCAGTGCCAATCGCTCGCTTGCTGAAGCCATCCACGATGAGACTCAACTGCTGGGGCCGATCGTCGATCTGGCCGACCTCAAGGTCAACACCACCAATCTGAACCTCTACCAATTGCGGGACACCATCAAGCTGCGCCTGCTGAACCAACCCGAACCCGGGACCGCGTTCCTGGTGGAGTCTTTCGGTTTCAAGCGCGGCATGCCGGTGGACGCCGACCTGGTGTTCGACGTGCGCTGCCTGCCCAATCCGTACTGGAAGCCCGAACTGCGCGCCCAATCCGGTCTGGACGCTCCCGTGGCCGAATACCTGGCCGCACAGCCCGATGTCGAAGAAATGTTCCAGGACATCGAAAGCTATCTGCTCAAGTGGCTGCCACGCTTCGCTGCCAGCAACCGCGCCTACGTGACCATTGCCATTGGCTGCACCGGCGGACATCACCGCTCCGTGTACCTGACCGAGCGCCTGGGCAAGGTGTTGCAAAAAACCCTGAAGAACGTCCAGGTTCGCCACCGCGACCTTAGCTGAAAGGATCTACCCCGCGATGCCAGCTCTGGAAATCGAGATCATCAACAAACTGGGTTTGCACGCCCGCGCTTCAGCCAAATTCGTCGGTGTAGCGGGACAGTTCCCCTGCCAGATCCGCGCCGGCAGGAGCCCGGAGTCAATGGTGGACGGCAAAAGCATCATGGCCATGATGATGCTCGCCGCAGGCAAGGGCACCAAGATCCATCTGAAGACCGAAGGCGAGCAGGAACAGGAAGCGCTGAATGCGCTGGTGGCATTGATCAACAACTACTTCGACGAGGGCGAGTAAGCCCCTGCGGGCCACTCGCCAAACGGCCCTCAGGCAAGCGCCGTGTCCATCACCATCATCAGGCAAAAGCCGATGCACAATCCGAGGCTGGCGAGCTTTTCGTGACCATTGCGGCGGGACTCGGGAATCACTTCGTGAGTCACCACCAGCAACATGGCTCCCGCCGCCAAGGCCAACCCCAGCGGCAGCAGCACCTGCGCCAGACTGACCAACCAGGCACAGAGCAAGGCAAAGACCGGCTCTACCAAGCCTGAAGCGGCGCCAATCAGAAATGCCCTGACCCGCGACATCCCCGCCCCCGCCAGCACCAGAGCGATCACCAGCCCCTCCGGTACATCCTGCAGGGCAATCCCCATGGCCAAGCTGTCCGCGTCCGCCATGCCGCCCCCTGCCGACACCCCCACCGCCATGCCTTCCGGAATGTTGTGGGCAATGATGGCGAAGACAAACAGCCAGATGCGTGGCGCAATCACCGGACGCTCCGCCGTACCTACCAGCACTTCAGGGCTGGCTCCCGACACCTTGCGATCCACCAGGAACAAGCCAAAAGCCCCCAGCATGATGCCGGCGCAAACCAGGCCACTGGAGCCCCAGGCAGACAAGCCCAAGTCTTGAGCAGCGGCAATACCGGGAACGATCAGCGAAAACGCCGTCGCCGCCAGCATCACCCCAGCGCCAAAACCCAGCAACGTATCGCTCACGGCCATCGGCATTCTGCGGATCACCAGCACCGGGACCGCCCCCAGTGCCGTGCCCAGTGCGCAAAGCGACCCACCCTGCAAGGCGCGCAACAACCTTGGCTCCAGATCCAGCCAGCTCAGCCCTTGAGCCACCAGCAGCGCAGTGCCCGCCAACAGCAACAGCGAACCGAAGGCATAACGAAACATCCGTCCGCTGCTGATCGCCAGTGTTTCAGTGCCCATAGTCGGCCTTAGGTCTTGTTATGAATGGAGGTATCAGGCCATCGCGGCCTGATAGCGTTGAGCGACTTCCGGCCAATTGATCACGTTGTAGAACGCATTGATGTATTCCGGCCGACGGTTCTGATAACGCAGGTAGTAGGCGTGCTCCCACACGTCCAGACCGAGAATCGGCGTGTTGCCATTCATCAGCGGGCTGTCCTGGTTACCGCTGCTTTCCACCAGCAGCTTTTTCTCCGGAGTCACGCTGAGCCAGGCCCAGCCACTGCCGAAACGGGTCAGCGCAGCCTTAGTGAACGCCTCCTTGAAGCGCTCGAAACCACCCAGCTGCTGCTCGATTGCCTGAGCCAGGGCACCCTCGGGCTTACCGCCGCCGGCCGGGGTCATCACCGCCCAGAACAGCGAATGGTTGGCGTGGCCACCCCCTTGGTTGATCACCGCGGCCCGAAGTTTTTCCGGCAGTTGCTGGACGCTGGCCACCAGTTTTTCGACTTCCCAGCCCGCCCATTCAGTGCCTTCTACAGCGGCATTGAGATTGTTGATGTAGGTCTGGTGGTGCTTGCTGTAGTGAATCTCCATGGTCTGCGCATCGATGTGCGGCTCCAGGGCGTCGTAGGCATAAGGCAGTGCAGGCAAGGTAAAGGACATATCAATGGGCTCCGTAAGAGGGGCTGTCGGCTAGCGGGCTGTCGGCTGACAGGCCCGCGACGTTGCTGTCCAGCAAACGATGAGTACGGGGGTATTCACCGTGATCACCGATGAAATTCAGCAGTTCGACGTAGGTCTTGCTGCTCTGGCGCAAAGCCGCCTCGCGCAAGGCCGGGCTGAGGCGGCTGTCCTGCATGGTCTGCAGCAGGCGCTGGTGGATCGCGCAGAGGTACTCTGCGCTCTCCTCCGGCTGGTTCAGGCGCAAATGCAGGTCCGCCAGGTTGTGATGGGAAATCACACAGGCTGCCACCGCCTCGTCAGCATCCCCCCAGCGCTCGAACAACACCTGCGCCAAGGCCAGTGCCTGCAGGTAGAACTCGCGAGCATCCACCAGTTCGCCCTGCATAAAGAGGCGATTGGCCCTTTCGATCGTGCGTTTCCAGTGCTCCATGGTGAGCCTCCAAAGCGGTGTTGGGAGTTAAACGCCGCCTGCGGTGAGTTTTTCCGGGTCCAGCAGGACCTCAAGCTGGCTGCGTGGCAGATCAGTGAGTTCAAGTGCCACGTCGATCACCGGGCGACCTTGCCTGTAGGCAGTCTTGGCAATTTCAGCGGCCTTCTGATACCCAATGATCGGGTTCAGAGCAGTCACCAGGATCGGGTTGCGTGACAGTGCTTCCTTGAGCTTGGGCTCGTTGACCTTGAAGCTGGCAATGGCCTTGTCCGCCAACAGGCGACTGGAGTTGGCCAGCAGTTCAATGCTACCGAGCAGGTTCTGGGCAATGATCGGCAGCATTACGTTGAGCTCGAAGTTGCCCGATTGCCCGGCCACGGTGATGGTGCTGTCGTTGCCAATGACTTGGGCCGCGACCATCGCCACGGCTTCCGGAATCACCGGATTGACCTTGCCCGGCATGATCGACGAGCCCGGCTGCAGCCCCTCCAGCTCGATCTCGCCAAGCCCCGCCAGTGGACCGGAGTTCATCCAGCGCAGGTCGTTGGCGATCTTCATCAACGACACCGCAGTGGCCTTGAGCTGGCCGGACACCGTGACCGCCGTGTCCTGTGAGCCGATCAGGGCGAACAGGTTCTTGCCCGGGGTGAACTGCACCTGGGTCAGCTTGCTCAACTGCCGGCTGAAGCGCGCAGCGAACTCGGGGTGAGCGTTGATTCCAGTACCCACGGCGGTGCCGCCCTGAGCCAGGGCCTGCAGGCTCGGTAGCAGGTCCTGCAAGTGAGCAATATTGGCCTTGAGCTGCTGCGCCCAACCGTCCAGCACCTGGCTCATTCGCACCGGCATGGCATCCATCAGGTGGGTACGACCGGTCTTGATGAAGGGATGTACCTGCACCGCCTTGCGCTCGATGACCTCCACCAGATGCACCAGTGCCGGCAGCAGTTGCTCATGCAGGGTCAGGGCTGCGCTGACGTGAATGGTGGTGGGAATGATGTCGTTGCTGCTCTGACCACAGTTGACGTGGTCATTGGGATTGACCGGCTCGCCCATCAGGCGGCTGGCCAAGGTCGCCAGCACTTCGTTGGCGTTCATGTTGGAACTGGTACCGGAGCCGGTCTGGAAGATATCCACCGGGAAGTGCTGCATGAAGTCACCCTCCAGCAAGCCCTGGGCGGCATCGACAATGGCCTTGCCCTGGGATGCGCTGAGCTGCCCAAGCTCGACGTTGGCCTCGGCCGCTGCAGCCTTGGCCAGAATCAGGGCACGAATGAAGGCTGCCGGCATGCGTTGCCCGCTGATGGGAAAGTTATCCACCGCGCGCTGAGTCTGCGCGCCATACAAGGCCTGCTCCGGGACCTGCAGTTCGCCCATGCTGTCTCGTTCGATACGGGTATTACTCATCGGGAAATCCTTGCACCAGTTCAATCAGAGGAATGGAAGGCAACAGCGAGCAGGTCGCCAGTTGCCAGGCATGGCTTTGCCAGCGCTTGAGCCGGCACTTGCACAAAGACAACCGCTCCATGTCACGCAATGGCCGCCAGGCCTGATCCAGGCACAGGCTGCGCCAGTGCCAGGGCAGCGCAGTATCGGTAGCGGTATCGATCAACAAACGGAAGGAGGTTTCAGCGACGGTCCAGGCCGACATCGCGGTGCAGCACGCCAGGTAGCGGCCCTCGGCGAGGTAATGCTCGATCAGACGCGGTTCGTCCGGTTCCAGTGCGCAACGGATCTGGCGACTCATCCAGCGCCAGCTTTCGAGGTAGGGCTGCTCGTGCAAGGCAGAACTCATGACCTGGGCTCATTGAATAATGATTTTCATTATTAAATGATATTGAGAATCAAATCAATCTGACTTGTACGAATTTTGCCCAACTCTTGTAGGAGCCGACTTGGCGGCGAATGAGCCCCTGAGCCTGGTATCGAGCGTCAGGACGCCTTCGCTGGCAAGCCAGCTCCTAGAAAGCGCCAGGCACAAAAAAACGCGCCACCCGGGGAGGTGGCGCGTTGGGGTGACCCAGGAGGGCGGTCAGCTACCAGCGACAGTCATGCGTTCGATCAGCACCGAGCCGGTGCGGATGTTGCTGCGCAGTTCCAGGTCGTTACCCACGGCAATGATCTGCTTGAACATGTCCCGCAAATTCCCGGCAATGGTGACTTCCTGTACCGCGAACTGGATCTCGCCATTCTCGACCCAGAAACCCGCCGCACCACGGGAGTAATCCCCGGTGACCATGTTCAGGCCATGCCCCATCAGCTCGGTCACCAACAGGCCACGCCCCATACGCCGCAGCAGCGCCGCCTGGTCTTCATCGCCATGGGTGACGAACAGGTTGTGCACGCCACCGGCGTTGGCGGTGCTCGGCATGCCCAGCTTGCGACCCGAGTAGGTACCCAGCACATAGGACACCAGTTCACCGTCCTTGACGAAAGGCTTGGCGTAAGTGGCCAGGCCGTCACCATCGAACGCCGAACTGCCCATGGCGCGCATCAGGTGCGGACGCTCATCGATGGTCAGCCACTGGGGAAACAGCTGTTGGCCCAAGGCGCCTTCAAGGAAGGATGACTTGCGATACAGATTGCCGCCGGAAATCGCGCCGAGAAAACTGCCGAACAGGCCGCCGGCCAGTTCCGCGGAAAACAGCACCGGCACTTCGCAGGTCGGCACCGGGCGGGCGCCAAGTCGACTGGCTGCGCGTTGGGCAGCACGCTGACCAATGCTCGCAGGGTCGGCCAGCAACTGGCCCTGGCGATTGACGTCATACCAGTAGTCACGCTGCATCTGGCCGTCAGCCTCGGCAATCATCACGCAGCTCAGACTGTGGCGAGTGGAGGCATAACCACCGATAAAACCGTGACTGTTGCCATACACCCGGCAGCCCTGATGGGTGCTCAGGGTGGTGCCGTCGGCATTCTTGATCCGGCTGTCGGCGGCAAAGGCCGCAGCTTCACAGGCCAGGGCCTGTTCGATGGCCTGCTCTGGGGTGATGTCCCAGGCATGGAACAGGTCGAAGTCCTGCAGGTCCTTGGCCATCAAGGATGCATCGGCCAGCCCCGAGGCTTCGTCTTCGGAGGTGTGCTTGGCGATTGCCAGGGCCGCGGCCACGGTTTCACGAATGGCCTCGGGGCCGCTGGCAGAGGTGCTGGCCGAACCCTTGCGCTGGCCCACATAGAGGGTGATGCCAAAGCCCTGGTCGCGGTTGAACTCCACGGTTTCCACTTCCCGCTGGCGCACCGAAGTCGACAGGCCCTGCTCCAGAGACACCGCTACTTCGCAGGCACTGGCCCCCTGGCGCTTGGCCTCGGCAACGATCTGCTCGACTTGCTCCTGCAGGGCCGGCAAAGCCTGTGGGCCGACGCTTTGTGCTGCACTCATGCTGTTCTCCACTCAAATTCTGCTTTCGATTAAGGCCGGCGAGCGACCGGGCCGGACAAGCGGCCCTCGACTGGTTATCATGGCGGCGTTTCTTTGCGGACTGCCACCATGGTTGATTCTTACGACGACTCCCTCGATGGGGAGAAAAGCAAATCCCAGGTCAAACGCGAGCTGCATGCTCTGGTTGATCTCGGCGAGCGCCTTACCACTCTCAAGCCTGACTTGCTGAACAAACTGCCGTTGACCGACGCCTTGCGCCGGGCCCTGGCGGATGCGCCCAAGCACGTCGCCCATATCGCCCGAAAGCGCCACCTGCAATTCATCGGCAAGCTGATGCGTGACCAGGACACCGACGCGATTCTGCAACTGCTCGACCAACTCGACGCCTCCACCCGGCAGTACAACGAACGTTTCCATAACCTGGAACGTTGGCGTGACCGCCTGATCGGCGGCGGCGATGACGTTCTGGAAAAGTTCGTCAGTGAATACCCGGACGCCGATCGCCAGCAACTGCGCTCCCTGATTCGTCAGGCCCAGCACGAGGTGGCCCATAACAAGGCACCGGCCTCCAGCCGTAAAATCTTCAAGTACATCCGCGAGCTGGACGAGACCCAACGCGGTCTGCGTTAAGTCCTCCACGGGTGAGCTGCCCAGCAGTTCACCCGGCGCCCTCTTCTCTTATGCCCCTGTGCCACCCACGGTGATCGCATCGATCTTCAAGGTTGGCTGACCGACGCCTACCGGCACTGATTGCCCGTCCTTGCCACAAGTGCCAACGCCGCTGTCCAGGGACAAATCGTTGCCCACCATCGACACTCGGCTCATCGCTTCAGGACCGTTGCCAATCAGGGTCGCGCCCTTGACCGGTGCGGTGATCTTGCCGTCTTCGATCAGATACGCCTCGCTGGTGGAAAACACGAACTTGCCGCTGGTGATGTCCACCTGGCCGCCGCCAAGGTTGGCGCAATAGATGCCTTTCTTCACCGAGGCGATGATTTCCGCCGGATCGCTTTCGCCAGCCAGCATGTAGGTGTTGGTCATGCGCGGCATCGGCAAGTGCGCGTAGGACTCACGACGCCCGTTGCCAGTGCGGGCCACGCCCATCAGGCGGGCATTGAGTTTGTCCTGCATATAGCCCTTGAGCACACCGTTCTCGATCAGGGTGGTGCATTCGGTCGGGGTACCTTCGTCGTCCACACTCAGGGAGCCGCGACGCCCAGCCAGGGTGCCATCGTCGACGATGGTGCAAAGCTTGGAAGCCACCCTCTCGCCCATGCGGCCGCTGTAGGCCGAGCTGCCCTTGCGGTTGAAGTCGCCTTCCAGGCCGTGGCCCACGGCTTCGTGCAGCAGCACACCGGACCAGCCGGAGCCGAGTACCACCGGCAAGGTGCCCGCCGGTGCCGGAATGGCTTCGAGATTGACCAGGGCCTGACGCAGCGCTTCACGGGCATAGCCCATGGCCCGATCTTCAGTGAGGAAATAGCGGTAATCGGTACGCCCGCCGCCACCATGGCCACCGCGCTCGCGGCGGCCATTCTGCTCGACGATGACGCTGACGTTGAAGCGCACCAACGGCCGCACATCCGCCGCCAGGCCGCCGTCCGTCGAGGCCACCAGAATCCGCTCCCAGACCCCGGCCATGCTCACGCTGACCTGCTGGATACGCGGGTCCAGAGCACGAGTCGCCGCGTCCACTCGCTTGAGCAGTTCGACTTTCTCGGCCCGGCTGATGACTTCCAGAGGATTGTCCGGCGCATACAGTTGCGCCACGTCCTGGCTGGTGAAGGCCTGCACCGTACCGTTCTGTCCGGCCCGAGAGATCGAACGCGCAGCACGGGCCGCCAGTCCCAGGGCTTCCAGGGTGATGGCGTTGCTGTAGGCAAAGCCGGTCTTCTCCCCGGACTGCGCACGCACACCCACCCCTTGGTCGAGGTTGAAACTGCCTTCCTTGACGATCCCGTCTTCCAGGGACCAGGACTCGGAAATCTGCCCCTGGAAATACAGGTCGGCGGCATCGATGCCCGGGCCGGCCAGATCCCCCAGCACGCCCTGCAAGCTTTCGATGGTCACGCCGCCAGGGGCTAGAAGATGTTCACTGACTGAGGACAACAACCCGCTCATATGCTTTGGCCTTAAATTCGTCGTACTTATGCAAGCCGTTGAACGCCTTGCGAGAAAATGCGCCGGTGACTGACCACCGGCATCCGCGCCCGAATGGACGCCTGTTCACTGCTGTCGCGCTCGGCCAACAGCACGCCCTCACCTTGATCCTGCTCCGCCAGCACGCGTCCCCATGGGTCGACGATGGCCGCATGGCCGTAGGTTTCCCGTGGGCCGGGATGCACGCCACCCTGGGCCGCCGCCAGCAGGTAGCACTGGGTTTCAATGGCCCGGGCCCGGATCAGCACCTCCCAATGGGCGGCGCCGGTCACCGCGGTAAAAGCCGAAGGCGCGGTAATCAGTTCAGCGCCGGCGGCGCGCAATTCGCTGTACAGCTCGGGAAAGCGCAGGTCATAACAAACCGTCAGCCCCAACCGACCCACCGGCGTATCCGCCACTACCACGCGGTCTCCATGAGCATAGTCATCGGATTCGCGATAGCGTCCGCGATTGTCCGCCACGTCGACATCGAACAGATGCAGCTTGTCGTAGCGCGCCACAATCTGTCCCTGATCGTCCACCAACAATGAACAGGCGTTGGCCTTGGCCTCGGGCTGATCCTCGGGGGGCAGCGGCAAGGTGCCGGCCACTATCCATAACCTGAGGTCGCGGGCGGTCTGTTTCAACCATGGCAGGATCGGACCTTCGCCCAGGGCTTCGGCGCGACCGATGGCTGCCATGTCGCGGCGGCCCATGGCGGCGAAGTTTTCCGGCAGCACGGCCAGCTTGGCGCCAGCAACGGCGGCTTGCTCAAGCAGGCTCCGAGCCTGGTTCAGATTGGCCAGCACATCGCTCTGACTGACCATTTGAATCACCGCAAGAGACATGGCGAACTCCTTGTAGGGTAGGCCGCCATGCTACTCCATAGGCACGAATCGAGGATTCTCAAAACGGCTTGTCGAAGGTGATTTGGGGATCTTTCCACGGGCCTTTGACGTTGTATTTGACGCTGGCAAAGCGCGCCACGCGGTCTCCGATCAGCTTGTCGATCAGGAACAACGCCCCGCCCACCGCAGGCGCCCCGACGATCAGCGCGGCAATCGGCAGGTTGTTGGTGACCGGCAGGGTCACCAGCAGCTTGGCGTCCACCTGATCGGCCACCATATCCAGGGTGCCATTGAGCTCCAGATTGCTCGACGGCCCCGTGAGGGTGATCGGCTCGCGAGTGACATACACGCCATTGCTCGCCGCCAGCACGCCCTTGACCCGGTCATAGCTCAAGCCCTTGCCGAACAGGTCGGAGAAGTCCAGGCGCAGGCGCCGGCCGATGGAGTTGAAGTTGAGCAGGCCGAATACCCGCAGGGCCTGGGCCCCGCCTTCGACTTCAACGAACTGTCCCTTGCGCAGGGTGGCGTCCAGGCTGCCGGAGAAGCGCTTCAAGCCCACCCAGGCCGGTGAGCCCGGCCAGCGGCCATCGACATCCAGGTGAAAGTCTTCACTGGTTACGGTCGGTGCGAAGCCCCAGCCCTTGAGCACATCCGCCAGGTTCTTGCCACCAATACGGCCACGGTACCAACTGCTGCTGGCACCGGCCTGACCTTCCCAGCCCCCCTCGCCTTGCAACTGCATGCCCTTGAGGCCCAGGTCCAGGCCATTGAAGACCATGCCCTTGGCCGTCGGCCGAACCTTGAGCGCCCAGCGACCGATCAGGTCCTGGCCCTGGAACAGTTGGGCAATGGAAATATCCAGGGGCGGAACGTTCTTCGGGTCCACTGAAGCCAAAGGATCAGGTGCATTTTCATCGGTCTGGGCCGTCGGGTCGGCGGCCGGCAGGCGTACGTACGCCATGTCGATGACCATTGGCGCCACCTTGGCATCGGGAATCCCGACTTTGCCCTTGGCCTGTTGACTGTCGATCTGCAGCTCCCAGGCAGAGGGCTTGCGGCTCAGCAGCAGGTTGACCTGATCCAGCGAGGTGCCGAAGGCGCTGAGCTTGCCGACCTTGAAGTCCGCACTGCTGAGCAACTGCTTGGCGCTGCCCCCCGGGTCCTTTCCAGCATAGCGATCCACCAGGGCCTTCCACGGTTCCACATCCAGCTCGGAGAGGATCCCCCGTACCCGCAGCCCTTTGCCAGGAGGCAGCAAGGCCGCACCATCGCCGAGGAACAGTTCGCCCCGACCCTCGGCGAGCTTGCCGCTGGGCGCCGCGAAAGTGAAGTCGGCCAACTCGCCGTATTTGAACCAGTAGCGCCGCTCGGCCCCTTGCAGGGTCATGCGAAACACACTGTTACGCCCGGTGCTGGCAGCCATGCCAAACGGCGCCGGCAGGTCCACCGCCACGCCCTTGAGGCTGGAGTTGACCATCAATTGACTGTCGGCACCGTCAAGGTTCAGTTGCAACTGAAAGGGCACTTCGCCGGACACCGGCAACGGCTGGCTGACTTTCAACCAGTCGGTGAGTTTCTTCACCGTAACCTGGCCCTTGGCAACCACCCGGGTATTGGGCTTGCCTGGCTTGCCATCGGCAAAGATCTGCGCCGTGACCGGCCGATCGAAAGCCTGGGCGCTGATGCCTGTACCGCTCAGGCCCCTGGCACTGTCAAAGCGGAAGTCGCCCTTGAGCTGGGTCAGTTCCAACTCGGGTTCACTGAGTTTGAGGCGCGCCTTGTCAGTCTTGAAGTCCACCAGGATCTTCGGTTCCTCGCCCTTGACCAGGGGGATGTCCAGGTTCAGCTTGCCTTGCAGGTCACCCTCGCCCTGCCAGCCGGCAAAGGTCGATGCGGTGCCGATCGGTGCTTCCTGCAGAATCTTCACCCCGTCACCCAGGCCGCCGGCAAAACTGCCGTCGATGAACATGTGGCTGCTCTGACCGGCAACGGAATGGGGAATGTTGACGAAAACATCCCGCACCTTGGTATCCAACAGCTGCCCCTTGCTGGCGACGATGCGTACGCCGCTGTCTTCGACGAACACGTCGCCGCTGATCTTGCTCAGGTGCGGCCAGCCCGGCTGGAACGCCAGTTCGGCGTCATGCACCTTGAAGAACAGGCTGATGCTGCGAGCCGCCTCGATAGCGTCATGGTTCAGCGAACCCTGGTATTGGAAGAACCCCTCATCCACCGCGCCCTTGAGGATCGCCGTACGCAGCCATTCATCCAGCGCCGGACTGAGCACCTGGGGCAGGTACTTGGCGGTGTAGCGCCCATCGCCGTCCACCAGGCCGACCCGCAGGTCCATGTAGTCTTCCTGGCTGTGGTCGAAGTGCAGCCGGATCAGGAAATCGCCGGCAATCTTGCCCTCTTCCCCCAGCACCTTGAGGTAGGGCGCGATCAGGGTGAAACCTTGTTTGTCGAGTTTCCAGGTCAGGGTGGCGTTGGCCTGGATGTACTGCCAGGGCTTGGCGAAGATCGGGTACAGGTGCAGGGAGAAATCCTTGCTGTCCATGCGCAGCTCGCCCTTACCCAGGTCGCCGCTGATGCTGCCACTGACGTTTCGCGCCGCCGGAGCGCCGTGATAGGCGTCGAAGCCGACCCGATCAAGGTTGGCGGCAAAGCTCAGCCGCTGGTCGCCGGTGTTCTGGGGGCGATAGTCGAGCAGCACATTGCGCAGCCCGCCGCTAACCTTCAAGCGCTCGATGGTGGTGGCCAGGCCTTGCGGCAAAGGTGCCAGGGCATTGAGGATCGGCGTGAGCGGCGTCAGGTCCAGGCGGTCGGCTTGCAGATGCCAGAGTTCTTCACGGTTATCGCCGGCCTGGGTTTGCTGCAGTTGCAGGCGCGATTCCCAGCGGGTTTCGCCAAGGCTCAGCGCCAGGGAATCGAGTTGTACCTGCAGGCCCTGATCGCTGCGCTGGAAGAAGGCATTCAACGCCAGATTCTTCAGGGTGACTGGCGTGCGCTCGGCATAGGCGCCGCTGAGCTGTGGCGCATTCAAGCGCAGCGCCGCGCTCTGCACTGTGCCCTTGGCCCAGGTCAGCCACAGCTCGCCACCGGCCTTGAGTTCGGAGAGTTTCCATTGCTGAGTGACACGGGCTGGCAGCCAGCGCGACCAGTCACTTTGCGGCAGGCTCAGGTACAGCTCGGCCCGGGCGTCGCGCCATGCATCCGCCTGGATGCGTGTGCGCAGGTTGACGGCCAAGGGCTGCCCGTCCGGCAGGGTCAGGCGCAGGTCCAGGCGCTGGCGGCTGGGACCGGTGCGCAGATTGAGTCCGACATAGGTCAGGGCCAGCGGCGAATGATCCTGCGGCAGCAAAGTGACTTGGCTGTCCAACAGGGAGAGTTCCGCGACTTGCTGCAAGCGAGTCAGCAGTTGTCCCGGATCCATGGGTTGGTCCTGCTGCATTGGCAGGCCTTGCAATTGCCATTGGCCGTCCGCGCCTTCCTTGAGGCTCAGACTCAGACCGCTGAGCTCCAGGCGCCCTATGCGCAGGTCACGGGCCAACAGGCTGCCGAGCATGTCCGGGGCCACGCTGACCTGGTCCAGGCGCAGGGCGTTGGCCCCCTCGCCCACCATCACATCGTGTGCCAGGAGAATCGGCGACAGTCCGCTCCAACGCCCTTCCAGGCTACCGATATGCACCGGCAGCCCCACGGCCTGCTGCACCTTGGCTTCGACCTCGGCCTGGTACTCAGCCACCAGCGGAGTCAGTTCCCGACCCAGGCTGACGTACAAGGCCGTCACCACCAACAGCAACGCGCAGGCACCCAGCCCCCAGCGAATCAGCGTGGTGAACAAGCGGATCAGCCGCTCCATCTCAGTTGGCTCCCATGGCAAAAGTCATGCAAAAAGCTGAAGCCAGCCGTTTCCAGTGGTGTAAAACACGGGAAATCAGAGCAGCACCACGTCGTATTGTTCCTGGGAGTACATGGTTTCGACCTGGAACCTGATGGTACGGCCGATAAAACCTTCCAACTCCGCCACATTGCCCGACTCTTCGTCCAGCAGACGATCCACCACTTTCTGATTGGCCAGCACTCGATACCCTTCTGCCTGATAAGCCCGGGCCTCACGGAGGATTTCACGGAATATTTCGTAACAGATGGTTTCCGGGGTCTTCAGCTTGCCCCGTCCCTGACAACTGCTGCAGGGCTCGCAGAGCACCTGCTCCAGGCTCTCGCGCGTGCGTTTGCGGGTCATCTGCACCAGGCCCAGTTCGGTGATGCCGATGATGTTGGTCTTGGCGTGATCGCGCTCCAGTTGCTTCTCCAGGGTCCGCAGTACCTGACGCTGATGCTCCTCGTCTTCCATGTCGATGAAGTCGATGATGATGATCCCGCCCAGGTTGCGCAGGCGCAGCTGCCGGGCAATGGCGGTAGCGGCTTCGAGGTTGGTCTTGAAGATGGTTTCCTCAAGATTGCGATGACCGACGAAGGCCCCGGTGTTGACGTCGATGGTGGTCATGGCTTCCGCCGGGTCCACCACCAGATAACCACCGGACTTGAGTGGCACCTTGCGCTCCAGGGCCTTCTGGATTTCATCCTCGACGCCGTACAGGTCGAAGATCGGCCGCTCACCGGGGTAGTGCTCCAGGCGATCGGCGATTTCCGGCATCAGCTCGGCAACGAACTGAGTGGTCTTCTGGAAGGTTTCCCGGGAGTCGATGCGGATCTTCTCGATTTTCGGGCTCACCAGATCCCGCAGGGTACGCAGCGCCAGGCCCAGGTCTTCGTAGATCACATTGGGCGCGCCAATGGTCTTGATCTGAACGCCGATCTGATCCCAGAGCCGACGCAGGTAGCGAATGTCCATCAGGATCTCATCGGCACCGGCGCCCTCGGCGGCAGTACGCAGGATGAACCCGCCCGCCTCCTTGATGCCTTCCTGGGCCACGCAGTCGCTGACCACCTGCTTCAAGCGCTCACGCTCGGCTTCATCCTCGATCTTCAGCGAGATGCCGACATGGGCGGTACGGGGCATGTACACCAGATAACGTGAAGGAATCGACAACTGGGTGGTCAGTCGGGCGCCCTTGGTGCCGATGGGGTCTTTGGTGACTTGCACCACCAGGCTCTGCCCTTCATGCACCAGGGCACTGATGCTTTCCACCGCCGTACCTTCACGGGTGGAAATTTCCGCAGCATGAATAAACGCTGCGCGGTCCAGGCCGATATCGACGAAGGCGGCCTGCATGCCAGGCAATACCCGCACCACCTTGCCTTTATAGATGTTGCCAACGATACCGCGGCGCTGGGTCCGTTCGACGTGAACCTCTTGCAGCACTCCGTTTTCGACCACCGCCACCCGTGATTCCATCGGCGTGATGTTGATCAGAATCTCTTCACTCATGGCAGTGTCTCGTTCAGGCGTGTTCATAGAAGGCCGCAGCAGTCGGGTACGGCGCTTTAGCGCACTGGAAGGTTTTGCCAACAGGGTATGCCGAAATGGCCAAGCAGTTCTGCGGTTTCGCACACCGGCAAGCCAACCACAGCGGAGTAACTGCCATTGAGCCCTGACACAAACACCGCCGCAAGCCCCTGGATTGCATAACCGCCGGCCTTGTCCCGAGGCTCGCCGCTGGCCCAGTAGATGCTCGCTTCCTCAGGGGAGATGGCGCGAAACCGCACCAGGCTGCGCACCACTCTCGACTCGCAGCGCTCCCCGTCGAGCAGGGCAATGGCGGTCAACACTTCGTGCTCGCGCCCGGCCAGCGCCATGAGCATCGCCAGGGCGTCGGCCTGGTCCAGCGGTTTGCCGAGGATCCGCCCGTCCAGCACCACGGCCGTATCGGCTCCCAGCACACAGGCCGGGGCCCGGGATTCGCTGCTGGTGATCAGGGCGCGCCCGGCCGCCGCCTTGCCACGGGCAAGACGCTCGACATAAGCCGCAGGGGATTCATCAGCCAGCGGAGTTTCATCGATGTCCGCGCTGATGGCGGTGAAGGGCACACCGATCTGGGTGAGCAGCTCACGCCGACGGGGCGAACCGGAAGCGAGGTAAAGCGGATTCATCAAGACATCTCCCTGTCGAGGTGCGGGCCAATGCCTGACCGAATTAATTGATTTTGAAACGTCGGCGCAACCCACGCAGGCCAAAGCTGACCCACGGCCACAACAGCGCACTGACCAGGGCTGGCAGGACCAGCGCCAGGGTCGGCTGGCGATTACCGGTCAGGGCACTGAGCCAGAGTTGGACCAACTGCGCCAAGCCAAAGATCACCAGGATCACCAAACTCTGCTGCCACATCGGGAACATCCGCAGACGCTGTTGCAGGGACAGCACAAGGAAGGTAATCAGCGTCAGGATCAAGGCGTTCTGCCCCAGGAGCGTGCCGTAAAGCACATCCTCCGCCAGCCCAAGGCACCAAGCCGTGACCATGCCCACCTTGTGCGGCAGGGCCAGGGCCCAAAAGGCCAGTAGCAGGGCCAGCCATAGCGGGCGCAGGATTTCCATGAACTGAGGCAAAGGCGACACACTCAGCAGCATGCCGATCAGAAACGTCAGCCAGACGATCCAGCCGTTTTGCGAATAGGTGCTACCCGCCATTATTCTCTTCCTCCGGTGGTGGCCGGTGCCGCAGCCGGAGGCTTGGCCGCCGCCGGTTTCACCACAGGTTTATTGACCGGCTTGGCCGGAGCATGGGCGGCCGGTTTGACCGGAGTCGCTGGTGCAGTCGCGGGGGCGCTGGCAGGGGCTGCGGTCGCAGCTGGAGTCACCGCAGGCTTGGGCACCGTGGTCGGCACCACCGGGGTGGTATTGCCACCCTGCTGGTCCTGGGCTTCCTGAGCCTGGGCCGCATCATTGGCCCGCTCTTCGGCCGTGCGCGGATCACTGAATACCAGTAACAGGTAACGGCTGCGGTTCAGCGCGGCAGTGGGCACCGCTCGCACAATGGCGAATGGCTGACCGGAATCGTGGATCACTTCCTTGACCGTGGCCACCGGATATCCAGCGGGGAAACGCTGGCCAAGGCCCGAACTGACCAGCAAATCGCCTTCCTTGACATCGGCGGTGTCGGCCACGTGGCGCAACTCCAGGCGCTCCGGGTTGCCAGTGCCACTGGCAATGGCACGCAGGCCATTGCGATTGACCTGTACCGGAATGCTGTGGGTGGTGTCGGTGAGCAGCAGCACGCGGGACGTGTAGGGCATCAACTCCACCACCTGTCCCATCAGGCCACGGGCATCGAGCACCGGCTGACCGAGAAAGACGCCATCGCGCTCACCTTTATTGATGATGATGCGGTGGGTGAAGGGGTTCGGGTCCATGCCGATCAACTCGGCCACTTCAACCTTCTCGTTGACCAGTGCCGAAGAGTTGAGCAACTCGCGCAGACGCACGTTCTGCTCGGTCAAGGCGGCAAGCTTTTGCATGCGCCCCTGCAGCAGCAGGTTTTCGGTCTTGAGTTTTTCGTTTTCAGCGACCAGCTCGGTGCGACTGCCGAATTGACTGGCAACGCCCTGCCATAGCCGCTGCGGCAGGTCGGTGATCCAGTAGGACTGCATCAACACCAGCGACATCTGGCTACGCACTGGCTTGAGCAGTGTGAAGCGGGCATCGACCACCATCAGTGCGACCGACAGTACGACCAGCACCAGGAGGCGCACGCCCAATGAGGGGCCTTTGGCGAAAAGCGGTTTAATAAGCCGCTCCTCCCAGGCAAATGTTGTGTTTATTCATACGGCATCAAACCGGCCTGGATGCAGATTGACAGAAGATAAACGCCACAGGCAGCACTGCAAAGTGCTGCCTGTGAGCGCAACAGCATAGATGCAACCGGCGAAGTTACTCGCTGGAGAGCAGGTCCATGGTGTGTTTGTCCATCATTTCCAATGCACGGCCACCGCCGCGAGCAACACAGGTCAGCGGATCTTCGGCAACGATCACCGGCAGACCGGTTTCCTGGGCCAACAGCTTGTCCAGATCACGCAGCAGAGCGCCACCACCGGTCAGCACCAGGCCGCGCTCGGCGATGTCCGAAGCCAGTTCCGGAGGCGATTGCTCCAGGGCACTTTTCACCGCCTGAACGATGGTTGCCAGGGACTCCTGCAGAGCCTCCAGCACTTCATTGGAGTTCAGGGTGAAGGCACGTGGCACGCCTTCAGCCAGGTTACGGCCGCGTACGTCGACTTCACGCACTTCGCCGCCTGGATAGGCAGTACCGATTTCCTGCTTGATGCGCTCAGCGGTGGACTCACCGATCAGGCTGCCGTAGTTGCGACGCACGTAGGTGATGATGGCCTCGTCGAAACGGTCGCCGCCAACACGTACGGATTCGGCGTAAACCACACCGTTCAGGGAGATCAGGGCGATTTCAGTGGTACCACCACCGATGTCCACGACCATCGAACCACGGGCTTCTTCAACCGGCAGGCCGGCACCGATCGCAGCGGCCATTGGCTCTTCGATCAGGAACACTTCACGGGCACCGGCGCCGAGGGCCGACTCACGGATGGCACGACGTTCAACCTGGGTGGACTTGCATGGAACGCAGATCAGCACACGAGGGCTGGGCTGCAGAAAGCTGTTTTCATGAACCTTGTTGATGAAGTACTGCAGCATCTTTTCGCAGACGCTGAAGTCGGCGATCACGCCGTCCTTCATCGGACGAATGGCGGCAATGTTGCCCGGAGTACGACCGAGCATGCGCTTGGCCTCAGTACCAACCGCAACAACACTTTTCTGATTACCGTGGGTCCGAATGGCCACAACCGATGGTTCATTCAGGACAATACCGCGCTCGCGCACGTAAATAAGGGTGTTGGCAGTGCCCAGGTCAATGGAAAGATCGCTGGAAAACATGCCACGCAGTTTCTTGAACATGGGAAAGGGACCCTAGGCAACGCGTGGGTAAAAAAGTGCGGCAAACTCTAACAACGACAGGGATTTTGGGCAAGGCGCCAATATGTTAAATTGGCCGCTTTTCTGTGCACCAAACCCCACAATCGCGGCCATAAGACCGTAGAAATGCGGTAGTGTTCCGACAATCTAACACGCGGACGAAATCCGTTTTTGTTTTCCACTGGAGAATCCCATGGCGCTTGAACGCTCCGACGTGGAAAAAATCGCTCATTTGGCCAGCATCAAGCTCAATGAAGGCGATCTTCCACACATCACCTCCGCCCTTAACAGCATTCTCGGGCTGGTGGATGAAATGCAGGCAGTCGATACCGATGGTATCGAGCCCCTGGCCCACCCTCTGGAAGCCAGCCAGCGCCTGCGCGCAGACGTTGTGACCGAGTCCAATCATCGCGAGGCCTATCAGTCCATCGCACCAGCGGTCGAAAGCGGCCTGTATCTGGTTCCGAAAGTCATCGACTAAAGGGAAAGAGCCTGCAATGCACCACATGACTCTGGCCGAGATCGCCCGCGGCCTCGCCGACAAGAAGTTTTCCTCTGTAGAACTGACCCAGACCCTGCTGGCGCGCATCGCTCAGTTGGATCCGCAGATCAACAGTTTCATCAGCCTCACCCAAGACCTGGCCCTGGGCCAGGCCAAGGCCGCCGACGAACGTCGCGCCAACGGTGAGAGCGGAGCCCTGCTGGGCGCACCGATCGCCCACAAAGACCTGTTCTGCACCCAAGGCATCCGCACCAGCTGCGGTTCGAAGATGCTCGACAACTTCAAGGCGCCCTATGACGCCACCGTGGTCGCCAAGCTGGCCGCGGCCGGGGCCGTGACCCTGGGCAAGACCAACATGGACGAATTCGCCATGGGCTCGGCCAACGAGTCGAGCTGGTACGGCGCAGTGAAAAACCCGTGGAACCTGGAGCACGTGCCCGGCGGTTCGTCCGGAGGTTCCGCCGCCGCCGTAGCCGCGCGCCTGCTGCCTGCGGCCACCGCCACCGACACCGGCGGTTCGATCCGCCAGCCCGCCGCCTTCACCAACCTCACCGGCCTGAAGCCGACCTACGGTCGCGTTTCCCGCTGGGGCATGATCGCCTACGCCTCCAGCCTCGATCAGGGCGGCCCACTGGCCCGCACCGCCGAAGACTGCGCGATCCTGCTGCAAGGCATGGCCGGCTTCGACCCGAACGATTCCACCAGCATCGATGAACCGGTGCCGGACTACAGCGCCGGCCTCAGCGGCTCGCTGCAGGGCCTGCGCATCGGCGTGCCGAAGGAGTACTTCAGCGCCGGTCTCGACCCGCACATCGCCGAACTGATCCACAACAGCATCAAGGAGCTGGAAAAGCTCGGTGCGGTGATCAAGGAAATCAGCCTGCCGAACATGCAGCACGCGATTCCCGCGTACTACGTGATCGCCCCGGCGGAAGCCTCCTCCAACCTGTCGCGTTTCGACGGCGTGCGCTTCGGCTACCGTTGCGAGAACCCGGCCAACCTTGAAGACCTGTACAAGCGCTCCCGTGGCGAAGGCTTCGGCAGCGAAGTGCAGCGCCGGATCATGGTCGGCGCCTACGCGCTGTCCGCCGGCTACTACGACGCCTACTACCTCAAGGCGCAGAAAATCCGTCGCCTGGTGAAGAACGACTTCATGACCGCTTTCAACGAAGTCGACATCATCCTCGGCCCGACCACGCCCAACCCGGCCTGGAAGCTCGGCGCCAAGAGCAGCGATCCGGTCGCCGCGTACCTGGAAGACGTCTACACCATTACCGCCAACCTCGCGGGCCTGCCGGGCCTGTCGATGCCGGCCGGTTTCGTCGACGGCTTGCCGGTCGGCGTGCAACTGCTCGCCCCGTATTTCCAGGAAGGCCGCTTGCTCAACGTTGCGCACCAGTATCAGTTGAACACTGACTGGCACACCCGCACCCCAACCGGCTTCTGAGGAGACACACATGCAATGGGAAGTCGTGATCGGGCTGGAGATTCATACCCAGCTCACCACTCAATCGAAGATTTTCTCCGGTAGCTCCACCGCCTTCGGTGCCGAGCCCAACACCCAGGCCAGCCTGATCGACCTGGGCATGCCCGGCGTACTGCCAGTGCTGAACCAGGAAGCGGTGCGCATGGCGGTGATGTTCGGCCTGGCGGTAGACGCCGAGATCGGCCAGCACAACGTGTTCGCCCGCAAGAACTACTTCTACCCAGACCTGCCCAAGGGCTACCAGATCAGCCAGATGGAGCTGCCAATCGTTGGCAAGGGCCACCTGGACATCCCTCTGGAAGACGGCACCATGAAACGCGTCGGCATCACCCGCGCGCACCTGGAAGAAGACGCCGGCAAGAGCCTGCACGAAGAGTTCAACGGTGCCACCGGCATCGACCTGAACCGCGCCGGCACGCCGCTGCTGGAAATCGTGTCCGAGCCGGACATGCGCAGCGCCAAGGAGGCCGTGGCCTACGTCAAGTCGATCCACGCGCTGGTTCGCTACCTGGGCATCTGCGACGGCAACATGGCCGAAGGCTCGCTGCGTTGCGACTGCAACGTCTCGGTCCGCCCCAAGGGCCAGGTCGAGTTCGGCACCCGCTGCGAGATCAAGAACGTCAACTCGTTCCGCTTCATCGAGAAGGCGATCAACAGCGAGATCCGTCGCCAGATCGATCTGATCGAAGACGGCGGCAAAGTGATCCAGCAGACCCGCCTGTACGACCCGAACAAGGACGAAACCCGTCCGATGCGCAGCAAGGAAGAAGCCAACGACTACCGTTACTTCCCCGATCCGGACCTGCTACCCGTGGTTATCGAGGATTCCTTCCTCGACCAGGTACGCGCCACCCTGCCAGAACTGCCACCGCAGAAACGCGAGCGCTTCCAGGAGCAGTTCGGCCTGTCGGTCTACGACGCCAGCGTCCTGGCCACCAGCCGCGAGCAGGCGGACTACTTCGAGAAAGTCGCCAGCATTGCCGGTGACGCCAAGCTCGCCGCCAACTGGGTCATGGTCGAACTGGGCAGCCTGCTGAACAAGCAGGGCCTGGAAATCGACGCAGCCCCGGTCTCGGCCGAACAACTGGGCGGCATGCTGCTGCGGATCAAGGACAACACCATCTCCGGCAAGATCGCCAAGACCGTGTTCGAAGCCATGGCCAATGGCGAGGGCAGCGCCGACGAGATCATCGACAAGCGCGGCCTCAAGCAAGTCACCGACAGCGGCGCGATCTCCGCGGTGCTGGATGAAATGCTCGCGGCCAACGCCGAACAGGTCGAACAGTACCGCGCCGCCGACGAGGCCAAGCGCGGCAAGATGTTCGGCTTCTTCGTCGGCCAGGCGATGAAAGCTTCCAAGGGCAAGGCCAACCCGCAACAGGTCAACGAGCTGCTGAAAAGCAAGCTCGAAGGCTGATCGAAAAATGCAGCCTTGGCTTGTCAGTCGAAATTGCGGGGATGCAAGCCCGTCTTCGCTGGCAAGCCAGCTCCTGCGAATAATGACTCCCCGTCCCTGGTTCGTGGCCTGTGCCCTGCTCGCTCTGCTCACGGGCTGCGCCAGCAGCCATATCATCGACCCTCGAGGTTATGACCAGACCGGGACAGCCTCCTATTACGGCGCCCGCCATCATGGCAAACGCACCGCCAGCGGCGAGCCCTTCGATCAGAACGGCCTCACTGCGGCCCATCGCGAACTGCCGTTCGGCACCCGAGTGCAAGTCACCAACCAGGGCAACGGCAAAAGCGTCGTGGTCCGTATCAACGATCGTGGCCCGCACACTCGCGGCCGCCTGATCGACTTATCCCGCGCTGCCGCGCAACAGCTGGGCATGCTGCGCAGCGGCACCGCCAAAGTACGCATCCAAGCCCTCAGCGACTGAACGACGGAGCCCGAGCCATTACCGCCTTTGCCGAACTGCCCCTGCTCAGCCTGATCCAACTCATCAGCGGCCTGGTGATGCTGATCGTCGGCGCCGAGTTGCTGGTGCGTGCCGCAGTACGTTTGTCCGCACGCCTGCATGTACGTCCGCTGATCATGGGCTTGAGCATCGTGGCCTTCGGCAGCAGCGCGCCGCAGATGGCCATCAGCCTGCAGGCGACCCTGGCCGACAACACCGATATCGCCGTAGGCAGCGTGATCGGCAGCAGCATCTTCAACATCCTGGTGACCCTGGGTCTATCGGCCCTGATCATTCCGCTGCGGGTATCGCGACAGCTGGTGCGCCTGGACATCCCGTTGATGATCGGTGCCAGCCTGCTGGTATTCATCCTGGCCTATAACGAGCGTCTCAGCCCCTCCGACGGCGTCATCCTGCTGGCGGCCCTGGTGCTGTACCTGCTCCTGCTGTTGCGCCAGTCGCGGCACTCGGCACGCCATCACCTGCCCGCTCCAGCCGGCCAGCGCGGTTTCGCGCCCAGGTTCAGCAGCATGCTGATGGTGCTTATCGGCCTGGGGCTGCTGGTCTTCGCCGGACACTTGCTGCTAGGCGCCGCCGTCACCGTGGCCGACGATCTGGGCTTGTCGGAGCGGGTCATGGGACTGACGGTGATTGCCGTCAGCACCTCCCTGCCCCAGCTCGCCACTTCCCTGCTCGCGGCCCTGCGGGGCCAGCGGGATATCGCCGTGGGCAATGTCATCGGCAGCAATCTCTTCAACTTGCTGGGGGTCCTGGGGTTTACCGCCCTGGTGGCTCCGACGCCGCTCTCGGTTTCGCCCAATGCCCTGGATTTCGACTTGCCGGTGATGCTCGGCGTCGCGGTGCTGTGCCTGCCGGTGTTCTATTCGGGGTATCGCGTGACCCGGGCCGAAGGCTTGCTGTTTCTCGGCCTGTACCTGGCCTATGGGCTGCACGTGGTGTCCTTCACCACGGGCATGCCCCTGGCGGGCAAGCTGGAACACTTGATGCTGTTTTTCGTCCTGCCAGCGCTGGTGGCGTTTCTGCTGTTCAGTTCGCTACGGGCCTGGCGCCGCCAACACAAGAGAGAAGCGCCATGAGCGAAAACAAGAAAAGCGGACTGCAAATGCGTCGCCAAGTGATGGGCGACGCCTTCGTCGACCGAGCTCTGGGCAACGCCACCGAATTCACCCAGCCACTGCAGGAGTTCGTCAACGAACACGCTTGGGGCGGCGTGTGGAACCGTGATGGCCTGCCGTTGAAAACCCGTAGCCTGATCACCCTGGCAACGCTGACCGCGCTGAAGTGTCCCCAGGAGTTGAAGGGCCACGTGCGTGGCGCCCTGAACAACGGCTGCACCGTGGAAGAGATACGTGAAGCGCTGCTGCATTGCGCGGTGTATGCCGGAGTGCCGGCCGCCATCGATGCGTTTCGCGCAGCCCAGGAAGTGATTGACGCTTATCAGCAGCCGCAGTGAACCCGTTGTTCGCCGACAAGCCGCCTCCTGGCGCCGCCTTGTAAGAGCCGGCTTGCCGGCGAACAGCTTCAGATCCACCCACCCCACTGCAACACAAAGATCCCAATGTTGGTGGTCACTGCCGCCATCAGGGTGGTGATGACGATAATGGCCGCCGCCAGCTCATGATTGCCATTGGCCGCCCGGGCCATGACATAGCTCGCTGCAGCAGTCGGACTGCCGAAATACAGAAACAGAATCCCCAGTTCCGCCCCGCGAAAACCGCATAACCAAGCGCCAAAGGTTGCCAGCGTCGGCAGGCTGACCATCTTCAGCAGGCTGGAGCTCATGGCCATCCGCCCACTGTTGCGCAAGGCCGCCATGGACAACGTGCCGCCGATGCAGATCAGCGCCAGAGGCAGACTCATCTGTGCCAGGTATTTTCCCGAAGTCTCCAGCCAGCCGGGAAGGCTGATCTGCCAGTAGGCAAACGGCGCAGCCACCAGCACGCTGACAATCAACGGATTGCTGAACACACTTTTGCAGATGCTCCAAGGGTCGGACTTGATCGCCGGGCTGTAGACCGCCAGGACCACCGTCGACAGGGTGTTGTAGTAAAGAATCACCAACGCGGCGAGCAGCGCCCCCAGGGAAATCCCGTAATCCCCATACATGCTGGCTGCCAGGGCCAGGCCGATGATCGCGTTATTGCCGCGAAACGCCCCCTGGGTATAGATCCCCCGATCCACCTTCGGGCAACGCCAGATGGCCCAGCCCCAGGCCAGGGCAAAACAGACCAGGGTGGCCAGCGAAAAGTAGATCAGCACGCCAGGCTTCAGTGAGGCATGCAGGTCGGCATGGACAATGCCGAGAAACAGCAAGGCCGGCATGGTGACGTTGAACACCAGGGCCGACGCCGTATGGATGAAGTTGTCGTTGATCCACCCCACCCGCTTGAGTAGCAGCCCCAGAAACAGCATCGCAAACACCGGCGCAGTGATCGCCAGGGTTTCGAAAAAAATAGCCAGCATGCGCAGGGGGACCTTGAGCCTGTCGTTAGGGCGCTAATGATAATCCAATCAACCCGCCCTCACGTAACCGTCTTCTTGACGGCGTGTCATTTTCAATTATGCTCACGATAACTGTATATACATACAGTTAAACCAAGCATAACCATGACATATCAAGGAGCTAGAAATGTCAGGACTCTCTGCACAGATGCAGCAACAGCCACAGCAGGCCGGCAAGATCATTGCCGATCTGGACCGTTTGTTCACTGAACAAGGCATCGCCATTTCCGGCGATGGCGACACCCTGGTGCTGGTCGCCGACGGCCACCACACCATCAAGTACCACCGCCCGGAAGATTTGCCCCGCCCCCCGCAAAAGTCCGCCAGGGGCCTGCCTCAATTGCGTTTCGAGGGCGGTGAACACACCGCCATCGGCGACAGCACCCTGCTGCGCTTCGTCAAGGATGCGCCGGCCATTCCCGCGTGGCAGGTCGAACTGCACCTGCCCAACGGCCTGGCCCTGACTTACGGCCAGGTGGTTGCCCTCGGCGGCGATTTCTACGGTATTCCCGAGCAGCCGATCTGCGAAGGCGCAACGCCGGCTGATCGAGTGCAACGCTTTACCGCGGCCTTCAACTCCCTGGCCGTACTGCCGGCGGCGAAAGACGAAGCCCGACAGATCCTCGCGGTGATGCAGAAGGAAATCGTTGCCGCCAACCAGGCGATCCGCGACGGCAAACAGCCCCACGAAGCCTATGACGCCCTGGGCGATACCCTGTCTGAAGAGTGGAACCGGATCACCGGCGGCGGCAGCGTGGTCTCCGCCCTGTTCCCTCTAGGGCGCTACCTGAAGCTGGCGGCCAACAATGCCGACCATTTTGGCGAATGGGCCCTGGCGGCGTATATCGCCGGGCACACGGCCGCCCTGCAACAAGCGGTACTGGCGGGCAAGACTGCCGACGACAAGCAACTGGAACTGGCCTACGCGATGAACGCCTTCGCCGACCACTTCCTCACCGACCTGTTTTCTGCCGGCCACGTACGAGTGCCACGCAAACAGGTGGCGGCGGTGGTCACCCCCAGCGACCTGGGCTCGCTGATTACCCGTTTCATGCACGACGAGGACAGCAAGTTCGGCCTCAATGTCAGTAACGCCCAGGGCGACCGCTGGCACGCCTACGGCGACAAGCGTTATTTCGACAGCGTCGATCATCGCAATCGCCAGCAGGTGAAACAGGCGGTGCAGCGTTCGGCAGACGAGATCTTTACCAGCTACCTCAGCGGCAACCTGCCGGCGCCCGCCAGTTACGCGGCCCTCAAGGCCTTACCGGACCTGAATGCCGCCAAGAGCGGCAACTTCTCGCCACTGTTCGTGATGAGCGGTGACAAAGTGCTGCGCCGCAGCGACGTCAACAATCTCAATGACAGCAAGACCATCGACAACTGGTGGGGCTGGAGCACCTACCTGCTGCTGAAGAACTACAGCCCGAACAAGCCGGCGGGCTACCTGGAAACCCCAAGCGCGGTCCCGACAATCCTGGCCGATGGCTGGCAAAGCCACACCCCCAGCGAGCCCAACTGGCTCCCTGGCCAGGCGGTGCGCTATGCCCTCAGCGAAACCAACGGCTTGAACGAGTCATACATCGGTCCCTGGTCGGCCTACATGGAACTGAGCGACAGCTTCCAGCCGACCTTGAGCATCCCGGCCGGCACCAGCAACAGCAGCGCCACCGGACGCAATGTGTTCCGTCAGTTCCGCGGTGGCTCGCCGGAGCTGATCGGCTCCATCGACAAGAACGCCAGCCGCTTCATCGACCGTCACGCCTGATAAGGAAATCACCATGGCTATCAACCTGAAACTGCAACTGGCCTCCGGGCAATCCCTCAAGGACGCACCTCTGGAGCTGCTGCTCAACGGCGCTCCGATTGCCCGCGCCTGCGTGGATGAACACGGCAACGTGGCCTTCAACGCCAAGCCGGGAAGCGGCCAACTGGCCGTACGAGTTGACCGTTCGATCCTGCACAAAGCCTAACCGCGCGCTGTAGGAGCGGGCTCACCCGCGAGCAGGCCTCCTGCTCCGCTGCGCCAGCGCCGGTTCATGGCCCTGGCGCAGCCGGCGTCATTGCCCTCAATGATCGCCAACCCCCGATTTCACCGAGACGTCCTCCCGAACCTTGCACTCAAGCCAAGCGGCAAGGCTTACCTGGCCAGCGTCATACGGTCACCGTCTGTTCCAGCAAATGCCCCTGCTCAATGCGTACATGGCGGGGATGGAAGCGCTTGAGGCTGCTGCGATGGCCGACGCTGACAATGCTCAGCCCCGGCAACTGATCGATCAACGCCTGGTACAGATTGGCTTCATCTTCTTCATCCATGGCCGAAGTCGCCTCATCCATGTACAGCCATTGCGGCGCATAGAGCAGCGCCCGGGCAAACGCCAGCCGCTGCTGCTCCCCCGGCGACAACATGCGCTGCCAGTGATTGCTCTCGTCCAGACGCGCCACCAGATGGGGCAGGCGGCAAGTTTCCAGGACCTGTGCATAACGCTCCTGGGGGTAGCTGTCACCCGACTGTGGATAACTCAAGGCTTCCCGCAGGCTGCCAATGGGCAGGTAGGGCTTCTGCGGCAGGAACAGGTAGCGCTGGTTCGGCAGCAAGATGCTCCCGTGCCCCGCCGGCCACAAGCGTCCCATGGCTCGCAACAGGGTGCTCTTGCCACTGCCGGAGCGACCACTGAGCATCAGTCGCTCGCCAGGATTCACGGTCATCTGGGCACCGGCCAGCAAATGACGGCCATCCGCCAGATCCAGACCCAGATCACGCACCTGCAATTGTTCGCCCTGGTGCTGCACGTCAATCGCCGGAGGACGCTCCTCGTTTTCACTCATGGCCTGGCGGAAGCTCAACAGACGGTCACAGGTAGCGCGCCAGGCAGCGAGGTCCGAATAAGCGCTGATAAACCAACTGAAGTTCTCCTGGACATTGCCGAACGCCGAGTTGATCTGCATCAGCTCTCCCAGCTCGATCTTGCCGGCGAAGTAACGCGGCGCGGCGACAATAAACGGGAAGATGATCGCGATCTGGCCATAACCGGCGGTAAAGAAGGTCAGGCGCTTGGAGACCTTCATGATGTCCCAGAAGTTGTGCCAGACCTTGCTGAAACGGCTGCTCAGACGCTGGTTCTCATTCTTCTCGCCGTCGTAAAGGGCAATGCTCTCGGCGTTCTCCCGGACTCGCACCATGGAGAAACGCAGGTCGGCTTCAAAACGTTGCTGTTGATTGTTCAGGCCGATCAAGCGACGCCCGATCAGGTGGGTCAGCCAACTGCCGACCGCCGCATACACCAGGGCGCACCAGAACATATAGCCGGGAATGGTATAGCCCATGACCTCGATACTGCCGGATACGCCCCAGAGGATGATGGAGAAGGACACCAGACTGACCACGTTGCGGATCAAACCCAGGCCCAGGGACAAGGTGTTGGTGGTGAAGCCGTTGAGGTCTTCGGAAATCCGCTGGTCGGGGTTGTCGGTGTAGCCGCCCTGCTCCAGCTGGTAGTAGTTCTTGTTGCCCAGCCAACGGGCAAAGTGTCTTTCGGTCAGCCAGGCGCGCCAACGGATGGTCAGCATCTGGGTCAGGTACAAGCGATACACCGCACCGAGAATGGCCACCGCGGCGATCCCGCAGAAATAAAGGATCAGGCTCCAGAAAGCCGCCTCGTCCTTCTTCTGCAAGGCGTTGTAGAAGTCCTTGTACCAACTGTTGATCCATACCGAAATGGCGACACTGAACAGCGACAGGCCAATCACCGCGATCAGCAGCAGCCAGGCCTTGCCCTTCTCTTCACTACGCCAGTAAGGGGTAATCATGGCCCAGACCCGGCGAAAAAATTGACCGCGCACAGCATCGTTGACCGCGGAGTACTCAGCGTTCTGATTCATCGTTGTGGCTCGATAGGGAGAAGGACAAGCGTTGAGCCGATCTTAGTAGATCGGCTCGCTTTTTCACGGTGTCCAGCGACATTCATTCAGTCGCGGTTCAGCGACGCACGGGACGCTTCTGCAGTTTGCGCTGCAAGGTACGGCGATGCATGCCCAGGGCCCGGGCAGTGGCGGAGATATTACCTTCGTGCTCGGTCAGCACACGCTGGATGTGCTCCCATTGCAGACGGTCCACGGACATCGGGTTTTCCGGCACCAGGGTGTCCAGGTCCGCATGTTCGGAGAGCAGCGCGGCCAGCACATCATCGGCGTCCGCGGGTTTGCACAGGTAGTTGCAGGCACCGCGTTTGATGGCTTCCACCGCCGTGGCGATGCTCGAATAGCCGGTGAGGATCAGGACGCGCATTTCCGGGTCCAGCTCCAGCAGCTTGGGCAGCAGCACCAGCCCGGAGTCGCCATCCATCTTCAGGTCCAGCGCGGCGTAGTCCGGCAGATCCTGCTGGGCGATGGTCAGGCCCTCTTCCGCGGAACCTGCGGTACTGACGCGAAAGCCCCGGCGGCTCATGGCGCGTGCCATTACCCGGGTAAAGGTGGCGTCATCATCCACCAGCAACAGATGCGGCAGTTCTTCGCCTTCGACTTGGATCTCTTCACTCATGGTCGTCTCCTCGGGCGGCACGGGGCAGGCGCAGCTCGGTGAGCGTTCCGCCTTCCTCATGACTGTAGAGTTTCACTGAGCCACCGGCGCGGGTCACGCTGGCCTTGCTCAAAAACAGGCCCAGGCCGAAGCCTTTGCCCTTGGTGGTAAAAAACGGTTTGCCGATCTGCTCGGCGATGGCCAAGGGTACTCCGGCGCCGTGGTCACGAATACTGATGGTGAGGTTTTCCGCATCCCAGTCCAGGCGCACTTCCAGACCTTCGGCACAGGCATCGGCTGCATTGTTCAACAGATTGAGCAAGGCCTGGGTCAAGTCCGGCGGCGGCGCCAGGCGCGGCACTGGTCCCTCTCCCAGCAGATGAAAGCGGTAGCTGGCCTCGGGACGCATCAGGTGCCAGCGATTCAAGGCTTCGTCCAGCCACTGGGTGACTTCCTGCATCTCCACCGCCATACGGCGATTGGCCTCGGCGGCGCGCACCAGTTGCTGCAGGGTTTCCTTGCACAACTTGACCTGGTCCTGGAGCACGCTGAGGTCATCCTGCAACAGCGGGTCGGGATGGTCCTGGCGCATCTCCTTGAGCAATACGCTCATGGTCGCCAGCGGCGTGCCCAACTCATGGGCGGCACCGGCGGCCTGGGTCGCCACGGCCAGCAATTGCTGATCGCGCAGGCCTTCTTCACGGCGGATCGCCCGCAACTCTTCCTGACGGCGCAGTTCTTCGGCCATGCGTGCAGCGAAGAAGGTGATCACCGCCGCCGCCAGGGCAAAACTCAGCCACATGCCATAGACCTGCAGGTTTTCCCGGGCGATGGGGAAAGTCTGCAAGGGATAGAACCGCGCCAGCAACAAGGTGTAGAGGGTCAGGGCAATACCCGATAGCACCACCGAATAGCGCCAGGGCAAGGTCACGGCGGCGATCGTCAGGGGCACCAGGTAATAGGAGACGAAGGGGTTGGTAGAGCCGCCGGAGAAATACAGCAGCACACTGTGGATAAACAGGTCACAAGCCAGTTGCAGGGCATATTCCAGCTCCGTCACCGGCCACGAGGTTCGCAAGCGGATGGCGGTGAAGGCACAGAGCACCATGGAAAACATCAAGGTGACGCCCAGTTGCAACCAGGGCAGTGGCAACAGTTCCAACCAATAGGCGAGCCCCACCGAACCGGCCTGAGCAGCCAGAACCAGGGTACGAATAAAGGTCAGGCGCCAGAGGTTCTGACGAGTGGCAGACAATAATTTTACGGGGGCGAGCATGAGCTCTCCTGATGAGCGCTCCAGGGCAATCGGCGGGAGTATAACCAAGCAGCCCCCGCCACAGGCAAAACTGCGGCAAAGCGTCACAGAAAAACAGTGGCAAGCTGCACGCTTTGAGCTACAAGCGTATTGGCTCTCAACATGCAGCTTGCGGCTTGAAACTTGCCGCAGCCCCACACTGTCTGAATGTTTCACGCAGGCTCTGAGCTGATCCTGCGGACCGCACTCAAGGAGTTTCCATGCAGCATTTCAGTCGCAGCCTCGCCCTTCTGGCCCTCAGCGCCGGCACCCTCACCAGTCTGCCCGCCCTGGCCGCCGATGAACTGCACTACAACCAGATTTCCCTGCGTGCCGAAGTCAGCCAGGAAGTGGCACGGGACCTGATGATCGTGACCCTCTACAGCGAATCGCAGAACAGCGACCCGGCCAAACTTGCTGCAGAAATCACCAGCACCATGAACAAGGCCCTGGGTCAGGCCCGCCAGGTCAAGGATGTGACGCTGCGCCAGGGCAGCCGCAACAGCTATCCGATCTACGACGACAAAGGCCAGAAGATCACCGGCTGGCGTGAGCGCGCCGAACTGCGCCTGGAAAGCTCCGACTTCGCCGCCTTGTCCAAGCTCACCGGCGAACTGCTGGGCGACCTGAAAATGGCGGGCATGGACTTCGCCATCGCCGACCCGACCCGCAAGGCCAGCGAAGATGCCCTGCTCAAGGACGCGGTCAAGGCGTTCAAGGCCCGTGCTCAACTGGCCACCGAAGCCCTGGGTGGCAAGGGCTACAAAATCGTCAACCTGAACCTCAACAGCAACGGTTATCCACAGCCCTACCTGCGTGCGCCAATGATGATGAAGGCCGCCAGCATGGATTCGGCGCCCGTGACTCCGGAAGTCGAGGCTGGCACCAGCCAGGTCAGCATGACCGCCGACGGCGCCATCGAAGTGCTGATGCCGTAAACCTCTCCCAGCGTCCCCCAACGGCGGTAACCTCCAGCGCAAACCGAGGTCACCGCCGTTTTTCGTGACCAGGCATTTCAACCGGCACTCGATGAACTCAGCTCAGGGAAGGTGCGTTCGGCCACCAGGGTGATGCTAAAGTTACGCACCTCGGTATTGCGCCTGCCAGGCGTCATGGGTGTCTGCCGGGTATACTGCTTCTTTCCTATAAGAGTCTCTCTAATGACCGCAGATCGCATCGGCGAACGCCTGCGCCGCTATCGCCGCGCCGCCAAGAAAACCCTGCGCCAAATTGCCAGTGAATCCGGCCTGACCGCCAGTTTCCTCTCCCAAGCGGAACGCAATCTCACCGGTGTATCGATCTCGTCTCTGGTCAACATTGCCAAGTCGCTGAACGTTCCGCTGAACGCTCTGTTCGACCAGCCGACCCAGGCGCAACCCGACTCCCACGACGGCAAGCGCGTGCGCTACACCATCGAAGGTCAGCCACTGGCCTACGAACGGCTGTCCAGCTCCTTTCCCGGCAACCTGATCAACGCGGTGAAAATGAACATCCCGGTGGGCTATCAGTCGGAACTGATCTCCCACGATGGCTCTGAGTTTTCCTACGTTCTTTCGGGACAGATCGTCTACACCATCGAAGATCAGCAATACCCACTTGGCGCCGGCGACTCGGTGCACTTCGACTCGACCAAGACCCACTGCCTGGCCAATGTCGGTAACGGCCCGGCGGAAGTCCTGACGGTCACGACCATGGGCCTGTTCGACGACCATTCGGCGGCGTAAGCCCCACCCGCAGTCGCCTGCCGAACCTTACAGAGGTACCTGTGCGCAAGAGAAATGTTAGTCAGGCTTAATTTTCGTTGACCACGATTTCAGCATGACTTAATTTCGGCATCGGCGAATCGACAAACAACAACACAACAAGTGATCGCCATCGCCGCACAGGGTCCATGGGGCTGCATCCACGCCCCATAGAAAGGCGAGTTACCGCGGCCCACAAGGCCAATCCTCAGATATGCCCTAGAAAAAGAAAAAATGAGGTTTGCATGCGTAAGACCTTTCCGCTCCGGGTTTGGCAGACAGCGGGGCTGATCCTCGATACGCCACTGTCACGCGCCACCAGCAACCTCCACAGTGACAACTTCACTGCGAGCCGCGACTTCAACACCGCCGACGATGCGCTGTCCATTCGCCATCGCCTGCAAGGTCCCGGGCAACCGTCTCCAACGGCCTCCCCTACCCCGTCGTTCTACGCCATCCGGTCAACCGGATGCGTCGAAGATTTGCGCCTGCCTGAAAAGGTCTGGCGGCTCAAGCACAAGCCAGTCGGCGCCCATTCCATTGATGCACCAAGCGAGGGCGCGAACAGCCCTGTTTGCCCAATAGAAAAGCAACGCATGCACCAGAAAAGACCTGCGCAAACGGTCAAATGCGTCAATATTTATACAAATGCGTCATTCGTGTACGTTCGTTCCACTCTTTGAGACTTGTGTCGGCCCTGCATCTTGCAATGGGTATGAGGGCTGCATAAGTATCGGCGGGTCGACTCACAAGGTCGCCCTCTACACCAAAAATGACAACAAATCATGAGGCCACCATGTTCAAAAAAGCAGTCCTTCCGTTTTTAGTCAGTGCCGGCTTGCTGGCCAGCACCCCCTTCGCCCACGCGGCGACTAACCTGGTGTTCTGCTCTGAAGGGAGCCCGGCCGGTTTCGACCCTGGCCAGTACACCACCGGAACCGACTTCGACGCCTCAGCCGAAACCCTCTACAACCGCCTCAGCCAGTTCGAACGTGGCGGCACCGCAGTCATTCCGGGCCTGGCCACCAGTTGGGACATCTCGGACGACGGTCTGACCTACACCTTCCACCTGCGCGAAGGGGTCAAGTTCCACACCACGCCGTACTTCACCCCGACCCGGACCTTCAACGCCGACGACGTGCTGTTCACCTTCAACCGCATGATCGACAAGGACATGCCGTTCCGTAAGGCATACCCGACCGAATTCCCGTACTTCACCGACATGGGGATGGACACCAACATCACCAAGGTCGAGAAAGTCGACGACAAGACCGTCAAGTTCACCCTGAAAACCGTTGATGCCGCATTCATCCAGAACCTGGCCATGAGCTTTGCCTCCATCCAGTCCGCCGAGTACGCCGACAAGCTGCTCAAGGAAGGCAAGACCAGCGATATCAACCAGAAGCCGATCGGCACAGGTCCCTTCGTTTTCAAGAGCTACCAGAAAGACTCCAACATCCGCTACACCGGCAACAAGGACTACTGGAAACCTGAAGACGTGAAGATCGACAACCTGATCTTCGCCATCACCACCGACCCATCGGTGCGCATCCAGAAGCTGAAGAAAAACGAATGCCAGATCACCCTCTTCCCGCGCCCGGCCGACCTCAAGGCGCTCAAGGAAGACAAGACCCTGAAGATGCCTGAACAGGCAGGCTTCAACCTGGGCTACATCGCCTACAACGTGATGCCGGTGCTCAAGGGCCGCACCGACGCCAACCCGCTGGCTGACCTCAAGGTTCGCCAGGCACTGGACATGGCCGTCAACAAGCCGCAGATCATCGACTCGGTCTACCAGGGCGCCGGCCAACTGGCGGTCAACGCCATGCCGCCGACCCAATGGTCCTACGACACCAGCATCAAGGACGCCCAGTACGATCCCGAGAAAGCCAAGCAGTTGCTCAAGGAAGCGGGCATCAAGGAAGGCACCCAGATCACCCTCTGGGCCATGCCGGTACAGCGTCCGTACAACCCGAACGCCAAACTGATGGCCGAGATGCTGCAGTCCGACTGGGCCAAGATCGGTCTCAAGGTCAACATCGTCAGCTACGAGTGGGGCGAGTACATCAAGCGCTCCAAAGGCGGCGAGAACCAGGCGATGATCATCGGCTGGAGCGGCGACAATGGTGACCCCGACAACTGGCTCGGCACCCTGTTCGGCTGCGATGCAATGAACGGCAACAACTTCTCGAAATGGTGCGACAAGCCTTATGACGCCCTGATCAAGCAAGCCAAGGCCACGTCGGATGTGGCCAAACGCACCGAGCTGTACAAGCAGGCGCAACACATTCTCAAAGATGCCGTTCCGATGACACCTATCGCTCACTCGACGGTGTTCCAACCCATGCGCGCCAACGTGCAGGATTTCAAGATCAGCCCCTTTGGCTTGAACTCCTTCTACGGCGTAGGCATCGGCAAATAAGGTTCTGCAACGGCGACGTCCCTGGCGTCGCCGTTGTTTTACCGCCCCCCCTGAAAGCGTCCGGCCCTGGGGTCGAGATTGCGTCCTTTTGGACGTGATCTTTCGAATTTAGAGCCGATTCCTACAAGCCTTTCAGGTACAGCGCATATACGACCCAGCCTTCGGCTCCTAACGTCGAGGCATGGCAAAACTGCGTCTATCGGTGGGCATTTGCTGCAGCCATGGTTGGGCATCAATGGCCTGTACAGGCTCCAGGAAGGAGCCAGGGTCCATTGATCATCACAACAAAAAATGGAGATGGACCGTCATGCGTCATTCGTTGATTTTCTCGGCCCTGCTGGCCACCAGTTCGATCTGCAGCGCTGCCGACCGCAGCCTGGTGTTCTGTTCCGAAGGCAGCCCCGCAGGCTTTGACACCGCGCAGTACACCACCGCCACCGACAACGATGCCGCCGAGCCGTTGTACAACCGCCTCGTGGAGTTCGAAAAAGGCGCAACCAACGTACTGCCGGCCCTGGCCAAGAGCTGGGATATTTCCGAGGACGGCCTCAAGTACAGCTTTCACCTGCGTGAAGGGGTGAAATTCCACAGCACTCCCTACTTCAAGCCCAGCCGTGACCTCAACGCCGACGACGTGCTGTTCACCTTCAATCGCATGCTCGACGCCGAACATCCGTTCCGTAAGGCCTATCCGACGGAGTTTCCCTACTTCAACGGCATGAGCCTGAACAAGAACATCGCCAAGGTCGAAAAAACCGACCCCATGACCGTGGTCATGACCCTCAACACCGTGGACGCGGCGTTCATCCAGAACCTGGCCATGAGCTTTGCCGCGATCCTCTCCGCCGAATACGCCGAGCAACTGCTCAAGGCCGGCACGCCCAGCCAGATCAACCAGCACCCCATCGGCACCGGACCGTTCGTGTTCCAACGCTACCAGAAAGACTCGCAGATTCGCTACGCCGCCAACCCGCATTACTGGGACCCGAGCCGGGTCAAGCTCGACAGGCTGATCTTCGCCATCAACACCGATGCCTCGGTACGCGTGCAGAAGCTGCGCGCCGGCGAATGCCAGGTGACCCTGCACCCGCGTCCCGCCGACATCGATGCCCTGAAAAACGACCCGAAACTGCAAGTCATCGAGAAGCCCGGCTTCAACCTCGGCTACATCGCCTACAACGTGCAACACAAACCCTTCGACCGCCTCGAAGTGCGCCAGGCACTGGACATGGCGGTGAACAAGCAGAGCATCCTCAATGCCGTGTACCAGGGCGCCGGCCAGTTGGCGGTGAACGCCATGCCGCCCACCCAGTGGTCCTACGACGAGACGATCAAGGACGCTGCCTACAACCCGGAAAAGGCCCGCGAGTTGCTCAAGGCTGCCGGGGTCAAGGAAGGCACGGAAATCACCCTCTGGGCCATGCCCGTGCAACGCCCCTACAACCCCAACGCCAAGCTGATGGCCGAAATGCTCCAGTCCGACTGGGCGAAGATCGGCCTCAAGGTGAAGATCGTCAGCTACGAATGGGGCGAATACATCAAGCGCACCAAAAACGGCGAACACGACATCAGCCTGATCGGCTGGACCGGAGACAACGGTGACCCGGACAACTGGCTCGGCACCCTGTACAGCTGTGACGCCATCGGCGGCAACAACTACTCCATGTGGTGCGACCCGCAATACGACCAGTTGATCAAGCAAGCCAAGGTCGTCACCGACCGTGAACAGCGCACCGAGCTCTATAAGCAGGCCCAGCAGTTGCTCAAGCAGCAAGTGCCGATCACGCCTGTTGCCCACTCGACGATCAACCAGCCGTTGAGTGCGAAAGTCGAGGGTTTCAAGGTCAGTCCCTTCGGCCGCAACTCCTTCTCAGGTGTCAGCCTGACCCCATAACCGATGAGCCAGAACCCTGAGGGCGACTCTCGCCCTCACGCAGGCGCTTTGCCTGAATTCGGCGATTGAGCCGCGTGCAAACGTTTGCGATGCCATGAATGAGTTCCAAAAACCAGCCGGCCCAAAAAAACCGGCATCTAAAAAAGAAAACAAAGGAGCTTCACCCATGAAACTGAGCAGCAGCGCATTGTTAGCCTTGGCTATCAGTAGCATCACCGCCACGGCCTATGCGGAGAACGTCAGCCAGGACTTCGTCCCGACTGTACAGAACAGCACCAATGCCCAGGCGGAGGCCAAAGGCTTCATCGAAGGGCAAAGCCTGTCGGGTACCACCCGCAACTGGTACGCCAACGAGCTGAAACGGCGCAATGACCGTTTTTCGTACCAACACAATGGTGTAGATACCTCGACCCCACGCCGCATCAACTGGGTCCAGGGCACCATCCTCAACTACAGCTCCGGCTTCACCGAAGGCACCGTGGGCGTCAGCACCGAAGTCGCGGCCTACAACGCCATTGCCCTGGATCGTGACCGCAAGCACATCGCCGGCAAGAACAACCGCACCCTGACCCATTCCGACGGCGATGCCGTGGGCCAGTGGAGCAAGCTGGGCCTGGCCAACGTCAAGTTCCGCGTGTCCAACACCACCCTGACCGCCGGCCGGCAGAACTTCAGCACGCCAATCGTCGATGTCATCGGCAACCGTGCACTGCCTTCGAGCTTTGAAGGGGTGAGCATCCACAGCGAAGAGTTCAACAACCTGTCGTTCGATGCCGGCACCTTCGACCGGGTATCGCCACGGACCGAACAGAGCCTGTCGAAATTCCGCTCCGAGTACACCAGCAACACCGCCGAGACCGACCGCGTGAGCATCGTCGGCCTCAACTACCAGCCGCTGAAAAGCCTGAAGACCAGCCTCTACGCCTCCAAGGTGGAAGACTTCTGGAACCAGTACTACTTCGGCTCCACCCACGAGCTGGGCGACAGCTCGGTGCTGAGCCTGACCACCGGCCTGAACTACTACAAGACCGTCGACACCGGCAAGAAAGAGATGGGCAATATCGACAACGATACCTACTCCCTGTCTCTCGGCCTGACCCACCAGGCCCATAGCCTGACCTTCTCGTACCAGGAAGTCAGCGGCAACGAATACTTCGACTACCTGCACGAAACCAACGGCATCTACCTGGCCAACTCCCTGCTCTCGGACTTCAACGGCCCGAACGAGAAGTCCTTCCAGATCGCCTACGGTCTGAACATGGCCGAATACGGCGTGCCCGGCCTGAAGTTCAACATCTACCAGGCCCGTGGCTGGGGCATCGACGGCACCCACTACAACGGCAGTGCCTACGGCGGTATCAACTCGGAAGGCAAGCTCTATGGCGTACGCACCATGGACGGCGAACACCACTACGAATACGGCATCGGTGCTTCCTACGCCGTGCAGAGCGGCCCGCTGAAAGCCACGGCGATCCGCGCCACCTACACCACTCACCGCGCGAGCGAGAACCAGGCCGACGGCAACATCAATGAATTCCGTCTGGTCACCACCATCCCGTTCAATATTCTCTAACCCACCAGTTGAATGGCGGACTCATGACGAATCCGCCATTCAAGCTAATCTGGTTCAATTGATTGCAGAGGGTTCTTGATGAAAATGCTTCCCCTGAGAGCGGCCATGGGCGCCGCACTGCTGAGCGTCGCCATGGGCGTCGCAGCCAAACCCTTGGTGGTCTGTACCGAAGCCAGCCCGGAAGGCTTCGATATGGTCCAGTACACGACTGCAGTCACTGCCGATGCGGTGGCGGAAACCATCTTCAACCGCCTGGTGGACTTCAAGCCCGGCACCACGGACATCCAGCCCGCCCTGGCGGAGTCCTGGGAGATCAGCCCAGACGGCCTGCAATACACTTTCCACCTGCGCAAAGGCGTCAAGTTCCACACCACCGACTACTTCACCCCAACCCGCGACATGAACGCCGACGACGTGCTCTGGAGCTTCCAGCGTCAACTGGACCCGAAGCATCCCTGGCATGACAAGTCCAGCGTCGGCTTCCCCTACTTCGAGAGCATGGGGTTCAAGGAACTGCTCAAAAGCGTCGAGAAGATCGACGATCACACCGTGGTCTTCACCCTGACCCGCCGTGAGGCACCGTTCCTGGCCGACATCGCCATGGCCTTCTCTTCCATTTTCCCGGCGGAATACGCCGACAAGCTGCTCAAGGAAGGCAAGACCGGCGACCTCAACAGCAAGCCCATCGGCACCGGCCCGTTCACTTTCACGCGTTACGCCAAGGACGCTCAGGTCCGTTTCAAGGCCAACCCGGACTACTTCCGCGGCAAGCCACCGGCGGACCCACTGGTGCTGGCGATCACCATCGACAACAACGTGCGCCTGCAGAAGCTCAAGGCCAACGAATGCCAGATCGCCCTGTACCCCAAGCCCGATGACATCCCCAGCATCAAGGCCGACGCCAACCTCAAGGTCGACGAGCTGGCCGCCATGACCACCGGCTACATCGCCATGAACACCACGCGCAAATACATGAGCGACGTGCGGGTACGCAAAGCCATCGACATCGCCTTCGACAAAGAAGCCTACGTCAACAGCCTCTACGGCAAAGGCAACGCCCTGGTGGGTACCGGCCCTTATCCTCCGACCTTGCTGGGCTTCAATACCAGCTTGCAGAACCCGGCCCGGGACCTGGACAAGGCCCGTGCCCTGCTCAAGGAAGCCGGCGTGCCGGAGGGCACGGTCATCACCCTGTTCACCCGCAATGGCGGTGGCCCAACCAACCCCAACCCTTTGCTGGGGGCCCAGATGATGCAGGCTGACCTGGCCAAGATCGGCCTCAAGCTCGAGATCCGCGTCATGGAGTGGGGCGAGATGCTCAAGCGTGCGAAAAACGGCGAACACGATATGGTGTCGGCCGGCTGGGCAGGTGACAACGGCGATCCGGACAACTTCCTGACCCCGAACCTGAGTTGTGACGCCGCCAAGAACGGCGAAAACTACGCCCGCTGGTGCAACAAGGAGTTCCAGGACCTGATCGACCAGGCCCGTTCCGACGCTGAACCTGCCAAACGCGCAGAGCTCTACGAAAAGGCGTTGCTGATTTTCCAACAGGATCAACCGTGGATTCCCATGGCCTATCCGAAAATGTTCACCGCCATGCGCAAGAACGTCGAGGGTTACCACCAGAGCCCCCTGACCACCAACAACTTCGCGACCACCCAAGTGAAGTGATAAGAAACGCCCGCCGCCCTTGACCCCAAGGGCGGCGGGAACGCCTAACCGGCTGATTGAGGTACTTCAGAAGATGTTTAGTTTTATTGCCCGCCGTGTGGGGTTGTTGATCCCCACATTCTTCGGCATCACCTTGCTGACCTTCGCCTTGATACGCATGATTCCCGGCGACCCCGTGGAAGTCATGATGGGCGAACGTCGGGTCGACCCCGAGATGCATGCCCAGGCAATGGAACGCCTTGGATTGAACAAACCGCTGTATGCCCAATACCTGGACTACATCGGCAAGCTCGCCCACGGTGACCTGGGCGAATCCCTGCGCACCCGCACCAGTGTGTGGAGCGAATTCACTTCGCTGTTCCCCGCGACCCTGGAACTGTCCATGGCCGCCCTGCTGTTCGCCGGCATCCTCGGGCTGCTGGCCGGGGTAATCGCCGCCCTCAAGCGGGGCTCCCTGTTCGACCATGGGGTCATGGGCATCTCGCTGGCGGGTTACTCGATGCCGATCTTCTGGTGGGGCCTGATCCTGATCATGTTCTTCTCGGTGAGCCTGGGCTGGACCCCGGTGTCCGGACGCATCGACCTGCTCTACGACATCGAGCCGAAAACCGGCTTCATGCTCATCGACACCCTGCTGGCCAAAGACACCGACGCCTTCTTCGACGCCCTGCATCACCTGATCCTGCCGGCCATCGTGCTGGGCACCATTCCCCTGGCGGTGATCGCGCGGATGACTCGCTCCTCGATGCTCGAAGTACTGCGTGAAGACTACATCCGCACCGCCAAGGCCAAGGGCCTGTCGCCGGCCCGGGTGGTATTCGTCCACGGCCTGCGCAACGCACTGATTCCGGTACTGACCGTGGTCGGCCTGCAAGTCGGCACCCTGCTGGCCGGCGCCGTGCTAACCGAAACCATCTTCTCCTGGCCGGGAATCGGCAAGTGGCTGATCGAAGCCATCGGCGCCCGGGACTATCCCGTGGTGCAGAACGGCATCCTGCTGATCGCCTGCCTGGTGATCATGGTCAACTTCGTGGTGGACATCCTCTACGGCTTTGCCAATCCACGCATCCGTCACCAGCGCTGAGATCAAGACTAATGAGCACTCCAACTTCCTCAGTAGCAGTCGATCAAAGCCTGCTCTATCCGTCGGTCTACAAAGAATTCTGGCAGCACTTTTCCCGCAACAAGGGGGCGGTGGCCGGCCTGCTGTTCATGCTGCTGATCGTGTTCTGCGCACTGTTCGCCCCTTGGGTGGCGCCGCACAACCCCAGCGAGCAGTACCGCGACTTCCTGCTGACGCCGCCGGCCTGGCTCGAAGGCGGGCAGATGCAGTTCCTGCTGGGCACCGACGAACTGGGCCGCGACCTGCTGTCGCGCCTGATCCAGGGTTCGCGCCTGTCGTTGCTGATCGGTTTGTCGTCGGTGGTGATGTCGCTGATCCCGGGCATCCTCCTGGGGCTGTTCGCCGGTTTCTTCCCGCGCTTGCTGGGCCCGACCATCATGCGCCTGATGGACATCATGCTGGCCCTGCCTTCGCTGCTGCTGGCCGTGGCCATCGTCGCCATCCTCGGCCCAGGCCTGATCAACACCGTGATCGCCATTGCCGTGGTGTCCCTGCCGTCCTATGTGCGCCTGACCCGTGCCGCGGTGATGGGCGAACTGAACCGCGACTACGTGACCGCCGCGCGCCTGGCCGGTGCCGGCCTGCCGCGCCTGATGTTCATCACCGTGCTGCCCAATTGCATGGCGCCACTGATCGTCCAGGCCACCTTGAGCTTCTCCTCAGCGATCCTCGACGCCGCCGCCCTGGGCTTCCTCGGCCTGGGCGTGCAACCGCCGACTCCAGAGTGGGGCACCATGCTGGCCTCGGCCCGGGACTACATCGAACGCGCCTGGTGGGTCGTGAGCCTGCCGGGTCTGACCATTTTGCTCAGCGTGCTGGCAATCAACCTGATGGGCGACGGCCTGCGCGATGCGCTGGACCCGAAACTCAAGAACGCCGCCTGAGGAGATTCCCATGTCATTGCTAGAAATCAAGAATCTCAACGTACGCTTCGGCGATGCCACGGCGGTGCCGGTGGTGGACGGCCTCGACCTCAAGGTCGACAAGGGCGAAGTGCTGGCCATCGTCGGCGAGTCCGGCTCCGGCAAATCGGTGACCATGATGGCGCTGATGGGGCTGATCGAGCACCCCGGTATCGTCACCGCCGATGCCTTGAGCTTCGACGGCCGAGACATGCTCAAGCTCAGCGCCCGCCAGCGCCGGCAGATCGTCGGCAAGGACCTGGCCATGGTCTTCCAGGACCCGATGACCGCGCTCAACCCCAGCTACACCGTGGGCTTCCAGATCGAGGAAGTGCTGCGCCTGCACCTGAAGATGTCCGCCAAGGCCGCGCGCAAGCGCGCCATCGAGCTGCTGGAAAAGGTCGAGATTCCCGGCGCTGCCAGCCGCATGGACGCCTACCCGCACCAGCTCTCCGGTGGCATGAGCCAGCGGGTGGCGATCGCCATGGCGATTGCCGGCGAACCCAAGCTGCTGATCGCCGACGAACCCACCACCGCTCTGGACGTGACCATCCAGGCGCAGATCATGGACCTGCTGCTCAACCTGCAGAAAGAGCAGAACATGGGCCTGGTGCTGATCACCCACGACCTGGCCGTGGTGGCCGAAACCGCCCAGCGCGTCTGCGTGATGTACGCCGGACAAGCCGTGGAAGTCGGCCAGGTACCGCAGCTGTTCGACATCCCCGCGCACCCTTACAGCGAAGCGCTGCTGGCGGCAATTCCCGAGCACAGCCTGGGCGCCACCCGCCTCTCGACTCTGCCGGGTATCGTCCCCGGGCGTTATGACCGCCCACAAGGCTGCCTGCTGTCGCCGCGCTGCCCCTACGCTCAGGACAACTGCCGTCAGCAACGCCCCAGCCTCGACCCGAAAGCCGCCAGCCTGGTGCGCTGCTTCTACCCGCTCAATCAGGAGGTGGCGTAATGGCCGTCGTTCTTACCGCCCGCGACCTGACCCGTCACTACGAAGTGTCCCGAGGCCTGTTCAAGGGCCACGCCACCGTGCGCGCCCTCAACGGCGTGTCCTTTGAACTGGAAGCCGGCAAGACCCTGGCCGTGGTCGGCGAGTCCGGCTGTGGCAAGTCCACCCTGGCCCGGGCCCTGACCCTGATCGAGGAACCCTCTTCCGGCTCGCTGAAAATCGCCGGCCAGGAAGTGGCCGGCGCCGACAAGGCGCAGCGCAAGCAACTGCGCAAAGACGTACAGATGGTGTTCCAGAGCCCTTATGCCTCGCTCAACCCACGGCAGAAGATTGGCGATCAACTGGCCGAGCCGCTCTTGATCAACACCAAGCTGTCCGCCGCCGAACGCCGGGAAAAAGTCCAGGCGATGATGAAGCAGGTGGGCCTGCGCCCCGAGCATTACCAGCGCTACCCGCACATGTTCTCCGGCGGCCAGCGCCAGCGCATTGCCCTGGCCCGGGCGATGATGCTGCAACCCAAGGTGCTGGTGGCGGATGAGCCAACCTCGGCCCTGGACGTGTCGATCCAGGCCCAGGTGCTGAACCTGTTCATGGACCTGCAGCAGGAATTCAACACCGCCTACGTGTTCATCTCCCACAACCTGGCAGTGGTGCGTCACGTCGCCGACCAGGTGCTGGTGATGTACCTCGGCCGGCCGGTGGAAATGGGTCCCAAGGAGGACATCTACACCCGCCCGCTGCACCCCTACACCCAGGCGCTGCTGTCGGCGACCCCGACCATTCATCCGGACCCGGACAAGCCGAAGATCAAGATCGTCGGTGAATTGCCCAACCCGCTGAACCCGCCACCCGGCTGTGCCTTCCACAAGCGCTGCCCCTACGCCACCGAGCGTTGCAGCACGCAAGAGCCGGCCCTGCGTCAGCTCGACAGCCGCCAGGTGGCTTGCCACTACGCCGAGCAGTTTGTGGTTTAAGCGGACATGAAAAAGGCGCTCCCGAAACACTCTGGGAGCGCCTGTACAGTGTTCCACTCGCCCCTGGCAATGGATTGCGCATCAGTCCGTGGCCAGGGGTTTTCTTTTAGCTCTGGCTGTCACCCTCGTCGTCGTCGGTAGTCTGATCGTCATCGCCCGAACTGCCTCCCTGCCCTTCATCCCCCGGCTCCGACTCGGACTTGGCGAGCATCTGTTCCGGTTCGCCTATGGTCGACGAAAAGCCCGGCTCCTTGACCTCCAGCAGATTGTGAGCCCAGGCCGCCGAGGTTCCGAGCGACAGCATCACCAGCACTTTGATCAGCAACAGCGCGCGTTGAAAAATATTCATAGCCGATTCCATCCTTCACAGGTGAATCATCAAAGGCTGCGCCCAACCTTGCGAAGGTCACAGCACTGTCTGAAACCTAGTCCCGATATCCCGGCTTTTCCAGATAGCAGGCTATCGACAGCCAAACCTGCCGGGCCCTTCCGACTAACGGCGCTCCCTGAAATACACCACAACCCGTAGGAGCCGGCTTGCCGGCGAAGAGGCCCGCAAGCCATGCACCGCCGCGTCCGCCGCCTTCGCTGGCAAGCCAGCTCCTACGGGGCGGCGGGCCTATCCTGCGCGCAATAAAAAGCCCCGCTGTCTGCACAGCGGGGCTTGGGGTGTTACAGGCGAACTTAGTGGTGTTCGCGGGTGGCGCGGAATTTCACGTCCGGCCAGCGCTCTTCCATCAGCGCCAGGTTGACCCGGGTCGGTGCCAGGTAAGTCAGGTGACCACCGCCGTCCAAAGCCAGGTTTTCCACCGCCTTGTTGGAAAACTCTTCGAGCTTCTTCTTGTCGCTGCAGTCGATCCAACGGGCGGACCACACGGTGATCGGCTCATAGGAACACTCCACCTTGTATTCCTCCTTCAGGCGGCTGGCCACCACATCGAACTGCAGCACACCGACGGCGCCGAGGATGATATCGTTGCTGCGCTCCGGGAAGAACACCTGGGTCGCGCCTTCTTCGGCCAGCTGTTGCAGGCCCTGGCGCAGTTGCTTGGACTTGAGCGGGTCCTTCAGGCGCACGCGGCGGAAGAGTTCCGGGGCGAAGTGCGGGATACCGGTGAAGCCCAGGGCCTCGCCTTCGGTGAAGGTGTCGCCGATCTGGATGGTGCCGTGGTTGTGCAGGCCGATGATGTCGCCAGCGTAGGCTTCTTCCAGCTGTTCACGCTCGGAGGAGAAAAAGGTCAGGGCGTCGCCGATGCGCACGTCCTTGCCGGTGCGCACGTGACGCATCTTCATGCCCTTCTCGTACTTGCCCGAGCAGATGCGCATGAAGGCGATACGGTCGCGGTGCTTGGGGTCCATGTTCGCCTGGATCTTGAACACGAAACCGCTGAATTTTTCTTCCTGGGGCGCGACGCTGCGCTCGTTGGCAACACGAGCCAGCGGCAGTGGCGCCCAGTCCACCACGGCATCGAGCACGTGATCGACACCGAAGTTGCCCAGGGCGGTACCGAAGAACACCGGGGTCAACTGGCCGTCGAGGAACTCCTGCTGGTTGAACTCGTGGCAGGCACCCTGCACCAGTTCCAACTGCTCGATGAAACGCTCGTACTCGTCACCCAGGTGGGCGCGGGCTTCGTCGGAGTCGAGTTTCTCGATGATCTTGGTTTCGGTACGTTCGTGGCCGTGGCCCGGGGTGTAGACGATGATGTAGTCGCCCGCCAGGTGGTACACACCCTTGAAGTCGCGGTAGCAACCGATCGGCCAGGTGATAGGCGCGGCCTTGATCTTCAGCACCGCTTCGATTTCGTCCAGCAGCTCGATCGGGTCGCGAATATCGCGGTCGAGTTTGTTGATGAAGCTGACGATGGGCGTATCCCGCAGGCGGCAGACGTCCATCAGGGCGATGGTCCGGGGCTCAACGCCCTTACCGCCATCGAGCACCATCAGCGCCGAGTCCACGGCAGTCAGAGTGCGATAGGTATCTTCCGAGAAGTCTTCGTGGCCCGGGGTGTCCAGCAGGTTGATCATGTGTTCGCGATAGGGGAACTGCATGACCGACGTGGTAATGGAAATACCGCGCTGCTTCTCCATCTCCATCCAGTCGGAAGTGGCATGGCGATCGGACTTACGCGATTTGACCGTACCCGCCACTGCAATCGCCTTGCCCATCAGCAAGAGCTTTTCGGTGATGGTGGTCTTACCCGCATCCGGGTGGGAAATAATGGCGAAAGTGCGGCGTTTCGCGACTTCGGCGGCCTGGTTGGTCATGGGAAATCGCCTGGCGGTGATCAAAAAAGGGCGCAGATTATAGCCCAGACAAAGCCGCGCGGGCCACCGCTGCCCCCGTCGCCCAGGCCACCGCGCGGCAGATAAACGGTGGCTAAATGCTGCCAAGTATGGAACCTTTTAAAACGTGGAGACGTCCACTCCCCTGTCACGCGCTGTCGTCAGGGGCTGAAATATCAGCACGTTAGCTTGACGAAGCTGCGCTCATGGCTCGTTCACCCGCCGCTTTGCCGGCACTCGACGAGCTGCTTTTCGCGCGTACTTTCGCGGCAGCCAGGAATGGCCTTGCCACACGGGAAAGTGCCCGCCGACTGAAAAAAGGAGTCCGCCTGTGGCTATTCGCTATGGCAAAGGGCTGATAGGAGGGGTTGCGGTCATCGCCCTCCTGGCCCTGCTGGTCCACTGGATCGGCATCACGACGATCGAACACTACCGCGACGATCTGTTGTTCTACCTGCAAGCTCATCTGTTCCTGGTCCTGGCGTCCATGCTCGCCGCACTGCTGGTGGGCATCCCCGCCGGCATCTTCCTCAGCCGCCCGAGCATGGTCGGACGCGCCGAACGTTTCATGCAAGTGTTCAACATCGGTAACACCGTCCCCCCTCTGGCCGTCCTGGCCATCGCCCTGGGGATTCTCGGCATCGGCAGTGGCCCGGCAATCTTCGCGTTGTTCCTCGCCTCCTTGCTGCCCATCGTGCGTAACACCTACGAAGGCCTGAAAAACGTCCAGGGTTCCCTCAAAGAAGCCGCGGTCGGCATCGGCATGACGCCGCGCCAGGTGCTGTGGAAAGTCGAATTGCCCAATGCCGTGCCGATCATCATCGGTGGCGTGCGGGTGGCCCTGGCGATCAACGTCGGCACCGCGCCCCTGGCCTTCCTGATCGGCGCCAACAGCCTGGGCAGCCTGATCTTCCCCGGCATCGCCCTGAACAATCAGCCGCAATTGCTGCTCGGCGCCGCCTGCACTGCGCTGCTGGCCTTGCTCCTCGACGGCCTGGTCACCCTGGCCAGCCGCCTCTGGCTGGAACGTGGTCTGCGCCCGTCCTAAGTCCGTAAGCGCCAAGGAATGAACATGAAAAAAACAAGCCTGATACTCGGCTGCATCCTGCTTTTCGCTGGATGGGTGCAAGCCGCGGAAAAACCACTGATCCGCATTGGTGCCCGGGTCTTCACCGAACAGACTCTGCTGGCGGAAATCACCTCCCAGTACCTGCGCAGCAAGGGTTACGACACCCGCGTCACCGGCGGCCTGGGCAGCAACCTGGCGCGCAGCGCCCAGGAAAGCGGCCAGCTGGACCTGATCTGGGAATACACCGGGGTCTCGCTGGTGGCCTACAACCACATCGACGAGAAACTCGACAGCCAGCAGTCCTACGCCCGAGTCAAAGAACTCGACGCGAAAAAAGGCCTGGTCTGGTTGGCGCCGTCCAAGTTCAGCAATACCTACGCCCTGGCCCTGCCGGAGAACGTGGCCAAGGAACATCCGCAGATCAACAGCATCAGCGACCTGACCCGAGCCCTGGCCGAAAACTCCAAGGAAAACCGCCTGGTGGCCCTGGACACCGAGTTCGCCAACCGCTCCGACGGCCTGGCCGGCATGGTCAAGCTGTACGACATGAACCTGACCCGCAAGAACACCCGGCAGATGGATGCCGGCCTGGTCTACACCGCCCTGCGCAACGGCCAGGTGTTCGCCGGCCTGGTCTACACCACCGACGGTCGGCTCAACGCCTTCAAGCTCAAGCTGCTGGAGGACGACAAGCACTACTTCCCGGACTACACCGCCGCCCCCGTGGTGCGTCAGGTGTACCTCGACGCCCATCCGCAACTGGCGGCGGACCTCAAGCCGCTGGCGGCGCTGTTCGATGACGAAACCATGCGCCAGCTGAACGCGCGGGTCGACGTCGACCATGAAAGCCCTTCCGCCGTGGCCGCCGACTTCCTGCGCCAGCATCCGATCAACCACTGATAGAGAGGAGAAGACATGGAATTCTTGAACGCCTTTTCCCATCTCGATTGGGCCCAGGTCCTGCACCTGACCTGGCAGCACATCACCCTGGTGGGCATCGCCGTGACCCTGGCGATTGTCTTCGGTGTGCCCCTGGGCATCCTGATGACCCGCTTCCCGACCCTGGCCGGCCCGTTGCAGGCCAGCGCCACGGTGTTGCTGACCATTCCTTCCATCGCCCTGTTCGGCCTGCTGCTGCCGTTCTACTCCAAGTTCGGCCAGGGCCTGGGGCCGCTGCCGGCCATCACGGCGGTGTTCCTCTATTCCCTGCTGCCGATCATGCGCAACACCTACCTGGCGCTGACCGGCGTCGAGCCGGGCATCCGCGAAGCCGCCCGCGGCATCGGCATGACCTTCGGCCAGCGCCTGCGCATGGTCGAACTGCCGATCGCGGTGCCGGTGATCCTCGCCGGGGTGCGCACCGCCGTGGTGATGAACATCGGCGTCATGACCATCGCCGCCACCATTGGCGCCGGCGGCCTGGGCGTACTCATTCTTGCTTCCATCAGCCGCAGCGACATGTCGATGCTGATCGTCGGCGCGCTACTGGTCAGTCTCCTGGCCATCTTCGCCGACCTGCTTCTGCAATGGCTGCAACGCTCGCTGACACCAAAAGGACTGCTCAAATGATCGAACTTCAAAAGCTGACCAAGACCTTCCAAAGCAACGGCAAGACCATCACCGCCGTTGACTCCGTAAGCCTGACCGTCAATGAAGGCGAAATTTGCGTATTCCTCGGCCCTTCGGGCTGCGGCAAAAGCACCACGCTGAAAATGATCAACCGCCTGATCAAGCCCACCTCGGGCAAGATCCTGATCAACGGCGAGGACACCACCGACCTCGACGAAGTCACCCTGCGCCGCAACATCGGCTACGTGATCCAGCAGATCGGCCTGTTCCCCAACATGACCATCGAGGAAAACATCGTGGTGGTGCCCAAGCTGCTGGGCTGGGACAAGCAGAAATGCCACGACCGTGCCCGCGAGCTGATGAGCATGATCAAGCTGGAGCCCAAGCAGTACCTGCACCGCTATCCGCGGGAACTGTCCGGCGGCCAGCAGCAGCGCATCGGGGTGATTCGCGCCCTGGCGGCGGACGCACCGCTGCTGCTGATGGACGAGCCCTTCGGCGCGGTGGACCCGATCAACCGCGAGATGATCCAGAACGAGTTCTTCGAGATGCAGCGCGCGCTGAACAAGACCGTGATCATGGTCAGCCACGACATCGACGAAGCCATCAAGCTGGGTGACAAAATCGCCATCTTCCGCGCTGGCAAGCTGCTGCAGATTGATCACCCGGACACCTTGCTCGCCCACCCGGCGGACGACTTCGTCAGCAACTTCGTCGGCCAGGACAGCACCCTCAAGCGCCTGTTGCTGGTCAAGGCCGAAGACGCGGCAGACAACGCCCCATCGGTCAGCCCGGAAACGCCGGTAGCCGAGGCCCTGGACCTGATGGACGAACATGACCGCCGCTATGTGGTGGTGACCTGCGCCGAGAACAAGGCCCTGGGTTATGTACGCCGTCGCGACCTGCATCGTCAGACCGGCACCTGCGCCCAGTTCCTGCGGGAGTTCAACGCCACCGCCGCCTACGACGAACACCTGCGGATTCTTCTGTCGCGCATGTACGAGTTCAACCGTTCATGGCTGCCGGTGCTGGATGCCGAGCGGGTATTTCTCGGTGAGGTGACCCAGGAATCCATTGCGGCCTACCTGAGCTCCGGGCGTTCGCGGGGGATGACGACCAACATCGTCTCGCCGGCTGAGGCAGTGGTCGCCTGATCAATAAATAGCCAATAACGAACCTATGGCGAGGGCGCTTGCTGCCCCGGGGCCGTGCAGCGGCCCCTCTTTGCCAAAAAGAGTGGAACTGCTGCGCAGTTCACCGGGAGCAAGCGCCCTCGCCACTGGTTTTTCGGCCCACTTACATGGCGGAAAAAAATATCAACAGCCGCCCCCGCGAACGCCGTCCGGTGACACCTTCCGAAGCAGCCAAGATCCCCCTCTGACCAGCCTGTCGTCGCTAACGTCGCCGATGTTGACGCCTTCATACTTTCCAGACACTTGGCGCGCAACAGCGTCGAACGTGCAGGTATTTTTAACACCTGGAAAATCTTCGGGAACATCTGTCCGTCATCTGTGTCGGCTACAAAGAGAGGTGTCGTTTACGCACGTCAGACAAGTGCAAAAACGCGACATTTTTTGTTGATCTCAGGCCCCTCACCACCTAAAGTTCGCGCCGAACGTCCATGCTGGAAACGATCCATCCGGCTCAAGTACTGACGACGAGACAGCAAGGCCAAGGGAAACTTTCCCATGGCCTTTTTGCTTTCGGCGACATGCCTTGGGAAGTAGGCGAACCAAAGTGGGGATACGGAGGACGTTCATTTGCACCCATTGATTTCTAACGTTTGCCAGTAGGAGCTCCCAACGCATGTCGATTAACGTCGAAGACTATTTTGCGCGCGAAACCTTTCAGAAAATGAAGGCGTTCGCCGACCAGCAAGAAACCCCGTTCGTGGTCATCGACACCCAGATGATCGCCCAGGCCTATGACGACCTGCGCGCCGGTTTCGAATTCGCCAAGGTCTACTACGCGGTCAAGGCCAACCCGGCCGCCGAGATCATCGACCTGCTGCACGAAAAAGGCTCCAGCTTCGACATCGCCTCGATCTACGAGCTGGACAAAGTGCTGGGCCGCGGCGTCAACCCGGCCAACATCAGCTACGGCAACACCATCAAGAAATCCAAGGACATCCGCTACTTCTATGAGAAGGGCGTGCGTCTGTATGCCACCGACTCCGAAGCCGACCTGCGCAACATCGCCAAGGCCGCCCCGGGTTCGAAAGTCTATGTGCGCATCCTCACCGAAGGCTCCACCACCGCCGACTGGCCACTGTCACGCAAGTTCGGCTGCCAGACCGACATGGCCATGGACCTGCTGATCCTCGCCCGCGACCTGGGCCTGGTGCCTTACGGCGTGTCGTTCCACGTGGGTTCGCAACAGCGCGACATCAGCGTCTGGGACGCGGCGATCGCCAAGGTCAAAGTGATCTTCGAACGCCTGAAGGAAGAAGACGGCATCGAGCTCAAACTGATCAACATGGGCGGTGGCTTCCCGGCCAACTACATCACCCGTACCAACAGCCTGGAAACCTACGCCGAGGAAATCATCCGTTTCCTCAAGGAAGACTTCGGCGACGAGCTGCCGGAAATCATCCTCGAGCCGGGCCGTTCGCTGATTGCCAACGCTGGCATCCTGGTCAGCGAAGTGGTGCTGGTGGCGCGTAAATCCCGCACCGCCGTCGAGCGCTGGGTCTACACCGACGTGGGCAAGTTCTCCGGCCTGATCGAAACCATGGACGAGTCGATCAAGTTCCCGATCTGGACCGAGAAGAAAGGCGAAGTGGAAGAAGTGGTGATCGCCGGCCCAACCTGCGACAGCGCCGACATCATGTACGAGAACTACAAGTACGGCCTGCCGCTGAACCTGGCCATCGGCGACCGCCTGTACTGGCTGTCCACCGGCGCCTACACCACCAGCTACAGCGCGGTGGAATTCAACGGTTTTCCGCCGCTGAAGGCGTTTTACCTGTAAGGACAGTGGCTAGCGGCAAGCTGCAAGAAAAAGCCCATGACGTGTCATGGGCTTTTTTATGCGTGCGATTCAGTGGCTCAACGATCTTCCCGGACATGCCAAATACGCAGGATGGACAAGGCCATGCCTTGAATCTCATAACACACCTCGTAATGCCCCACCAGCAACCGTCGAACATCCCTCGGCTTGAATTCCTCCAACTGCTCTCCCAATCGAGGGTTAGATAGAAGCGCATCTGGAGCCCGCACGAGGGATTGCACGGTCCGAGCAGCAGCCGAGCGATTAACCTGAGCGAGAAATTCAAACAGCCGAGCCAGATTGAATAGCGCCTTGCTCGTCCATTTCAACTGTCTCATTTTGGTAAAGGCAGGGGGTTGTCGCCAGACAGACTCTCTGCCCAAGCCAGCACTGACTGATGATCGACAACCCTTCCAGCATCGACATCTGCCAAGGCCTCAAGCGTCAGTCGGCGGCGCTCTTCTTCCTGGTCAACCCAGGCCACCAATGCTTGCTTCACGATCCAGGCACGGGAGCGCTCCAGGCGAGAAGCCAGTTGATCGACCTTATCCGCCAGATCCAAGGGAATGTGGGCGGTCAGTACTTTTGTCGCGGGCATGAGACAGACCTGCATCAGAATGATTAAAAGCGATTAGCTTTGAATCATAGTGATTTAAGCCAACACAGCAAGCCGCTCTACGTCCCGTTCATCACCCAATTGCGCTGCGCGCCGCTGATAGGCCTGGGCCAGTTCGCGAATCTTTGGATGCGTGGCATTGAGCAACGCAGCGCAAGCCACCCGCAGGAAATTCAGATTGCCGCCAGCTAGCGCCTGCTGCAGCCAATCCACGGCTTCGTCGATACGACCGGCATCGGCCAGCACCGCCGCGTAGCTGAACTGTCCACGGAAATCCCCGCCTTCGGCCGAGCGTCGGTACCAGTCACGGGCCGCCTCGGGGTCAGCCGGGCAGACCAGCCCTTCCTCCAGGTAACGCCCCAGCAGGTTCATCGATTTGGCATGGCCAAGGTCCGCCGCGCGGCGGTAGCAGGCCAGGGCCAGGGCATGGTTCTGCGCCACGCCACGGCCAGTGGCCAGCAGGTTGGCGTAGTTGTACAGGCCCCAATCCAGCCCCGCTTCGGCGGCCAATCGATAGTGTCCGGCAGCGCGGGCGGCATCGGCCGGGCAGCCCCAGCCATGTTCATGGCAGCGCCCGAGCATGTTGCGGGCCATCAGGTGCCCGCCTTGGGCGGCGATGTCGAACCAGCGCAAGGCCAGGGCCTGGTCCTGCTGGATGCCGTGGCCGTCGAGGAGGATCTGCCCCAGCAGCGCCTGTGCCTCCACCAGGCCCTCGCCAGCAGCCACCAGGATCGCCTGGGCCGCGCGGGACGGGCTTTGCTGGAGCATGGCGCTCAGTTGCGCGCCGTCGAGGACTTCCTTGCGGCGAAGTTGAACAGTCACCGCCTACACCTCGACCCAGCGCCGCAGCAGGTTGTGATAGGTGCCGGTCAGGCGGATCAGCGAAGGATGCTCGGGCACGTCCCGGGTCAGTTCCTGGATCGCCCCGTCCATCTCGAACAGCAAGGCGCGCTGGCTGTCCTCGCGCACCAGGCTCTGGGTCCAGAAGAAGGAGGCATAGCGAGCGCCACGGGTCACCGGGTTGACCTTGTGCAGGCTGGTGCCGGGGTACAGCACCATGTCCCCCGCCGGCAGCTTGACCCGCTGCAGGCCGTAGGTGTCCTGGATCTCCAGCTCGCCGCCGTCGTAATCCTCGGGATCACTGAAGAACAGGGTCGACGACAGGTCGGTGCGCACCCGCTCCGCGCTGCCCTTGGGCTGGCGCACGGCGTTGTCGATATGGAAGTCGAAACTGCCGCCGGCGGTGTAGCAGTTGATCAGCGGCGGGAACACCTTGTGCGGCAAGGCGGCGGACATGAACAGCGGGTTCTGCCACAGGCGATCGAGCATCGCCGCGCCGATCTCCTGGGCCAGCGGGTGCCCTTCGGGCAACTGCAGGTTGTGCTTGGCCTTGGCCGACTGGTAACCGGCGGTGATCTTGCCATCCGCCCAGTCCGCCTGCTCCAGGGCTTCGCGGATGCGCCCCACTTCATCACGGGTGAACACGCCGGGGATGTGCAGCAACATGGCCAGGTACCTGAGCAGCGAAAGGTCGTCAATGGTATTAATTCTTATTGACTGTGTAAAACACGGTGACGAATGAGCGCGCAAAAACCGTAAGGATAAATTGTAAAGATTGTAAATTCAGCGCGAATAGTAACGTTTCGCAATTGATAACGATTGTTTCTTTCCCCTATATTCCGCGACCTCAAATCCTTGGGGAGGGGAACCACCATGTCACGCCAACAACCACCATCCGCTGTCAGTTCACCGCGCCTGCTGGCCTCCGCCATTGGCGTGGCGATTACCGCCGGCTCCGCGGGCCATATGGTCCAGGCCGCGCAAGACACCCAGCAAAAGACGGCGGGCAAGGCCATTGCCCTGGAAGCCACCAGCATTACTGGTGAGGCCCAGGACAACACCTCCTACCAAGTGGAAAAGGCTTCGTCGCAGAAGTACACCGCCCCGCTGGTGGATACGCCGCGCTCGGTCACTGTGGTTCCACAGCAAGTCCTCAAGGACACCGCTGCCACCTCCCTGCAAGACGCCTTGCGCACCGTACCGGGCATCACCTTCGGTGCCGGTGAAGGTGGCAACCCTCAAGGTGACCGCCCGTTCATTCGTGGTTTCGACGCCCAGGGCGACACCTATCTCGACGGTGTGCGTGACACCGGCGGCCAGAGCCGCGAGATCTTCGACATCGAAACCATTGAAGTGAGCAAAGGCCCGAACTCCGCCTTTGGTGGGCGTGGCTCGGCAGGCGGCAGCCTGAACCTGACGAGCAAGATGCCCAAGCAACAAGACTTCCTCAATGGCGGCTTCACCTACGGTTCCGACCAGACCCGTCGCTACACCCTGGACGTCAACCGTCAGTTCCTCGAGGGTGCCGCGTTCCGTCTGAACCTGATGAGCCACGAACAGAATGTGGCTGGCCGCGACGCCGTCAATTACGACCGCTGGGGCGTGGCGCCATCGCTGACCTTCGGCCTGGGCACCCCGACCCGAGTCAATGTCAGCTACTACCACATGGAAAGCGACGACCTGCCAGATTCGGGCATTCCGTATGGCTACGGCTCCGCAAGCGCCACGGCCCACGTTCACGACAAACCCAACGACGGTGGCGACAGCAGCAACTTCTACGGCTTGAAGGGCCGTGATTTCCGCAAGACCCGCGCGGACATCAGCACCATCTCCATCGAACATGACCTGAGCGACAGCATGACGCTGAAAAACACTCTGCGTCACGGCAACACCGGGCAGGACTACATCCTCACCCAGCCGGACGACAGCAAGTTCAACGTCAACCGCTACGGCACCGTATGGCGTCGCGCCAACAGCCGCGTCTCGACCACGGAAACCACCACCAACCAGACCGATCTGTTTGGTGAATTCCACGCATTGGGCTTCAAGCACAATTACTCCACCGGGCTTGAGTTCACGGGCGAAGAAACCCGGGTCAGCAGCTACAACATCGCAGGCAATACTGCCCAGGTATGTAATCCGGGCAACACGCCCAGCTGCACCTCGTTGGGCAACCCGAACCCCAACGACCCTTGGACCGGCAGCATCACCCGTAACTACAACGGCACCAACACCAAGGCCACCAGCCGTGCCGCCTACGTCTTCGACACCATCGAACTGGACCCGCAATGGCTGTTGAACGTCGGCCTGCGCTACGACACCTTCGACACCGTGGCCAACACCAACGCGGTACCCACTGCCACGGTCAAGGCCAGAAGCAAGCTCAAGGACGACAGCCAGTTCTGGAACTGGCAGGCTGGCCTGGTCTGGAAGCCGACCGACAACGGCAGCATCTACGCCTCCTACGCGACCTCGGCCACCCCGGCCGGTGCCCTGGTGGGTGAAGGCGCAGAGGGCAACCCCCTGGCTGCCGGCGCCAGCACCAGCGACCTGCAACCTGAAGAAACGGTCAACTACGAACTGGGTACCAAGTGGAACGTGCTCAACGACCGCCTGTCCCTCACCGCTGCGGTATTTCGCACCGAGAAGAAAAACACCCGGGTCCTGGTGGACGCACTGACCTACCAGAACGCTGGTGAGTCCCGTGTCGATGGCCTGGAGTTGGGCGCCAGCGGCAAGATCACCGACAAATGGCAAGTCTTCGCTGGCTACAGCTACCTCAAGAGCGAGCTGGTCGACCCCGGCTTGACCGGTCGTAACGGCGTGATCACCGCCGGTGCAGCATCGGCCAAAGGCAATGAAATGCCCAACACGCCGAAAAACAGCTTCAGCCTCTGGAGCACCTACGCCATCACCCCGAAACTCACCGTCGGTGGCGGTGCGTTCTACGTCGACGAGGTGTACGGCGACACCGGCAACACCGTGTACGTACCGTCCTACACCCGCTACGACGCCATGGCCAGCTATAAGCTGACCAAGAACGTCGACCTGCAGTTGAACGTGCAGAACCTCACCGACAAGACCTACTACGACAAGGCCTTCGCGGCGCACTTCGCCAACCAGGCCGCCGGCCGTACCGCCCTGATGAGCGCCAACTTCCACTTCTGACCCAGCACCCGACCGCCTGTGGCCCCCGCCACAGGCCGCCAAGCCCCACGCATTGCAATGCCTGGGGCTTTTGCGTGTAAAAAAGAATGCTTCTCGACAACCCACGGCATACTGCGCGCCGTGTTTTCTCTCTCTGGACGAACAAGGCGAGTGACGTGTTGAAGAAAACCCTGTTCCAGCTGCACTGGTTCTTCGGCATCAGCGCGGGGCTGATCCTGGCCCTGATGGGCATCACCGGGGCGACGGTGTCGTTCCAGGACGAGATCCTGCGCGCCCTCAACCCATCGGTGCTGCAAGTCGACAAGCTCCCCGCCGGGGTGCTGCCACCCGCCGAACTGGTGGACAAAATCCAGGCCGCCGAAGGCCAGACCGTGTCCATGCTCTGGGTGGAAACCGACAGCGGCAACGCCGCGCGGGTGTTCTTCACCCCGCCGCCGGGGGAACGCCGTGGCCAGATGCGCTACTTCGATCCCTACACCGGCGAGTTCCTGGGCGACGCGGTCGGCCAGGACTTCTTCGGCTTGATGCTGCAGCTGCACCGTTTCCTGGCCATCGGCGACACCGGCCGGCAGATCACCGGCGCCTGCACCCTGATCCTGATCTTCTTCTGCCTGTCCGGCCTGTACCTGCGCTGGCCGCGCCAGGTCGGCAACTGGCGCGTATGGCTGACCCTGGACTGGGCCAAGAAAGGCCGCGGCTTCAACTGGGACCTGCACGCGGTGTTCGGCACCTGGTGCCTGCTGTTCTACCTGCTGTTCGCCCTCACCGGCCTGTACTGGTCCTACGACTGGTACCGGGAGGGCCTGACCAAACTGCTCTCTGACGCGCCACACAGTGAACGCCAGCGCGGCGGTCGCGGTGGCCCACCGCCCAAGGGCCCCGCTCCCGTGGCGGACTACAACGCCCTGTGGAGCAGCCTCTACAGCGCTGCCGGCAAGGACCTCAGCGCCTACAACATCCGCATGCCCGCGGTGGCCGGCCAGCCGGCGACAGTGTTCTACCTGCTCAAGGACTCGCCCCACGATCGAGCGCTGAACCAGCTGACCCTGGACCCCACCACCGGGGTCATCAGCCGTCATGAGCGCTACGCCGACAAGAGCCTCAAGGCGCAGTTGCTCACCAGCGTCTACGCCCTGCACGTGGGCAGCTACTTCGGCCTGATCGGACGCATCGTGCTGACCCTGGCTTCATTGAGCATGCCGCTGTTCTTCGTCACCGGCTGGCTGCTGTACCTGGATCGCCGGCGCAAGAAGCGCCAGATCAAGAACGCACGCCAAGGCCTGGAAAGCAGCGCCGACGATGGCTCCGCGTGGCTGATCGGTTTCGCCAGCCAGAGCGGCTTTGCCGAACAATTGGCCTGGCAGACTGCCGGGCAATTGCAAGCCGCTGGGGTCAGCGCCAAGGTCCAGTCGCTGGCCAGCCTCAGCGAACAGGACCTGCGCAGCGCCCAACGCGCGCTGTTCATAGTCAGCACCTTCGGCGACGGCGAAGCCCCAGACAGCGCCCGCGGCTTCGAACGCAAACTGCTGGGCCGCGAGCTACCGCTTGCGGGCTTGCAATACGCCGTGCTCGGCCTCGGCGACCGCCAATATCAGCACTTCTGCGGCTTTGCCCGGCGCCTGCACGACTGGCTGGCGAACCAGGGCGCCAGCACTCTGTTCGCTCCCATCGAAGTGGACAGCGGCGACAGCTACGCCCTGCGCCACTGGCAACAGCAACTGGGCCAACTGACCGGACAGGCTCCCGTGGACCTGTGGCAAGCCCCGGCCTTCGACAACTGGACCTTGAACACCCGTACCCTGCTCAACCCTGAAAGCAGCGGTTCCGGGGTCTACCTGCTGCAGTTGCTGGCCCCCAGTACCAGTAGCTGGCTGGCCGGGGATCTGGTGGAAGTCATGCCGCGCAACAGCCGCGGCGCGGTGGCGGACTTCCTCGCCGGCCTGGGCCTCTCCGGCAACACCCCGGTGCAACTGGATGGCCTGCAAGAGAGCCTGGAACAGGCCCTGGGCAGCCGCCAGCTACCAGACAACCGCAGCCATCTGGTGGGGCTGCATGCCCAGGCCCTGGTGGACGCACTGGTGCCCCTGAGCATGCGCGAATACTCCATCGCCTCGATTGCCGCCGACGGCTGCCTGGAACTTCTGGTGCGTCAGGAATGCCACCCCGATGGAAGCCTGGGGATTGGTTCCGGCTGGCTCACCGAGCATGCCGCGGTAGGTTCCAGCATCAGCCTGCGGGTGCGCCGCAACAGCGGCTTCCACCTGCCGGCCGAACCTTGCCCGCTGATTCTGCTGGGCAACGGCACCGGGTTGGCGGGCCTGCGCAGTTTGCTCAAGGCACGGATCGCCGAGGGCCAGCAACGCAACTGGCTGATCTTTGGCGAGCGCAACGCCGAACATGATTTCTACTGCAAGGATGAACTGCAGGAATGGCGCACCCGGGGCGACCTGAGCCGCCTGGACCTGGCGTTCTCCCGGGACCAGGCCGAGAAGGTCTACGTCCAGGACCGCCTGCGCCAAGCGGCCGACGAACTGAAAAAATGGCTGGCCGACGGCGCCGCGATCTACATCTGCGGCAGCTTGCAGGGCATGGCTTCAGGGGTGGATCAGGTGCTCAACGAGGTACTGGGCGCAGACCAGGTCGAACGCCTGATCGAACAGGGGCGCTACCGCCGCGACGTTTACTGAGGCGTCAGACACTTCGCCGGCAAGCCGGCTCCTACATCGATCCTGCTGCCCCCTCCGTAGGAGCTGGCTTGCCAGCGAAGGCGCCCGTCAGAACAGCGCAAGGCTTAAGGCCCTCTTCGCCGGCAAGCCGGCTCCTACGGAACAGGGTGCTGGCGAGGAGAGTTACACCGGTTGCAGGTTGTGTTCGTACACCGCCACGCCATCCAGGTCCCGCAGGATCACCTTCAGCTCTGCCGTCTGCCCGTCGATCTGCACTTCGCCAAAGAACTGGAAACCGGCAAAGGGCGAAGTGTTCTGCGCCGGCGGCGCCTTCTGAAACACCACTTCCGGGCCGAAGGTCTTGTCCAGCACATTGGGCCCGAAACTCCCGGCATTCAGCGGGCCGGCGACAAACTCCCAGAACGGCTCGAAATCCTGGAACGCCGCGCGATCCGGATGGTAATGGTGAGCCGCGCAGTAATGCACGTCCGCCGTCAGCCACACATGGTTGCGAACCTGATGCTTGCGCAGATGCGCCAGCAATTCGGCAATCTCCAACTCCCGGCCCTGGGCCGGTCCCGGGTCGCCGTTGGCAACGGCCTCCCAACGCGCCACCCCGGGGCTGACTTCACCATCGGGCACGCCGAGGCCAATCGGCATGTCCGCCGCCACCACTTTCCACTGGGCCGAAGAGTCCTTGAGTTCACGCTTCAACCAATCCAGCTGCTCACGGCCCAGGAAGGGTTTCGCCCCACCGAGGTTGTCATCGTTGGCGCCGCGATAACTGCGCATATCCAGCACGAACACATCCAGCAGCGGCCCATAGCTGAGCTTGCGGTAAATCCGCCCGCCGCCATCGGCGCTCTGCCGGCGCATCGGCGCATATTCCAGCCACGCCTGCCGCGCGCGGCCCACCAGGGTCTGGATGTCCTTGACCGCGTAGCGCTCGTCCAACTGCTTGCCGGGCGACCAGTTGTTAACCACCTCGTGGTCGTCCCACTGCCAGATCTGCGGCACCTCGGCGTTGAAGCGACGCAGGTTCTCGTCCATCAGGTTGTAGCGGTAATTGCCCCGGTATTCGTCGAGGGTCTCGGCCACCTTGCTCTTGGCCTCGGTGGTGATATTGCGCCAGACGCGCCCGTCCTCCACGGTCAACTGCGCCGGCACCGGGCCGTCGGCGTAAATGGTGTCGCCGCTGTGGATAAAGAAGTCCGGCAAACGCAGGCGCATGGCTTCATAGATACGCATGCCGCCGATGTCCGGGTTGATGCCGAAACCCTGGCCCACCGTGTCGCCGCTCCAGACAAAACGGATGTCCCGGCGTTGCGTCGGCGCACTGCGCAAATGGCCGAACCACGGCTCACTGGCCACACCGGATTGCGCATCCTCGAAGGTCACCCGATAGAAGATCGCCTGATCGGCCGGCAACCCGGTCAACTCCACCCGCGCCGTGAAGTCGGTCCGCGCATCGGCCAGGGGCGAGATGAAACGCCGAGGGTTGCTGAACATGCTTCGCGTGTCCCACTCCACCACCATCCGCGCCGGTCGATCGCTGCGGCTCCAGATCATCGCCTTATCCCCCAGCAGATCCCCGGACTGCACCCCATCGGTGAGCTGCGGCCGATCCTTGACCGACGCAATCACCGCCGGCGCCAGACTCGGCAGCAACAGCCCCGCCCCGGCGATTTGCATGATCCGACGACGGCCGAGGTTGAACTCGCTCATGGTGACTCCCTGACAATGGTCAAAAGGCAACCTTAGTCAGTGGGGATGAAGGGGGTGTGACAGGACGGTGGCGAGGCTGCTTGCTCCCTCGCCACAAAAAAGCGGCTAGCTAAGCGCTCAAGAGGAAGCGTGGCGATTGCCATCAAGCAAGGCATCGACCACGCCACGGGCCATTTCCACCGAATGCACCAGGGACCAGATCAGGCCGCGCTCGATGCCGCTGGCCCGCTCGGTGATCTCGTCGGACACCTCCTCGGCCGCCTTGAGCAACATGGACACGTGGAGCAAGGCTTCCTCGGCGCTGATACCGGGACGAACGCTGAAGGGCGAGTCGGTGCCCGCCGGACCCGCGGCGGTGGGGTGCAGAGCCGCAATCAACGAGCCGTTTACGCGGGTGTTGGCCAGCGCATGGCGAATGACTTCGTTGGCCAGATCGTGGTCGGGATTACGACGGGAAACAGAATGGAAAACAGGCGGATCGGGGACGATCTTTTTCATGGTGTAGCTCCTTGGGGTGGAGCCACCACCTGACGCTGCTAAACGTAAGGTGGCAGCTGTACGCGGGTTAGCAGACCGGTCCAAGGAATCCGGCGCACCCGAGGGCGCCCCACGCACAGCCGCCATAACAGAACTCGGCAGGCCAAAAGCCAACCGGGACAGGGGCCATACTTGCGTGTCTTGGAATCAGGCTGCTAAACCCGATCACTGAACATTCAGTGACGAACCGAGCCTAGAGAGCCGAGTACCCAGCCGCAAGCGCCAGGGAGTGTCTCGGAAACGCCTTACAAAAGAAAGAGACTTGGCCGACAGCAGCCTATGCCTGTGACTGAGTTTGCTCTCGAAATGGACACAAAATGTCTAGCCTCCTTCAGATCGCCGCGTCTCCTGCGACGGGGTGCCACCCAGAGCGTTCGCAGCCTGCGGCAGCGGCTACACAAAGCCGCCTGTAGCCGCTGCTGAGCCCGCGAAGCTGCGAAAAGGACCGCAGGGCCTTGCTTGGCGATGTCCCGACGAGCCTCGGGCGTCTTCAAGATCACTGCGTCTCCTACGACGGAGTGCCGCCCAGAGCGTTCGCAGCCTGCGGCAGCGGCTACACAAAGCCGCCTGTAGCCGCTGCTGAGCCGGCGAAGCTGCGAAAAGGACCGCAGGGCCTTGCTTGGCGATGTCCCGACGAACCTCGGGCGTCTTCAAGATCGCAGCGTCTCCTACGACGGAGTGCCGCCCAGAGCGTTCGCAGCCTACGGCAGCGGCTACACCAAGCCGCCTGTAGCCGCTGCTGAGCCTGCGAAGCTGCGAAAAGGACCGCAGGGCCTTGCTTGGCGATCTCACGACAAACCTCGGGCGTCTTCAAGATCACTGCGTCTCCTACGACGGAGTGCCGCCCAGAGCGTTCGCAGCCTGCGGCAGCGGCTACAGCGGGTGCCGTTGCGGGATTGCGCCGCAACGGAAGTGCCGTGGAGGTCAGGCCGCCTTGGCCGGTTCCAGGGCCAGTTCGACGGTCTCTGGTCGTTTCACTAGGGCATAGACAACCGCCGTCAGCAGACTCCCTGCAACAATCGCCAGCAGGTACAGCAGCGCATGGTTGATGGCATTCGGGATCAACATGACGAACAGGCCGCCATGGGGCGCCATCAGTTTGCAGCCGAAGTACATCGACAAGGCCCCGGTCAGGGCGCCGCCCGCAATGCTCGCCGGGATCACTCGCAGCGGGTCCTTGGCGGCAAACGGGATTGCGCCTTCGGAGATAAAGCACAGGCCCAATACCAGGGCGGCCTTGCCAGCTTCGCGTTCGGTCTGGGCAAATTTGCGGCGGGCAATGAGGGTGGCAATCCCTAAGCCAATCGGCGGCACCATGCCCGCGGCCATGGTCGCAGCCATCGGTGCATAACTCTGGGACGCCAGCAGCCCCACCGAGAACGCATAGGCCGCCTTGTTGATCGGCCCGCCCAGGTCGACGCACATCATCCCGCCCAGCAGTACCCCCAGCAGAATGGCGTTGGTGGTGCCCATGCTGTCGAGGAAGTGGGTCAGCGCCGCGAGCATGCCCGCCACCGGTTTGCCCACCACGTAGATCATCACCAGCCCGGTGAACAGGCTGGCCAGCAGCGGGATGATCAGGATCGGCTTCAACGCCTCCAGGCTTTGCGGCAGTCGCACATATTGGCTGATCGCCTTGGCCGCATAACCGGCCAGAAAGCCGGCGACGATGCCGCCGATAAAACCCGCGCCCAGGGTGCTGGCGAGCAGGCCGCCAATCATTCCCGGCGCCAGACCCGGGCGGTCGGCGATGGAGTAGGCGATGTAACCGGCCAGCAGCGGCACCATCAACTTGAAGGCGGTCTCGCCGCCGATCTGCATCAGGGCCGCGGCCAGGGTGTCCTCTTCTTTGAAGGCGGTAATGCCGAAGACGAAGGACAGGGCAATCATCAGGCCGCCCGCCACCACCATCGGCAGCATGAACGACACGCCGGTCAGCAGGTGTTTGTAGACCCCGGTCTTTTCCTGCTTGGCCGGTGCCTGGGCGCCGGCAGCCGTGGACTCCAGCTGGCCCTCGGCCAGGGCCTTGTTCAGGGTGGCCTCAGACTGTTTGAGGGCCACGCCGGTGCCGCAGCGGTAGATGCGCTTGCCGGCAAAACGCTCGGTGGCCACTTCGATGTCCGCCGCCAGCAGCACCACGTCGGCGGCAGCGATGGCTTCGGCGCTCAGCGGGTTACGGGCGCCCACCGAGCCCTGGGTTTCCACTTGCAGGTCGTAGCCCAGGCGTTTGGCAGTCTGCTGCAAGGCCTCGGCGGCCATGAAGGTGTGGGCCACGCCGGTCGGGCAGGCGGTGATCGCCACCAGGCGCGGCGCGCGCTGGCCGGCCTCGACCAGCGGCTCGGCACTGGCTTGGCTGGCGACATGGATCTGAGCCTCTTCGGCGCCGCGACGCAGCACCGCATCGACGTCCTGCAGGGCCTGGGACGGGGTGCTGCGGTAGACCCGCTTGCCGACAAAACGCGACAGGTCCACAGGCCCGGTGCTGACCACCAGCACCCACTCGGCAGCCTCAATGGTGGCCGCTGACAGTTGGCGTTCGGGGTGTGCGTCATCGTGCACTTCCACGCTGGTGCTCCAGCCCTGGCGCTGGGCCGCGGCGTCCAGCAGGCGGGCGCAGAGTACGCTGGTGACCATGCCGTTGGGGCAGGCGGTAATAATGGCTAACTTCATACGCAACCCTCTTATTGTTCTAGGAGGGGGTGCACGCGCACCCCCTGCTCCAGCCGGGCCAGTTGGGCCCTGTCGCTGATGCCGAAACCGATCTGGGTCACGGCCATGGCGGCAATCGCCGTGGCGGTGCGCAGGGTCTGTTCGAACGGCTGGGCGCCGAGCAGGCCGTGGAGCATGCCCGCCAGCAGCGAGTCGCCGGCGCCCACGGTGCTGACCACGCTGACCTTGGGTGGCAGGGCCTGCAGGGACGGCGCGGCGCTGAACCAGTTGACGCCCTCGGCACCGTGGGAGATCACCACGTGCTCGACGCCTTGGGCCAGCAGAAGGCGCGCCGCCTCGGCCTGCACCGCCACGCCAAGCACCGGGCTGCCGAGGACGTCCGCCAGTTCCTCAGTGTTGGGCTTGATCAGCCAGGGCCCCGCCGCCAGACCGGCGCGCAAGGCGGCGCCGCTGGTGTCGAGGGCGACCTTCAGGCCCAGGCTTTTCAGGCGCAGCAACAGCGCCTGGAACCATTCGGGGCTGATCCCTCGCGGCAGGCTGCCGGCCACCACCACCGCGTCATGCCCGGGGGCGATCTGGTCCAGGCGCTCCAGCAAGGCCTGTTGCGCCGCCTCGCTGACCTCGGGCCCGAGGCCATTGATATCGGTGATGCGCCCGTCGTCTTCGGCCAGCTTGATGTTGCTGCGGGTATCGCCAGGCACGCGGATAAAGGCATCGACAAAGCCGCGCTGGGCGAACAACGCGTCAAACGCCTGTGGATTGTTTTCCCCGAGAAAGCCGCTGACGGTCAGTTGGTGGCCGAGGTCGGCCAGCACTTGGGCCACGTTCAGGCCCTTGCCTGCCGCGTGGCTGTGCAGGGCGTTGCTGCGGTTGACTTCCCCGACCTCCAGGCGGGCCAGCTGCACCGTCAGGTCCAGCGCCGGGTTGAGGGTCAGGGTGAGAATCTTTGCCATTACATGGCCTCCACTAGGGCACGCACCTCATGGGCGCTGCCGACGGCCAAAGCCTGTTGAGCAAGGGTTTGCGTCTGGGTCAGGCTGAGCTCGCGAATCCGCGCCTTGACCTCGGCGATGCTGCGTCCAGAGACGCTCAGTTCATCCACCCCCAGGCCCACCAGCACCGGCACCGCCAGCGGGTCGGCCGCCAGCTCGCCGCAGACCCCGACCCACTTGCCGTGGGCATGGGCAGCGCGCACGGTGATGTCGATCAGTTGCAGCACCGCCGGGTGCAGGCCGTCGGCCTGGGCTGACAGCGTCGGGTGGCCACGGTCGATGGCCAGGGTGTATTGGGTCAGGTCGTTGGTGCCGACGCTGAAGAAGTCCACTTCCTTGGCCAGCACCGGCGCCAGCAGGGCGGCGGACGGCACTTCGATCATGATCCCCAGTTGCAGGTCGGCCACCGGGATTTCCCGGCGCAGGCGCTCGGTCATGTCGCGGGCCTGACGCCATTCTTCGACGCTGCCGACCATGGGGAACATGATCCGCAGCGGGCGGTTGTCCGCCGAGCGCAGCAGCGCACGCAATTGCGCTTCCATGATGAGCGGCCGCTGCAGGGTCAGGCGGATGCCGCGCACGCCGAGGAAGGGGTTTTCTTCCTTGGCGATCGGCCAGTAAGGCAGCGGTTTGTCGCCGCCCACGTCCAGGGTGCGCACCACCAGCGGACGCCCGGCAAGGCCGTCGAGCACACGGCGGTATTCGGCTTCCTGGGTGGCTTCGTCCGGGGCCTGGGGATGGGCCATGAAGATCAGTTCGGTGCGCAGCAGGCCGATGCCTTCGGCGCCGTTTTCCACAGCGGCGGCGACACCGGCGCTTTCGCCGATGTTGGCGAACACCTCCACCGCATGACCATCCGTGGTGCGGGCCTGTTGATGGCGTTGCTCGGCGGCGGCCTTGAGGCGTTGCTCGCGGGTGTCACGCTCTTCGGCGGCCCGCTGCAGGGTGTGGCTGTCGGCGTCGACATGCAGGCGGCCGCGCTGGCCGTCCAGCAGCAGGGGCGTGCCGGGCTTGATCAGCAACACGCTGGCGCCCGCGCCCACCAGGGCCGGAATGCCCAGGGCCCGGGCGACGATGGCGCTGTGGGCGGTGGCGCCACCGCGGGCGGTGAGAATGCCGGCGACGCGAGCCGGATCCAGGCGCGCGACGTCCGAGGGACCGACTTCGTCCATCACCAGGATGTAGGGCTGGTCCGGTTCGGCCGGGGTTTCGATGCCGCACAGTTGCGCCAGCACCCGGCGGCCGATGTCCCGCAGGTCGGCGGCGCGTTCGGCGAGCAAGGCATCCTGCAGGGCTTCCTGCTGCTTGGCGGCGGTTTCGATCACGGTCATCCACGCCGCTTCCGCGCTTTCACCCTGCTTGAGGCGGGTGTCCACTTCGTCGGTCAGCTCGGGGTCGTCGAGCATTTCCTGGTGGGTGATGAAGATCTCGCGAATGGCCTTGGCCTTGCTGCGCTGGACCAGCCCGTCGATGTCCTGGCGCACGTCGGCCAGGGCCTGCTGCAGGCGCTGGCGCTCGATGGCGGTGGACTCGCCCCGCAGCGGGTAGTCGATGGCTTGCTGGACCTGGATGTGGGCCGGGCCGATGGCGATGCCGGGAGCGGCGGCGATGGCCTGGATCAGGCTGCCGGAAGCCGGGGCGCTGAGCGGGACCACGACTTCCTGTGGCTCTTCCCGGGGGGCGCTGGCCGCCGGCAGGGGCTCGACGGCTTCGCCCAGGCCGGCTTCGATGGCCGCCAGCAGGGCCGGCAAGGCATCGGCGGCAATGCTCGGTTCCGCGATCAGCTCCAGCACCTGGCCGCGTCGGGCACCCAGGCTCAGCAGCTTGCTCAGGCTTTTCACCGAGACAGCCGAAGCCGCGCTATCGGCGATACGGATGCGGATCTCACCCTCGAAATTCTTCGCCAACTGCGCCAGCTCCTTGGCCGGGCGCGCATGCAGACCGTGGGCGTTGGCCAGGGCAATGCGGGCGCTGGGCCAGTCTGCGGGCAACTCACCGCCGAGCACTTCCAGCACCGCGCGACGGCTGGTGGCGCGGCCCAGCTCCTGGCCCCGGCCTTCGATCAGCAACGCACACAGGCGCTCCAGCAGGGCTTGATGGGCTTCCCCCAGGCTGGCCAGGCAGAACAGACCGCTCAGGGGCTGGCCCAGGTAGCGGATGGGTTTGTCCGGGGTGACGAACGCCAGCCCCGGGCGCAGCACGGTCTGCTCGCTGTGCAGCCACCACAGGCCGTCGCCCAGGGGCAGCGCATCCACCTGTTGCAGCACCGCGGCAAAGCCGTTGCTCACGCACTCGGCCTGGCGTAGCAGGCGGGCGCCGCGCCAGACCAGCTCTTCGAAATCTTCCGCCGCCACCCCGAGGCCGATCATCTGCGCGTCCAGCGCCAGCTCCTGGGGCGCGCCCTGCAACAGCTTGAGCAGGGCCTCCGGGGAACTGGCACGACGCAGGGCCTGGCCCAGATCGGTTTCTCCCAGGGCCCGGGTCAGCAGTTGCAGCAGGCGCAAATGCTCGTCGGATTTGGCCGCGATGCCGATGGCCAGGTAGACGATCTGCCCGTCGCCCCAGTCCACACCGTCGGGAAACTGCAGCAGGCGCACGCCGGTGGCAAACACCTGATCGCGGGTTTCCGGGGTGCCGTGGGGGATGGCGATGCCTTGGCCGAGAAAGGTCGAGCCCTGGGCTTCGCGGGCCTTGAGGCCGGCCAGATAACCTTCGGCCACCAGGCCGTCAGCCACCAGTTTGTCGGCCAGCAAATGCAGCGCCGCGGACTTATCCACAGCCGTTTGGCCCATGGATATCTGCTCTACAGTGAGCTCGAGCATGGCTTCTCCTATTTAGCGCGGCAGGTGGCGGCGCTAGGTATTGTTTTAAGTAAGCAGCGTAGGCGTGTTTATGGCCACAAACGGGACTTGTTACCGGGCAGAGGTGTTTTTCCGCTTATGATCTAGCCTAGAAAATACGCCTGCTGAAACGTTTAATCTAGCAAGTTTGCTAAGTTACTCGATAATCTCGGCGCCTTGAAGTCCTTCCGCTCGATGGCCGGTTCCGACGTTGGTCGCCTGCCCAGATCAGGTAGGATTGGCGAAAATGTCGGGGCAAGCACCAAAAACAAGGAAATCCCGGGTTGAAACTCAGTGATATCGCTCGCCTGGCCGGTGTGTCCGTTACCACCGCCAGTTACGTCATCAACGGCAAGGCCGAACAACAACGCATCAGCAACGCCACCGTGGAACGGGTGCGCGCGGTGGTGGAGGAACACGGCTTCACCCCCAACCCCCAGGCCGCCGGCTTGCGCAGCCGGCACACCCGGACCCTGGGGTTCATTCTTCCGGACCTGGAAAACCCCAGCTACGCGCGCATCGCCAAGCTGCTGGAGCAAGGCGCCCGGGCCCGGGGCTATCAATTGCTGATCGCCAGCTCCGACGACGCACCGGACAGCGAGCGGCAATTGCTCCAGCTGTTTCGCGCGCGGCGTTGCGATGCGCTGTTCGTCGCCAGCTGCCTGCCGCCGGAAGACGACAGCTATGAGCAATTGCAGGCCCAGGGCCTGCCGATCATCGCCATCGACCGGGTGATGCCGTCCGAGCTGTTCTGCTCGGTGATCAGCGACGACCTGCACGCCAGCCTGCAGCTGACCCAGAGCCTGCTTGAGCCCGAGCCCAAGCAGATCGTGCTGATCGGCGCGCGCCCGGAACTGAGCATCAGCCAGGAACGCGCCGCCGGTTTCCGCCAGGCCCTGCAAGGCTTCGGCGGTGAGGTGCTGATCGAGCACGGCGAAGCCTTCAGTCGTGATTGCGGCCGGCAGTTGATGGAAGAGTTGCTACAGCGCCTGGGGCACCTGCCGGATGCCCTGGTGACCACCTCCTATGTGCTGCTGCAGGGGGTGTTCGACGCTTTGCACGACTTCCCGCTCAAATCCCGGCCGCTGCGCCTGGGCACCTTCGGTGATACCCAGTTGCTGGACTTCTTGCCGCTGCCGGTCAACGCCATGGCCCAGCAGCACCAACTGATCGCCGAAAAAGCCCTGCAACTGGCCCTGGCCGCCATCGAAGAAGGGCAATACCAGCCCGGCGTCCAGGCCATCGCCCGGACCTTCAAACAGCGCATCCGGCAGGCCTGATCCGTGGAACTGATCGACACCCACACCCATCTGGATTTTCCGGATTTCGACGATGACCGTGAGGCGCTGCTGGCCGACAGCCGCGCCCGGGGCGTCTCGCGAATGGTGGTGCTGGGGGTCTATCAGACCAATTGGCAGCGGGTCTGGGACCTGGTGCAGAGCGATGCCAGGTTGTACGCGGCCTTTGGCCTGCACCCGGTCTATCTGGACGCTCATCAACCCGCCGACCTCCAGCAACTGGAGGACTGGCTGACGCGATTGGCAGGGCATCCCCAGCTGTGCGCGGTGGGCGAGATCGGCCTGGATTACTTTCTTGCGCAATTGGACCGCGAGCGCCAGCAATCGCTGTTCGAGGCCCAGTTGCAGCTGACGGCGGACTTTCACTTGCCCGCCCTGCTGCACGTGCGGCGCAGTCACGCCGCGGTGATCGCCACCTTGAAGCGCTTCAAGCTCAAGCGCGGCGGCATCATCCACGCCTTTGCCGGCAGCCGCGAGGAAGCTCGGGAATACATCAAGCTGGGGTTCAAGCTGGGCCTGGGCGGCGCCGCTACCTGGCCTCAGGCATTGCGCCTGCGCAAGGTCCTTGCCGACCTGCCCCTGGACTCTGTGGTGCTGGAGACCGACTCGCCGGACATGGCGCCCGCCATGTTTCCCGGGCAGCGCAACAGTCCGCAGCATTTACCGGCGATCTGCAGCGCCCTGGCAGACATCATCGGTATCGCTCCCGAGCAACTGGCCAGGGCCAGCACCGGTAATGCCTGCGAGCTGTTCGGCTGGCCCTCAGGCACGCCGTAACGATCGCCTCCTCCCAGGTCAGACGCGGAAAGCCCCAATCAGCTGTTTCAACTGCACCACCTGGGCCGACAGCTGGCGGCTGGCATCCTCGGTCTGGTGCGCGCCTTCGGCAGTGCGTTCACCGGCGCGATTGATCTCGACAATGTTCTGGTCAATGTCGTGGGCCACTGCCGTCTGCTGCTCTACGGCGGCGGCGATCTGCTGGTTCTGGTCGACGATCATGCCTACCGCACCCAGGATGTTTTCCAAGGCCTGCTGAACCTTTTCCGACTGGTCGACCGTGCCATTGGCCATGGCGTGACTGCTGCCCATGGCCTTGACCGCCGCGCCGACGCCGCCGTGGAGCTTGCCGATCATTTCCTCGATTTCTTCGGTGGATTGTTGAGTGCGCTTGGCCAGGGTCCGCACTTCATCGGCCACCACGGCAAAACCCCTGCCTTGCTCGCCGGCGCGGGCGGCCTCGATGGCGGCATTCAGGGCCAGCAAGTTGGTCTGTTCGGCAATGCTCTTGATCACTTCCAGCACCCGACTGATGGACTGGCTGTCGCTGGCCAACTGGTTGATCACCCGCACTGACTGATCGATCTCGCTGGCCAGGCGAGCAATGCTGTCTTGCTGGGACTCCACCAGCCCACGGCCGCTGATGGTTTCGTCGTTGACGCTGTGGGCACTGCTGACCGCCGCTGCCGCGCTGCGGGCCACTTCCTGGGAGGTGGCGGACATCTGGTTCATGGCCGTGGCCACTTGTTCGATCTGGCTGCGCTGGCCAGCCACGGCCTGATTGCTCTGAGCCGAGACGCTTTCCACCTGCCCAGCCTGGCGCTCCACTTCGCTGACGGTATGGCCGACCCGTTCGATCAGGTCGTGGATCTTGCGCACCGTGCCGTTGAACACACTGCCCAGTTCGCCCAGCTCATCACGGCTGTGGGCGGTGAAGGTGACGGTCATGTCCCCCGCCGCCACCTTGTCCATCATCGCCCCCAGTTGGCGCAGGGTGGTGCGGGTGGAGGCATAGAAGCCGCCGTACAGATAAACGATGGAGAGAAACACCAGGGCCAGGGCCGCTACCAGCAGCACCATGTGGCTGCGGTTCTGCTGCAGGCGTTTTTGCAGCTCGACATCAAGGAACTTCAAGGTGCCTTCGTTGAGTTGATAGGTCTGCGCCATCAGGCTGCTGATCTGGTCGTAGAACCCCTGCCAGGGCGCGTCCAGGGTATCGGCCATCACCACCTGCTCTTCGAACAGTTCGCTGGCCTGCTTGAGGCTGCCTTTGCTGGCACTGGCCAGGCTGTCCAGGGCGTCGTGGGCGGCGCGGCTGGAGCCCAGGGCATCCTGCAGCTTGAGTCCGTACTCGGCCTGAAGCTTTTCGATTTGCACCAGCAGCTCGTCGAAGCGGGTGCTGGATGAAGAGTTGAGAAAACCCTGGCCCAGGGAATAGGCGCCCATGGCCCGACCTTCTCCCAGGGTCTGGGTGACTTGCGGGGTGACGCTGGTGATCAGCTCGCTGAGCTGGCGGATATCGCTCTGAGCATCGCGGCTCAGGCCCGACTGGCTGGCGATGATCTGGCTGAACAGTTGCGCGCTGCCCAGCAGCTTGCCGATCAGCCCGCTTTTGTTCAGCAGCGAGCTTTCCACCTGCTGGGCCTTGAAGGCCGCCACCAGCTCGTCGCGCTTGGCGTTGAACACCTCGACCTGCTGGGGATCGACGGTGACGGCCTCAAGAGCCTGCATGCGCTCGAGCACGGACTTTTCCAGGGCGACTATCTTGCCCTCCAGATCCCCCGCCTTGCCGGACTGACCAAGGCTGGCGTTGATCTGCACCAGGTTGTTGAGGGTCTCCAGGTCCCGGCGCAGAGCCAGGCTGCTGCCCAACAGGTCGAGACTTTGCAGTTCGACCCGGGTGCCCTGGAACTCCCGGTAGGAGTCGCGTACCAGATAGAAGTTGGTCACCAGCATGGGCACAAAGAACAGCACGCTGATCAGGCTGAACTTCATGCCGAAGCTCAGGCGGTTCATCAGCGCGACAGCGGGATAGAGCAAGCTCTTCACAAGGAAGTCTCCCTTTTCTTTTATTGTTATGGGCCGGCAGGCGAAGGCAGCAGAAAGCCACTATTCGGCGCTCCGTCTGTATAGCTCAATTTCGGGGGAGGTTTTGTAACTTAAAGTTAACCGCGCATGGGCGGTGGATCGGGGCGGTGGATCGAGCCCCTGGCCCCGGCTGGCGCAGCGAGCCAGACTGGCTCGCTGCGCCAGGGGCACAGATTCAGGCGAGAACGGTCCACAGGGCAAAACCGGCGTACCAGAGCACGGCCGCCCGCAGCTGCAGCTCCCAGATGCGGTCCAGGCTATTGATGCCTTCGGGCCCGGCCAAAGGCGGAGGAATCTCGGCGGCCACCAGGCCGACCTTCTCTACCAGTTGCGCGGCGCTGATGTGCCAGTTGAGCAACTCGTGGAGCATCACCCGGCTCACGGCCACGAAGTTGCCCACCAGGGCGAAGCTTGCCGCCAGCAGGCGCACCGGCAACCAGTCGAAGGCATGGCGCAACTGCGCCGCACGCTCCACCAGAGCGGGATTCTTGCCGTGCTCGGCAGCCAGCGCCAGCAGGCGATAGCTCAAGGCCGCCACCGGGCCCAGCAGGAAGTACCAGAAGATCACCACGAAGAAGCTCTGGAAGGCCTGCCACAGCAGATAGCCCTGGACCCGTTCGAGCAGTTGCTCGCCATTGTCGGCGTCAATGTTCAGGTCACGCTTGGCCACATGCACTGCTGCTTGCAAGTCTTCACGGCGCCAGGCATCGCGAAACGGCCCGAGGCCACCGAGCAGATCGCCCCGGCCCAGAGCATAGATCACCACCAGCAGATGCACCGGCAGGGCCAACAGTCCATAGGTGACCGGCTCCAGCACCAGCAGCAAGAGACCGAGCAAGGCTACCGGCAGCAATACCAGCACCAGCAACAGGCACCATGGATGCCCCGCCAGACGCGGGCGGGCCTCCAGCCGCGCCAACTCCTTGAGCCACCAACCGTCGCGCTGCACCCGCTGGCGCAAGGCCGAGAATTTCTCGATCCACACCGCCAGCAGCAACACCAGAAAACTCATTGTCCTTCTCCCTTCTCCAAGGCGGCACGATAACGTGCCCAGTCAAAAGCCTGGCCCGGGTCGGTCTTGCGCCCGGGAGCGATGTCGCTATGACCACAAATCCGTTGTGGCGTGATGGCGCAGAAAGCCGCCTGTAATTGTTTGGTCAGGGCACTCAGGGAACGGTACTGGGCGTCGGTGAAGGGCAATTCGTCAGTGCCCTCCAGTTCGATGCCCAGGGAAAAATCGTTGCAGGTGTCCCGCCCCTCGAAGCTCGACACTCCGGCATGCCAGGCCCGATCCAGACAAGAGACAAACTGAGTGACCGCGCCGTCACGTTCGATCAGAAAATGCGCAGACACGCGCAAGTCGGCGATCCCGGCAAAATAGGGATGCTCTGTGACATCAAGGCGATTCTGGAAGAATTCCTGCACCTTGCCGGTGCCGAACTGCCCCGGCGGCAGACTGATGTTATGAATCACCAACAGGGATATCTCGCCTGCCGGGCGTTCATTGAAATTGACTGACGGGCAGTGCCGTACGCCGTGACACCAACCCGTGGCAGGGTCCAGCCGCATACCGATTCCTTCAACTAAAGCCTTGAGTGGCCCAGTATGCCGCGTTACCCCCTCGGGTTGCGATCACTTGCCGTGATTGAGTCGCTGCAGATTGCCGATCACCGATTCCAGGGCCCGATCGAACAGCAAGGTATCGTCCAGCGCCCGCACCGCGCCGCGATGAAACTCCAGGGCCAGGCCCATGCGCGTGCGCTCCAGGACTTTCAGTCCGGTGCGGTTGACGAATACGTACTTGGCCACGGGATGGGGAACAATCGCCGCCAGTTTGCAGCGCAAGGTATTGTCCTCGTCCTCCTGAAACTCGACCCAGGCCCCCAAGCGCAGTTGCTCCACTTGCAACACACCGGGGTCATTGGCCGGCAGAGCCAGCGGAGCGGCCTCCAGGGGGCCTTCTTCGGCGCTGGGCAGAACGATCTCCTGGGCCACCACGATCAGATCGCTACGCTCGGCCCCCAGGGACACCACTCGCTGTTGCGGTGCCTGGGCTTCACGCTCGAATGCCTGCAGGTGCAGAAGCTCCAGCTGACTGAAGAATTCGCTAGTGGCAAAAGGATCGAAAGCTGCGCTGCTCAAACCGTCTCGCAGGCCCTTGAGCAGTCCCGGCACCACGGCCAGCAGGCGCATTGCAGTGTCCGGCTGCTCGTGGCGTTGCACACTCCAGATCAGCTCGCGCATGACGCCCTCAGCAGTGCGCCATTCGGCAGAGTCATCACCGTGCTTCAGGCAACTGAGCAACAGCACCTGGCTCCAGGCATCGCGAACAAAATCCACCACTGTGTGCGGCAGCACCTTGCCCAGCAGCGCTTCATTGAGCGCCTGTTCCACCCGCCGTCTCGCCAGCTCCGCCTTGGCCCGCCCCTCCTCCGCGTCTCGGGTGCGCTGCTCCAGCAATTCGGCACGACGTCGTTCGTCGGCGGTAAAGGCGAGAAAATCGGCCAGCAGCTCGGAAAAGATCGCCGGGTCGTCGGTGAATTCGCTCAGCAGGCGTTGCACCACTTGTTCGATTCGCAGATACAGGCTGTCGCGCTGATGGTCATCGCAGCCGCCCCAGCCCATCGCTGCGGCAGCGATTTCATTGAGCAGGCGCCGCGCCGGGTGGTTGCCGCGACTGAAGAAGCTCTTGTCCAGCACCGCCACCTTGAGCATGGGAATCTGCAGGCGGCCGATCAGCGCCTTGAGGGACTCCGGCAGGTTACGGTCGTCAAGGATGCACTCGAAGAGCATGGCGATCAGGTTGATCACATCTTCGTCGGCAACATCCACGACCCGGGACTTGCCGCTCTTGACGCTGACCCGGGTGAGCAGTTGTTCCAGCTGATTGCGCAGGTCGAAATCTTCCTGGGCACTGGGGGCCGGCACGTATTGCTGCAGATGGGACAGCAGACGCATGAGATCACGGGTCGAAATCGGTTGGGTTTCAGCGCTGGGCTCAAGGGTCGGGGCAACGCTGCCGCGCACATGCAAAAGCAGTGTCTGCAAGGCCGCGAAGACTTCCTGCACGCTCTCGTCGAGCGGGCTCTGACCCGGTTTGTGCGCACCGCCATCGGCAATGGCGGTCTGGGCTTCAGCCTGGGCTCGATCCGAGGCCCGGCGCGCCGGGGCCGGCATCAGCTCCGGCAGGATTCCAGTGGCGATCAACAGTTGGTTGGCTTCGCCATAGAGCAGTTCGGCATCGCTGAGCACGTACCGCTCGAACAGCTTGAGGATGATCAACTTGACCTTGATCTCCACCCCCAGGCTGCGTCCGGACTGGAGGAAGTACTCACAGAGCAGCGCCGGAGCCAGAGGGTTTTCCGCATCCGCCAAGCGCCGGCCCAGCAGTACGCCCAGGCGCGCCGTCAGTTGCCCGAGGGCGAAGCCGTCCCGGTTGAGAACCTTGGCCACCATGGCATCCACGGCCACGGTCTTTTCCAGATCATCCCGGGAAGGGTCAAGAGAAGGGTCGTAAGCCACCGTATGGGGAATGACCAGGGCCGGGTCGTACTGCACCAGGCCGGCGAAGGCTTCGAAAAACTTTTCCAGAAAACCGCGTTCGATGCTTTTGCGCTTCAAGCGCAGATCGCGCATGGCCTCAAACAGAGTGTTCTGCTCGACATTGTTCTGCGCCCGATCGGCCATTTCGAACAGCGTGTCGTCGGCGTTATCGAACAGTTCCTGTAAACCATGACGCAGCTGCTGGGCGGCCTTGTCTCGAACCTGAAGCAGGATCACCGGCAGGCGGGCAAGCGGCGAAGCGGTCGCCTGATCTGTAGCCGCCTTGTGCAAAGGCACTACATTCCCGTCGTTGTGCATCCAAGCCTCCTGGAAAGGTGTTTCTTCGGTTCGAAATCAAGGTTCAGTCAAGCCGACGGCGCTCACAGTCGGCTCTCAGCGGAGGCAAATGCATTCCACTGCACTTTATTTAAGGGGGAGCCAAAGACACGTCAAAGCTATGACGTCAATTACAAGTCATATTATCTTGTAAAAGCCCCCTCTTGCGCCAGCAGACTCTGCCGCCTATCCGGAAATAACCCTCAGGCAAACAAGAAAAATCACTCCAGCTCATCAGACAAATCGACGAAAGACAGGTTCGTCAAAGACTCGCCGAGATTTGCCACCTTGGGTTCGCCGATCCCATGCCCCTATAATCGGCGCACTTAGTTTGTGGAGCCCGTTATGCCGAATCTACGCCTCGCCGACCTGACCGCCGAAATCGAAGCCAACGTGCGCCGCGCGTTGCTGGAGGACATCGGCAGCGGCGACATCACCGCGCAACTGATCCCGGCCGAACGCCTGGCCAAAGCCACCATCATCACTCGCGAAGCGGCGGTCGTCGCTGGTACAGCCTGGGTGGATGCGGTGTTCCGCCAACTGGACCCGCGGGTTGCCGTGCACTGGCAAGTGGCTGACGGCGAGCGGGTGGTACCCAACCAGGCGCTGTTCCACCTGGAAGGCCCGGCCCGCTCATTGCTCACCGGCGAACGCAGCGCTCTGAACTTCCTGCAACTGCTGTCCGGCGTGGCCACCCGCGCCCGTTATCTGGCCGACTTTGTCACCGATACCCAGGTCAAGCTGCTGGATACCCGCAAGACCCTTCCCGGCCTGCGCCTGGCACAGAAATACGCGGTTACCTGCGGTGGCTGCCACAACCACCGTATCGGTCTGTATGACGCCTTCCTGATCAAGGAGAACCACATCGCCGCCTGTGGCGGCATCGCCCAGGCCATCAGCGCCGCCCACAAGATCGCCCCGGGCAAGCCGGTGGAAGTGGAAGTGGAAAGTCTTGGGGAGTTGAAGGAGGCCCTGGCAGCCGGAGCCGACATCATCATGCTCGATGAACTGAGCCTGGACGACATGCGCGAAGCCGTGCGCCTGAATGCCGGCAAGGCCAAGCTGGAAGCCAGCGGGGGAATCAACGAAAGCACCTTGCGCCCGATTGCCGAAACCGGGGTGGACTACATTTCCATCGGTGCCATGACCAAGGATGTGAAAGCCCTGGACCTGTCCATGCGGCTGAGCATCTGATCCATGAAAAACGCCAGCCTGATTAAGGCTGGCGTCGGGCTCAACTGTCGATCTCGTTGAGCTGCAGATAATCCTCAAGGTCCATGCCCAGCGCTTCAGCAACCTCCTGATGCACCTCCAGGCGCATAGCCTTCAGTTCCTCCGGTGTCTCGGCCACCAGATCGAGCACCAGTTCCCACGGCTCGATGCCGCGAGACTCTGCCTCGTCCTCAAACGCCCATTGCGCTTGCTGCTTCTGTTCTTCGGGGCTCAGGGCGCTGATTTCCTCTTGCAAGGAAGGCGTGGCAGCCAGGTACCGTTCAAGCGCTACGTCGATTCTTGCCTCTTTAGGAATCATCTCGTTCTCTCTGATCATGGGAATGGAAGATGGATCTGGATCGTTGGGATCTCTCTGCCGCAAAAAACCGTTACAACCGTCGATTTATCTGGCCTTCAGAACCATTCGGGATCATCTGAAAACAGCATGCTGGTACTCAGACAGCAACCGAATATAGGACCTTTGGGCAACGATTTATATGACCTGATGCACCGATGAGCGAGAAATCGGCGGATTTCCGGGCCGTCACCAGACACAGACTCGCCAGAAACCTCAGGAAACAAGGTTGATCAGCCGGTCGCTGTTCCTTTTCTCAAGCAAACGCCTGCCTTGCCCAGTTCGAAAAATCTTCTGAGATTTTCCAGGATGTCGTACTGCTGAACTGTCCCATCGCGGGCAATATTCATTTCAGCCTTGGTCACCCACAAGTGCCCTTCCTTGCTTTGATTAGGAATAACGGAGAGCACGATATTGAACTTTGTAGCCTCAGGAGGGGTCCCGGCTGACTTAGGTTCATAAAAATTGAAAGTCAGCTGGTTATCGCCATCGGGTGAGACGCTTTGCGCACTGACAACAGGCAGTCCAGCCTTCGAAGCAGTTGGAAAATTAGCCGAGAACAACACATTTGTGCCTCGTACCTCTTTGGTTATTTCCAGATAATATTGTTCAGTATCTTTCACATTCGCCGGAGTCGTGCACTCTTCACCCTCCATTGCAAAATACTGCCCCTCAAACTTATACGTAGGCGCCTTCTCGCAGGCTGCAAGGGCCAGCGACACCGCGCCGATCAACGCCAACTTCCACTTCTTCACACTGAACACTCCATGATTCCGGGGCGCCATTATGGGCAATGCCGTTCGCTGGCACCACCTGATTCATGAGCGGCATCAAGTAGCCGCATAAGCAACTAAGTACGACTTCCATCCCACCACGAAAGCATTGACCTCAGATGCCAACGGCAAAACTGCCAGAAGCACGATAGGCACTAGCGAATACAAAGAAACGAAGTTTCGGTTCGGCTTACTACCTACCTGCTGTAAGAGTCTTTAAAAAACGCCGTTCAACAATCAACTACAGGGGGTAGCCAATTAAATAGAAAAGCACATCCAGTAACCCGCAGAATAAGCCATGACGACTATCAATAATGAGTTATGGATACTACCCGTGAACTCAACATAGATTAAACCTACCCGACGGCACTCTTAAAAACGTATCTTTCGAGGGCGCTCATTCAGCACAATGATGGACTTTGCTGGAGGGGCCATACACTTGCAAACCGCTCCAAACTCGATATCTGGTGCCGGTGACAGGAATCGAACCTGCGACCTTCGCGTTACGAGTGCGCTGCTCTACCGACTGAGCTACACCGGCGTGGACTAAAACCTAGCACCCGCACCCTGGACCAGCAACCAAGAAGCCTTGCCGCACATAGCAAAACGCCCCGAACCAGTCGGGGCGTTTGCTTGTTCAGCGTAAGGCTAAAAGGCGATTAAACGCCCGAAGCTTTGGCTGCTGCCACGTCTTTGATGGACAGCTTGATACGGCCGCGGTTGTCCACGTCCAGTACCAGCACTTCCACTTCCTGGCCTTCCTTCAGGATGTCGGTGACTTTCTCAACGCGAGCGTCGCTCAGCATGGAGATGTGCACCAGACCATCCTTGCCCGGCAGGATGTTGACGAAAGCGCCGAAGTCGACGATGCGCTCAACCTTGCCGACGTAGATCTTGCCGATCTCGGCTTCCGCGGTGATGCCCAGAACGCGCTGACGCGCGGCCTCTGCAGCTTCCTTGGTTTCGCCGAAGATCTTGATCGAACCGTCGTCTTCGATATCGATCGACGCCTTGGTTTCTTCGCAGATCGCACGGATGGTGGCGCCACCTTTACCGATGACGTCACGGATCTTGTCGGTGTCGATCTTCATCGCGATCATGGTCGGTGCGTTGGCCGACAGCTCGGTACGGGACTGACCGATGATCTGGTTCATCTGGCCGAGGATGTTCAGGCGAGCTTCCAGGGCCTGGCCCAGGGCGATCTCCATGATTTCTTCGGTGATGCCCTTGATCTTGATGTCCATCTGCAGCGCGGTGACGCCTTTGGCGGTACCGGCTACCTTGAAGTCCATGTCGCCCAGGTGGTCTTCGTCACCCAGGATGTCGGTCAGGACGGCGAACTTCTCGCCTTCTTTAACCAGGCCCATGGCGATACCGGCAACCGGCGCCTTCATTGGTACACCAGCGTCCATCAGCGCCAGGGAAGCACCGCACACGGAAGCCATGGAGCTGGAACCGTTGGATTCGGTGATTTCCGATACTACGCGGATGGTGTAAGGGAACACGTCAGCGGCTGGCAGCATGGCCTGGACCGAACGACGGGCCAGACGGCCGTGACCGATTTCACGACGACCAGCGCCGCCCATGCGACCACACTCGCCCACCGAGAACGGAGGGAAGTTGTAGTGCAGCATAAAGGGGTCTTTCTTCTCGCCTTCCAGGGTGTCCAGCAGCTGTGCGTCACGGGCAGTACCCAGGGTCGCAACCACCAGGGCCTGGGTTTCGCCACGGGTGAACAGGGCCGAACCGTGAGTCTTCGGCAGGACGCCGACTTCGATGTTCAGCGGACGTACAGTGCGAGTGTCGCGGCCGTCGATACGTGGCTTGCCGTTAACGATGTTTTCGCGAACGGTGCGGTATTCGATCTCGCCGAAAGCGGCTTTGACGTCGGCAGCCGAAGGCTGGCCTTCTTCACCGGAGAGCTTGGCGACCACCTGGTCTTTCAGCTCGCCCAGGCGAGCGTAACGATCGGCCTTGACGGTGATGGTGTAAGCCTGGGAGATGGCTTCGCCGAACTCGGCACGGATAGCGCCCAGCAGTTCGGTGGCTTCTGGGGCAGCAGCCCAGTCCCAGGTAGGCTTGGCAGCTTCGGCGGCCAGCTCTTTGACAGCCTTGATCACCGACTGGAATTCGTCGTGGGCGAACAGTACAGCGCCCAGCATCTGGTCTTCGGTCAGCTCTTTGGCTTCCGACTCAACCATCAGCACGGCTTCTTCGGTACCGGCCACAACCATGTCCAGGCTCGAAGCAGCCAGTTGTTCGTAGGTTGGGTTCAGCAGGTAGCCAGTGCTTTCATGGAAAGCCACGCGAGCGGCGCCGATCGGGCCGTCGAAAGGAATGCCGGAAATCGCCAGGGCAGCCGAGGTACCGATCATCGCAGCGATGTCCGGATCGGTCTTCTTGCTGGTGGAAACCACGGTGCAGACAACCTGCACTTCGTTCATGAAGCCTTCTGGGAACAGAGGGCGGATCGGACGGTCGATCAGACGCGAGGTCAGGGTTTCTTTCTCGGAAGGACGGCCTTCACGCTTGAAGAAACCGCCAGGGATCTTACCGGCAGCGTAAGTCTTTTCCTGGTAGTGAACAGACAGAGGGAAGAAGCCCTTGCCTGGATCGGCTTGCTTGGCGCCAACCACGGTCACCAATACGCTGACGTCGTCGTCAACGGTGACCAATACTGCGCCGGAAGCTTGACGGGCGATACGGCCAGTCTCGAGGGTTACGGTCGACTGACCGAACTGGAATTTTTTGATTACCGGGTTCACGGTGTCCTACCTTCTTTGTGGCTCTTGGGGAAACTTGATTCTTGCGAAATTCTTGGGCAATGCGGGGAATCGGCCCAGCCTTTATTGTCCAGGTAAAACGGTGCAGCAGATAAAACTTGAGGCTGGGAGCCTGCCATACGCCGGCGGAAAAACCGCTGACGCATGGCAAACAACCAACCTCATAGCGCAATCGCTGATTAGCGACGCAGACCCAGACGACCGATCAGGGTGCTGTAACGGCTCAGGTCTTTGCCTTTCAGGTAGTCCAGCAGCTTACGACGCTGGTTTACCATGCGGATCAGGCCACGACGGGAGTGGTGGTCTTTACCGTTGGCTTTGAAGTGACCTTGCAGTTTGTTGATGTTGGCGGTCAGCAGTGCAACTTGCACTTCTGGCGAACCAGTGTCACCAACAGCTTGCTGGTAGTCGGTTACGATCTGAGCTTTTTCTTCAACGCTGAGTGCCATGTGGGCAATCCTTATATCAGGAAACTGTTCAAGAACAGTTTCAACAGGCCAGGGACAAATCCCTGTATCTATAAATGAGTAGTGACCGTGCCTGTTAACAGCCACCCTCGTCCGGTCATTCTGACCGAATCAGTCGACGCGGCGCGATGCGCCCGTCTTCGCTCACTTCACCGATACCGATGAAGCGGCCGTTGTGATCCTGTACCCGCACCATGCCGAACTTCGGTGCATCCGGGGCACGTACCGGCTGGCCATTGAGCCAGTAGAACGCGCTGTGCTCCGAGAACTGCAGCAGTGGCCAATCCAGCAGGCCGCTGTCCGATGGCATCAGGAAGCGATCTACCGCTTCATTGCCGCCTTCGGCGTGCACGGCTTCAAGCTCTTCCAGGGTGACCGTCTGGGCCAAGCTGAAAGGTCCGGCCTGGGTCCGTCGCAGTTCTGCAACGTAAGCACCGCAGCCGAGCTTTTCACCAATATCTTCCACCAGGGTGCGGATATAGGTGCCTTTGCTGCAGTCCACCGCCAGGCGCGCAGTGTCGCCTTCAAAGGCGAGTAATTCCAAGCGCGCAATAGTAACAGAACGCGGTTCGCGCTCCACCACTTCCCCTGCACGAGCCAGTTTGTAGAGTGGCTGGCCATCACGCTTGAGGGCGGAGTACATCGGCGGTATCTGTTTGATTTCGCCGCGAAATTCCGGCAATACCGCTTCGATATCGGCACGACCAACGGTCACTTCGCGGGTCTGCAAAACTTCGCCTTCAGCATCCGCGGTGGTGGTGGTCTTGCCCAACTGCGCCAGGGTTTCGTAACCCTTGTCGGAATCGAGCAGGTATTGCGAGAACTTGGTGGCCTCACCGAAGCACAGCGGCAGCACACCGGTGGCCAGGGGATCGAGACTGCCGGTGTGACCGGCCTTCTCGGCATTGAGCAACCAGCGGACTTTCTGCAGCGCCGCATTGGAGGTGAAGCCCAGCGGCTTGTCCAGGAGGATGATGCCGCTGACGTTACGACGGATACGCTTGACCTGAGCCACCGCTTACTCCTTGGCGTCTTCAGGGGCAGGCGCGTCGCCATGCTGGCTGTCTTCAGCCACGGCACGCTCGATCAGGGCCGACAGGTGTGCCCCGCGGGCCACGCTTTCGTCGTAATGGAAGTGCAGTTGCGGCACGCTGCGCAGCTTCATTTCCTTGGCCAGTTGCATGCGCAGGAAACCTGCCGCCGAGTTCAGCACCTTGATGCTCTGGGCGATCTCTTCGGCGTTTTCCTGGCCCATCACGGTGATGAAAATCTTCGCGTGACCGACATCACGGCTGACTTCCACGGCGGTGATAGTCACCAGGCCGACGCGTGGATCCTTGACTTCGCGACGGATCAGCTGCGCCAGTTCGCGCTGCATCTGATCACCGATGCGTTGGGTACGGCTGTATTCTTTTGCCATGTCTTGTTACCTGTTACTGCCTCACGGTGAAACCCGTGTGGTCTGAAAGCGGCAAACGCCCGGCCTGGCAGGAGCCAGACCGGGCGTTGCGTTTAGAGGCCGCTGGAGGCGCCGGGCACTTGCATGCGGCGGGCCACCAGGGCTCTTGAAGTGCGCGAGTTAGAGGCTGCGAGCAACCTGGACCTTCTCGAAGACTTCGATCTTGTCACCGACTTTGACGTCGTTGTAGCTCTTCACGCCGATACCGCATTCCATGCCGGCACGCACTTCGGAGGCGTCATCCTTGAAGCGGCGCAGGGATTCCAGCTCGCCTTCGAAGATAACGATGTCTTCACGCAGTACACGGATTGGACGGTTACGGTGCACGACACCTTCGATGACCATGCAACCGGCGATCGCGCCAAACTTCGGCGAGCGGAACACGTCGCGAACTTCGGCAACACCCAGGATGTTCTCCCGAACGTCGCTGCCCAACATACCGGTCAGGGCTTTCTTGACGTCTTCGATGATGTCGTAGATCACGTTGTAGTAACGCATATCCAGACCTTCCTGCTCGACGATCTTCCGGGCGCCGGCATCGGCACGCACGTTGAAGCCGAACAGTACAGCGTTGGAGGCCAGTGCCAGGTTGGCGTCGCTTTCGGTGATACCACCGACGCCGCCGCCCACTACACGCACTTGCACTTCGTCGTTGCCCAGGCCGTTCAGAGCGCCTTGCAGAGCTTCCAACGAACCACGGACGTCGGATTTGAGGACGATGTTGAGCGTCTTCTTCTCTTCCTGGCCCATGCTTTCGAAGATGTTTTCCAGCTTGCCGGCGTGAGCACGAGCCAGTTTGACTTCGCGGAACTTGCCTTGACGGAACAGAGCCACTTCACGGGCTTTCTTCTCGTCGGCCACTACGCTCATCTCGTCGCCAGCGTCCGGGGTACCGTCCAGGCCGAGGATCTCGACCGGGATAGAAGGACCGGCTTCCTTGATTGGCTTACCGTTCTCGTCGAGCATGGCGCGCACGCGGCCGTAGTTCGAGCCGACCAGCACCATGTCGCCTTGACGCAGCGTACCGTCCTGAACCAGTACGGTGGCTACCGGGCCGCGGCCCTTGTCGAGACGGGATTCAACCACGACACCACGGCCAGGAGCCGAAGGAGTCGCCTTGAGTTCCAGTACTTCGGCTTGCAGCAGAACTGCTTCGAGCAGGTCGTCGACACCGGTACCCATTTTCGCGGAGACCGGTACGAACGGCGTATCGCCACCCCAATCTTCCGACGTCACGCCGTGAACCGAGAGTTCACTGCGGATACGGTCCAGGTCGGCGCCCGGCTTGTCGATCTTGTTCACCGCAACCACCAGCGGAACGCCGGCAGCTTGAGCGTGCTGAACAGCTTCAACGGTCTGTGGCATCACGCCGTCGTCCGCTGCAACCACCAGGATCACGATGTCGGTGGCCTTGGCACCACGGGCACGCATGGCGGTAAACGCGGCGTGACCAGGGGTGTCGAGGAAGGTGACCATGCCGCGCTCGGTTTCTACGTGGTAGGCACCGATGTGCTGGGTAATGCCACCGGCTTCGCCCGCGGCCACTTTGGCGCGACGGATGTAGTCCAGCAACGAGGTCTTACCGTGGTCAACGTGGCCCATTACGGTCACGACCGGCGCACGGGCAACCGCTTCACCTTCGAACTTCAGGGACTCGGCCAGGGAATCTTCCAGGGCGGTGTCGCTGACCAGGGTCACTTTGTGGCCCAGTTCTTCAGCAACCAGCTGGGCAGTTTCCTGATCCAGAACCTGGTTGATGGTGGCTGGAGTACCCAGCTTGAACATGAACTTGATGACTTCGGCAGCCTTGACCGACATCTGCTGGGCCAGTTCGCCCACAGTGATGGTCTCGCCGATCTGCACGTCACGTACCACTGGCCCGGTTGGGCTCTGGAAACCGTGAGCATTGCGCTTCTTCAGCTTAGCCTTGCCGCGACCGCCACGACGGAAGCCATCGCTTTCTTCGTCGGTGGTACGTGGAGCAACGCGCGGCGCTGGCGCCTTTTCCTTGACCGAAGCACGATGCGGAGCGTTTTTGCGCTCGCCATCGCCGCTGCGACGGTTGTCGTCGTTGCGGGACTTGTCCGGACGGCGCTGCTCGTCTTTCTTGCGCTCGGCAACCGGCGCCGGAGCGGCCACTGGTGCTTCTTGCACAGCTTCGACCACAGGCGCAGGTGCAGGGGCTGCAGCAGCTTGCGCGGCAACAGGCTCGGCAACCGGAGCAGGCTGGCGACGCGCTTCTTCTTCGGCGCGACGCTTGGCTTCTTCTTCAGCCTTTTGACGAGCAGCATTTTCTACTGCGCGGCGTTCTTCCAGTTCGCGTTGACGCTCGGCTTCAATTTCTTCCGGGCTGCGCTGCACGAAGACTTTCTTCTTGCGCACTTCAACGCTGATGCTCTTGCTGCCAGCAACACGCAGGGTGCTGGTGGTCTTGCGCTGCAAAGTGATCTTGCGTGGTTCTTCCACTTTCGCCTTGTGGCTGCTTTTCAGATGAGTCAGCAACGACTGCTTCTCACTGTCGCTCACATGTTCCTCGGCGGCGGTGTGCGGCAGACCTGCCTCACGCATCTGCTGCAGCAGGCGCTCTACCGGTGTTTTGACCTCATCGGCCAGTTGTTTCACCGTGACTTGCGTCATGCACTTCTCTCCTCAGGCCGCGCCTAATTACTCGAACCAGTGGGCTCGGGCGGCCATGATCAACTTGCCGGCACGATCATCGTCAATGCCGTCGATGTCGAGCAGGTCGTCAATAGACTGCTCGGCCAGGTCTTCGCGGGTAATTACGCCGCGCACCGCCAGTTCCATCGCCAAATCCTTGTCCATACCCTCAAGCGAGAGCAGGTCTTCGGCCGGATGGGCGTCTGCCAGCTTTTCCTCAGTAGCGATGGCTTTAGTCAACAAGCGATCCTTGGCCCGAGCGCGAAGCTCGTTGACGATGTCTTCGTCAAAGCCGTCGATGTTGAGCATTTCTTCCAGCGGTACGTAGGCAATCTCTTCCAGGCTGGTGAAGCCTTCATCAACCAGAACCTGTGCCAGTTCTTCATCGACTTCCAGCTCATCGATGAAATTGCGCAGGATGTCGCCGGTTTCTGCTTGCTGCTTGGCCTGGATGTCCGATTCGGTCATCACGTTCAGGGTCCAGCCAGTCAATTGGCTGGCCAGACGCACGTTCTGACCACCGCGACCGATGGCCTGAGCCAGATTGTCTGCGCCAACGGCGATGTCCATGGCATGGGCATCTTCGTCAACGATAATTGCCGCGACCTCAGCCGGCGACATGGCATTGATCACGAACTGCGCCGGGTTCTCGTCCCACAGGACGATGTCCACACGCTCACCGCCCAACTCGCCGGAAACGGCCTGGACGCGCGAACCGCGCATACCAATGCACGCGCCCTGCGGGTCGATGCGTTTGTCTTTGGAGCGGACTGCGATCTTGGCGCGCGAACCCGGATCACGGGAGGCGGCCATAACTTCGATCAGGCCTTCGGCAATTTCCGGCACTTCGATACGGAACAGCTCGATCAGCATTTCCGGCGCGGTACGCGACAGGATCAGTTGCGGGCCGCGGTTCTCGGTGCGGATTTCCTTGAGCAGCGCACGCAGGCGCACGCCAACCCGGAAAGTCTCACGGGAGATGATGTCTTCACGGGCCAGCAACGCTTCAGCGTTGTTACCCAGGTCAACGATCACGTTGTCACGTGTCACTTTTTTCACGGTGCCGGAGATGATTTCTCCCAGGCGCTCGCGATAGGCATCAACCACCTGTGCGCGCTCGGCTTCGCGAACTTTCTGCACAATGACCTGCTTGGCGGTCTGGGCAGCGATGCGGCCGAACTCGATGGATTCGATTTTCTCTTCGATCACATCACCGACTTTAGCGTCGGGATGGGTTTCACGCGCCTTGCTCAACCAGGTCTCGACCGCTGGATCATCCAGATCGGCTTCTTCAACCACCGTCCAGCGACGGAAAGTTTCATAGGAACCGGTGTGGCGATTGATTTCCACACGCAGGTCCACTTCGTCTTCAAAACGCTTTTTGGTAGCAGTGGCCAGGGCCAGCTCCAGCGCTTCAAAAATCACGCTTGCCGGTACACCCTTTTCATTGGATACCGACTCAACAACCAGCAGTACTTCTTTGCTCATCGTACGCCTCGCCTTTCGCAAGCCATTGGATCCGCGGGATCCGCGTCTCAGTCAAAACTGGGAATAATGTTGGCCTTGTCGATCATATCGATCGGCAACAGAAACTCGTGATCATCCACCTGCACCACGACGTCCTGCTCCTCCACCCCGCGGAGAAGGCCCTGAAAATTACGCCGACCTTCGAAAGGCGAGCGCAGCTTGATCTTCACTTGCTCACCGACATACTTGGCGAACTGTTCAAGGGTGAACAGTGGGCGTTCCATGCCAGGAGAGGAAACTTCAAGGGTGTATTCAACGGAGATCGGGTCTTCCACGTCGAGAACACCACTGATCTGACGGCTGACGATGGCGCAATCGTCCACCAACACACCGCCTTCTTTATCGATATAAACGCGCAACAATGAGTGGCGACCCTGAGCCGAAAACTCAATACCCCAGCATTCATAGCCAAGGGCCACGACCACCGGGGCCAACAAGGCCTGCAACTGTTCTAGCTTGCTCGACACCTGAACCCCCTCGTGCATGCTTGTGCAAATAAAAAATGGGCGAAGCGCCCATCCCGGAAACGCCGTTGAATAGCGGCGCTGTAAAGTGTCCAGCTAACAAAAAGCCCCTGAAAAGGGGCTCCGCTAAAACTGGTTGCGGGGGCCGGATTTGAACCGACGACCTTCGGGTTATGAGCCCGACGAGCTACCAGACTGCTCCACCCCGCGACAAAGCTGGGGCGGAAGTATACGACTGATCCCTTTTTGGGTCAATGTAACCTTCCACCTACAAGAAAGCCCGCAACCGCGGGCTCTCCTGACAATTGGTACCGAGAAGGGGACTCGAACCCCTACACCCTATGGGCACAACCACCTCAAGGTTGCGTGTCTACCAATTCCACCACCTCGGCATAGACTACGTTACTGCGTGAAACTCTTCTTACTTCTGCTCTGGAGCTGGAGGTACGTCAGTCGCACTATTGGCCGACTTTTGCTCTTGGAGCACCGGGACATCATCAGAAGCCGGTTTTTGCTTTGGTACTTCAAGCACTGCTGGATCTGGCAAACCTACTTGAGTCAGCTGATGAGCTTTCTCTTTAGCAAAGTAACCTAACCCCAAGCTGGTTATGAAGAAACCGGCGGCAAGTATAGCAGTAAACTTACTAAGAAAGGTAGAGGAACCTTGGCTTCCGAACACAGTATTTGAAGCACCTGCACCGAAAGACGCGCCAGCATCCGCACCTTTACCCTGCTGCAGCAAAACCAGAGCAACTACGCCCAGGGCACCCAGCAGATGAAAAACGACTACGACTGTTTCCAGCATTTTTTCAGTTTCCCGCGGCGCGACAGATCGCACCGAACTCATCTGCATTCAGGGAAGCTCCACCAATGAGCCCCCCATCGATATCCGGCATGCCGAACAGTTCGACCGCATTGGCCGCCTTCACGCTGCCGCCGTATAGAAGCCGCACTCCTCGTGCCACTTCAGAATTCTCTGCCGCCAACTGCGCGCGAATGGCTGCGTGCACATCCTGCGCCTGTTGCGGTGTTGCAGTCAGTCCGGTACCAATGGCCCAGACCGGCTCGTAAGCGATAACAGCACTGGCGAATGCGCCAACACCCAACTCTTCAATGATGCTGCCCAGCTGACGCCCGACAACTTCCAGAGTCTTCCCCGCTTCGCGCTGCTCGAGGGTCTCCCCCACACACAGAATCGGCTTAAGGCCACAAGCCTGTGCCGCAGCGAACTTGCGGTTAAGCGTCGCGTCCCGCTCGCCCATGATCATGCGGCGCTCAGAGTGCCCAACCAGCACCAGGGAACAACCTGCGTCCACCAATTGACTCGGGGCGATTTCGCCCGTCAACGCACCTTGCATGGATTCCACCGCAGAGTTCTGCGCGCCGACCTGAATCGACTTGCCTTTCAAGCCATCAATCACTTGATTGATATACAAGCAAGGCGGGAATACCGCGACATCAACACCGCTTGGCAAGGCCAGATGACGAAGGCCGTTGATCAGCTCAGCGACGCTGGCGCGGGTACCGTGCATCTTCCAGTTACCAGCTACCATAGGGCGACGCATGCTGTACCTCGTCGGTCAAAGTGGGCGCAGATGTTACCCAACCAAAACAACACTGGCAAGCCGAAATCAGGCAGAAACTTCAGCAACCAGTTTTGCCAGCTCATCGGCGTAGGCTCGAACCTGAGCTTCATCGTCACCTTCGACCATGACACGCACCAGCGGCTCAGTACCGGACTTGCGCAGCAGAACCCGACCACGCCCCGCCATAGCAGTCGTAACGCGCTCGCAAGCCTCTTTCACAGCAGGATGCTCAACCGGGCTCTCGCCCCCACCAAAACGGACATTGACCAGCACTTGAGGGCATTTGCGCAGCCCTTGGCGTGATTGCGCCAGACTTTCACCGCGCGCCTTGAGCGCCATCAGCACCTGAAGCGCGGCGATGATCGCATCACCAGTGGTCGCGTGGCGGAAGCACACGATATGGCCGGAATTCTCTCCACCCACCAACCAGTTGCGCTCAAGCAGCTCAGCAATCACATAACGATCACCTACGTTGGCCCGGACAAAAGGAATACCCAGATCCGCCAGAGCCAGCTCCAGCCCCAGATTGCTCATAAGCGTCCCGACCACACCGCCTTGCAACTTGTCACGCTCATGCAGGTCCCGGGCGATGATGAACAGCAGCTCATCACCGTCAACAATTGCACCGGTCTGGTCGACCATCAGCACCCGGTCACCGTCGCCATCAAAGGCAATACCCAGATCCGCGTGCTCAGCCAAGACCGCTGCCTGCAATTGCGACATATGAGTCGAACCGCAGTTCTCGTTGATGTTCAAGCCATTAGGCTGCGCAGATAGAACCGTGACTTGCGCACCCAACTCGCGGAATACACTCGGCGCGACCTTGTAGGTGGCGCCATGAGCGCAGTCCAGGACGATCTTCAAGCCTGCAAAACTGGTGCTCGATGGCACGCTGCTCTTGCAGAATTCGATATAGCGCCCCGATGCATCGTTGATCCGCGACACCTTGCCGAGCTTGCTCGACTCCACCACGGTCATGGGCGCATCCAGTAACTCCTCGATCATCAACTCCACCTCGTCAGGCAACTTGGTGCCCTCACCCGAGAAGAACTTGATGCCGTTGTCATCATGGGGATTGTGCGAAGCACTGATGACAATCCCGGCCTCCGCATGGAAGGTGCGCGTCAGATAGGCGATAGCCGGAGTTGGCATCGGCCCCAACAGCATGACATCTGCACCGGCAGCAGATAGCCCTGCCTCGAGAGCCGATTCGAACATGTACCCAGAGATACGCGTGTCCTTACCTACCAGCACACGGCAAGCCCCCATGCTGCGGAAAGCCATACCCGCCGCCCAGCCGAGCTTGAGCATGAAGTCTGGAGTAATAGGGTATTCGCCCACACGACCACGAATGCCGTCGGTGCCAAAATATTTCTTAGTCATAAGTACTCCATCGTTCTTATTCAGCGGATTCCACTGCCGCAATCATTCGCACCACATCCACCGTTTCGGCGACATCATGGACGCGGATAATCTTCGCGCCCTTGGTCACCGCCAGTGCCGCCAGTGCCAGGCTACCGTGCAATCGCTCGGCCACAGGCCGATTCAGGGACTGGCCAATCATGCTTTTGCGCGACACCCCGACCAGCAGGGGACGCCCAAGGGCATGCAAGGCCTCCATATGCTTGAACAGACTCAAGTTGTGCTGCAGGGTCTTGGCAAAACCAAAGCCCGGGTCAAGAACAATCCGCTCAGCCTCGATCCCCACCGACGCACACGCCGCCATCCGCTCAACCAAAAACTCACTCACTTCCCGAGTGACATCCTGGTAATGCGGGTTGTCTTGCATATCGCCAGGCTCACCGAGCATATGCATCAGGCATACAGGCAAACCAGTAGCAGCCGCCGCATCCAGGGCACCATCACGACGCAGTGCGCGCACATCATTGATCAACCCCGCTCCCAGGCGAGCGGTTTCACGCATGACGGCCGGCGTCGAGGTATCAACAGAAATAACCACATCCAGCTCGCGATTAATTCGCTCCACGACCGGGGCCACACGTTCCAACTCTTCCAGGGGCGATACCGCACGAGCACCCGGCCGCGTCGACTCGCCACCGATATCGATCAGCGTAGCACCAGCAAGAACCATGGCCTCTGCATGCCGCAAGGCGACATCCAGTTGACTGAAGCGACCGCCATCGGAGAAGGAATCGGGGGTTACATTGAGAATGCCCATGACATGCGCACGGGCCAAATCAAGAACCCGGTTGCCGCAAGGCAACCGGGTGGAGGAAGGAACAGAAGTCATTTAAAACCTTAGTGGTCGGCAGCAGGGCCGCCAATGGGTGTTTCCGGACGTTCGTTTTGCACTACTGGAGGAGTAGTACCCGAACCGCCCTCCCAATCACGAGGTTCACGCGGAGTACGCCCAGCCATGATGTCGTCAATCTGATCAGCATCGATGGTTTCGTACTTCATCAAGGCATCTGCCATGGCGTCCAGTTTGTCGCGGTTATCAGTGAGGATCTGCTTGGCGGTGCCATAGCACTGATCAATGATGCTGCGTACTTCGGAGTCGATCAGTTTCGCTGTTTCAGCGGACAAACTGGCATGCTGACTGCCTGCACTGCGCCCCAGGAACACTTCGCCCTCTTCTTCCGCATACATCAGCGGGCCGAGTTTTTCGGAGAGCCCCCACTTGGTGACCATGTTCCGAGCAATCTGGCTGGCGCGCATGATGTCGTTGGATGCGCCAGTGGTCACACCGTCAAAACCCAGCGTCATCTCTTCTGCAATACGACCGCCATAGAGCGAGCAGATCTGGCTGATCAGGGCTCGCTTGGACAAGCTATAGCGATCCTCCTCCGGCAAGAACATGGTGACGCCCAATGCCCGACCGCGAGGAATGATCGAGACTTTGTAGACTGGGTCATGCTCAGGCACAACTCGACCAACAATGGCGTGGCCAGCTTCGTGATAAGCGGTGTTCTGCTTCTCTTTCTCGGACATGACCATGGATTTGCGCTCTGCGCCCATCATGATCTTGTCCTTGGCCAGTTCAAACTCCTTCATTTCGACAATGCGCTTACCGGTACGAGCCGCGAACAGCGAGGCCTCGTTTACCAGGTTTGCCAAGTCGGCACCGGAGAAGCCCGGCGTACCACGCGCAATCACCGCCGGAGCAACATCTTCGCCCATTGGCACTTTGCGCATGTGGACCTTGAGAATCTGCTCACGACCGCGAATATCCGGCAGACCAACCACTACCTGGCGGTCGAAACGACCGGGCCGCAGCAGCGCTGGGTCAAGCACGTCAGGACGGTTGGTGGCGGCGATAACAATGATGCCATCGTTCATTTCAAAGCCGTCCATCTCAACCAGCAATTGGTTGAGGGTCTGCTCACGCTCATCATGACCGCCGCCCATGCCGGCACCACGGTGACGACCGACAGCGTCGATCTCATCGATAAAAATGATGCATGGAGCATGTTTCTTGGCCTGTTCGAACATGTCGCGAACACGGCTGGCACCAACACCAACGAACATCTCGACGAAATCGGAACCGGAGATAGTGAAGAACGGCACCTTGGCTTCGCCCGCAATGGCCTTGGCCAGCAAGGTCTTACCGGTGCCCGGTGGCCCCACCATCAGCACGCCGCGAGGAATACGGCCACCCAGGCGCTGGAACTTGCCTGGATCACGAAGGAATTCAACCAGCTCGCCAACTTCCTCTTTGGCCTCGTCACAACCAGCAACGTCAGCGAGAGTGGTTTTCACCTGATCTTCAGAGAGCAGACGCGCCTTGCTCTTGCCAAAGCTCATCGGCCCGCCCTTGCCACCTGCGCCACCCTGCATTTGCCGCATGAAGAACATGAAGACGGCAATGATCACCAGGATCGGGAAACTGGCTACCAGCAGTTGGGTCCAGATACTTTGTTGCTCGGGCTGCTTGCCCTCGACCACGACATGGTTGTCCACCAAATCGCCGATCAGACCATTGTCCTGAATGGCAGGACGGATGGTTTTGAAGGTATCGCCATCGCTGCGCTTGCCGGTAATAACGTAGCCATCAACAGCTACGCGCTCGACCTTGCCATCCTTAACTTGCTGGATGAAGTCGGAGTAGTTGAGGGTTTGCGGCTCGTTAGGGCTGGAGAAGTTGTTCATCACCGTCACAAGGACGGCAGCGATGATCAACCAAAGGATCAGATTCTTTGCCATGTCGTTCAATTAACTACCCTCTGAAGCAAGCGCCGCTACTGGCGCGCGCTTCGCATGATATTCACCGGCCTAACTTACTACATTACCTACAGCTCTGGCAGGCGCTGTCTGTAACCCTATGTGAAACTTAGACTACACAATATGCGTTTAATCTGACGGGGCGAAATACGAAAATCCTATCACCCCAGTCAAAAACCTTACTTACTCGCTGCGACCACGAAAGCCCCGCCCCAGCAGATATTGCTCCCGAGAACGGTCACGGGAAGATGTCGGTTTGCGCATCTGCACTTTCTCGAACATCTGCCGAACGCTCTTGTGGTACTCATCAAAACCTTCACCTTGGAAAATCTTGATCAGAAAATCACCACCTGGCCGTAGTACCCTACCCGCAAGATCCAGCGCCAATTCGCACAGGAACATCGCCCGAGGCATGTCCACGGCTGCTAACCCACTCATATTGGGGGCCATATCGGAAATCACAAGGTCAACCTCTGAATTTCCGACAGCTTCGAGAATCTGCGCCAGCACCGCATCCTCGGTGAAGTCCCCTTGAATGAAGGTCACATCGGGGATGCTGTCCATTTCCAGGATATCCGAGGCGATCAATCGCCCCTGACCACCAATCAGACGACTGGTCACCTGCGACCAGCCCCCCGGGGCAGCCCCCAGGTCGATAACACTCATGCCAGGACGGATAAGGCGGTCCTTTTCCTGGATCTCCAGCAGTTTGTAGCTGGCACGGGAACGGTACCCATCTTTTTGCGCCATTTTGACGAATGGGTCGTTGAAGTGCTCTTTCAGCCAGTTATGGCTAGTTTTGGAACGGGCCACGGGCCACCTCAAAATAAAACGGGTCGTGATTAACTGGGCGGTCCCGGACTCGCTCGGGTAAACTGGCCGCCGCTTTTTACAAGATCAGACGCAGGGGTCAGATTATGCCGCTCACTCAAGAGCAGAAGAAACAGTACAAATCCATTGGCCACCATCTGAAACCAGTATTGACTGTGGCTGACAACGGTTTGACCGAAGGTGTGCTAGCCGAACTTGAACGCGCCTTGAGCGATCACGAGCTGATCAAGATCAAGCTCAACATCCTCGAGCGCGAATCGCGCCTGGAAGCCATTGCCGAACTGTGCAAGGCCGGCAAAGCGGATCTGGTGCAGGTCATCGGCAAGATGGCGCTGATCTACCGCAAGAACGCCAAGGTAAACAAGCAATTGTCGAACGTCCATCGTTTCAACTGACGTCGACTCGGGTCAAGGGTGTGCCTGGCGCACCCTTCCACCCCATCCTGGCACCGGCTGCAATACCAGTATCAAGCCGGAAAATCCCAGAACCAGATAGCTGAACAACTGCCAGCGTTGAGCTTCAGGCAACAGAATACGCACAGCGAAATACATGCCGCACGCATACATTGCCATCAACAGCAGTTGCCCCCGAATATCCCGCCAAAGACTTCTCAATCCTTCGGACTGAATCAGCACCAGCGTCTGCAGAACCAGGCACGCCCCCGAAAAGCCCACCAACAAAGCACTGAGCAGGGTAGAAATCTCTTCGATCAGCAAGGGAGCAAGGCCAATCTGGCCCAGGACGGGAAACAAACCGAAATGCAACAGCCATAAGCCGCCGACCCACAGCATCTGGGTCAGCTGCCAAAGCATGGCGCCCGCATGCAGTGGGCGCCTTCTTTCAGATGTGACGGACTTCGACAATCTCATACTCGATTACACCGCCAGGCGTTTTGACCGCCACCACATCACCCTCTTCCTTGGCAATCAAGGCACGAGCAATCGGCGAGCCGACGGAGATTTTACCGAGCTTGATATCAGCCTCGTCCTCACCAACGATCTGGTAGGTCACGCTTTCGTCAGTCTCGACGTTGGCGATCTCGACCGTGGTGCCAAAGATCACCTTGCCGGTATGAGGAATGGTCGTGACATCGATGACCACCGAGTTCTGCAGGCGGCCTTCGATATCACGGATCCGAGCCTCGACCATGCCTTGCTGTTCACGCGCAGCATGGTATTCAGCGTTTTCCTTCAAGTCACCCAACTCGCGGGCCGTACCGATGTCCTGGCTGAGCTTAGGACGCACGACCTTGGTCAGGTGAGCATGCTCTTCTTCCAGGGCGCGAGCGCCCTGGACGGTCATTGGGTATTTATTCATGCCTTCAATCCTGCGTGTAGATCCTGCAAGCGACGCACGGTTTTTTCCGGACCGAACTTCAACGCTTCGCAGATAGCTTCGCCAGCAGCAATGGTGGTGGTGCAGTAGATCTTGTGCTGCAAGGCGTTACGACGAATGGAGTAAGAGTCAGCAATCGACTGACGACCTTCAGTGGTGTTGATGATCAGGGTGACTTCGTCGTTCTTGATCATATCGACCACATGCGGACGACCTTCAGTCACCTTGTTCACACGACGCACTTTCAGGCCGGCCGCTTCGATCAGCTTGGCGGTGCCCGCAGTAGCGACCACTTCGAAGCCCAAGTTGATCAGATCACGGGCCACTCCTGCAACCAGAGGTTTGTCATCGTCACGAACACTGATAAATGCAGTACCGCCAGTCGGCAGCACTTCGCTGGCGCCCATCTGGGCCTTGGCGAAAGCCTCACCGAAAGTATCGCCCACACCCATGACTTCACCGGTGGACTTCATCTCTGGGCCGAGGATCGGGTCAACACCCGGGAACTTGGCGAACGGGAACACCGCTTCCTTGACGCTGTAGAAGTTCGGGATGATTTCCTTGGTAAAGCCCAGCTCTTTCAGAGTCTTACCAGCCATCACACGAGCCGCGATCATCGCCAGGGAGACGCCGATGCACTTGGACACGAAAGGCACGGTGCGGGAAGCACGCGGGTTAACCTCGATCACATAGATCTGCTCACCCTGAAGGGCCAGCTGTACGTTCATCAGGCCGACCACCCCCAGTTCCAGGGCCATTTTCTTGACCTGCTCACGCATCTCATCCTGGATGTGCGCCGGCAGCGAGTACGGCGGCAGAGAGCACGCGGAGTCACCGGAGTGAACACCGGCCTGCTCGATATGCTGCATGATTGCGCCGATCACCACGTCGGTGCCGTCGCAGACCGCATCCACGTCCATCTCGATGGCGCAGTTGAGGAAGTGATCCAGCAGCACCGGACTGTCGTTGGACACTTGCACCGCTTCACGCAGGTAGCGCTTGAGCTCTTCTTCCTCGTAGACGATTTCCATTGCACGGCCGCCCAGAACATAGGACGGACGCACCACCAGCGGATAACCGATCTTGGTCGCGGCACGAATCGCTTCGTCTTCGCTGCGCACGGTGGCGTTTGGCGGCTGACGCAGGTTCAGGCGCTCAACCATTTGCTGGAAGCGCTCACGGTCTTCGGCACGGTCGATGGCGTCAGGACTGGTGCCAATGATCGGCACACCGGCCGCTTCCAGAGCACGGGCCAGCTTCAGCGGAGTCTGGCCGCCGTACTGAACGATCACGCCTTTTGGCTTCTCGACGCGGACGATTTCCAGCACGTCTTCCAGGGTTACTGGCTCGAAGTACAGGCGATCGGAGGTGTCGTAGTCGGTGGAAACGGTTTCCGGGTTGCAGTTGACCATGATGGTTTCGTAACCATCGTCGCGCAGTGCCAGTGCAGCGTGTACGCAGCAGTAGTCGAACTCGATACCCTGGCCGATACGGTTTGGACCGCCGCCCAGGATCATGATCTTGTCGCGGGTCGATGGCGCGGCTTCGCACTCTTCTTCATAAGTCGAGTACAGGTAAGCGGTGTCAGTAGCGAACTCGGCGGCGCAGGTGTCGACGCGCTTGTAGACCGGGAACACTTCCAGCTTATGACGGTGAGTGCGCAGGTTCTTCTCGGTCACACCCAGCAGCTTGGCCAGACGCTGGTCGGAGAAGCCTTTGCGCTTCAAGCGGAACATCAGGTCGCGACCGATAGCCGACAGACCCAAGGTCTTGACCTTCTCTTCTTCCTTGATCAGATCTTCGATCTGCACCAGGAACCAAGGATCGATCATGTTCATGCCGAAGATCTGCTCGACGGTCATGCCCGCACGGAAGGCGTCAGCCACGTACCAGATACGCTCGGCGCCTGGCACGGTCAGCTCGCGCTTGAGGACGTTCATGCTTTCCGGATTGCTCAGGTCGAGCTTCGGATCCAGGCCGCAAACACCGACCTCCAGACCGCGCAGAGCTTTCTGCAGGGATTCCTGGAAGGTCCGGCCGATGGCCATGACTTCACCCACCGACTTCATCTGGGTGGTCAGGCGCGCGTCAGCCTTGGAGAATTTCTCGAAGGCGAAGCGCGGCAGCTTGGTCACGACGTAGTCGATGGACGGCTCGAAGGAGGCTGGAGTCTTGCCGCCGGTGATGTCGTTGGACAGCTCGTCCAGGGTGTAACCCACCGCCAGCTTGGCAGCGACCTTGGCGATCGGGAAACCCGTGGCTTTCGAGGCCAGCGCCGAAGAACGGGACACCCGTGGGTTCATCTCGATCACGACCATGCGGCCAGTGTTCGGGCAGATGCCGAACTGCACGTTGGAACCGCCGGTTTCCACGCCGATCTCACGCAGTACCGCCAGGGAGGCGTTACGCAGGATCTGGTATTCCTTGTCGGTCAGGGTCTGTGCCGGAGCTACGGTGATCGAGTCACCGGTGTGCACACCCATCGGGTCGAAGTTTTCGATGGAGCAGACGATGATGCAGTTGTCCTTCTTATCGCGGACCACCTCCATCTCGTACTCTTTCCAGCCGATCAGCGATTCGTCGATCAGCAGTTCCTTGGTCGGCGACAGGTCCAGACCGCGGGCACAGATCTCTTCGAACTCTTCACGGTTGTAAGCAATACCGCCACCGGTGCCGCCCATGGTGAAGGACGGACGGATGATGCAAGGGAAACCCAGCTTGTCGAGGACTGCATTGGCCTCTTCCATGCTGTGAGCGATACCGGAACGTGGGCACGCCAGGCCGATGGACTTCATGGCAGCGTCGAAGCGCGAACGGTCCTCAGCCTTGTCGATGGTATCGGCATTGGCACCGATCATCTCTACGCCGAACTTCTCCAGAACGCCTTCGCGCTCCAGGTCCAGAGCGCAGTTCAGAGCCGTCTGGCCGCCCATGGTTGGCAGCAGCGCATCCGGACGCTCTTTCTCGATGATCTTGGCAACGGTCTGCCACTTGATCGGCTCGATGTAGGTGGCGTCGGCCATGGCCGGGTCGGTCATGATGGTGGCCGGGTTGGAGTTCACCAGGATGACCCGGTAACCCTCTTCGCGCAGGGCCTTGCAGGCCTGGGCGCCGGAGTAGTCGAATTCGCAGGCCTGGCCGATCACGATCGGGCCAGCGCCAAGAATCAGGATGCTTTTAATGTCTGTACGTTTTGGCATGGGTTGTCACTCAAATCCGCAGGTCAGTCGGCAAGCCGTCTTGAACATTCTCTGAGGCACCTGAGGGGATTATTCCGCCGGACTCGCCGGGGCCGCCCTCAGGCGCTGCTCGCTACATTTTCAAGGCGAGCGCTTAGCGTCGCTTGGCCATCTCGTTGATGAAGCGGTCGAACAGCGGCGCCACATCGTTCGGGCCCGGGCTAGCTTCAGGGTGGCCCTGGAAGCTGAACGCGCTCTTGTCGGTACGTTCGATACCCTGCAGGGTGCCGTCGAACAGCGACTTGTGGATCGCCCGGACGTTGCCCGGCAGCGTGGCTTCATCCACCGCAAAACCGTGGTTCTGGCTGGTGATCATGACCACGCCGGTGTCCAGGTCCTGGACCGGGTGGTTGGCACCGTGGTGGCCGTGGCCCATTTTCAGGGTCTTGGCACCGGAAGCCAGGGCCAGCAATTGGTGACCCAGGCAAATGCCGAACACCGGAATCTCGGTCTCGAGGATTTCCTTGATAGCCTTGATCGCGTAGTCGCAAGGCTCGGGGTCGCCAGGACCGTTGGACAGGAACACGCCATCTGGATTGAGGGCCAGGACGTCGCTCGCCGGGGTCTGAGCAGGCACAACGGTCACGCGGCAGCCGCGCTCCACCAGCATGCGCAGGATGTTCAGCTTGACCCCGAAGTCATAGGCAACCACGTGGTACGGCAGATCGGCGGCTTCGATGGTGGCGTGGCTGTCGGTTTTCAGATCCCAGACAGTCGAACGCCATTCGTAGCTTTGCTTGGTGCTGACGACTTTCGCCAGGTCCATGCCTTTCAGGCCCGGGAAGCCGCGCGCTGCTGCAATCGCCGCTTCTTCGGAGATGTTGTCGCCGGCCATGATGCAGCCGTTCTGAGCACCTTTTTCACGCAGGATGCGGGTCAGGCGACGGGTGTCGATACCGGCGATCGCCACAACGTTGTTGGCTTTCAGGTAATCGGACAGGGACAGGGTGTTACGCCAGTTGCTGGCCACCAGCGGCAGATCACGAATAACCAGGCCGGCCGACCAGACGCGGTCGGACTCGGCGTCTTCCGGCGTGGTGCCGGTGTTGCCGATGTGGGGATAGGTCAGGGTAACGATTTGCTGGGCGTAGGAAGGATCGGTAAGGATTTCCTGATAGCCGGTCATTGCGGTGTTGAACACCACCTCACCAACGGTTTGACCGTCGGCTCCAATGGCTTCGCCACGAAAAATGCTGCCATCAGCAAGGGCGAGTATGGCTGGCTTAGTCAAGAAGACCTCCCGTAAATAGAGCCTGAAAGGGCGATCGCAGGTTGCAAAAAAGCGGAATGACGTATAGACACGTCACCCCGCTTCTTCGTCGAATTATCTGCGCGCTTTTAGTGGACACACTAAAGCTGTAGCTTACAGAAAAAGGCTTTTTCGGTCCACCGCTAATGAGCCTTAAAGGCAGAGGAATGCGACAGAACATCGCCTAGCGGTGTGAAGCGGGGCTGAAGGACAGCCTCAACCCCACTTCAGATGCATCTCAACGCAAATCCAGCACATCCTGCATGTCGTAAAGACCGGCCTCGCGACCATCCAGCCACAGGGCAGCACGTACCGCACCTTTGGCGAAGGTCATGCGACTGGAGGCCTTGTGGGTGATTTCCAGGCGCTCGCCCTCAGTGGCAAACAGCACAGTGTGATCCCCCACCACATCACCACCACGCACAGTGGCGAAACCGATGGTTTCGCGCTCACGCGCACCGGTATGCCCCTCGCGACCATAGACCGCAACCTGTTGCAGGTCGCGCCCCAAGGCATTGGCAATCACCTCACCCATGCGCAGAGCAGTACCCGAAGGCGCATCGATCTTGTGACGGTGATGAGCCTCGATGATTTCGATGTCCGCATCATCGCCCAGCACCCGAGCCGCCATATCCAGCAGCTTCAGCGAAAGGTTCACCCCGACACTGAAGTTGGCAGCGAAGACGATGGGAATCTCCTTGCCCGCCTCAGCCAGCAACTGCTTTTCCTTGGCGCCCAAACCCGTAGTACCAATCACCATGGCCTTGCCCGCCTTACGGCAGAAGGCCAGGTTCTTGAGCATCACTTCCGGCAAGGTGAAATCGATCAGCACATCAAACTCATCGACAACCTTCTCCAGGCTATCGGACATCGACACGCCAAGACGCCCCAGGGACGCCAGCTCACCTGCATCCGCCCCCACCAGCGAACTGCCAGGACGAACGATCGCCGCCGTCAACCCAGAGAGCGGCGAGCGCAGCTGCACAGCCTCGACCAAAGTCTTGCCCATGCGCCCCGCGGCGCCCATCACTGCTATACGTCGCATGCATTACTCCTTACAGATCGCCGAAGAAGCGTTTGACGCCCTCAAACCAACCCGTGGTTTTCGGCGAGTGCGAATTGTCGCCATCCAGCGAACCGCGCAACTCTTCCAGCAGCTCGCGCTGACGACGACTCAGGTTCACTGGCGTTTCCACCGCAACCCGACACATCAGATCGCCAGCACCGCCGCCACGCACCGGAGCAACGCCCTTGCCGCGAATCCGGAACTGCTTGCCGGTCTGAGTCCCCTCAGGAATCTTCAGCTTGACCCGACCATCCAGAGTCGGAATCTCCAGCTCGCCGCCCAAGGCCGCATCAACAAAGCTGATAGGCACTTCGCAGAACAGATGCTTGCCGTCACGCTGGAAGATCGAGTGCTCGCGCACATTGATCACCACATACAAGTCACCAGTCGGACCACCCTGGGTCCCCGCCTCACCCTCACCGGACAGACGGATACGGTCACCCGTATCGACACCTGCCGGCACTTTTACCGACAGCGTCTTGTACTCTTCGACGCGGCCTTCGCCGTGGCACGAATCGCACGGATCGGAAATGATCTTGCCCTGACCATGGCAACGCGGGCAGGTCTGCTGCACCGAGAAGAAGCCCTGCTGCATGCGCACCTGACCAATACCACCGCAAGTCGGGCAAGTGACAGGCGACGAGCCCTTCTTGGCACCCGAACCATCGCACGGCTTGCAATTGACCAGTGTTGGCACACGGATGTTAACCGTGGTGCCCCGCACCGCCTCTTCCAGATTCAGTTCCAGGGTGTAACGCAGATCGCTACCGCGCTGCGCGCCACCGCGAGAGCCGCCGCGACCGCCACCGAAGAAATCACTGAACACATCACCGAAGATATCGGAGAAGTTCTGACCGCCAAAACCGGCGCCACCACCACCCATGCTCGGATCGACACCGGCATGACCATACTGGTCATAAGCTGCGCGCTTACTGGAGTCGGACAGCACTTCGTAGGCCTCGTTGGCCTCCTTGAACATGTCTTCCGACGCTTTGTCGCCGGGATTACGATCCGGGTGATGCTTCATCGCCAGGCGACGGTAAGCCTTTTTCAGCTCCGCTTCGCTGGAGCCACGCTCCACACCCAATACTTCGTAATAGTCACGCTTTGCCATAAGTCTTTGCACTCTTAAGGACGCCCGGCAAACCCTCCTGAGCTCTGCCAAACTCGCTGAGCCCCAATACAGGCCCGGACCCAACTCACGTCAATTCAACGATCCTGGTCTTGGATAGACGACCCGGTTGCAGGTCGATCATTGCGGTCATCGCAGCCGGAAAGCAGGAGCTTCTCCGACCCGACCGCCAGTGCACAAACGGAAGTTGCACACCATCAAAATTCGCTGACTCCAGACACGCCAACGCGGGAGCAAGCTCCCGCGCGGCGACATCCTACCAGTCACCGCCCAAAGGCAGTCAACCGGCCGACCAACAAGCCATTACTTGTGGTCTTTTACTTCTTCGAACTCGGCATCGACGACGTCGTCGGCTTTTTCAGCAGACTCAGCGTGCGGTGCTGCACCCTCAGCAGGCTGAGCCTGTTCGGCGTACATCTTCTGGGCAACCGGGGCCGAGACTTTCGACAGCTCTTCGACCTTGGCGTCGATGGCAGCCTTGTCGTCACCTTTGACAGCGGCTTCCAGAGCAACCACGGCAGCTTCAATCGCGGTCTTCTCTTCCGCAGTCACTTTGTCGCCGGCGTCAGCCACCATCTTGCGAGTCGAGTGCACCAGCGCGTCACCCTGGTTACGGGCAGTGGCCAGCTCTTCGAACTTGCGATCCTCTTCCGAGTTGGCTTCAGCGTCACGGATCATCTGCTGGATTTCTTCATCCGACAGGCCGGAGTTGGCCTTGATCACGATCGACTGAGTCTTACCGGTAGCCTTGTCCTTCGCACCTACGTGCAGGATGCCGTTGGCGTCGATGTCGAAGGTCACTTCGATCTGCGGCACGCCACGTGGAGCAGGTGGAATGTCGGTCAGGTCGAACTTGCCTAGAGACTTGTTCTGCGCGGCTTGCTTACGCTCGCCCTGCAGCACGTGAATGGTCACGGCGCCCTGGTTGTCGTCGGCAGTCGAGAACACCTGGGATTTCTTGGTAGGAATCGTGGTGTTTTTCTCGATCAGCGCGGTCATCACGCCACCCATGGTTTCGATACCCAGGGTCAGCGGGCTAACGTCCAGCAGCAGTACGTCTTTCACGTCACCGGCCAGAACCGCACCCTGGATCGCAGCACCCATGGCAACCGCTTCGTCCGGGTTGACGTCCTTACGAGCTTCTTTACCGAAGAAGTCGGTTACGGCTTTCTGTACCAGCGGCATACGAGTCTGGCCGCCGACCAGGATTACGTCGTTGATCGCGCCAACGTCGATACCGGCGTCCTTCAGAGCGATGCGGCATGGCTCGATGGTGCGCTGAACCAGGTCTTCAACCAGAGATTCCAGCTTGGCGCGGGAGATCTTCACGTTCAGGTGCTTAGGACCAGTGGCATCTGCTGTGATGTACGGCAGGTTGACGTCGGTCTGCTGGCTCGAGGACAGCTCGATCTTGGCTTTTTCGGCAGCTTCTTTCAGACGCTGCATGGCCAGCGGGTCACCCTTGAGGTTCATGCCGCTTTCTTTCTTGAACTCATCAACCAGGTAGTCGATCAGACGGATGTCGAAGTCTTCACCACCCAGGAAGGTGTCACCGTTGGTGGCCAGTACTTCGAACTGATGCTCACCGTCGACTTCAGCGATCTCGATCACGGAAACGTCAAACGTACCGCCACCCAGGTCATAAACGATCACGGTGTGATCGCCCTTGGCCTTGTCCATGCCATAAGCCAGAGCGGCTGCGGTTGGTTCGTTGATGATGCGCTTGACGTCCAGACCAGCGATACGACCGGCGTCCTTGGTGGCCTGACGCTGGCTGTCGTTGAAGTAGGCCGGAACAGTAATGACCGCTTCGGTCACTGCTTCGCCGAGGTAGTCTTCGGCGGTCTTCTTCATCTTTTTAAGGATTTCAGCCGAAATCTGTGGCGGAGCCATTTTCTGGCCGTTCACTTCAACCCAGGCGTCGTTGTTGTCAGCCTTGACGATCTTGTAAGGGACCATCTGAATGTCTTTCTGCACAACTTCTTCGTCGAAACGACGACCGATCAGACGCTTAACTGCGTACAGGGTGTTGTGCGGGTTGGTAACAGCCTGACGCTTGGCCGACTGACCTACCAGAATCTCGCCATCGTTGGCGTAAGCGATGATCGACGGCGTGGTACGCGCGCCTTCAGCGTTTTCGATAACTTTTACGTTGCCGTTTTCAAGAATGGAGACGCACGAGTTGGTGGTCCCCAAGTCAATACCGATAATTTTGCCCATGTTAACTCTCCCGAAACTTTAGATTTGGATGCCGCAGTTGTGGTGGCAAACTGCGGTAGCACTTAAACGCTTGACTGTTAGATGGGGGCTCTACAGCCGTTTTCAAGCCTTTTCGTCAATCGAAGGCGAAACCGGTGCAGGCGCCTTGCTGACCACGACCATGGCCGGGCGCAGGAGGCGACCATTGAGCTGATAACCCTTCTGGAACACTTTGAGAACACTGTTGGGTTCTACATCCGCGCTTTCCTGCATGGCCATGGCCTGATGCTGTTCAGCGTTGAATGGTTCGCCGTGAGGATCGATGGCTTCCAACTGATAACGCTTGAGGGTGTCGTGGAACATCTTCAAGGTCAGTTCGATACCTTCACGCATTGGGCGGATGCTTTCGTCGTCCGGATTGGACAGCTCCAGGCCACGCTCCAGGCTATCGATCACCGGCAACAGGTCACCGGCAAATTTCTCGAGAGCAAATTTGTGAGCCTTTTCCACATCCTGCTCGGCGCGGCGGCGGACGTTTTGCAGATCGGCTGCAACACGCAAAGCCTGATCCTGCGCACCAGCCAGTTGCTCTTCGAGCACTTGTACACGAGCCGCCAGGTCTTCACCCGAAGCCTCGGGGGCCTGATTGGCGTCTAGATTTTGCGTATCCAGCGTCTGTTCATCAGCCATGAAATTCTCCTTTCAATATCGTCTGTGAGCCAGGCTCACTCTTCTGCACAGCTATATGGGGTCGCATTTTCAGGCTTCAAGCCCGCAGCCACAGCAAAAGTTGTTCCGACCGGATAAATCCTGTACGCGAACACTCCCGAGGCACTAAAAAGCCAGAATGACCAAGCAAATCGAGCTAAGGGAAAGCATTGTCAGCCCGAAACAAAACACTGTATAAATAACCAGACATCTAGTTTGGGAGCGGCCTTAATGTTGGTGCACCTGTCCGTACACAATTACGCCATCGTCGAACACCTGGATCTGGAACTGGATCGCGGAATGAGCGTCATTACCGGCGAAACCGGCGCCGGCAAGTCGATCATGCTCGACGCTCTCGGCCTGACCCTGGGCGATCGCGCCGACAGTGGCGTGGTACGACCCGGCGCCGACAAGGCCGACATCCTTGCCACCTTCGACCTGTCGGACATTCCCGAGGCCCACAGCTGGCTGGCCGAGCGCGATCTGGATAACGACGGGCCGTGCATACTACGCCGGGTGATCACCGCCGAAGGACGCTCCCGCGGCTATATCAACGGTACGCCCTGCCCGCTCGGAGACCTCAAGGCCCTGGGCGAACTGCTGATCGACATCCACAGCCAGCACGAGCACCAGTCACTGCTCAAGACCGATACCCATCGACGCCTGCTGGATGAATATGCCGGCGCTACCGATCTTGCCCGCCAGGTACAACTGGCAGCCCAACGCTGGCGCCAGACCCGCCAGGAGCTGGAGCGCCTGTCCAATTCCGGCGATGAGCAGCGCGCCCGCCATCAACTGCTGAGCTATCAGCTTGAAGAGCTGGAGAATCTCGGCCTGGGAGAAAACGAACTCGAAGAGTTGGAGCAGGAACACAAGAACCTGACCAACGCCGAAACCCTGCTGGGCATCTGCCGCCAGGTGGTCGAACAGTGCAGCGAAAGCGACTCCGGCAATGTCCTCAACGCCTTGACCGTCAGCCTCAACCGCCTGTCCAGCATCGGCAACTCGACAGGAGCATTAGGCGAGGCCACCAACCTGCTGGCCAGCGCCCAGATCCAGGTGGAAGAAGCCGTGGGCGAATTGAATCGCTTCCTCGATCACTTCGATGCCGACCCGGCACGCCTGCAACAGCTGGAGGAACGCCTGGACTCCATCTATACCCTGGCACGCAAGCATCGCATCCAGCCCTTCGAACTGGCGGCCATGCAGCAAACCCTGCTGGATGAAATCGAAACCCTGGACGCCAACGACGAGAGCATCGAGCGCCTCGGCGAAGAGCTGCAGTCCTTCGCCCGCCACTATCAGGAGAAAGCCCAAGAACTGAGTCGCTTGCGGGAGCAGGCGGCCACCGGACTGGCCAGCGCGGTAGAACTTGAAATTCAGCGCCTGGGCATGCCCGGCGGACGCTTCACGATCGAGCTGCGAGCCAACACCAGCGATGAGCTGCTGCCCAACGGCCTGGAGCAGGTCGAACTCCTGGTCAGCGCCAACCCGGGACAACCGCTCAAGGCACTGGCCAAGGTCGCCTCGGGTGGCGAGTTGTCACGCATCAGCCTGGCGATCCAGGTCATCACGGCACAAACCTCACGAGTGCCTACCCTGGTGTTCGACGAAGTCGACGTAGGGATCGGCGGCCCGACTGCCGAGATCGTCGGCCAATTGCTGCGGCGTCTCGGCGAGCGCGGCCAGGTGCTGACGGTTACTCACCTGCCACAAGTTGCCGCCCAGGGGCATCAACATCTGTTCGTGCACAAGGTCCGTGGCAACAACGCGACCCATACCGCCGTTTCCAAACTGGGCAAGAACGAAAGAATCGAGGAAATTGCCCGCATGCTGGGCGGTATCGATTTGACCAAGGAGTCCCTGGCCCACGCCAAGAAAATGGTAGTAACCACCAAGGCCTGAGGTTGTAGCGCTTCTTTTATATAGGCACAAAGCACGAAGGCGACCCTGAGGTCGCCTTCGATCGTTTCACGACTATGCCAGTCGCGTGAGAGGCTTACTTCTTCTTGCGCACATACAGCACAAGATTGTGATCCACCAACTCGAAACCGTGCTTTTCGACAATCGCCTTCTGAAGCTTTTCGATTTCTTCGTCGAAGAACTCGATCACTTCGCCAGACTCCACGTTGACCATATGGTCGTGGTGACCGCCATCCGCCAGCTCGAATACAGCGTGACCGCCATCAAAATTATGGCGCACCACCAGTCCGGCTGCTTCGAATTGAGTCAGTACACGGTAAACCGTGGCCAGACCCACATCCTCACCAGCTTCCATCAGCGCCTTGTAGACATCTTCAGCGCTCATGTGCCGCTGCTCGGTGGAGTCGAGCATTTGTAGAATTTTGACCCGTGGCAGAGTCACTTTAAGGCCGGCTTTACGTAGTTCGCTATTTTCAACCATGGTCAGCTTTCTCGCCGATGCTGCTTCGCAGCTTCTCTTAATGCGGGTATGATCGGGGTTTACGTTGTCCCAGCCAAGATAGTGGAAGTCGCCCACCGATGCAAAACACCAAGCTCTTGCTAACCAGTTTCACCTTCGTGGGACTGCTCGCACTCGCCGGTTGTTCATTCCCCGGGGTTTACAAAATCGACATCCAGCAGGGCAATGTCGTGACGCAGGACATGATAGACCAGTTGCGCCCTGGAATGACCCGACGGCAAGTAAGGTTTATCATGGGCAACCCTCTGTTGACCGACACGTTCCATGCCGATCGCTGGGATTATCTCTACAGCCTGCAACCTGGTGGTGGTGAACGCCAACAGGAACGCGTCAGCCTGATCTTCAACGGCAACGACCAACTGGTTAGCTTGGCCGGCGACTTCATGCCAGGCGTAAGCCGCGACGAAGCCCTGTTGGGCAAGGAGAGCGGCAACACCGTTACCGCCCCTGCCGAGAACGCCGAGAAGCCAAAAGCCGAGAAACCGGTCAAACCGGGTTCGCTGCTGGACCAGATCCAGAAGGATGTGGATGGCGTCGAAACCGTACCAGTGCCTACTCCTGAACCACTGGACACTTCTCCGCAATAATTTGTGGCGAATAAAAAAGCCCGGGCATGCCCGGGCTTTTTATTGGCTGTCGCTAACGATCACTGCTCACGCTTACGAGCCTCGGCCGCCTTGGCGGCACGCAGACGCCGCACCTCTTTCGGATCGGCCAACAGCGGACGATAGATTTCAATTCGATCTCCGGCCTGAACTACATATTGCCCAGGATCGGATACCTGCTTTCCGAAGATTCCCACCGGACACGCCGCCAGATCCAGCCCCGCAAAATGCTCCTTTACAGAAGAAGCCTCCAACGCTGCAAGCAGGGTCGAACCCTGGGGCACTTGCACACTCAGCAGCACCTGGCGGTCGACGGCAGCATGAACCACCTCGATGACAATCAGAGGCTCAACCATGCAGTTGCTTGGCCCGCTGGCAGAATGCATCCACCAGAGTATTGGCCGCCTGATTGAACAGAGGCCCCAGGGTGGCACGCACCAACGGCCCGGCGTAGTCAAACGACAGATCGAGGCTGATCTTGCAGGCCTTCTCCCCCAACGGCTTGAACACCCATAACCCATGCAGTTGGTTGAACGGCCCCTCTTCCAGGTTCATCTCGATCGACTGTCCCGGCACCAGGGTATTGCAAGTCACAAAACGCTGGCTCATGCCGCCCTTGGCCACCGCCAGACTGGCACGCATCCGTTCCTCGCTATTTTCCAGCACCTCGGCCGAAGAGCACCAGGGCAGAAACTCCGGGTAACGGGCCACATCATTAACCAGGTCATACAGAAACTGCGCCGGATAGGGCAAAAGGGCCGAACGTTGAATATGGGTCGTCATGTGAGCTTCATTTCCACAACTGGGCGGCAAACACCACAAGAATGCCGACGGGCGCCACATAGCGCATCAAAAACAAGGCCAGGGTGAACAACAACGGACTACGCAACGACAACTCATCACGAACAGCCTCACGGCCCATCACCCAACCTGCAAACACCACGAAGCACAAACCGCCAAGAGGCAACATGATCCGCGAGGTGAAAAAGTCGATTACGCCAAAGAAATCCAGACCGCCGGCCGCGCCCCATCGATAGAGATGAAAAACACCGCCTTCGTTCACGAAGAATTTGGCCTGCTGCCAGATGTTGAAAGAGAACACCGTTCCCAATCCCACGAACCAGCAACTGAACGCCAGCCAGAATGTCACCCAGCCGCGGCGGATTTTAGTCCTCTCGACGAGATAAGCCACCATCGGTTCCAACAAGGAAATCGCCGAACTCCAGGCAGCAATCGCCACCAGGATAAAGAACACTACGCCCATAAGCTGGCCGAACGCCACATTGCCGAAGGCAAACGGCAGGCTGATGAACATCAGGCCCGGCCCCTCGCTGGGATTCAGCCCGGCAGCGAATACGATGGGGAACAGGGCCATCCCCGCCACCAGCGAAACGAAGGTATCCAGCAGCGCCACACCGACCACGGTGCCAGCCAGGGACGAATGCTTGGGCATGTAGGCACCGTAGATCATGATCGAACCAACCCCCACGCTGAGGGAAAAGAACGCATGCCCCATGGCCGGCAGCAGCCCGTCCAACAAGCGGTCCAGGCTGAAGTCGAACATGAAATGCAGGCCCTGCATGAAATGCCCGGTGGTCATGCTGTAGCCCAGCAGCACCAACAGCATCACGAACAGCAGCGGCATCATGATCCGCAAACTGCGTTCAAGCCCAGCGACCACTCCCTTGGCAATCACCAATGCCGACAGCAGCATGAACAGCGTGTGCCAAAGCGTCAGTCGCCACGGGTCGGCCGTCACCGCGGAGAAGTACACACTGACCTGATCCGCCGTGACACCCTGAAAATCGCCGCGCCCCATATCGATGATGTAGTCCAGGGACCAACCACCCACCACGCTATAGAAGGAAAGAATCAGCAGCGCCGTGATCATTCCGGCAAAGGCGCCCCAGGACCACTTAGCCGAATGCCCCGCCTCCAGAGCCAGCACCTTCAGGGCATTGGCCGGACTCTGCCGTGCCCGACGGCCAATCAAGGTTTCCGCCAGCATCACCGGCAAGCCGATCAGCGCAATACACGCCAGAAACACCAGGACAAAAGCACCACCACCATAGACACCGACCATGTAGGGGAATTTCCAGATGCTCCCCAGGCCCACGGCCGAACCAGTTGCAGCGAGTATAAAGACCCAGCGGCTTGCCCAGCCGCCGTGGACAGAGACCCTGTCTGTCGACATCGTTAACGCGCCCAACCGAAAAAAAAGAGGCCGCATTGTCCGGGATTCAATCAACCTGCTCAAGCACGCTGCGTCACCGTAGCCGACGCGCGCGCAACTCCCTATAATGCCGCCCCTATGGCTAAACAGAAGAAACACCCAACAGGGACCATCGCGCAAAATAAAAAGGCGCGTCACGATTACTTCATCGAACATCGGTTCGAGGCTGGACTGGTCCTGGCCGGCTGGGAAGTAAAGAGTCTGCGGGCGGGCAAGGCGCAACTGGTGGACAGTTACGTGCTGCTCAAGGATGGCGAGGCCTGGCTGTTCGGCAGCCATTTCACCCCGCTGACCACTGCAAGTACCCACGTCATTGCCGACCCGACGCGCTCGCGCAAGCTGCTGCTCAACCAGCGCGAGCTGGAAAAGCTGTTCGCCGCCGTGCAGCAGAAGGGTTACGCCTGTGTGTGCCTTTCGCTCTACTGGAGCAAGCACCTGGTCAAGTGTGAAATCGCACTGGGCAAGGGCAAGAAGGAATACGACAAGCGTCACACCGAACGCGAGCGCGATTCCGATCGCGAGCTGCAGCGTGCGGTGCGGACCAAGGGCAAGGAAGACTGATCTTCCTGCCTTGAGGTCGCTTTCGCCGGCAAGCCGGCTCCTACAACACCCAGGTAGGAGCCGGCTTGCCGGCGATTTGCATTACATGCCCTTGCGCCGTTCGGCCCGGGCTACTCGCTGCACTTCCTGACGCACTTCCTCAAGCACCTCTTGCACATAAAGAATGTGCCGACTGGAAACTTCCCGAGCCTCTTCCGCACGCCCTTCAATAATCGCCAAGTACAGATCGCGGTGCTGACTGATAAGCATGTCGCGAGTTTCCGTGCGCTGCTTGTACATGCCGCCGATGTTGGTCACCACGTTGCGCTTGAGCAGGTCGAACAGGCCGCGAATGGTGTGCAGCAACACCGCGTTATGGCTGGCCTCGGCAATCGCCAGGTGGAACTTGGCATCCGCCGCCCCCTCCTCGATACGACTGACATCGTCGGAGCGGGAATAACAATCCTGCAGCTCCTCGAAAGCTTGAGTCAGCCGCTCACGATCCACCGCCGTCGCGCGCAACGCCGCGTAATAAGCGCAAGACGCCTCCAGGGTATGGCGGAACTCCAGCAGATCGCGCTGGGCATCCGTGTTGTTTTCCAACAGGTGCAGCAAAGGATCGCTGAAGGTCGAGCCCAGGGATTCCACCACGTAGTTGCCGCCGCCCTGACGGCTGATCAACAAGCCCTTGGCCGTCAGCTTCTGGATCGCCTCGCGCAGTGAGGGACGGGAGACACCGAACTGCTCGGCCAAGGCACGCTCGGCCGGCAGCCGCTCGCCAGCCTTCAAGGTGCCTTCAAGAATCATCCCTTCCAGACGCTCGACAATATCGTCGGACAAACGGCGCTGGCGTATCTGATCAAACCCCATGACTCACTCTCCACCCTCCCGACCCATCGCCGGGGGGCTCTATTCTGGCCTATTCACGGCGCGCCAACACCTGGCAGAACGCAGCCATTTGTACCCATCAGATGGCCGCGCCATAGCGCATTCGACAAAAGTTTTAGGGCGGCAAATTGACACACCGCGCACAACGCTTTTACCCTAGCCAACAGCGATTGTAAATTGGTCTTACCAATTAACCAAGACGCTAGCAGTGCCTGACCAACAACAATTAGGGGCCACCCCATTATGCAAACCTGGCAACAGCTCTATAGCCCGCTTGGCAGCCTCGGCCTGTCCGCCCTCGCCGCCGTTATCCCGATCGTGTTCTTCTTCCTGGCTCTGGCCGTGTTCCGTCTCAAAGGACACGTCGCCGGGAGTATCACCCTGGCCTTGTCGATCCTGGTGGCGATCTTCGCCTTCAAGATGCCCGCCGACATGGCCTTCGCTGCCGCTGGCTATGGATTTGCCTACGGTCTGTGGCCCATCGCCTGGATCATCGTCGCCGCCGTGTTCCTCTACAAACTGACGGTGAAAAGCGGCCAGTTTGAAATCATCCGCAGCTCGGTACTGTCGATCACCGACGACCAGCGCCTGCAGGTGCTGCTGATCGGCTTCTGCTTCGGCGCCTTCCTCGAAGGTGCGGCAGGTTTTGGCGCACCGGTGGCGATCACCGCCGCCCTGCTGGTGGGCCTGGGCTTCAACCCACTGTACGCCGCCGGCCTGTGCCTGATCGCCAACACCGCGCCCGTGGCCTTCGGCGCCCTGGGGATTCCGATCATCGTCGCCGGCCAGGTGACCGGCATCGACGCCTTCAAGATCGGCGCCATGACCGGCCGCCAACTGCCACTGCTGTCGCTGTTCGTGCCGTTCTGGCTGGTGTTCATGATGGACGGTATGCGCGGCGTCAAAGAGACCTGGCCCGCCGCGCTGGTAGCCGGTCTGAGCTTTGCCATCACTCAGTACTTCACCTCGAACTTCATCGGCCCGGAACTGCCGGACATCACCTCGGCCCTGGCCAGCCTGATCTCCCTGACCCTGTTCCTGAAAATCTGGCAGCCCAAGCGCACCGCCGGTGCGCAGATCGCCGGCGCCACCTCCAGCGAGGCCGTCATCGCCAGCGTCGGCGGCTTCGGTCAGCCACGCAACACCGTCGCTTCACCCTACAGCCTGGGGCAGATTTTCAAGGCCTGGTCGCCGTTCCTGATCCTCACCGTGCTGGTGACCATCTGGACCCTCAAGCCCTTCAAGGCGATGTTCGCCGCCGGCGGCTCGATGTACGGCTGGGTGTTCAACTTCGCCATCCCGCATCTGGATCAGCTGGTGATCAAGATGGCGCCGATCGTGACCACCCCCACCGCCATCCCGGCGGTGTTCAAGCTCGACCCGATCTCCGCCACCGGCACGGCGATTTTCTTCTCCGCGCTGGTCTCCATGCTGGTGCTGAAGATCAACGTTAAAACTGGTCTGACCACTTTAAAAGAGACCTTCTACGAGCTGCGCTGGCCGATCCTGTCCATCGGCATGGTGCTGGCGTTCGCCTTCGTCACCAACTACTCGGGCATGTCTTCGACCATGGCCCTGGTCCTGGCGGGCACCGGCGCGGCGTTCCCGTTTTTCTCGCCGTTCCTCGGCTGGCTCGGGGTGTTCCTCACCGGTTCCGATACCTCGTCCAACGCCCTGTTCAGTTCGCTGCAGGCCACCACCGCGCACCAGATCGGAGTCAATGACACCCTGCTGGTGGCGGCCAATACCAGCGGCGGCGTGACCGGCAAGATGATCTCGCCGCAATCGATCGCCGTGGCCTGCGCCGCCACCGGCCTGGTGGGCAAGGAGTCGGATCTATTCCGCTTCACCCTCAAGCACAGCCTGTTCTTTGCCACTATTGTCGGCCTGATCACCCTGGCCCAGGCCTACTGGTTCACCGGCATGCTGGTGCACTAAGCAACACCGAAAGAACCGACGCCGCATTCACCCGCGGCGTCCGCATTCACCACCCGGTCTGCAAGGCTGCTGAAAGCTTGCTGGTTTATCTTTCAGCCGCCGCAACGGACGAATAACCGGGACCACCCGGAGACACGCCTGATGAGCGAGCTTTTCTACAACGCCGTGCCCAATGCGACCCGCGTCGCACCGCCGCTGGCCGCACCTCGGCAGTACCCCAGCGCGAAACCTGCGCGGGTCTACCTGTTCGGCACCTGCGTGGTCGACCTGTTCTATCCCGAAGCCGGGATGGATGCGATTCACCTGCTGGAACGCGAAGGCATTCGCGTGGACTACCCACAAGGGCAAAGCTGCTGCGGACAACCGGCCTATACCTCGGGTTACACCGAGCAGGCGCGCACCGTGGCCCGCTCGCAACTGGCGCTGTTTGCCGGTGACTATCCGGTGGTGGTGCCCTCGGGCTCCTGCGCGGGCATGCTGCGCGAGCATTACGCGGACTTGTTCAAAGACGAGCCCGAGACGTTGAAACAAGTGCAGGCCCTGGCAGCCCGCACCTATGAACTGGCCGAGTTCCTCCTGCACGTGTGCAAGGTGCAGCTCAAGGACAGCGGCGCGCCGGTCAAGGTGGCCCTGCACACCTCCTGCTCGGCCCGTCGGGAAATGAACACCCACCTGCACGGCCGTGAGTTGCTGTCACAGCTGAGCAATGTGGAACGGGTAGAACACAGCCACGAAAGCGAATGCTGTGGCTTTGGCGGGACTTTCAGCGTCCGAATGCCGGACATCTCCGGCGCCATGGTCGCGGACAAGACCCGCGCGCTGAAGGAATCCGGCGCGCATCAGGTACTGAGTGCCGACTGCGGCTGCTTGATGAACATCAACGGCGCGCTGGAGAAACAGCAAGAGGCCTTGCGCGGCCAGCACCTGGCGAGCTTCCTCTGGCAACGTACCGGAGGTGCGCAATGAGCACCCCCGAGCTGATTCCGACCACCAACGTGGCGGACGATTTCCGAACCCGGGCCCACCAAGCCCTGGGTGATAAACAACTGCGAAACAACTTTCGCAGTGCCATGGATTCACTCATGGCCAAGCGTGCGGCCTCGTTCAGCGATGCCCACGAAAGAGAACACCTGCGCGCCCTGGGCAACGCGATTCGCGCCCGGGCGTTATCCAAGCTGCCCGACCTGCTCGAGCGCCTGGAACAGAACCTGACCCGCAACGGTGTGACAGTGCACTGGGCGGAAACGGTGGACGAAGCCAATGGCATCGTCCTCTCGATCATCCGTGCTCACGAGGCGCGGCAAGTGATCAAGGGCAAATCGATGGTCAGCGAAGAGATGGAAATGAACCATGTCCTCGCTGAACAAGGCATTGAATGCCTTGAGTCGGACATGGGCGAGTTCATCGTCCAGCTCGACCACGAGAAGCCTTCACACATCATTATGCCGGCGATCCACAAGAATGCCGGTCAGGTCGCGTCCTTGTTCCACGACAAACTCGGCGTGGAGTACACCAAGGACGTTGACCAACTCATTCAGATCGGTCGCAAGGTCTTGCGGCAGAAATTCTTCGAAGCCGATATCGGCGTCTCCGGCGTCAACTTCGCCGTGGCCGAGACCGGCACCCTGCTGCTGGTGGAAAACGAAGGCAACGGGCGCATGTCCACCACCGTGCCGCCAGTGCACATTGCCGTCACCGGGATCGAGAAAGTCGTCGAGAACCTGCGCGATGTGGTGCCGCTGCTTTCACTGCTGACCCGCTCGGCCCTCGGCCAGCCCATCACCACCTACGTCAACATGATCTCCGGCCCGCGCAAGGAGCATGAGCTGGACGGCCCTCAGGAAGTGCACCTGGTGCTGCTGGACAACGGCCGCAGCCAGGCCTTTGCCGACAGCGAACTGCGCCAGACCCTGAACTGCATCCGCTGCGGCGCCTGCATGAACCACTGCCCGGTCTACACCCGGGTCGGCGGCCACACCTACGGCGAGGTCTACCCGGGGCCGATCGGCAAGATCATCACCCCGCACATGGTCGGCCTGGCCAAGGTGCCGGATCACCCCAGCGCCTCCTCGCTGTGCGGCGCCTGTGGCGAAGTGTGCCCGGTGAAGATCCCGATCCCGGCACTGCTGCGACGCCTGCGGGAAGAGAACGTCAAGGCTCCGGACAGCCCGCATCAAGTGATGCGCGGTCAGGGCAGCAAGTACTCGCGCAAGGAGCGCTTCATCTGGAACGCCTGGGCCCGCCTCAACAGCTCGCCGACCCTGTATCGCCTGTTCACCCTGGCCGCCACCCGCCTGCGCGCCCTCACCCCGAGCAAGGTCGGCCCCTGGACGCAGAACCACAGCGCGCCAAAACCCGCCGCCCGGTCGCTGCATGACCTGGCCCGTGAGCACCTGGACAAGCAGGGAGACCGCTGATGAGCGCGAAACACAACATCCTCGCCAAGCTGCGCAACAGCCTGACCGGCACCACGCCGATTGTGGATAACTTCGACGAGGCGCTGGTCACCGAGCCTTACAGCTACACGGCGGAGCAACGCATTCCACAGCTGCGCAAACAGATGGAAGCGGTGCACACCGAGATCCACCTGAGCACCGCCGCCGGCTGGCCGGAGCTGCTGGCAAAGCTGCTGCAGGAGCGCCAGTTGCCCAGCCTGCTGATCGCCCCGAGCACGCCCCACGGCCAGCGGGTCACCCAGCACTGGGCCGAGCACCCGCACCTGCCGGCGCTCAAGGCCTACGACCGCCCGGTGGAAGAGTGGAAAGCCGAGCTGTTCAACGACACCCCGGCCAGCCTCACCGGCACCCTGGGTGCCATCGCCGCCACCGGCAGCCTGATCCTTTGGCCGACCCGGGAAGAACCGCGGCTGATGAGCCTGGTGCCGCCGGTGCATTTCGCCCTGCTCAAGGCCAGCGAAATCCGCGACAACTTCTATCAGGTGCAGCAACAGATGAACTGGGCTGCCGGCATGCCGACCAACGCGCTGCTGGTGTCCGGCCCATCGAAGACCGCTGATATCGAACAAGTCCTGGCTTACGGCGCCCACGGCCCGAAAGACCTGGTGGTGCTGATCCTGGAGGACCAATGAGCCTACCGGCCGCTTTTCTGCGTGATGCCCAGCAACTGATTCCCCAGGAGCGGCGTTTCGACGACCCGCTCTCGACCCTGGCCTTTGGCACCGACGCCAGCTTCTACCGGCTGATCCCCAAGCTGGTGGTCCGCGTCGAGTCCGAAGATGAAGTGGTCGCGCTGCTCCAGCTGGCCCAGCGCGACCGGGTGCCGGTGACCTTCCGCGCCGCCGGCACCAGCCTGTCCGGGCAGGCCATCAGCGACTCGGTGCTGATCGTTCTGGGGGATAACTGGAACGGCAAGGAGATTCGCCATCAGGGTACGCAGATTCGTCTGCAGCCCGGGGTGATCGGCGCCCAGGCCAACGCCTGGCTGGCGCCGTTCGGGCGCAAGATCGGCCCCGACCCGGCCTCGATCAACGCCTGCAAGATCGGCGGCATCGTCGCCAACAACGCCAGCGGCATGTGCTGCGGCACCGCGCAGAACACCTACCACACCCTGGCCGGCATCCGTCTGGTGCTGGCCGATGGCACGCGCCTGGACACCGAGGATGAGGCCAGCGTTAGCGCCTTCCGCGCCAGCCATGGTCCGTTGCTGGAGCGCCTGGCCGAACTGGGCCGCAGCACCCGCGCCAACAGCGAGCTGGCAGCGAAGATCCGCCACAAGTACCGGCTGAAAAACACCACTGGCCTGTCCCTCAATGCCCTGGTGGATTTCGACGACCCGCTGGACATCCTCAGCCACCTGCTGGTGGGGTCCGAAGGCACCCTGGGCTTTATCAGCGCGGTGACCTACGACACGGTGATCGACCACCCGAACAAGGCCTCGGCGCTGATCGTCTTTCCCGACGTGGAAACCTGCTGCAACGCGGTGACCGTGCTCAAGAGCCAACCAGTGTCGGCAGTGGAGCTGCTGGACCGCCGCAGCCTGCGCTCGGTGCAGGACAAGCCCGGTATGCCGGCGTTCGTCCAGCAACTCTCGGCCAACGCCTGCGCGCTGCTGATCGAGTCCCGCGCCGCGTCCTCGTCGCTACTGCACGAGCAACTGGCGCAGATCATGAATTCCCTGGCCGCCTTCCCGGTGGAAAAACAGGTGGACTTCACCGAAGACCCGCAGGAAAACGCCAAGCTCTGGGCGATCCGCAAGGACACCTTCCCGGCGGTGGGCGCGGTGCGCAAGACCGGCACCACGGTGATCATCGAGGACGTGACCTTCCCCGTGGAGCAGCTGGCCATCGGCGTCAACCGCCTGATCGAGCTGTTCGACAAGCACCACTACGACGAAGCGATCCTGTTCGGCCATGCCCTGGAGGGCAACCTGCACTTCGTCTTCACCCAGGGCTTCAACAGCAGCGAGGAAGTGAACCGCTACCAGGCGTTCATGGACGATGTGGCGCAACTGGTGGCGGTGGAATTCGGCGGTTCGCTGAAGGCTGAACACGGCACCGGGCGCAACATGGCGCCCTTCGTCGAGCTGGAATGGGGCAGCGATGCCTACCAGCTTATGTGGCAGCTCAAGCGCCTGCTGGACCCCAACGCCATCCTCAACCCGGACGTGGTGCTCAGCGAAGACCCGCAGATCCACCTGAAGCATCTCAAGCCGCTGCCGGCGGCCGACGAGATTGTGGATAAGTGCATCGAGTGCGGTTTCTGCGAGCCGGTGTGCCCATCCAAGGGCCTGACCCTGAGCCCGCGCCAGCGCATCGTCATCTGGCGCGACATCCAGGCACGCAAACGCGCCGGCATCGACACCTCCGAGCTAGAGGCGGCCTATCAGTACCAGGGCATCGACACCTGCGCCGCCACCGGCCTGTGCGCCCAGCGCTGCCCGGTGGGCATCAACACCGGCGAGCTGGTGAAGAAACTGCGCAGCGAGCACGCCACCCACAGCGGCACCGCCGAATGGCTCAGCTCGCACTTCGCCAGCACCTTGCAGGGCGCGCGCTTCACCCTGCACGTGGCCAACGGCGCGCGCATGCTCTTGGGCGCGCCGCGACTGAGCAAGCTGTCGGCGAGCCTGACGCGCCTGTCCAAAGGCCGGGTGCCGCAGTGGAACAACGCCATGCCCCAGCCGGAAAAGGCCATTCGCTTCAGCCCGAGCGTCAGCGACGCGCGCCCGCGAGTGGTGTACCTGGCGGCCTGCGTGTCCCGAGTGATGGGGCCAGCAGCAGGCGACAAGGAACAATCGTCGCTCTACGAAAAAACCCGCGGCCTGCTGGAAAAGGCCGGCTATCAAGTGGTGCTGCCGGACAACCTGGACAACCTCTGCTGCGGCCAGCCCTTCGCCTCCAAGGGCTACGCCACCCAGGCCGAGGACAAGCGCCAGGAACTGATCGGCGCCCTGCTCCACGCCAGCCGGGGCGGCCTCGACCCGATCTACTGCGACACCAGCCCCTGCACCCTGCGCCTGGTGCAGGACCTGGGGGACGTGCGCCTGGACCTCTACGACCCGGTGCGCTTCATCCGCACCCACTTGCTGGAACGCCTGGAGTTCACCCCACAAGAAGCACCGATCGCGGTGCACGTCACCTGCAGTACCCAGCACCTGGGCGAGAGCCAGGCGCTGATCGAACTGGCCCGGCGTTGCAGCAACAATGTGGTGATCCCCGAAGGCATCCACTGCTGTGGTTTCGCCGGCGACAAGGGCTTCACCACCCCCGAGCTCAATGCCCACTCCCTGCGCAGCCTCAAGGACGCGGTGCAGTACTGCAGCGAAGGCATCTCCACCAGCCGCACCTGTGAAATCGGCCTCAGCCAGCACGGTGGGATCGACTATCACGGGCTGGTCTACCTGGTGGACCGGGTCACCCGGGCCAAAGCCGTCTGACTTCAGGGGCAGGACAACAAGGGGCGGCTTCGCCCCTTTTTTGTACCTGCTTAAACGCGATAACGACTGTTCCAGTTCATCGCAAAAAAAACAGAACCCCGGCGCACCGCTGTAGTCCATTTTCCAGGCCCGCACAAAAAGGGCTTAGCCCCACTCGGCCGCCCGTCCTGTTGACCGGCAACGCCGAGCCCCTGCGATCAAGGAGATAACCATGAAGCGTTCCGCACTGGCTGGACTGTTCATCACCGCCGCGATGCTGGCCTCCCCGGTGTTTGCCGCCGGGCAAGAGGACCTGTGCCAGATCAACCTGCAAAAGATCAAGGATGCCAAGGTCAGCACCGAGGCCATGAGCTCGGACCTGAGCAGCGACATCGACGCCAAGGTCCAGCAAGCCACCGCCGAACAGGCCAAAGGCACCGAGGAAGGCACCAAGAACTGCATCTCCCTGACCACCCAGGCGATCCAGCAATTGCAGAACAACACCAAGGGCGGTCAATAGGCGATACATCGGCCAACCTTCGGGTTGGCCTTCTGCGCTCGCTTAGCGTAGAATCCGCCCACCTGTTGGTAATGCACAACAGGTTCGGGGCCGTTTAGGATTCGACGCCGGTTGCGAAACTTTAGGTGCATGCCGAGTTGGTAACAGAACTCGTAAATCCACTGTTGCAACTTCCTATAGTTGCCAATGACGAAACCTACGGGGATTACGCTCTCGCTGCGTAAGCAGCCTTAGCCCTTCCCCCCTGGTACCTTCGGGTCCAGCAATCATCAGGGGATGTCTGTAAACCCAAAATGATTGTCATATAGAACAGAATCGCCGTGCAGTACGTTGTGGACGAAGCGGCTAAAACTTACACAACTCGCCCAAAGCACCCTGCCCGTCGGGTCGCTGAGGGTTAACTCAATAGACACGGCTAAGCATGTAGTACCGACAGCGGAGTACTGGCGGACGGGGGTTCAAATCCCCCCGGCTCCACCAAACGAAGCACCAACAAAGCCCGCCTTGTGCGGGCTTTGTTGTTTCTGGCCTTAACGTTCCGCCACCATCGCCAACCGCCCCTCCCCGCTTTCACGGACCGAGCATTGGTTGCCCCAAAGCAGCGTTAAGTCTCTTTCTATTGTGCGAATTTTCCTAGAAACTCCTAGCCGCTTGCGCCTGGTGTACCCGCTGGCTAGCCTCGATCCGTCACTGCACATTCAGTGACCGGGTTTAGCAGCCCGCAATCGATTAGGCGCACAGCGCCGCCATCTACGCGGCGTTTTTGGGCTCCGTTTTATGGCGGCCGTGCGCAGGGCATCTTCGGGTGCGCCGGGTTCCTAATCGACCGGTACTGCTAACCTGCGAACGGCCGCCACCCCATCGTTTAGCAGCGACGGTGAAGGCTCCTACCATCGATTAGGAGTTACGCCATGAAAAAGCTCGTCCCCGATCCGCCCCACACTGCAACCCAGCGCGACAGAAACCCCGAGCACGATCTGGCCAATCAGCAGATCCGGCAGAAGCTGTCACTTCAGCCTGCCGATGCCTCTCTGATCCAGTCACTGAAGCAAACCATCAGTACCCCGGTGAGTCGCGATTCTCTGTTCTCGGTACGCGGCGGCATCAGCGCCGAAGAAGCCTTGCTCCACGTCTCCCTGCTGTTGAAAAGCGCCGAAGAGGTTTCCGATGAAATCACCGAACGCGGCAGCGGCATCGAGCGCGGTCTGATCTGGTCCCTGGTGCACTCGGTGGAGATGGCGCGGGCAGTGGTGGATGCCCTGCTCGATGGCAGTCGCCCTATACCCACACTGAAGTAGAACGCCCCACGAAAGCACGGCGCGGCAGCACGATCTGGCGCGCTGTTGCTTGATGATGAAGGGCTTCAGCGCTCCGACATCACCACCATCACCTCCGCATCCTCATCCCCTTCCGCCAAATAAATATGGCCAATGCTGCTGTTGAAGTAGGCCGTCTCCTGCGGGCCGATGCTCACGGCTTCCCCGGTCTCAAACTGAATCCGCACCCGCCCCGACAGCACCAGGGGGAATTCCTGCCCGGGGTGGCGGATGTAGTCCTCGAACTGCTGCAGCTCGCGGGCAAAGATTCGAGTGTACATGGGGGTCATGCTGCGCCCGGGAAAATCGCCGGCCATGGGGTGGTAATCGTAGTTGCCGGTGCTGTAGCCAGGGGCGTCGACGATGGTGGTGCTGACCACGGTCGGTTGCACCTGGGCGCTGCTGGTCTGGATCAGGTTCGGCGCGGGGGTGAACAGCTGGGCGATGTCGACGCCGAGGGCGCGGGCCGCGGCGGCGAGTTTTTCGTAGCTGGCCGAGACCTGGGCCAGCTCCATTTTCGACAGGGTCGACAGTGCGACGCCGAAGCGTTCCGAGAGCTGTTGTAGGGTCAGCTTCTGATGAAATTGGCTTCGTCCTATGGACAACCGATGGCGTGCTGGAATCAATCTTGTATCTAGGAAGGAAACCTTTTCCCTAGTGCGCCTTCCATTCTCTATTTCGATTGCAGGTCAGTCCTACCTCCCTCCTCTCTCTTGTGCTTACGATAACGGGAGAGCGAAATTCCCGTTTGGCGCTTGAAGTAGCGACACAAGTAAGACGCATCGACGAAGTTCAGTTCGTCGGCCACACGGCCAATGGCCAAGTCACTGTATGAAAGAAGAGCCTTGATCTCCAAGGTCACCTGCCGATCGATCAACCCCTTGGGAGTGTCATTGAAAAACGCTTTGGTCAACTGCGACAGGTAGAACGGCGTGATATTCAGTGCGTCGGCGTAGAACTTCACATCTCGGTGGCGGATGCAGTGTTTGCCTATCAATTCCCAGAAGCGCCAACTGAGCATTTCCTTCCGGCTGAATCCCCTGTTTTCTATCTGGTTGGCTGGAAGTTGCTCGGCTATTTTCAAAAAGAGGTTCTGCAGCTGATTGCGCAACATGATGCGTTGGTAGGTGGGACAGGTCTGCGCAATGTTCCGCATCTGCGTCACCCATCCCTCGATCAGCGGCATGTCGTTCTTGGATGGAGTGCAATGAGGATGGTCATGCAGAAATACGAACAAGGTATTGGGTAGCGGGTAGGCAACCTCCGCTGCAAAACTTTTCGGCATAAGGCAGAAAAACACCTTGAAGCGGCGCGAGCGACGTTTGAGTAAGGCAATAGTGTCCTCAGCCAGCAGCATCACATCACCGCTCCTAACCGCATGCTCTTTGAAGTTAAGAGTGAAGTGGGCACTACCGCAGAGGCATACCAGCAACGTCAAGTAAGCATGGCCGAAGGAGAGCGGCAAACCTTGCCCTTCCGCTAGCGTGGTCTCTCCCATCGGCATCGAGTCGTCAGGAGCGGAAAGTTTCGGAATGTGATGCATAGTGACCCAGCGCTAGAACAAACAAGAGCCAAAATCGTATCACCGCTTGGCGTAGCTGTTTCTAAAAGTACCGAAAACGCCGAGGTACTGGCGTGTACCGATGATCTGACTCCCAATACTCTGTCCCGAACGAACCAATCCATTCGGGTACAGGACATGACACTTAAAACAGAACGACTCTTGCTGCGCCCCTGGCAGGACGCAGACGCCGCCGATCTATACGAATATGCCAAAGACGCCCGAGTCGGCCCTATCGCTGGCTGGCCCCCCCACACCAGTGTGGAGAACAGTGCCGACATCATCCGTACGGTCTTCAATCACCCCGAGGTGTACGCGGTCGAACTGAAGGAAAATCGCCGTGCTGTTGGTTGTGTGGGCATTCTCATAGGCAGCAACAGCAATTTTGAAATCAGTGAGCAGGAAGGTGAAATCGCCTACTGGATCGGTGTGCCGTACTGGGGCAAAGGCCTGACTCCGGAAGCCGTGCGTGAAGTGATGCGACACGCCTTTGAAAACCTGAATCTCAAAGCACTTTGGTGTGGTTACTTCGCCAACAACATCCAGTCCTATGCTGCTCAATCGAAGTGTGGCTTTCGCTTTCATCACACAGAAGAAAACAAATACAACCAGTTCCTCCAAGACTATCGGACAGAACACATTAGCCGTATCACCTACCAAGAATGGCTGGACCATACGAAAGAGTAAGGACACAAACCAAAGGTACCGGTGAATGTCGGCCACAACCGACGGACGCAGCCTGGTGACGACGTATACCGCACGAACGCCGCAGAGGAGTTCAAACCTTACTTGGAGCTGCACGGAGAACTAACCGGAATCCCCCGCCGCCCCAGCACTGCCGCGAACTGCAACAGCTAGAGTGCGAAGCCTGCCGCAGGACAGCGCCGAACTGTTCGTCGCGCTGCTGGCGAAGGCGCAGGAGGAACTGAATGCCCGTGAAAGTTAATTGAGCCTTATCCACACCCCAGTTCAGGAGACTTTATGAAAATCTCACTTACCCAAGTAACGCAAAAAAACTATGAAGCGATTTGTGAACTGGAGGTCACTGAAGAGCAGGAAGACTACGTGGCAAGTAATACCTGGTCGCTCGTTGAGGCTGCGTACAACCCAGGTTACTTCACACGCGCCATAATCGCGGATGGAGAGCCTGTAGGCTTCTTTATGTGGGTGCAAGAGTCAAAAGGCAAAGTTTCTATCTGGCGCTTTATGGTGGATAAACAACATCAGCAGAAATCCATCGGCAGAGTAGCGTTGGGCCTCGCCCTACATGAAATAAAACAGATCGCAGATTTGAAAGAAATTGAAATTTGCTACAACCCCAACAACATCGTAGCTAAAGGGTTTTACTCCAGTTTCGGGTTTGTCGAGGTTGGTATGGATGCAGACGGCGAAGATATGCTGGCGAGGATCAGGATTTGAACTGCACCAAATACAATCCGGGCTTTGCACAACAGTTCTAATTACCTTCAACTCCAACCGCCTATGACTCAGGAGGGCGCAGAGGATGATCAGGGGCTTCAGCGCTCCGACATCACCACCATCACTTCCGCATCCTCCTCCCCTTCCGCCAGGTAGATATGGCCGACGCTGCTGTTGAAGTACGCCGTCTCCTGCGATCCGATGCTCACCGCCTCTCCGGTCTCAAACTGAATCCGCACCCGCCCCGACAGCACCAGGGCGAATTCCTGCCCCGGGTGGCGGATGTAGTCCTCGAACTGCTGCAACTCGCGGGCAAAGATCCGCGCGTACATGGGGGTCATGCTGCGCCCGGGAAAGTCGCCGGCCATGGGGTGGTAGTCGTAGTTGCCGGTGCTGTAGCCGGGGGCGTCGGCGATGGTGGTGCTGACCACGGTCGGTTGCACCTGGGCGCTGCGGGTCTGGGTCAGGTTCGGCGCCGGGGTGAACAGTTGGGCGATGTCGACGCCCAGGGCGCGGGCCGCGGCGGCGAGTTTTTCGTAGCTGACCGAGACTTGGGCCAGCTCCATTTTCGACAGGGTCGACAGCGCGACGCCGGAGCGTTCCGAGAGCTGCTTGAGGGTCAGCTTCTGGCTTTTGCGAATGGTCCGCAGGCGTGCGCCGACCTGGGTCCGGTCGATCAGTGGATGGGCGTGGGAGCTCGAGGCGGGCTGGGCTCGGTCGGAACTCATTGGGGCTCTCTGTCAGGCAAATAAGGGCAACCGCGACGCTGGCCGGGGCACGTGGCGAAATATTAACCCATGACCCCGGGTTGACTGGAAAATTCTCATATCTTACATTTCTCGTATGTGAGAATTTTAACCCCTGTCATTTTCCAGCGATTCAGGAACCCCGGCATGCACGCAAACCAATGCTTCGACTTCGTCATCATCGGCGCCGGTATTGCCGGTGCTTCCCTGGCCTACCGCTTGGCCGGGCAGGCCAGCGTGCTGGTGCTGGAGCGTGAATCGCAGCCGGGCTATCACGCCACCGGGCGCTCGGCGGCGATGTTCATGGAGGCCTACGGCACCCCGCAGATCCAGGCCCTGACTCGCGCCAGTCGGGCTTTCTACCAGCGGCCGCCGCAGGGTTTCTGCGAACACCCGCTGATGGAGCCCCGTGGCTGCCTGTACGTCGCCAGCGAGGAACAGCTGGAACAGTTGCAGCAGACCTACGACGAAACCCGCGCCCGCTCCGCCAATGTGCGCCTGATCACGGCCGAGCAGGCCCGGGCCCTGGTGCCCTGCCTGCGCCCCGACGCCGTCGCCGGGGCGATGCTGGAAACCGCCGCCCAGGACCTGGACGTGCACGCCCTGCACCAGGGCTTCCTGCGGGCCATGCGCCGGGCCGGTGGGCAACTGGAGTGCGACACGCACGTCGTCGAAGCCAGCCGCGAAGACCGCCACTGGAACCTCACGCTCAGCGATGGCCGTTCCCTGCAGGCGCGCAATCTGGTGAACGCTGCCGGCGCCTGGGTCGATGACGTGGCCCAGCTGTGCGGCGTGGCCCCCATCGGCCTGCAACCCTGCCGGCGCAGCGCCTTCACTTTCGACGGCCCACCGGATGAAGACTTCAGCCGCTGGCCGGCGGTGATCGGCATTGACGAAAGCTTCTACTTCAAGCCCGACGCCGGCCAGTTGCTTGGCTCCCCAGCCAATGCCGACCCGGTGCCGCCCCAGGACGTGATGCCCGAAGAGCTGGACATCGCCACCGGCATCTACCACATCGAGAACGTCACTTCCCTGAGCATCCGCCGCCCGCGCCACAGCTGGGCCGGCCTGCGTTCCTTCGTCGCCGACGGCGATCTGGTGGTGGGCTGGGATGACAACTGCGAAGGCTTTTTCTGGCTCGCCGCCCAGGGTGGCTACGGCATCCAGTCGGCGGCCGGCGTCTCGCAACTGGCCTGCGCCCTGCTGCTGGGCCACCCGGTCCCCGAAGAACTGCTGAGCCAGGGCGTCGATGCCCAGGCCCTGGCCCCCGCTCGCTTGCGTTAACCCACCCAGCCCACGAGGCCCTTGCCATGTCCACTGATATCCAGCGTTACCCCAGCCACCTGCCCTACCCCTTCTCCCGGGCGATCCGCGTCGGCGGCTTCCTGTTCCTCTCCGGCCAGGTGCCGATGAGCGCCGAAGGCGAAGTGGTGCACGGCGACATCCGCGTGCAGACCGAGGCCGCCATGGCGCGCATCGGCGAAACCCTGGCCGCGTGCGGCGCCAGCTTCGACCAGGTGGTGAAGAGCACCGTCTGGCTCACCGACATGCAGCACTTCGCCGGCTTCAACGAGGTCTACCAGCGTCACTTCAAGAACGGTTTCCCGGTGCGCTCCACCGTCAGCGCCCAACTGGCGCTGGGGGTCGATGTCGAGATCGAAGTCCAGGCCTGGGTCGGCGAAAGCTGAGTCACCCGCCCCAGCCCTCAAGTGCGATGCCCAGGACCGCCACGCCAATAGATGACGCGGCCGTCCACCCCACATAACAACAACAAATCGAGGCTAATCGTCATGAAAGAAAGTCTGAAGATCGCCGGCGCCTTCGTCGGTGTGATTGTCGGCGCGGGGTTCGCCTCCGGTCGTGAACTGCTGTTGATGTTCGTCGACTTCGGCGCCTGGGGCCTGGCGGGCGCGGTGGTCAGCGCGGCGCTGTTCACCTTCCTCGGCATGGCCCTGGCCAGCATGGGCAGCCGCCTGCGGGCAGCGTCGCACAAGGACGTGGTGCAAGCCCTGTGCGGCAAGCACCTGGGCGCGCTGGTGGACCTGATGATCACCTTCTTCATGTTCGCCGTGACCGTGGTGATGCTGGCCGGCGGCGGTGCCCTGCTGGAGCAGCAGTTCGGCATTCCAGCCATCGCCGGCAGCGTGCTGGTGACCCTGATCGTGGTCGCCATCGTGTGCCTGGACGTGCACAAGGTCATCGGCATGATCGGCGCGGTGACGCCCTTCCTGATCGTCACCGCGGTGGGCGTGGCCCTGTATGGCGCCGCCACTCGCGACCTGAGCTTCGGTGAACTCAATCAACTGGCGGCCAAGCAAGAAGCCGGCGCCAGCCACTGGCTGCTGGGCGCCTTGCTCTACGTGTCCTACAACATCGTGGCCGGGGTGCCGATCCTGGCGATCATGGGCGGCGCGGCCAAGGGCGAGAAACAGGCGATGTGGGGCGGCATTCTCGGCGGCGCGCTGCTGGGCCTGCTGATGCTGGTGATGAGCCTGGGCCTGCTGTCGCGCCTGGACAGCGTGACGGATCTGCCGATGCCCATGCTGTCGATCGCCGGCGAAGTCTCCCCGGCCCTGGGGCTGCTGATGGCGCTGATCATCTTCTGCATGATCCTCAACACCGCCGTGGGCACCCTGTACTCCTTCTCCGCGCGGCTGTTGCCGGCCGGCACCCGGCAGTTCCGCCTCGGCTCCATTGCCGCCGGTGCCCTGGCGTTTGTCGGCAGCCTGGTGGGCTTTATCAGCCTGGTGGGGCAGGTCTATCCGTTCTTCGGCTACCTGGGGTTCCTGCTGATTGCCGCGGTGGTGATCGGCTGGCTGCGGCCCCGGCGGCTGGCGGCGGCATAAGCACTTGATGGCTCCGGCACCCGGGAGGTATCCAGGTGCCTTGAGCTCAACCCAGCCCTGTAGGAGCGAGCTTGCTCGCGAAGCTCCCAAGAGCGCCGCATTCCTCCAGCGAACGCACGTTATCGTTGACGTCCACCGCGAGCAAGCGCGCTCCTACAAGGCTCATCGCGGGAAAGGTCAAGCCAGCCCGGACAGGCCCCGCTCCATGATCAGCGTCAACTCCTCGCCCTCGTAATGCTCGCGGACCCGAACAAACCCCAGGCGTGCATAAAAGCCTTCGGCGGTGACCGATGAGGGCACCACCAGCGAGGTCAAACCCGAGTCCAGCGCCGCCTGCTCGACCGCAGCCATCAGTTGCCGGCCCAGGCCATGGCCGTGGTACGCCGGATCGACAAACACCGAGCGCACCGCGCGCCCGTCGAGGCTGGCGGTGCCCAGCAATTCCCCGTCCACCAGGACGACGAACATTTGCCGACGCCGCATCAGTTGCAGGACAGCGTCCGGGGTAAAGCTGTCTTGCACCCGCTCGATCACATGGGCGGGATAGTCCTGGGCATTGCTGGTGAGCAGAGCCGCGAGGATCACTTGGCTGACCCTCGCGGCATCGGCCTCTAGGGCCGGACGAACTTGGCATTCCATGACCACTCCCTGGTTTCAACGCGGATCGCAGGGGCCAAAAATACGACCCGCACCACTCGCTGCCAAGGACTTACTGCAACTGAAACACCAAACAGGGATTGTCATTCAAGCGCCCCTCGTACACCGGCTGCTGGTTTTCCAGCGAGGTGCCCAACAGCTTCTCTCGATCCTTGCGCGCCACGATCACCCAGGAGCCGTGGGGCAAGGTGTCCAGTTGTCCGGGGGCATCGCCGCTGACAAACAGCGGCTGTTCGTCGTGGTCCAGGTTCATCATGTAGCGCACGGCCCAGGTGTCCTGGCCCAGGTTGAAGAACACCAGGGGACCGTGTTCGGCCGCGCGCCGTTGCTCCACCTGGGAAACAAAACCCTGGGTATCGAATTGCAGATCCTTGGCCGGGTCCACCACTGCCACCAGCAGCGTCCATTGCGCCGCCAGGGCCAGGCCGCTGAGCAGTACCAGCCGCCGGCCGAAACTGCCCAGGGTCTTGCGCCAGCAGTACAGAGCCAGCAGCTGCAACAGGACAAAGATCGCGATCAGCAACGGCATGGACACCGGCGGCCAGTAACCGTGTTTGTGCCAGCTGTGTTTAAGAACCAACAGCACCAGGATGCACAGCCCCGGCAGCACACCCACCAGCCACAGGTAGGCACTGCGCATCTTGCCCATCCGGCCCCGGGCCATGAGCAGGCCGTAGGCGGCCACTGCAGCGAACATCGGCACTATGGGCAAGATGTAATAGGCGCGTTTGAAATGCGGCACCGACAAGCCCAGCAGAATCATCAGTCCGCAGGCGCCAAGACGCAGTACCAGGCGCAGCTGCGGGTCGGCATGGCGCCGGAACACTTGGTGGCGCAGCATCCACAGCGTCACCAGGGCCAGGGGCACCACAGGGAAGTAGCGGTACAACGCCAACTGAAAGTAGAAGTAGAACGGCTCGCCACTCTCATCCAGACGCCCGCCCACCTGCATGTGGTAGACCTGCTGCACAAAGGCCTCGCCGCCGCTGAAATAAGCCAGCTTCAGCAGCAGCCACCAGCAGGCTGCCAGCAACAGCAGGCCGCTGAAACCGTAGCCGAGCACGCGCTTGAACAAGATACGGCGTGCCTCCTGGGTACGACTCTCTCCCAGCAGCCAGTAGGTGCAGACCACGCCGCAGACTTCCACCAGCCCCAAGGGCCCGCGAATGGCGAAGGCCAGTACGAACAGCGGCAGCACCATCAATGGCCGCAGCCGCGAGCCACGCTGTTCGCCGCTGTGCAGCAGGTAGAAAGCCCCCAGGCACAGCAGTGAAACCATCTGGTCCAGGCACACCGAGCGGGACTTGTCCAACAGCTGGCTGGTCAGCGCCGTCAGCAGTACCGCGAGCAGCGCCCAGGTGCGCCCCGAGGGCGCCAGCAGGCGATAAAGCAACGCCAGCACCCCGGCCGAAGCCAGCGCGGTGGGCAGGATATTGGCCAAGTGATTGGGGGCGCCAAAGGCCTGGGCAAACAGGTAGCTGAAGAAGGTCGCGGTAGCCGGATAGTCCGGATAGGGCTGGCCGTAAGTGGTGGGGAACAGGCTCGGCCCGTGACGGAACATCTCCTGCAGAAACAGCGCCCAACGGCCGTCGAAACCCTGGGGCTGCTCGTCCCAGATGCCAAAGGTGAACAGCAGCAGGGCCACCAGGTAGATACCCCAGGACTCAATCCCGAAACGCGTTTCTCGAACCATCTTCGCCCCACCAGAAAGTGCCGTGCCATAAGCTCGGCGTAAGGCTGGACATGGTGCGCGCGATACCCCTGAACGGTGACTGAACGAGGATAAGAAACCCGCCTGCGCCACCGACTTGATGATTACCGGCCGAACCTCCGGCGCCTTCAAGATCGCCGCGCCTCCTCCGGAGCCGTTCGCAGCCTGCGGCAGCGGCTACAGGGACCGGCGCCCCAGGGCCGAAAACCGGCGCCAGTCGAGCTGCCCCACGGCCAGCGCCAGCAGGATCAGGCCCATGGATACTCCGTCATCGATGCCCACTGGCTGCCCCAGGATCAACACCGACCCGGCCATGCCGAACACCGGGATCAGCAACGACAAGGGCGCCACCCGAGAGACGGGATACTCCCGCAGCAACAGGTTCCAGCCCCAGTAACAGAAGTGCGTTGCCGCATAGACCTGGAACATCAGCGACAGCAGCGCACTGACGGACACCTGCCCGGCCAGTTGCAGAAACGGCGCACTGCCATGGCTTATCCAGGTCAACGCCAGCAGCGGCAACGGCGCAAACAGGCTGGCCCAGACCACGAAGGCGAACACCTCGCGAACCCCGCAACGCTTGATGATGACGTTGCCCACGCTCCAGCTGAAGGCGCTCACCAGCAGCAAGGCGTAACCCAGGCTGGTGGCGTGCCCGGGGCTGTCGCCGATGATCCGCAACAGCCCCCACAGCGCAATGGCCGTGGCCAGAACCTGCTGCCAGCGCAGGCGCTCGCCGAACAGCAACACGCCCCAGCCCAGGGAAAAAAACGCGCTGAACTGGATCAACAGCGAAGCCGTGCCCGGCGCCACGCCCTGCTCAATTCCCAGGTTGATCAGCGCCCACATGGCCACGCCGAAAATCAGCCCGTAGGCCGCCAGCCAGCCAAACCCTACCGGCGGGCGCGGCACCAGAAATACCCAGGGCAACGCCGCCAGGGTGAAGCGCAAGGCGGTGAGCAGCAATGGATCGATACTCGCCAGCCCAAACTTGGTGATGGGGAAGTTCAGGCCCCACAAGGCCGTCACCAGCAAGGCCAGGAACAGGTGTTTTTTCTGCATGTCGCGCGGTCCAGGAAAGGCGGCCGCGAGCAAATCCCCGGCCGGGGGCGAACTATCGCCGGAGCACGCCATGGCCCGCTTGCAGTATCAGGTCAACTATCAGTAGATTCGGGCCATGCACCCTATCGATATCGATCCCTACGAAAATATCCCCCGAGACGCGTTGGTCACGGCCATCGACTACGCGCACGGCCAGCACTTCGCCGCACACCAGCATCGACGCGGGCAGTTCGCCTACGCCGCTACCGGGGTGATCAGCGTCTATACCGAACAGGGCAACTGGGTGGTGCCGCCGCAACGGGCGATCTGGGTGCCGGCCGGGGTGACCCACGCCATGCACATGAGCGGGCCGGTGACCATGCTCAACACCTATGTGCGTCCCCGGGCGGCAAAGCGCCTGGGCTTGCCGGAGCAATGCGAAGTGCGGGAAGTGTCCGAGTTGCTGCGCCAGCTACTGCTGCGGGCCATGCACCTCCCCACGCTCTACGCCAGGGACGGTGTGCCGGGGCAGTTGATGAACCTGCTGCTGCATGAAGTCGCCAGCATGCCGGCCTTGACCCTCAACGCCCCGCTGCCGGACGAGCCGCGGCTGGCCAGGGTCTGTCGCGAGCTGCTGGAACAGCCATCGCTGGAGTTGGGGATCGATGCCATCGCCGAGCGCGCCGGCATGAGCCGTCGCACCTTCACCCGGCTGTTTCGCCAGCACACCGGCATCAGTTTCGTCGAATGGCGCCAGCAGGCCTGCCTGTTGGCGGCCGTGGTGCGCCTGGGCCAGGGCGAGGCCGTGACCCGGGTCGCCAGCGACCTGGGCTACAGCAGCCCGAGTGCCTTCAGCAGTGTGTTTCGCAAGGTCCTGGGCGAGGCGCCCAGTCGTTACTTTGCCCGGGCCCGGGCCTGAAGGACCCGAGCCTGAGCGAGGCCGTGCTACAGGAACACGGCGGACAACATCCCCAGCGCACCGAGGCAGAAGCCGATCAAGGCACCGCGCCCGGGCGCCTGCTGGAACAGCGCCCAGATCACCAGCGGCTCCAGAAGCAGCAGCGAGGTCACCGAGACCACGGTGATGATCCAGATGTCGCCCACCGCCACGTAACCCAGCCAGTAGGCCGCCAGCAGGCAGATACCGCCCAGGCACATGATCAGCACCGGCAACGCCAGTTCGGCACCGGAGGTGTTGCCGGAATGGGCCAGCCGCGCCACCACCACTTCACTGTAGATGGCGCAAAACTCGCCCAGCACCATCAGCCCTACAGCAGAAACTCCGAGTAATTCTTTGGACATGTAACAAACCCCTTGGTATTGAGAGCCCGATTTTTCAGCTCCCAGGCATTGATCGCTCCGCTAACGGAGCCTGTATCTCGATGCGCAGGGGTACGGGGCAACTCGGTAATCGTCAGGAACTTGAACATGTCCATCTCCTTCTGGGTGGGTGACGCAAGCCGGGCCCGTGAACAGTCGACGGGCCGCTGCCTGTATAAGGGATTTTCTGCCCCGACGTCATCCACCAAAGAACATTGACCGCAAAAAAACCACGCAAACTCCACAATCAAACCGCCTGCTTGCCGATAGCCTGGGTCCGGTCATCCTCAGCCTGAAGCCCGTGCCCACCATGCCCCAAACGCCCAATTCCGTTCGCACCCTGAGCCCCTATCACTGGATCGCCACGTACTTCATCGGCGTTGCGGGACTGGCCTTGGCCCTGATGCTGGTGGTCAATCTGATCCTGCTGAGCACCAGCCAGACGCCGTGGCAATCGCTGCTCAACTCCCTGTCGTTCAGCGTGGCGGTGCTGATGGTGAGCCTGGTGCTGATTACCCTGATCGCCGCCTTGCCGTGCATCCTGTTCTTCTGGCTGGCCCAGCGCTTTACCTGGCGCCGCCTGTGGATCTACCTGGTGAGCGGAGCCCTGGCGGCGCAGTTCGCCATTCCCGTGATGACCCAGCTGCTCCCCGAACTCTTCAACCTCCCGCACGGCGTCAGCGCTGCGCTGCACTATTTGCAGCTGGCATCGATGTTCGGCGGCTGTGGGGTGTTTCTGGGGGTAGTGTTCTGGTGGCGCAGCGGGCGTCACTTGCGCTGAACCGAGCCTTTATTCACCAGCGGCCCGACGCCAAGGCACCCTTGAACAGGGCCAGAGCAGCCACCCATACAGCGATCTTTGCCATGTCCACAACAACTCCACCCCAACGCAGCGTGCAGCCAGAAGACTGGTTCGCCGCCTACTTCATCGGCGTCACGGCCATGGCCGTGATCCTGGCCTTGCTGATCATGCTGGCGATGCTGGCCAGCGCCGGCTCGTTGAACGCAGACATCATTACCCAGACGCTGTTCGTGGGCCTGCTGACCCTGGTGGTCAGTGGCGTGCTGATCGGCATTATCACGGCCCTGCCCTGCGCCCTGTTCTTCTGGCTGGCCCAACGGTTTGCCTGGCGCAACGTGCTGATCTACCTGTTCAGCGGCGCTGTGGCCGCCATGCCGACCATCCCCGTGGTCGCGAGCCTGGCCCCTTCCAGCTTCTATTCCGACCCGGCCGAAGAGGAACCGCTACCCGAGGGTTTGCCGCGCTACCTGCCACTGGCGCCGCTGTTCGGTTGTGCGGGGGCCTTCCTCGGCGGCGTCTTCTGGTGGCGCAGCGGGCGCCACCTGCGCTGACCGCGACAGCCTCTACAACGAGGCGCCGGGCTCGGCCTCGCGGGCCACCACCACCTTGCCCAGCAGGCCGCCCTGCTCCACCCGGGCATGGGCCCGGCGCAGGCTGTCGGCGCTGAAGGGGTGAATGACTTCATTCAAGGTGCTGCGTATCACGCCCTGGTCCAGCAGTTGCCCCAGCCGGTTGAGGATGTGGTGCTGCTCGATCATGTCCGGGGTCTGAAACAGCGCCCGGGTGAAAACCATCTCCCAGTGCAGGGACACGCTCTTGGCCTTGAGCGGCAGCGCATCCAAGAAGTCGTGATCGTCGATCAGCGCGAAATGGCCGTGGGGCGCGATGATTTCGCTCAGCTCGGCATAGTGCCGGGCGGTGTGGGTCAGGGCGGCGATATGGCTCGGCGGCGGCAGGTCGAGGGCGGCCACTTGCGGCACCAGCGAGCGGGAATGATCCAGCACCCGATGGGCCCCCAGGTCTAGGCACCACTGGCGGCTGTCCGGCCGCGAGGCGGTGGCGATCACCGTCATCCCGGTCATCTGGCGCGCCAGTTGGATCAGCACCGAACCCACGCCACCGGCGCCACCGACAATCAGCAGCGTGCCCTGCCGGGACAGCTCGCCGGGCACCCGGCCCAGGCGCTCGAAGAGCAATTGCCAGGCGGTCAGCGCGGTCAACGGCATGGCCGCCGCCTGGGCAAAGGACAGGCGCTTGGGCTTGTGCCCCACCAGGCGTTCATCGACCCGGTGCAGCTCGGCATTGGCCCCCTCGCGGGTGAAGGTGCCGGCGTAGTACACCGCGTCCCCGGGAGCGAACAGGGTCACCGCGCTGCCCACCGCGCGGACCACGCCACTGGCGTCCCAGCCCAGGGTGCGCACGTCGTCCGGCACCGCGACCTTGCCGGCGCGGACCTTGGTGTCCAGCGGGTTGACCGACACCGCCTCGACCGCCACCAGCAGGTCATGGGGTTCGAGTGACGGCTCGTCCCGATCCAGGTCGTAGAGGGCTTGGGGGTCGGACAGCGACGAGCCTTTGAGGTAGGCGATGGCCTTCATTGCAGAGCTTCCTTGGCGTTGGAAAGCGCACACTTAAATCCCTCATGCCCTGCTCGCACAAGTAGGGTACTTTTGCGTACCTGCTACGCAAAAGGACCGTCAGGCGATGAAAAACAAACACTACCAGGACATTCCAGGCTGCCCGGTGGAGGTGACCCTGGACCTGATCGACGGCCGCTGGAAAGGCGTGATCCTGCATCAGTTGCTGGCCAATGAGTTCCTGCGTTTCAACGAGCTGCAACGCCGCCTGCCGGGGATTTCCCAACGCCTTTTGACCAAGCAATTGCGCGACCTGGAAGGCGCCGGGCTGGTCTCGCGCACGGTGTACGCCGAAGTGCCGCCACGGGTCGAATACCGACTGACCGCCGAAGGCCGATCGCTGCAACCGGTGATCGAGGCGCTGTCCGCCTGGGGCCACGGGCGCCTCCAGCGCCGCCAGCAGGAAGCCGCCCTTCACTAGCCGCCATTGTTCCCCTTACAGCAGGTCTCGCCATGCCAGCCCAAGCGGATGCTTATCCAAGGTTCAAGATCTACCAAGGCACGACCCTGCTCGGCGGGTCCGCGCTGGAATCGAACGACCCGCCGATGGGCGTGGCCTGGGGCCAATTCATCGCCGCCCCGGCCTAGGCCGCGCTTCAGGAGCAGGTGCGGGCACTGACGGGGGGCGCGGACCAAAGCTCGCTGCAACTGCAGGTGTATCACCTCGACCAGCCCGTGCCGGCCATGGGCGTGAGCCTCCAGGACTACTCTGCCGAGTGCGGTGCAGAGGCCATCGAGATCAGCGTGCTGGGCATTGGCTACCCCCTCTACGAGCAGTTGTTCCCGCATGCCGTGGCCGCCTACCTGAAAGCCCCGGGGTGATTCGGCCGTGCTCGGACAAACCGACTATTTCCCCCTACTTGTTCACAATTTGTTAAGACTTGCCTCCGTATACTTTGGCGCTTGCCCGCAGCCTTCCGGCTGCGCCTCTTGATCTGCCGGCGCACAACCCATGTCACGACCCGCTCCGCTGTTGTTCCTGCTGGCCTGCCTGCTGTTCTTCTTCGCCCTGGGCAATCACCAGTTGCAAGGCTCCACCGAGGCCCGGGTGGCCGGGATCGCCATGGAAATGCACCTGGATGATGACTGGGTCACGCCGCGCCTGTTCGGCACGCCGTTTCTGGAGAAGCCGCCCCTGAGCCTGTGGCTCGACGCCGGCGCCATCCGCGCCTTCGGCGGCACGCCGCTGGCAGTGCGCCTGGCCTCGGCCTTCGCCGGGCTGTTCAGCGTGATGCTGCTGTACGCCATGCTGCGCCGTTTTGGCCGGCCGGCCACCCTGGCCGCGGTGGCCGGGCTGATGCTGGCGACCATGGCCAGTTACTGGAGCAACGTGCGCGGCGTGGGTGAGGATGCCCTGCTCAGCCTCGGAGTGACCCTGGCCCTGCTGGCGTTCTTTCAGGCCCAGCGCCGTCAGGCCGAACAGCAACCGGCGCGGCTGGCCTGGCTGGCGTTCGCCGGCGGCATTGCCATCGCCACCCTGAGCAAGGGCGTGCTCGGCCTGGCCATGCCGGGGGTGGTGATCTTCGCCTACCTGCTGGCCGACAGCCTGATCGAAAAACACTTCACCCTCAGCCACTGGTTGCGCCCCGGGTTGCTGACCCTGCTGGGCCTGGTGCCGCTGATGATCTGGCTGTACCTGCTCTACCAGCGCGGCGGCCTGCAAGCCCTGGGCGAAGTGCTGTGGACCAACAGCGTCGGGCGCTTCGGCGGCTCCTTTGTCGAGGCCGGGCACTACGAACCCTTCTATTACTACCTGGCCAAGCTGCCCCAGGCCTTCCTGCCGTGGAACATCCTGGTCTACCTGGGGCTGTGGCACTTCCGTAAAACCCTGCTGCAGAACCGCTACCTGCTGTTCTTCAGCCTCTGGTTGCTGGCGCAGTTCACCCTGCTGTGCCTGGCCTCCAGCAAACGCACGGTTTACCTGATGTCCCTGACCCCGGCGGCGGCGGTGCTGGCGGCGGAATATGCCGCGGTGCTGTACCAGCGTCTCGCGCAGCGGGCCCAGGGGGCAGGGTTCTGGAGCGTGGTGGGGCGTCGGCGCCAGGGCCTGGCGATCGCCCTCATGAGCCTGATCATTGGCGGTTATCTGGTGAACGCCCAATGGGCCGCGCCCCGGGCCGACCGTGAACTGTCGTTCGTCCCGGTGACCGACCGGATCATGGCGTTGCAGGGGAGCGGGCACCAGTTGGCGCTGTACCAGGCCAACGAGCGCATTGCCGGCGCCAGCGTGTTCTACACCCAGAGCCTGCTCAAGGACCTGCAGACCGAGGCGCAGTTGCTGGCCTTTCTCGCCGAGTCGCCGCAGCACATGGCGGTACTGGGCGGCGCCGAGGCACCCAAGCCGCCGCTGCAGATCCAACAGACCCTCATGGTCGGGCGCCAGGCCTACTACTTCGTCAGCCTGGCGCCCGCCGGCTGAAGCGCAAAAACCGGCACCTGAATCAGGTGCCGTTTGCCCATCCCCGCCGCCCATACCCCTTGAACCCTTTCCCGCTGATACCCGCTCACCGCCCTTGAAACCATGACTCCTGCCCAACGACGGGCAATCCCCGAAGGAGTCAGTCATGAGCATCACCGTTACCACCTCTACCCTGGACCAGGCCGTCGCCCAGAAGCGTTTCGACGATGCCTGCCACTATCTGCGCCAATCCGACCTGGCCAACTTCCTGATCGACGAACTGATCGCCGTCAAGGAAGAGCTGATCGTGGAAGTCACCAACTCGTCGGCAGCGGACAAGACCGACCGCTGGATTCCTCCGGCCGCCAACTCCACCACGTCCGCCGGACGCGTGGTGTGGAACCTCAAGTCCCAGGTGTACGCCATCGAGAAAAAATACAAACAGCCGGACCTGAGCAACTTCCAGAAATTCCTCGCGCTGTTCGCCAGTGACCGGGTCGAGCGCCTGTCCCCGGCCCTGGTGCTGATGCATGAGTTGGGGCACGCCTGCCAGTTCCTCACCAACAAGGCCGAGTTCCGCAAGCAACTGGCGGACAAAAACATCCTTGAAGTGGAAAACATCAACGTCAACGCCATCGAGAACACCGTGGCCAAGGAGCTGACGGCGAAAAACAACAAGGAAGGCCTGCGTTGGGATTACCTCGACGCCCGCTGAGCCTTGTCCCCCGGCGATGCCCTGTCGCCGGGGTCCTCCCTGTGTTCATGTCGGGCCCTAGCGGCCTGCAAAAGGAGTTGCCCCATGTTGATTCTGCGTTCACTGATCATCGGCCTGAGCCTGTTGGCCAGCGCCGCCCACGCCCTGGACACCACCAGCACCCCGGCCGAAACCCTGAAGGCCTACGCCGCCACCCTGGGGAGCACCGCCGGCAGCAGCCAATGGCAGCAGCTGTGGAAACGCGCCCGGGACCAGGGCGCTTTCAATACCGCGGGCGAACAACCGCGCTTCACCATCACCCAGGACAAACTGCCGGACATGGCTCGCACCACCTTGAGCAATGCCAGCAGCGTAACCGCGCAAAACACCACCCAGGCGCTGTACCGCCATGAGTTTGCCACGCCCATCGGCCAGGCCCGGGGCAAGTCCCTCAAGGCGCTGTGCCTGTTGGTGGATTGGCGTTCGCTGCCCACTGGCACCCGGCCCGATGACACCAGCCACATGGGCAGTGCGAGCCTGCTGCAAATCATCCCCTGCCCCTGAAACCGACAAGCCGCCCAGGCCGTTAGCCTGGGCGGCAACGGCTCATGAAGCGATCTGCGAGCTCAGCAGATCGGCCTCCTTGCGCCGGCGGGTGCCGTAGCTGTCGCCAAAGTTACGCAGGTTGGCCAGGGCACTCTTCCAGTCGCGGGCCACCACCTGGGCCCAGAACTTCGGCGTGCGGCTGGCCAGGTCGCCGTACTGAAAGGCCACCGAGGCGATCACGGTCTGCATCGGTGCCGGCAGTTGGGCGAAATCCACCCCGCTGGCCTTGGCGTAGTTCGCCGCCAGGCGATCGACAAAGGGCGCCTTGAACGCCTCATCGATCAGCTCGGCCTCGTCACTGCCGATGCTCAAGGGCTGACCATCGAGAAACGCCTTGGCCTTGAGCCCCGTCAGGCCCAGGTAGGGCGTCAAGCGCCGCACCAGATCTGCCGGCAGATTGAGCGCCTGCAAATCCTTCACCCCTCGCTGCCCCAGATCGAAGCCCGTGCCCACCGTGACCCCGCTCTTGCTGTTGGCCGCATCGGGCACATAACCGCGGGTCATGGCACCGCCTTCCAGAGCGGCGATAAAACTGAAATCAATCGCATAGCGTGACATGGATATTTCCTCCTCCAGTTGAAGAAAATCCAGTGCATCACCAGCGACCGATACAACATCAGAATGTAATAGTTCCCTTTAATAGGGGGGAAATTTCCCACTGAACAGAGGACGACACACCTCCTTAGGATCGAACCAGCTGTATTCATAATTCCAAGGAGGTACCAAATGGACGTGAAAGACCTCAGTCTTATCGATATTCGCCAGCTACCCCATTCACTCCAGGCCCTCATCGACTGCATCGGCCTGGAAAACGCCTACCGCCTGACACGTGAATACGGCGGCCGTCCCAAGTACATCCCCAAGCACGCCGAGCGCACTTCGCTGGCGCTGATCCTGCCTCCCGATGCTCTCAACGCCCTGATCGAACGCTTCGCCGGACTGGCCCTGGAGATCCCCAAGGCCGACCACTTCTGCCGGCAGATCCGCAATCAGCACATCCAGCTGGAAAGCCTGGGAGGCATCTCCCGTAGCGTCCTGGCGGACAAGTACGGCCTGAGCCTGCGGCAGATCGGCAACATCCGCCGCCTGGAAGCCAACACTCACCGGTAATCGATTCCCGCTGAATCGGCGGCGCGGGCTTGCTTAAGGTGCAAGGGCGCAACTCGCGCATAAACGATAAGGAGATTGACCATGCCAGATATCGACAAGGGCTTGATCGGCGGCGTGATTGCCGCCCTGCCCCTGGACAAGATGATCACCGGTCCGTTGATGGCAATGATCCAGGCGCAGGTCGCCGCGAGCAAAGCCTATGCGGACTTCCTCATGGGTGTGTGTATCCAGAACGGCCAGGCGGTATCGGTGCAGTTCGACTACGACGAAACCCTGGTGGATGACCAGGGCGTCTACAAGGGTACGGTGAAGAAGTCGATGCGCATCCCGCTGCTGGCGGCCATCAGTCACCCCAACATCACCATCGAGGAAGGCTCCATCGAGTTCGAGCTGACCATCAGCCAGATGGCCGAGGACACCAGTTCCACTGAAGCCTCCGGCAGTTTCGAGGCGAAGATGGGCTGGGGCCCGTTCAGTGTTTCGGTCAAGGGTGCGGCGAGCCACAAATCCACGCAGACCCGCAAGACCGACACCCGGGCACGCTACGCCATCAGCACCAAGATCGTCCGCCAGGACCCACCGGAAGCCCTGATGCGGGTGATCGACTTCCTCACCGACGCCGCCACCAAACCGGTGATGCTGCCGAGCGCCACCGCCACCGACACCGACAAGCTGCCCACCGCCAACGCGCTGAAAATGCCCGATGCTCCGGCGCAAAACAGCGGCGACAAGCCCTGACAACCACGTTTGACCCACCCGCCCCGCCGCCACGGCGGGGCACTTCAGCCATCGAACAAGGAGCATGATCCATGGCGTTTTTTTCCCGTCGCAAGGAGCCCATGTCCGCCAGCGACCTGAGCCACATCACCCGTGGCATGCACCAGGCCGCCGCCGCGACCCACAACCTGATCGCCCAGCAATACATCAAGTTGTTCGACCAGTTCTTCGACTACAACGTCAACGACCTGGGTACGCCGATGAAGGCCAAGATGGTCGAGGTGGCCCTCAACGAACAGCACATCATCAACGTCCCGTTGATTGCCCTGGTCTCGCCCAAGGGCCTGGCCCTGCACAAGATGACCGTCGACCTGTCGGTGCGCATGCAGGGCACCGAACTGCAGAAGGCCAGCCACGACCTGGAGAATGGCGAACTGCAGAGCGAGAAGTTTTTCGTCACCTTCGGCAGCGGCAAGCGCGAAGGCCAGGAGCGCGATCCGGACGAAGTGCAGATCTGCATGGAGTTTCGCGACTGCGAGCCGCCGGAGGCGATCCAGCGCCTGATCGAGGAGTTCACCAATCTGATCAGTCCACAGCGGATCAATGAAGGTCCTGCGCCCGGCGCGCTGGCTCCCGCGGCACCCCCTCCCGCCGATCCGGACCTGCTGGCCCCCTGAGCCTGATCACCGGCCGCGACGGCCGGCCCCGGGGGCCGTCAGGGCTTGAGGTTTACCGAACGCCAGTCACTGGCCTCGATCATCCCGAGCATCTTCGGCGCCCCGTTGAGGGTATCGGTAGACACAAACAGCGAGGCGCCGTAACCCAGGGTCGGGGTCGACAGTTTCAGTTCCTGCTCCAGTTGGTCCATGCATTCACTGTGGGTCACCAGCACCAGATTGCGGCCAGCGACCTTATGCGCCAGCACGTCGCGCAGCAGGCCGTTCTTGCAGTTGTACAGCCAGTCATCGCCACTGCTGACCTTGCTGAACATATAGCCGGCCGTCTGCGCGGTGCGGGTCAGGGGGCTGTTATAGAGGTCGGTGCGTTCCAGGCCCAACTGCTCGAACTGCGCGCCAATGCTCACCGCCACCTCCCGCGCTCGATCGGTAATACCATCGGCGGGCCCGAGACAGGTGGCACTGGAGCGATCGCAGCGCTCCACGTGACGCACCAGGACAATCATGTCGCCCTTGGCCCAACTGCGGGTCAAGGCCCTGATCCCGGCCACGTTGCCGTGGGCCAGGTCCGGCACCGCCGCCGGCTTGAGCAGGTACAGACTCAAGGGGAGCAGCAGCACCACGCCCAGCAGCGCCAGCGCGTTCTTGTAACGGACCAGGGAACGCCTAAAGGGCGGACGCTTGGCCACCGCCAGCACGAGTCTTGTAGCCACAGTCCTGCCGCCCTTTGAGAGTGATCCGGGGTTTTGAGCAGCGCGTAGCGAGGCTACAGAACCCGGATGACCATTGAGCGCGGCCGGGCACGCTGGCAGCAACCGGACCGACTCTAGGGCGCACACCGTTGGGGAGCGGTGAAATCAATGTGAAAAAAAGCTCAACGCACGGGTGGTTCATCCCGCAAAATAACCGTCCATCGCCGAAAACATTGTCTTGGGACAATGCGGACGAAATCGTTTCAGCTATGGCACATCCCGCCGATACACCCCCTACAAAACACCTTGCTGGTCACCAACAACAACAATCTTCCAGCCAACTCAAGATCAAGAAGAGCTACGTTCCTGGAGGAATTCAATGAGTAGTTGGTTTGCCAACATCAGCGTCAACCTTAAGCTGGGCCTGGGTTTCGGCCTGGTTCTGGCCCTCACCGGCATCCTGGCACTGACCGGCTGGACCAGTCTGGGCAACCTGATCGACCGCAGTAACTGGATGAGCGACATCACCCAGCTCAACAGCGGCCTGACCAAACTGCGGGTCACCCGTCTGCAGTACATGCTGGCCAACGGCGACGAAACCGCCGCCCAGGGCGTGCAGAAGACCCTGGATGATTTCAGCGCCCAGCAGAAAAAACTCCTGGCCACGTTCCAGAGCCCGGAAAACATCAAGCTCCTGCAAGGTCTGGGCGCCACCATCAGCGCTTATCAGGACTCGCTGAACAAGATGCGCAATGCCTACCGCACCGGCGACGCTGCGCGCCTGGCGATGAACCAGAACGCCGAACGCGCCAATGACCTGATCAATGGCATCAACACCTGGGTCAAGCAACTGCCCCTGAGCGACGCGCGCTTCGAACAGTTCCAGGCCATCACCCAGGCCAAGGAAGCCTTCCAACTGGCGCGCTATGAAGTGCGCGGCTACGTCACCACCAACAACCCGGACACCGAACAGAAAGCCGTCACCCAGCTCAACGCGGCCATTGCCGAAATGGATCAGCTCAAGAGCCATTTCAGCAGCACCCAGCGTGATGCCCTGCAACAGCTGGAAACCGCACTGAGCGGCTACCGCAGTTCGCTGCAGGCCTTCAAGGTCGCCTTCACCGACGCCGTGCAGGCGCGCAAGGAAATGACCGAGCAGGGCGCCGACATCGTCAGCCGCAGCGACGCCCTGTACCAGATCCAGCTGGAGCGCCGCGACATCGAAAGCGCCCAGGCCCGCAGCCTGCAATTGATCAGCACCCTGCTGGCCCTGCTGGTGGGCGTACTGGCTGCCGTGATCATCACCCGGCAGATCACCCGTCCGCTGCGGGAAACCCTGGCCGTGGTCGAGCGCATCGCTTCGGGCGATCTCACCGAAAACCTGCGGGTGACCCGTCGCGATGAACTGGGCGTGCTGCAACAAGGCATCGTGCGCATGGGCGTGACCCTGCGCGAACTGATCGGTGGCATCCGCGACGGCGTGACCCAGATCGCCAGCGCCGCCGAAGAACTGTCCGCCGTGACCGAAGAAACCAGCGCCGGGGTCAACAGCCAGAAGGTCGAGACCGACCAGGTGGCCACCGCCATGCACGAGATGACCGCCACCGTGCAGGAAGTCGCGCGCAATGCCGAAGAAGCTTCCCAGGCCGCAGCCGCCGCCGACGGCGAAGCCCGCGAAGGCGACAAAGTGGTGGCCCAGGCCATCGAGCAGATCGAGCGCCTGGCCAGCGAAGTGGTGCGTTCCACCGATGCCATGACCGTGCTGCAACAGGAAAGCGACAAGATCGGCAGCGTCATGGACGTGATCAAGGCCGTGGCCGAACAGACCAACCTGCTGGCGCTGAACGCCGCCATCGAAGCCGCCCGTGCCGGTGAAGCCGGGCGTGGTTTCGCCGTGGTCGCCGACGAAGTGCGGGCCCTGGCCCAGCGCACCCAGAAGTCCACCGAAGAGATCGAGGAACTGGTGGCCGGCCTGCAGAACGGCACCCAGCAAGTGGCCACGGTGATGAACAACAGCCGCAGCCTGACCGACAGCAGCGTCGAGCTGACCCGCAAGGCCGGTGCCTCGCTGGAAAGCATCACCCGCACCGTGTCCAACATCCAATCGATGAACCAGCAGATCGCCGCCGCGGCCGAGCAGCAGAGCGCCGTGGCCGAAGAGATCAGCCGCAGCATCATCAACGTGCGCGACGTGTCCGAACAGACCGCCGCCGCCAGCGACGAAACCGCCGCCTCCAGTGTTGAACTGGCGCGCCTGGGCGGCCAGTTGCAGATGATGGTCAGCCACTTCCGCGTCTGATTCGCGGCGCGCCCTTCGGTCCTGTAGCCGCTGCCGCAGGCTGCGACAAGGACCGAAGGGCCTTCCTAGGCCCTCAAGAGCGGCGTCCCCTTCGGGGCCGTTCGCAGCCTGCGGCAGCGGCTACAGAGGGTTGTTCGGCACCGTCGAGCAGCGCATCCACCACCGCCCGCGCCATCTCCACCGAATGAATCATCGACCAGATCAGCCCGCGCTCGATGCCGCTGGCACTGGTGATTTCGTCGGCCGTCTCTTCGGCGCACTTGAGCAGCAATGAAACGTGCAGCAGCGCCTCTTCGGCATTGACCCCTTCGCATACCGCAAACAGCGGACGGCCCTCGCCATCCCGGCAACCAAAGCGGTTGCTGCCAGTGGCAGTGAAGTGCTCATGCAAAGGGGGCGAAAGCGCGGTGTTTTGCAGCGCCTGTAGCAAGGTCTTGTTGGGTTCTTCCAGCGCAGTGATCAACTCACGGCTGGGTTGCAGAACGGGTGGATCGGGAACGATCTTCTTCACGGCAAAACTCCTGGAGAAGTTGAACCGCCACGCATCGCTACCAAACGATCAAGGTGGCGGCCATACGCAGGTTGGTAGACCGGGACTCCAGGAAACCCAGCGCACACGAGGTGCCCTGCGCACAGCCGCCATAACACGTCGACAGATTAAGGCCTGTCGAAAGTCAGCGGCGCTTGTGCCTGAAGTGATGCGGGCTACCAAACCCGATCGCTGAAATGCAGCGACGGCCGAAGACTAGCCCTGGACATTCGATAGGCACAAGCCATGCAAACAGTTGAAATGTAACGGGTGGATTCTCGCGGAAATGCCCTACAAATCAAAGCGAAAATCCGCCATCAGAGGCAAACTTTATCGCATCCCTGTAGCCGCTGCCGCAGGCTGCGACAAGGCCCGCAGGGCCTTCAGAGGCCCTCAAGGACGGCGTCCCCTTCGGGGCCGTTCGCAGCCTGCGGCAGCGGCTACAAGAAGCGGGGGCGCCGGCCATTTACAGCACTTGGGGTTTGCCCTTACCTTTCCCGGTCTGCGTCCTGCTGTCCGAAGGATCTGTCACCAGGAATATCTCGATGCCCAGCCTCGGTTTTACCTCGGTCCCACCCTTGCTCAAATATCTGCTCTATGCCGAGCAATTGGGTATTGCCACGGCGCCGGCGCTAGCGGCGGCGGGGCTTGAAGCCGCGCAGTTGAACGACACCAGCCTGCGCCTGCCGGTGGAGGTGCATGAGCGGTTGCTCGACTACTTCTGCCAGCACTCCGGCGATCCGCTGTTCGGGCTCAATTCGGCGCGCTTCGTCAAACCCAGCTCCTGGAACGTGCTGGGCTACATCACCATGAACTGCGCGACCCTGGGCGAAGCCATGGGCCGCATCATGCCGTTCGAAAAACTGGTGGGGGACATGGGCACCAGCCGGGCCGAGGTGGCGGGCGATCAGGTGCGGTTGATCTGGAGCTGTCGTCATCGGCGCCCGGACATTCGCCGGCATCTGGTGGAAAACGTCCTGGCCTCCTGGCTGCTGTATGCGCGCTGGATCGCCGACTCGCAGCTCTCCCCCACTACGGTGTGGTTCGAGCATTCGCGGCCGGAGTCGGCCGAGGTGACGCAGTACGAGGCCCTGTTCGGCTGCCCGGTGCTGTTCGGGCAAGCCTGCTCGGCCCTGGTGGCACCGCTGCACTACCTGCAGTTGCCCTTGCGCCAGGCCGATGCGCGGCTGCTCAAGACCCTGGAGGATCACGCCCAGGCGATGATGGCCTCGTTGGCCGATGCGCCCCTGGCGTTGCAGGTGCAGAACGTGTTGCGCCAGTTGCTCAAGGACGGTCTGCCGCGCAAGGAGCAGGTGGCGGAGCAGTTGCAGATGTCCGAACGCACGCTGCAGCGCCAGCTGCAACAGGCCGGCACGTCCTACCAACAGATTCTCGATGACTTGCGCCAGGAGCTGGCCGAGCACTATCTGTGCCACAGCGAGCTGTCGATCCAGGGGATCGCCGATTGCCTGGGCTTTACCGAATCCCGTTCATTTCACCGCAGCTTCAAGAGCCGCACCGGGTTGACCCCGGGACAGTTTCGTCAGACCGCGCTAAGCGCCGGCAAGGCCTGAGCCCGCTCAGACGCTGATGGCGTTGGTGAACACCAGCCGATTGCCGAACGGATCGCTGATGGCCATGTCCTGGCTGCCCCAGGGCATGGCCTGGATCTGCGGATGGGAAAAACGGTACTGCTTGGCCAGCAATTGCTGCTGGAAGGCTTCCAGTTCATCGGTCTCGATCCGCAGCGCCGCGCCCGGGGTGCAATCGCCGTGATGCTCGGACAGGTGCAGCACGCAATCGCCCCGGGATACCTGCATGTACAGCGGGAAGTTGTCCTCGAAGCGGTGCTGCCAATCGAGGTTGAACCCCAGGAAGTCCAGGTAAAACTCCCGGGCCTTGGCTTCATCGAAGATCCGCAGGATAGGGGTGGTTTTGCCAAAGCTCATTGCATGACTCCCTGACTGAAATAGGCCGACTCTACAGGCGGCGATTCCCAGCACTTCGGCGCCGCGCCAGGATTCTTTAATGGCACAGCGCCATCGCTGTGACGAAGATCATAGAATCAGACTGCGAATGTGAAGCCCCGGCGCAAGTCCCCCTCCCTCGCTAAGAAACGTCCCGAGCGCTGACCGTTGGCCTGGCCCTCGGCGTAGCTGCGCACGCCATTGACCCAGACCCCGTCGATCCCTTGCGCGGCTTGCTGCGGGTGCTTGAAATCGGCCACGTCGCGCACCCGCGCCGGGTCGAACAGCACCAGGTCGGCCCAATGCCCCTCGCGGATTTCGCCGCGCTGGTGCAGGCCGAATCGCGCCGCCGAAAGCCCGGTCATCTTGTGCACCGCGGTGTACAGCGGGAACAGGCCCAGGTCGCGGCTGAAGTGGCCCAGTACCCGAGGGAAGGCCCCCCACAACCGTGGATGAGGGAAGGGATCTTCCGGCAGGCCATCGGAGCCGATCATCGACAACGGATGGGCGAGGATGCGCCGCACGTCGCTTTCATCCATGCCGTAGTACACCGCCCCCGCCGGTTGCAGGCGCTCGGCGGCGACCAGCAGGCTGACGCCCCACTCGTCGGCAATCTCGTTCAGATCACGACCGCCCTGTTCGGGGTGCGGCGTGGACCAGGTGATGGTGATGCGGTACGCATCGGTGACCTGCTTGAGATCCAGGGTCGAAGAGCTGGCGGCGTAGGGATAACAATCGCAGCCCACCGGATGATCCTGGGCCGCCTGTTCCAGGGCCGCCAGCAGTTGCGGGCTGCGTCCCCAGTTGCCGGCCCCGGCGCATTTGAGGTGGGAGACGATCACCGGCGCCCGGGCCGCGCGACCGATCAGGAAGGCTTCGTCCATGGCCTCCAGCACCGGCTCGAACTCGCTGCGCAGGTGGGTGGTGTACACCGCCCCGAACGCCGTCAGTTCCTGGGCCAGTTGCAGCACTTCATCGGTCTCGGCGCAAAACGCGCTGGCATAGGCCAGCCCGCTGGACAGGCCGAGGGCGCCGTCCTCCAGGCTTTCGCGCAGTTGCTCGCGCATGGCCGCGATTTCGCCTGCGCTGGCGGTGCGATGCAGGTCCGAAAGGTGGTTGCTGCGCAGCGCCGTGTGCCCCACCAGGGCCGCGACGTTCACCGCCGGGCGCGCCTCATCCACCGCCGCGCGATAGTCGCGAAAGTGCGGATAGACAAACATCGAGCGCTCGCCCAGCAGGTTCATCGGGTCCGGCGGATCGCCCTTGAGGCTCACCGGCGCAGCGCTGATCCCGCAGTTGCCGACGATCACTGTGGTCACGCCCTGGCTGAGCTTGGGCAGCATCTGCGGCTGGCGGATCACCACGGTGTCGTCGTGGGTGTGCACATCGATGAAGCCCGGGGCCAGGACCCGGCCGCCGGCATCGATCTCGTGCTCGGCGGTGGCCGCGGACAGGTCGCCGATGCGCTGGATGCGACCGTCGCCGATCGCCAGGTCGGCGGGATAGCCCGGGCGGTCGCTGCCGTCGATGATCAGGGCGTTGCGGATCAGCGTGTCGTAGCGCATGTCAGTCTCCCAGGGGCAGGCAGTCGTCGCCGCCCCGGTAATGGTCCAGGGCCAGCTTGATTCGCCGCAGGCGTTCCTGGCTGTCATCGGGCAGGGCCAGGGCCAGCTCGGTGGCCAGCACATCAATGGCCAGCAGCATGCCGTAGCGGGCCGCGGTGGGTTTGTAGATGAACGAGGTTTCGGCGCTGTGCAGAGGCAGCACCACGTCCGCCAGTTGCGCCAGGGGTGACTCGGGCAGGGTGATGGCGAGGATGCCGGCACCGTAGTTGCGGGCCAGGGCCACCGCGTCCAGCAATTCGGGGGTGATGCCGGTCAGGGAACAGGCGATCACCGCGTGTTGCGGCCCCAGGGCGGCGGCGGTCACCCGCATCATCACCGGGTCGTGGCAGGCGGCGATGGGGTAGCCCAGGCGCACCAGGCGCACCTGCAGTTCATCGCTGCACAGCGTCGAGCAGCCGCCCATGCCGAAGGCGTGGATCATCCGTGCGCGCCCCAGCAAGCGCACCGCATCGGCAAACTGCGTTTCCTCGAAACCGGCCAGGTGCTGATGCAGCGCAGACTCGATATCGCCCAGGATCTGCCGGTAGAAACCGGACTGCTCGGGCGCTCCCGCCGGGTCGAGAAAGCGGCTACCGACACCGCTGGCCTGGGCCAGTTGCAAGCGCAGTTGGCGCAAATCGCGGCAACCGACGCTGCGGGCAAAGCGCGACAGGGTGGCGGCGCTGACTTCGGCGCGCTGGGCCAGTTCGTCGAGGCTGGCGGAGGCGGCAAAGCCCACGTCGTCGAGCAGCAAGCGGGCGATCCGCCCTTCCCCGGCGCTGAAGTCATCCAGGCGCGAACGGATCTGATAAAGAATGTCCATCTACAACAGCTCCGCGAGTCCCAGGGTCAGGCCGAAGGCGATCAGCGAAATCAGCGTCTCCAGCACGGTCCAGGTCTTGAAGGTTTGAATGACGGTCATATTGAAGTATTCCTTCACCAGCCAGAAGCCACCGTCGTTGACGTGGGACAGAATCACCGAACCGGCCCCGGTGGCAATCACCAGCAGTTCCGGGTGGGGATACCCCAGGCCGACGGCCACCGGTGCCACCACCCCGGAAGCGGTGGTCAGGGCCACGGTGGCGGAACCGGTGGCGACCCGCATCAACACCGCAAACAGCCAGCCCATCCACAGCGGCGACAGCTGGAATTCATGGGCCAGGCCGACGATCTGCTCGGTGACCCCGGAGTCGATCAGAATCCGGTTCAGGCCACCACCGGCCCCCACCAGCAAGGTGATGCTGGCCGTGGGCGCCAGGCACTCGTTGGTGAACTTGAGGATCGATTCACGGTTGATCCCCTGGGCCAGCCCCAGGGTCCAGAAACTCACCAGGGTGGCCACCAACAGGGCGATCACCGAGTTGCCGATAAACAGCAGGAACTGATTGAGCCCGGTGCCGGGCTCGGCCAGCAGGTTGGCCCAGCCGCCGATCAGCATCAGCACCACCGGCAGCAGGATGGTGAACATGGTCAGGCCAAAGCTGGGCAGGCGCGCCCGGGGTTCGCGAGCAATGAACTGACGCTCCAGGGGGTTCTCGGCCGGCAGATGAATGTGCGGCACGATAAACCGGGCATACACCGGACCGGCGATGATCGCCGTGGGCACGCCGATCAGGATCGCGTACAGCAGGGTCTGCCCCACCGACGCCTGATAGGCCTGCACCGCCAGCATCGCCCCCGGGTGCGGCGGCACCAGAGCGTGGACCACCGACAGCCCGGCGACCATGGGCAGACCCACCATCAGCAGCGACACCCCCACCCGCCGCGCCACGGTGAAAGCAATGGGGATGAGCAGTACAAAACCCACTTCGAAAAACAGCGGCAGCCCCACCAGAAAGGCGATACAGACCATGGCCCAATGGGCGTTGCGCTCGCCGAAGCGGTCGATCAAGGTCCGCGCCACTTGCTCGGCGCCGCCGGATTCGGCCATCAGCTTGCCGAGCATGGTGCCCAGAGCCACCACCAGGGCAATATGGCCCAGGGTCTTGCCGACCCCGGCTTCATAGGCACCCACCACGCCGGACGGCGGCATGCCGGCCATCAGCGCCAGGCCGACGGACACCAGGGTGATGACGATAAAGGGATTGAGTCGGTAGCGGGCGATCAACACGATCAACGCAATGATGGCGACTGCGGCGTAGCCCAGCAGCCAATAACCCGTTGCGGGAGCCATGGTGTTCTCCTTGAAAACAGCGTCACTTTTGAATGGTTGTGAAACTCTTTAATCACTTAAGGAGTTTTGTTTCAAACCAAGTGAAACTAATTTTCGTAAAGAGGCAGGCCTTGTCGCGAACAGCTATGCAAAAGCGCGAGGGATGAAAATCGGTAGTGGCTATTTTCATCCCCGCGCATTGAAAAACGGGCGAGCGCTGCCACTCGCCCCGGGCTTCAGTCGTGTTGTACCCGGGCTCGTTTCAGCAGCTTCTTGCAACGCTCCGACAGGTGCAGCACCCGCAGTTGCTTGCCGGCCTTGGCATAGCGCTCGCGCAAGGTTTTCAGGGCGGCGATGGCCGAGTAGTCGACAAAGCTCAGGTGGCGACAGTCGACGGTGACATGCTGTGGATCACCCGCCGGGTCGAACTGATTGAGAAACGGCGTGGTGGAAGCAAAGAACAACGTGCCGTGCAACTGATAGCGCTTGCTGCCGTCGGCCTCCAGGTGAGCGTCGGCGTACAGCTCCCGGGCCTGCTGCCAGGCAAAGTTCAGCGCCGCGATCACAATGCCGCAGAACACTGCTATGGCCAGGTCGGTGAACACCGTGATCACGCTCACGGCGAGGATCACCAGCACATCGTTCATCGGCACCTTGTTGATCACCCGCAACGAGGCCCAGGCAAAGGTCTGCTGCGACACCACGAACATCACCCCTACCAGGGCCGCCAGGGGAATGCGCTCGATCAGCGGCGACAGGAACAGCACGAACAGCAGGATCAGCCCCCCGGCCACCACCCCGGACAAGCGCCCGCGGCCACCGGAGCTGAGGTTGATCACGGTCTGGCCGATCATCGCGCAGCCGCCCATGCCGCCGAACAGGCCCGAAACCACATTGGCCGCGCCCAGGGCCACGCATTCGCGGTCCGGGTAGCCACGGCTCTCGGTGATTTCGTCGGTGAGGTTCAGGGTCAGCAGGGTTTCCAGCAGGCCGACCATGGCCATCAGCAACGCGTAGGGCGCGATGATGCCCAGGGTGTCCAGGTTCCACGGCACCTGGGGCAGCGCCAGGCTCGGCAGACCGCCGGCGATGTGGGCCATGTCCCCCAGGGTGCGGGTCGGCAGGCCCAGCAGGTACACCAATACGCCGACGCCGAGGATCGCCACCAGGGCCGGTGGCACAGCCCGAGTCAGGCGTGGCAGCAGGTAGACAATGGCCATGGTCAGCGCCACCAGCCCGGCCATCAGGTACAGCGCCTGGCCGCTGAGCCAGTGTTCACCGCTCTTGAAATGCTCCAGCTGGGCCAGGGCAATGACGATTGCCAGGCCGTTGACGAACCCCAGCATCACCGGGTGCGGCACCATGCGCACCAACTTGCCCAGGCGCAGCAGGCCAAAGGCGACCATGACCAGCCCGCCCAGCAACACCGTGGCCAGCAGGTACTGCACCCCGTGCTGCACCACCAGGGCGACGATCACCACCGCCATGGAACCGGCAGCGCCGGAGATCATCCCGGGCCGACCACCGAACAGCGCGGTCAGGGTGCAGATGAAGAAGGCGCCGTACAGGCCCATCAACGGGTTGAGGTGAGCCACCAGGGCGAAGGCGATGCATTCGGGGAGCAAGGCGAAGGACGTGGTGAGTCCGGCCAGGACATCGGCGCGCAGACGTTTTGCTTTCATGGTTGACCTGATCGACAAACCGGCGGACGCGGTCCTGGGGGAGAGCGGAAAAAGGCGGGCAATGGTACGGAATTGAAGCGCCGCCGAACAGCCGCTCGTCGGCGCGTGAACAACAAAAGTAGGAGCTGGCTTGCCAGCGAAGCGGCGCTCGATCGGGCGCCAGGCTGACGGGCCCGTTCGCCGGAAAGCCGGCTCCTACAGCGGTTCAGCGGTTATTTGACGACCTTGCCGACGCCACGACCGCGGGGGTCGGAAGCGGTTTCAAGCGCGGTGCCGTTGACCCGGATCGCCTGGATGTCGCCCATCTCCCAGCCCTGGTCTTCCAGGGTGTAGCCCATGGTTTTCAGCTCTTCGGCGACCTTGCCGGTGAGCGGCGCATAGGCGTCGTAGTAGATCGTGTCCTTGGGCAACAGCTGGTGATGCACGCGCTGCGCGGCCACGGCCTTTTCCAGGGGCAGGTTGTAGTCATAGAGGTTGTTCAGCACCTGGAAGATCGAGGTGAAGATCCGCGAACCACCGGGGGTACCCAGCACCAGGGTGACCTTGCCGTCGCGAGTCACCAGGCTCGGGCTCATGGACGACAGCATGCGCTTGCCCGGGGCGATGGCGTTGGCATCGCCACCCACCACGCCGAAGGCGTTGGCTACGCCTGGCTTGGCGCTGAAGTCGTCCATTTCGTCATTGAGCAAGAAGCCTGCGCCCTTGACCACCACGCCACTGCCGTAATCCCAGTTCAGGGTGTAGGTGTTGCTCACCGCGTTGCCCTGGGCATCGACGATGGAGAAGTGGGTGGTCTGGTGCGGCTCAAGCCCGGGACGCACTTTCTCGGTGGCCGAGATAGCGTTGGGGTTGACCTCGGCGGCGCGTTTTTTCAGATAGGCCGGGTCGGTCAGTTGCTTGACCGGCACGTCGGAGAACGCCGGGTCGCCCAGGTAGTCGGCACGGTCGGCGAACACGCGCTTTTCGATTTCCGCCAGCAAGTGGATGTACTTGGCCGAGTTCAGCTCGACGCCCTTGAAGTCCGCGGCACGCTCTTCCTTGATGCTGATCAACTGCGCCAGGGCCACCCCGCCGGAGCTGGGTGGCGGTGCGGTGTACAGGGTGTTGCCACGGAAGCTGACCTGCAGCGGCTGGCGCCACTGGACCTTGTAGTCCTGCAGGTCCTGCTTGGTGATCAGGCCCTTGTCGGCCTGCATCTGCGCCACCAGCAAATCGGCGGTCTTGCCGCTGTAGAACTCCTTGGCGCCCTGGTCGGCGATGCGCTCCAGGGTCGCGGCCAGCTCCGGCTGACGGAAGGTTTCACCGGGTTTCATGCTGCCGAAGTAGTCGCCGAAGTTGGTGCTGCCGTTGAACAGCTTCAACGCATCCTCGCGGTACTGGTACTGCTTGTCCGCCACCTTGAAACCGTTTTTCGCGTAGCCCACGGCCGGCGTGATCAACTCGCTCCACGGCAACTTGCCGAATTTCTGGTGGGCTTCCCACAGGCCCATCACGGTGCCCGGCACCCCGGCGGCGCGCGCGCCCACCAGGCTCAGGTTCTCGATCACCTCGCCCTTTTCGTTCAGGTACATGTCCCGGGTCGCGGCCTTGGGCGCGGTTTCCCGGTAGTCGAGGAAGTAGGGTTTGCCATCGACGAACATCGTCATGAAACCGCCGCCGCCGATGTTGCCGGCTTCGGGGTAGGTCACTGCCAGGGCGAAGGCCGTGGCCACCGCGGCGTCCACCGCGTTACCGCCTTTCTTCAGGATCTGCGCCGCGACATCGGCGCCGTACTGGTTGGGCGCTGCCACCGCGCCGCCTTCCAGGGTCACGGCGAACGCCGAACTGCTGGCGGCGATGGCGGCCGTCAGGGCCAGGGTCTTGAACAACAGGATGCGCATAAAGTCCTTCCTTTTCTTGTTTTTGAACGGCAAGAACATAGGCCTGCTATTGCATTTCGAGCAATCGCCAATCGCAGTACGCTCGTACCAACTGGGCTCAGCCCTGGAACTCGGGGCTGGCGTAGTCCGCGAGCTTGCCCTGGATGAAATCCAGGAAGCACTGGATGCGCAGGGCCAGTTGCGAGTTGCGGTAGTACACCGCGTTGATCGGCTGGCGGTAGCCGCTGTTGAACGAGGCCAGCACCGGTTGCAGGCGCCCAGCGCGGATGTCGTCGATGGTCATGAAATGCGACAGGCAGGCAATCCCCTGCCCCTCCAGCGCCAGGTGGCGCAAGGTCTCGCCGCTGGAGGCACTGATGCCCGGCTGGATCTGCCAGCGATCACCGTGCACATGGCGCAACGGCCAGTGGTTGAGGGTTTCGGTCTGGGTGAAGCCGAGCAAGGTGTGCCCGGCCAGTTCCGCCACGCTCTGCGGGGTGCCGTGGCGGGCCAGGTAATCGGGGCTGGCCAGAATGTGCAACGGGCTGCAGCCCAGGGAGCGGGCATGCAGGGTCGAATCCGCCAGCACGCCGATGCGGATGGCAATGTCGGTGCTCTGCTCCAGCAGGTCGATGATCAGGTCGTTGCTGTTGAGCTCCAGCTGGATATCCGGGTACAGGCGGCGGAACTCGGCCACATGGGGAACGATGGCATGCAGCATGAAGGGCGCTGCGGCGTTGATCCGCAAGCGCCCGGACGGATTGCGCTGGCGCGAGGACAGGCGCTCTTCGAGCTCGTCCATCTGGTCGAGAATGCGCTTGGCCTGCTCGAAGAAGTAGCGACCTTCTTCGGTCAGGTCCATGCGTCGAGTGGTGCGGTTGATCAGCGTGGTGTCGAGCTTGGCCTCCAGCCGCGACAAGCTGCGACTGACCGCCGAAGGGGTCTGGGCCAATTGCTCGGCAGCGGCGGAAATCGAACCGCACTCGATGACGCAAACCAAGACTTGCAACTCGTCGGATCGGGCTTTCACAGGAGTCCTTTATCGGCGCGGGTGGGCCCTGGATAAACCGCAGGCCCGCTTCAAGGCGCTCAATAGTAGCCGGATTCAGCTCTGGAGATTGAACACCGCCTTGAGGTGCTCCGCGTAGCGCTGCACGTCGGCTTCGATGTTCGGGCGCTTCATCACGTCGACACAGAGGAAGGTCGGCAAGCCGCGCATGCCGAGGAACTGGTTGGCCTTGTGGAACGGGAAGTACACCGCGTCCACGCCCTTGGCTTCGAAGAAGTCGGTCGGGTCGTCAAAGGCCTGCTGCGGCGCGTTCCAGGTCAGCGACAGCATGTACTGCTTGCCCTGGATCAGGCCGCCGCTGCCGTATTTCTGCGAGGCGTCGGAACGGGTCCGGCCATCGCTGGCGTAGAGGCTGCCGTGGCCTTCGGTGAAGACTTCGTCGATGTACTTCTTGACGATCCACGGCGCGCCCATCCACCAGCCGGGCATCTGGTAGATGATCACGTCGGCCCAGAGAAACTTCGCCACTTCTTCCTGAATGTCGTAGCCCTCGTCGATATGGGTGACCTTGACCTCCAGGCCGCCGCGATCCAGCACCGCCAAGGCGGTGTCGTGCAGGGTGGCGTTGTAACGGCCATCGGAGTGGGCAAATTGTTTGGCGCCATTGAGCAGCAGTACTTTTTTCATGATCCGGCCTCATCGGGGACAGCCCATCGCGCATCGGCAGCGACGGGTTGTGAAGGTTGCAAACGATGGCGGCAGGTTAATCAGGCAGGGCGCGGAGAATAAGCCCGGGGTGCTCAAAATACATTTGACTAAAACGCACGAATCGATAGCCGATCTTTGCCTTAGGATCTTCAGCACCTTCCCCGTCAATGAGTGCTTTGCGCATGTCCACGCCCCAGGCCTTTATCCTTCACGCCAAGACCCGTCCCGAGCGCGCCGACGCCTTCCAGGCGTTCTTCCTGAGCCATGTCGCCGCCAGCCGCGCTGAAGCCGGCTGCATCGAGTACCACATGCTGCGGGACCGGGAAGACCCGAGCCTGTTCATCTTCTATGAGGTCTGGGCCTCCCAGGAGGCGCTGGATAGCCACTCTGGCCTGCCGCACATGCAGCAGTTTCTCGACGCGCGCATGGACTACCTGGAGCGCGACTTCGAGATCCGCGCCATCGACATGCTCAGCCCGGCCACGGCTGGCCGCTGAGCCAAAGGTCTAGCCGCTGATCAACAGATGCCCGCCCAGCAGCCCCAGGCCGATGAAGAACACCCGCTTGAACAGCAAGGCGCTGATGCGCTGGCGCAACCATTGCCCCAGCCACATGCCCAACAGCGCCGGGGCCAGGGTCAGCAAGGAAGCCCCCAGCTCGGCGCTGCCCAGGGCGCCACGCCACAGCAGGCCGGCGGCCAGGGCCAGGGTCGAGACGGTGAACGACAGGCCCAGGGCCTGCACCAACTGATCCTTGTTCAAGCCCAGGGCCTGCAGATAGGGCACCGCCGGGATCACGAACACCCCGGTGGCCGAAGTGATGACCCCGGTGATCAGCCCGCATAGCGGCGCCAGCCAGCGCTCCTGGGCCGGCGACACGCGCAGGGTCGGCAACAGCAGGCCGCTCAGGGCATACAGCAGCAACGCCGCGCCCAACCCCCGCACCACCCAATGCCCGCCCTCGATGCCCAGCCACAATGAACCGACGGCCGTGCCGACGAAGATCGCCAGCAACATCGGCCACAGGCGCTTGAGCAAGGCCGGCAGGTGCCCGCCAAAGGCCAGTTGCCAGAGATTGGTCAGGGTCGCCGGAATGATCAGCAAGGCTGCAGCCTGCGCCGGAGCCATAGCCAGTCCCAACAACCCCATGGCGATGGTGGGCAGGCCGAGACCGATCACCCCCTTGACCATACCGGCCAGTACGAAGGTGCCGATGACCAGCAAAGAAAGGGCCATGCCAAGATTCTGGTAAAACGCGAGAGAGCTGTTCATGGGCCTATCCTGCGCCCTGCACGCCGCGCTGAAAATCTGCCATATACTGAGCCAGCCTCTTGCCAGGCAATAGGCACATACCAAAACCTATTGCCCGTACCTCCGTAAGAGCTGGCTTGCCAGCGAAGGCGCGCTCAAGCCCGATGCAAAATCCTAAGGCCTCTTCGCCGGCAAGCCGGCTCCTACAAAAACATCTGCACGGCCTCCGTAAGAGACCCCGTTCCCCGAGGAATGCCCCATGCACTTCGACCTGATCGACCTGCGGCTGTACCTGAACATTCTCGACGCCGGCAACATCACCGCCGGGGCCGCTCGCAGCCATCTGTCCCTGGCCGCCGCCAGCGCTCGAATCCGCGCCATGGAAGCCTCCCTGGGCATCGAGTTCCTCGAACGCGGGCGCCGCGGCATTCGCCCGACGCCCGCCGGCAAGGCCCTGGCCCAACATGCCCGGACGCTGTTGCTGTACGCCGAACACCTGCAACAGGACCTCGCCGAATACGCCAAGGGAATCAAGGGCCAGGTGCGCTTGCTGTGCAACACCACCGCCCTCAGCGAGTACCTGCCGGAGCTGCTGGCGGACTACCTGCACAACCAGCCCCAGGTGGATATCGACCTGCAGGAACTGCCCAGCCAACGCATCACCCACGCCCTGCGCCAGGGTGCGGCAGACCTGGGTATCGTCTCCGACGCGGTGGACATTCAGGGACTGATGAGCCGGCCTTTCCGTGATGATCCGCTGGTCCTGGTGATGCCCCAGGATCACCCGCTGAGCCTGCAGCCCAACCCCAGCTTCAACGACACCCTGGCCCACGACTACGTTGGCCTGGCCAGCCATAGCGCCCTGGCGGTGTATCTGGAGGAACAGGCCCTGCACCTGGGACGACGCATGCAATTGCGCATCCGCGCCGAAGGCTTCGACGCCCTGCTGCGCATGGTGGCCCGTGGTGCCGGGCTGGCGCTGGTGCCCCTGGCGGCCCTGGAGCGCAACCGTCACCTGCCGTTGCAGTCGCGCCCGCTGAGCGAAGCCTGGGCCCGGCGCCGGTTGCTGTTGTGCGCCCGTGACTTCGCAACGCTGCCGCTGTATGCCCAAGGTTTGTGCGCGGCACTGCTGCCGCCTTGACTCTCCCCTTAGGGGCAGACTTTAGCCTTGGGGTTTAATCCCTCAAGGACCACGGCAATGAGCAAACGCATCCTGGTGATTCTCGGCCACCCCTCGCGCAACAGCCTGTGCGCGGCATTGAGCGAGCGCTATGTGAAGGCGGCGCAGGAAGCCGGGCATGACGTGCGCCAGCTCAGGCTCGGCGAGCTGCGCTTCGATCCGGTGCTGCGCGAAGGCTACCGGCAGATCCAGCCTCTGGAGGAAGACCTGCAACGGGCCCAGGCCGACATCCTCTGGGCCGAGCACCTGACCTGGGTCTTCCCCATCTGGTGGGGCGGGATTCCAGCCCTGATGAAGGGCTTTCTCGACCGTGTGCTGCTGCCGGGCTTCGCCTTCAAGTACCGCCCCGGCAAGGCCTTTCCCGAGCAACTGCTCAAGGGCCGCACCGCCCACCTGATGGTGACCATGGACACCCCGCCCTGGTATTTCCGCTGGTTCTATCGCATGCCCGGCTTGCAGCAGATGCGCCGCACCACCCTGGCCTTCTGCGGCATCAAGCCGTTGCGCACCCTGACCTTTGGCCCGGTGCTGGACGCCAGCGAAGAACGCAAGGCGGATTGGCTGATGCAGGCGCAATACCTTGCCAGGCAGTGAATCCACCGGATAATGCGCAAGGCTGTCCACCGCCCGAAATCGGTACTGAACAAGGAGTTTTCATGTACATCGGCCAAGCCGCGCAACTGTCCGGGACCACGGTCAAGAGCATCCGTCACTACGAAGCCATCGGCCTGTTGCCCGAAGCTCCGCGTCAGGGTCGCTACCGTCTCTATGACGCCCAGAGCGTCGAGCAACTGATGTTCATCAAGTGCGCGCAGCAGTTGGGTTTCAAACTCAAGGAATTGCAGCAGGTGTTCGCCACGCACCAGGGCCAGGCCTTTCCCTGGGACCGCGCACAGGCCGCCCTGGCGCAAAAGAGGCGCGAGCTGCAACAACAGATCGATGACTTGCAGCAGTTGCAGGGCCGGCTCGAAGTCTTCGAGACCAGCCTGCAACAGGCTCGCGAAGAGTGCCCCTTGGGCAGCCTCTAGCGGGTCGTTGAGAAAGGAGCAGAAAGGTGCATTCCGATAGAAAATTCAATTAATTAGTGACGCCAATCAGGCTCAGCGGCTCGCACGAACAAGTCCGCTGGCACCGTCCAGACCTCCGGACTCGCTCCACCAGCTCCGCCCTTAGACTTTCGGAGGCAACTTGGGGCACCAAACCAAACTGCGATGTGTTCCTCGGGGACATTTGGGTCCCCCTCAATGCCGACCACGACCGCAAGAAGGCCGTCCAGCTCGACTAAGTCACCACGTTGCCAATTTGTCATGCGCAGCACCTTTGAAGGTTTTGGATTTTCAAGTCGGCTCGTTCGTCGCAAGCGCGACACTCACCACAACTCATGTCGGGGATGGCTGCCACCACCCAGCGATTGCGCCCAGGCGGATCGCATTGTAAGCCGCTAAGGCCCAGGTGACCCAACCTCGCAAGGTGGCGAGGCCTCACCACCCTCCTTAGTCGCTCACTACGCACGCTATACACAACCTGCACCAGCGATGCCCGGAGAATCCGCTCAGACGGATTCGACGGCCGCCCAGCGTCCGCATGGCGGGTGTCCAGCAGATCGCTCAGCTCGCGGAGAATCGTATCGACCAGGATGCGAAGCCCATGAATGGGGTGATCGGCCGGTACACCGGCCTCCACGTATACGAGAACACGCCAAGCTGCTGGACATCCGGGAGGCGTGGCCTCAGACCTCGGACAGTCCGGCGACCGTCCTGGGCTTACGGAAGCACAGGTAGTAGACCAGGGTCAGCAACAGCAGGAAGGGTACCCCGAACACCAGGGTCATCTTGAACGCCTCGGTGAAGAAGGTGGTGATCATCACCGCCCCCATCAGCACCAGCCCCAGCAGGGTGCTGTAGGGAAACAGGCGCATGCGGAATGACAGTTGCTGTTCACCGTGGCGCTGGTGATAACGACGGAAGCAGTAGTGGGTGAGGAAGATCATGAACCAGGTGAAGATCGCGCCGAACATCGAGATCGCCATCATCAGGACGAATGAGCTCTCCGGGTACAGCACGTTGATCAAGGTGGCCAGGGCAATACCGGAGCTGGACAGCAACAAGGCATTCAGCGGAATCCCGGTCTTGCTCAGGGCGCCCATGGACTTGGGCGCAAAGCCGGCGCGGGACAGGCTGAACATCATCCGCGTGGTGATGTAGAGCTGGCTGTTCATCGCCGACAGGGCCGCGATCAGGATCACGAAGTTCATCACCCCGGTGGCCCCGGGAATGCCGATGGTCTGCATCACCGTGACGAACGGGCTCTGGGCCTTGCCCGCCTGGACCCAGGGCACGATGGCCAGCATCAGGGCCAGGGTCAGCAGGTAGAACACCACCAGGCGCACGATGGTGGCGCGAAACGCCTGCTTCACCGCGCGCTGCGGGTCCTTGGCCTCCCCCGCCGCCACCGCGATCATTTCCACGCTCAGGTAACTGAAGATCGACACGATCACCGCGATCCACATGCCCTGGAAACCATTGGGAAAGAAGCCGCCGTGGGCGCTGTAGTTGTGCACGCCGTAATCGGGGTTGCCGGAGCCGAACACCACATACACCGCAAGGATGATGAAACCGACGATGGCGGCGATCTTGATGGTGGAGAACCAGTATTCGAAGTTGCCGAAGGTCTTCACGCTGATGGCGTTAAGCAGAATCAGCACGCTGGAGAAGGAAACAATCCACACCCACTCCGGAACGTTGGCGAACCAGTACTTCATGTACATGGCGATGGCCGTGACCTCGGCGCCCACCGCCAGCACGATGGCCGCCCAGTAGGCATAACGCACCAGGAACCCGGCCAGCGGGCCGATGTAGAACTCGGCGTAGGCGCCGAAGGAGCCAGAAGTGGAATGGGCCACGGTCATTTCCGCCAGGCAACCCATCAGCAGCAGAGTGATCAACGCGCCGATGGCGTAACTCAGCAGCACGCTGGGGCCGGCATAGCCGATGGCATAGGCACTGCCCATGAACAGGCCGGTGCCGATGGCCCCGCCGATGGCGATCATGCTCATCTGGCCGGCGGTCAACTGCCGCCTGAGGCCGTGCTCGCGATTGGAAATCGCTTCGAAACCCTTGTTGGAGGTGGTCACTTTGAGTGCCTCTTTATTGTTGTGTGCACGTATGAATCGTTGTGACGGCCCGTCCTTGTGCCGCTGCCCTGGTTGCCGCATGCAGCAGCAACCAGGGGATAAAGCGCGTCTCAGGTCACGCTATGACGCACCTGGAACTGCGCCTGGGCCCAGGTTTTCTGATCGAGGATTTCACCGAGAATCTGCACCGCGTCCCAGACTTCGCTGAAACGGGTGTACAGCGGGGTGAAGCCGAAACGCATGATGCGCGGCTCGCGATAATCACCAATCACGCCCCGGGCGATCAGGGCCTGGATCACGGCATAACCTTCAGGGTGTTCGAAGCTCACGTGGCTGCCACGCTTGGCGTGATCGCGTGGGGTCACCAGCTTCAGGTCGTGGCCGGCGCAACGCTGTTCCACCAGTTCGATGAACAGGTCGGTCAGGGCCAGGGACTTGCGCCGCAGGCTCTGCATGTCGGTCTGTTCGAAGACCTCCAGGCCGCACTCGACCATGGCCAGCGAAGTGATCGGCTGGGTGCCGCACAGGTAGCGGGCGATACCGCTGGCGGGCTCGTACTGGGTGGCCATGTCGAACTGCCGGGCATGGCCGAACCAGCCGGACAGCGGCTGGGTCACCAGGTTGCACAGGGCAGGAGCAACCCAGGCGAAGGCTTGCGAACCCGGGCCGCCGTTGAGGTATTTGTAGGTGCAGCCGATGGCGTAGTCGGCGCCGCTGCGATTCAGCTCCACCGGCACTGCGCCGGCCGAGTGGGCCAGGTCCCAGAGGCTCAGGGCGCCGGCTTCGTGGATCAACCCGGTGACGGCCTGCATGTCGTGCATGTAGCCGGTCTTGTAGTTGACGTGGGTGAGCATCACCACCGCCACGTCCTGGTCGATGGCGGCTGGCAGTTGTTCCGGGCTGTCTACCAGGCGCAGGGAATAGCCCTGCTCAAGCATCCGGGTCAGGCCCTCGGCGATGTACAGGTCGGTGGGAAAATTGCTGCTCTCGGAAACGATCACCCGCCGCTCGGGGGCACGCTGGGCCTGCACCTGCAGGGCGGCGCTGAGCACCTTGAACAGGTTGATGGACGTGGTGTCGGTGATCACCACTTCGCCGCTGCCGGCGCCGATCAGCGGGGCCAGGCGATCCCCCAGGCGCTGGGACAGGTCACGCCAGCCGGCGCTGTTCCAACTGCGGATCAGGCCGTCGCCCCACTCCTGCTCGATCACTTGCCGGGCCCGTTCCAGGGCGGCCACAGGGCGAGCACCCAGGGAGTTGCCATCGAGGTAGATCACCCCCTCGGGCAAGGCGAACTGTTGGCGCAGCGGCGCCAGTGGGTCCTGTTCATCGAGACGCAGGCAGTGGTTTTTATCGATCATTGGAAGTCCTGTCTTGGTCAAGGTCATGCCCGCCTGGAACAGGCCGGGCACGGGGTCTGGACGACCCGCAAACTCAGGAAATAATGGACGAAGCCAGCTAGAATTTTCGTGCAAAGTGCAGCGCGTTATCGTACTAATCTCGAATAAAATTCTAATCCTCCAATAAAAAACGCGGATTTATGCCAGCCATGACCCTCGACTCCACCGACCTGCGCATCCTCTACTTCCTGCAACAGGATGGACGTATCAGCAATCAGGAACTGGCGGAGAAAGTCGCCCTTTCACCCTCGGCCTGCCTGCGCCGCCTGCGCATGCTCGAAGGCGACGGGATCATCAGCGGCTATCGCGCCCAGCTCAACGCCGAGCGCCTGGGGATCGAGTTGGAAGCCATCGTCCATGTGTCCCTGCGCCAGGATGTGGAGGGCTGGCACGAGACCTTTATCAGCAAGGTCCAGCAATGGCCGGAAGTGGTGGCCGCCTACGTGATCACCGGCGCCAGCAACTACGTGCTGCGGGTGCAGGCGCGCAACCTCAAGCACTTCTCGGATTTCATCGTCAATCACTTGAACCGCGCGTCCGGGGTTACCGATATCCGCTCGGAAATCGTCCTGCAGAAGATCAAGGAACAGGACGGCCTGCTGGATCTGGTGCTGCGCAAGTAGTACGTCCTAGAACCCCACCGGGCGCCGCGCCTGGTGGCGCTGGACTGTGGCGCTCGGCGCCTCGTCGAACAGCTTGCGGTACTCCGCGGAAAACCGCCCCAGGTGGGTAAAGCCCCAGGCCAGGGCAATCTCGGAAATATTGCGCGCCGCGCCGTGTTCGAGAATGTCCTGGCGCACGCCATTGAGCCGATAGCGCTTGAGATAGGCCATGGGCGACAGGGCAAAGTACTTGCGGAAGGCCTCGAACAGCTTGAAGCGTGAAACACCGGCGGCGGCTTCCAGGTCCTCCAGGTGCACCGCCTCTCGGGCATGCTCGTGCAGGTACTGGCGGGCCCGCACCAGGTAATGCGGCAGCTTGACCCCGAGCATCGCCTGCAGCTCCGCAGAGTAGTTGTTGGGCTGGGCCAGGATCAGGCCCTTGATCAGGGAGCTCTCGATTTCCCGGGTGAAGGCCAGTTGCTCGTAAAGTTCGTTGCCCTGGGCCAGTTCGCCAATGAAGTGATGCGCCATGCGCCACCAGGCCGCGGCGGCGCCCTGCCGTGCGTCCATGGCAGGCTCGAAGCGCAGCGGCTGCTCGACCGGGCGTTGCAGCAATGCCTCCAGGGCTTCGCTCATGGCCGGCCGGGAGATCACCACCTGCAACTTGCGGCAGTCGCCGGAGATGGCCAGCACCTGGCTTTCGTTGGGAGCAACGATCACCCCCTGGTCCGGGTCCGAACGCAGCAGGCGACCGTCCTTGCTCAGCTCCTGCTCGCCGCACAGGGGCAGGCTCAGGCTGTAGCTGCTGAAGCGCTCGGTGTCCTCGATATCGACGACCACATCGGTGCCGTATTCGATGATGCCCAGGGTCGTGGCGCGTGACCTGAGGACGTTGGCACTGTGGTGGAAACGAATGCGTTCGGGGTTAGCGGTTTCCAGGCGGTGCGGCCCACAGATACCCGCCATCCAGTTCCTGGCCCCTTCAAGGTCATAGCGATCGATACGAATCTCGCGAAACAGCCCATCAGCCTTGCTATTCATCACGGCGCACCCACGGCAATTATTATTCAGCGCGCTCTGACGGCGCGTCTTGTGTGACAGGGCAAGTTTTGCGCCAGCCGGCAACGCTGCCAACCCAGTGGATAGCAATCGCCCACTAAGTGGATAACCCGCCCCCATCGTCCTCATCTGGCCGGGCCCACAGTAGCCCATCGGCGCCCCGTGGTGCAGCTGTCGATCGCCGATCCGCTCAAAGGTGGGTCGCAGCTGGGTCACAACTACCCAGGCAATTTTATGGATGGCCTTGGCCGACTAAGCGGATAGCCACCGGCGCCCCGCACTCTCTCTAATGACGGCACCCGATTGACCTGAATAAAAAAGGTACCGACTCATGAGTGGTGCAAGAAGCGTCGAGCAGTGGCAGGACTTCATCCACGGCTGCCTGGATTTTCGCCCCGCGGACGGAGTGTTCCGTATCGCCCGGGAGATGTTCACCGAGCCCGAGCTGTTCGATCTGGAGATGGAACTGATCTTCGAGAAGAACTGGATCTACGCCTGTCACGAAAGCGAACTGCCCAACAACCACGACTTCATCACCCTGCGCGCCGGGCGCCAGCCGATGATCATCACCCGCGATGGCGAGGGCCGGTTCAATGCCCTGATCAACGCCTGCCAACACCGCGGCACCACCCTGACCCGGGTGGGCAAGGGCAACCAGTCGACCTTCACCTGCCCGTTCCACGCCTGGTGCTACAAGAGCGACGGGCGCCTGGTGAAGGTCAAGGCGCCGGGGGAATACGACGAAGGCTTCGACAAGGCCACCCGCGGCCTTAAAAAGGCCCGCATCGACAGCTACAAGGGCTTTGTCTTCATCAGCCTGGACGTGGCCGCCGACAACAGCCTGGAAGACTTCCTGGGCGACGCGCGGATCTTCTTCGACATGATGGTCGCCCAGTCCCCCAACGGTGAGCTGGAAGTGCTGCCGGGCAAGTCCGCCTACACCTACGACGGTAACTGGAAGCTGCAGAACGAGAACGGCCTGGACGGTTATCACGTCAGCACCGTGCACTACAACTACGTGGCCACGGTGCAGCACCGTCAGCAGGTCAACCGTGACAACGGCAGCGGCAGCAGCACCACCCTGGACTACAGCAAGCTCGGCGCCGGCGACGCCAGCACCGACGACGGCTGGTTCGCCTTCAACAACGGCCACAGCGTGCTGTTCAGCGAAATGCCCAACCCGGCGGTGCGCTCCGGCTACGCCAGCATCATGCCCCGCCTGGTGGAAGAGCACGGCCAGGCCAAGGCCGAGTGGATGATGCACCGCCTGCGCAACCTGAACATCTACCCCAGCCTGTTCTTCCTCGACCAGATCAGCTCCCAGCTGCGGATCATCCGCCCCATCGCCTGGAACAAGACCGAGATCATCAGCCAGTGCATCGGGGTCAAGGGCGAGAGCGATGCCGACCGGGAAAACCGCATCCGCCAGTTCGAGGATTTCTTCAACGTCTCGGGCATGGGCACGCCGGATGACCTGGTGGAGTTTCGCGAGGCCCAGCGCGGCTTCCAGGGACGCCTGGAGCGCTGGAGCGATGTCTCGCGCGGCCATCACCGCTGGGCCACCGGCCCCACCGCCAACAGCGAGAACCTGGGCATCCAGCCGGCCATGACCGGCACCGAAATCACCCATGAAGGGCTGTACGTCAACCAGCACCGCAACTGGCAGAAATTCCTCCTCGACGGCCTGCAGCGCCAGTCCCTGAAACTGCGTGAGGTATGAACATGAATGCGCAATTGCAGTACCTGATCGAGCAATTCTTCTATCGCAAGTGCGAACTCTGCGACGCCCAGGACTGGGACGCCTACCTGCAGCTGTTCGCCGTGGACAGCGAGTTCCACCTGCCGCAGTGGGACTCGGAACACGTCTACACCCGGGACCCGAAGCGCGAGATGTCGCTGATCTACTACGCCAACCGTTCGGGCCTGGAAGACAGGGTGTTCCGCCTGCGCACCGGCAAGGCGGCCTCGACCATTCCCATGCCGCGCACCCTGCACATGGTCAGCAACCTGCGCATCGCCGAGGGCGCCAACGGGCTGCTGCAGGTGCGCCTGAACTGGCACACGCTGTTCTATCGCCTGGCCACCTCCGAGGACTTCTACGGTCACGCCACCTACGACCTCAAGCCCCATGGCGACAGCTGGCTGATCCAGCGCAAGCACGTGCTGCTGCTCAACGACACGATCAACTCGGTGCTCGACTTCTACCACCTCTGACTCGACGGACATCCCTTCATGACGCACAAGGTCGCGTTCAGCTTTGCCGACGGCAAGACCCTGTTCTTCCCGGTCAAGGCCAATGAAATACTGCTCGACGCTGCCCTGCGCAACGGCATCAAGATCCCCCTGGACTGCCGCGAAGGCGTCTGCGGCACCTGCCAGGGCCGTTGCGAGTCGGGCCAGTACAGCCAGGACTACGTGGACGAGGAAGCCCTCTCGCCCCAGGACCTGGAGCAACGCAAGATGCTCACCTGCCAGACCCGGGTGCAGTCCGATGCAGCGTTCTACTTCGACTTCGATTCCAGTCTGTGCCACAACGCCGATCCGGTGCGACGCACCGGCTCGGTGATCGACGTGCGCCAAGTCTCGGACAGCACCGCCATCCTGCACCTGGAGCTGGGCAGCAGCGAGGCACCGCTGGAGTTTCTCCCCGGCCAGTACGCGCGCCTGCAAGTTCCCGGCACCGACAGCAGCCGGGCCTACTCCTTCGCCAACCGGCCGGGTGCGGACAACCAGTTACAGTTCCTGATCCGCCTGCTGCCCGACGGGGTAATGAGCAACTACATCCGCGAGCGTTGCCTGGTGGGCGACAGCATCGAACTGGAGGCGCCGCTGGGGGCTTTCTATCTGCGCCAGATCAGCCGGCCGCTGCTGCTGGTGGCCGGCGGCACCGGGCTGTCGGCGCTGCTGGCGATGCTCGAACAGATCGTCGAGCAGGGCTGCCAGCAACCGGTGCACCTGTACTACGGCGTGCGCCAGAGTGCCGATCTGTGCGAACTGGAGCGTATCCAGGCGCTGGGCGAGCGCCTGCAAGGGTTTCGCTTCACCCCGGTGATCAGCGACGTCGACCCGGATTGGTCGGGCAAGCGCGGCTACATCACCGAGCACTTGGACAGCAGCGAACTGCGCGACCAAGACAGCGACCTGTACGTTTGCGGACCGCCACCGATGGTCGATTCGATCCGAACCTGGCTGCAAGAACAGCAACTTAACCGCGTTCAGCTGTATTACGAGCGGTTTACCGAGAGTAATATCTGATCCCGTCAGCATTGAGCCGCGATCGGTCCCGTTCACCACGGGATCGGTCCTGATAACAACTAGAAGAGAGCGCACATTAGTGGATCAAACCTTGCAACAAGGTGAACTCAAGCGTGGCTTGAAGAATCGCCATATTCAGTTGATCGCCCTGGGCGGGGCGATCGGCACCGGACTCTTCCTCGGCTCGGCCGGGGTGCTCAAGTCCGCCGGACCTTCGATGATCCTCGGCTATGCGATTGCCGGATTCATTGCCTTCCTGATCATGCGCCAGTTGGGGGAAATGATCGTCGAAGAGCCGGTGGCCGGCTCCTTCAGCCACTTCGCCCACAAGTACTGGGGCGGCTACTTCGGCTTTCTCGCCGGCTGGAACTACTGGGTGCTGTATGTCCTGGTGGGCATGGCCGAGCTCACCGCGGTGGGCAAGTACGTGCAGTTCTGGTGGCCGGAAATCCCCACCTGGGTCAGTGCGGCGGTGTTCTTCGTGCTGGTCAACCTGATCAACATGATGAACGTGAAGTTCTTCGGAGAAGCCGAGTTCTGGTTCGCCATCATCAAGGTGGTGGCCATCGTCGGCATGATCGTCCTCGGTTGCTACATGCTGTTCAGCGGCAGCGGCGGCAGCCAGGCGTCGGTGAGCAACCTCTGGTCCCACGGCGGTTTCTTCCCCAACGGCGGCACCGGCCTGCTGATGGCCATGGCCTTCATCATGTTCTCTTTCGGCGGCCTGGAACTGGTGGGCATCACCGCTGCCGAAGCCGCCGAGCCGCGCAAAGTGATTCCCAAGGCCATCAATCAGGTGGTGTACCGGGTGCTGATCTTCTACGTCGGCGCCCTGGCCGTGCTGCTGTCGCTGTATCCGTGGGATGAACTGCTGGTGAGCCTCAACGCCGGCGGCGACGCCTACAGCAGCAGCCCTTTCGTGAAGATCTTCTCGCTGATCGGCAGTGATGCGGCGGCGCAGATCCTCAACTTCGTGGTCCTGACCGCAGCACTGTCGGTGTACAACAGCGGTGTGTACTGCAACAGCCGCATGCTCTATGGCCTGGCCGAACAGGGCGACGCACCCAAGGCGCTGATGAAGCTCAACAAGCAGGGCGTGCCGATTCTGGCCCTGGGCATTTCCGCGCTGATCACACTGCTCTGCGTACTGGTCAACTACCTGGCGCCCCATGAAGCGCTGGAGCTGTTGTTCGCCCTGGTGGTGGCTGCACTGATGATCAACTGGGCGCTGATCAGCCTGACCCACCTGCGCTTTCGCAAGGCCATGGCCGAGCGTGGCGTGGTGCCGTCGTTCAAGGCCTTCTGGTCGCCACTGAGCAACTACCTGTGCCTGGCGTTCATGGTGATGATCATCGGCGTGATGTGGATGATCCCGGGCATCCGCGCCTCGGTGTATGCGATTCCGGTGTGGGTCCTGGTGATTTGGGGCTTCTACCGCCTGAGTCATGCACGCAAGGCCGGACAGCCCGCCCTGCACTAAGCCTCAGGCTTGCAACACCCGAAAGCCCGGCCGGGATCAAGGCCGGGCTTTTTTGTTGGCGGCGCAAAAGCGGTCTGCCAATTAGGGTGAATGTGGCCTGAAACAACAGTCCGCCCTCTCTCTAGAATCGACTCCCTCCCGGCACCTGAGCCTGGGAGCCTGTTTCTGGATGGAGAGCGGCTGATGAACAGAACGGCGACAAGCCTGCGCTGGACCGATGTTTTCTCGCCCACCGTGGCGGCGCTGATTTCAGTGCTGGTGAACTACGGCGGAACCTTTGTCCTGGTGTTCCAGGCCGCCGAGCTGGCGCGGCTGTCAGCGGCCCAGACCGCGTCCTGGGTCTGGGCAGTGTCGGTCGGTGTCGGCCTGACCGGGCTGTGGCTGAGCCTGCGTTACCGAGCGCCGATCATCACTGCCTGGTCCACACCCGGCGCGGCCTTCCTGGCCACGGTGATGCCCTTCACGCCCTACGCCGAGGTGATCGGCGCCTACCTGATCTCGGCCCTGGGGTTCATCATCCTCGGCGGCTGCGGGGCCTTCGACAAACTGGTGCGGATGATCCCCAAGGGCATCGCCGCCGGCCTGCTGGCGGGCATTCTGTTGCAGTTCGGGATCAATGCCTTTGGCGGCGCCAGCGCCGACCCGCTATTGGTGACAGTGCTGTTGGTGTCCTACGCCCTGCTGCGGCGTTTCACCTCGCGCTTTGCCGTGGTGGGCATCCTGGTCATCGGCCTGGGGCTGCTCATCGCTCAGCAGCGGATCGACTTTTCTGCCGTGCACTTGAGCCTGGCCGTGCCGGTATTCACCGCGCCGCAGTTCTCCCTGCAGGCCTTGCTCGGAGTGGCCTTGCCGCTGTTCGTCATCACCCTCACCGGCCAGTACATGCCCGGCATGCTGGTGTTGCGCAATGACGGCTACAGCACCAGCGCCAATCCAGTGCTCACGGTCACCGGCCTGGGTTCGCTGCTGATGGCACCGTTCGGCGCCCATGCCTTCAACGTGGCGGCCATTACCGCGGCGATCTGTACCGGCAAGGACGCCCATCCTGACCCGAAAAAACGCTACATCGCCGGTATCGCCTGCGGGCTGTTCTACATCCTGGTGGGCACCTTCGGCGTGACCCTGGCCAGCCTGTTCATGGTGCTGCCCAAGACCTTTATCAGCGCCCTGGCGGGCCTGGCGCTATTGGGGGCCATCGGCGGCAGCCTGGCCAATGCCATGGCCGACGCGGCCACCCGGGAAACCGCGCTGATCACCTTCCTCGCCACCGCGGCCAACGTCACCCTGCTCGGGGTCGGCGGTGCCTTTTGGGGGCTGGTGGCCGGCTTGACCGCGCACCTGCTGATCCATGGCCGGGCCACTCTGTTGACCGCCCGTACCGTCAAACCCTGAAGGCCAGCACCTGGCTAGGCCTTTCTCAGGGCCTGGGCCAGGCGTGCCATGGTCGTTTCGATTTCATGGGCGCTGAGCGAGGCGTAGCCCAGCAACCAGCCTGGCTGCTTGTGCTCCCCGGCATACAGCCGGCTGAGCCCTGGTAACTGGATACCGGCCCTGGCGGCTCGTTGCAGGGTCAACGCTTCGCTCCAGCCGGGCTCCAGCAGGCAAGGAATCTGCAACCCGCCCGGTGGCGGCAAGGCCACGGCAATGCCCTGCAAATGCCGCCCGATGGCATCGAGCATGGCTTGCCGACGCTCGGCGTACAGCTTGCGCATGGCCCGCACATGGGCGTTGTAGTGCCCCTCCTCCATGAACCGCGCCAAGGTCAGCTGGAGGATCTGCGGCGTGTGCCCGTCCATGATGCTGCGGGCCGCGCTGAAGGCGTTCACCAGCTCGCTGGGCAGGGCCATGTAGCCCATGCGCAGGCCCGGGTAGAGGGTCTTGCTGAAGGTGCCGATGTAAAGGGTGCGCTGATACGGGTCCAGGCCCTGGACACAGGCGGTGGGCAAACCGTCGTAGTGGAACTCGCTGTCGTAGTCGTCCTCGATGATCCATTTCTCCTGCTCGGCGGCCCAGCGGGTCAGTTCCAGGCGGCGCTCCAGGGACAGGGTCACACCGCTGGGGTACTGGTGCGACGGCGTCACGTAGACGCATTGACCGCCACTGCGATCGGCCCGCAGCAGGTCGGTGCGAATGCCCTGGTCGTCGACATCGATGGGATTGATCCAGGCCTCGGCGGCCTCGAAGGCCTTGCGAGCCCCGAAGTAGCCGGGGTTCTCCATCAGGATCGGCTTGCCGGCATCCACCAGCAGTTGGGCACAGAGGTACAGCGCCTGCCGGGTACTGCTCAGCACCAGGATCTGCTCGGCACGCACCTTGGCCCCGCGCTCCAGGTTCAGGTAGGCGGCGATGGCCTGGCGCAGCGGCTCGGCGCCTTGCGGATCGCCGTGCAGCAACACGTTGCCGCGATAGGCCTTGAGCACCTGGCGTTGCAGGCGCTCCCAGACATCAAGGGGAAAGCTGCGGGTTTCCGGCAAGCCCGTGGCAAATGCACTCACCGCCTGCTGGTCGGTGACACCGCCGCGCTCGACCAGCATCCGGCCCCGGCGGCTCAGCCCCGAGCCCGGCTCCCGGGCGCTGTGGGGCTGCTCCTGCAAACGCAGGCGACGCCGGGCGGCTCCGCGCAACTGGGCACCGATGCTTTCGCAGACGTAGCTCCCCGAACCTTCGCGGCGCACGATGAAACCGTCGCGCTGCAACTGCACATAGGCGTTCTCCACCGTATCCCGGGACACCGCGAGCGACTTGGCCAGACCCCGGGTGGCCGGCAGTTTCACCCCAGGGCCCAGAGCACCGTCGAGGATCAGCCCGCGCAAGGCCCGCTGGATGCGCTGATGCAGGTCCAGGGGCGCGAACTGCGGATCGTTGAGGCGCATGTTGAGGGTTTCAAGCTCGAAGGTCCGGGCCACGTGGTCTGCCTGATCAAATGAAAATAACGCACAAGGGGCGACCACTTTAGCCGCACAACGGCCCCACGTCAGCTGTTGCAACCGTCGCTGATGGCGAACGAGGAATGTGGCGGGGGAGCCTGCTCCCGTTCGATTGCGCAGCAATCGCAAAGCCTGCTGGCGCGGGATGCCTGAAAACGCTTACAGGCCGTAGATGGGGTGCTGCGCCCCTCAGCGGGAGCAAGCTCCCTCGCCACAGGGCAATCGGCAAACACTACAAAAACGGCGCGTCCCCAAGGTGAGGACGCGCCGTTTCTTGTTGAGCGAACAGGGCGGTCAGAGCGAGGATCGCACTCGCCACAATTCGGGGAACAGCACGGTGTCGAGCATCTTGCGCAGGTAGCCCACGCCTTCGGTGCCGCCGGTGCCAGGCTGGAAGCCGATGATGCGCTCCACGGTAGTCACGTGACGGAAGCGCCACTGGCGGAAGGAATCCTCCAGGTCGATGAACTTTTCCGCCAACTGATACAGGTCCCAATAGGCCGAAGGGTTGGCGTATACCTCGCGCCAGGCCGCCTCCACCGACGGGTCATGCTGAGTCGTGGTGGTGCTGTTCAGGGCCAGGCGCGCGGGGTCGATGCTCAAGCCGCTGCGAGCCATCAGGGCAATCGCTTCGTCATACATGGACGGCGTGGCAATCGATTCTTCCAGGGACTGCAGCAGCTCGGGACGGTGGGCGTGGGGCCGCAGCAGGGCCGCGCTCTTGTTGCCGAGGATGAATTCGATTTCCCGGTACTGGAACGACTGGAAGCCCGAGGACTGGCCCAGGTACGGGCGGATCGACTTGTACTCGGACGGCGTCATGGTGGCCAGCACGGCCCAGGCGTGCACCAGTTGGTCGAAGATCCGCGAGACCCGCGCCAGCATCTTGAACGCCGGGGGCAACTGGCCCTGGCGCACCTGCTCGCGGGCGGCCTTGAGCTCATGAAGCATCAGCTTCATCCACAGCTCCGAAGTCTGGTGCTGGATGATGAAGAGCATTTCGTTGTGGTCCGGCGACAGCGGATGCTGGGCACTGAGAATACGCCCCAGGTCCAGGTAGTCGCCGTAGCTCATGGAATCGGAGAAATTCAGCTCGGCGTTATGCCATTCATCCGGTGGGTTGCTTGAAAAAGGACATTGGCTCATGGCGTGGGCTCCTCGCCTCAGGCAGCGGTTACCACCCGCAGGCTGTGCAACCCGGGGCGGGATGCACAACGGCGCGGACGGCCAGCTGTGTATTTATTGTAGGAATCAATCGGCCAGGGGGCGCAGGATCGCCCGCACCGGACTGGCATCCAGGTGGGCAAAGCGCAGTGGCAGGGCAATCAGTTCGTAGTCGCCTTCGGCCACCTCATCCAGGACTATCCCCTCAAGGATCGCCATGCCGTGACGGGCCACGGTGTTATGAGCATCCATGGTCTTGGACTGCTGGGGATCGAGGGACGGGGTGTCGATACCGATCAGGCGCACGCCGAGGCTGGCCAGCAGTTCGATGGTGGCTGGAGCTACCGCGGTAAAGTCCGGGTCCCACGTGCTCAGCGGCGCCTGTGGATAAGTGCGTAACAAGACTCGCGCAGGCAAGTTGTCCAAGCGTCCGAGCACGGCTTCAGGCTGCACCAGGGCGCCGCTGTCCAGGCAATGCAGGACCCGGCACGGGCCCATGTAGACATCCAGCGACACCTCGCCGATGGGCAAGCCGTCCGGCCGGTAATGCAGGGGTGCGTCGACATGGGCGCCAGTGTGGGGCGACAGGGTTACGCGCCCGACATTCACCGGGCATTCGGGCCCGAACTGCCAGACGCGCTCCTCCTGGAACGGTGTGTCCCCCGGCCAGGTCGGGGTCGCGGTACTCAAAGGCGGGCTGATATCCCACCAGCGTGGTGTATTTTCCATTCGTGCGGCTCTCGGTCACTCCGGACTGAATGATACGAGCGATACCAGTAAAGATTCTTGCGAAATAACTCGGGCATCGTCAGATATTTCGCAAATCCTGCTAAAAAACCGCCCTTTGTCGAGGGAATGTTTCAAGCGCCAGCCGCCCGTTATCCCCCAGCCGGCAGCGACTCTCGCATTGCGCTTCTGGATACCCCGAGGTCGAGAACAGACATCCCCCTGAACGTGGGCCGCTATAGGGTGCATCTTCAGTTCTCTGCCCGCTAGGAGCACAGCATGTCGCAACCCATTACCGTTCTGCGCGATACCCACCCACTGCCCGTCCTCGACGCCTGCAAGTGGGAAAAACTCGAGGGCGATCCCCACACCGTCAACCTCAACGCCTACACCAGCGAGGACGGCAGCAAGATCATGGGCACCTGGATCTGCACCCCGGGCAAGTGGCGGGTGGCCTATGAGAAGTGGGAGTACTGCCATTTCCAGGAAGGGTACTGCGTGATCACCCCGGATGGCCGCGATCCCATCCACTTGCGTGCCGGCGATATCTTCGTGGTGGAACCCGGGATGAAAGGCACCTGGGAAGTGGTGGAAACCGTGCGCAAATACTTCGTGTTTGCCTGAGTCAGAACACACCGGGGGGCCCCTTCGACCCGGGCTCCCCTTCCGGCATTGCCATTGAACACAACGCGCTCCGCCAAATGTCTATATAATCACTGCCAAATGGCAAAGGCAGGAGTAGCACTCATGGTTGCGCTGACAGGCACCGGCATTGCCCCCAAGCGGCGGGGCAAACTGGTATTGAAAGAACAGTCTGCGGACATCCTCCTGGGTGGCCGGGCACGGTTTGACGACCGCATTTCGATCTATCGCTTGACCGAGGAAGGCATCCCCCTGACGGCGATCATCAAGTTCGTCTCCTCGGTCCCCATGCTCAAGGACGAACAGGTCCTGGCCAAGATCATCGGCCTCTCCGAACGCACCCTGCATCGGCGCCTGAAAACCCCGGACGAACCCCTGAACCCGGAGCAGAGTGCCCGCGCGGTACGCTTTGCCCAGGTGCTGGCCAAGGCCCAGGACGTCTTCGGCAGCAGTGAAGAGGCACAGGACTGGATGGCCAAGCCGGTGATGGGCCTCGACGGCCATAAACCGGTGGATCTGCTGACCAACCCCATCGGCTTCGAACTGGTGGACGAGTTCCTCACCCGCCTGGAATACGGGGTCTATCAGTGATCAGTATTCCGGGCAGCAGCGAGATTCATTTCTGGCGACTGGACGCCGCCCGGCACGCCGATAGCTGGGACAGTGGCATCGGTGCCGAGCTCTGCGGCGGCCGCTGGAACTCCAAAGGGATCAAGGCCGTGTATGGCAGCGCCGATCCGGCCACGGCGATTCTGGAAGTGGCGGTGCACAAGGGCTTTGCCGCACTGGATAACGTGCCCCATGTCCTCACTGGCGCCCTGATCCAGGACCCGTCGGCCATCTACCGCGTGGATGAGCGCAGCCTGCCCAATCCCAACTGGCTGATCCCGGGCATCCCCAGTGCCGGCCAGCAGAAATTCGCCGACCAGTTGCTGGCCGACCATCCATTCGTGCTGGTGCCCTCATCGGTGTCCCGGCACAGCTGGAACATTCTGATCAATCCATTGCTGGCCAAAGGGCTGTACCAGGTGGTGATCCAGGAACGCTTCGGCCTCGACACCCGTCTCAACCCTCCCCCGCACACCGCTGCCAATCGCCCGAACTGAACCCACAAAAAAGCGGGAACCTGCCCGACGCAGATTCCCGCAAACGCCCCGGCTGAAGGGGCCGCGTTCAATACCAATCTTCGCCAGACTTGAAATCGCTGCGGCCCTTCGGGCCGTTCGCAGCCTGCGGCAGCGGCTACACCTATCCTTGTAGCCGCTGCTGAGCCCGCGAAGCTGCGAAAAGGACCGCAGGGCCTTGCTTGGCGCTATCCCGCTTTGAGATCGCTGCGTCTCCTGCGCAGCCGTTCGCAGCCTGCAGCAGCGCCTACACAATCTTTGCCTTACTGCGGCTTGCGGTAGCTGTTGACGATGGCCGAGAAGTCCTTGCCACCTTCCCCACGCTGGCTCATGGCCTGGTACAACTGCTGGGCCACGGCGCCGAGCACCACCGGCTGATGCGCCTGGCGCGCGGCCTCGGTGGCCAGCCCCAGGTCCTTGAGCATCAGCTCGGCACCAAAGCCGCCGGTGTAGCCCCGGGACGCAGGGGCGGTTTCAATCACTCCAGGCCACGGGTTGTAGGTATCGGAACTCCAGCAACGGCCGGTGGAGCTGTTGATGATCCCCGCCAGCACCTGGGTATCGATGCCCAGGGCATCCCCCAAGGCCATGGCTTCGCTGACACCGATCATCGAAATCCCCAGCAGCAGGTTGTTGCAGATCTTGGCGATCTGCCCGGTGCCCACTTCGCCGCAATGTACGATGTTGCGCCCCATCTGCGCCAGCACTGGCTGCAGGGTGGCGAACAGCTCGGCACTGGCGCCGACCATGAAGGTCAGGGTCCCGGCCTGTGCACCACCGGTGCCGCCGGACACCGGCGCATCGGCCATGGCCACACCTTGCTTGGCAGCCACAGCGGCCACTTCACGAGCGGTCTGCGGGTCGATGGTGCTGCAGTCCACCGCAGGGACACCACGGCCAATCCCTGCCAGCACCCCGTCTTCACCCAGCCACACACTGCGCACATGGGCCGCAGCCGGGAGCATGGTGATCACCAGTTCGGCACCTTCGGCAGCCGCCTTGGGCGAGGCAGCAACGCGCCCGCCCAGTTGCGCCAGCTCCGCCAGCACGCTCTGGTTGAGGTCGAACAGGTTCAGCTGATGCCCGGCCTTGATCAGGTTGCGGGCCATGGGTGCGCCCATGTTGCCCAGGCCGATAAATGCAATGTTCATGTCAGGCTCCTCAACGCAGGCTGATGGTGGTGTTCACACCGTCGTTGACGCTGTCATCGTCGAACCAGCGGGCGGTGACGGTCTTGGTCTGAGTGTAGAACTGCACCACTTGCTTGCCGTACGGGCCCAGGTCACCGAGCTTGGAGCCTCGGGAGCCGGTGAAGCTGAAGAACGGCACCGGCACCGGAATCGGGATGTTGATACCGACCTGGCCGACGTCGATTTCGCTCTGGAACTTGCGCGCCGCCGCCCCGCTCTGGGTGAACAGGCCGGTGCCGTTGCCGAAGGGGTTGGCGTTGACCAGGGCAATGGCCTGATCCAGGGTGTCGACCTCCAGCACCACCAGCACCGGGCCGAAGATTTCCTGGGTGTAGATCTGCATATCGGTGGTTACCCCGGAGAACAGGGTCGGGCCGATGAAATTGCCTTGCTCGTAGCCCGGGACCTGGATGCCGCGGCCATCGAGCTCCAGCTTGGCGCCTTCTTTCACGCCGCTTTCGATCAGCTCCAGAATCCGCGCCTTGGCGCGCTTGGACACCACCGGGCCCACATCGGTGCCCGGCTCGCTGCCGGCGTTGACCTTGAGTTTCTGCGCCAGGGCCTTGAGGTCCGGCAGCCATTGTTTCGAAGCGCCCACCAGCACCACCACCGAGGTGGCCATGCACCGCTGACCGGCCGCGCCGAAGCCGGCGCCCACCAGGGCATTGAGGGTCTGTTCGCGGTTGGCGTCGGGCAGGACCACGGCGTGGTTCTTCGCGCCCATCATCGATTGCACGCGCTTGCCGTGCTTGCCCGCCAAGTCATAGACGTGAGTGCCGACCGCGGTCGAACCGACGAAGGACACCGCCTTGATGTCCTTGTGGGTGCACAGCGCATCCACCACGTCCTTGCCGCCGTGCACCACGTTGAGCACGCCGGCCGGGACCCCGGCTTCCACCGCCAGCTCCACCAGCAGCATGGTGGACAGCGGGTCCTGCTCGGAAGGCTTGAGGACGAAGGTGTTGCCGCAGGCGATGGCCATCGGGAACATCCACAGCGGAATCATCGCCGGGAAGTTGAACGGGGTGATCCCGGCGCACACACCGATCGGCTGGCGCAGGGTATAGGTGTCCACACCGCCGGCGACGTTCTCGGCGAACTCGCCCATCTGCAGGGTGCCGATGGAGCAGGCATGCTCCACCACTTCCAAGCCGCGGAAGATGTCACCCTCGGCGTCGGCGAGGGTCTTGCCCTGTTCGGCGCTGAGGACTGCGGCAATGCGCTTGGAATGCTCACGGATCAAGGCCTGGAGCTTGAGCATGATGCGCATCCGCGCGCCGATCGGAGTCAGTTTCCAGGTCTGGAAGGCGCGCTGGGCGGCGGCGATCGCGGCATCGACTTCAGTGGCGGTGGCAAAGGGCACCTTGGCCAGCACTTCCTGGGTCGCCGGGTTGACGATGTCGTGCCATTCCTGACTCTGGGACTGGACCCATTCACCGTCGATCAGCAATTTGACCTGTTGCAGGGTGGTGCCGTCGGGCTTGAGGGATGCGTTCATGGGGTCTCCTGACTTCTTGAGTTCTTATGCAGGGAACCAAGGCGGGCAAGCGCCTTGAAAGAGGGGCTGTCGCGAGTTGGTGTCGGACGGTTTTTGGAGTATAGATGTGCAAATTCCTAATAAGAACGCACATAAAATCCGGTCCAACATGCAAAAAAACATCACCTCGCTGAGCACCCTGAACTGGGACGACCTGAAGTTTTTCCTCGAAGTGGCGCGCACCCGCAAGGCCAGCAGCGCGGCCAAGCGCCTGGCGGTGGACTACACCACGGTGTCGCGGCGCATCGGTTCGCTGGAAACCGCCCTGGGCACCCTGTTGTTCGAAAAGTCCCGCACCAACGGTTTTGTTCTGACCGCCGAGGGCCAGCGCCTGCTGGGTTATGCCGAGTCCATCGAAAGCACCCTGCACATGGCCTGCGAGCAGGTCTCGGGTTCCGGGGTGGCGTTGTCCGGGCATGTGCGCATGGGCTGCACCGAGGGCTTCGGCAGCTTCTTCATCACCCCGCAGTTGAGCCACTTCCTCGATGAGTACCCGGCGATCTCAGTGGACATCCTGCCGCTGCCGCACTTCATCAGCCTGTCCAAGCGCGAGGCGGACATCGTCATCGCCCTGGAACGCCCGGAGCACGGCCCCTACGTGTGCTGCAAGCTGTGCGACTACCGCCTACAGCTGTACGCCACCCAGGAATACCTCGACCGTCACCCGCCGATCCGCCGCCCCAGCGACCTGGGGGAACATCAATTCATCAGCTACGTGGACGACCTGGCGTTCAGTTCCGAGCTGCTGTACCTGGCCAATGTGGTGCCCGGGGCCAGCGCCAACCTGCGCAGCACCAGCGTCATCGCCCAATACGTGGCGGCGCAGCAGGGCCGCTCGCTGGCGATCCTGCCGTGCTTCCTGGCGGCCCAGGACCCGCGGCTGCTGCCAGTACTGCCCAAGGAGATCAACCTGACCCGGCAATTCTGGATGTACTGCCGTGAAGACCTGCGCAAACTGAAACGGATTACCCTGTTGTGGGATTACATCCGCGAGGTGACCGAGCAGAATCGGCCGCTGCTCATGGGGGACAGTCGCAGCATGCTGTTCGCCGCCCCCTGATCTTTAGCGACCGCCAAGCTAAAGCCGCGAAAATGTGGATCGCCGATCAGTCGGCGATCACCACGATCGACACCCGGCGGTTCTCGGTGCGCCCGGCTGCGGTGCTGTTGGAAGCCACCGGCTCGCTGCTGCCCAGGCCGCGCAGCTGGATGTTTTCTTCACGCATGCCGACCTGGGTCAGCACCTTGACCACGCTCTTGGCCCGGCGCACCGACAGCTGCACGTTGTAGGCCTCCTTGCCCGAAGCGTCGGTATGGCCGTCGACCCGGACCTTCTGGATATCGACGCTGAGCAAGGCCTTGCCGATGCGCTGGACGATCTCGGTGCTGGCCTGGTTCAAGGTTTCCACATCGCTGCCAAACAGCACCTTGCCCGACAGGCCGAAGGCCCAGCCTTCATCCGTCAGTTCGAAGCCCTCCTGTTTCAGTACCGCGATCTGTTTCGGGGTCAGACCTTTGGGCGGCACGCTCTGGCAGCCAGCCAGGGCCAACAGGGCCATGAACACCAGGGTGCTGAACAGTCGAACCGAACGTTGCGTCATCGAGAACAAGGGAATTAGCTCCTGTTTTGAACCTGAACGATAGGGAGCTCCGCCCCCACTGTGTGTTGCCCGCCTCGCGAACCGCGCTTGGCGTGGTACATGGCCTCATCGGCAGCGTTCAACAGGCTGCCGGGCGTCACGCCATGATCCGGGTACACGGCAATGCCGATGCTCAGCGACGTCATGATCGACAGGTTGCCAGGCAATTGAATCGGCACGTCCATGCTGTGGATGATTTTGTCTGCGATGCGCTGGGCATCTTCAACCCGGTGCAGCGGGCTGAGCAGCACGGCGAATTCGTCGCCGCCCAGCCGGGCCACCAGATCCTCTTCACGCAGCTGCGCGCGAATTCGCGTGGCCACCGCCACCAGCACCGCATCACCCGCGGCGTGGCCGAAGTTGTCGTTGATTTCCTTGAACCGGTCACTGTCGAGAAACAGCACCGCCATGCGCTCGTTGAGCTTGTTGGCGCTGCGCAGTGCACGAATCAGCCGCCCCTCGAAAAACGCCCGGTTGGGCAGGCCGGTCAGGCTGTCGTGACTGGCCTGGTGAGCCAGGGTCTCATTCTCGCTTTGCAGGTGAGTCTGCCAGGCTTCCAGCTCATCGAGCAGGGCATTGAAGTCGTTGCCGAGGTTGTCCAGTTCAGCGATTTCCGCAGGCGGTACCCGCTGATCGAAGGCCCGCTCGCGCCGCGCCGCGTGGGCCACTTCCGCCAGGCTGCGCAAGGGCCCGGTGATCCCCCGCAGTTGCCGGCGTGCCAGGTACAGCGACACCCAGGCACTCAAGGCAGTACAAAGCACGATACCCACCAGACCACTGAGCAGAAAGCGCAGCAGACTGCCGCCATGGCCGGTGACGTTGACGCTGCCCACTTCTCGGTTCTGATGAAGAATCGGCAAGCTGATGGGCTTTTCCAGGATCGCACTGGCAACGTGCATTTCCAGGCGGGTCAGCAGACCGCTTTCCGGACGTTGCCAACTGGCCAGCAGACGGCCCTGGTTGTCATAGACCTTGGCATCGGCCACCTCTTCGGTTGAGGCAATCAGGGCCAGGGCCTCGGTGGCCACCACACTGTCGTTGAACACCACCGCCGCTTCCACGGTGTAGCTGATGGACCGGGCAATCAGGTGCAGGTTGTGATCGGCATAGACGCGCAATGCCAGGACCCCGAGGAAGGTCAGGGACAGGCTGGCCATGGAGATCGCCAACAGGGCGACGATCAGGTGACCGCGACCTATAACCGACCGCAGGGTCGGGCGGGCGTTGGGCTTGAACAGCTTCATGGCGCCGCCGGGCGACGACGCGACAGTTGCAGCACGCTGGGATGGATCTTCACCCCGCTGCGGGCCACTGAATCCAGGTTGACCTCGAACGACACTTGGTTGTCGCTGACCCGCAGGCAGAACAGGCTGCCAACGGTGCACTGGTCGCCACCCTCGCTGATGCTCAGCACGGGTTGGCCGATCAGCGAATTGAACAGGCGGCTCCGTTCATCGTTGCTCAGTTTGCCGACATAGACCGAGTCGCACTCACCGACGATTGCCGGGCTGCTGGCCAACAGGCGACGCACCAGCACCGGACGGCCGGTAGCCTGAGTAGTGCCCTTGAGCAGATCGTCGGTGTATTCGGTCGGGCCCACCACACACAGGCGCAGTTCTGCAGGTTCCACCGGCCAGCGAGCGTAGCTGAGGATACCCAACACCACTTGCGTCACTGCCTTGGCCCGCTGTTCCGCCAAGCTGGTAGAGGCTGACGGCTCTGGTTGCGCAATGGCAAGCAGACTGAACAGGCAAAGAATGGTCGACAGTACACACTGCCTCCACCCCAAAATGCGCTCTGTCCTGAAGACAGCCACGTCCATGCAGGGATTCTCTTTGAATTTCACGGAAATGATGCCGCAACGATAGCACAGCCCGGGAAAATGCAGCGAGCCCAGCGCCCCAATACGGTGCTGGGCACTGGACAGCAACGCAGTGCTCAGTCCAGTTCCAGCATCAACCCGCTAAGGCGCTTGACCTTGCGCCGCACCGCCTCTTCAAACACCCCGGCCCGAGGCTCGATCAGGCTGAACCAATCCTTGGCCCGGGTGATTCCTGTATAGATCAATTCCTTGGTCAGCACCGGGTTCAGGGCGTCGGGCAGGATCAGCGCAGTATGGGCGAACTCCGAACCCTGAGACTTGTGCACGGTCATGGCGTAGACCGTTTCCACGTCATTGAGCCGGCTCGGCAGTACCAGGCGTACCCCGCCCTGGCCATCGTTGCGCGGGAAAGCCACCCGCAGCACCTGACGCCCGGCTTGCGGCCCCTCATGTTCCGGCAGCTGGAGGGCGATGCCAATATCACCATTCATCAGGCCCAGACCATAGTCGTTACGGGTCATCAGCACAGGGCGACCTTCGTACCATTGCTGGTCGCTGTCGATCAGCCGAGCCTTGAACAATGCCTGGGTGATCCGCAGGTTCAATCCTTCGACACCCCACGGCCCCTTGCGCACGGCACAGAGCAACTGGAAGCGATCGAAGGCCTGCAGGACGTTGCGCGCCCAATCGGTCCAGCGGCGGTCTTCCAGGGCGGTGTCCGCGGGTGGACGCTGACTGCGCAGCACATTCAGGTAATGCCGATAGCCTTGTGGCCCCTCGCCGTGGCCTTCCAGCAACAGGCGCTCAAGGGCTCTGTCCTGCTCGCCCTTGAGACTCAGGCTGTACAAGTCCGCATGGCTGCGAGCCGCCAGCAGGCGCCGGGCCTCCTCGGCCTGTTGTTGATTGACCCAGCGCGCCAGCTGGCCAATGCCACTGCCTTCGCCGAAGCGCCGGGAGTGGCGCAGCATCACCACCTGCTGTGCCAGGGGATGCTGGTGCCCGGTGTCTTCCTGCAAGCCGCTGGCGCCCAGGTTCTCAGCGCTGACCGCTTCCAGCCAGGCGCGAGTCTGCGGGTTGTACCAGCCGGCCTCGGCATCGCGACACAGGTCACCGAGCACCGCCCCCGCCTCCACCGACGCCAGTTGATCCTTGTCCCCCAACAGCACCAGGCGGGCATGAATGGGCAAGGCGTCCAGCAGATTGGCCATCATTTCCAGGTCGATCATCGAAGCTTCGTCCACCACCAGCACATCCAGGGGCAGGCGGTTGCCGGCGTGGTGGCGGAAATGCCGGGTGCCCGGGCGATTGCCCAGCAAGCGGTGCACCGTGGTCACCTCGCTGGGGATCTTTTCCCGTACCTCGTCGGCGACTGCCAGGGACCGCACTTGCAGGCTGATGGACTCGGTGAGGCGGGCCGCGGCTTTGCCAGTGGGCGCCGCCAGACGAATGCGCAAGGGTTTGCGCGCCTCCACCGCCGGGGCCTGGAGCAACGCCAGCAGACGCACCACGGTGGTGGTTTTGCCCGTGCCGGGGCCACCGGTGATGATGCTGAAGGCGCCTCGGGTCGCCAGGGCACAGGCGAGTTTCTGCCAATCGATGGGCCCGGCAGCCTTGGCCGGGCCAAACAGCCCGTCCAGGCGCTGGGCCAGATTCTCCGGAGTCGCTTCCGTCGACGCCAGGCGCTGGCGCAGGGCGTTGTCGATCCGCCGTTCATAGGCCCAGTAGCGCCGCAGGTACAGGCGCTTTCCGGACAGCACCAACGGCCGCTGCTGGGACGCCTCGCCGTGATCAGCCGACAGGGCCACCAACCGACTGCCGGCCAGGACCTTGCACCAGTGAGCTCCCTCCAGATTCGCCAACACCTGGGAAGGCAGCACCGTGGCACCGCCTTGCGAATCCCCTTCCGGCGGCAGCGACAGAGCGAAGTCCGGCTCCTTGAGGGTTTCGAACAGGTCCAGGCAGACATGCCCATGACCCAACTGGTGACTGGTCAGGGCCGCGGCCATGAGCACCAACGGATCGCAGCCGGGGTCCAGCTCATGGAGGAAGCCGACAAAAGCCTTGTCCAGGGCCCGCAGCCAGCCGCGCTCGACCCAGCGCTCAAGCAACAACAGCAGGTCTTCGGCGCGAGCCAGGGGCGCCAGCGCTAACTGGGGCGCTGGCGGCTCGGCCAACTGGGCAAACAGATCCTGGGTCATAACAGCACTCCCTGTTCCCAGGCGGGCTCGGCCTTGGGCGGCTCGGGCTGGCCCTGGAACATGCGGTCGAGGCGTTCGATCAACTGCCGTGGCGGCCGGGCAAAGTACGCGCCCTGGCTCGCGGAACGGCTGCCACGCAAAAACAGGTACAAGGCGCCGCCGATGTGCCGATCGTAATCGTAGTCCGCCAACCGGGCCTTCAACTGCCGATGCAGCGCCAGCAGGTAGAGCACGTATTGCAGGTCGTAGCGGTTGTCGAGAATCGATTGCTCCATGGCCTGCTCGGTGTAGGCCGCGTCGTCCACGCCCAGCCAGTTGGATTTGTAGTCGGCCACGTAATAGCGGCCCTGATGTTCGAATGTCAGGTCGATGAAGCCCTTGAACATGCCATTGAGCAGCACCGGCTCGGCGGTGACCCGAGGCGCGCCCTGGTGGGTCTGCTGGCGCACCAGCTCGTCGAGCTTGAGCACGTCGACCTTGTGGCTGGCAAACCAGAACTCCATTTCGACCCGGTACTGGGTCAGTCGCCCCAGCACCACTGGCGGTTGCCCATCCCCCACAGGCAGGGACGCCTGCAACAAGTGCTGCAGCCAATCGCTGAGGGTCAAAATCCAGCCTTGCCAGCCGCGACGATTGCAACGGCGGGCGATGGCATCCTCGATCACCGCGGGGGCGGCGGCAAAACCCTCCTCCCCGGCCCATTCCAGCAGACCGTGGAGGAAGGTGCCGGGGTTCGGGCCCCGGGGAAACCGGTGAATATCGCCACCACTGGCGACGACTTCCCGAGGGGCCTCGGGGTCCAGCCGCTCATCGTCGAAGAGCTTCTGTGCCTGGGGATTTTCCGGTGCTTCGGTGCTACCGCTGCCCAAGGTATCGCTGATGCGCAAGGCACTGTAGGAGGCGATCCACCAGTTCTCCGCCGCCCGTCGAATCGGCTGTAACGGGGCCAGCAGCCTGGCGTCATTGCGCGGCGGGTAAAAGCGCTGGTCATCGGCCGCAGGCAGCTCGCTGACACCGATGGCCTCACAGCCTTGCTGCAAGTCCAGGAGCCAGCGCAGCAATCCCTTGGACTCGCCCAACAGGGCACCGCCGCCAAGCAGGTAGCCCAGGGCCGACAAGTGCAACACCGAGCTGCTGTGGTTGCCGCGCTTGAGATCGGCCACTCCCAGCCAGCAGGCATGCTGGGCCCGGGTCAGGGCCACGTAGAGCAGACGCAGATCTTCCGCCAGACGCTCCTCATCGGCTTGGGCGATCAGCTCCGGCGTCGGTCGCAAACTGACCTGGGCCTTGCCGGCAGCATCGTGGTAATGCAGCGGCAGGCGACTGCCATCCACCGGTTTGGTGGAGCAGATGAAGGGCAGGAACACCAGGGGGTATTCCAGGCCCTTGGACTTGTGGATGGTCACCACCTTGACCAGTTGCTCGTCGCTTTCCAGGCGCAGGATCTGCTCTTCACCGGCCTGCCCGGACAACGCCAGATGCTCGGCCAGATGGCGGATCAGTGCCTGCTCACCGTCCAGTTCCGCAGCGTTCTGCTGCAACAACTCAGACAGGTGCAGGAGGTTGGTCAGCACCCGCTCGCCGTCGCTGCGGGCCATCAGCGCCTGGGGCAGCTGGAAGTCATGGAGCAAGCGTCGGAGCATCGGCAGCACGCCCTGGCTGCGCCAGATCGTGCGGTATCCGCGGAACTGCATGACTCGGGCTTCCCAGGCCAATTCGTCCTGGTTCAGCCGCTCCAGTTCCACCAGGGACAGGTTCAGGGTCAGGGAGGCCAGGGCGGCTCGCAGCGGACGCTCCACATCCGGTTCGGCGCAAGCCTTGAGCCACACCAGCAGGTCCCGGGCTTCCTGGGCGGCGAACACCGAGTCCTTGTCCGAGAGATACACGCTGCGCACCCCACGGGCGGCCAGTTCACCGCGCACCGCCTGGGCCTCCTTGCCGTCGCGGACCAGAATGGCGATATCCGCCGGCAACAGACCCTTGAGTTCCTGCTGATCGCGGGCAAAACCACTGCGCCCCTGCTGACCGCCATTGAGCAGATCGACAATGGCACTGGCACAGGCCGCGGCCTGCTGCTGACGATACTGGGCCCCGGACAGCGGTTGCTCCGAAGGCAGTTGCCAGAAGTTCAGCGCTGGCACCGCTTGGCCATCCACCTGCAGGCGCTCCTTGCGGCCCTGAGCGGCTACCGCCAGGAAGGGCACCGGATTCTCGCCATCCTCTTCGCGAAACAGGAAGGCCCCCTGCCCTTGCTGGCGCTGTTCGGCTTGCAGGAACACATGGTTGACCGCACTGACCATGGCCTGGCTGGAACGAAAGTTGGTGCCCAGGGTATGCAAGCGTCCCGCTGTGGCCTGGCGGGCCCGCAGGTAGGTGTAGATGTCGGCGCCACGGAAGGCGTAGATCGCTTGTTTGGGGTCGCCAATCAGGAACAGCCCGGTTTCGGGGTCGTTGGCCTCGATGCGGTAGATGCTTTCGAAGATCCGGTACTGCACCGGATCGGTGTCCTGGAACTCGTCGATCAGGGCCACCGGAAACTGCTCGCGGATCAAAGTCGCCAGGCGCTCGCCGCCGTCGCTTTGCAGGGCGCTGTCCAGACGCAGCAACATATCGTCAAAGCCCATTTCGGCGCGGCGACGCTTCTCTTCCTCAAAACGCGCACCGACCCACTGCGCAGCATGCTGCAGGACCGCGGCGTCCGGGCTGGGCAAGGCGTCGAGGCTGGCCTTGAGTCCAGCCATGGCATCGAGCCCCGGGTGCTGCGGAGCTTCACCTTTCCAGGCCTCGCTCATTCCGTCTGGGGTCAGGCGGGTGAAGCCGGTGCCAATATCCAACTGCTCAACGGATTCGTCCTCGGCCCAGGCCGTGATCTTTTCAAACCAGGGCTCGAAGAAACGAGCCTGCATCTTGCGGCCGTCGACACTCTTGCTGGCAACGCCTTGCAGACAGATCTCCCGCAACTCCACCGCCCATTGCCGCCAGGGCGCCTTGAGCTGCACCAGCGCTTCCCGACGCTCCTGCAGACAGGCTTCGATCAATTCACTGGGGGTCTGTTCCGACGGCTCACGACGCTCGCTGCCGAACATCGCCCGCACCCGGGGCAGCAATTGGGCCGGGCCGACCCAGTTGGAGCGCACCCAGTTGAGCGCATCGCCCTGCATCGGATAGCAGAACAAGCGCCAGTAATCACGCAGCACCTGCCCCAGCAGATCGCTGTGGTCGGTTTCCAGGGTCTGGGTAAACAGGCTGCCGCTGTCGAAAGCGTGCTCGCGGAGCATGCGTTGGCACCAGCTGTGAATGGTGGAGACGGCGGCCTCATCCATCCACTGCGCGGCGATGTCCAGGCGGTTGGCGCAGGCGGCCCATTGTTCGGCGGGGTACTGCTCCCGCAGCTCGACGATCAGGCTGTCGGGGGCGCTGGTTTCGTCACGGAAGAAGCGTGCGGCCTCCGCCAGACGGGTGCGGATGCGTTCGCGCAACTCCTTGGTGGCCGCATCGGTAAAGGTCACCACCAGGATCTGCGGTGGCAGCAATTCGCGACCAAAGCCTGCGGACTCGCCACCGTGGCCCAGCACCAGACGCAGATAGAGCGCGGAGATGGTGAAGGTCTTGCCGGTGCCGGCACTGGCCTCGATCAGTTGGCTACCCCGTAGCGGGAAGGCCAGGGCCAGAGGGACTTGTTGAGTCATGCGCCGGCCTCCTCGCCGAGGGCTGAACGCCAGGGGGCGTCCAGCAGGGGGCGATAGAGTGTCTCGGCCCAGCCGCTGAAGGTTTCATCAGCGATCAGGGCGTTGTAGTCGGCGAATTGCCGAGCCAATGCCGGGCTTTCTCGACGCTCGCCTTCACTGTTCTGGCCATCGCCATCGTAGGTCTTGCGGGCCGCGGCAGCGGCTTTGTCAGGATCGGTCTGGCCCAGCCAGGCGAAGGCAGTCTTGACGGCCACCGGCAATGGCTGCCGCATGCCCGATTGCCAGGCCAGCAGCAGATTGCCGAGGATCGCCCGAGCCTGATCCTGTTCCAACGGCGGTAACAGCAGGCTGTCATCGCTGGCCACCAACGCAGTGGTCAGGGAGTAACCGCTGGCGCAGGCCAGCAGATGGTTGATCCAGGGCTTGATCAAGCGGTGCCATTTGCGGGTTTTGAGCGAACCTATGCCGTTGGGAATGGTGGTCACGGCCAATAGTCCGCCATCCGCCCGTTGATGCAGGTGGCTCAACCAGCCTTCCAGGCGCACGCCCTGCAATTCCAGGCTGACAGGCAATGCACTGGTAACCGGGGTTGGCCACAGATCCAGCAGTTGCCGGTAGCGCTGCAACAAGTCCGGCAGGGGTTCCATGAGTTCGCGTTGCAGGCACTCGCCGAAACCGGCCATGGGCAACAGGCCGCTGGCTTGCAGCCTTTGCGCCTGGGCCTGCAAGGCCTGATCCGGGTGTGCGGCATCACTCAATGCGGCCTCCAGCAAGCTGTCGCTGAGGCTGTAGCGTTGCAGGGCGTCGAGGACAAAGGGCTCCTCGTCAGCCAGTGGTGCTTCCATGGCTTCAAAAAACACCTTGAGCCGTTGGGTGAAAAAGTGCCGTACCGGGTTGCGCAGAAAATCCTGCAACTGGGCCAGGCTTAAGGGCTCCTCCTGTACATAAGGCTCAAGGCGTTCGGTGGTGCCGGTTTCTGCCGGGGCCTGATGCAATACCTGCCACTCCCGGGCGTAACTGAACAGGACGTCATTGTCATGAAAGTAGCGGGCACTGAAGGGCTGCAGCGGGTGCTCCTGGGTCAGGGCCTCGAGCAGGGATTGCCGCGCATCGGCCAATCGCCAGCCACCGGCCAGATGATCGCGCAACTGGCCGATCAGCACCGAGGCAGGCCGTTCGCTGTTATCGCGGATGCTGCGGCCAACCCAACTGACATAGAGTTGGTCCCGGGCTGAGAGCAACGCCTCGAGCAGCAGATAGCGGTCATCTTCGCGTCGGGAACGGTCGCCGGGGCGGTAGTCGCTGCCCATCAGGTCGAAGTCCAGGGGCGGTTGCGCCCGTGGATAGTCACCGTCATTCATGCCCAGCAGGCACACCAGCTTGAAGGGGATTGCACGCATCGGCATCAGGGTGCAGAAATTCACGGCGCCGGCGAGGAAGCGCTGGGACAAGCGGCCCTGATCAAGGCCCGCCAGCCAGGCTTCACGCACCACGGTCAGGGGCAATTGATCTTGCAGACCGACGGAGTCGCAGGTTTCCAGCCAGTTTTCCCGAAGGTCCTCGAGCTGGCCCAACAGGTAATCGTCATGCTCGGTGCTAGCCAGGAAGAACTGTTCCAGCAAGTGCTGCAGGCGCTCGCCCCATTGGGCTGGCACAGCAGGCTGGGTGAGTTGCTGGTAGGCGATCTGCAGGGCATCCAGCAGCGCGACCAAGGGGCCGATCAGCGCGGCATCCAGGCCGCCGATTTCGTCATAAGGCTCAATGCCGTCGCAGGCATCGGAGCGGCCGACCGCATATCCCAGGAGCATTCGGCGCAGGCCGAAACGCCAGCTGTTTTGCTCAAGCTCCTGGGGCAGTCCCAATTCGGCGCGTTGTTCGGCGTTCATGCCCCAACGGATGCCGGCACCTTCGATCCAGCGGTGCAAGGTGGGCAGGTCGGCTTCATCGACACCAAAACGCGCACGCAATGCCGGGACGTCCAGCAGGTCGAGAATCTCACTGACCGGGAAGCGGCTGTCCGGGAGTTTGAGCAGGTGTTCGACGGCGATCAGCAACGGGTCGCGACCGCGCTGTCCCTGGTCGGTGAGGGTAAAGGGAATGAAACGTCGGTCATCACGCTCCAACTGGCCGAATACCGCACGGATATGCGGGGCGTAGCTGTCGATGTCGGGGACCATGACGATCACATCGCGAGGCCGCAGGTCGGGCTCGGCGCTGAAGCGTGCCAGGAGCTGGTCGTGGAGGATTTCCACCTCGCGCTGGGCACTGTGAGCAATGTGAAAACGGATCGACTGGTCCTGCTGGAGATCGACTTCGGGCCACAGTTCGCGAGTCTCGTTGAGGGGACGCAGCTCGAGGATATCGTCCTGCAGCTGCTGAAGCATGGTGCGTGGCTGGCTGTCGCTGAACAGGTCGATGCGGCCATCGCGGAAAGCCGCGCGATAACTGTTGGGGTCGTCGTAGCTGTCCAGCAGGTTGATGTAGTCACGGCCCTGCTTGCCCCAGGCGGCCAGCAACGGATGGGCATGCTGGTGCAGGGTTAGCGGGTCCAGGGCCAGTGGCATACCGGCTTTGCGCGCCTGGCGTTTGTACTGATGGCGCAGCAGATCCTTGTCGGCAACGATGTCCGCCCAGTGATGGCGACAGGGGTTGTGCACACAGAGAAGGACTTGGCTGAAACGGGCCAATCCGGCCAAAGCCTCCAAGGCCTGGGCCGGCAAGGAAGAAATACCGAAAACGATCACCCGTGACGGCAGGCCAGCGGGAGCTTGATCCAGGTTATTGATCCGCTCGATAAAGCGTTGGTGGACTCCGGCTCGGCTCTGGGCCATGCCTTCGGTACCCACATCCAGAAGCAGTGCTCGCCACAGTTCGGCTTGCCAGCAGTTGGCCGGGGTCAGGGCTTTGGCTTCACCACGAACGTTACGCAGTGAATGGCGTCCAGCGGCCCAGTCCTCCAGCCAATCGGCCCGATAGACCTGGTACTGGTCGAACAGGTCGGCAAGGCGCTCTGCCAGTTGGTAGCGTTTACGCAAATCACTGTCGTGGGTCAGGAAGCGCTGCAGGGGTTCGAAGTGGGGCTCATCGATCAGTTCTGGCAGCAGGCGCATCAGACGCCAGGTCAGCGGGGCTTTGTCCAAAAGGGATTTAGGCGGGATTTCATCGCGTCCCAATACCAGGCGATAAAGCTGCCACATGAAGCTGCCAGGCAATTGCACATCGATGGCGGCGGCAATACCGCAACCGCCGGAGTCGTCCTCTTCAGGATCTTCAGCCAGGGCCAACTTCAGCCATTGCGCGATGCCATTGCTCTGCACCAGGGCGATTTCATTTTCCAGAGGAGCCAGCGGGTACCGCCGCATCCAGCTGACCACCAGGCTGCGCAACTCGTCCAGGCGGTTACCGTGAACCACCATAAAACCTGGGGTGAGGGACGAGGCGTCCGGCATAAGGGCTTCCTTGGAGAATACAAAAAGCTAGGCCGGAACCTTAGCACTGTCACGGGGTGGTGGCAGCCGGACCGAGCAAACAGCACAAGAGAAACCGCTGCAGC